>CALGAW010000035.1 GCA_937959115.1 uncultured Saprospiraceae bacterium
ATTTCTTCTTGAATAGCTCTATTTTCTTCTTGAATGACTTGCTTCTCCTCTTCAATTGCTTGAATAATAGGAGCTACGGCAGCATTTTTTCTTATATCTGGAAAAATTGACATATTGCTTGTGATTTGATTTACTTTTTTATCTAAGTTACGTAATTGTGATAATACTTGCAATTGAATTACAAATTTGTTTAAACTAGCTTTGGTTTGAGTAGTTTGTTCCAATTTCCTTATAATTCTCTTTATTATTGCTTCTGGTTGATGATCTTTCAAATCAGCTAAAATAGCAACAATAATTTCCTCAGGATGATCTGATTCCATAAATGTTTCATAAGGAATTTCACAAAATGACAATAAATGGAAGTCAGAAAAGACCATCTCAGTTGGTAATTCCGTTATTATTCTCTTGAAATCTAATCCGAGGTAAAACACATAAGTTCGAACGGGAAGCTTATATCTTCTGCTTATTAATGCTTCATATTCTTTTATCCTTAGGATTAAATCTTCTTCATGTTTTGTTTGAACTTCGATATTGAGAATAAATTTGTTTCCTTCCGTATCTTCTACTAGCCTTAAAAAGTCTACCTCACGTTCTATTGTTACTTGAAACTTTGGAGTGAGTTCTTTATATTTTCGAAGAGTCAAATTGAACCGTTTGTCTAGTATAGGAAGAAAAGATTTAAACATATTTTCTTTCCAGATTTTGTCAAACTTGTTTCCTTCTCTCTTTTTCTTTTGCTCATTTTCTAAGACTCCCTTCTTTTTAAAGTCAAAATCTTCCTTAGAATCGCTTTTACTCGAATACTGTGTACCATTTGATTCCTTATCCTTTTTCATAGTGGTGTGCGATTCGTTTAAAATCAATTACAAAAGATGACCTACTTATATAGAGTCAAAATTTAAAAAAATCCACACAAGGATCTTAATTGGCTTTGAAGTTAGAAACATAATGGTCTGATAATGTTAATTTTAAATTGGCATATATTTTTTTGGGCAAGCACTAAAAATCGAATAGTTTAACATGTTGTCTATTTTAAATCTCCACAATCAATTGAAAATCTACCACCGAATCAGTCCGAATTAATCATTAATCATCGATAATTAATAATTCACCCACCATTCTTAACAATTAAATCCTTATTTTTGCCGCTCAAAATTTTATCAATATGCATACTATAGAGAACGTTCTTCAAACTTTAGGTTTGAAAGCAATAAATAAAGGGACCTGCACAGGTTCTGATTGGATTGGCGATACAGGCAGTGCTCAGCTTATTTCATCCTACTCCCCAGTAGATGGTAAACTCATTGGAAAGGTAGCGGCAACGACTAATGTAGAATACGAACAAGTCATCACGACCGCACAAAAAGCGTTTAAAGAATGGCGGACCATCCCCGCACCAAAACGGGGAGAAGTTGTTAGATTATATGGCAACGCGCTTAGAAAATATAAAGACGAACTGGGTATGCTGGTTTCCTACGAAATGGGTAAAAGCTATCAAGAAGGAAAAGGAGAAGTACAGGAAATGATTGATATCTGTGATTTTGCAGTCGGATTGTCTCGTCAGCTTTATGGATTAACGATGCACTCAGAGCGTCCTTCTCATAGAATGTATGAGCAATGGCATCCCTTAGGCATTGTATCCATCATCTCAGCATTTAACTTCCCTGTAGCTGTTTGGGCTTGGAATAGTATGATCGCAATGGTATGCGGTGATGTATGCGTTTGGAAAGGATCTGAGAAAACACCGCTTTGTTCAGTGGCTTGTCAGAATATCCTCGCTGATGTTTTAAAAGAAAATGGAGTTCCAGAAGGTGTCTCATGTGTCGTAACAGGTGATTATAAGGTCGGAGAATGGATGACGAAAGATAAGCGAATTCCACTGGTATCTGCTACAGGAAGCTCTAGAATGGGCAAGATAGTAGGCGCTGAGGTGGCTGGAAGACTAGGGAGAACCTTGTTAGAACTTGGAGGAAACAATGCAATTATTGTTACACCAAATGCAGATTTAGAAATCACCACAATAGGAACGATTTTTGGTGCTGTTGGAACTTGTGGTCAACGATGTACCTCTACTAGACGATTAATTGTACACGAAAGTGTCTATGACAAAGTAAAGGAAAATCTAGTAAACGCTTATCCTCAATTAACAATTGGTGATCCGCTTGACGAATCTAATCATGTTGGGCCTTTAATTGATAAAGATGCCGTTGCAAATTATCTCCATTCTATTGAGCAGGTAAAAGCTCAAGGTGGATCGTTACTCGTTGACGGTGGTGTATTAGAAGGTCCTGGATATGAAAGTGGTTGTTATGTAAAACCTTGTATTGCTGAAGTCACAAATGATTTAGCAATTGTACAACATGAAACATTTGCTCCAATTTTGTATATCATGAAGTACAGTACAATAGACGAAGCAGTTGCGTACCAAAATGATGTGCCACAAGGATTATCCTCGGCAATCATGACGGATAGTATTCGAGAGGCAGAATTATTCCTTTCAAGTGCTGGGTCAGACTGCGGAATCGCGAATGTAAATATCGGGACAAGTGGTGCAGAAATTGGCGGTGCATTTGGTGGAGAAAAAGAAACGGGTGGTGGTAGAGAAAGTGGCTCAGATGCTTGGAAAGCTTACATGAGAAGACAGACAAATACCATCAATTACAGTAAAGGAATTCCATTAGCACAAGGGATTAAATTCGAATTTTAATCGAAATAAAATAAACATTATATGAATCTGGAAAAATTAGTTGCGGTCAGTAAATTGCCCGGTGTTTTTAAAGTTGTTAAGAACAAAAACAATGGTTTAATTGTTCAAAACTTGGATAATGGAAAGAAACGATTTGTCTCCAGCAGAAATCATCAGTTTACTCCTCTAGAAACAATTTCAATATATAGAAATGATGACGAAACTACTGAGTTAAAGGACGTGTTTGCAACCATAAAAGAAAAAATGACAGCATTACCTGTCATCACAAGTGCATCCACTTCTGAAGAAGCTAAAAAGTATTTTGAACAAATCCTTCCTAGCTATGATCGAGATCGAGTTTATGTTAGTGACATAAAAAAAATAGCGAAGTGGTTTACCTTTCTAAATGATAAGGGGCTATTAGAAGATACAGGGGATTCCGGTAAAAGCGATTCCAAAGAAGACGTTGACGTTAAAAAGAAGGAAACCGTAGAAGCAAATGAAGCAGATCAATAGTAACGTCATTGCAGCACTAAAAAAGAATATTGAAAACCAAGAAAAATGGAAACGTTAATACCAAAAGCATTAGTACCGAAACGACGATTTCTAAAAACAGATTTCAGTTGTTCGTCCTGGGACAATATTAAGACCTACTTTCAGGAGTTACTAGATAGAGAAATAAATTCTGGAGAAGAATTAGAGCAATGGATTCTAGATTGGAGTGAGCTAGAAGCAGCATGTGTAGAGGATAATCGCTGGCGCTACATAAAAATGAGTGTCAATAGCGATGACAAAGAAGCTGCAGAACGGTTCCAATATTTTATCAAAGAGATTACGCCAAAATTGACTTCTGTTGGACACGAGTTGATTATCAAGTTGCTAGATTCTCCATTCTTAAGCTCGATGGATAAACAAAAATATTTTGTCTATCTCAGAGAACTTCGAAAAGAACGGGAAATTTTTAATAAAGAAAACATTCAAATCAACGTTGATATTCGGATGAGATCTCAAGTATTTGGCGAAGCAAGCTCAAAAATGAGCATAGAGCACGAAGGTGAAGAGCTGACAATACAGCAGTCCTCCAAATTACTAGATAAAAAGGATAGAGAAATAAGAAAATCAGTCTATAATAAGATCGCAAATTGCAGACTGGAACACATGGATACTTTTGATCAGATCTTTAGTGACATCGTTGCTATGAGGCACCAGATGGCATTAAATGCAGGATTCAAAAACTACAGAGACTTAAGATTTGCTGAACTAAAAAGATTTGACTACACTCCTGTCGATTGCTTTCAGTTTCACAATTCCATCGCTTCTGAGATTATGCCAATTGCAGAAGAATTAGCGCTTGAACGCAAAAATAAGCTCGGAGTTGAAAAACTACACCCTTGGGATTTATCCATTGATGTTACTGGAGACAAACCGATCAAAGCGTATAACGGTGAAGCAGACATGATTAATAAATCGATTGAGTGCCTTGCTGCCACCCATCCTTATTTTGGAAAGTGCCTGAACATGATGAAAGAGATGGGACGCCTTGATCTATATACTAGAAAAGGCAAACGCCCCGGTGGATACAACATGTCCCTGCCTGAAAGTGGTGTTCCATTTATCTTTATGAATTCTGCAGATACGGTCAAAGATGTACGTGTCATGATGCACGAATGCGGACATGCGGTTCACGCATTTCTTGTAAATGAGCTACCTGTCGTTCGTTTTAAAAGCACACCTGCTGAGGTGGCTGAGTTAGCAGCAATGACCATGGAACTGCTTACGATGGATCAATGGCATTTATTGATTGAAAACAAAGAAGATCTTAGAAGAGCTAAACTCTTCCAATTGACCAATCTACTAGAGTTACTGCCTTGGATTGCGACAATCGATAAGTTTCAACAATGGGTGTATACAACACCTGGGCACTCCGTTGAAGAGCGTGACATTGCGTGGCTCGAGATTTTCAACGAATTCACACCTTCTTGTCTAGATTGGACTGGAGTAGAGCAATATAAAACCAAACAATGGCAAAAACAGTTGCACCTCTATGAATTCCCATTCTATTACATTGAATATGGATTCGCTCAGCTAGGCGCCATTGCTATTTGGAGGAACTACTGCGAAAATCCGACGGAGACGATTGACAACTATGTCAATGCCTTGAAACTAGGCTACACAAAACCAATCGGTGAAATCTATGAAACAGCAGGAATTCGATTTGATTTTTCTTCTGAATATATTAAGACGCTAGCAGCGTTTGTGAAAATGAAAATTGATGAATTGAGATAGCTTAAGGGGTTAGTTTCAACATCTAAACGTAAAATAATAGGATGCAGAATTGGACTTAAGAGGTTTGATGCTGCATTTTTTATTTCTCATTATGCATTGGGAATTAGCTTTTGGGTTCAAAATACAATGAAATCAAGTGCTCCACGCTTATTTTTCATTGAAAGCGTAGTAACCCCTACGGTGAAATTAAAAATTGGCGGACGTGCTTGATTTTGAAGTAGTTTGAGGTCAAAAGTTGATTCTTAATGCATAATGCGGGTTTATTTCTCAAAACCCGAGTTCGCAATAATAATCGAATGCGGGTTCCAAGAACTCCTTCGTATATTTGTTGATTACCAATGCTTGATCTTTAAATAATAATCATTGAAAATACCAATTGACAAACGACCAGAAAACCGATTTGAGTGGAGCGAAACACTCAATGCCTGGATGGTGCATAAGTATGAAGACGTCTTTGCTGTATTGATTTCGCAACAGGTTTCTGCAGCCGCAGGGAGTCAACCCATGAAGGAAGAGAGTCTACCGCTTACAGACGATGAGTCCACCAGTAGAAATGAAGTGATTATTGGTTTCAACCGCAAAGCAGAAAAGCTGAGTGTAATAATGGAAGATCTTGCTGCTGCCCACTGCTCAAGTGTAGCAGGAAAATCTTCTTTTGACCTTCAGCAGGAATTGGTTTACCCTTGGTGTTTTGACCTTGGTTTTGGTCTTCTTGGTATTGAGCCCACTGATGATCAGAAAACAGAATGGCTAAACTATGCTGATGGCGTTTTTCGAGTGACAGAAGGCACAGATAGAAAACAAGTAGATGCTGCAACAGCCTTTCTTGCTGCTGAGTTCATGGAAATCATCCATCGTCGGCGTGGACAGCCACAGAATGACTTTATCAGTGCATTTGTTGATAATGATTTACCAGTTGGGGTGATGTTATCACCTGTAATACAGCTATTTGTTGGCGTCACGACTTCATTACCATTGTTGCTAGGAAATGTCTTTAGTCTGCTGCTGAGTTATCCGCCTTTGCTTGAAGAATTTAAGAAGAATGCAAACAAGCAGCTAAACGAGTTGATTCGCTTGGCTGGTCCAACTCAGTATGTTTACCGAGTTGTGTTGTCAGATTTGCAGATTGGAGATCGATTGTTTAAACGCGGGGATCGGTTGGCGGTTTACTTGTCTTTGGCAAATTACGATGCGCGCTATTACCCCGCACCAGAAACGGTGAATTGTACTAGGGATCGGAAAGGACATATGAGTTTAGGTATGGGCTGGCATGCTTGCCTTGGTGCGCCATTGATCCGTAAGGCGGTTTGGGTGTTGACTGAAGCGGTTTTTGAAGCGTTGAGTGGGATGGCGTTGCGGGAAGTTGAGTGGGGTGGCAGTAGAGCCGTGCGGGGAGCTGTGCGCTTGCAGGTGGACATCAAGAACCCTTAGACTATAAATAAAAAAAACCGTGCGCACATCGTACACACGGTTGATCAATTTGACTTGATTTTTATCTTAGAATCGCTCCAATTGAAGCAATAAGGCTTTTTTCTTTTCTTCTAATGCATTGATTTGCGCATCGATTGACTCAACCTCAGCTTTCAGGTATTCTGAAGTTACTCTTATCCCTTGATCCTCAATTGTTGACTCTTCAGTTTCGAAACTAAACTCTACATCAAACTCATAGAAGTTAGGATCAAATTTAGGAGAAACACCAGCAGCTACAAGCTCAGGAGAAAGACCTCTTTTAATACTTACAGAAGCGAGACCGTTCTCTTCTTCAGAGTCGACTAAGGTATATCTAGGAACCATTATTTTCAGTGAAACCTCTTCATCCAATGTTTGTCCTTTAATGGTCACTTCTTTTTTCAATCCTGGGATGTCAATTGCAAAAGCATCACCTACCTTTTCTTTAGAGATTTTGTAACGACCAGCAAGCATTAGTTGCTCTAGAATTTTGTCACTTCCATTGAGCAATTTTACATCAATCAATAATCTGATGCTTTCTTCATCCCATTGTTCTACTTCATATGGATGGTCAAAATTAAGCGTGATTTGCTGACTCATTTGCGGGTCAACTGTCTTTACATACGTTTTGTTCGCTTGTCCAAATGAATAGTTTACAAACAGGACGAAACTTAATAAGATTAATAAATTCTTCATGTTAAGATTAGTGATTAGTAAGAGGTGAATAAACTGATTTTTTTCGTGATTTTTGTTTAACGCACATCACAATCTAGTATATTTAAATAGGATTTCCTATTATTGGTTATACAATTAACCATTTTTTAAGATTTGCTCTAGAATTAAGACTAGTAAAGGGTTGAAGGAGTATGACCTTCTACCAAACGCAATTAGTTACTCGTCTAATTAGATTGTTTTTTCAATTAATAATGTCTTAAATCATTTTATAAGCAATAACAATATTTGCAATGTATTCCATCTTAAACCGATAATAGGTACGCTGGAATTTTAACCATAGTATTTAATAAATTGAATTTCTTGGATGGAAGTATTTGAAATCCTTAAGAGTTACTCAAAATTCAGGTGAGAAACTTTAAGAGCAAACTTTGTCGTAAAAATTTGACCATATGCTTCCCACACTAAATTTTTATTTTCAAAGGTATGTTTCCAACTAATTGTATATTTCTATTGTTCATAAGAGAGATTGTTTGCTTAATACAAATTCTAATTGATAATTCACGACAAATTAACATTGCGTGGCGTTAGAATTTGAGGTTCATATGATTATTAATTATTTTCAACCAAATTTTAGAACAAAAATGATGAGATATACTGGGAAAATGGAAGAGTTTTTTGAAGTAGCTTACCTAAGTGCAAACAATTATGCACCAATAATAAACTTCAACTCCAACGAGCTTTCCCTTTTGTGGTTTCAAGAAGATGGAAATGAATTGGTTATTGATAGAGTGACCCATTCATTCAAAAAAAATGATATTGTTAGTCTAACAGAATTCAACCAAATTCAAGTAAAAGCTATTGGAACCGCTAAGTTCTTAAAGTGGAATAAGCATTTTTATTGTATCGTTACCAGTGACAGTGAAGTTGGCTGCAAAGGGATATTGTTTTACGGAGCGGCCTCCTTACCGATCATCTATCCATCTGATCAAGAAGTTGAAACACTATCTACCGTCTGGAAAATGCTAGAATTGGAAATGACATCTTCCGATAATTTGCAAGAAGAAATGCTTCAGATGATGCTCAAGCGTATTATCATTTTGACTACTAGAATGTATAAAGCCCAAACTCAATACAAGAACGTTGAACACAAAAACTTCGATATCATTCGTGAATATAACTTTCTAGTAGAGCAGTATTTTAGAGAAAAGCACACAGTGGCAGAATATGCAGAATTGCTTTTTAAATCTCCCAAAACACTCTCGAATTTGTTTAAAAAGCTCGGGAAGAAAACACCTTTACAGTTCATTCAGGATCGAAAGTTACTAGAAGCTAGAAGGTTATTAAGCTATTCCAACAAAACTGTTTCTGAAGTTGGCTATGAAATTGGCTTTGCTGATGTCCAGTCATTTAGCCGTTTTTTCAAGAAACAAGAAGGCGTTTCACCTGTCGATTTTAAAAAATAATACACATTTTACCAAGTCGGGAAAAATTGACAACTCCAAAGGAAAATTAGATGAGTAAATACGTTGTTAATCCATGCATCTTTACATTGTAATTAAAAAGGATTAAAACTTTAAACAATAACATCATGGCAACAACAATTAAAATTAAAAATTTGAAAGAAGGGTATCAATCTATTATTACAAATGGAAAACATACCATCATCGGAGATGAACCCATTAAAAGTAAGGGAACTGATCTCGGTCTAATGCCTACAGAATTGTTGCTAGCCGGAATAGGTATGTGCAAAGTGGCAACTGTTCGCTACGTCGCAAGAAAAAAGAACTGGGACATTGGCGAAGTCAATGCAGAATTCAGTCAGACAGTTGATAGAGGAGATAGGAGAAATTTGAAAACTAGTATTAAGGTCGCCATCCATATCCAAGGAGATATTACCGACGAGCAACGACAAGAACTTTTAAAGCAAGCAGATAATTGCTACGTCCACAGAATGGTAGAAGGAGACTGGAATATTGAAACTGCAATCGAATTGAATACTAGTAAGTTAGTCAAGGAAGAAGCTTAATTTTTTTCATATAGTTTTGGGTTTAATAAAGGGGGTCTGAATTCGCCGAACAAAGACCATAAACAGAAGTAGGCATCCACAGGATATGCGATAGGGATTCTCATTGAAGTTTCAGAAGAATGAGGTTCTTAGGAGAATTTCTATCGCACCTTCCTATAAAATTTAAAAATTATGAACACGATAAAATCATTCGTCTTATTAGGGATTATTAGTTTATTCATCTCTAGCTGTAAGCCAGATGAAGAATTACCAACAACAGCCAATTTACAAATAGATATTTCAGGTTTGGAAGATCTTGGTGAAGATTACGCATACGAAGGCTGGCTAATTGTAGATGGTAGTGCCGTGTCTGCGGGTGTTTTTAATGTAGATGCAGCAGGAAATTTGACAAAGAACTCTTTTGAACTAGATGCTAGCGACGTCGATAATGCCACAGCGTATGTGCTTACTATTGAACCATCTCCTGACAATGATCCAGGACCAAGTGCAGTGCATCTTGTTGGTGGAGAATTTAATGGTAAATCAGCAAGTGTCACTACTAGTCATGGGTCTGCAATAGGCACAGATTTTACAACATCTACAGGCAACTATATCTTAGCAACGCCTACTGATGGAGGCTCAAATACAGATGAGTTAAGTGGTGTTTGGTGGTTGAATCCTTCAGATGGTCCTGGACCTGGACTTGATCTTCCTTCCTTGCCGAATGGTTGGGTATATGAAGGTTGGGCAGTTATTGACGGCGTTCCAGTATCCACAGGTACGTTTACAGATCAAGGAAGAACAGATGATAATGCCTTGTTCAGTGGAACAGCCGGTGGTCCTCCATTCCCAGGAGAAGACTTTTTAAATAATGCACCTACTGGATTAAATTTCCCGACAGATTTGTCTGGTGCTACGGTTGTCATCTCCGTAGAACCGAGTCCAGACAATAGTGCAGCGCCTTTTATTTTGAAGCCATTAGTTGGCTCAGTACCAAGCAACGCGGTAGACCATACCTTGTACGGAATGGATAATAATGCAATAGCTACCAACCCAACAGGCACGGTATCAAGATAAATTGAGATTGGTTTTACGATAAGCCCGTTAACATTAATTTGTTAATGGGTTTTTTAATTCTCAATGCATAAGGCAGGTTCAATCTAAGAGTCCTATAAAAAAGCTATCTTTAAGTAGAACATTTTTGTAAAACAATAGTTACTTATGAAGCCTTTTTTACATTCTTTATTCTCGACGATTATTGGAATATTTCTTTACACAACTGCTCTTGCAAATACAGTTTGGGTCGCCAATCATGGTGCAATTCCAAATGATGGAATTGATGATACACAAGCAATTATTAGCGCTATCGCTGCTTGCAGTAAACAAGGAGCAACATTAAACTTCGAAGCAGGGAACTATAATGTTTCTGGGTCAATAACAAATGATCAAGGGGGAGGCGGAAATATATTTGCCTTTACAGCCTACAATAATCTTTTAATTAAAGGCATCAACACAAGACTAGTTGGTGAAAACTGGGCATCAGTATTCCGCTTCACTAGATGTAACAACATCACAGTTGACGGTTTCAAGATCGATTGGAAAATAAATTTTCTGCCCTTTACTCCAGGGAAAGTAATGGCAGTTAATGGAAACTACTTTGATTTGAAGATTCACCCTCCATACAACTTCAAACCAGGGTTAAGAGCTGAAGTGTACGCTGATTATGACTCTCTCAAAACGCGCTATTTGGAAGGTGGCAACCGATATCGTGAAACCGTATCCACACCAGCTTGTACTAGTCCTTCCCCTGGAGTGATGCGGTGTTACTCCACTAAAATCAATCAGGTCACGGTTGGAAACCATGCAATTGTACAACATGCTAAACATGCTGGAAATGGGTTTGTCCTAGCAGATTGTAATCAAGTCTTATTGAAAAACATAACGATTTATTCTGTTCCTGGTTTGGCGGTTGCATTGTCTTCCTCAACGGATGTAGCACTAGAGGATTTTCATGTTGAACCCAAAACCAATATTGATAACTGGTGGCTGTCTTCCGCTGCAGGCGCTACAAACTACTCGAATCCAAGAGGCGTTATCCGCTTTTCTAACGTGACACTTCAAGGAATGGGAGATGACGGTGCAAATTTGCACAGTAGACTCATGCGCATTGCGGAAGTGGTGAATACAAGTACCATAAAAGTAGTAGATCACTGGTTGGGAAATGTGATGCCCAATTTGCTTGTTCCTAGGACGGGCGATGTACTGAAATTTGGTCTTGCAAACACACCGTTTGCCTATTTTACAAGCCATACGGTAACAAATGCCTACAATGATCCTTCAGGATTTACGTTCATAGAATTTAGCTCAAACACTTCAGATCTATCTGTTGGAGATATTGTCAGCAACATCACCGCTCTTCCTAGTGAAGCCATTTTTGAGAATTGTGTTGTTGGGAGAAACAGAGGGCGTGCTTTTCTGATTTCAAGCGACAATGTCACCATCGAAAACTGTACACTGGAGGATATTTCAGGGCCTGCGATACTTGCACACGCAGAAGCTGATTTCTTTATGGATGCAAAGCCTCCTGAAAACTTAATCATTAGGAACAACACCATTAAAAATTGCAATTTTGGATCACCTGGTGGAGAAGGAATGATTGAAATAGCTGTTCGGAATGGGAATAATATACTTGGGGCTAGCGGGTTGATAAACAATATAAGAATCGAAGGAAATTCATTTGAAAATGACCAGAATGTTAACGGAATTTTTGTTGGATCATCCAACAACGTGTATCTCAACAACAATACTTTTGATAATCAAATCACCGATCGGGTAATCTATGAGAATACTGGCTGTTCTGTTTCCGTGAATGAATGGCATCCAACGAACTCTGCTCCTTTTTCTGGGACACTGCAAGCGCTACCTGGAAGAATACAAGCTGAAGATTATGACATCGGTGGAGAAACGATTGCTTATCATGATCGGTCACCAAACAGGAGTACGGTGTATCGGAACGACCAAGTTGAACTTCGGCAGGTAGGTAGTAATATTCTGATAAAATCAACATCCTGCAGAGAGTGGACAAAGTATAGTGTTTCAGTTGCTCAGTCAGGGTTATATGATTTGGAGTTTCACATGATTCCCTTTACGACATCTGGGAAGTTTAAGCTGATTGTCAATGAAGCAGATACCTTGGGTGATATTTTAATTCCTACAACAAACGGGGTAGGAAATCCCTCAACCGTTACGATTCCAAATGTATTTTTAAACTCCTCGGTTCAGTCACTACGGTTTTTCGTAGTCAGCGGCGGCTTTAATTTTGATTATGTTGATGTAAATCTGGTGCAATCCTGTATCGATGTTAACCTTTCGGTTGCCTTGGAGGGAGCATATGACCTTTCTTCCGGTTTACAGAGCAACCAGTTGAATCAGTTTGGATTGTTGCCAGGGCAAGTCCCTTTAAGTCCTGTTGGTGTACCCACACCAGTTGGTCAGCCTTATGCAACAGCTCCTTGGAATTATCAAGGAACCGAGGGCCAGTATTTTGGGGCGGCGGCTTATCCCTCAGAAGTGGTTGATTGGGTGCTGGTAGGTTTTCGGTCGAGCATCAATAAAACTGATGAGTTCTTACGGTTGGCTGGTTTGTTGTATCGAGATGGGTCTGTGGAGCTGGTGAGTGGTTGCCCGTTGCCTGTTGGTTCGTTGGCTGAGGCTTATGTTGTGATTGAGCACCGGAATCATATGGCAGTCTTATCTCCAGTGCCCGTTCCCGTAACCAGTGATGTGATGACTTATGATTTTCGATTACAAGATTCTTGGAAGTCATCGACTAGTAGCGGACAAACTGTAGTAGCGCAAGGCGTGTGGGCTATGATTGCTGGGGACTGTGAGCAGTTATTGGATATTAATGGGTGGGACATCAACGGATCAGACAAAATCATTTTTAATACTGAAAACGGTCTGTTTTCTCAATATCTGAAGGCTGATTTCAATTTGGATGGTACGACGGATGGCGCGGATAAAATCTTATGGGATGTGAATAATGGCTTGTATTCTCAGATCCCTAGGTAAAGCTAATTAATCGAAAAAATTCATTTTTTACTTTAGTTAGCGTTTAGATAAAGTGCCGAACATATTCAACTCAACGAGTTGCTAATCGTTTTTTCCCATTAGAATAATTCCATAAAAAAGATTATTTTTATTAACAAGCAATTCGCAATGACTAAGACAAAACGAACTACCCTGCTAGGGATCCTCTTTCTATTTACTGTACTCAGTATCAACACGCTTCATGCTCAAGTGATCCCCAATCAGGGAAGTTGGCAACCAGTTGGGAATACTACATTAACAGAAGTGTTTTCAGATGCGAACAACACAGATGGTGCAATGGATGGTGCAATCTATGTAGATGGCAAGTCCGCTGCGACAGGCCAAGGAGCAACCTTTACCTTCAATGGTCAGATGACAGCAAGTGAGAACTTCAGTTTAAGCACCTACGTCTACAATGTGAATTCCTCGTATGTCAAGTTTAGAACTGAACTGTACAACGCAACGAACAACAGTGTGCTTGATTGGGAGGAAAACTTGATTGGGGGTGGAAATACAACACCTCTTTTGATTAATTTGTCTTATACTACAGGAACCACAGATGTTGGAGATGTACTCCAGCTTAGATATATCCGAACAGATGACGGAAATACGGCTAGGAATCTTGCTATTGATAATGCTAAGTTAAACGGAGTTTTTCTTCCAGGATTAACAAACCAACCACCACCTACTCCCCCTTGTCCGATCACCGTTACACCAGATATTCCATTAGTCGCCTCTAATGCAACGCTCGAAGCCCAGGTTGATCAGATTTACAACAAATATTCCGATTATTATCTAGGAACTAATCCACCTTCTGCAGGAGATCTTACTTCCGCTACCAATGCATACAACAACCTGAATATTAGTGTTTCTGGTACAACCATTTCAGGCAACCAACTCTCGAATTTTAATGGCACTCCGTTTCTTAGAACGTTTGCTAGATACCTCAAATTCAATCCAAACAATGCATCAGTCAAGCAAATGGCTCAACGGACGATCTGGCTAGTTTCCAAGCAATTTTGTGATGGAACATTGACAAAAGATCGTACAATGTATGCGTATCGAAATTTTGCACGACCAGCTATTTTCCTAAAGGATGTTCTTAATGCAACTCAAAAAGGATTGTTTGAATATACCTTGTACAAGCATGCAGATGACTTAAAAGTGTTTTGGGCACCAGATTATATTGCATACCAAGTAGTAAATGACGCAATAGATACAGATGAAATCTACAACCTATCAGATGTTTTGATGGCATATGCTGTATGGCAAGATACACCTGAAAAAAGGTTACAATACATGAAAGGGTTCCAGCGCTATCTTGAGCGTTTCTTTTCCTATTCAAATGGAACAACCAATGGAATTAAAAGAGATGGGTCTGGGTTTCATCACTGGACAGCTTACGATCAATACATGTATGCTTATAATACAGCGATGGTTGATATTGATTGCTTGTCAGATACCGACTTTCAAGTGGGACAAGCACACTACCTTATATTCAGAGATGCTGTGATGGCTCATTTGATAAAAACCAATGATGACGATTATAGAGCATTGTCTGTTTGTGGAAGAGTACCTCAAGGACGTAAAAACAATCAGAGCCAAGCCAATCTAAAACGAATGATATTGACTGGAGGGAAGATACTAAACCTAACTACAGGTGATCCTGTGCTTGCAGGATTGTATAACCGTCGCTATGGTGTAGATCCAGCCTTCAATTATTCAACAATCGGTTCGTTTGAAGAAGGGTTTTATCAGTTTAATCATGCTCATTTATCAATTTTCCGAAAAGACGATTGGGTAGTTACAAACAAAGGACTTTCTGATAACATGTGGGGTACCGAAACCTACACTTCTTCCAATAGATATGGACGCTATCAAAGCTATGGTGCGCTTGAAATCATGTATCCGGGTAATTTGCTCACTGGGAATGGGTTTGACCTGAATACTTGGGACTGGAATTTCCAACCTGGTACTACTAGTATCCTCCTTTCCTTTCAGGAGTTACATACTGAACGAGGAAGAATTGACGAACTCCAGCAAAAGCGATTCGCTGGAGCGCTTGCTTTTCAAAATCAAGGAAGCTCATGGCTAAATAACAATAAAGGGAATTTCGGGATGTTTGCCATGGATTTTCAGCAACTAGAAGGACAGGGCTTTGGTACCGTTCACGGACCAGATCAACATAACAATACGTTTACGTTTAAAAAATCTTCCTTTTACTTTGATGATTTAATCGTTTGCCTTGGCTCGGGGATTTCGAATGATGATACGAATAGCCCAACAATTACCTCCTTGTATCAACGTCGTTACAGCAGTGGCTCTGAGGTGTTGGTTAATAATACACCATATACTAATACTGGAACATCAACCATTAGTGGCAGCGTTAATAATTGGGTGCTTAGTAATTTTGGAACAGGCTTTTATTTGCTGAATGGCTCCTATAATGTGAAGATAAAAAAATCGGCACAACAAACGCCTAATCACAATCAGATAAATCCCGCAGATGCCTCTAATAATCCAACGGCCACCTACTGTGTTGGTTATTTGGATCACGGAACTGCACCCTCGGGAAAAACGTATGAATACATCATTAAACCGTCTGCTAGTGCTGCAGATATGCAGTCCTTAGACGCAGACGTTCAAAATGGTCAAAAGCCATATACCGTTCATCAGCAAAACGCAGTGGCTCATATTGTCGAGCAATCTGGTACGAATCTATGGGGATATTCCTTTTTTACGAATGCTTCGAATCTTACCTACTCAGAAGTAAAATCAGTGAATAATCCTTGCTTGCTGATGCACCAACTGGACACGAATACAGACGAATTACGCTTATCTATCAATTATCCTGATATCGGTTTTCAATCACGGTCGTATGCACCAGGGATTCCTAGGACGGTGCAGGTAACGCTGTGGGGTGAGTGGCAGTTGGCGCAGACGTATTCAAATGTGACAATCGTTTCCTCGAATCCAACCTCAACTGTGGTGAGCTTTTATTTAAAAGATGGACTTACAACGGAAATCTTATTGACCAAAGGACTCCCAGAGACAACACTAGATGTGCGGGTATGGCTAGAAGGTGTTTATGATGCTACGACTGGAGATATGTCAAAGTCAAATCTACAAACAATGGGGCTACTCCCAGGACAGACGCCTGTGAATCCCTTGTACTTTGCTACGCCAGCTGGTCAGCCTTATGCTGTGGCTCCTTGGAATTACCTTGGGGCTGAGGGTGCTTCTTGGAGTGATGCCGATTATCCTTCAAACGTAGTTGATTGGGTCTACGTTTCGCTTAGGAAGACACCACTTAAGACGGATGAATATTTTCAGGGGGTGGCCCTTCTGCTGAGGGATGGTAGCTTGGAACTAATTACCCCCTTAAGGAAGGATTTGGCGGTTATTGATCAATCCTATGTGCTTGTGGCGCATCGCAATCATCTAAAGGTACTGAGTGCGGTGCCGGCTTTGCTTGATCCTGTTCAAGGAAAGCTAGTATATGATTTTACCACTCAAAACGGATATACTGGAGGCGGTGGATTTGGGCAGAAGGAACTAAGTACTGGTGTCTGGGGGCTGTATTCAGGAGATATCTTTCAGAGTGCAGGCAGTGGAGACATTAACAGTAATGATCGAATAGAGTGGTCTGCTGAAAACGGACGTTTTGGCTTGTACTCGAATTCTGATTTGGATTTAGAAGGGGATGTCAATGCCCAGGACCATATTCTTTGGTTTTATAACAATGGAATTTTTAGTACGGTGCAGGATTAGTCTGCAACATAATCTGATGATTAACAAATAATAATAATAAAGTTTATTCTATCTGAATAGATGACAAATGGTAATAAATACTTATTTTAGGTTAACCAACCGCGAAACATAAGAATTACACTGCTAATTCAATATTAATGTTTAATTGCTTACAGTCCTTAAAATAGAAATCGCTCATTTGTAATTGTAAAAACGTAGAACGAATTAAACATTAATAATTACATAAATCCTTTATCATTCAAATTATGAATCGTTATTGTTTAATCATTCTACTCCTACTTTCCACATTAAGACTATTGGCTAATCCATATTATGTAGCACTAAATGGAAGCAACAGTCTTTCAACAGACATCAATAATCCTGGAGCGATTGAATTTGCTTTTGACAATGCTCCTACTGGCTCAACGGTCTATGTTAAAGCGGGAAACTATGGTGCGTTGAATCTACAAGTTGTCAATTCAGGAACAACGTTTATTGGATACACAAATACACCTGGAGATTTGACTGCAGCCAATATGCCTGATTCTCTTGACACTTATCTCGCCAATAACTATGAAGCGGTCTATCCAACCCTAGAAAGCAATCGAGTAACAGGAGGAATAGCTATTCGTTTAGTCAGTGGCAACTCTAATGTGACGGTGAAAAATTTTTACATTCATAATTATACCTACGCTTGTTCGATGGTGGGAAGCGATAACACATTTGAACAAATCCTAGCAGACGGTTTTGGAGATGTGACCAACTCATACCACGGGAAAGGGTTCATCGTTTACGGAAATAACAATACAATTCGACACAGCATGATGATTAATGCTGCAGCTGAAGGAATTACGATTAAGGGAAACAATAACCTATTAGAACATACAAAAGTCTACTGTGATGACGATACTGATCATGGTTCCACAGACTATTACATTCTCGTGTCTCCAAATACATCTACCAAGGAATCAACAGGCAACATTGTCCGTAACTGTTATATTGAACGGGTTGGGAATTTGAGGCATGGAGGTCATGGATTTTGTATCACTACCTTCTACATACATAAGGCATGCGCTACTGGTGGAGGTTATTGCTATGATCCAAAATGGAAAGACCATGTTGCATATGGCAATACGTTTGAAAACTGTACCTCCAAGAATGTTGCTGAGTTGACGTTGCTTAGAGGCGTTGGTGTTAAAGAAAATGACTTTAACAATTTAGTTTCCTTAGAAAATGGGTGCTTAAAAGTCGTGTCTGGTGCTCGTTTTAATCGGTTTTCTAATTGTAAAATCTACAATACCAAATATTATGACAATCCAAACACAACCTCCGTTACTTGGCAAGCAGGTGTGGCGTTTTATGGAGCAAGTCATGGTGAAACAACTGACATGAATGTGTCAGCAAATGGGATTGGTGCCTACCCTTTTGATAATTCGGTGGCTGCTGAAGGGAATGTCTTTACCAATTGTCTGTTTCAAAATGTAGCAGCGGGTGTTCTCCTGAGCTCCTACAGTGATTTTAGAGATCATGATGGAAATGTTGTTGATCGAGTGAATCGAAAAATTGTAAAAGATAACGTCTTTGTAAACTGTTCCTTCTTAGGATCAGACAGGGATACTGATGTGTTTATGCATTCAATGCGTGGCAATTCTGGCAACAAAATGATTAACTGTGCGATTTCCGGTTTTGAGCGATTTGAGTCCCGTTTGTTTCCAACAAGTTATACGTCATTAGCGATTGCTTGGCATGGTATTATTCATGCAGATTTTGAATACAACCACTGTAATTTTTTTAACAATGGTTTTAATGATCAAATTCCTGAATATGGTGATCTAAATGGGTATGGAGGAAGCTTTGCTTCTGGTTGGAGTGATACATTAATTGGTAAATTCATTAGTTGTAATACAAAAATGCCAGGTTATGTTGATGAAGCCAATAATGATTATCATGTGGAGCATTGCCCTAGTTGCGGACTAATGGATAAAGGCCTGAATCAACAGGAAATGACGGCCGCTGGATATGGTGATCTGTTAACTGATCTTGAAGGGAATCCTAGAGTACAATATGACGCAATCGACATTGGCGTTTATGAGAAAGGCGACCCGTGTGCTGGAGTTGTATTGACTCCTCAAGACTATTACGTAGCAGTTGGTGGAGCGCAACAATTGTCAACAGATATCAATAATCCAGGTGATATTGTTTATGCTTTCGCAAATGCTCCACAAGGAGCAACGGTACATATAAAAGCGGGTAACTATGGAGCGGTGAATCTTGATGTGGGACATTCTAATACTAGTTTTATTGGATATCGAGTACAGCCAGAAGATTCCTATCAAACTGCAAAACCTAAGGACTTAGCCGAATATGAGGCAAATCTATCTGGTTATGCAGCATCCTATCCTTTCATAAACAAACAAGACAGAGTGAATGGAGGTACAGGAATAAGATCATCATCTAAGAATTGTGTTACAATTAAGAACTTTCTAATACAAAACTATAGAACTGGTGTTTCTATCGCTGGTCATAACAATACGATGGAGAATATACTAGGAGATGGTTTTGGAAATGTAAACAATTCTTACAATGGAAATGGGTATGTCATTTATGGAAGTGAGAACGAAATTAAAGATTGTTTTTTACTAAATGCTGCTGCAGAAGGATATACTATAAAAGGAAATGGAAACTTGATTGAACACTGTCAGGCCTACTGTAATGATTCGATATCACAATACGGTTCAACAGATTACTACATCATGATCGCTATAAATTCTGGAACGAGTCAAGCAAAGTATAATACGATGCGAGATTGTTACATTGAACGAGTTGGTAGTTTGGCGCACGGAGGTCATGGGTTTTGCTTGGTAGGTTGGTACAGACATAAGAATTGCGCTTCTGGTGGAGGATATTGTTATGATCCTCAATTTGAGGATGATGAACTTAGTTATAACACAATCGAAAATAGTACTTCAACAAATTTGGGAGAATGTGTTCTGCTTCGAGGTGTAAACACAAAGCATAATGAAATAAATAATGTAGTTTCCAACTCAAGAGGTACCTTGCATGTGACCTGGGGAGCGAGTTATAACAAGTTTAGCAATTGCAAAATCAAAAATACCAATTACCGGAAAAGTGCCACCAGTTCTTCTATTTATTTTACTGCAGGAGTATCATTTGTGGCTACCCCATATGGAGATACCACGGATATGAATGTTCCCTATCACGCCCAAAGCGCGTATCCATGGCAACAGGACTATACAGCGATTGGAAATGTATTTTCTAATTGCCTGTTCGAGCACGTTGCTGCTGGGATCTTGCTCAGTTCCTATAGTGAATTTAGAGATGCTGATGGGAATCCTATTGATCGGATCAATCGCAAGATTATTAAGGATAATGTTTTTGTTAATTGTACATTTATCGGTCGCGATGAGCCAAATGATTGCCTGTTTTATGCAATGCGTGGGACGGAAGGGAACCAGATGATTAACTGCGTGATTACAGGTTTTGAAACGTATGAAAGTCGGTATTTTCCAACGAATAACTCTCAACCTGTCTGGGAGGTACATGGAATTATACCAACGTTTAACACTTACAATCATTGCAACTTCTACAATAACTCATTTGATAGTCAGGTGCCTGCAAACGGTATTCTGCCTGCTCATGGTGGTATTTTGACAAATGGTTTCAATCAAACCCTTGCTGGTACTTTTATTGACTGCAATACGCTTGATCCTGGCTTTGAGGATCCAGCAAATCGTGATTTTCGCCTTAGTAACTGCGTTGGCTGTGGGACGGTTAATCTCGGCACTACATTGGCGGAGATGGAGGCGCTGGGGTTAGACGCACCGCTTGCTGATTTAGATGGTATTCCTCGTCCGCAAGGAGCAGCCTATGATATTGGAGCCTATGAGCGTAATACTAAATCCACACTTGAGGTCTCTGCTTGGTTAGAAGGACCTTTTAACCCCACAACGAATCTGATGCAGGATGACCTGCATCGGTTATGTCTTGTTCCTTCAGTAGATCCTTATGTGGGCACGCATCGGTTGAATCCTGATTTGCTAAATAGAACAGGGAGTGCTGCGTTGATTGACTGGGTTTGGCTAGAGCTGTATGACGATGACAATAATTTAGCATTGGTGACCAGTTCGCCTGGAGTTTTAATGGCTGATGGCCAGATTCTCCATTCTAGTGGGCGTCCGTTTTACTTTGATCAGTCGTTCCCACTTGGTTATTACCGGTTATTGGTTCGCCATCGCAATCACTTACCTGCATTGAGTGATGTGGCAGGGCATTTTGATAATGATGGAGACGTGGCGTATTTCGATTATCGGTTGGCGAATAGTTATGATGTCGGTGGTTTCGGCCAAAAGCAGTTGACTGGAAGCGAGTGGGGCTTGTTTGCTGGGGATGGGGCAGCGGATGCTGTTGGCTATGATATCAATGTGAATGACCGTAAGGTGTGGCATGATGATAACGGAATCTTCCTAAAGTATCATGCTGGTGATTATAATATGGATGGTGATCTGAATGGGATGGACAATGTGCTAATCAATACTAATTTTGGGGTCTATTCAGCGGTGAAGAAGTAAGGGAATGCAGCATTAGGATTACAGGATTTACTTGTTTTCTAGTCATTTGGGCTTCGTCTTCTTGCTAAACTGTCTCTATATTGGTGGATGAAAAACGCCATCCGAGTAAAATTGCCATCACTAGGTTTGCTTTTAGCCGTTAGTTTTTGTTCCGTTTCTTATTTACCCTAAAGCTTTTACAGATATTTTTGAAGAGAACCGATGATGTACGTTCGTAATAGCTTCTTAACAAAAGGGGGCGATTCAGAAAGTAATATTTATTAATATCCGAATCAACTTTATTCCAGTATTCAATAGCATCATCAGTTAAAACACTTAGAATTAAGTACCTTTGAATAAGAACACTTTTTAATTTGCCCTAGGTGTTTTTAGTTTAAAAGCTAAATCGCATGTATGGGAATAAACGTTACTTAATGAAACATCTAATTTCCCTAGTATCCATTTATTCGCTGTTACTCCCAATCACCTTCGCACAATTAAGTCACAACAAATGCGGTACGACAATAAGCTCTTCATCATACAGCCTGCTCCAAAAACAAATCCTAGAGCCTGACTATTTAAGTACGAAACTTCAAGGAGCAATTTGCACCCTTACGGTGAAACCACATATTGTAAGAAGAACAAATGGTACTGGAGGGCTTACGATTTCTGATCTAAATACTTCTATAGCACAATTGAACCAAGCCTACCTGCAAGTCGGTTTCCATTTTACAATGAGTACGCCAAACTACATTAACAACGACACGTATTTTAATCAGCTATTAGCCGCATCTGTAAATGAATTCAATATGGCGAATCCCAATATAGATTCTGACTACGTAAATGTGTTTTATGCCCCAAATGCTGGATTCCTCTCTGGTGGGCAACTCTTTCCGGCTAACTGGACAAGTTTGCCACAAAACACAGCCAATCGAAACTGGATAATCATGAACAATGGATTTGCTATTGACAGTGAAACACTACCACATGAAGTCGGGCATTACTTTAACCTTTTGCACACCCATGACGAGGGTATTGCCAAAGAGCACGTTACTCGAGTCACGTCTGATAATTGTTATAATGCAAACACGGCAGGCGATTTGGTAATTGACACCCCTGCGGATCATGATTTGGCGACCTGGCCAGCTTATGGAACGCCTTACATAAACATTGATGCTGGTTGTAACTATATCGCAAATAAATATGACAGTTGTGATCCTACGCTGCCTTATACACCAGATACTAGAAACGTAATGTCGTATGCCTATATAGATGCAGTTTCCATTGGTTGTAGGATAGACTTTTCCCAAGGACAGATAGACCGAATGGTGCATGCTTTAGATAATCTTAGACCAGAATTAACTCGAAGTTGCTCTAGTGTGCAGTGTAATATTATTGCTTCTCCAACTACTGTTTTTGCGACGGCTAACGGAGGCAATGAAGTGACTAATATATCCACACCAAACCTAGGAGACACTTGGAATGTTAATTCTGACACTTGGATTACTCAATATCCACAATCAGGCACGGGTACTGGCCCGCTTAATTTTTATGTTACTCCGAATACTGGACCAGCAAGAACTGGCACTATTGTCATCTCCTGCGGTGGCGTCTGGCCAGGACCAGGCCCCGCGCCTTCAGCTTCAGTTACAGTTGTCCAAGAAGCGGCAAGTGTGTGTCCGGATTTATCACCAATCTTAAATCTATTGCCTAATAATATCTTTGGTCTTTCAAACATCAATGTGGTTGCGGAGATTGCAGAAGTGAAGGGTGCGGACACAGATGGCACTGCGATCAGAGTTAGAATCCCTTCTGATCAACGATTGCTCTTTTCTTATGATCCAACTTTAACGAACATTGGATTCAATCCCGTCAATAATTCTGATTGGACCTATGTTGGTGACAATGGCTTCATACATGAGTTTAGCTACATACCTTCAGTGTTATCGGCAAATGGTAGAACTGCTTTCGGGTTTATTGGCTTATATGATCCACAATCGACTGTCGGACAAACAACGTTAACAGCTACGATTGTTCCGCTTAGTGGCGGGGAGTGTGAATTTACAAACAATACGGATGCAGAGACATTGATTTATTTTGATTAATCAATCATAACGATTACGTTGGATTTAGATTTGTCCTTCTCTGGAATTTACAATTCGGAATGAAATTCATTAAGTCCTACCTTCAAAATTTATTTACCAAGAAAGCTGTCCTTTGGGTAGCTTTTTTTTGCCTATTCATTTTTAATTCCCAAACTGTAACATTTTATAAAAAGATTAGATAAAAGCATGTATTTCGAACTCAAATAAACGAATAGTTCGCGGTCAAAAGGGCACCACCGTTGAAGTGTGTTATTATTTTACATCTTTAATTCTAATTAATTTATGAAACTATTTAACTCCAAGTCCCAACTTAGTCTTCTTCAAAGACAGTTCGGCAGCGTTTTAAGAAACGTGTTATTCCTTTGTTTTTTCTTTTCATCGTTTATGTCGCTTTCTGCACAAAGCAATTCGTCCTTGAACGATGATAACCAGACTCTAGGAGCAAAACAATCAGTTGAATGTTTGATGACGCTTACTCAAGATGAATTACAAAAGATAATCGCCCGTGATGCCAAACGAGCAAAAGCAGGAATAGGAACTGCAAAAAGTATGGTGCGAAATGTCCCCGTGAAAATTCACATCGTTAGAAGATCAAATGGAACAGGAGGGTTAGCACTTGCGAATGCATTAGCTGACATCGCACAAGCAAACAATTTGTATTCTGCAGTCAATTTTAACTTTTATCAATGTGGAACAGTAAATTACATTAATAGTAACACGTATTTTAATGGTATTACTTATTCTACGAGTGCTTCGTCCACGGAGCACCAAATGGCAAATGCTCATAAAGTTTCTGATGCACTAAATGTATTCTACTGTCCAAACACTTCTCCTTCTACAAGTTGGTCAAGTTTTCCTTCCTATTTAGGGACGAATGGGAAAGATTGGATCATCATGAAAAACACGCATTCCAACAACAGTAGTACCTTTTCACATGAAGTAGGCCATTGGTTTGATTTGTATCACACACATCAAGGAAGTGAGAATGTAACGAGAAATTCAAGTTCTTCATGCTACAATTGCCCTACAGCGGGAGATCTATTGTGCGATACGCCTGCAGACAGAGGGACAAGTTTCACTTCTTCTTGTGGATATAGCGGAACAGCGACTAATTCTTGTGATGGTCTTGCGTATGCACCAATCCCAACAAACATTATGTCATATGCAAGCAAACCTTGCCGTACTAACTTTACAGCAGGTCAAATTAACAGAATGCAATTGTCTTATGATAATGATCGTACTGCAATTCACAATGCAAGTTGTAGTAACATATGTTTACCTCCAACAACGACTCAGAATTATACCAATTATATTACTTCAACCTCTGCAAGACTTAACAGTTCTGCCGCAGGAACGCACCGAGATTTCAGATATAGAGCAAGCACAACATCTACTTGGACACAGGTGACACACACAACTGCTAGTTTCAAAAACATCTCTGGTCTAAGTCCAGGTACCACTTACTACTGGAGTAGTGCTGTTCGATGCAGCAATAATGGACTGTGGAGTGCATGGTCAGCAAATGATGTATTTACAACACCTGCTGTATGTAATGCGCCGACGACTGCTCAGAACTACACGAATAATATAACTTCAACTACTGCAAGACTAAACAGTTCTGCTGTAGGAACGCACCGAGATTTTCGATATAGAGCAAGTACAACATCTACTTGGACACATGTATCACACACAACTGCTGGTTACAAGTTCATCTCTGGTCTTACAGCTGGTACCACTTACTACTGGAGCAGTGCCGTTCGATGCAATAATGGTCAATGGAGCACTTGGTCAGCGAATGATGTGTTTACAACGCCTTTATGCAGCCCTCCTACAATTTATCAGAATTACACGACCAACATTAATAGTACCTATGCAAGGCTGAACTGTTCTGCTGCAGGGACACATCGAGATTTTCGATACAGAGCAAGCACAACATCTACTTGGACACATGTTACGCACAGCACCTCTAGTTATAGATACGTCTTTGGTCTTAGTCCCAATACAACGTATTACTGGAGTAGTGGTGTTCGATGTAACAATGGGCAATGGAGTGCTTGGTCTCCTACTGAATCGTTTAGAACACCATCTTCATTCAGCAGCGATCAAACTTCTGCAAAAGAGTTGGATCAAGTTAAAGAGGCTCAATTGTCAACAGGTGATGAGGCTCCTGGCGATTCGCCGATAGCTGTTGCGCGGAACAAAAGAACGGAAGTGATTGGACAGTCATCAGTTTCCATCGCTCCAAATCCTCAGAAAGTAGGTCTAGAGTCAATGCTGATTGTTGAATCAATTGTCAAAGGAGAATCCGTATTAGTGATTTCTGACATTACGGGTAAAACACTAGTAAAGAAAGAGATTGTCTTGGAAGAAGGAACCAACCAAATCAAGCTAAACCGATTTGAGGAATCTGGCGTCTATTTGATCACAATTCAAACAGGGTCAGAGCTGTTAACATCAAAGTTGATTATTGCAGAGTAAGGGTTATTGTATAATATAGTATTGAAAGCTGTCAGTTATGGCGGCTTTCTTTATTTATAGTCGATGCTCTACGTGCTTTCTACTTATTTCAGCTCCTCTAATTTTTCCAGGAGCCACTGCTTGTGACTAATTTTCTTAGCTTGCTCAATTGTTTCTAATAGTTTAGGCTTTGTTTTTTTGCTAAACCCATCTCTGTATTGGTGTATGAAATAGGCAATGCGTGCAAAGTTGTCATAACTTCGTTTTTCATTTGTAGTTAACTTCTTGTTACGCTTAATGTTTGCTCTAAATGTTTTACAGTGGTTTTCAAAAGCAAGTGGAGATTTTCCTTCGTAATAACATCTTAATAAGAACGTAGAACGGTTCAAAAAGTAATATTTATCAATATCCGTTTCAATGTTGTTTAAACATCCAATCGCATCATCATATTTATGAGTATAGAAGTAGATCACAGCCTTGTAGAAATGGTATGCGCTGTTATATTGATCAGGGTGAATTTTGCTTTTATACGTCTCTAAGAATTCTTCTGCCCATCCTAATTCTCCTACTTGTGCAGCACAACTGATAATGTTTTTTACTCGATTGAGATTGAGATAGCCGTTGGCATAAATTAATTCAAAATCAACCGTTAATTTATAGAGTTCAAAGAGTTTATTTCTATAAGCTTCTTTCCCATCAATTATTTTATCGATGCAATAATTTATAGAGTGGATAAAAAACTCATTGTATTCGTTTTTATCCACTGCTTTAGAGTCCGTGTTTAAAAACAACGTTAAAAATTCATCAAATATTTCTTCATTCTGGGGTTGTTGGATACAGCGTAACATATTTCGAAACAACAGGCTGATATGATCTTTTGGAAAATTTTCATTTATATAAATCTCATCTTTGTTTTCTACAATATTTAATCGAATAAGCTCGTTTTCATTTGAATGTTTTGAAGAGGTAATGTCATTGTATGTTTCAATCTCACAGGCTAAGTTTAATTTTTGAATCCAGTAGTACGAATCAATATATTGGGATAGTGTTTTCGGGTTAGAGATGTTATCGCGTCCTACATTTGTTCGTAGAAATTTATGATGTTCAGTTTCGATTAAAAATTGCTCCAGAAAATGCATTGAATCCCTTTTCTTCATATTGGCAAACCTACTTTTGGTTTCCTTGTAATTCGATTGAAAGTGCTTATGCAATCCCTTTTGCAATTGACATTTGAGTAATAAGTGTCTTTTATATAGAAACCTGTTATCTAGTTCTTGATAAACGAGGTGCTTTTCTGCTAGATCTTCAAGTTTGCTCATGAGGGTGTTGAGCGTTGAGGTCATTTTTTCCTTTTCAGGGAATAGACTGAAGAATAACCACTCTTTTGTTAATCGTTCGTCGTTAAAATTAGGATAAAATGGTTTTAATATGTTAAATAATTCTTTACATTTTTCACTAGAATTAAAATATGGTGTATGAACCATTTCTTCCAGTTTTTTAAACTCATGTGCGTCTAAACTCCTCATAACAAGCAGTAAGCGAATGTTTTTCATTTTTGAGTAGTATTTAAAATGGATGATTAATGCTGTTCATATTATAAAAAAACAAATGGCAAAGTAGTTTAGATTGTAAAACTTATTAAAGATAGTAATTCTGATATTTACTTTGTATTTTGATTGACAATAAATCCAGTTAAATGAAAAAGTTTTTTGTCCTAACTACTTCATTAATTTTAATAACACAACTGTTTTCACAAACGAACGTCCTTGGAGTTGACCAGTTATTAAAAAACGAAGTAAAACTTAAGTCGAATTCTTTCCAAGAGAAACAGATTGCTGGCCACCTGCATATAAACAAGGAGCTAAAACTAACTGCCAATCAGTTTGTAGAAGGCAACAAGCACTTCCTATGCGCAAACCCGAAATCAAACCTCCAGAAAACAGCCACCCAAAAAAGCAAAGATGGAAGAACACATCACCGGTATCAGCAAACTTGGAACAACATTCCAATTGAAGGGCAATATGTCCTTCTGCATGAAGAAAACGGCACATTACAATCAATCAATGGAGCATTGGTCGCCGAATTGTCAATCAATACACTGCCAGGACTAACCGAAAGCCAAGCATTGGCAAAAGTGCAACAGCCTACAGTTGAGTACGCTTGGGAAAACGCAGACATGGAATCTGAATTACAACTTGTAAATGGAAATCGAGATGCGACCTATTTCCCTAAAGGAAAACTGGTTATTTATGCTGGCGACCAAACTCCTTCTTCAAAACCGAATTACAAATTAGCATGGAAATTTAAACTATACAGCATCAAGCCGCACGACCATGTACAACTAATTGTAGATGCACACACTGGAACGATCCTCCAGGAAACATCTCTAATGAAACACAACCATGTTCAAGGCAATGGCGTAACCACTTACAATGGCAACAATAGTTTTACCTGTAACCACAAAAACCATCATTACGAACTAGACAACGCCAAGATTGAAACTAGGAAGTACACAGGTTCCTACTACGGAAATGGTCAACCGTTTTCTAGTTTTGACACGACTTGGACGGGAGACGCTGCTGCATTAGACGTGCATTGGGGAACCGAAAAGTTCGTTGAATTTTTAAACACTGAGCTAGGGAGAGACGGCTATGATGGCAATGGCAAGAAAATCAAAGCGCTTGTCGGCTATCCGTTTCAAAATGCTTTTTGGAATGGATATTTCCTAGGCTACGGCGTAGGAGATAACAACACCATCTCTTCTCCAACTTCCATTGACATTGTAGGACACGAATACACCCACGCCATGCTAGATGAGATCGTCGGTTTCCAGTACGGTGGAGAAAGCGGCGCCATTGAAGAAGCCTACAGTGACATCTTTGGTGAACTGATCGAAAATTATGTAAACGGAACAGCAGACTGGAAATTTGGTGCAGAGATCACACAAACAAATGGCGTTCACAACAATCTAGGACTAAGAAACTTAGCAAACCCCAATTTGCATAATTCACCTTCCGTTTATCAAGGAGCATATTGGCACACAAGTCCATCGGATAATTATGGCGTGCATACCAATTCGTCCGTTTACAGTTATTGGTTTCACCTAGTCGCTTTTGGAAATGGGTCCACAGTCAATGGTATTGGGCTTTCTCCTGCTACTGATTTGATTTATGAGACCTTGTTCTATCTACAACCATACTCAGACTATATCGACTTAAGAAGTACCTCTGTTGCTACGGCAAGCAATTTGCCTCAATTTACACCTGCAATGATTGCAGATGTAGAAGCTGCTTGGAACGAGGTTGGCCTTGGGCAGTCTAGTTCAGGAACAATTACTGATATTGTTCCAGGTTCAGGTGCTACGATTTATGCTGAATCTCCTACGTTAATTAAGTGGGATACAAGCCTGTCTGTTTCAACAGTAGACTTAAAATATTCCTTGAATGGTGGCGTGTCATGGAATGACATAGCTTCGAATGTATCTTATGCGTTGGGAGAGTTTTTATGGCTGGTTCCTCAGGTCTATTCATACTCGGTTCTTATTCAGGTGTCAGAAAGTGGTAATCCTGCGGTGCGTGGTACTAGTAATGGTTACTTTACTATAAAAAACACAATTAATCTGCCACCTGTTGCATGGTACGATGAGATTTATACCACACAAGGGTTTTTTCTAGAGTTTCAGCCCTGGTTAAATGATTGGGATGAACAATCATTGGATATAAATTCTGTCTCCATTGTTACTGATTTATTACCGAACGTAGGAACGACCTCTATTTTCACAGGTGGTAACATTCGAATAAATATTGATTCTTCCTTCGTAGGTGTAGCAAGTTTCTTGTACAGCATATGTGATATGGGCGCACCAGTTCTCTGCGATACAGCAGAGGTAAACTTATATATTTCAAAGGGAGCGAAGCAGCAATGGGCAATGGATGATTGGGGAGTACTAAATTTGAATGATACACTTTCGCGAAACCTATTGGCAAATGATTATTTATTGGATACAAGTTGGCATTTTGCGGGATGGTCTATCATCAATTCAACCCATGGTACCATTACGGTTGATTCATTGAATGGGGATTACGTATATCTTCCAAGCGCATTAGGAAGAGACAAAATTTCTTACATTGTTTCGAATGGCACAATACAGGATACTGCTGATTTACATTTGTTTGTAGTGGAGGATAGACCGTTGGCTAAAGATTCTATGGATCTTGTGATCTTGTACGAAATGACTGACGGAATAAACTGGGCGAACAGCTGGGATCTGACAACGCCTGTTTCTGGGTGGCATGGCATCACAAAAGTGAACAATGAAGTCCAAAAGCTTGAATTATTTAGCAATAACTTGTCAGGCACGGTTCCAGACTTTTCAAGTCTTAACAATCTAGAGGAAATCAATTTTTATGACAACCAACTATCTGGTTCTATTCCAGATTTTTCGAACCTTAATAATCTTGAGCTCATAAATATTACGTTAACTCAACTAACAGGACAACTACCAGATTTTACGAACCTAAACAACTTAAAAATCTTAAATCTTAATGGGAATAACTTGACGGGACCGCTCCCTGATTTCACAAACCTTAATAACCTTGAGCAGCTGTATCTCAGTACAAATCAACTCAGTGGGCCGCTTCCAGATTTTTCAAATTTAGGGAACCTTAAATCACTAAATCTCGAGAACAATCAATTGTCAGGGCCGCTTCCAGATTTTTCAAACATTGGTAATCTTGAACGATTAGAATTGTCTGCAAACCTCTTAGTTGGGCCGCTTCCTGATTTTTCAAACCTAAGTAATCTTGAATATTTAAGTTTTAACGTCAACCCTTTAAGAGGTTATATACCAGACTTCTCAAATCTGCCTAATCTTGAAACTCTAGATGTTGATGAATGTCTAATGGAGGGGCAAATTCCCGATTTTTCAAACCTTAGTAAGCTTAAAATCGTGAAGCTTAGTTATAATCGGTTTTCCAGCACTCTGCCTAATTTTCAATACATCGATAGTCTTATAAAAATAGAAGCGGGTGAATGTGGACTATATGGACCACTTCCAGATTTCTCAAACCATAAATACCTTGAGTCTATATCTCTCGACGACAACCAGTTAACAGGACAACTTCCCTCCTTTTCGAATAATGATAGTCTAATAGTTTTGGATGTCAATAATAATCAACTAACAGGGCCACTTCCATCCTTTTCAAACTCAGGAAAACTTAGAACTTTAGATCTTAGTCACAATCAATTGACAGGTCCACTTCCTTCCTTTTCGAACTTGACCAATCTAATAAGGTTACAACTGAATAATAACCAGTTATCAGGTCCACTTCCTTCTTTTTCGAACTTGACCAATCTATCATGGTTACACCTGAATGATAACCAGTTGACAGGAGATTTTCCAGATTTTTCAAATATGAATAACGCACCCTGGCTATTTCTAGATTCTAATCAATTAACGTTTGCAGGTTTGAAAGTTTGTTTAAGTAATTCACACAGTACTTACTGCACGCCTCAAGGAATTATTCCAGTTACTAGATCTTCAGGAAGCCTAATGGTAAACCCTGGAGGAGATATAACTATAAATAAGTATTATTGGAATCGTATTGAGGACAATTCTACTCAATTTATTCAAGGATCAAACTATTTTACGCCTAGTATAGAAGGTCATTATTATGTTTGGGTTGAAAATGATACGATTTCTGATTTATGTTTCCCTCTAAACGATCCTTTAATTTTAAAATCAGATACCATTTACTTTCAACCGCGTTGCAATGTTTCCTCTTCTCCTGCCGTGTCTAAAATCCTTTGTGTCGCAGACTCCTTAGAAGCTCGACTGCAAGAAATGCAATTTTATAAATGGTGGTTGAATGGTAATATCGTTGGAACCACTACAAAATTAGCAGTTTATGAATCTGGCATTTACATTCTTGAATCTCAGGACAGTTGCCTGAATCCTGTTGTGTTTGATACCATCACAATTACGATTGACACCACATGTATTCATCCTGGAGACACGAATCTAGATGGCGTTGTCAATCATTTTGATTTACAAAATATTGGATTACATTTTGGGGCAACTGGCCCGCCACGAACTAGTGATCCAACAATCTTTTCGCCGATTGTTGGTGGGGATTGGGCACAACAAACGAATTCGGGATTAGATTTAAAACATGTAGATGCGAATGGTGATGGAATCATAAATGCGTTGGATACGACAATTGTCTTGTTGCATTATGGTAAATCTTGGGGAACCTATGTCCCTCCAATAGATTCAGCGATCAGCCCGATTCGGATAATCCCTGAGATAACAACAGTTCCGCAAGGAGTGAATGGTGACTTTACTGTTAAATACACCCTAGAAAATACGTTAAATACTTCGATCAATTTATATGGATTAGCTTTTGAGACAATTATCCAAGCGCCTGTTGTGATGGATGATCAAATTCAAATAGACAGTTTTCAATTACCAGGAGCACCCCAGTTTCTTTTTATATCTGAATCTGCAGATACAAATGTTGTACAAACCGCATTTATAAAAACAGATTTATTAGATGAAGTCATACAAGATTCTACCACCGCACTGTTTTCTGGTTCATTAGGTACTGAGAAGGACCTGCCTTCAGGCGATACCGTCAGTGTCATCGAGTTGTTTGTTGATAATATTCGCTTAACCACCGTAAATGGCACTATGGGAACTGGGCAATTTGACATCCCTATACAAGGAGTAGCAACGACTATTTTGTTTACTGAAAACCTTGCGTTTACAACAACACCGACAACAGTAAACTGTAGTGCAAATGGAGTGATTAATATAGATATAATTAAGGGAACTCCGCCTTATCAATACCAATGGAGCAACGGAGCAATCACAGCATCCAACACTGGACTCGCAACAGGTACCTACCAAATAACCGTTTCAGACGCACTAGGTAACTCCGTCACTGCAGAATCAACCGTCGAAGGGATAGACGGTATAGCATCCAACCCCGTGCTTGTTCATCCTACAAGCGGACAGTCGAATGGCTCAATCGCTTTAAATCTTACAGGAGGTAGTGGCAATTATGAAGTGCAATGGAGCGCTAACGCTAATGGTATGACGGGTGCTACCATTAATAATCTTGCACAAGGAACCTATACCGCTTTAGTTGAAGATGAAAATGCTTGTATAGAAAGCTTTTTGTTTGAACTTCCAACAGATACAGGTGTAGAGGATCCAACTAGCCACTCGTTTCATGTGTTCCCAAACCCTTCAAACGGGTTGTTTACCGTTGAACTGATTTCAGCAAAGCAGCTAACTTTGAACGTGTTTGATGCCCTTGGTCGGACAGTTCACAAGTCTGAATACTCCAATGTTTTGGAGGGGCAAAAAGAACTGATAAACCTTTCAGAATTTGCTAGAGGCATTTACTATATCCAGTTGCAGAAAGGGGATAATTTTTATACTGAGAGAATTGAGATCCATTAGTTTGCGGATGTTGCCCTCCATCTAACTTCTGGTATCATTATAAGATATGGGATAATTCTTCCCAAACAATAGTTTATGGGATATATTATTGACCTCCTTGAAAAAGTTTAAGGGGGTCACTTTTTTACTGAACTGACTTAGCTCTTCGATTTAGCTGTTGAACAAACAAATTGAAACAGACCAATGACATCATCTTGGAACCATTCATTATAATGAATTTGAATTTAAAAATAATAAAATAGTATATGAAAATATTCTTTGGCAAAATAATTTTAATTGTTAAATTTTTCTTACTAAGGATGAGATACCTTTAAGTATTGATTCGTGAGAAATCGAAAGGAACATTCTTAGAATATGAGTACTGAATCATTTTTTACAGACTAATTACGTGTATACTATTTTCAAGGTGTCTAGTTAGTGAAAAGAATTTACTAATTGGTCAAGCTAGCATTTGAAGTTTTTCCTCCACATTTAAAAGCTTTTACTTGGTTTGTGTTTTAATTATCCACTAAAAAAATGAAAAAATGAAAACTAAATCTCTACTACTTATTACCTGCCTCATATTATCATCAGTAGCATTCGGACAAAAAGAAGGGAATGTATGGTATTTTGGTGAACAATTAGGCCTAAATTTTAATTCAAATGTTCCGTTCATAGATTCGAATAGTCTGATGTCTACCATTCAAGGTGCTGCAACTATTTGCGACGCTTCTGGTAATCTACTGTTTTACACCAATGGAGGAGACAGGCTTTTTCCAGGTTCTAATTCGGTAGATCCCGGAAAAACTAGAATTGATCATTTAGATCATGACAATAACATCAGGATTTTTCCAAATCCTTCCGATGGGGTAATAAATTTTGAACTGTCTCTTGAAGCAGAAAGGATTCAGTCAATCGAAATTTTGAATATTGAATCAAAGATTCTTATTAATCGAACAGGCACGGATATCCAAAATATAAACATTCAAGATCTTAGTACTGGAGTCTATTTTGCTCGGTTAACAACTAAAGGTGGGCAAGTGATTACTAAACGGATAATGAAATATTAAGTTTGCGAATTTTACAAGGAGTGTTAGCTTACGACCTTTATTGAAATAGGGACTTTTAACAAGTATACAGAACTCACTTTGCTCTTCTTTTGTGCAGGAACGAACTAGGGTAATTATCTAACGTTCTCGTGAATTCCATGATTTTTCAAACTACACATAAAAAGTAATAAACCAGTTATTACAACAAATAGGTTTTTCCATTTTAATTTATTGTAAATAAGTCAATTGGCAGTTAAGAACGATTCTTTTAATTGGCTGTTTTTAGCTATTTGGGTTCAAAATTTCAATGCAGTCTTGGTTTGGGTTTTTTTATTTTTACAATAACAGATTTTAAATGAAGATCTAAAAATTTAGTTATTACAACAAACCAAACAATGGCCTTTTTAATAGTTGAATAAAATAAATTATTCTATGCCTAAAATAGGTTTGCATGTTTATTATATGTTAAAAAATTAAATGGCAATTATATTGAGATTGTAAAATATTGTCAAAGGATAATCCAAGATATTTACATTGTAATTTGATTTACAATCAGAAAAATTTAAAACAATTCAAAAATACATTTATTATGAAATCATTTCTTAAAAGAATCAAAGAGAATAGAACTCTAATCGTTACAGCATATTGCTTATTAGTCGTTACTGTAGCACAAAGTCAACTCAATTTAGTAAGTAGTTATCAAAATAGTAGCTATGAGACTGCTGTTTTTGCTACTACGGATTATGCCTATATCTCGAGTGGACAAAACTTAGAAATACTCGATCTTTCGAACATCCAAAATCCAATAAGTGTTGGAAATGTTGTTACTTCTGGTACAGTGAACGGCATTTATGTTGTCGGCAACTATGCTTACCTCGCTTCATCTGGATTGAACATTGTTGATATAACTGATCCAACTGCTCCGATTAGTGTAGGAAAACTCTTGACAGGGGTTGCAGCACACGACGTTCAGGTTGTTGGCGACTACGCTTATATCGCAGATGGAGATGGATTTAAAATAATAGATGTAAGCGATCCTGCAGCACCTGTATTGACTGGAAGTTTAAGCTATTGGCCAGCAGCTGAATCTGTATTCGTATCAGATACTATAGCGTATGTCGGTGTTTTGTGGGATGGTGCAAAAGTAATAGACATAAGTAATCCAGCCCTCCCTGTACAAGTTGGCTCCTCAATCTTGAATCCAGGCGGCACTGGAGGATGGGCAACCGATATCTATGAATCCAACGGTAAAGTTTATATGACTGACGGACATGACGGCATGGTAATATTTGAGCGGAATGGCACAAATTTAGACTCCATTGGCGCATTCAATATAGGTTATGCAAGTGGCGTTTATGTTGATAGCAATGAGGTATACCTTGCGGATAATGATTTCCGATTATTAGATGCGAGTGATGTTTCTAATTTAACATCGATTGACCTGTTTAACTCTCCTAACGGAAATCCTGGTTCTGTGCACGTTGCAGGAGGTTACATCTTTCTTGGTATCGACTATTATGGACTTAATATCCTAAAACGTGGTAATATGACTACTGGGGTAACTGCTCCGATTTCTAAGGGGTTAAGTAATAGTATTGAAGTGTTTCCAAACCCTTCAAATGGAGAATTTGTTGTAGAGCTTAAGCCTGCAGATGAATTAACGTTAAAGGTTTCTGATGTACAAGGAAAAGTCATATTCGAAACGACTTTCAACAATGTAGACAAAGGCGAACTAGAATCGATTAACATCTCTGAGTTTGCAAATGGCTTCTATTATGTGCAACAACAAGATGGAAATGGAACCTACACTAAAAAGATTATAAAACATTAAACTAATAACCCACTAGAAGGTAGTGGAATCAAGAATAGTTTTGTATTAAGTAGATCATGTTTAATTTCTAAAGAGGGCTGTTTTTCCAATTGACAGCCTTCTTTTTTAGTTAAACCCGCACCATTTTATTGCAATTTATCGTTTGTCATTCAGCTTTCGTCATCGATCTTCCAAACATTATCTTTATCCATTCTCAATTATCCATTAATTACCCTATCTTTGCAGCTTAATTTGAGCATTAAAACAATAAATTTTTCAATGGTAAACTTAATACTCTTCGGGCCTCCAGGGTCAGGAAAAGGAACGCAAGCGGCTAAATTGGTTGAAAAATATAACTTACTACATATCTCGACAGGAGATTTGTTTCGTTATGAGATAAAAAATAAAACAGAACTCGGTCTCAAAGCAAAGAGTATCATAGATAAGGGTGAATTGGTGCCAGATGAAATCACCGTAGGAATGTTGCGAAATAAGGTTGAAGCAAACCCTGATGTTGAAGGCTACATCTTCGACGGATTCCCGCGTACTGTCCCTCAATGTGAAGCACTCAACCAACTACTAAGTGAAAACAGCGAAGAGGTCACCCTCCTCCTAGAACTCGAAGTAGAAGATGAGGAAATCGTAAACCGCCTCCTACTTAGAGCTGAAACCAGCGGTAGAGCGGACGACGCAAATGAAGACATCATCAAAAATAGACTCGAAGTCTACAAGTCCGAAACAATACCTGTCTCCGATTTTTACGATAAATTAGGTAAAACCATTCGAGTACACGGCCAAGGCTCAATTGACCAAGTCTTCGAACGATTAAGCAATGAAATCGATAGTACTATCCTTTGTTAAAAAGTTCTTAGTGAATAGTAGTAGGCTATTATGCCTTAGAACGCGAATTTATAATTATCAATTAGGCTTTTGCCATCAATTTACCACCTATGCATGATCAAAACTTTGTGGATTATGTGAAAATCTGTTGCCGTTCTGGAGCAGGAGGCGCTGGATCTGCACATTTTATGCGTGATCGCCTAAATGCTCTTGGAGGGCCTGATGGCGGTGACGGCGGAAGAGGTGGCCATATCATTCTCAAAGGCAATAAACAACTCTGGACACTTCTGCCGCTTAAATACAAGAAACATGTGATTGCAACTGCTGGAAAAAACGGTAGCAAATCAAGGAGTACAGGAGCTAGCGGAGAAGATATCATCCTAGAAGTTCCACTTGGTACGATTGCAAGGGATGTTGAAACAGGTGAAGTAGAACACGAGATAACCGATCATGGCCAAACCGTCATCCTTACTGCTGGTGGAATGGGAGGAAGAGGCAACTGGAATTTTAAATCAGCAACAAACCAAGCGCCTAGACATGCCCAACAAGGTGTTGAAGGGAAAACCGAATGGAAAATACTAGAGCTCAAAGTACTAGCAGATGTAGGACTTGTTGGCTTCCCCAATGCTGGGAAATCAACCCTTCTATCAGTCGTTACGGCCGCAAAGCCTAAGATTGCAAGCTATGCATTTACAACACTTGTCCCGAATCTAGGCATTGTGAAATATAGAGACAACAGATCTTTCATTATCGCTGATATTCCTGGAATTATTGAAGGTGCGCATCAAGGAAAAGGTCTAGGCATTCGATTCCTACGTCATATAGAACGAAATTCAACGCTTTTATTCCTAGTACCTTCTGATGCGGACAATATCCGTGAAGAGTACAAAATTCTAGTAAAAGAATTGGAAAAATACAATCCAGAACTACTCGATAAACCAAGAATCCTTGCAATTTCAAAATCGGATCTAATTGATGATGAACTAAAAGAAATGTTGCAAGAAGATATCCCTACAAATGTTCCCGTCGTCTTCTTCTCTTCCGTCTCGCAGCAAGGACTGACTGAGCTAAAAGACATGCTTTGGCAAACCATTAACATGGAATCATGACCAAAAACAATGGTTCTGCTTATGCTTGGTTTCTATTGCTTTTACTAGCACTTGTCTGGGGCAGCTCCTTTATACTAATCAAAAAATCACTATTAGCATTTACTGCGTTAGAAGTAGGTGCCTTGCGCATTGGTATCTCATTCCTAGCATTCATTCCGCTGTTGATTAGTCGTTGGCAGGAGATCCCTTGGGAAAGGTGGATTCCCTTACTTGTTATCGGTATGGCTGGCACTGGAATTCCCGCGTTCTTATATCCAATCGCAGAAACTCAATTAAGTAGTTCAGTCGTCGGGGTATTAAATTCATTGACTCCTTTGTTTGCTGTGGTCTTCGGTATATTGTTTTTTGGTGTTAAGGTCGTTCGCAATCAGTACATCGGTGTGTTTATAGGCATGACAGGGGCTATACTACTCATTTTATTAGGCAATCCCTCAGAAAATACGATCATTAATTCTTATGCGTTACTTGTCGTCTTGGGCACAATGCTATACGCAACCAGTGTCAATACCGTTAAAAAATACTTCCAAGACTTAAACTCTACAACCCTAAGTGCCACTGGCTTCTTGTTTACCGGGCTGCCTGCTATTGGTTATATACTTTTCAATGGCACCTTGCACAAAGCAGTAGAGCATGAACACGGTCTACTTAGCATAGGAGCCGTTCTGATCTTATCACTAGTCGGCACAGTCGCCGCAACTGTATTGTTTTACAAAATGGTACAAATGACCAATGTTGTGTTTAGTACCTCCGTTGCCTACATGATCCCTGTGATCGCAATCCTCCTAGGCGTCCTAGACGGAGAACCATTTTCTTGGTTGATTCTAGTCGGGATGGGACTAATTCTCACTGGAGTATATTTCACAAGACGAAATTGATTTCTAATTACTGATGATCACCACAGATGAGCAATATGGGTGAGATCTCTTTTCAACCTGAAAGGTTTTTCAAAACCGGTAATCATTTACAATTATAAACTCCGCCCACTTCCTAAGCACCTCAAGCGTAGAACTATCCGTATCATAAACCGAATACCATCCCTGCAACTCAAAAGGAGGGTCGCCAATAAACACATCCCCAGCCTTCCAAACTGCCTTAGGAGCCGTCGGCCGGCCAAAACCACCCCATGCCCAGAAGTTAGATCCCATCACATGTGTTTCCTTGGTATCATAGACTAGACTAAATAACTGATCATAGTATAAATCTCGGCGAACTGTAGTAGACAAATTGCTATGACTCCCATTATCTCTAGCAATGCCGAATTCTTCCAATACAATTGGTTTGTTTAGTAATTTTGCTTGTGCGATGTGTTGCTTTAGGTAGTTGGTCGCCTTTCTTGTTGCCTTATTGAAGTTGCGTTTTCCCTTTTTCGGATTGTACCATTTCCAGTTTTCTATCCAGATATGCGCCGTACAGTAATCAATCTCAGGAAATGAATGTTCGTCTTTAAACTTGGAACTCAAGGGGAAAAAAGCATTCCCTTCACTGCCAACTGATACCAGATGATTGCTGTCCAAGGATTTAATCAGTTTTGCTGTGGTCTTTACCCAGTCAAGGTAATTCTTCTTATGCAGCAGGGAGCGCGGTTCGTTGGCCAATTGCCAAGCCATAATAGTTGGATCTTCCTTATAAGGCGTTCCACTAATACTGTTTGTTCTGTTAATGATATGTTTGAGGTGCTGTTGGGCAAGCGCCTGGGCTTCAGGTAGTTTGAAGAATTGATCTGAGTAGGTGGTGAAGGTAAGCCAACTCCCATTTTCAGCGGGAGGAGGATAGGGGATTTCCTTCTTGGTGATCCAATTAACATATTGCGCAAATCCACCTGACCATGGCCACATATTGTTGAGGCAAACCACAGCGTGCATCTCTCGTTTTCGCATTTCTTCGAGTAGGAAGTCAAGTCCTTCTAGTAGCGGTTGGCTGTATTGCTGTGGGCTAGGTTGTAGGGCAGGCACGATTCTCCAAGGAGCTGTATCGGGTCCTTCTGTAGCCGCCATGATGCGGAGATTCTTGATACCTAGTGCTGCTAGGAGGTCAAGCTCTTTGATGAGGCGAGGTCTGTCTCCTGTTTCGTCAGATGCTCCTAGGTTCATCCCATACCAGAAGTTGGTGCCCAAATATCGATAAATCTGTTCTCCTTTTTTGAATTGAGCGTTTTCAACGCGAATGAAGTCTTGCGCCATCAAAGGGGAAAGAACAAAGGTGAAAAGAAGTATCTGTAAGAAATGTTTCAAGGTGTCATTTGAATTTATTCAAAATAGAGGATATTCTCTTTAATTCTTAATACAAAAATCGTGTTAAACGACTTCATTTTTTTAAAACTAAAGATAAATAAAAAGCCTTTAACTGCATTTTGCAATTAAAGGCCATCAACTGAACTGTAAAAGTTCTTAAGAGTTAAATTTTCTTTTTGTAACTGGAGTTGTTGTTGCAATTACCAAGTAATTTCTTTTAAATTTGCGCTTGATCATAAGATTGTTTCTTTAAATGTTTAAGATTATTTTTTCTTTTTCAGTAGTGTTTTTTACTGCCGAGGCGCAAATGTAAAACAAATTTTATTCTAAATAAGCGTTTTTTGTAAAATTTATTTATGCGAATGCATAATCACAACGCAAGTGGCCAAATTATATTTTGCAACAGCGATAAAACATTAAATGGGTCGTCAAGGAATATTTAATCTCAAAATAAAACGAATCGTTCCTCAATTATTCCAAGTTTACATTTTTTCTAAAGATTTTTTGTTCCTGATCATTTTTCCTTTTATAGAACGCTCTATCACTGTAATTTTTTGCTTACCTATTGTCTTTTTTGTTAATTCATTTCTAAATTGCCCTGGTGTTTTACCCGTTTTACCCTTGAAAAATTTTTAAAAATAGGCTGGATCATTATAATTCAAACGATATAAAACCTCCTTGATGGACTTGGTTAAGGAAAACGAAAAGTACTGTATAACTTTTAATCTCATACCTCTTGAAATCTATCGTGAATTGGTATGGATTCCATAACGGTTTTGTTTAAAAATAAAGAATCAGATAGTTTAAGTTAAGCATAATCAAGGAATGATGCTGTAGGATGGTTATTCAGAGGTCGAAATTATAAATGTTCAATTATTGTTACCCATTTTCTGAAGCATCAACGCAATCAACACCACCAGCACACAGCCAATCAGATTAAGCCATAAATAGGCCACATTCATAATGCCAAACTTGTCTAACACAAACACCGTAATCACCAACACCTCCGCTATTATAGCAGCGGTGAAAACAGCCCGCGCCCCAACAGATTTAAAGTAAAAAGCCACCACGAAAACACCTAAAATAGCTCCATAGAACAGCGAACCAACGATATTGACCGCCTCAATCAAATTGTCAAAGTAACTAGCAAAAGTAGCAAAGAGCAAGGCAATCAAACCCCACATCACCGTAAAAAGCTTAGATGCCTTCAAGTAATGGGCGTCATCTTCTTCTCGTCGGAAGGAGCGCTTGTAAAGATCAACGCTTGTGGTAGTAGCTAAGGCATTCAGCTCAGATGCCGTAGTAGACATGGCCGCAGAAAAGATCACAGCAAGCAGCAAACCGACAAGACCAATTGGTAAATTGTTGAGAATAAAAGTGATGAACACGTAGTCGGAATCCTTGGCTTCACTATCTGGATGTTGAAGATTGACAAGTGCCAATACCTCCTTGCGCACTAGCTTACTGCTTTCAGTCGCCTTGTCGAGTTGCTCAGTTGCAATGGCTTTTTGTTTCGCATTACCAGATTCTTGGGCAATCAGCCATTCCTTTAGTGCTTCCCGCTTGAACTCAAATGCAGCTGTATGCTGCGTTTCCAGTGATTGAATCTTTGCGCGATGCTCCGTTTGATACAATTGATTTTTAGCTGTTTCATTAAAAAATACCGGTGGTTGATGAAATTGATAAAAGACAAACAACAGAATACCAAGAAACAGAATACAGAACTGCATCGGTACCTTAAACACGGCATTAAATAATAAGCCTAAACGACTCTGAGTCAATGAACGACCAGACAAGTAGCGTTGTACTTGTGATTGATCCGTTCCAAAGTAAGATAGAAAAAGAAACGTTCCACCAATCAATCCCGACCATACATTGTATTTGTTGCTTGGGTCAAATTCAAAATCAACCACATTCAACTTACCCATATGCCCAGCTAAATGAACGGCATCAGAAATCGAGACCGTATCGGGCAATAGACTAATCAATATGTAACCCGCGAAAACCATTCCCGTAAGGATAATAATCATTTGCTGTTTCTGAGTCTGACTCACCGCATCAGTACCGCCTGAAACGGTATACACAATGACCAGTATACCCATAATCCAAATCGTAAGTCCTAGTTGCCAACCCATAATAGTAGACAAGATAATGGCTGGAGCATAAATCACAATGCCCGCACCCATCCCACGTTGTATCAAGAACAAAATGGCTGTAAGTGTTCGTGTCTTTAGGTCAAAACGGCCTTCTAGGTATTCGTAGGCAGTATACACCTTGAGCTTGTAGTAAATCGGCAATATCGTAGTAGAAATGATAACCATTGCCAGTGGCAAACCAAAGTAAAATTGAATAAAGCGCATGCCGTCTTCAAACCCTTGGCCAGGCGTTGATAGAAAGGTGATGGCACTTGCTTGTGTTGCAACAACAGATAGGCCGATTGTCCACCAAGGAAGCTTCCGTTCTCCTAGAAGGTATTCCTCTGTACTTTTGATGCCTCGTGTCTTCCAAATTCCATAGCCTACGATGTAAGCGATTGTAATTCCTAGTACTAGCCAGTCAATCCAATGCATAGGTTAGGTGTTGTAAGTGATGGTAAACCAATAAAAGATTAGGATTAGGATGGCGTGGAAAACCAATACAAAGGCATGCATTGCTTTCCAAGTCTTGAATATTGGAGGTCGTTCTTCCATGATATTAATTACCTAGTGAAATTAAATTTGCATAAAACCGAAAAGCACCTGGAACACCCGCTGGCAATTCTCTAAACCAAGAATAACCAGTGTAAATGTAATGCCCCTTGCCATATTCAGCAACCAACAGACCACCATCTTTCGGCGTTTCTCCTGGGTCATTGCTTGAGAGGATTGCTTTATAGTTGTCGTCCCAAGCATTTGGGAAATAGAGGCCACGCTCTTGCACCCAGCCCTCAAAGTCTTTTGCAGTGATCTTGTTTGGAAAGTTAAGCACTGGATGATCTGGCAGCAACAGGCGCACTTCCGCTTCTTCAACAGTAGTACGATCTGTTGATAGTGTCAATGGATAAGGCCCGATATCTTTCGTCTTTAAGCGAAAGGAAGTGTTGTATTGAACAATCATTGTTCCACCGTTCTTTACATAATCCATGAATAACGGTTGATGAAACGGGATCCGATCACTTGTATTGTAGGCACGAATACCAATAATTACCGCATCAAACTGTTTGAGGTATTCCTTGGAAATAGAGGCATCATCAAGGAGGGTCACCTTATATCCGATTTGCTCTAAGCTAGTCGGAATTTTGTCGCCAGCTCCCATGTAATAGCCAATGCGCTCGCCTCGTTTTTGAATGTCAAGACGCACCAGTTTTGTTTTCGCTTCTAGATAAACTTGCTGTTCTGGTATGTGCGGATAATTAATGATGAACTCTTCCATAACCTTCTTACCATTTATTACAAAGTTCAAGGTAGTAGTCGATTGTTTACCTGGTGGAGTAATGGTTAGGTTGACCTTCTGTTCTGCATTTTTCTCCTTAAAATCATAAGGAATTGAGGAAGGAGAAACGGTCCATCCTTTATCCGCTTGTATCGTAATTGTTCCACTTCCCTGATGTCCTGCTTTCACCGTTGTCTCCAGTGTTTTGGATTTCTTTTCAGCGAAAATGACAATTTTGTCCTTGATGGAAACGGAAACTGCTGGCCCTAGCACAAAAGGGCGATATACTTCTCCAATCACAGGATCTAAGCGACGATAAATCAACGGGACGTTTATCGAAAGTTTTTTGTTGTTGATTAATAAGTCGATCTGTACGGTAATTGCAGCAGTGTTTTCCTGCCCTCCAATTTTCATCTTATCATATATCGTGTACATCCCTTTTGTTCCAGGATGTTTCAACCAATAGGGACGATTAATTTCCATTTCCTTCTCCGTAGTCAGGCTGATTTTGTCTTTTGAAAGAACATTATATTCCAATGCCTTTTCAGGAATCGCAGGTATTTCCCTGTCCGTTAGAACCAACCATTTCGAACGCACATTTTGGACGTTCACAATCGTGGTAGACGAACGGTTAACCATTTCAAGGGTGGCAGTGATCTGATCACCCGGAACAGCGGAAGGTTCATCTGCGATTAATTCTACATGGAGACCTGCGCAAGCAACGATCAAGTCATTGATCTCCTGCATTTTAGTTGCTTTCCAGTTGGACTTGACTTGCTGCACTAAATCTCTGACTTTTAATAAATTAGGAATACTCGCAGCAGGATCATCTGACTGAAATTCTTTATCAATTTTGTCTAAGAGTGCTTGAATTTCTTTTCCTCCATGCTCAATTGAAGTCCAGGAGGTTGCGACTCCATCAAACAGACCATTCTCTGCACGTTCTCCTTTTAGGTGTTCGAAATACTCCGTACTGCTACCTCGTTCTTGTGCTGTGCCCATGGCTTGACACTGGTGTTGGCTTCTGCTAATCCCTGCAATTTCGTTATTAGATTTTCCAAGTAGCGGGTAGTAACTACCAACATCTACCTGAAGCATCTCATTGCTTGCTTTTTGAAAATCTTCTTCTGATGCATACGCTCTTGAATAGGCGTTCCAAACAAGTCGTTTAGGTTGCCACACGGATACGAAGTTTAATTGTTCTGGAAATCTCTTAGGATCAGCAGCTGCATCAAATGCCTCATAAGCAATTTGGGAAGCTGCGGTATGATGACCATGGGTTCTAGAAGGGGTATGCGGAAACCTAGTAATCAGTACTTCAGGTCTAAACTTTCGAATCACCCATACGGCGTCGTGGAGAACCTGCTCTCGATCCCAAATCGTAAAGGTTTCTTCTGCGTTTTTAGAATAGCTAAAATCATTGGCTCGGCTAAAAAACTGTTCTCCACCGTCTATGCTTCTTGCTTTAAGCAATTCTTGGGTACGAATGACACCTAAGAGTTCTCTGATTTCTGGCCCAATTCTGTTTTGTCCACCGTCTCCTCTTGTGAGTGATAGGTAGGCCGTTTTTACTTTCAACCTATTGGCTAGATATGATATGACTCGAGTATTTTCATCATCGGGGTGTGCTGCTAGGTAGAGTGCAGAACCAATCACCTGTAGTTTTTTTATGTCTTGATGAATCTCTGCCGCTGATGGCTGTTGATATGGAGTTGCCTGGGTTGCCTGATTGGCTGTTTGCTGTTGTGCTTGAAGCGCGAATGCGAAAAACAAAAGAACGGGAAGGAATTTTATATGATTCATAAGATCGACTTTATATGTAAAACTATTATTAATAATTAACAATTAACAATGAACAACGAACAATTATAGCGCTTCTGTCTCCAGTCTTCGGTCTTCAGTCTCTCTCCACCCTCCCAAAGAATTATTATATTTGCAAAAAGGATACTCCAACGTCAATGAACAATACATCAAGTCGTACTATAGTTAAGGATAAAGCGTTTTTAATTGGTTCTATTTTTATTGCTGGGCTATGTTCGATAATTTATGAATTACTGATCAGTACCACTTCTTCCTATTTTTTAGGTGATAGTGTGCGCCAATTCTCCTTAACTATTGGCTTTTATATGGCAGCGATGGGGGTAGGCTCATTCCTTACAAGATTATTCAAGACGAAGTTGCTACAAAAGTTCATTGCAGTAGAGATTTTACTAGGACTTATTGGAGGAGCGTCCGTCCCAATACTGTATTTTGTCTATGCCTTTGTGGACTATTCCGGCTTTATGTTTTACACCTTATCCCTAGTCGTTATCATTGGGATATTGACTGGTTTGGAGATTCCACTGCTCATGCGGGTTATGGAGGAATATGATCCGCTGGAGATCAATCTGTCAAATGTATTGTCAATGGATTATCTTGGGGCGTTGTTGGCGACCTTGTTGTTTCCTTTTTTGCTCTTGCCGTTGTTTGGTACCTTTCAAACTTCCGTCTTCTTCGGACTTATCAATGTTTCTCTTGGTATTCTGAATCTCTGGTATTTCTCTGATCACATTGCAATTTCAAAGCGCAAAGTCTTATTGTTTGCTGCTGGGATTGTTATTGTTATTTTTCTTGGAATGCTCACCACCTCTAAAAATTTACTAGCCTGGTGGAATGATAATCTCTATCAAAATACGGTGGTTTATTCTAAGCAAACGCCTTATCAGAATGTTATATTAACGAAGGGAACGAAAGACCTAAGACTCTATCTAAATGGTGTGGTTCAGTTTTCGTCTATGGATGAATACCGATACCACGAATCGTTGGTGCACATACCAATGAGTCAAGCAATCTACCGAAAAAACGTTCTGATATTAGGAGGGGGTGAGGGATTGCTTACAAGAGAAGTCTTAAAACACAAGGAAGTAGAATCGGTTACGGTTGTCGATCTCGATCCAGTCATGTTTGAATTAGCAACCACCCAGCCGCAACTGGTAGCACTCAATCAAAACAGCATGCAGGATCCACGTGTTAAGCTAGTTGCAAAGGACGCATTTGTTTACTTGAAGGAAACTGAAAAACTGTACGACGTCATCCTAGCAGATTTACCAGATCCGACAACGGAAGGCTTAGCACGGCTTTACAGCAAAGCGTTTTATGGACTGGTGCGAAAACGCTTAGTTCCGCAAGGCGTGTTTGCTACTCAAGCTTCAAGCCCTTACCATACAAAAAAAGCATTTTGGTGTATCGGAGCATCCATAAAAGCGGCAGAATTTGGAGCTGTCTTGCCGTTTCATACCTATGTCCCTTCCTTTGGAGACTGGGGTTTCTGGGTAGCAGCGCCTAAGCTCGCTATAGACCATATTCAATCAGATATACCAACCCAATACCTGGATGACACGATACTCCCAGCTACATTTTACTTTCAAAAAGACTTACTTGCGGATTCAGTCAATGTTAATACATTGGATCACCCTTTACTATTAGACTATTATATGGAAGGCTGGCGAAAGTGGGGACAAATAAAGTAAGACTAGGATGCTAGGATTATCATCCAATAAAAAATCCTAGTTAATCTTGTTAATCCTAAAAATCCTAATCGTATATTCGCAAAAAGTTAATCCATGAATAATTTCATTAAGTTTATGATCGGCAGCCTGTTGATCCTTTTGTTTAGCTGTGACGCTGGTACTTCTTCACAAGGGGCTGATTCAAACAGTGTAAAAAAGAAAGCGGCAAAGATTCAATCCACAAATGTTGCTAAGTATACTGCAATTCCCAAAGGAGATGGAGAATTTAAAAGAGGGGAGTTTGATAAAACACACCTTACCCAAGTAACTTACTTCAAAGAAAGTGGACAGACAGATAAAAAATACTGGTATTCTAAGGATCGTAAAATAGTTAGTCAAATGAAAGTTTCGCACGGAAAGACAGGACTGGATTCTCTAGCCGTTATTAAGAATGAAAAAATGGCGGTAAAGAAAAAACTAGTGTACAAGCTTGATGATCAAGGGAAAAAAATTGCGACAGCTTATTTTGATCCAAAATTTAAATTAAAAAAGACACACACCTTTGGTTATAATACCAATGATGATTTGATACAGGAGACCGAGCGAGATGCTGCTGGCAATATTATCTTAACAACAACCTATATCTATGATCAGAATAGGGAAATGATTGGAATGAAATCTATAAAAGGTAAAGGAACTGTTGTTTCTGAAGAAAAATACGAAATCACCAAAAGAGATAATAAAAACAATTGGATTCAAAAGTATGTGTATACAAACGGTGAGGTTTCTCATCTAATAAATAGACAACTTGGATATTATTAGTAGAAAATTCATGAATTTTCTCAAAGCCAATTAGAACATTCTTGCCCATAAATCAAATCTTATTGATCGAAAAAGACGCAATTATCTTCATTTTACAAGAAAAAAATGTCACACCTTTTGGGTACATACGACAAGAAGCTGATCCGCTCCAAAATTCAAATGAACATTTTTTAGAATATATAATAGCAGATCGTTATTTTATTAAATCTATTGAAAATAGCAGTTCTTTAGAACAGATTTGATTTTTTAAGTATATAGTTACTCATTTATTTCAAAATAAAAAGCTTGGATATTCTCCACATTAAAAAAACATTTTAAGTGTCGTCACAGTTCTTGATTTTAAAGAATAATATCTAGGTCGTTAATCCACAATTTACAATCACGACAAACAACCAACAGAATATTTACTCACGTTAGCTAAAGTAATTTATCCAAAATTAAAAAAGTACGTGAGCATGAGAAATTTTAAACAACTGATTGTAACTCTAAAGGCAATCATTCTTATCTCGATTATCGGACCCTCGCTTAATGCACAAAGTAATTCGAAAGATTACATTGTCAATTTCAAATCGCAGCAGATACTGCCTGAAAACAACGTTACAGATTTTCAGCAATCAGCCGCTTCAGTAGACAAAGCCAAACTAAACGGTCATCACTACGTTCTAATTCAGTTCAACAGTAAACAACAGCTTAAAGACCTTCAAGAACTGAAGAGACACAACATTGAACTTAGTGATTACCTTGGTAGCAACGCTTATCTTGCTGCTGTACCAGAATCAATTGATGAAGATCAGTTGGTCAAATTAAACACTCGCTCTATATCAGTAATCCCTGCGAATGTCAAACTTTCAGCTGGCATCCAGTCCGGTGAAACCCCACAGTGGGCTAGCCAGAAATCAGGACAGGTAGCCTTGAATGTTATGATTCATCGCAAAGCTAATTTAACAGACGCTATTCGTCGTATCCAGCAAGAAGGAGGATCAGTAACCTCCCAGAAATTCGCTAAATACGGCATTCTACAAGTAAGTATCGCTCAAAGCAACATTAATGCACTCGCGGAAAACGGTTTCGTAAAATCAGTTGAGTTTATTGAAGCACCGCTTGAGCACTTAAACCACAAAGGTCCACAAAGTACACGCTCTTCCGTTGAAGCCTCTCTTTACGGGAACAGGGGAAAAGGTGTAGTTGTGGGCGTTGGAGATGGTGGTGTAGTTGATCATGTTGATCTAGACGGTGCCCTTCTGCATCAACCAAGCGGCCCTGCTGTAACATGGGGCGATCACCCACATCACATTGCGGGTACAATTGGAGGAAAAGGAACAATCGATCCTTGGTTTACAGGAATGGCTCCTGAAGCTGATTTGATTATTGACTACACAAGCAACGTGGTACTGTATGCCAATCAATATCATGACGATTACGGGATGTCAATAACAAACAATTCCTATGGGCCCGGTAATTTTAAATGTCATACTTCTGGAGAATATAATTCAAACAGTTACTGGTTGGATGAAAATTCATTGGAAAGAGATAAGTTGTTGCACATTTTTGCAGCAGGAAACAGTGGGGATAACGACTGTAGCCCATTCCCTTATGGTTATGGTACGCTGTTAAGGTCTTACGCATCTTCAAAAAATCCGTTGATAGTCGGAGCAATACAGCATAGAGGTCAACCTACTTTTTTTAGTAGTATCGGACCAGTAAAAGATGGAAGAATTAAACCAGAGGTTGTTGCTTCAGGTTTTGGAGTCTCTTCTACAGGACGTTCTAATAACTATATCGCTTACATGGGAACAAGTATGGCAACTGCTACAGCTAGTGGAGCTGCCGCAGTCATAAGTGGTGTGTATAAAAAAGAAAATGGATCCGTTCCTGAAGGAGATTTGTTGAAAGCAATTATGATGAATACTGCTGATGATGGAGGAATAGTTGGACCAGATTATCAGTATGGGTTCGGAATGTTGAATGTAAATCGCGCAAGTGAAGTGATCCGTAATCAACATTACGTTACAGGTACAATCAACCAAGGGGAGGCAAAACAACAAATTATTAATGTTCCTGCTGGCGCTGCTGAAGTAAAAATTATGTTGTACTGGCATGATGATCCTAAGGCAGGAATTGTTACAAATGCACTTGTTAATGACATGGATCTTGAAGCTACAAACAATACCGGAACGACCTATTTACCTTATGTACTGGATCACACACCAGCGAATGTAATGAATCCTGCCACAAGGCAAGTAGATACACTTAACAACGTAGAACAGGTTGTATTGTCAGGTAATGAGATTACTTCTCAAATCACCCTTACAGTTAAAGGGTCTGTTATTCCTAATGGAGCAAGAAGATTTGTCATCGTTTATGATGTGGTTATGCCAGAGGTTCAAATGACTTATCCTGCAGGCGGTGAAAGTATGGTGCCAGATGATAGAATTGAGATCATTAGATGGTCATCCTATGGCGTTAATAGTGAAGACGTTACTCTTGAACTTTCCCTTGATAATGGAAATGCATGGATAAATATGCCATTAACTGCAGACAATAAAAAATACAAGTATTATAACTGGTCAATCCCTGCAAACTTCCGTTCTGAGCATGCACGGTTTAAAATTACTAATACAGTAAACGATGTAAGTCATATAAACGCTATTCCGTTTAGCATTATCCCTAAACCAAAGAACTTAACGCTTGTTTCCAATTGTAGTGGAACCGTAAAATTTGCTTGGGATGCTGCACCAGATGTTGCACGTTACGAAGTATATCGAAAAGATACGGTGATGGAAAGTCTTGCAATTACAGAAGGGACCACATTTGTAGTCAGTGGCTTAACTGCTGGTAATGAAGAATGGTTTTCTGTTCGTGCAGTTACTGCATCCGGTACTAAAGGAAATAGAATTGCTGCTATGAATGTAATTGTGGATGGAAAAGCTTGTACACCTACTCCCGATATAGGTATATCAGAATTAAAAAGTCCACTTAAAGATGGTCGACAATTTACCTCTACTACTCTAGATAACCAGTTTGTAGAAGTTGAGATCACAAATTATGGAAATAGTATCGTGACGAACTTCCCGATATCTTATTCTATAAATGACCAGCCCCCCGTCACTGAACTGTTTTCTGGATCACTTGGTCCTGAAGCTACCGCCACTTATAGATTTAACCAAACACTTGATATTTCCACTCCTGGAGAAAAAAGAATTAATGTATGGACTGCTATGTCAAACGATGTCTATTCAACAAATGATCGATTAGCTCCAAAGGAGTTAGTAGAACTAAGTAATGAATATTTAGCAGCGAATGAATTTCCTCTTAACATTAATTTTGATAATGCAGCAGCAGACTGTGCTAGGGAGAACACGATGGGATTTGCAGGAATCAGTCATCTAGATGCTAGTACAAATGACTTTGGTGGCCGTATTAATGTCAACTCAGATGCTAGGTACAATGCCAAAGGCTCATTTAATGTGCTTACCATGGATGCACAGAATCTAGTCAACGCTTCATCTGCTACGAATGAACTCATTTTTACATTTAACGTAGCTGATTATGACGCCAACTGGGACGGATTGCTCCTTGATTTTGATTACATGACACACTACCAGACGCCTAATTCGGAAAACAAGGTGTATGTGAGAGCAGTGGACACAGATCCTTGGACCCTGTTGTACACGATAGAAGACAGTCAGCTTGCAAATGGTAATTTCAAAAGAGTAGAAGGTTTGGATCTCCTAGATGCAGTTGGCTACAACTCTACTGTTAATAAAACGACATTAACCACTAGCTTACAGATCAAATTTGTACAAGGTGGTACTGAAGAATCTGTTGACACTCAAGGTGATGGCGGTTATACCATTGACAATGTTTCTCTGAAAATTGGTTCAGTTTTACCAGTAGAGTTAGTTTCCTTTAACGCAGTAAAAGAAGATAAAAATGCTTTGTTGACGTGGCAAACAGCTACTGAACTGAACAATTCACACTTCAATGTACAAGTGGCTAAGGAAACGGTTGAAGGAGAAATCAGTTCATTTACTACCATTGCTAAATTGGATGGAGCTGGTACGACTAATGTGCCACAAGCATACCGCTTCTTAGATGAAGAATTAGGAAAGGCTGGCTACAGATATTACAGATTGCAGCAGGTTGACTTTGATGGGACGACGGCTTATTCTCAGACCAAAGTGCTCAACTTCACGGCGCATCAGTTAGCATTGTCTGTATATCCAAATCCAACAGTTGACAACGTTACGATTCAGTTAGATGCACAGAAGGAAGGCACCTTGGAAGTCGGAATAACAGATGTTACTGGTAAATTGCTTGACCAATTGACATTTGAGGTAGAACAAGGACTTTCAAACAATTCGATTGATTTAGATGGTCGTTATACAAATGGTATGTATTTTATCAATACTAAAATTGATGATGCCTATTCTACCTTCAAGATTATTAAAACCGAGAAATAACTTTCCCAATCATTTACGTGTAAATACCCTAAATGGGTAGTTGAATGTCTTACAAAATTAAAGTGCTTTGCCAAGAGGCTACCTATATCAGGTAGTCTCTTTTTTTATGCCCCAAGCCATCTCTAAATGTGGGGTTTGTTACCAACAATCCCTGGAGTCAAACTTTTTCAATTCTATTCATTCTGATGAATCTCATTGCCTTTCAGTTACTGAGTAGCATCTCTATTTGTTGCCACCTGTGTATCACTTATTGAAGGAAATTTTTACTTCAGCATGTTCTTTCATCAATAAAAAAAATACATTTCTGTAACACCTTATTTTTTCGACTGATATAGTAGTGTATTTAGTTAAAAATCGGATCCGAAATTTTAAGAGTGGTCGCTGAAAAACTCCAAAAGAGTAAGCAATTAAATATTTATAAAATCAAGTGTGTATTAGTTTGGTCACCAGTGCTAATTAGGTGCTAGGGGTAACTGCTAATGCACGTCCGAAAGGAATTATCATTATTAATTTATTAAAGTTTTAAACAACAAAAATCATGAAAAATTTTCTTAACCTCGCAATCACAATCATTTGCCTTTCCTTCTTTTTAGTAGCTGAAACGAATGCTCAGATAAATGTGTTGTCTGATAACTCTGCTGCAGTTGGATCAACGTATTCAAACAATGCAAAATTTAGAGTATACAATACAAATGAAACCTACTCTATACAAACAGAGAATCGAAAATCATCTGGAACACAGTATGGAGTTCATTCTACAATTAGCTCGACGAGTACAGGAAGTGCATATGGAATCTACTCTAAAGTCTATCAGAAGACAGGTGCAACAGGACTTACAAGAGGCTTCTACAACTATAACTATGCAAAAGGATCTGGAAATGCAATTGCGCAATACAACTACATTTACGGAAATGGAGCAACTGGAAACAAGTATGGCTGTTATAATTACATCTATGATTCTGGATCGTCTGCAGGTACAAAGTATGGTGTTTTTTCAAGAGTTTTAAAGTCTTCTACCGCTACTGGTACTATGTATGCTGGTTACTTCCTTGGTGATGTTTACATCAGTGGAGCAACATTGTTATGGGTTCCAACACCTGGTCAAAACCAGAAACAAGGGGTAACAAATGCACTAGATAAGCTAACTACAGTTAATACATTTGCAGCAACAAATATGAAAGATGGTAAGCAAAAAACGAGCTATAGCCTTGATCCAACAAGCTTAAAGCAAGCGTTTCCAGAACTAGTAGTTGAAGTTGACAGAACACAGGAACTGGTTCCTCAAGAACTGACTGAAAAAGAAGCAGCTGATGGTGTTGAAGCAAAAGAGACAACAGAAAACAACGGCATCGAAACAGCAGTTGATGTAAACAGTCTAATCCCTGTATTAGTTGAAGCCATCAAGGAGCAGCAAAAGCAAATTGAAACATTAAAGGCACAGATTAAAGCACAATAGTCATCTGACTATCAAGCAAGCAATTTAATAATAATTTAAAAATTAAATCATGAAAAATATAATTCTTAGCCTGGTTTGTGCTATCTGCTTACCGCTTGCCTTGTTTGCTCAACAGCTTAAACAACCGTTCTACTACTACAAAGGTGATAAGGTAATGTTGGAATACAACACCAAACACATCTTTGTTTCGAGTACCGATATGGGTAAGCTGCAACAGCTAAATCCTGGTAACTCCAAAGTAATCGGAAAAACAAGCGTGCATTATGACAAAACAAGCAATACGCTAACACAGCCTTCCAACTTTAAAGTAACACACCCCATCCGTTTTAGTCGTGATCTCACTGTCAGCGAAAAAGGATTGGATATGGATACTTACTTTAGCGATATCCGTAAGATGAAAAAAGAAAACAATGACCTAATTGTTGCTCCTTTCTTCTCTTCTGCGATGGCTGATAAAATTGGATTGTCCAACTACTTTTATGTAAAATTGAAGGATCAAAATGACTTCTCAACATTGAGAGATATGATCGATAACAATAATCTAGAATTGATCGGACACAATATCTTTATGCCACTTTGGTTTACAATTAGTGTGACGCCAAACAGCAAAAACGCACTTGAAATGGCCAATATGTTCTACGAAACTGGTCTTTTTGAAGCTGCTGAACCAGATTTGATGACAGATGACAGTTTTGACAACGCAGGTGATGCACAAGCAACTGAAGAAAAAATGGATCTTACTCCGAATGACCCGTTTTATAATACGCAGTGGTTTTTAAATAACACTGGACAGAACGGCGGAACTGCAGGAATTGACATCAATGCTGAAGACGCTTGGGATATTGAAGATGGTGATCCTGGTATCATTGTAGCAATTGTAGATCAAGGGTTTGAAATGAATCACCCTGATTTGAACAACAATACATTTGGAACAGGATATGACACTGAAAGTAATTCTACTCCTGGTCTAGTGCTAGGAAATCATGGAACAGCTTGTGCTGGACTTGTTGCTGCTGAAGGACAAAACTTCACAGGTGTTACGGGTGTAGCATTCAACTCAAGCTTGATGAACATTAGCAACTCTCTAGCAGGTACCCCAAACTCAAGACAACGAAGAGCAAATGGGATCAACTGGGCTGTAAATCAAGGTGCAGATGTGATTAGTAACTCTTGGGGGTCTGGTGTTCAGTACCAAGTGATTGATGATGCAATTACAAATGCATTGACCAATGGTCGTGGTGGACTTGGTTGCGTTGTCGTTTTCTCTGCTGGAAACAATAATGTAAATGGTGCAGAGTATCCTGGAAACTCAAATCCTGATATTCTTTGTGTTGGAGCGATTGATCGCTGCGGAGTTCGTTCTGGTAGACTAACTGTCAGCCCACAATCTTGCGATCCTTGGTGTGCAGGCTGTTCACCAGGCAGTAGTTTTGGTGGACCACTTGATGTCGTTGCTGGAGGAACAAATACTTCGACAACAGACCGTCAAGGTGCTGCTGGATACAATGCTGGTGGAGGCGGAGATTTTGCAAATTCTAGCTATACGAACGGGTTTGGTGGTACTTCTGCTGCTTGTCCTATCGTAGCAGGTGTTGCGGCGCTTGTACTAAGTGTGAATCCTGGTCTTGAAGCTGAAGAGGTGAACAAAATCATCGAATTGTCTGCTCAGAAAAACAGAACAGATTTATATACTTATAGCGCAACCGCAGGTCGACCACATGGTGATTGGAATAATCAGATGGGGTACGGTCATGTAGATGCACTGCAAGCTGTATTACTTGCTGCAGATTGTCCAACAACACTGAATCTTACAGGGACAGTAACTGGGAAATACTTGTCTTATCATGCATCTGGGTATTTAAATTCTGATCAAGTATTGACTGCTAGTTCAGATGTTGAATACCGAGCAGGTACTAGAATTACACTTCAACCAGGATTTAGTGCTTCTGGTGAGTTAAGTATTAGTATAGCTCCATGCAAAGCTGGTGGCAAGCGAATTGGGTTGCCTGATTCAGAAGAGATCTCTTATGTTTATGAAAATAGAATGGATCCTTCTATCACAAGTACGATTGCTCAAGGGCCTGAGTTGAAATGCTTCCCAAATCCATTTCAATCTAATACAACATTGGAGTATGAGCTAGAACAGGAAGGGAATGTTTTACTTGTAGTCACTGATGTGAACAACCGAGTAGTGAGTGTTCTAGTAGACGAGCAACAAGCAACTGGTATTCAGTCTGCAGATTTTGCTGGAGGTGATCTTCCAAGTGGAATCTATTTTGCAAAATTGAGAACAGGGAATAAAGTCAGTACAGCACGATTACTGATAACAAAATAGATTAAAGTAGCATTAGTTTGTTGTGAGACTGTCTGTAGTGGGCAGTCTCTTTTTTTGAATAATTGCTTGTTAGATTAAGAATAAGCTCTATTCTTTAGGATCTAATCGATAGGTTACTTTAGTTTTCCAGCAATGAAGGCTGTTGTCCAAGCAGATTGAAAGTTGTAGCCACCTGTTATGGCATCAATATCAGTAACTTCTCCTGCAAAATATAGGTTTTTACATACCTTACTTTGCATGGTTTTTAAGTCGATGCTTTCTAAACTCACCCCACCACAAGTCACAAACTCTTCTTTAAATGTAGTTTTCCCATTTACTTGATAAATATCATTTGTTAAGACGTTGATGAGCTTGTTTATGGCTTTTTTGCTGAGTTCACCCCAGATTTTTTCAGAAGGGAGTTCAATTTTTTCCAATAATTTTAAATAAAGTCGTTCTGGTAAAAAATAGGGCCTGACATTAACGACTTTTTTCTTTGGATGTTCTTGAATGATTTTTCGCAAATACTGCAGAACTGATTCATTGTTTGGTTCATTAACCCAGTTAACCTGAACCTTAAAGGAATACCCAACTTCACTTAAGACTCTAGCTCCAAAGGCCGATAAGATAAGAATGGCCGGGCCACTCATTCCCCAGTGCGTAATGAGCAATGGGCCACCAGCTTTAAGCTTGGTGCCTTGGATGTTGACTAGCGCGTTTTTCACCACCACACCCATCAACTTTCTAATGTCCTCAGAAGGCATGTTGAAGGTGAATAGGGAAGGGACAGGATCTTCAATTTTATGGCCTAAATCTTCCAGCCAATGCAATCCACTGCGCTTTGGAGATCCACCAGTCGCAACAATCACTTTATGAAATTGAAGCGGTGTCGCCTCTTTTCCTCTAAACGTAAGCAACAAATTGCCTTGTTTGGGCAGGATAGACACAACTCCTTTGCCTGTATCTATGTTTATGCCAAGACGTCTAGTTTCCTTCAAGAAACAATCTATAATACTCTGGGAGCTTTGAGAAACTGGAAAAACACAATTGTCTTCTTGGGTAACTAATGGCACTCCTCTTGTCTCAAACCACTCCATCGTATGCTTAGTATTAAATACATGGAATGCCTTTTTTAGTTGTTTGCCGCCTCTAGGATATGCCTTGCATAATTCAGGAATGGAGGTGCATCCGTTGGTCACATTGCAGCGTCCACCACCTGAGATTCTTACTTTTGAAAGTAGTTTTTGTGATTTTTCAAAAATGGTGACGTTTGCATTAGGGTAGTTTTCTTTAGCTGCAATTGCTGCAAAGAATCCTGCCGCTCCTCCTCCAATAACCGCAACGTTAATCCCCTCTTTCTCGTTCAATTCGCTTGATTTTTTTCAAAGATAAGGGAAAAAGACGGAAGACCGAAGTTGAAAAAATCAAGAATTTTCTCAACGAAGCCGATTTTGAACCAAAGGTCAACATATCTACAGTCTTCTGTCTACCGTTTTCCATCTTTTTAGCCCCTTATTCCTCCACCACAATCAATTGCGTAGCAAATATAGAGATTAGACAATATGCAAGAAAAAAGTAAAAGCCGTTGTGCAGAATTGCTTGTACATTTTCATCAGAACGAGTCGCAAGGAATGCAAGGAAAACCCCCACAACGAAGACGTCTGCCATCGACCATTTACTGATTAGATTTATGAAGTTATAAAGCCGTTTGCGGAAACTAAGTTTCTTGAAAAACAACACCATTAAAAGACTCAACGCCTTGAAAATAGGTATAAGCACACTGAACAACAGAATCAAGAACCCCACCAATGCATTATTCGCATTGAACAACGACTCAATGGTGCCAAGTATACTCTGAGTGCTTTCGTGTAAAGACAACTTGCCAACGATTGGTAAATTAGCCCCAACTTTAATCGTTAAAATAGGTTCTATCAATCCTGGATATAGGCAAATCAAAGAAATGATAATCAATATAAATGCGACGAGATTACGTGTTTTCATGACGAATTGTTTTGAAGGGCAAATTTACTACAAAAAATAGGATATGAAAATGCGGTATGTTACCTTTAGGAAAAACAACACTATTCCTATCAATTTATACTCCTGGAAAAAGAAATGACGCCGTAATCGTATGACAACAAACGCAAAAACTGAATTCTTGACTGTGACTCGGCAGGCATTTGAGGAACAAACGTTCATACAACTTACACTCAGCAAACCCGCTAACAGTGAGTTGGAATACAAGTCCATCTACTTTAAGCCTTTTCAAGCAAAAAGTGGCTATCGAATGCAGTGTGTCAAGCGTTTCCCGACAAAAGACATTACTAAAAACCTGAGCACTTCGGAAGGACTTGCATTGATCGAGAAACTGCTAGGAGAGGAACTGTTAAACGGGAATCTGTTTGCGCAGGGAAATGACTGGGAACTCCGTTTCAATCGTAAGCGGGAGGCAAAGATATGGAAACGAAAGGCAAGTAAACAGCAGGCTGCAACACTAGTACACAACGTACAGAAAAAGCAATGGATCAAGCCGGAAGGGAATATCTACCTTAAGGCGCTAGGCATCACGAGCGCAAAAGGCAAGGTGTTAGATAAGAAGTATGACAAGTATCGACAAATCAATAAATACATTGAGACCATCAGTCATCTGCTAGATAAGTCGTCACTTCGTAACGGATATCGTATTGTTGATATGGGGTCAGGCAAAGGCTACCTTACATTTGCGTTGTACGATTATTTGTTAAACACGATGAATATTAAGCCTAAAATCACTGGAGTTGAGTTGCGAGGTGAACTGGTTGATCATTGCAATAACATTAGTAATGAAGCGGGCTATGAAGGCTTGGTGTTCAGAACTGGTCGTATTGAGGAGTATCCAGTTACAACAATGGATATGCTGATTGCGCTTCACGCATGTGATATCGCTACTGACCACGCTATTGCTAAGGGTATACAAGCAGGTGCTTCAGTGATCGTTTGTGCGCCCTGTTGTCATAAGCAGGTACGAATAGATATGGTCGGCAGTCCACTGTTTCAGCCGATGTTGAAACACGGAATTTTGTTAGAGCGACAAGCCGAAATGCTTACCGACGCCATTCGGGCCCTGCTACTAGAAGCCAATGGCTATAAAACTAAAGTCTTTGAGTTTATCAGTTCTGATCACACGGGCAAAAATGTAATGATTACGGCTGTCCGCAGTCCAAAAGCCCGATCGCGGGAAACTGTTTTGTATGAAATTGCTCAACTTAAGCAACAGTTCGGACTTAAAACGCATTTTCTAGAGACGTTAATATAATACTGGTTAATGTTTAATCCTTTTATTTAGTTAATAAAGTTTTACAACTCTATTTGTCAGATTAAGTCGTGACTACATCAATTAATCATTACTAAAGTTGCCTCTGTAAGTTGGATTTTTCTTTTGTTTTTTACGTAGTTCTTTTTCGGCTTTTTCTTTATTTTTTTTCTCTGATTTAGATTGTTTTTTAGGATCTTCTTGTTCTTCTTCAGTACTCAGTGTTGTCTCACTTTCTTCTATCGTTTTTTCTTCTTGCTGAATGTCCTTCTGTTTTTCAAGTTCTATTTTTCTTAGTTCTATTTCTAGCTCTATTTCTCTTGCTTTTTCAAGATTTTTTAACGTTTCTTCAAGTTCCCGTATCGCTCTTTCTTGTTCTGTTTCCTCTGTTTCTGCTTGTTTATCAAGCTCTTCTTGCTCTTTTATTTTTAGTTCTATTTCGCGTTCTTTTTCTTCTGCTATTTTTATCTGTTCTGCTGCTTCACGTTCCTTAATTTCTCTTTCCTTACGTTCTAATGCTGCTTGTTTTTCAATTGCTTCTTTTTTCTTCTTAAGTTCCAATTCACGCGCTTTAACTTCTTGTTCTTTTCGGTCTAGTTCTTCTTGTTTGTCAAGCGCTTCTTCTTTCTTTTTAAGCTCTATTTCCTGCGCTTTAACTTCTCGTTCTTTTCGATCTAATTCTGCTTGTTTTTTAAGTTCTTTTTCTTTCTTTTTGAGTTCTATTTCACGTTCCTTAATTTCTTTTGCTTTTCGATCTAATTCTGCTTGATTGTCAAGTTCTTCTTTTTTCTTTTTAAGCTCTAATTCCCGTTCCTTAACTTCTCGTTCCTTTTGTTCAATTTCTGCTTGTTTTTCAAGCGCCTTTTGTTCTTTTTTGCTCAGCTTTGTTTCGATTTCTTCTATTGTTTCTACCACGATACCTTTACCACCAGGACCTCTGCGTTTGGTTATTGTAACGGTGGTTTCTTCAGTCGTCTCTGTTGTAGTGGTTGTCGTGGTGGATTTGGTTTGACTATCCTCATAACGCCCGTCATAACCTAGTTCTTCAGCTCTTATGCGATGGATAATACTTTTGTCCTCCTTGCCAATTTTCTCGTAGGCTTTGTAAAGCGTATAGTGCGCTCGGCCACTATTAGGATCTAGCAAAACGGCATCATTTAAGTAGCCAAATGCCTCTATGTAATCACCAACACGGTAATAACAATTGCCAAGGTAGTAGGCAAATTCCTCAGAAGGTTCATTTTCAAGTTGAATGACACTTTTGAAGTGTTCAATTGCTTCTTGGTAGTTTTGCTGATTGTATCGAATAATCCCCATGCCGATATACGCATCAATGTAATTGGAGTCTAATACAGTTGCTCCTTGGAATCTGGTTGCTGCTTCGTTGAGATCGCCCATTTTTTCTTGACAAATACCTTCTAGGTATAGTGAATTTGAAGAAGGATTCCGTTCATTGAGAGGAACTAGAACTTGAATGGCTTCATTGTATTTTTTTTGCTTGTAAAGTCCATTTGCTTTGTAATAAGAAGCATCTTCCTTTTTTCCAACGCCCTCAACAATTTTATCTATTTGAACAAGTTCATTTTTTGCCTTTAAATAGGTCGGATCTATCGTTAATGCTTTGTTTAAGATTGCTTTAGCACTGTCAAAATCCTTGTTTCGTTGGTATTGTTTAGAGAGGTTAAACATTGCTTTTTTATCGCTCGGATTTAATACTATAACTTGCTCATAATGAGAAATAGATTTATCGAGTTGGTTTGTTTCGTCATAACAAATTGCTAATAACTGATGAGCAGCTTCAAATGACTCGAAGTACATAATAGCTTCGGTTAGGAGAGGAATCGCTTGCTCAAAACTGTTTTGTTGATAGAGTGCAAGACCTTTGTTATAAGCCCGTTTCGCATCATCATTTTGCCCAAAAAGCAATCCGGTGATCAGTATGAATAGGGACGTAAGAAGAAAATTTTTCATAGTTTCATTTTAAGGGTAAAACTTGGTCATTTAACAAGTAACATCAATAATAATACCTCATTTGATGACTTCTTTTTACTAAATAGCATATAAAGGTAACACTATCTATTGTTTTAAACGATAAAAATCAATTTTTCAACGTATTACGTATTAAGTTTATTGTGTGCGCTTCTATGACTTTTGAGTTTGAAAGCAATAAAATTTTGGGTCTGACTTTTCGGTGCCTTTCATTTATGAATTCGTCACTTCAATTTTATTCCTATCATCTGTGTCTCTACATTAAAAAGCATACTGTGATAATGCGGATTAAAGCTCAAACCACTTAGAAATGTTTGGTTTAAGATTTATCGGATTATCCTTGTGCGCGTATTCATTTGTTTTGCAATTGTAGGAATATTCGGTTCCCCATTCTTTATAATTTGAAACGATTTCTCGAATTGCTTTTAAAATTAATTTTACCTCTTTATCTGTCATCGTTGGGTGCAAACTGAGTCTTATCCACCCGGGTTTGGCAGCAAGGTCGCCTTCTGCAATTTGTGATCTTATCTGACAACTCACTTCCTGAGTTACTTCAAGCAAATAATGCCCATAAGTACCTGCACAAGAGCATCCTCCTCTCACTTGTATACCATAGCGATCATTGAGTAATTGAACACCTAAATTGTAATGTAATCCGTCAATGTAAAATGAGATAGCACCAATTCGTTCTTTAATATGGCCTGCCAAAATGTGTAATCCCTCTATCTGTTCCATCCCTTCAAATATCTGATCTAAGATTTCTTCCTCTCGTTTCAAGATATTTGTCACCCCCATTTTTTCCTTCAATCGGATACTCAGTGCTGTGCGGATGGTCTGTAGAAACGGTGGTGTGCCGCCATCTTCTCGAGCCTCAATATCTGAAAGGAAGTGGTGTTCGCCCCAAGGCGTTGTCCAAGAAACGGTGCCGCCTCCTGGGTTATCTGGCTTGGAGTTAGAATACAACTTTGAATTGAATATGAGGATACCAGGTGTTCCGGGACCTCCTAAAAACTTATGTGGCGAAAAGTAAATCGCGTCCAACTGCTCCATCGGATCTTCGGGGTGCATGTCAATATCTACGTAGGGCGCGGAGCAGGCAAAATCAACAAAACAGTAGCCTCCAGCTTCATGGATCATGCGTGCAATCTGTTGATATGGTGTGAAGATTCCTGTTACATTTGAGCAAGAAGTAATCGCAGCATACTTCACTTTTCTGTCCTTGTATTGTTCAAGCAACGATGCAAAATCATTCAAGTCTACCAATCCTTTCTCGCAAGGCCCAATGCAAACAACCTCAGCGATAGTCTCTAGCCAAGAGGTATGATTCGAATGGTGCTCCATATGTGTAACAAAAATGACTGGGATATCCTCCTTCGGAATGGTAAGATATCGTTCTAGCTTTTCTGAAGCCTTAAGCCCTAAAATCCGTTGAAATTTATTGACAACACCCGTCATTCCTGAGCCCGAAGCAATAAGCACATCCTTTTCATAAGCGTTTACATGCTTCTTGATGATCTGTTTGGCTTCATGATAGGCTAAGGTCATTGTTGAGCCCGTTATTGATGTTTCTGTATGCGTATTGCCGACGAACGCCGCAATGTGTGAGGACATCAATTCTTCAATCGGTTGGTAAAGACGACCACTTGCAATCCAATCAGCATAAACGATTGGCATTGTACCGTAGGGAGAATCAAATGTTTGATTAATTCCAATAATACTGTTTCGAAACTCGCTGAAGTATTGTTCAAGCGCATTGGTTCGGGTGCTTTGTTTTACCTGCATATCATTCTGATTTGAATCTGTGCGTAATTCAATTGCAATTAAATTTACAAATAAGAAATCAATTACACACAAGAATATTAGTAAATGCTTAGAAAATGAAAAGAGTAAAAGCGTTTTACACACAATTTTAATGTCCAACTTACTGATTATTATATACTTATTGTCTAGTTGTTTGAAATTGGTTTTTGCTATAAAAACAGGGTTTTACATAGAATAACCAAAACTAACTAAGCTAAAAACAACTGTCATATACAACCAAAACAGAAAAAAGAGCACGTGCATTATCGTTTCAAAGGTTTTGCCGCTCCATAATGCTGATGAATAGATGAACAATTGAAAATATAAACGTGTCCCCCAGAAAAATGCAAGCCCTCCCGATACAATTTTACCAAGCCTAGTAGATACCAATTCTCCTGCAGAAGTAACACACAGCAAACCAACTAAAAAGACAACTAGGGCAATGAAATATAGGTGCACCATCATCATCTGTTTGTTCATTAAGCTTAATGGTTTTAACTCTTGTTTCCAGTCAAAATACCAAGGGAAAAATAGATGTGCCCAGGCTAAAACTACTAGCAGCCAACCAATTATTTTAAGATGTAGTTCCATTTGATTTTAATATGAATGTTGTGATAAACGGTGTTGACTTCACCTCCCTTTCTATTACCAACCCAGCTTTTTTAAAAGTGCTAATCCACGTTGTTCTGCTATGGAAATGGAAGAATCCAATTGTATAAGCAAGGAAGTTTGGTGTGTCTCTTAAGTGTTCTGTTACATAGATGCGGCCGTTTTTTGTTAGCACTCTATGAAGTTCTTTCAAAAAGTCAATTTGTTCTTGTTGATTCCTGATTTCGTGTGCAGAAAGCATTGCTAATATAGCATCAAAACTACTATCTGTAAACGGTAAGCACGTTGTCTGAATACGAATAGTGCCTTTAAAAGGTGGATAGGCCTTACGAGCTCGCTGAATCGAGATTTCTGTATGTAGTGTAGGATCATAAAAGTCACAAACCGTTAGCCGAGCATTAGGATGTTTGCCCCTGACCAGTGCACTGGTTTCGTCAAATCCTGCATTAACGTTAAGGATGCTATTTGGTGCGTGGATCGTTAACGCGTTCAATTGATAAAGGTCTGAATAATCGTACACATACCATGAAACAAACAAAGAAACAATAGTTTGAATAAACGCCAGACCAAGTATTGAATAGCCTAGAGAATGCAAACTTATTGGAAGATTGGGAAGGATTAATATTCCCAGTAAAAACAAAAACAAAGCACCCAAATAGAAATGCCAATTAAACCGAATGATATTGAGTACGCCTTGAAATGGTTTTCTAATCATGGTAGGACTTACGAGTTGATTCAAGTTTTCCAGATTCCCAAGAATAGGGCACGTCCTTAATTTCAAACGCATTTGCCAACACCGCTCCATTTAGATTTAATTGATCTAAAAATTGAAAGGAAAAGTCAGTCACTTCTATCGGTTGCGGTTTCCAATTTTGCCGAATCCCTTTGATGATTAGTATGCTGCCTTTCTTCTTGTTTACTGAAAATGTGAAGGGAAGTGGTCCTGCAAATCGGCGTGCTTCCTTCCATTCACTAAAAGGGGATTGTTCAGGCAGTTGAGCAGAATGTACAGTCGTATCTATGGTCAATTTAAAGTTTGACTGTTCAGAGTAAATTGTTTTAGTTCTTTCTTCTATAGCGGTCTGAATGTCAGTCGTATTGTACTTGTATCTAGTAAACATACTTCCTAGGAGCTCCATCCTCTTTTTATTCGTTTCTGATTTCAAAATATAAAGACCACGCAAGCGTTTTCCTCGCTCGTCAGTGTATCGTACAAAGATTCGATAACCAATGAGAAAGAAGTTATTGCCCATAAACTTAGGAAAACCCTTGGGACGAAGTGCTGTGGTATCCACCATTGCAATTGCTATAAAGCCATAAGTGTCTTTGAAGGTGTCTAGCTGCAATACATCGGGAATCAGTGGAGTCAATTCTTCCTTGGGCACCGCAAAAGTCAGTACTGTTGAGCTATTGAACCAAGCTTCTACTGGAAAGGGGTGGTTTTTAAGAAATTGCACGGTAATTTTTAATTAGTAATGTTTAATTATTTGATGGGGTTCAAGGATAAATGCTTTGTAGTAAATTAGAAAGATAAAGAGTAACGCAAACAAAGAATTCAGGTATCCCCATAACAGGAGATCAGGAACAAGGATGAATTCTAATACGTTCATGGTCCCTATTACAATAATTTGTGTAATTCCATTCAACTTTGGTAGCCATCGGCTCAGTACCCAAACTGCCATTATGATCTCTGCTATTCCAATCAAAACAATGATTGTTCTTGAATGCTCAGCACTTAAAATCGTTCCTACTATTGCCTCATGTCGAGGCACTAGATTCAGTATTTTTGCTAGTAATCCATTTGCAAGCCAGACAATAGCAATAAAGCAGTTTATGATGGTAATTTTAGTTTTGTTCATCACAAGATTAATGAATTGAACAATTAATTTTGAGTAAGATAAGTGTTATTTTCAATACTTTCAATATTTATTGAAAGTTAGTTGAATATTGAGAACTAAACACCCCTTCTATAATAATTGATCTGCCCTACGTGATAAGCCAAATGAGTAGACAGTTTCGCCACATAATAGCCGAGTGTGCCCTCATGCCCAAATAGCTCCTTGGGGAATGGCTTGTTCAAATCAGTTTCCTTTTCTAGGACTTGCACAACGAGTTTCTTTGCATCTTCCAACCCTTTAATCAAGTCAGCTAACGGCACCCGATCTTCCGAAAACTCAGCAGGACGGTCTCTCTGGTAATCCGTATATCCGAGTCCAAACCCTAGGAAATGATTGAGATTGCCAATAATGTGCTTTGCCAAGATCCCTGGTGAATTCGTAATCTGACCTTTCGTTTTCCAGATTTGCTCCTCCTTATCAAAGGCATTCAGTTCTTTGATCAATTGATTAAGGTAGCCTTCAAATTGATTGGTGAATGGATTGGTGTACATGTTTTTTGTTGTTAAGATAAGTAATGATTAATAACATAGTAAGATTATTTTGAAAGTATCGTTTAAAAAAATGACTGAACCACACTAAAACAGTAGAGGAATATGCTAGAGAGGCACTATTTTTATAGTCCTAGGGGATAAGCCTTGCGCAGTATTCATTTTTATATTTCTACATTCGAAATTCCTTGTTCGATATTCATTATTCCCTTTTCACAGCTTTCCATTTTAAAACGTATATTTGCCCAGCAGTAAAACACCCTTAAATGCCAAAATACAACCTCGGAAATATTCTGTTTTTAGATATTGAAACCGTGTCTGGTGTAAAACACTACTCAGAACTTAGTGATAAGATGACTTCCCTATGGGATATCAAGGCAAAGCAAATCTATAGAAATAAAGAAATGCCAACCCTTGAAGAAACCTATACGGATAACGCTGGTTTCTATGCAGAATTTGGTAGAATCGTCTGTATCTCAGTTGGATTACTACTCTGGAGTGAAGAGGATCAAGTACACCACATTCGACTCAAATCGTTTAGCTCTAAGGATGAAAACCAATTACTGCTCGATTTTAAAGAACTGCTTATCGCCAATCCACGATTCAACAAGATATGTGGACACAACATCAAAGAGTTTGATATCCCATTTATCTGTAGGAGGATGATGCTCAACTATATTGAGTTGCCAGCTATCCTAGACGTCAATGATAAAAAACCTTGGGAAACAGGAATGCTTGACACCATGTTGCTCTGGCGATTTGGCTCCTACAAAAGCTCCTCCTCCCTTAGCCTATTGACCGCATTGTTTGAAATACCAACACCCAAAGATGATATCGACGGGAGTGAGGTGGGCCGTGTTTTCTGGGAAGAAGACGACCTAGAACGAATAAGTATCTACTGTGAAAAAGACGTAGCTGCAACGGCTCAATTACTTTTAAAGTTTGAACGGTTACCACTTGTGCAGCCAGAACATATTTATAGCGCATACCAAAAATCAAATTGATATGAGACAACACTTGATTGCCCCTTCCGTATTGGCAGCAGATTTCAAGCAATTGGCTGCTCAAATCGAACTTATTAATAACAGTGAAGCCGATTGGTTTCATGTAGACGTGATGGACGGTGTGTTTGTGCCGAATATTTCCTTCGGAATGTTCATCATTAAAGCAATAAAAGAAGTCGCTAAGAAGCCGCTAGACGTGCATCTGATGATTGTAGAACCAGAAAAATACATCGAACAAATTCGTGAAGCGGGTGCTGATGTCATCACTGTGCATTATGAAGCTTGTCCGCATATACACAGGACGATTCAGCAGATTAAGGCCACTGGCGCCAAGGCTGGCGTTGCAATTAATCCTGGAACACCCGTTTCGGTATTGGAGGATGTGTTGGAAGACTTAGATCTTGCCTTGATCATGTCGGTAAATCCTGGATATGGCGGACAAAAATTTATTTATCGGACGCTAGAAAAAACAAGACAGCTAAAAGAACGTATAACTGTTCGAAACACCAATACATTGATCGAGATTGATGGTGGTGTAGGGCTGCAAAACGCGGAGGCAGTGCTAAAAGCAGGAGCCGATGTATTGGTAGCAGGAAGCAGTGTTTATAAATCAGAAGATCCAGTAAAAACCGTAAAACTGTTAAAAGGCATTATTAAAAATACTATAATCACTTGAAGTTCGTTAGAACTAGTGCGTTAAGCAGGACATAGTCGATATTTACCGCTTGACACACTACCTGATTGAAAAGTTTAAAAGTAGAATCATGAAGTATTGGTTGATCATACCAATTGTATTATTGAGTTATGTAGTTGGCAATTCCCAGAAAAATGCCATCATTACTGGAAAAGTAATGGACGATTCTGGAAATCCACTTGAGTTTGTCTCTGTATCCATACCTGATCTCGGAATTGGAGAGTATACTGATAACAAAGGAAAATATAGATTGGAGGTACCGCCCAATAGAAATTTGACCATAGAATACAGCTTTATTGGCTATGTCACCTTGCCTAAAACAGGAACATATGGTGCTGGGGAAAAGAAAACAATCAACGTAGCACTGAAGAAAGGAGTTGATATCATAGAAGTCGAAGTAAGAGATGACCGAGTTGAGGATAAAACCGGTACAGTTGACCAAATAGATACAAAAGAACTTGAGTTTAAGGTCAATCCAAGCATGAACCTTGATATCTCTCAAATCGCAATCGGAGTCACAGGAAGTGCTGATGAGTTGAGCTCTCAATACTCCGTAAGAGGTGGGAGTTACGATGAAAATCTGGTATATGTCAATGACTTTGAAATCTACCGACCATTCCTTGTCCGTTCTGGAAGACAAGAAGGCCTCACGTTTCCAAACATTGACTTGATTCGTTCATTAGCATTTTCTGCTGGGGGGTTCCAAGCTCGATATGGTGATAAACTGTCTTCTGTACTCGATATTAAGTACAAACGACCAGATACTTTTCGAGGATCTGTGTCTATGAGTGCACTGGGTGCTTCAGGGCATTTGGAGGGCAGTGTGAAGAAGAAAAATAAAGAAAATCAGCAATTCAGCTACTTGATAGGTGCTCGGTATAAAACGACTAGATACCTGCTTGGAAGTCTTGAAACATCAGGAGAGTACCAACCCAACTTCTATGACATACAAGGATATGTAAGTTATGATCTTAACAAAAATTGGCAGTTGGGACTGATTGGAAATTACAACAGAAGTGTTTACGACTTTACCCCAATATCCAGATCAACTACACTAGGATTAATCAATCTGGCTTTACGATTTGATGCCTTTTTTGATGGGCAAGAAGTCGATGATTTTACAACCTATATGGCAGGATTGTCATTGAGTCATTTGCCAGAAGATCGAAATTATTACTTCAAGTTTCTGGCATCTACCTTTCAAAGTAGAGAAAACGAACGGATCGATATCATTAGCGCCTACCGATTGGGGGTACTAGAAACTGATCTAGGGTCTGAAGAGGCAGGAGAGATTGTAGCAACGATTGGCGCTGGTGTGCAACACAATTATGTCCGTAACTACCTGACGGCTACGGTTTCAAATTTCGCATTTAAGGGTGGATGGGAAAAGACGAAAGAGAAGGAAGGAACATTGAGCTACAACAGCAGCCATCTGCGCTATGGTGCAAAGTATCAAAATGAAATTATAAATGACGATATCAATGAATGGGAGCGGTTGGATTCTGCAGGATATTCCTTGCCTTACTCTGATGCTTCTATCGAAAATTGGGAAGTTGTAAAGACAAATATCGACTTGTCTTCTAACCGAGTAAGTGGCTATGTTCAAAACACTTGGAAAATCGTGCGAGATTCGACTAGAGAATATGGGGTCACCTTGGGGGTACGATCATCCTACTGGGACTTAAACGAAGAGGTCATCGTAACCCCAAGAGCACAGTTTTACTACAAACCGTACAAGGAAAAAAATGATTTACTGTTTAAAGTAAGTACGGGTATGTATTACCAACCTCCGTTTTACCGAGAACTAAGAAATCAGGATGGCTCGATAAATTATAGTTTACAGGCGCAAAAATCCATTCACGGACTAGTCGGGTTGGTCTATGACTTTAAAATGTGGGACCGTGATTTCAGGTTTATCTCAGAAGCATACTACAAGCACCTGTTTGATATTGTAGCATTTGATATTGATAACGTAAGGATTCGTTACTATGGCGACAATAACGTAAGAGGGTATTCTACAGGGATCGATTTCAGGATAAACGGTGAATTTGCAGAAGGGCAAGAGTCGTGGGTCAATCTGTCACTCCTACGCTCGCGAGAGCGATTTATAGATGTGCAACACTTAGCTCGTGGAGTGGCACCTGATACTGCTGCAGTCGCCATAAATGATGTGCCAAGGCCGACAGATCAGTTTGCTTCCCTGTCTATATTCTTTCAAGATTATCTTCCCAAGCTAGAGAGCTTTAAAGTCAATATCGGATTGGTGTTTGGAACGGGTTTGGCGTTTGGGATTCCTAGGAACAATGTGATTTATAGAAACACGTACCGGTATTCTCCTTACTATCGAGCAGATATCGGATTTAGTTATTTATTGTGGGATGCTAAGAAGAGTAAGCGAGTTGGCAATAATCCGTTTCGGAACTTTAGGCGTGCTTGGATAAGTGCAGAGGTGTTTAACCTACTAGGGGTTGCCAATGCGGCTTCACACACTTGGATTAAGACAGTGCAGAACCAGAATGTCGCCGTGCCTAATTACCTGACAAGTCGTAGGGTGAATGTGAAGGTGCGGTTTAATTTTTAGTATTGTACGATAGTTGTTTTCAAGCCTACACAAAAAAATCTACTTCCCAGGGTACCATTATCTATTATTTCCTTAATTAAGGAATTCAATAGAAAAGTCCATTTTTATAGAAAAACGACATCCAAGCTGAGCGCTGCATTTGGATGAAACATGTTTTCAAATTTTAGACCAGTCGAACGATCAATCATAATTTGCTTTGGCTTTTCATAGATCGTCAAAAAACACGTTCTCCAACTCTTCTACAGTTCACCCTTCAAAAACAACAGTTCAACAGAAAACACTAGTAGGTAACTATGGAATAGTTCTTCTTTGTCCAAGAAAAAATAATTGCCATGAAAAAACTAAGCCTACTAATTTTCGCACTATTTATCGTTCAATTTGCAGTTGGACAAAAAGTGCTTACCCAAACCATCAAAGGACAAGTGATTGATAAGGAAGCAGAATATCCATTGATTGGAGTCAATGTGGTTTTACAAGGGACAGAGAGCCCAATTGGGACCACCACCGATATGGATGGACGATTTAAATTAGAAGACGTTCCCGTTGGAAGACAGACCATTCAATTTACTTATCTGGGATTCCAAACAATCACACTAAATGAAATACTCATAACAACGGGTAAAGAACTTGTGTTGGAGGTTTCACTAGAAGAAGACCTGACAGAACTAGCCGAAATTGTGGTAACTGACAAGCGGGATAAGCGAAAGGCAGTAAATGACATGGCTACAATTAGCGCAAGAAGTATGTCAGCAGAAGAGATTACTCGGTTTTCGGGATCGCTTGGTGATGTAGCGCGAATGGCTCAAAACTATGCCGGTGTTAGTGGCGCAAGCGATGACCGAAATGACATTATCGTTCGTGGGAACTCGCCTGCAGGTGTACTTTGGAGAATGGAGGGAGTCGATATCCCCTCACCAAATCACTGGGCGACCTTGGGCTCCTCTGGCGGGCCAGTTTCAATGTTAAATACAAACAATTTACGGAACAGTGATTTCCTTTCTAGTGCGTTCCCTGCTGAATACGGAAATGCAACAGCTGCCGTATTTGACTTAAAACTTCGAAATGGGAATCCGGATAAGTTTGAAGTATTAGCTCAAATTGGTTTCAACGGATTTGAAGCTGGCTTGGAAGGACCTTTAGGCGTAGGAACAAATTCTTCCTTTATGATTAATTATCGCTATTCTACGCTTGGAGTGATCAGTGCTTTGGGGATCGATTTTGGAACCGGTTTTGCCGTTCCTGAATATCAGGATATCAATTTTAAGTTTAATATGCCTACCGAAAAAGCTGGTCGCTTTAGTCTTTGGGGCTTAGGCGGTGTAAGTGACATTGTTTTTGAGCCTCAACCAGATGACGATAATTTGTTTTCTGATGGAGATGAAGAACTCAAGTCCTCTTCAAGGACGGGAATTGTAGGACTTTCCCATCTTTATTTTTTTAATGAAAAGACCTCTTCCAACTTACAAGTTTCCTACGCTGCTTCAGAAAGTAAAGCCTCTGTTAAGGAGATTGTTGACAAGACTACAGAGTTGTTCGAACCTACATTTACATCAATGAACCTTCAAGAAAAAATTGGCGTTAACTGGACGATTAACAAAAAGTTTAATGCTAAAAACAGAATGAAAACTGGATTGATTTATGACAACTATGATCTAAATGTGCAGGATTCTGTTCTAATCAACAATGCATTTTGGTACACTGAAATAGATTTTAAAGGAAATGTAGGACTCTATAGAGCGTTTGCTCAATGGCAACATAAGTTTAATAACAAGCTTACACTAAACGCGGGTCTGCATGGATCGCTATTTGGATTCAATAATTCGAATGCAATAGAACCGCGGCTAGGGTTTTCTTATGAAGCGACCCCTAAAAGTACGCTAGGAGTAGGATATGGTATGCATTCACAATTACAACCATTGCCAATTTATTTTGCAAAATCTAGCTCAGCTACAGCTGCACAAAATCTAGCAAACGAGGAGTTAGATCTTATTAGGAGTCATCATTTTGTGCTTTCCTGGGATTATTCGTTGACCAAGAACACACGTGTTAAAACAGAGGCCTATTATCAACTGCTGAATGGTTTGGCGGTTGATCCTGATGACGGTGATTTTTCAATGATAAACTATGGAGCGGATTTCGGATTCCCAAATCGAGTTGGGTTAACAAATGATGGGACTGGGAGTAACTATGGACTAGAGTTAACCTTCGAACGTTTCCTTGATAAAGGCTTTTACTTTCTATTCACAGGTTCTCTATTTAATAGCCAATACAAGGGGTCAGACGAGATAGAACGCAATACCTTTTTTAACTCGAATTACGTCACTAATCTATTAGTGGGCAAGGAATTTACCTTAAGCGATCATTTTACTTTAACGTTAGATGCTAGGATGAATTTTGCAGGTGGTCGTCGCTATACTCCAATTGACTTAGAGGCATCAATTTTAACTGGACAAGAAATACTAGACGAAACCAAAATTTTTGAAGCACAATATGATCCTTATATGCGTCCTGATCTTAAAATTGGATTCAGACATAATGCTAAAAAATACACTCAAACGTTTTCTGTTGATTTACAAAATTTTATTTCTAGAAAAAATGTCTTTTTAACGCAGTATAATGAAGTTGAACAAGAACTTAAGACGACTTACCAAAGAGGTTTTTTTCCAGATGTACGCTATCAAATTACGTTTTAGATTGCATTAGATGGAGATTAGAGATAAATTGAATTAGACTCGTATCTTACAACTAAGTCGGATCAAAAAAACGCAATGTTAAAGGAAAAAGAATTTCAAGAATTATTAGGGTTTAAGCATACCAAATTACTTATTGTTTTCATTCTGGTATGTGGGTTCGGTTTTCCCTATCTTTTTTTAGGGGATAGAATTGATCGGGATTTTCATTTAAATGATGTTATCGGAATGTTTATTGGGTTAATCTACTCAGCTGTAATAACCATTGGCAACATCAATATATTTTACTATTTAAAGACGAATCAACGGGAGGTCTTACAGGAGATGAAACCCAAACAAATACTTAGAGATTTATCTTTTTATCTTGGTTTTACATTAATTCTTTCCACTTTTATGTTGGTGGTTCCGTTAAGCCTTGTTGGTGACAATATCATAACTGTTGGAGAGTTGATAAGAAACATGGTTGGTGCTTGTCTACTTGTTTCTATTTTTATTGGGTTTTATGAGGCAGCTTACTATATGAATGCGCTAAAAGATTCGGTGAAAAAACAAGAACAATTGAAACGAGAAAATGTAGAATCGCAGCTTGAAATTTTAAAAAATCAAGTAAAACCGCATTTCCTTTTCAACAGCCTAAACACGCTTGCAAGCTTGATTCCAGAAGATGCTGATTTAGCAGTAGCCTATGTGCATAAACTGTCTAAGGTGTACCGTTACGTATTAGAAATCAAGGATAAAAAACTAATTCCAATAGCGGATGAATTGAGTTGTGTAAAAGCATATTTATTTATGCTTCAAATCCGATTTGGTGAAAATTTGAAATACGAAATTAAGGAAGAAGGTCTAAACTATGTTGATCATATTGTGCCATTGTCCTTGCAACTTTTAGTTGAGAATGCGGTAAAACACAACATCATTTCTAGTAAAAAACCCTTGACTATTCTGATCGCTCCTAAGGAGAATAAATTGATTGTTGCTAACAATTTACAACCTAAAATTCAAGTAGCTAAGTCAACAGGAACTGGCCTAGCAAACATAAAAAGTAGATATGAGATATTAACAAACCTAGAAGTAAATATTTTAAAAACTGAAAATCAGTTCACCGTAGAACTACCGATCATTGCTGTTCATTAATTGTCAACATTACAAGAAGAATTTGTGTTATGAAACGAATCATCATCATTGAAGACGAACAACCTGCCGCTAGTCGCCTTAAAAAGATGATACTTGCATTAGGCGAACCCTTGCAGATAGAAGCGATTCTTGATTCTGTAGAGGATGCTGTTTTATGGTTTAACGAACATCCCCATCCTGATCTTGCGTTTTTTGATATTCAATTGGCTGATGGCTTGAGCTTTAATATTTTTGAGCGAACAAAAGTGGAATGCCCGGTAATTTTCACAACTGCCTACGATCAATATGCCATCAAGGCATTTAAGGTGAACTCCATTGATTATTTGCTCAAACCAGTTAGTCAAGAAGAGCTTAAAATTGCTTGGGATAAATTCGTAGCCGTGAATCAAACGGCCCCGAAAGATCTTAAATCTATTCTCGTTGCAATGAAAGAGCTGAAGGAACAAAGAGAATTTAAAGAACGCTTCTTAATTAAAAAAGGAGATCAATTTAAATATCTAAAGGTCAATGAAGTCGCGTATTTTTACTCGGAAAATGGACTGTCTTTCCTAGTGGACAATAAAGGCTCTCGTCATGTGATAGACGAAAAACTAGACACCCTTGCTCAAGATTTATCACCCCAACTGTTCTTTAGAGTTAACCGAAAATTTATTATAGGCGAGTCCTCCATAACGAAAATCTCCAATTACTTCAATAGCCGCCTGATCCTAGAACTCAAGCCCGTAGTTAAGGAAGAGGTTATTGTTGCTAGAGAAAAAGTGAGTAAGTTCAAACAATGGTTGAATTGACAGGTTTTAGCATTTGAAGTTGAAGCAAGACAAATCCATACATTCCATCCTATAAACAAGGGAAATTAGCAACTCGGCACAAGCTTTGATTTACATAAGTACATAGACTACAAAATAACCAACATGTTTGAGTTATTTATTGTATTTTTGCAAACTATTCAAATATAATAATAATGAGAATTTTATCTGCTCTTATACTTATGCTTTTCCTTTCAATTTCTGCCCAAAGTCAAGGGATTGACTTTTTTAAAGGAAGCTGGGAAGAAGCACTTGCCGAATCAAAGCGAACGGGCAAACTGATCTTTGTTGATGCTTATACCACTTGGTGTGGGCCTTGCAAAAAAATGACAAGAAACATCTTTCCAATGAAAGAAGTTGGTGATTTTTACAATGCAAACTTTATTAATACCAAGTTTGATATGGAAAAAGGGGAAGGCAGAAAGATTCGATCTAAGTATAAGGTCAACGCATTCCCGACCTTCCTATTTGTTGATGGAAGTGGGAAACTTCAATATACCAGTAAAGGGGCAAAACCAGCCCCTGTATTCATCAAAGTAGGAAAAACAGCACTCTCGAAAGCTGACTTTTCAGTAGACTATGCCGAAAAGTATGAAGAAGGAGACAGAGATCCGATATTGCTCTACAACTATGCGATGGCATTAAAGAAATCTAGAAAACCATCCCTTAAAGTTGCCAATGAGTACTTAAGAACGCAGGACAATCTCAACACAGAAAAAAACCTCCTCTTCATTTATGAGCTCGCTACTGAAAGTGATTCAAGAATATTTAAACTGTTAACGGAAAACCGCGCTGCTATTGAAAAGGCACAAGGAAAAACGGCAGTCAACCAACGAATAGAAGCCGCTTGCAATGCAACAGTTGAAAAGGCAATAGAATTCAGCTCTCCTGACCTCCTGAGCGAAGCAAAAGCGAACATGAGTGCACACTATCCTGAAAAAGCAGAAGCGTTTAATTACACAAGTGATATGTCCTACTTCAAAGGCACCGGCGATGGCGCTAGCTACCTTAAGGTTTGTGATAAGTATTTAAAGAAAACAGGAAAAAATAACGCCGCGCTACATAACAAAATTGCAGGTGAACTGTTGAAGGACTTTGGAACAGATCTTAAGGTCATGCAGAAAGCAGAAGGCTATGCTAAAAAAGCTGCACAGTTCGGCGGATTAAGTGACTACCACTTTACACATGCCATGATTTTATTGAAGAACGGCAAGAAAGATCAAGCGCTTATTGCTGCTCAGAAGGCCAAAAGCCTTGGTGATGAAGAAAAAAGTAAAAACGTAAATAAAATCAGCGCCTTTATTAAGAAACTAGAAGCGGAACTATAGGTAACGTCGTTAAAATGACAATCAAAACGAGAGATTCAATTTAAATTTGAAGCATGAAAAAATTAATCACAATACTATTTATATGCATCTTGACATTCAATGCATACAGTCAAGACTCCGCCATTAATTTTGATGGTGGCAACTGGTCAAGTATTCTGGCTAAAGCCAAAGAACAGGACAAACTAATATTTGTAGATGCCTACGCTGTCTGGTGTGGTCCTTGCAAAAAAATGTCACGTGAAGTATTCCCAGACCCTGCAGTCGGAGAATTCTATAACGCGAATTTCGTAAACGTGAAAATGGACATGGAAAAGGGAGAAGGTATCGAAGTAGGTTCTACTTACGGTGTTGCCGCTTATCCAACACTTTTATTTATCAACGGAGATGGTGAATTAGTGCACAAAGGATTAGGCTATCATCAAAAATCTGAGTTCCTAGAACTCGGTGAAGCAGCAAGTGATCCTTCTTCTCAGTTAGTCTCGCTTCAAACAAAATACGACGAAGGTAATCGTGAACCATTATTGCTTAAAAATCTTACGAAAGGAGCGCAGAATGCTGGAAGCAAGGACTATGGGAAATACGCGTTAGAATATCTAGAAACACAAGACGATTGGAAGCAAAAAGAAAATCTTGGTTTCATTCTTTCTTATCTAACTGATGTAAAGTCTGAACCATACAAATTCCTGATCAATAACAGAAGAGCGTTTATCAATGAATTTGGCGAAGCTAACGTAAACGGGTCAATTGGTAGAATGATCAATAGTGAAATCTACAACGGCGATGGTGGATCACTTTCGTTAGATGAGATTGACGCACTATATAAAGAAGGTTTACCGGAGAAAGCAGATAAAATGTCAGCACAGTTCCGTGTTAGATACTATGAGCGTGCTGGTGATGGGGCTAAATATGCCGAGGCAACAGATAATTACTTGAACAAGTTCCCTTCAACGAACTGGCAAGAATACAACGCAATCGCTTGGACCTACTACGAAAACTTTGACCAGAAGGAACTATTGCAAAGAGCAATGGAGTGGGCAAAAACATCTGTCTCTTTGGAGAGCAACTACTACAACAATGATACACTAGCAGCACTTTACTACAAACTTGGAAAGAAAAAGGATGGAATTAAAGCTGCCAAGAAAGCCATCAAAATCGCGAAATCACAAGGAGAAACTGCTGATGAAACAGTAGCGCTTCTAAAGAAGATCAAGAAATTGTAACAGGATAGCGGTTTAAAATATTGAAGGTTGGTAATCTCACGGTTATCAGCCTTTTTTTGTGTAGTATCTTGAATGTTTTGATGCTTATTGTAGACGCTCAAGGCAATTTATTTTGAATAAACAATCTTCTGTCTTCTGTCTCCCATCTTAAAAGAATTTTCTCTACCTATTTCCATAACATAACGTTTCAATTCGGGTTAAAAATTAGTTAATCCAATCAATTCGTCACCATTTTTTAACATTTAAACTATAATTTTAGTAAAGAAAGATTTTAATATCTAAATTAGAGCGATCTACCATCATACCCTTCGCTTGATTTAGGATGTTGAGTTTCTGATTTGCAATTTTAATTATGAATAAGAACACCATATGGTTGATTGTAGGACTTATGACTGCCGCGCTCATCGGTATCGTCATCATGCAAGCTTATTGGATTAATTATGCAGTGAAGCTCAACGAAGAGCAGTTTGACAAGAATATAGGGATCGCCCTAGAGAGTATTGCCAATCGATTTGAAAAAGACGAATTACACCAAGCATTTAAAGGGGAATTTTTTCCTTCGATACCGCAATCCGCTAAAGAACAAGAATCATCTATTTTTGATTTTCTAAATTCAAATCCAAATTTTGATTTGACATTTTCTTTCCACGCACTTGTTTCCAAGGATAGTTTTCCGAGTATTGCAATGGCCGAAATTTATCAGAAGAACCGGATTATCTCCAAGCTAGATAAAATGATCGATGATTTCTCAGAAATGGCAGCGACGGGAAGTGTAAGACGGATGCCACTGAACAAAAGAGTCAATCCTAAAGAACTTAACCAAGCGATTGTCTCACAGCTATCAGCCCTAGGCATTGATCTCGACTTTAATTATGGCGTGTTTGACAACCGAAAGCGTAAGTTTATCTATGTAAAGGAATCTTCGAACGAGGCGTTTAAAGTCGGTGCGGATATCAAGGAGGAAGAATTGAATGTGCTTAAGAATTCACCATACCGAGTTAGTTTACTACCGGATTATGCAAGAGGATCCAGTGTCATCTCAGCTGCAGGAAAGCTGTTTATAGATTTTCCTGGAAAACGAAACTTCTTGCTGAGTTCAGTTTGGTTGATGATGTTAGGTGCCATTGGCTTTACAAGTATTATTCTTATTAGTTTTATATATACTGTTCGTGAGATTTTCCGTCAGAAAAAACTGTCAGAAATTAAGAACGATTTTCTTAACAATATGACTCATGAGTTCAAAACTCCCATTGCTACGATTTCTCTAGCAGCAGACTCCATTACAAACCCATCAGTGCGTTCGGATGAGTCAAAGGTCACTCGGTTTGCCAATATTATTAAGGAAGAAAACAGGCGGATGAACAGACAAGTGGAACGGGTATTACAAATGGCAATGATTGATAAACAAGATTTTCAAGTCAAATTTGAAGAAATTAATGTCAATGAAATAATACAGAACGCTGTTTTACCGTTTAGTATTCAGATAGAAAACAAAAACGGAACCTTAGACCATGAGCTAAACGCACAAAACCCCGTCATCACTGCTGATAAGACACATTTTACGAATGTAATACACAATTTGCTTGACAACGCAAATAAGTATTCACCAGATACCCCCAAAATTAAAATTACTTCTTCTGATCATAAATCTGGAATTAAAATTTCTGTTTTCGATAATGGTATCGGGATGAGTAAAGAAGATAAAAAGCTGATTTTCGATAAATTTTTTAGAGTACATACTGGAGATGTTCATGACGTAAAAGGCTTTGGACTGGGGCTTAGCTACGTAAAAGCAATCATGGATGCACATTCTGGTACGATTGATGTGAGAAGTGAATTAGGGAAAGGAAGTGAGTTTATTATTCACTTTCCTAAAAATCCCAAAACAAATTCCCCAAATTAAAGAACTTAAATTATTTTAAAATGAATCAAAATCCTAAAATTCTCCTAGTTGAAGATGATCAGAATTTCGGAGACGTATTACGCTCTTACTTAGAAATGAATGAATACGACATTACCCTAGCTACTGATGGAGAACAGGGTATTTCCACCTTCAAGGAGGGAACGTTCGACCTTTGTATTCTGGATGTGATGATGCCTAAAAAGGATGGATTTACTGTTGCCACTGAGATCAGAACTACAAATAAAGACATTCCAATCATCTTTCTTACCGCAAAAACAATGAAAGATGATGTGATTAAAGGATTTAAGATCGGTGCAGATGACTATATCACAAAACCGTTTAACTCTGAAGAACTGCTATATAGAATTCAAGCAATACTCAAGCGTAGTCAAGTGACTTCTGTCGATGACGAAAGAAGGGAATTCGAAATTGGTAAGTATCACTTTGACTACCCGCTTAGAATTCTTTCTTTTGGAGATGATCCTAAAGAAAAACTATCTCCGAAGGAAGCAGAATTACTTAAAATGTTTTGCATTAAGGTAAACGACATACTCCCAAGATCTGAAGCATTGGTCAAAATCTGGGGAGAAGATACTTATTTCACTGCCAGAAGTATGGATGTTTTCGTTACTAAACTTAGAAAATACCTTAAAAAAGATGATGCCATCGAGATCATCAACATCCACGGCAACGGCTTTCAACTAAAAGTGAAAGAAGAAGCTTAGTGTAATGATTAATTGAAAACGATCAATTTCTATTGATATATGGTTGTGTCCGATTGGGCATGACCTTTTTTTTGCTATAGATTACGCACTAATTAATTAAACCGCATTATGCAATAGGAATCAACTTTTGGGTTCAAACTACTTCAAAATCAATGAAGACTTAGGTTGCTCGAACGTCCGCCTATTTTTAAGAAGACATTAAGGCTCGAACACCCTAGGGGGTCGGAACTATTTAAAAGACGCTCTGACACGAATCTCTATTTTTAACGAACGGAGACTCGAATATTGTATTTTGAAGCCAAAAGCTAATTCCCAATACCTTATTGAGCCTTCATTTCTCAGCTTTTGCATCTTTTCGAACAGAAAAGGGTGCTGCGACTTGCCTAACAGGTTTAATCAGATCTGAATTCGGTTTATTTAATCCTCAATCTCGTTTTAACAGGAAAGTGGTCACTATATTTCTCGGTATAGTCTACAGCATAGTGTGTTGCTTTAAACATCTTAGAATCATAGAAAACATAGTCTATTCGCAAACCAGGAATCGGACCTGCGTAGGTTGGAGACAAGCCGCTACCTGCTACTACGAAACTGTCATCCAGCGAAGTGCTCAACTGGCGGTAGGCATAAGACGTAGGTGTTGCGTTTAAATCACTACATAAAATCACGGGGTATGGACTGTCTTCTAAGTACTTTAGTACCATCTTGATCTGTTTTTCCCGCTCCACACTGCCACGCGCCACCTTACCAAACAGCTGGCGCACTGCCCCATGATCATTTGCTAAGGGATTATTGATGGTTTCAAATTGAGTATCGCCAAATGACAACGACTGTAAATGAATGTCAATGACCCGAATGGTATCGCGGCCTTTTACAATATCCACATAGATCAACCCATTGTGTTTATTGGTCAATGGATCATAATGTTCGTTGATGATTGGAAACTTAGAGAACACTGCATTTCCATAGAAATTGCTGTAGTGGTAAGGATAGTCCACTCGTTTCAAAACATAATCCAAGATTGGTTTCATGTAACCAAAGGATTCTTGAAAGCAAACAATATCAGCGGTTAGTTTTTTATGAAAATGAATAGCCTTCACCAAACGGTTGATTTCTGCTTCATTGCGAATCGGCTGATTGTGGAATCGCTGTAAATTAAACGAAGTCACTGTTAATTCATTATCAGAAGCTTCGTCATTCTTGTTAAATAAGCCAAGTTGGAAAGATGCATTCAGCTGTGGCCAGCCAATCAAAAGCAATAATAGTGGCAAAATAGCCCATTTCGAACGTTTAAAGAGCCAGTAAGCTGCCAAAACCAGTTGAGGGAGGAGTAGGGCAAGGAAGCCAAAACTAAAGACAACAGGGAGCCGCCAAGCGCTCGGTTCAATGTAATAAGCGGAAAGACAGAGCAACCAAGCAACAGTTGCCGCTACATATAGGAGATAAAAGAGTGGTTGGATCAACCTCATTTATCATTATCCGATTCTGCAAGGAAATCTTTATCCTCTTCTGTCAGGCTATCATAACCAGAATCATTGATTTTGTCTAGAATCTCATCAACCCGTTCTTGCCTTGACTGTTGCGCTTCTTTTTTTCGGTCATCTGCATACCGTTTGGTCTTTACAACTCTCATGTGCGGATTGTGTTCTGGCGCTCGTCTTCCTCGAGCGGCTCCACCAACAAACAAACCACTAAATGCACTGGCTATGGGATCCCACATTCGATTGAAGGAAACGGATAAGTCATTACCATTTTGAAGTAGATAGATAAACAACCAACCTATAATCATACCTCCGATGTGTGCCATTTCGCCTCCTGTATTCAAGCCAGGAATTGCTATAATCGTCAAGAGCATCAGCACTAGAGTAACATATTTTAGTCTTACTGCGCCTAGGAAGATCAAATGAATAACATAGTCGGGTCTAAGCACAGTTGTCGCCATTACCACAGCCCAAACAGCTGCAGAAGCGCCCAGCATCCCAGAACTAGGAAAACCAAGCAATCCAGTGAGCCAATACATGGCTGCGCCTGCCAATCCGCCTATTATATAAAGCGGTAATACCTTACGATTGCCTAGGAAGTCTTGGAAAATTCGCCCATAAATGTAAAACAGCAACATGTTCATGGCAAAATGCATCAGCCCTTCATGTAAAAACATATAGGTAAACAGGCTCCATGGCTTCCAAATCAACCCGGTTGGGCTCGGCGGAACCATAAACCATCTAACTACGCCTTTAATAATCCCAGTATCTCCCTGAAAAATCAGAAAGAACAAGGCATATAACACTACGATTGACAAGAAGATAGCAGTATTAACCAGTATTATCTGGATCACCATATTGCCATATTGAAACTGGCGTTTCGCATCTTCCCAAATTGTTCCTAACATATGCTGGCTTATTTCTTCAAAGCTTCAAATTAAATGAAATTCAACAAAAATAAAAGTATTTTCGACAAAGGCATTCGAAAACACTGATTAATTAACAACGAAAAATTGACTATTCTAGTTTACTCTAAAAGTAGATCTGTCGTGAATCCTTATCTATTAAACGTTTAAAACGGAATTCTGTTTAAACGTGGTATTGTCATGGATCTCTTTACAGTTGGCTTTAAACTGATCACAATGGATTTGCGATTACATTGCCTTGCATATATTATTTGCCAAAAACTGTTTACGAACCTCCTAGGTCAAAAAAAACTCGCAGGTTAGTAGACTGATTTTAAGGATTCAGATAACGTATTGAACCTAAAAGCCTTGCCGTTTCCAAATCCATACGATAGCCATTCCCACCAACGCTCCACCAATATGTGCGAAGTGAGCGATTTGAGACCCGTATCCGGAGAAGCCCATAAATAACTCCAAGCCCATATAGATGAGACCAAAGTACTTGGCTTTTATTGGGATCGGTGGGATGATCAACTGAATGGTTTGATTTGGGTATAACATGACAAAGCCCATGACCAGGCCAAACACAGCGCCTGAGGCACCCCACATACTAGAATTTATACTTGCTGATCCTAGATAATAAATTTCAATTGTTAATACGATTAGGTGAAGTAACATGGCGCCAAAACCACAGGACAGATAATAAAATAGGAATTTCTTTGGACCAAATCGTTGTTCAAGAGGCGGACCAAAGAAAAATACACCAACCATATTGAATAGAATATGGTTTAGGCTCGCGTGCATAAACATATGCGTGACCAACTGAAAAGGCTGAAAGCCTTCTGAGGCAGGGTAGAACAGCGCAAGAATACCACGATCTACTGTTGTCCCAAACAACTCTGTCGGATTACTCAAAAATACCATCGTTCCAATGAACATCAGCACATTAATAATCAATAAATTCTTTACAACTTCTGTTAATTGCATTCCACCCATAAAATCAAATTCGTTTAGTCTTTAAATTGTTTAATGATTTCTTCAAGATCATACGTAATAAAACAGTGTCGACCGCTTGGCGACTTATAAGGCACCTGACATCCAAACAACTGGTCTATAATTAATTGCATTTCTGTTGTAGTTAATTCTTGGCCACGTTTTACTGCCATACTTTTTGCCAAAGAACGCGCCAAATTATCTTGAACATTCACATATAGATCAATGTTTTGCTTGTATTGCTCTACGAGTTGACCAATCACTTCCTCTTCCTTTCCTGACTTTAGATCAACTGGAGCCCCATGAATCACAAAAGAGTCTTTCCCAAAGTCTTGAATATCAAACCCTAGTTGATTGATTTGTGGCAACACCTCCGACATGATGTCCATATCTGATATGGAGAAGGTCACCGTTTTGGGAAACAATAGCTTCTGGGTTCCAACTTCTCCGTTTCTGAAGGCAGTCATGTATTTTTCGTAAAGAATCCGCTCGTGCGCTGCTTGCTGATCGATCAGTAGAAAGCCAGACTTGATTTGACTTACAATAAACTGATTGTGAATTTGATATGGCTTTTTACGTTGCTTAGAAAACGATCCCTCTTTATCATCAATAGAAGCCTCGTCTTTCCATCCGCTTTCAATAATCATTGGTCGTTCCTGAGGCTCCGTATCTTCATCTGGGTCAAATGCTTCAACGCCTTCAAACAAATCTTTCCAGTTCTTTAGATTGGTCTGTTGTAGTGGATGTTCTTCCTTATTAAATCCTTGAGTGTCATTGGTTCCAGCAGCAGGTTGTGCATTACCTTTGTTTGCGCGATTTTGTGCCGCCTCCATTTCTTGTTGTCGGGTGATGAATGTTTCCTGATTGAAATCAAGGGTTGGTGAAATGCTGTATTGCCCAAGGGCGTGCAACACGGTTACCTTGATGTAATTGTAAACTAGTCGCTCATCAGCAAACTTGATTTCTTGCTTTGTTGGATGAATATTAATATCTAAATCTGCAGGATCCATTTCTATGAAAATTACATACAATGGGAAGGTATCCTTTGGCATGATATCCTCAAAAGCCTTCATTACTGCATGATGCAAGTAGCCTGATTTAATAAACCGACCATTGACAAAAAAGAACTGATCGCCTCTTCGTTTCTTTGCGAATTCAGGCTTTCCGATGTAGCCAGTCAATTTTATTGCGTCTGTTTCTTCACCGATTGGCACTAGTTTTTTATTCCAATTGGCGCCAAACAGTCCTACGATTCGTTGGCGGAGGTTGCCTGCGGCGAGGTGATAGACTTCATTGTCATTATGATGAAGGGAGAAAAACACATCACAGTTTGCTAGTGCTATTCTAGTAAACTCATTGTAAATGTGGTTCATCTCTACGGAGTCCGACTTCAAAAACTTTCGTCTAGCGGGTACATTGTAAAATAGGTTTTTGATACTGATAGTTGTACCAGCAGCGCATTGACAGGCTTCTTGCAGCTTAACTTCTGATCCCTCTATGATGATTTTGGTGCCGAGCTCATCACTTGCCTTCTTCGTGCGCATTTCTATTTGTGCGATTGCAGCAATAGAGGCAAGCGCTTCCCCTCTAAATCCCATTGTATTGATGGCAAACAAGTCTTTTGCTTCTTTGATTTTGGAAGTCGCGTGGCGTTCGAAGCAGATTCTAGCATCCAGTTCAGACATACCACATCCGTTGTCAATGACTTGTATCAGTGTTTTTCCGGCATCTTTGACCACTAGTTTTACAGCTGTTGCTCCAGAGTCAATCGCGTTTTCTACCAGCTCCTTTACGGCGGAGGCGGGGCGCTGAATCACCTCGCCAGCAGCAATCTGATTGGCGATGTGGTCTGGGAGTAGCTGAATTAGATCAGCCATTGATTCGTATTCTATTTATGGTTATCAAAATGGGCTTATTGTTTTAAATTGATAATTTGTCCAACAAAAGTGGTAAAAATTCTTTGATAAAAAAATAAAAAACGACCAACAGTATAAAGACAATACCAATGACCCGCATATTTGTTTGTCGGCTCATTGCTTTTCGATGCGCTGCTCGGTCTTTTGACTGTTGAAAGCTTTGAGAAATTCGTCGCTTAGATCCTTCTACAGATTTATCATTTTGACGCGCCTTTTCCTTTTCTCTGAGCTCTCGTTCCTCTTTTTTCTCATCGTAGAATCTTGGTTGATAGTCAAACTTCCTTGATTTCAACTTGCTTCTACCTAGGATATTGGGAAGTTTCATACAATTTATTTTCTCCCAAGTTACAAAAAAATAGAGTTTAGAGTCAAGGGGGTAATGAAGGAAGAAGATCGAATGTTTAATATCTAATGCAGAAGGATTTTGCTTTTTCTGTGGATACCTTAGTTTGAAAAGGCTTCCACGAATGATTTTTCATTAAGATTCAACTGCTCGAATCAAGGAAAACCGTTCGAGCATTCTTGTTTTTCAAAAAATAGTACTATTTTATAATGGTCTCTAAATAAAGTAATAAGGAATTGTTTATTCAGATTAAAATAAGAAAATCTACTTTTGCTCATGTTTACGACGAATATTAATATCCATCGTTCAGCTTTTACCAATGCTTTTGTGAAAAGGATGACTATTATCATCTTAATAGTAGTTGTGTACCAAATGATTAGTTTTGCCGCGATCCCAATCAATGGAGGAAATGAATCTGATATCCAAGCAGTCCTAGACAATATGCCTTTAGTTGGTGGTGATCGGACCATTCACCTCAATGGTACATTTAATAAACTGAACAGACAGGTTTACATCGAAAAAAACAACGTAAAAATTATTGGTATTAATGATCCACAGTTGATCAATATTGTGTTTTTGATTGATGCACATAATGTGACGCTTGATGACTTAACGCTGCGGGGAAGTGGACAAGGATTGTGTATTGTGATCGGTAATTTACCGCCAGGGTCTAACTTCCCATTTACAGAGGCAAGTCTTACGAATCTTTGCCATAGCAATATCATTCAAAACTGCCGATTTAAAGATTTATATAGCCAGCAAGGGGAAGGAGGAGCCATTATTAGAATAGAACCTTTTCATAATCATTATGGTAATAAAATATTAAATAACTCATTTACAGGATGGGGAAACGGTTCCGCATTAACCCATGTCGTTAAGGTTGGAGGCGAACGGCTTAATACTGATGGTTCATACAGTAACCATCCTGTTTTTAGTGATATTACCGTGATCAAAGGCAATTATATTGAAGGAAATTTATCTTCTCCTCCAGGTACTTATTCTTCAACCATTCAAGTATATAATCCGTCTCATGTATTGTGTAATGAAATCAGAAATGCCTTTGTGGGCGTATCGACAAAAGGTAGCGACAACTTAGTAAAAGGCAACAGAATTTATGGAATGTATGGAGATGGAGGACTCTACATGCGAGATGGTAATAACAATATCTTTGAAGACAATCTAGTAGAAGGTGGCTTCGCTGGGTTTTATGCTTGGAGCGGGAAACAAGCCATCTTTAAAAACAATGTCTTTGCGAATAATACACGATGTGGGACGATTAATTCCGCTAAACACAATGGCTACAGAGTAGCAGGATGGGACATGGCACAAGACCCATTAGCACCTCAAGGCCTTGCGTTTTATGGTCAAACAAGTCATCAGTTCACGAATGATCAAAGTCTTTTTGTCAACAATACCTTCTACAAGAACAGCTATGGTGTTCAATGGGATATCTGGACACCACAAACCTCATTTGGTAAGCCAGACACGACCTATTTTGTCAACAATATTTTTTGGGGTGATGACGGAAATACCTTTCGAGATCACTTATTCCTTAAGTGGAACCCTGGTAATCCAAGTGACCAAGGAGGAATCCCGAATGACCCAGTTCCAAACTCAGTGTATTTGTACAATAACATCTTTCACAATGGGTTTAATGGTAGTGTACCATCTGTGTATGTTGCTGGAGCCGCGAATGACGCTACGGTAACCTGGACACCTTGTATGCAATCATTTCCTTATGCTCCTATCAATGACGCCCAATTGTATGGCTTGGCTAATTCATCCAGTATTCCTGGGTTTTCATCTGCCTTTGGCTTAATGACTTTCGAAACAAGGAGAGGCGCCCTTCTTGAGGACTGTGACACGACAATTTTGGTAGAAGAGGATTGTCAACTACTTGAAAACAGAGGGTTCGATACGAATATGGACAATTGGAATTCCTGGGCATGTGATCCGATCGCAGCAAATGGCGCAGCGAATATCACGAACATCATCCCAGGACCAGAGGTATGGGTGGCTGGTTTTTACCAAGAAGGAATACCTATCCTACAAGGCGAGGAATACACGGTTTCCTTTCGAGCAAAGGCTGATGCCAACCGTTCAATGGATGTGAAATTAGGGCTAGGGGTGCCGCCGTACACTTCCTATGCTTATCAGGTGTACAATCTGACACCGGTAATGCAGAATTTCACCTTTACCTTTACCATGACTAATCCGTCGGATCTGAATACCAAATTTGATTTCCTTGTTGGGATTGTTGCTACTCCGGTCCAGATAGATGATGTAAGTATCACGACAGGAAACTGTCCGCCTAGTCTTGAGCTCAAGGCTTTTTTAGAAGGCTGCTATAACCCAGGAACTGAGCGGATGAACACTGACTTGAATACCATCCATCGTGTTCTTCCAGGGCAAGCAAATAGTGATGTGTCTGCTGGCCAGCCTTATAATACTGCTCCTTGGAATTATGGAGGGACGGAAGGCTTGTTGTTTGATGATAACTCATACACCAATACTATCGTTGATTGGGTACTGGTTTCGTTGCGTACGGAAGTTGCCCGTACTACAGAAGTCGGTCGGTTTGCGGCCTTGCTGGAAACAGATGGTCAGGTTCGGTTTGTGGAACCTGTGAATCTTAGTTTGATGGAAGGAGATTCAGTCTACATTGTACTAGAACACCGTAATCACTTAGGTGTGATGTCTGCTGACAAGGTGGTGATGACTGCTACGGGGTTGGTTTATGATTTTTCGACTCAAAACACATATGCTAATCCCGGGTTGGGCTCAAAGGAAGTGGTGCCTGGAGTCTGGACGCTTTACGGAGGAGATGCTGCACAGTTATCGGATATCTTCAGTTATGACATTAACGGGGATGACAGTGCTTTTTGGAAATTTATGAATGGTAACTTTTCGACTTATTCTGCTGCAGACCTAAATCTTGATGGTGATGTGAATGCTGTTGACCGGATACTGTGGGCTCGTAACAATGGGGTTAATTCTGGGGTGCCGCGGTAGGGGAATGGAATGACGGTTCGTGTAAGATTTTTCTATTTTAATTTCTCATTATTTGCGTGTCGATTCTTGTCTCTTTTCGTCTTTTTATCTAGGTTTTTCTTTACTGCTTCTGTTAGGTCTACTCCAGTCTGATTAGCCAAACAAACCAAAACAAACAGCACATCAGCCATCTCATCTGCGAGATCAGACTGAGCACTTGCTTCATCTTCGGGGCGCTTGAAAGATTGTTCACCGTAAATCCTAGCCATCAAGCGGGATAGTTCTCCCACTTCTTCCATTAACACTGCTGTGTTTGTCAGTTCATTAAAGTAGCGGACTCCAATACTCTTAATCCATTGGTCTACTGTTTCCTGTGTATCCTTTAAGGTCATGTGATGTGTGTTTTGATGTTAAACCTGCATTATGCATTAATTAATCATGGTAATCCTAGAATCAATCTAAGGCGAACCGCCCCGAGCCCTGAAGCTGCATTTTCCTAGAAAATTAGCGAATTTTCTCTACTCCTTACGTTTCGAATCAATAATAATTGTAACTGGGCCGTCATTAAGCAATTCTACTTTCATATCAGCTCCAAACTCACCAGTACCGATCACTTTTCTGGTAGCTAGACCAACCGCTTCAACAAATTGCTCATACAAGGGAATTGCGATATCTGGTTTGGCGGCCTTGATATAAGAAGGGCGATTTCCTTTTTTGGTGCTGGCATAGAGTGTAAATTGGCTCACGACAATGATATCGCCATCTACCTCTACGACTGACTTATTCATCACGCCCTGTTCGTCATTGAAGATGCGCATGTTGACAATTTTACGGCTTAGCCACTCGATATCCTCCTTGGTGTCAGAGGGCTCTATTCCTAGTAAAACTAGGAGACCTAAATCGATTTTCGACTTTACTGTTCCCTCAATAGTAACGGAAGCGTACTTAGCTCGTTGAATGACTGCTCTCATTTACCAATCTGTTTTGCGTTCCCAGTAGTTCTGTTCCTTGGTTTCTGCCATCAACTTAAGGTAGTTCTGATAGCGGAGATCGCTTATTCTGCCTTCCTCGATGGCGTCTTTCACGGCGCATTTTGGTTCATTGATATGCATACAGTTCTGGAATTTACAATCTTTAGAGGCTTCGAAAAACTCTAGGAAGTTGTGTGCGATATCTAGTGGATCTAAATTATTGAACGCAAGTTCCTTGATCCCTGGGGCATCAATGATACTTCCGCCAAATTTCAAGTCAAACATCTCGGCGAATGTAGTGGTGTGTTGTCCCTTACCGGTGTAATCAGAAAGCATTTGGGTCTTGAGTCCTAATCCATCCTGAAGGCAATTGACAAGTGTTGTTTTTCCAACTCCTGAGTGGCCACAAACTAATGTTGTCTTATCTTTTAGCAATGCTTTGAATTCATCAATTCCTGACTTATTCTCGGCAGAAGTAAGTAAAACCGTGTATCCTATTCTTTCATAAATTGCTTTCAGACCACCAAACAACTCAAGGTCTTCTTCATCGTAGATATCGGCTTTGTTTACCACAATAGCCGTAGGAATATCATGCGGAGCAGTAGTTAATAAGAACCGATCGATAAACCCAATTTTCAGATCTGGTTCTCTGATCGTAACGATAATGACCGCAAGGTCTAAATTACAAGCCAGCATGTGCATATAATGCTTCTTGCGGGGTGACTGGCGAAGAATATAGTTTTTCCGTGGTTTTACATCAGAAATATTCCCAGTTTCCTCATCTTCTTCATCAAATATGACGACATCGCCAACCGCAATAGGATTGGTCAATTTAAACTCTTTGAGCCTGAACTTACCGACTACCCTGCAATTGTATCGTTTACCTGCTTCTGTTTTAACGATATACCATTTACCGGTAGATTTAATAACAATTCCTTCTTTCAACTGTTTCTTTTTAAGTGATACTTATGTTGTTAACTGAATGTATAGCGGCAGCAAGTTCAGTTACAAGTCCTGGATCTTTTTCGATCGCATTTCCAACCACAATGATATCTGCACCTGCTTTCACATTTGCAAGGGCTTTTTCCGGTGTGCTGATGCCTCCACCAACTATAACGGGGATGCTCAATTTACTGGAAACAGCTTGTATCATCGATTCGGATATGGGCGTTGCTGCACCACTACCTGCATCCATAAACACCAATTTCATCCCTAAAAGTTCCCCAGCAAGCGCAGTACATACCGCAATGTCATCTTTTGATGCTGGAATTGGATTCGTATTACTAATATAGGAGACGGAAGTTGGCACGCCCCCATCGATCAACATGTAGCCAGTTGAAATAATTTCGAGTGGGCTGGCATGTAGGAATGGCGCTGTTTCTACGTGTTTTCCAATAAGCAGTTCGGGGTTTCTACCAGAGATCAAACTAAGATAAAGCATGGCGTCAGCAGCATAGCTCAATTGCATCGAGCCACCCGGAAATAAAATAACTGGAATCTGGCAAGCTTCTTTGATTTTCATGATGCAATAGTCCAACGTATCGTTCATCACAAGACTACCACCAATAAAAAAGCAGTCCACTTCAGCTTTGTGCGCAAGGTCAATGACTTGATCGATGTTATCCGTTTTCAATTTATCGGGATCGATCAACACCACAAACTTTTTCTTTCCAGCTTTTTTGCTTGCGACAAGGTTTTCGTAAATCTTCGTTTTCATAATGGTCAATGTTCGTGTCTTTTCGTCTTTCTAGACTTTTGAGATCATGAGTTAATTCTTGGCTAAAGGTAATCAATCTTGTCGTTATCTGGTAATCCCTTTAACTCAGTTAGCAGCTGATTGTGTGCATCCTATATGAACTTGGTGAAATCAATTAATCTAGACCTATTTTGTGGCTCAAAAGAGGGTGAAACATGTTGGTTAGTTGTACTGATTTTACAACTCAACCTTGATCTTATAACTATAGAGAAAAAAGCCAAATGCGTATAGAAAACAGAGATTAAGTGTAATGAAAACTACTTTGAAGTTCTTGCAGCTTCACACCTATAGAACAAAATAAACAGAATTGATTGCGATTAGAAGGATTCTTACGATCTCTAATACATAGCATCGCTTAAGAATCACTGAGGATTTTTGTTTCAAATAGTAATTATCAAACTATTTAAAAATGATTTTTAAGATGAAACGTGAACATTGGATTAGAAAAATGATCATGTTTTTGGCTAGAAATAACAAAATTTCTGTTAAAAAAAACTTGTAAATTTTATTCGCTTGATTGTCTTGTTAATCAGTGATTTATGTCTTTTTTTATGGGTTTTTAATTGAAAAAATGACAAGTTTTTTCCTAAATCAAACTAAAAATTTGTAATACATTTACATATCGAAAGAAGTTAGTGATTAAAATTTGCTGATACATACTACACCAATTTTCACAATTAAATTATTTACTCATGAAAAATCTAGTACTTTTATTTTTTCTTGCTTTAACCCACTTGGCTTTTTGCCAAACATCCTACAATACTTCCTATCACCAAAATAGTGGGAATCCAGGAGGTCTAAATACGGAAGTCGACCTTGATCCTCTTTTATGGACAAATATAGGCTGGCATATGATGAGTGGCAACCAATGGACGAATGCAACCACTATTCCATTCCCGTTTGAATTCTATGGTGATCCTGTAACTTCATTTCAGGCATCACACAATGGTGTCATCACATTTTCTAATCCAGGAGCAGCCCCAGGAAACAATGTTGATCTCCCTTCTAGCCAGCTGCCTGATCTATCAATATGTGCATTTTGGGATTCATACCATGCTTATATTTACTCGGGTTGGATAAATACAAAGGTGTTTGGAGTTTTGCCTAATCGGCAGTTTTGGATTAATTATTCAGATTTTCCAATAGGAGGTGCAACAGGAGCTATATTTTCAATAGTTCTTGAAGAAACTTCCAATAAGATTTACATTGTAGACCAATACGCCAATGGCTTTACGACTGGAACTGTTGGTCTTCAAAAGAATCTTACGACTTATGCTCAATATGGCAGCAACACTGAAGCAATAGGGAGTGCGACTACGCAGAACTCTGACAATAGTTATTACGAGTTTAATCCAGTCACGACAACTAATGTAGAAGAAGCATCCACAACTGCCTTCACACTTTACCCAAATCCAGCAAATCACTCTGTAACCCTGGAACTTGATTTACCTGAAATGAATGCGATCACCATAGAGCTTCTATCCATTGATGGAAAAGTATTGCAACGAGTAGACAGAAGTAGTGTTCAGTCAGCTATTGTAAAACTGGACGTATCGCTTTATTCGAAAGGCGTTTATCTGGTGAGAATGAATGATGGGACATCTCAGGTGACTAAAAAACTAGTTTTGGCTAGATAGAAAACATTTTTTATCCTCAACAAGATGAAACGTGAACATTGGATTGATCTGATGTTCACGTTTATGTGTTTAGAATTCATCTCAAGTCATCTCTTTCTTAGCATTTTTATACTCTAAAATAGTTTTATACCCATTTAATTTTGCTGCAACCCAATCTTCAATGGTATCGAAAAAGAACTCAAAACGATGTTCGGGATATTGTTCGAAAATCGCGTTTAATTTTTGTTGAAATTGGGTAAAAAAAGATTTCTTTTCCTTTTCGGAAACTGCTGAGGATAATTGAACAAGTAATTTAAAAAAGAGATGAACACCGATACTCTTTTTCAAAAGAGCTGAATACAATCGTCTAATACTTTCTGCTTGATTGAGAATCAATTCATGGTTGTTTCTTTCATATTGCACCATTAAAAATAAAATTCTTAGCTTAAGTTTGTACATTTTCATGACCTTTTGATAAACAGTAACTTCATTTAATTGCTTAAGGAAAAAATCTGCCAGATCAAGATCCCCTTTAATCATTGCCAATTCAAAACTGAGGAGCCCCATATTCTGAATAATTGAAGGATTAACTTTATTGGAATGAGCAACTATAAATTTCTTGGCTTTGTTTGTGGCTTCATCCGCCTTTTGGAAATCATATTCCAGTAAACAACTATAGAGCTCCATTATTTGTAGAAAACCTATAATTACAATATCCTTTGTTTTCGTTTTTGATTTTGCGATCAACAAATCTGCTCGAATGGTGTCAAAGCCTTCTTTACTTTTAATGTCACCTAGAAACAACATGTATGCAAAAATTGCACTATAATAATATTTTTGATTATAGCAATCTTCTAATTTTTTAATGCGTTTTAAATTACTTAAATAATAAAATTTTGACAACTCAAGATCAACAGGAGAGAATCTGGCATATAGAATTGCTAAAAGATTCCCAAGTTTCACAAAAATACTTATTGGGAGATCCTGGTTTTCAAAAAGATCTTTTCCTCGATCTCTAATTGCTGATAACTTTTTAACTTCATCCGCATTTAAGGTCTCCATCCCCCTGCCAATCAAGGATATTCCATGGATATATAATATTCTGGTTTCAGTTAATGTTTGGATCCGTTCTATTATTTTTGATTGGTATCCAACAAAGTCTTCTGATAGCTGAAAATTGTTTGCGGTTCTTAATGACGATTTAAGTTCATGGATCAGACGACTAGCCAATAGTGTTTGCTCTAAGTTTATAGTGTTTTCGGTAATTTCTATAACCTTTTCTAACAGTTTATCCGCCTCTTTTAATAACCCTTTAGTCATTAATATTTGGGCTTGATTAATCATTCTGTTAACCTTTCTGATTTGATCGTTATTCTCAATTTTATCATCCCAAAAACTCATTATTAAATCGATGGTTAGATTGACTGTGTAGCGTAAATTTGCATGAAGTTTTTTTCTTTTGATATCAATTTGCAGCTGTTCAGGAGGGTTCTCCGAATGCTTAATGATCAGATTAAACAAGGTAAGCGGTTTTTTTCTTCGCTTATAGTCACAATATCTTTTAAATTGAGTAATCTCTTTTTGCGTGAACTTTTCCACCAAATTCTGAAGCCTTTCAAGTTGTTTCATGTTATAAAAATGCTTAAAAATGATAAAAGTTCCCAATCTTGTGTATCAATACATTTTTAATCCATAAAATTCCCTGTCAATAATTGCGGAACCACGTGCTATACTATTGAACGTGTTTAGTGAAGCGGGAGCAAACAATGATGTTGTAGACTAGATAATCGTACTAGATTTCTCAGATGGTAGACTCCTCCGCATGGCATACAGGCTCAAAAGGCATTGGCAGGTGGTATTGTAGGGCTTTTTTAAAATGATATAAAATGTTTGTTCAATCTGTAATTTATGTGTACATTATAAGTACAATTAATCCAAAACTCAGCCCATGAAAAAGATTTCGGCTTTATACATTTTAATAACATTTTTATTGAATTCAGTTACTGCCCAAATTACGGCTAAAACTGGCTTTTACAACTGGTGCGCTCCTTCTGCCTGGGTTGGTGGAGTAGTGCCGACCGTAGGAGATGATGTCGTTATCCCAATCAATAGCCGAATACAGTTAAACTGCAACGCAAACGTCAAATCCATCACTGTCAAAGGTACCCTGCAAGCAGTAAATAACATCCCCCTAGCACTAGAAGCCAATTGGATTATGGTCATGGGAGCAAACGCCAGATTTATTTGGGGAAAAGACGGGGATCGATACCTGGAAAAAGGAACCATCACCCTCAAAGGAAATCAAAACAGTACACCTGCAAATACACACATGGGTGACAAATTCCTAGGTGCCATGATGGGTGGTAGAATCGATATTCACGGACAACAAAAAGATGCTTGGACAAAACTAGATGCTACTGCTTCTGCTGGAACAAGCAACATCATCCTAGAGCAAATCGTAAATTGGAAAAAAGACGACTGGATCGTGATCGCATCAACAGACTTCAACCCACACGAAGCAGAGACTAGACAAATTGATAACATCTCCGTCAGCAACAACCGTTCTATCATTCAATTGAAGACCCCTTTGCAATACACCCATTGGGGAATCAATCAAACCTTTAGTGGATATACCCTAGACGAACGCGCTGAGGTTGGATTACTATCTAAAAACATTATGATTCAAGGTGATCCCAACTCTGAAAACACAAAGTTTGGTGGCCATATCATGATAATGGCAGGAAGCTCTATCTACATGGACGGTGCACAACTCTACCGAATGGGACAAGAAGGCATCATTGGACGATATCCTTTTCACTGGCACAAATGTAGAAACGTAAATGGCCAATACATCAAAAATACAACCGTAGAACGTTCATATAATAGAGCAATAACGGTTCATGGTACAGACTACGCACTCATACAAAACAATGTAGCGTATGACCACATAGGTCACGGTTTTTTCTTAGAAGATGCCTCTGAACAATTTAACACATTCGATCGTAATCTAGGTATTTTATCAAGAATTCCCGCTGTTGGAAAAGAAGTTGAACCGCACGATGCCGCTCAAAAGAATGGGGGTAGACGCTTATCACCAGCCACATTCTGGATCACGAATAATCAAAACACCTTTACAAACAATGTGGCCGCAGGCTCCGAAGCCACTGGTTTTTGGTACGCTATTCCTAAGTATTCATTTGATCCTTTATTTACCACCTATCTCCCCGATCAGGAAATCCTTGAATTTACCAACAATACAGCACATTCTTGTGAAGCAATTGGTGTGGCATTTAATGGTTTTTTTGAACCGAATGGAGTCATGGTAAATGACACACGATCTTACAACAATCCACCCAATACAACGCTTGAAAACAATACAGCTTATAAGTGTGCTGGCAATGGTTTTTGGTCACTCCCAAATTCCGCAACCTACAAAGGCTGGAAATTTGCAGATAACGGTTCTGCTACCTTCCACGTATTCGATCAAGGGTTTGAGGATTGTCTTTTTGTAGGTTTATCGAATAACCTAGGGACGTTGGATGATCCTGAAGATGTCATTGCAGGGTACAATAAGCCTGATCCAATTTTTATTCTTCGAAAGTCGCACTTTAATGCCTTTGCTTTCTATGATGGGCCACTTACGCTTAAGAACTGTCATTTTGCTGAATACCCAAAGCCTGGTTTCCCTGCAGAGAATTTCAATATCCTCCAAATCCTAGGAGCGGCAGTCGTGTCTCCATCAAGCAGTATGACGGGTATTACGTTTTCAAATGTTGGCCACGAACAAAAGTTGACCTTTCTCCCAACCCTTCTGGACAATACCTTTGGTCCAAACTTCGATGAAGGAGTGAACACTACTGCAATTGCAGCTTTAGACAACTCTTTTTCAAACGAGATTGGGACCTACACGGTTAAAATAATTCCACCAAACACGTATTATCCATATAATGAACTCTATTTTACTGGTCCGAATGCATCGCCAAGACCAGATTGGGATGCTTGGTACAATCCTCTTTCTACTAAGTTTGGTATTGTCTTAACAGAAGGACGCGTTCAATCGCCAGAGGATACGGACATGTTTGTCACTCGGACTAAAACCAATGGACAAAAGCAGACAGTTGCTTTAGACAAATCTTCCAAATCCAATCCTCAGCAATGGAAGTTTATGACGGTGATGTCTGACGGTTCTGACTATCGATTACAAACAGCTGAGGTTCCATTAAAATGGGTTAGAATGAAACTTGCACATTGCGCCCATATGGAATATGTTGATGTTGAATATGTTAATGTACCAAACTCCTTGGTGATTGCTGATATCGATCTTCCTGCAGGAGAACAAGGATTTATCCAACAACCATCCTTAGCCGTTTTACAAGGGCAGCAAATCAATTCTGGTTACTTCCTAGAAGACAACACGTTACATGTTCGATACGTAGCGAATCAAAATAGAACGACACATGCTTCCAGTTTTAGAACGGCAGAAAGCACGTTTATTGATGTTAATTTCATGGCGCCTTATTACTCAAACAATGACCTTGTGCCGATTGCTGATTTCAACGGATCTTCAAAAGATAAGCGAGGAACACTAACATCCTCTTCGTTACCTGTTTATCCAATTTCTTCTAACGGTTCTTGTAATACATTTAACATTTCTGGAAATGGAAATGCGAACCCGAATGAATACATCGATTACATGCTTGATATTGGAAAGCAAGTCTGGACAGGATTGCCCTATCTTCAAGTCAACTTTTCTGGTCCCACACGAGCGGAAGTGTTCATTCGTGATGGCTCTATCTTTCATAACTTAGGATTTGCAAATAGTGGCGCCCCATTTAACCTTTCACTGAGTGGACTTTCAACTAAATTGTGGGATGTAAATTCAATTTGGGTTCGATTTCATGAAGCCGACATTCCGAACTCCCCAACGGCTGTTTGTTTCGACGCTATTCATCTTTCATCTGGTACCGGTGATCTTGATGGAGATGGAATTCTTGATTCAAAAGAAGCCCTTACCTGTCGAAACATTAATTCTGCTGCAGATTTAGAATTTGATTTTCCTACAGATACCTCCTTATGGAAACTGGCAAATGCAGATCCCGACTTCGCTGTGCCAGATGTGTATAGAATGGGAATTGGTCCTAATCAGGATGGACAATTGTTTCGAGAAAATTTAAATTTCAATGGAAATCAATGCAAAAAAATTGCTGTCCGATTTACCGCAACCGAAACTGGCACATCAGAATTATTTTTTAAAACAACTGGAGATACGGGATACAGTCAGACAAAAAGTGCTCCGTTTGTATACAACACTAAAAATCAATGGGTAGAAGCTATTTTTGATTTTACAAATGATATGAATTGGACGGGTAATAATATTACTGGATTACGTTTTGATCCACCTTTTGGCACTACTTACCGTGCTGTAAAGGTTGATTACATTAGATGTGATCAGGTGGAGATGGTAACCGCTGAACATGTGGGCGGTCCTTGTCAAAGCACCACCGCTACCTTCCAAGCAAATGTTGGAACTCCAGATGGCACAGAACAATACCAATGGCAATATTTTGATGGAAACACATGGGTAAATATCCCTGGCGGTCAAGGAGCTAGTCAGTCATCGTTCTCAATAAATGATACGTCACTTTACCGTGTGAGGGTGTCTAGACCTTCTGGTTGTGAACGATTCAGTAACACGATCCAAGCGCCTGCCTTTGAACCAATTACAGTAGACAGTGATCGATCCATTTGTTTTGGGACCAATGATAAGATTCAGTTAGTCTGCCAACCAGAAGGAGGAACATGGTCTGGTCCTGGGATGGTCGGTAGTCCATTATTTATCAATTGTGGCGGCCCAGCTGTCATAACAGGCACGACCAATTGGGTAGCTGATTCCTACTCCACAAATGGGAATTCACAAAACTACGGTGTCGTTCCAATAGCCAATACCACCTATGACGCAATCTATCAAACAGAGCGATGGATGGGAGGCAATCTTAATTACCAAATCCCATTACCTGCAGGTGAATATGAAATACAATTGCATTTTTCTGAATTGTGGAATGGTGCACAGAATCCTGGGGTACGATCCTTTGATATAGAAATTGAAGGAACAACAATTGAAACGGGATATGACATCTTTTCTAGAGTAGGTAGTAATTCTGCTGATATAGTAAGGCAGAGACATATGGTATCTGATGGTTTACTAAACATTACAATCATAAAAGGAAATCAAAATCCCAAAATAAACGCTATCGCTGTGTTGCCGCGTACCTTTGATTCAAATGGTCAGCCACAAGGCGTTATTCCGATGGTTTATAATTATGAAAATCAATTAACTGGCTGTTCTGAATCTAAAACAACTACAATCGATATTGGAACAAATTCTACTGCGATAGCAACAGGCTCGCAATCCATCTGTTTAGGTGCTTACGCTCAATTAGTTGGAAGTGCAGCTGAACCTGGAGCTACCACCTACCAGTGGTATGTCGCTGGCACCAACAATCAAGTGTCAAATATGCCGAATCCGTATCTGAATCCTATAACAACAACTAGTTATGAATTGGTCGTAAATGTAGGTGGTTGTCTCTCTTCCCGATCCGCTCCAGTTACAGTAACCGTAAATGCGCAACCGACCGTAACGACACAGCTAGGGGAGTCGTTTTGTGAGAATGACCCAGATCAAGAATTACTATTCGCTACACCCGCTGGAGGAAGATGGACTGGTGTCGGAATTGTCGGTGCATCTAACTACTTAAACGCAGGTGGACCTGTATCTACACAAGGCGGATTTAGCTGGTTGGAAGACAACTTTTCTGCTTCTGGATTGAGTTATACCTATCCTGCGAATACCCTAGTAAACAACACCAGCTCGCCTGACATGTACCGAACAGAACGACATGGTAATGGAGGGGATATCAACTATCAAATTCCAGTGCCCAATGGTGATTATGAAGTAAATTTACACTTCGCAGAATTGTGGCCAGGCGCTTTCAACCCTGGAGGGCGAACGTTTAATATTTCCCTTGAAGGGAATGTAGTAGATCCCTTGGTCGACATCTATGATCAGGTGGGTGGAAATACAGCATTGATCAAGGAGTATTATGTAAATGTTCAAGATGGCATTTTAAATATTGATCTCGGCAAGATCGTTCAAAATCCAAAGATCAGTGGCGTCGTGATTTTACCACGGAGTTTTAGCAGTCTCCAAGCAGGATCAGGCATTCATCCAATAAAATATACCTATGTAGACCCAGAAACTGGATGTAGTGCTTTCAAGGCCATTAATATGACCGTAGAAGCAGCCCCAGCGGTATCCGTAAGCTCAGATCAGACAATTTGCCAAGGGGGCACTGCAACATTTACTGGATCAACAACGGCACAAGGAACTTCAATTACCTATCAGTGGTACTTCGCGGGAACAAATACATTAGTAGCAAATGGGGCAACACTTTCAGTAAGTCCTAATCAAACTACAAGCTACGAGTTGGCTGTAACAGTGGATGGCTGTAAGTCATTCCCCTCCATTCCAGTAACAGCTATTGTTACTCCTCCGCCACCGCGGCCAATTGTTCCAGCAGCTGCTACCTTATGTGAACGAGATCCTATCGTTGTATTAAATGCTACGCCTGTTGGTGGCGAGTGGACAGGTCCAGGCATTCTAGGGACAACCCTACATATCAATGCAGGAGGACCAGCTGCAACGGTTGGTGGAAAAACCTGGGTAGCCGATCAGCACTTTATAAATGGTGGGGTATTTAGCTCTAGTGCTGCAATAAATCAAACAGCAAGTGAAGTGGTTTATCAAACCGAGCGATGGGCACCAAACCTCCAATATGAAATCCCTGTGACCAATGCAACGTATCAAATACAATTACATTTTGCTGAGCTGTATGCCCCCTTGCAAGCAGTTGGGGCACGTGTTTTTGATATAGAAATAGAAGGCAATCAGGTGGAGAATGATTTAGATATTTATTTTGAAGTTGGAGGAAACGAAGCATTAATAAAAACATATACCGTACAAGTTACGGATGGTAAAATAAATATTGACTTTCTTAAGAATGTTGAAAATCCAAAAATCTCAGCAATTTCTATCTTGCCAATTTCCTTTAGACCTGCAACAGCAGGTGCAGGCACACAGATCATTAATTATAACTATATTGACCCACTCACAGGCTGTTCGAATGACAAGAACACAGTCTATACAATTACCCCTGCACCAGTAGCCACAACAAGTGGCACTACTTCAATTTGTACTGGTGAATCCGCAACATTAAGTGCTGCTGTCACAGGAACTGGTACTAAAATTTATAACTGGTATTTAACTGGCACAAGTACCTTGGTCGGACAAGGACAATCGATAACTGTTAGCCCAACTCAGACGACAACTTATAATATACTTGCTAGAGTGGATGGTTGTTTTTCCTATCGCTCCAACAATGTAACGGTAACCGTCAACCCATTACCAGCAACACCGACGGTTCCAGCTTCTAAAACAGTCTGTGAGCGAGACGTCGTTGCGCTTGTCGCTACACCTGCTGGTGGAAACTGGTCGGGCTCGGGCGTAACAGGTACCACATTTCATGCTCAAGCAGCAGGATCTGGAGCACATGTGCTTACTTACAACTATACCGATGGGAATGGCTGTTCAAGCACTGCAACAACCACATTTACTGTAACAGCTGCACCAGTGGCTGCGGCAGCAGGAGGTGGTGCAAGCATTTGTGCAGGTAGGTCAATCACCTTAACTGGTGGAACAACTACTGCTGGTGCAACCATTACCTATCAGTGGTATGTTGCAGGAACGAGTACAGTTATCTCGACACAACAAAATCTGACCGTTTCGCCTACAGTGGATACTGATTATCGGATGATCGTTACCGTTGATGGATGTGCCTCTTTTCCATCACCCATTGTTTCTGTGAATGTTGATCCTTCGAATGCGATATGTATTACCCCTAAATTAATCCTAGAAGGACCGTTTAACAGCAGTTTGGGTATTATGGGTGATGACCTCAAGGAAAACAATCAACTCCCGACAACAGAGCCTTATACAGCTTTAGGGTTTACAGTTGATAATACTGGGTTCACTGTTCCTGCTAGTGTATTTAGTGGAGCTGGAGCAAACAATGATGTTGTCGACTGGATACTTGTGCAATTAAGAGACAAGACGGATCCGACACAACTCATTTATTCAGCTGCTGCATTTTTGGAGCAGGACGGTGAGGTGGTCACTTATGATGCAAATCAACGAACGAATATACTTGATTTTCCAGTTGCGCATGACAGTTATTATCTAGCCGTCTTCCACCGTAATCACTTACCAGTAATGACAGCAACGCCTATTGTTTTTGATGGGGCGACTACCGTACTAGATTTCTCAGATGGGCTGACTCCTACATATGGCATACAGGCTCAAAAGGCATTGACTGGTGGTATTATGGGACTTTTTGCAGGTGATGCTACTGGAAATCAGATCATTGATGCAAGTGACAGAAGTCTGATTTGGAATTTTAGAAATCAACAAGGGTATTTGATGACGGATATTACGCTGGACGGAATTGTGAATGCTGCTGATCGGAGTATGGATTGGAATAATCGGAATAAGATTGGTACGGTGGAGAAGTAATGATTACTATTGCGTCCAATCTGAACCTTCTATTTTTTTGATAAAATGAAAATCAACGCTTAAAATTATACGGTATAATTAGCATAAAATTTTCAATTTAATCTACCAGTTGGCCTTAATTTCTGCAGACTAACTGGTTTTTATGTTTTTGAAGAGAAGAATCAATGCACCAAGGTTTCACAGCGTACAAACATTCGGCAATGTTAGGATATTTATAGAATAGTCTGTTTATTCGCATCATGTTGAGAATTGCCATTATATTCATTTTTACACTTAATGTGTTGTCTGGTTGTAAAGAAAACCAGCAGCCAAACAGCACTGAGCCAACTGTAAATCAGGAATTGGGCAATGGATTCTTACAGTTGACAGACAAGCAGAAAACAGTTCGAATGATTGAGGGGTTACAAGCTAATCAATCGTTGCCAGAAATTCCGTTTGCTGATCGGTTCAGCCATCATATCCCTGCAGTAGATTCAACTGTAGACGGGTTTCTTAGGCATCTGATGTCTTTGAAACTGGATTCAGTCGCGCCAGTGCGGTTTATCGAAGAGCACGAATATGTGATTGCGCATTGCAGGGAATGGGCAGACACCGCACAATTTATCAGTTTTCTGGTTTTTCGATTTGAGGAAGGGCGCCTTGCTGAATACTGGGAGAACCGACAGCTAGAAATCACAAAAACTAAATCCGGTCGAAGTATGATCAATGGGCCAACTGTACCGAAGCATCTAGAACGGACAGAATATAGTAAAGCGCTGCTCAGACGTCACTTTCTAGACATTAACTACATTGGTAAAATGGAACGTTTGCCTGCTTTGATCAATCAAAACAACTTTCATCAACATAATCCGAATGAGCCTGACGGACTAGGGCATTTGTCGAAACTCATTACCGGTAAAAAGCGTCGAGCGGCGGCTTTGTGTAAACTGCGTTTGCTGCTAGGGCAGGGCGACATGGTATTTACAATATGGGATTATCCTAAAAACGATGAATTGATTACGGTACATGAGCTTTGGCGGGTGGAAGATGAGCTCATTGTAGAACATTGGGATGTGATCTCCAGTCGCACTAAACAATGATGCAATTTGTTCTAGCGGTTTGGTAGTGAAATTGTGAATGTAGAACCTAATCCAACAACAGAATCAACCTTTATCTTGCCCTTGTGTTTATCGATTATTCTCTTCACTAAGGATAAGCCAAGACCACTGCCATCGTATTCTTTAGCTGAATGAAATCGAACGAATGGATTAAACAGTTTTTTTAGATTCCGCGGTTCTATTCCAATACCATTGTCGTTAATTCTAATATTGGTGTTTTCTTGTTTATTCTCTTGTGATATAGTGATAAGTGGATGTTGATCTGAGGTTTTAGGTTGATACTTTAAGGCATTCGATATCAAATTCTGGAAGACAAGAGAAATCGTTTTTTTATTTGCATACACTTCCGTAAGTCCTCTGCAGTCAATGATGGCATTTTGTTCTTCTAATTCAAATTTAAAATGAATCAATATTTCATCAATAACGTGTTGTAGATTGACGACTTCAAACTCGTATTCTTCAAGGCTGGAACGGGAGTATGTTAGGATGTCATCAATTAAATTGCTCATTGATTCTCCTCCTTTAATGATAAAGCTGAACAATTCTTTATCACGCTCATTTGTAATACTGTTTTGAAGTATGCTAGCAAAACCATTGATGCTTCTAAGCGGTGCTTTTAAATCATGACTCATCATATTGCTGTAAAGAATCATTTCTTCATTCCGTGTTTTTAAATCTAAAATTAGATTGTTTTTTTCCTGGGTAAGCTTGCCTAGTTTTTCATGAAAATGAAGGAAGGTAATGACAGAAGGAATCAAGCCAAAATAAAAGAAATAATTACTTAGAAGTGGCATTCCTGCAAGGTGGTTTGTGACTAAAAATAAGACACAGGAGATACCGGTAACAAAAATCTTTGCGTTAAACGTTTTTAAAATAAAGATGCAGACTAATGGAGTAAGCAACAAAATGAAGTAGGACATGATGTAGTTGTCCAAAATGGAAGTATGAAAAAGGCCAATGGTGTAGTAAGAAATTAAGCTAATGACGATTGCCCAATTCGTCTTTCCTTTGTTAGAGAAAACAAGAGAAAGTAAGAGCCCAGATAACAAGATCGAACTCGAATAAAATAGTAACCATTTTGATAGGAACAGGCAAACGAGCAAGTCCAGTCCAGTCAAAAAGATAAAGACTAGAATCATTACATGGAATATACTTCCGTTATCCGCATTTTTCATGTTAATTTGTCGTTTTTTACAACAGCCTAAAGAAGTAAAAATTGATTGAATTAAGGTTTACGGATTTTTTTTGATTTTGTTGAAGTACAAGCGTTATAAAAAAGCGATATATTCGTTTTGTTGACAAGCGATTAGCGAGTTACTTGCTGAAGACTTTATTTTTTAGAAATTGCTTTCGGTCCTTACCCTTTGCTATTGTTACCGCTAGCTATTCTAGGGTTTGTTTGATCTGGTGATATTGTAAGGCGAGACCAATACATGCTTTTAATTCTGTTGCTGGCACTTCGTCTTCCATCCCGAAAAGTATTGCTCTGTTTTTTTCGAATTTGAAAATGGTTGAATACCGTTTTCTGAAGTTAGGGACCAGTTTACTTGTGCATTTAAAATAAATGGCGTACTGGTCGGGTCTTTTCTTTTTCCAGTCCATCCGAATCGTACTTCCTTTGGGAGCAATGTAGCTGGGTTCGCCCCACTTTAAAGTCTCTTCAATTTTGTTGATTTCAAGTTCCTGCGCACGTTCTAAAATAAGACTTCTAAGGTAAAGCAGTTTTGCACGAATCTCTTCTGGATAAGACTCGAATTTTCCAGCAATGTCAGGATGTTGAGCAATAGATACTTTATTCATTTTATTGTTCATTTAGTTAAACCCGCATTATGCAATAGAAACATCGTTCTGAGCTGAAACCCCTTCAAAACTGGGTACGTCCAGCAATTTTGATTCTCACCGTAACGATGGCTACGCCTGCGAGTCAAAATCACTGTGGAGCACCCATTTTTATTGGGTTTTAAACTCATAACAATATTCCTATTGCATAATGCGAGTTAAAAAGACGGAATACAGGAGGAACTTTGTTTAGGGGTTTAATATAGTTGATTTTCTTGCTTTTTAATTGGAATTAAATATTTTTCCTTAAAAAATGAATCATGTCGTTCAATTATTAACTAAAAAAAGCGTTAAACTCCATTCTCCTTAGTGAAAATAATTGGAGGTTTTCCCTCCCGCACTAGTAGCGTGTGCTCATGCTGAACCACAAAACCTCCATCCTCTGGCAACATCGTCCACCCATCTGCAGCTTCATGTACGTAAGTCGCACCGGTAGAAATGAAGGTCTCTAGTGCAACCACCATGTTTTTCTTAAACTGCCCGCGAACTTGAGGATTGTTGAAATTACAAACTTGATGTGGTTCCTCGTGCAATTTTCGTCCAACACCGTGACCAGATAGGTTTCGGATCACTTCATACCCGCGCTTTTGAGCTTCATTATGAATAAAACCACCAACTTCATTGATCTGTACGTTGTGCGCCACTCTAGCAATCGCAGCATGAAGAATTTCCTTTGATGCATCAATCAACGGTTGTAGGTTTTGAGTATCTCGCCCTACAATAAACGAACCTCCATTGTCACTGTAATAACCATTCAATTCAGCGGACACATCAATGTTAATCAAATCACCTTCTTTGATTATGGTAGTATCTTTTGGGATCCCATGACAAGCCTCTTGATTTACACAGATACAAGTAAAACCAGGGAAATTGTAATCCTTCATCGGGGCAGAAGTTGCCCCAAATTGGTGGAGCAGTTTTCCGCCAAATGCGTCAATCTCCTTTGTCGACATCCCTACCGCGGTGAACGCACGCATTTCTTTAAGGATATGAGCCACAATCTGGCTAATCTCTTGCATTTCTTTGAATTCTGCACGTGAGTTGATTGACATTGTCTAATAAGTGTTATTTTCTAATGGATGTAATTTACCAATATAATTTGTCTTATTAATTTTTCAAAACCACGAGATTCTATTTTAACGGACCGTAAGAGCTGCAGGGGCTAGCAAAAAGCAATCATTTTAACTACCTTCAAGGTGTTATCAGCAAACATAATGCGGGTTTTGAGGAGAATGGTGTTCATTCACCTTATCATATATCTATGATCTATAATTATCAACGAGTTTAACAATGTAAGAAACGATTAATTAAAGTTGATTGATCATTGTATAGCTAGCAAAAAATAGCTTAAATTAACGGTAGACAGAAACGCTTTCATTTCAATTAACAGACTACTATGAAATATCTATTCACATTCCTTTCATTTTATGTATTTACGATTCAACCTTTAATTGCGCAAATTACTTGGGCAGAAGATGTCTCATGTATTCTATATACCCATTGCACTAACTGTCACAATCCCAATGGAATTGCTCCATTCTCCCTGATGAATTATTCTGATGCCTACAATCTAAGACAAGCGATTCAGCTCTCCGTAAACATGGGGACAATGCCACCATGGCCAGCAGACCCCGCCTACCAAACCCATGCACACGAACGACTACTCACACAGCAAGAAATCACAACCATCAATGAATGGGTCAATGTTCATGGTGGACAGGAAGGAGACCCCACACTCGCCCCACCACCACCCGTATATACCACGTCAGAGGTGATTACAAATCCAGATCTAGTCCTGACACTACCCAACTATACTTCTCAAGCTACAAGCAGTGACGAATACAGGTGTTTCGTCATCAATAACCCCTACAATACCGATATCTTTCTAACTGGGATTGAATATATTCCAGGGAATCCAGCATTGATTCATCATATTTTACTTTTTAAAGATGGTACGAACGCTCCATCAAACAATGATAATAACGAACCAGGCCCTGGCTATGTTTGTTTTGGTGGGACTGGTAGCAACGATTCCGATATGATCGGTGCTTGGGCGCCAGGAGGAACTCCTAGCTTTACGCCTTCAGGTATGGGTATGTTTGTCGAAGCTGGGGACGTTTTCGTTGTGCAAGTACATTACCCAGCAGGAACAGTTGGTCAATCGGACGTCGGTACAAAGATCAACCTGCAACTGACCACCAATCAGTCTACTCGCCCAGTCTATACTGATTTTATCCTTAATCATTGGAGCAGCATTACCAATGGTCCACTTTACATTTTGCCAAACGACTACGCTACGTTTTATGCTGAATATACATTGCCTGTAGACGTTACTATTTTGAGTGTTGCTCCACACATGCACTTGATTGGTGAATCTATTAAGTGTTATGCTGTTTTACCAAATAATACGCAGATCAATCTAATCGATATTCCCCACTGGGATTTTGAGTGGCAAGGCAGTTATGTTTTTCGAAACCCGCTTAAATTGCCAGCAGGCACCAAACTGAAGTCAGAAGCCTTCTATAATAATACCGTAACGAATACGCATAATCCGAACAACCCACCACAGCTTGTTACTGCCGGAGAGTCGACCACAGACGAAATGATGCTTGTTGGGTTTGCGTACACCGCTTATCAGCCTGGTGATGAGAATATTATTGTTGATACAACAACTCAGACCATTGATTATTGTGATACCGTTCAAGTCACCGTCTTGCCTGATCTATCTCCTATTATTACTGTTGTCCCAGCTAATATTGCTGGTGTATCAAGCGTTGGTATAGCGGTAAGGCTCACGGAGATCAATCAAAAAGACACGGATGGAACGAATGTCAAAGTTCGAATTCCGATCGATCCACGGCTTTCCTTTACTTGGGATCCTGCCTTGACTTTTGTAGGATTCAACCAAGTTCAAAACAATAAATGGACCTATAGTTCAACACCCTTGTTCCACGAATTTACTTTTCCGCAAATGCTTGGAGGTGGATTAAATTCATCCTTCGGTTTAGAGGCTACCTATGATCCGCAAAATACGAATGGGCAAACGACCATCACCGCTACAATCGTACCCTATACTGGTGGAGAAGACAATGCAGCAAACAACTCTGATTCTGAAGTAGTGATTTATTTTAATTAGGTTGCCTCTTAGGACTACCCATTCCCTATGTTCCTAGTGTTTTTTGAACCATAGAGAACAGATTGGATTGATGCATTAAAATTGAGAAAAAACAAGGAGACTCTATGTTTCTATATGTTTTCGTTAATCATATTTTCAAATTTATCTGGATATTAACTATTAATAATTAACCATTAATCATTACAATACGTACTTTTGTTTTTGGTTGATCATTAATAATTAACAATTCATAATTCAAACTTCAAAAAAATATCTCCTCTTTGGTAGCTTGTTTTACTTGCTTGTCCTGTTGTTCACAAGGAATCATCCGTTCTTTGGGGATTGCATTAATCTTGGCTCACGGTATGCGCAATGGTTTTTAGAGAGCAACTTTACTAGTCTGATTGCCCCAGCTGGTATTGATAGTGGAAATCCACCGTTCTTCGGGCTTTATCTAGCGATTTGTTGGAAGTTGTTTGGTCAATCCTTGCCAGTTGCTCACCTTGCCATGTTCCCGTTTTTAGTGGGTATCGTATGGGGTTACTATCATCTTGTGACTCGTTTTTTCAAAGGGCGTTGGTTATGGATGACGCTCCCGTTATTGTTGCTTGAACCTACCTTGTTGGCGCAAGCAACGATGATCAGTCCTGACATTGCACTGACTTGTTTTTTTTTAATCGCCCTTTCGGGAATGATCAACAGAAGAAATATTGTGCAAATGGTTGCCTTGTGTGGCTTGCCTCTGCTTAGCACGCGTGGCATTATGACCATTGCAGTGGTGTTTCTTGCAGAAGTTGGCTACCAATGGATGGACAAAAACAGAAAATTTACGATTCACCTAATCTGGAAATATGTTCCCGCTGGACTGATTGCATTGAGTTGGATGGCTTACCACTATACACAAACGGGATGGATCAGTTACAACCAAGAGGCGATGCCTTGGGCTGGCGGGTTCGAGTCGGTTGGTCTTGCCGGTTTTTTTAGAAACATTGCGTTACTTGGCTGGCGGATCCTTGACTTTGGTAGAATCTCCTTGTGGATTGTCCTAGTCGTTGTGCTGATTGGGTTACTTACTAAGCGGTTAACATTTGATCAATCTTTCCGTCAGCTTAGTGTGTTGTGGCTTGCTCCTTTCTTGATATTCGTGCCTGTGCTTGCTAGATATAGCGGATTATTGCAGCATCGATACTTGCTACAAGCCTTTGTGTTGACGGGGATCTTAGTGTTGTATGGATTGAGCAAGTTCCCACATGCAAGGCTAGCAAAAGTCGTTTATGGAATGCTATTGGTGACACTTGTTTCGGGACACTTTTGGGTATATCCTGATAAAATTTCCCAAGGGTGGGATAGCTCACTTGCCCACGTTCCTTACTTCCAATTGCGTCATCAAATGATTGATTATATCCATGCAAATGATATTCCTTCCAACCAGGTGGTTACTGGCACTCCCAATCAATTTCCGTTGAAAGAAACGGATTTGACGAATGCGTCTTGGCACTTTACCAATTCTGATGACATTAGTAAAGAATTGCGCGACAGTGCTCCTTATGTGTTTTATTCTAACATCTTTAATGATATTCCGGATAATTTTTATGATGAATTGCATGCTAACTGGGAGGAGGTGAAGACGTTTGAGAAGCGGGGTATTCGTGTCACGCTTTTCCGTAATCGACAGTTATCTTTGAGGTGATTGTTTGTTGATGCATTTTGACTTCTTTTCCAAGTAACTTGCGGGATTAATTTCGTTAGCTCACCGTTTCATACGCTGGTTTCTTTGATAAAAATCTTCGTGTTTTTTGCTGACCCATTTGACAAATTTTTGCATGGCTTCATGTTCTAGTAGTTTTGGCACTGTGCTATAATTGTCTCTCAGTTCTTTTTCAGTAAAGACGGAATGGATTTTTTGATGGCATATGTTGTGTATCAAAATAGTTGGTGATTGCTTTCCTCCTTTGGATTTGGGTATCAGGTGATACTTGGAAATCAGTGTCTTGTTTCCTAGTTTTCTGCTACAAATTTCGCATATCTGTTCTTGAGGGTTCATCGTTTTAGTGCTTTTTCGTAATCTTCAAACCGAAGTTTTACAATTTTAGATCGGTCAAAGTTTCTTAGTACAACACCTTCAGTGCCTAGTTTAGCTGTATCGGTTAAGGCGACATTTGTTGTCGGAATAAATTGCTTTAATGCTTGAAGCACTGCGCTGTGATCTAGGTTGCCTAGTGGGAATTCTAGACGAGGTGTCAGTGCATAGCCAAATTGGTTTAAGGCGTCTATATCTACAAATGGCTGACCGTATTGCAGTGCTTCGCTTTCAGAAGAGTTGATTGTGCTTTCGCGCCAAGCAGAAATTGCGGATATCGGTTCTTCTAGAATTGAGAAGTCGTTGAATACGGCGGCATCAAAGACCCTGTAGTCATGTTTTTCTTTGCCATAGTTTTTAGAGTTGGCGGTGATCTTGCCACCGAATAGTTCTCCAAATATGACCGTTAGCTGATTAGGTTTGAGAATGGGGATTTCTAGAGCGTAGAACTGATTTACAATATCCATCGAATCGTCCCAGTATACATCTTTAGAATAGTGTAGGATTTGCTTTCTAGAACCTACAAGGAATTCGTCACCCCAGAAAATCAGTCGTACGTTAGTACCATCAATCTTCTCAGAGGCAAACATCGTTTCACCACTGATATCAGTTGTGATTTCATCCATCAATCTTCCTCGTTCCATTTTGTGTAGAGTAAGTATAGAGGGATATTTCGTCAAGGTATTCACCTTTTCTTTTCCGTATTTCTCTACTAGTTCCTTCAGCATTTTTTATAATGGTTAATAATTAATTGGACTTGTTTGATTGAGGTTGGAGTGTTTCTGATTATAAGTTTCCTAGTCATAACAGGAAGAAAGGAGGAATAGTTCCAATCAAAAGATAATCTAATCGTAGTTGTTTTATGATTAATGTCTCATTTTCTTAGCAAAATGTACCCACCTATAGACCAATAGACGAAGTTAGACTTGCCGATGTCGGATCACACTTATTAAAGTAATCTTGGGCCACGAGACATGTATGGAAACGAGTCATAAGCGCCATAGGAATGTTGAGTGAAATAGGCAATACTCATATAGTACATCAGGATTAATAGTAAGACGCCACCGATTACAAACATCAGCATCCTGAAGGTTTTATCTGAAGCACCTTCTATCATTTGATTGTATTCTTCTGGATGATTGGTAAGATTGCGATGATCCATTAAGTTGACGATGTTTTCTGCGGCTTCCTTGTCCGTGTTGAGTACTAGGAGGTCGATCCCACCAAACTCTATGGCATATCCACCCATTACGTTTGAAGAGTGTTCGTTGGTAAGAAAACACTTTATCCCCTGAGAGTTGAGTTTTGCTTTGTAAAGTTGTGCTTCTTGCTCCAATGTGAAGCTTCGAACAGCAATCAATTTGTTTGCACGCAGCTCATCTTCTGTAAACTCAAAAGCAGTATTGAGGTTTAACAAATGTTCGTCAAGTGGTTTTTCTTTCATTGATCGCTATTTCCTATATAAAGTACAACAGTTATTCCAATAATAAAAGTTCAATGTATGAATTAGAATTTAAGCTGTCGTTATCAGATGGATTGAATACTAGGTCTTTAAGTACCAACGTACTGTTTAATCGTTTCGTAGTAGGACTCGCTATTCAGTTTAGATTCTAGGAACACCTTGTAATCGATGTATTCTTTTGCACCAGGCTCAAATTCAGGTGAATTGCTAATAAAGGTTTCGATTCGCTCGACTAGTGTTTTGTTTTTAGTTGGGTTGGTTACTGTGATTAATTTGCCAAGGAGGTATAGAAATTCTTTCTCTCGATTGTACGTATCTTTTGAGAGGATATTTCTCAGACTTCGTTTTACTTCTTTAATTCGGAAAAGGACGTATTCTTCATCACCTCGTTCAAAATAAACAATGATATCAACGATAAAGATGAACAGTTTTAATTGTGGGTTTAGTTTTTTATAAACATCGGAGTAGAAAAATACTTTTATTTGATCAAGTGCTTTATCAAATTCATTTTTGGAAAAGTAAGCAACAGTCAGGTTCAATTGGAAAATAATGATGGTTTGGATCGGAACGTCTTTGAAGACTAATTCCTTTTCTTCTTGCAGATATGACAACCGACATTCTTCTAAGATCTGAATACCCTCATCAATTTTGTTTGTAAGGTAGCAATCAATAAATAGACTTTGGTAGTAGAACCATTTGTATTTTTCGAAGTAGAGTTTATTGTATTTATTGAGTTCTACCCATAGTTTTTCAACATATGTGCGTGCTAGCGGGAAATCCTTTGCTTTTAGAGCAATATTATTCGTCCAAATGATCATAATAATTTTGTCAACATGATAGTTTTTAGTCCATAAGTTGTTGTTTTCAAAGCTGTTGCAAGTGTTGATTAAATATTCTTTAAGCTGGGTGATCTTTTTTTCTTGGTACAAAATATCTCGGATACAGATGTAGACCTTAAGTTTTGCTTGAACAGAGTCGTTTACAATATCCGATTTACTGAGTCGTTCATTAATGTTTCTAAGGGTTTGGATGGTATCTGAATCCCCCTCATAGTTTTTAGAGCGCAGCTCGTAGGCAATCTCAGCAATGAGCCTATTTAGTTCTTTAAGGGTGGCGTACTCACGTTCTACATCACTGATTTTCTTGATATAAACCCTAGGATCTATCTCGGGAGAGTATGCACTCAGAGCGATCATTTCATTATAAATGACGTTGAGTAGATCAAAAAACTCACTTTTGTAGGCCTTCTTTTCTGCTTCAAGGAGGAGGGAATAAGCAGATTTGTAGTCATTTTTATGGTTCGAAATTTTAGCCATAATAATGCTTCTCATGACTAGAATTTTATCATCCATGTCATTATAAAGCATCAGGAGACTTTGGTCTATTTCATCGAGTAATCGATTCCTAAGGCGATAAAAAGCGTTTTTGTTTAGTTTTGGGAATTCTGTTTTTAGAAGATCATCATCGGTTTTATACTTTTCACTTTTATAGGCATTAAAAAGAGTCAGAATTTTTTTTTGACGATTATTGGTCTTAATTCTATTCGCATAAATTTTGAAATTTCTAACCTCTTGTTTGGTCAAACTTAGAATTACACTTTCTAGTTTTCTCATTATAGTCACAATTGAAAGCGTAATATCGTGTTTATTTTTTAAAATTTGAAACTTTTTTTTTTTGTTTCTTTACGTTGAGAAAAAAATCTTTAACTATTAATCTTAATCGTTATGCCCCGTTCTTTATATATTTTTTTGATTCTTCTTTTGATTCAAATTGGGACTTCGGAGGTATACGCTCAAAGTTCACAAATTGAGATTGCTGATCTTGTTTTTCCAGATACTGTCTCAGCGAACACTAATTTTGTTGTATCGGGATACTTCCAAAACGTTGGAGACGCTGATTTTGTTGGAAGTTTAGATTTGGTAATTGAGACTTCAAGTGGATTTAGCGGTGGACAAGCTTCATTCGCAACTTCCGATCAATCTTTGTCTAATGTTAGTCTTAGTCCTGGAGAACAAATTTATTTTACGACTACCTTGTACACAACTACAACCTCTACCAGTTCTATTAGCAACATTGCTATCGTGTTTCCTAGAGTAAACAACACGGTATTTTCTGTAAGTCCTATTTTTAAGAATTTAGTCATTTATAGCGCTGTTGCTGGGAATTAATCAAGAAAAACTATCCGGAACATTAGGCTGTTCCAAATTTATCGAAGGTCGCTTTTAAGCGGCCTTTTTATTATTATGATGGGTTTATAAACTGATCTAAATTGGAGGTATTTGTTCTATAATATAATGACATTTACCTTGGTTTATTCTTGTTCCTTGCAATCAAGGACATTATTTAGAGGGTTTTATAGTTTCAATTTTCAATTGTATTCTCGTCAATTAACGACTCAAAAATAGGGTATAAGTTTTAATGTTATATTTTATTGCACTATCTGAACTTGTAAGGAATTTTTTGATATTTAATAATTGGAACGCTTTGGGAAATAGAATTGCAATCTATCCTGATTACAATCTAATAAGTAAGTAGTTTTATAAAAAAAAGGACCCGAAATTCCGTTGAATCTCGGGCACCTACCTGTTAATATTAAATGACTAATGAAATTTTTTCTAATTGCTTGATTTGGGAGTAATCCTATTGTTTAAAAACGGTACTGAAGGCCTAGTTTTCCGCCAAGCACCTGTTGCTTGTGCGCTATTGTTTTATAGTCTGCAACTGTGATATCTTTTGGTGTATATCTGAAATAGGGAGTGCATGTCAACCATATGTTTTTAGCTATTCTTCTACCGATAGAGAGTTCCCCCATGTAGTTTAGTCCTACGCTCGATTTATAATAATCAGCTTGATTAGCCTTGATGTCCGCAAACTGGCCTTCAGCAATAAGTACTGTTCCTTTCGTCTTTAGGGCTAGGTTTAGAAGTACACCAGCTCTCACTCCAAATCTCCAATTACGGTTTAACTGTTTGTGGTATCCAATGGATAATGGAATATCGTAAAATTGATACTTGTTAAATATCCGTTTCTCGTAAACAGTCTTCTCTTCTAAAAAGAATGTGGAATACTGCATGGTCGAATCTTCTTCCATTAAGGAAATATGAATCGTATCAAGAAAAACGACTGGTTGACTTCTGACAATCGAATCATTATAGTCAAACCGATCTGTAAACTGAGTTCGTGAAATTCCAGTTGTCACTTCGAAACCGCTTTTGTGCTGCATTCCTATGACGATTCCCTGTGAAGATGCTTCTAGTTTCTTTTCTGAGCCACTTCTCAAGAGGTGCGTCTGCGAAGAGTCGACAACTGTAGAGTCCAAAAGCGATTTAAATGAATATCCGATACCTCCTTGCAGCGCAACATAGAATTCAAATTTCTTCTGTGGATTGTTCGTTTTCGCTTCAGGAGAACGAGATTCTGCAATCAACACAGAAGAGTCGCGTATCCTAATCAGTTTAAACGGTGGTAGGATAAGATCAATCATCTTAGCGGGGAGCAACTGAATTTCTGTTTCTTCTGGTGTTACTAACGGCTTCTGCGTACTTTGTGACGGCTGTTTACCGCTTTGTTTAGTAATAGTTGTCTGGGTTGTGATGACTGTTTGCTCGTCATTGTTATGCTTATTCAAGCCAGTGACAATCTGTTGCACTGAAATTGGGTTGCCAAGCTGAATCAATGGCTTATTGCTAGTGTTGTTGTTGTTGTTGTTGTTGTTGTTGTTGTTGTTTAGTATAGGCGCAGTAAATGGTTGAGTTGCCTTGTTGTCTATTTGCGGGTTGGTATATGCTATATAAGGAAGCGGTATGTCAGCCTTCTGTGGAACTGAATTACTGAATTCTGATTTAGAAGAAGTTGTGGATTGCTGTGTGCCCGAAATCTGTTTCTGTGTGCTCGTAATCTGGTTGTCTTGTCTCTTATTTTTAGTTGAGTTTGAGTTTGTCGTAATTGAATTTGTTGTTGTGTTGGATGAGGTGGCGTTTTCCTCTTTATTTCTTGGCAATGCGTTGATATCAATTACATTCGATTCTTTTGTTCGGCTATTTGTAGCTGTATTTTGGACGGTGTTTATATTAGAATTTGATTCTGTGATTGTTTTTGTATCGGCATTACGAGTCAGCAGTAATCCTGCTAAGAATCCTAGGATTGTAAGTCCAAGAAACCACCATAGGAATAAGAACCTACGTTTCTTTTTCTTTTCCTCGTTTATGCTGTCAACGGCTGGCTCAATATTGGCCCAGATGGCATCAATATCTACTGGAGATTGATGTGCAAGCATATCTTTTTTTATTTTACTTCTAAACTTCCGCCAAGTCATGCTGTGTTATATTTTCGTTGAAAATAAGATGTACTAAGTTTTTCTTTCAAAGCTTTTTTCGCTCTAGTCAATTGTGATCTTGAAGCACCTTCGGATATGTTGAGCATTTCACTTACTTCTTTGTGGCTGTAGCCTTCAATGACGTATAAGTTAAACACTGTTCTATAGCCTTCAGGTAGTTCTTCAATTATTTCTAAAATGTCATCAGCATCAAGTTTCATATAGACATCAGGTACCTGACCTTCTTCTTTAATGTGCTCCTCTTCGATCGAGTTGATCAATTTAGAGTTTTTTCGTAACCAAGAGAGTGCACATCTAGTTGTTATAGTACGCATCCACCCTTCAAAAGAACCAATTGGCTTATATCTGTCTATGTTTCCAAAAATTTTGATCAGGCTTTCTTGCAACACATCTTTGGCTGCAGCTTCGTCTCTGACATACCTTCGACTTACAGACATCAGCATTGCTGAATACCGTTTCACCAGTAAGTACTGGCTCGACTTTACGCCTTTTTGACAATCCTGTATCAGTTGTTTCTCAGTCAAGGTAATTGTTTAGTTTCTCAGTTTGTGTTTTGTTATTGTACTATATTAAAATCCCCATCAATAAATACATTGGTTTGGGATACAGTGTCCATTGCTGTTCCCTTAAACGTACCAATTAGTGCGTTGTTTGTATAGGTTGAGACAATTAAGGTGTCCATATATCCTGTTAAATATAAATTTGGCGCATCATAATTGAACACATTAAGTCCTGATCCAGCATAAGTACCTGCAGTGGTGCCATTAAATTGTAGGAATCCATTATTCAAAAGAATTACCGTTGCATTATTTATAGTATCTACCACAGGGTCAAGTAGGGTATAGTTAGCGGTGCCATAATCAAATTGGATATAATCAGTCGGCCCTGTGTTGCATAGATCAACTATCCCTAGGGAGTTATTCGAATTAAGAATGATTTGCACATTTCGAGTCAGCTGACCTGACGGATCTAAAATCGTTATTGTTGTTTGAGAAGATGTATCGGAACAAGCTGGTATTGCAATTGTGCTCCCAGGTGTTGCCCGATAGTAGTTTTCTGAGAAATCAGAACTTACAAGAATATTGTAGTCATTAAATGGAATTCCATTACAAGTAACATTAGCATTTACTAGGGTTGAAGTTGCCGATAAAACTATTGGCCCTATATTTTGAACCCCTAAAGTTGGGGGAATAGTGACCTGTGTCTGCTTGCTACATAAGTCATATAAAACAAAGTCAAACGACTGTTGTTCAGGATAATAGCCACTAATATTTCCTTGATCATCTACGACATCAAAACCCAGTAAAACGCTATCTACTTGTGTTTTAATGATTGAATTCGTTAACGGATTATTGTTGTTATCAAGGGTTTGTGCCTCAAAATAATTAGCAGGGTATCCCAATCCAACATTTACGTAGTTGAAATATCTTAGTCGACCAGAATAGAATGAACCATTTTTATTCATTTCTTCTCCTTGTATCCATGCCGCATAAGGCTCATAGAAGGCCCAAGAGGGAATGGTTGATGGGGTATTCCCTGTATAAGAACTACTTACAGGAATAACCAACCTAGGAAGAAGGGTGTCAATGTCAATGATACTTAAAGGAAGGCCGTTCGCTGCAGTCACCTCTATTGCTAACATCCCTAAGGAAGAAACTACGACTTCATTTGTCAACTTGCTAATTCCAAAATGATTGCCAGCTCCAGCGTGTTGGTTGCCTGGCTCATTAACATCGATATACCTAATTGATACATCAACGACTCCATTGTATAGAGTATCTGCTGGTGTAATTAGACTATTTCGAGAAATTTGCAACGTGCCACCACCCGCAAAAGTAATGAGCCCTCCTACGTTAGAGTTTATCTGCGTGGTCAACTTATTTGATAATTTAAATTTTAACCAGTTAGTGGAATTTGCAGTTGGATATACTCTAAAAACATTGTCGTGATAGGAAGGATGCTCCACTTTGATTGCCTGACCATACTTGTTTAACGTAGACGAAGAAAAAGAAAAGTAACCCACATTATTCGTGATTACTGAATTAGATCCGAAAGTGACTATAGCATTTGCTATTGGTTGATCCGTCTGGTCGTGCACAAATCCGCCAAAATCAGCTGCCACTTTTTCAACACTAGGTGCATAGCCTACAACCACAGGGCCTGGCACTTGCGTAGTCGTCTTTTTTTCAGATTCAGTGTCTTTTCTGCATCCAAAGACAGTGAGCACTAAGAGTAATATGATGTAATAAGTAGTTTTCATAATTAAAGAATCATGCGAATATTACTAGTTAAACTCCATTCGTTTCAATTTCGCTGCATCAAGTTCAATTTTTTTTTGAACTTTTTTTACAAAAGCAGAGTTTTATAGTTATCGGCAAATAAATAGTAAAAAAAAGTTATAAAAATTGGTGATTTAATTATTTAGCTTTGTATATTTGCATCGCTTTAGAAGAAAAGGTAGATTTGGTAGCTCAGTCGGTAGAGCATCTGACTTTTAATCAGAGGGTCCCGGGTTCGAACCCCGGCCAAATCACTAGGAAAACTGTACAGACGTACAGTTTTTTTTTTGCCCATTGAAAATGATTCTATAATGGTAGAAAAAAAGGTGATAAAAGCCAATGAGTTTTTTAAAGATCGACTGTATCATTCCATCAATAAGAAAGCAAAACCTATTATAGTAGCTGACAGCATCAAAACTCCCGAAAATATGGGAATGATTCTTCGTGTAGCTGGGAATGTAGGATGTGGAAGAGTCTTGTTTATTGATAACGGGCAACCAGTTCGACACAAGAAAATTAAGAAAACGGCTCAAACCAGTTATGATAAAATTGATTGGATGATTTGTTCTCAAGAGGATCTACTTTCCCATCTGCCTAAAGATTATCATCGAATTGCAATTGAAACTACCACTACAGCGAATAGTCTATACGAAACTAAATTTCCCGTAGGCTGTATATTTTTTTTAGGAAATGAGGCACATGGATTGTCAGAATCACTTTTAAAACTCTGCACTTCTTCTTTGTACATTCCTATGTTGGGCAACACAGTTTCTATGAATGTAAGCCATGCGTTGGCTGTTGTTCTATTTGAATGGGTAAGACAGACAGGTTGGAATAAGACGAGTTGAAATTTTTTCAATAAATTGCAAAAAAAATGGTTTTCAACTCACTTTTGAACTGAAAACCACAATTATTATTCCAACCTAAATATCTATTAAAGTTTTAATACAGCATCCTGTATCAAACCTATAACCTTCAAAATTTCAATAAATGAGTTGGGAATTTGTCCCTTTTTTAAAATAAAACTCCCAACTCACTTTTACTAGTCGACAAGATAAATTGGCTATTTCGGTTTTTTTAAACCTTTCGCACAAGCCTGTTTCTTTTTCGTCTTGTTTAAAACTGTGATTTAAGCTTTTTATCAAATCAGTAATTAAGTTCTAAACTATCTTGTCCCTTTGATACTTCAAATATAGGCTGATTTACCCCCTTTCTCCTAGGACAAAATCACATTTCTCTCCTTGTTTTTTTCTATTAATTCACGTCAAAAATTAACATAATTAATTGATAGTTAGTGGTTTATTGCTGTGTAAATACTCTCCGTTTTTATTGCAAAATTTCTCCTCGGACAATTTTGTGTATTTCTCCTTGATTTTTTCTTGATTTTTTTGAAAATAACCTAACTTTGAAGAAGAGTACAGAATTTTCCTTCAATTAATGATCTTAAGATTCTATGGAAGACAGTAAAGTGGTATACCTCCTTAAATCGCTTGATAATCAAGAGCTTAACGAATTTGGGCGTTATGTTAATACTGACTTTTTTAATAGAAAAGAGTCTATAAAAAACCTGTATAAAGAGCTAAAGAACAATCTAAAGGGTCAAAAACAAACGATTGTAAAACGTACATTATTCTCCAAGATTTTTCCGAAAGAATCAAAGTCAAAAAATATTGACGAAAAGAAAATTCAGAAAAAAATGGATTCTGTCATGTATGATTTAAAGAATCTCTTGGAGGATTACCTCATAATGGTCAAAATGCGGCAACCTACCTATGAGAGAGACAGTTTCTTACTTGAAATATATAAAGAGCGGGACGTTGATCAGTTTTTCTTTATGCAACATAGAAAAATGGAGCAGGCTCTAGAAAAATCAAAGAACATCTCAACTGACTTTTATCTTAAGAAATACGATTTACTTCGACAATTGTTACATCATCCTAGAACACACCATCTTTCTGATAAGGTATTAAGTGTAGAACAATCATTAGAATATTTAGATCGGTTTTATTGTTCAAACAAACTTTATCATGCTTGGATTATTATGTTTAGAGGTCATATTGCTACTGTAACTCAGGAAATTGATTTATTACCTGAGCTAATTCATCTAGTGGAAGAAGGAAAGTTTGGTGATGATAATTTTACAAAACTAAATTATCTTGGTGTTCGATCTATTTTAAATAAAGAATTTAACATTGAGACCTATCAGCAAATGAAAGATATTGCTTTTGAGCTAATGCCTAATTTGCCGCATCGCGATAAAGTAAACCTCATTACGCCTCTAATTAACTATTGTACGTATTTAATTTATACGACAAACTCGCCCCAAGAGGCCGAGCGAAATAGTTATGAGATTACAAAGTACGCCTTAGAATCTCAATTGTTACTCGATCAAGGCTTTCTGACTTATGGAGTGTTCTTCAATTTTGTTATTCAGGGATGCCGCGTTGGTGAATTCGAATATGTCGCCACCTTTATTAAGGATAATCAGAAATTCCTGAAAGATGATATGAGAGAACCTACAGTCCAAATTTCTAAAGCATTTATGTTTCATAGAACTGGGAAACCTGAATTGGCCCTTGACTTCCTCAATGCAAAACAAGTATTTATCAACTTCAATGACAAAACGTATGAGAAAATCATACGGATTTTATGTTATTTCGATCTAGATGAGGTTAGTTTACTAGAAAATGCACTCGAAGCCTTCCGTAAGTTTATTACCAGGCAAAAGGAAATTGAAGAGTTTCTAGTAAAGAGAATGCTCAAGTTTTCTCAAATTGTTCGACAAATATATGGTAATAAGCATGATAAAGATGTTTTAATGAAACTATATACCGAACTAGATAATACAACAGATATCGTCCAAAAGTCATGGCTTAAACATTTGCTTGAAGAACTGTTAGGTAGTCGATTGAAAAAACAATCTGCTGAGAACTAACACCAAAACGGTATCAATTTTTAATTATTATAGTATTTTACCAGCATGATTATCATTGAGAATAAAATTATTAGTGCTGAAGTCGTTGAGAAACAGTTCGTTTGTAACTTAAATGCCTGCAAAGGAGCTTGTTGCAAGGAAGGTGATTTCGGTGCACCCCTCGACTTAGAAGAAAAGCAAACGCTTGATGAGATCTACCCATTCGTCAAACCCTTCCTACCCGAAGAAAGCATCGAGCGAATCGAGAAATTGGGAACGAGTCAATGGTTTGAAGAACCGAAGGAATATGGTACAACACTACTCCCCGATGGTGCTTGTGTCTTTATGACTAGAGATCAGCTAGGGATCGCCCACTGTGGTATTGAACAAGCACATAATGAAGGCTTAATAAATTTTAAAAAACCAATTTCCTGCCATTTATATCCAATCCGGGTGGAGTCTAAGGATGAAATTGATCACATTAATTATGATAGATGGGATATCTGTTCTGCTGCTTGTACATTAGGAGAAAAGGAAAAAGTGCCTGTTCATCAGTTTGTTAAGCAAGCTCTTGTACGGAAGTACGGAGAAGAATTCTACGATCAATTAGACGATGCTGCTAAACAGTATCAACATTGGTCTGAAAATCCACAATAACTCATGGAAACATTTAAAAAGTTCTTAACTTTATCCATTCAAACACACAGACACGCTTTTATATGGTTGAATTAGGAGGAATTGTAATATTAGGAATCGCAGCACAATGGTTAGCATGGAAAGCAGGTGTACCGGCCATACTTCCCTTAATTTTAATAGGATTGGCAGTAGGTCCTGTTGCAGAATATTTTTGGGGGCATAAATTAATCAACCCAGAATACGACTCAGAAACTGGTCATGGATTATTTGCAGGTGAAGGATTGTTCCATTTTGTAGAATTATCGATTGCCGTTATTTTGTTTGAAGGCGGATTAACGCTAAAACGTAGTGAAATAAAACGGGTTGGCCCTGCCATCGGAAAACTGATTACCCTCGGCTCACTTGTTACCTTCATCGGTGGTGGGTTGGCTGCTCATTTTGTGCTTGGGCTGTCTTGGCAAATTTCTTTTTTGTTTGGCGCACTAATCATCGTCACTGGTCCTACAGTAATCGCTCCTATTTTAAGGAATGTGCCACTGAACAAAAATGTATCAACTGTACTGAAATGGGAAGGAATCCTGATTGACCCAATTGGTGCACTGGCTGCCGTAATACTTTATGACTTCATACGAACAAGTATGGGCGTACAAGCAGAAGGGCATGGCGCTGAAGGGTTTTGGTTAGAGACGATGAAGCAGTTTTTCCTTGTTTGCACCGTAGGGTTTTCTATTGGGTTTGGATTTGCTTGGGGCTTGGTCAAAATGATAAATAACAAGATGATTCCTCATTATCTACTTAATGTATTTACCTTGGCAACCGTAGTGGGCTCCTTCGTATTTGCTGAGGTCATTACCCACCATTCTGGACTGTTAACTGTTGTAATCATGGGAACAGCAATGGCCAATATGAACCTTAAGGAAATCAAAGAGATTTACGACTTTAAAGAGTCTATCACAGTACTATTAATTGCCATCTTGTTCATCTTACTTTCGGCTAACATCAATGTTCCGCAGCTAGAGTTGATCGATATAAAGATGATGATCGTGTTTGCTATAGTTGTGTTTGCAATCAGGCCACTAGGTGTTTTTCTAAGTAGTTATGGCTCAGATTTGACCACCAAGGAGAAGCTGTTTGTGAGTTGGGTAGGTCCTAGAGGGATTGTAGCAGCCGGTATCGCCTCACTCTTTGGGTTGAAGTTAACAAATGCAGGTGTTCCCGGTGCTGAATTTATTACTCCACTGGTCTTTTTAATTGTATTAGGTACTGTGTTACTCAATGCAACAACAGCGCGGTTTATGTCTAGAATGCTAGGTGTACAGCAAGATTCTTCATCTGGAATAATGATCGTGGGTGGCGGAAATGCCTCTCGTTTGATCGGAAAATATCTAATTGATAGTGGCAGAGATGTGATGATCGTTGATACCAATGCTCAATCGGTTGAGAAATGCCAAGACCTAGGACTTCCAGCGATTCAAGGTAACGTTTACACGGATGACTTTAAGGACAACTTTGACTTGTTATCAGTTGGGTTCCTATTTGCAATGACTGGAAATGACAATGTTAACAAGGTTGCTATAGAGCGATTACAAGAAAATTTTGGAGAAAATGGAGCATATCGTTTTGTATCTTCTGATGAAGTTACAAGTGGTGTAATTGAGGATCCAACTAGTACTTTATTTTCTAAAACCGATGATTATATCAACTTTAGTGAGGTCGCAAGAGATTATCCTCAAATTCATGAATACAAAATGAAATCGAAAGAGCATTTTGAATTAACAATGAAAAAGATCTTTGAGAAACATGAAAGCATTCCTTTGTTTATGAAGTCTGCCAGTGGTACCATGAACACGATTACTTCTGAGTTTACACCAGATATACACGAAGGTGATGTCCTTGTTTATTTAGGAAAGCCTCTAGAGGCTGAACCTGTTGAAGAATAGCTTTTTATGCTTCCCATTTCAGTCATCATTCCTTGCTTCAATGAAGCGCACAACATCAAAGCATTACTGGAAACAGTAACCTGGGCAGACGAGATTATCCTCGTAGATTCATTTAGCACAGACAATACACTAGAGATTGCTAAAGCATTTCCTATAAAAGTCTTACAACGCGCCTATCAGTATCCTGCAGAACAAAAGAATTGGGCCATTCCGCAAGCCGCGAATGACTGGATTTTGATTCTAGATGCAGATGAACGTGTGACTCCTGAGCTAAAAGCGGAGATTCAGTCTGTATTAAGCGGCACACCAGATAAGGTAGGCTACTGGATAGGACGTAAGAACTTCTTTATGGGAAAAGAGGTACGTTACAGCGGTTGGCAAAGTGATAAGGTCATTCGTTTGATCCATAAAGCACATTGCAAATACGAGGATAAGCTAGTCCATGAAGAGATCACAGCTGACGGTCCTATCGGAATGTTAGAACATCGAATGACGCACAATACCTATCGCGAAATCACTCATTTTTTGGAAAAGGTAGACCGATATGCTGGTTGGTCAGCACAGGACTATAATGAAAAGACCGGCCGGATTACCTTGTATCACTTACTAATTAAGCCTATTTTTCGTTTTATCAAGCATTACGTGTTTAAACTAGGGTTCCTTGATGGTAGAGTCGGCCTCATCATTAGTAGCATAATGGCATGGAGCGTATTTCTGAGGTACGTAAAGATGATGGAACTACGGAAGGACAATTAGCAACGGTTAATAATCAATTATAAACAATTAGGCCTTGAAACGATCGGAAATTGTGTTAGCTGAGTATTGATTAATAAGGGATTGATTGGTTAAACTTTATTTGTAAACCAACTTACTATTATTCGGACCTCCAGCATCAGGAAAAGGAACATAAGCAGCTATCCTCTTCATTTTAATCTTCTGTTTTTCTGATAAAAGCATGAAAACTACTTGCTTTTTTTCAAATAATTTAACTTTTTTCAAAGAAACTGCACTTTTGTTAAATGGTTGTTGATTAGTTGATTAGGTTGTTTTTTGTTGGTCAATTCGAAGCTTTTTCTAATATTTTGGGTCAACAATCTGTCAAATTTGCACCTACTTTTAAATCCAGTGATCACCTACATTTATACTATGCAATTAAGGAATTGTATACTTCCTTTCAATAATACGCTTTTCGAAAGGACATAAATTGAAAAATACGAGCAGGAAACCACCTGTCCAACAAGATAAAAAAGATGGTTTTAGCAGGTTGAGACGCGCGCACACTCTAGGAGTGTTGCGCCGTGTCTTTTTACTCAGCAAAATCAGATGACGGTAGAAGGAATTCACGAATTTTCTCCCGATTCGTCACTAAAGAAACTTAAGATGGTTTTAGCAGGTTGAGGCACAGACAGTACTCTAGGAGTATTGTGTGTGTCTTTTTTTATTTACCTTAGCATGAAAAAAAATGCTCAAAATAGAACACATCGGAATTGCTGTCAAAGATCTAGAAAAAAGCAATGAGCTCTTCAAAGCACTGCTAGGAAGACCGCACTATAAAATCGAAGAAGTTCCTACAGAAGGTGTAAACACATCCTTCTTTATGGTTGGAAACAATAAAATTGAGCTCCTAGAAGCAACAAAACCCGATAGCCCCATTGCAAAATTCATTGAGAAACGTGGAGAAGGCACTCACCACATCGCCTTCGCCGTAAATGACATTCGATCAGAAATGGCTCGCCTAGAGAAAGAAGGATTTATCTTGCTCAATAAAGAACCAAAACCAGGCGCTGACAATAAGCTTGTCTGTTTCCTACACCCAAAATCAACCAACGGTGTCCTGATCGAACTGTGTCAAGATAAACCAGAATAACCATCCTATGAAAGTCGCATTTCAGTGGGTCATAAATCCAGAAGTTAGAACCTATCTCAAGCAGCAATTGCCGGGTATTACCCTTGCATTTCCTGAAAACAAAGATGAAGACACAATCATCGCTACACAAGAAGGAGCAGAAGTGATCGTTGGGTTCAAGCTAAAACCTAAATTTCTACAATCAATTGATCAGCTGCGGTTGTTTATCAATCCAGGAGCTGGCGTTCAGCACTTAGTAAAAGACGCTAAATTACTAGAAGAAAAGCCGAAATTTGTTGTGGTAAACAGTCATTCCAATGCTTATAATACAGCACAACATTCAGTTAGTCTAACCCTTGCGTTAATGAATAAAATCCTTCTTCATCACCAATGGACCAAAGAAGGCAAATGGCGGACAGATGACCGAGATGCTCGCTCAGATCTTATCCGCAATAAGACCATTGGTTTACTTGGATATGGACGTATTGCTAAGAAAGTGCAAGCTATGTTAACACCGTTTGAATGTAAGTTCATCGGCTATAAACGCAATGCTGATCCCAAGGCGGAAATTGATATCTATCTTCCGAATCAACTTGATGCTTTTTTGGAACGAACAGATGTGCTAATTCACCTATTGCCACAAACCTCCACAACGGTTGATTTGATTGACGCTGCAGCGCTAAAAACGCTTGGCAAATCGGCCTATGTCATTAGTGTTGGGCGTGGTCCTGTTATCAATGAAGAGGCGTTTTACAAGGCGCTTGCTTCCAATGAGATAGCTGGTGCTGCAATTGATGTCTGGTATGCTTATTCCCCAGAGCCTGATGGAGAAGGCCGCAAATTCCCTTGGCATTTTCCCTTCGGTGATCTGGATAACGTTGTGCTGTCCCCACATCGGGCTGGCAAACCATTTGACGATAAACGCCGCTGGGATGATATTATTGAAAATATCCAAATTGCCCAACAGGGTAGAACAGATTTTCTGAATATTGTGGATCTAGAACAAGGGTACTAATTAATTATAGTAGAAAATTGACGGCAAGCGCCTAATCGATGATTTTACACAAATTTATATAAACAGACCACTTTCGTGGAATGATCCGCCCTCAATTTGCTGGCAAGTTTTATAGTCCACAGTTGATCAAATATCAAGCCCTGTAGGGACGATAGCCTCGTTTATCACCAATATCGTTTAAGACCTAAAACCAACCCGCTCCCAATCCTCTAAACGGCCAAGGAATACCAACCAACAGCAAGATCAATCCAAAGAAATAAAACAAAAATCCAGTCTTAAACTTTGCAGTATCATCGGTAAGGCGCTTCACTTTTCCAAAACCAACAGTAATTAGAGCCACTGCAAGAAACATCATCAATGAATGTTCGACTAAGAAAAACCGATTCATAGCAATTTTCATGCTTTCCGCAGCAAAAACAACCTTAGGACTGGTTAAATACAAGACTAAACCAATAGCAAATTGAATATGCATGGAGATCATCGCAAACAAGAATAATTTTTTATCAGTTGCGGTATAGGACTTGCCAGAACGCCACTTCATAAAGGCATTAATGATAGCTACGATTACGAGAATAAGAACAATCCATCGGATGCCTGAATGTGCGTGTCGAAACATGTTGACCATTATAAATAAGGTTTAATTAGGAAATTATTTCCGTTAATTATAGTTAATGATCAGTCAATCTATGAATGATCACTAACATAGAGACACAAATATAAGGATTGAGTTATAAGTTTAATTAATACTGTACTAATTTTTGAATTTGATCCTTAAATCGATCGATTGGCAAATAGCCAGCTTCGAGATTGGTTGCGAAAGGAAAAGGTGTATCCATGCTAGCAACGCGCATGACTGGTCCGTCCAAATGCTCAAACAAGTGCTCGCTGATATAAGCAGAAAGCTCCCCGCCAATACCACCCGTCAAAGAATCTTCATGCAAAATGATGACCTTGTTGGTTTTTTTGATGGTGGTTTCAATCGCAGTATAATCCAACGGCGCCAAGGTTCTAAGATCTAGGATATCCGCCTCAATTCCCAATTCTTCACAGGCTTTCTGCGCCCAGTGCACACCCATCCCATAAGTAATAACTGACAACTGTTGCCCGGTGCTGACTAATGCCGCCTTTCCTATCTCAACCGTATAATAGGCATCAGGAATCTCAGCCGAATTACTACGATACAAGTATTTGTGCTCAAAGAACATTACTGGATTCGGATCATCCAACGCAGCAAGCAACAAGCCCTTGGCATCATGTGGATTGGAAGGATACACAATTTTTAGTCCTGGTGTATGAAAAAACCACGCTTCATTGGTCTGAGAGTGAAATGGCCCTGCTCCAACACCGCCGCCAGAAGGCATTCTTACCACAACATCCACGTTTTGCCCCCACCGATAATGCAGTTTTGCAAGGTTATTGACAATTTGATTGAACCCGCACGTTACAAAATCTGCAAACTGCATCTCCACCATTGCCTTTTGGCCTTTTATGCTCAATCCTACTCCAATACCAAGGATGGCACTTTCACACAAAGGCGTATTTCGGACACGTTCTTTTCCAAACTGCTCTACAAATCCATCCGTGATCTTAAAAACACCACCATATTCTGCGATGTCTTGACCCATAAGCACAAGACTGTCGTGTTTTTCCATGGCTTGTCGTAATCCATCAGAAATGGCATCGATAAACCGTTTTTTAGTGGTAGTTCCTTGAGGTTCAATGACTTCTTGACGGTTTGGGGCAAACACATCAGTGGTTTCTTGCTCTTTGTCAAAATTTACCATTGGTTCATCAAAGGCAATGTCTAGTCCCGCTTTGATAGATTTTTTATAATCGGCCTTAAATTCTTCAATCGAAGCTTCAGTTAGTAGGCCTTTCTCCTTGAGAAATTCTTCAAAATTCGCAATCGGATCACGCAAAGCCCACTGGTCCATTAGTTCCTTGGGAACATACTTGGTTCCTGAAGCTTCTTCGTGTCCTCTCATTCTGAAAGTGACGCATTCTATCAACACTGGCCTTGGATTTTTTCGGATGTCTTTTGCTAGTTTATTGATGGTCGAGTAGACTTCAAGAATGTTGTTACCATCAATTTTATGGGCCTCCATTCCGTAGCCAGCGCCTCGACTTGCTAAGTCTTCACTAGCGTACTGCTCAATGGCAGGAGTAGAAAGTCCGTACCCGTTATTTTCGATCACAAAGATGACGGGCAGGCTCCAGACAGCAGCAGTGTTGAGTGCTTCATGAAATTCGCCTTCACTTGTTCCTCCTTCGCCAGTAAAAGCAACGGCTACCTTTTTCTCTTTAAGAAGCTTGTGCGCAAGTCCGACACCACTTGCTAGTGATAGTTGTGGGCCGAGGTGGGAGATCATCCCCACGATGTTGTATTCCTGTGTTCCGAAGTGGAAAGAGCGGTCTCGTCCCTTCGTAAAGCCAAGGGATTTTCCTTGCCATTGACAGAACAGTCGTTCCAGGGGGACGTTTCTTGTTGTAAACACGCCTAGATTACGGTGCATCGGAAAAACATATTCATCTTCTTGCATAGCACTCGTAACGCCAACCGATATCGCCTCTTGCCCAATACCAGAAAACCATTTGGATATTTTACCTTGTCTTAGAAGGAGCAACATTTTCTCTTCAATCAGTCTAGGTTTTACGAGGGCTTTGTATAGGCTGAGCAACTTTTTGTTAGAGAGACTATAGTTGCTGTAATCTATGTGCTGTTTTACTGTTGGCATGTCCGGCGTGTTAAATTTTGCCAAAGTTAAGGAATTTGAATGTAAGTTGCTTGAATTAGGATTTAGAGGAATTTAAGTTTACTTCCCAATACAAAATTTCCCAAAAATATTACCCAACAGATCATCCGTCGTCACCTCACCAGTAATCAGCCCTAAATGATGCAAAGCATGTCGAATGTCCATCGCAACTAGATCACCAGGCACACCACTCTGCAACCCATTAAGTACTCCATCTAGAGATTCAGCGGCTCCAGTCAGCGAAGCATAATGACGGGCATTGGAAACGACACTGCCAGCCGTCTCTACACGTTCCTCCAAGACAGATTGATGCAAACACTCCTTCAAGTAATCAAGGTTCATGTTGTTGATTGCAGAAGCTGTGATGAGTTGATCAGGTGCCAGTAATCCGTCCTTGTGATACCACTCAGGCTTAAGAGATGGGTTTAGATCCATTTTGTTGGCCACGACCAATACATGCAAGCCTTTTCTTACCAGTTTGCGGAGATCAGCATGCACCTCTTCTTCTCTTAATTTGGCAGCATCAAATACATAGATCAGTAAGGCGGATTGCTCTATTTTTTCAAGGGTTTTCGCTACACCAATCGCTTCAATCTGATCGCCAGCTTCACGTATACCAGCTGTGTCGATCAAGCGGAACTGAATGCCATTGATGTTTAAGACTTCTTCTATTGTGTCACGTGTGGTTCCTGCAATCTCAGAGACAATGGCACGTTCTTCCTTGAGCAAAGCATTGAGTAAGGTGGATTTTCCAGCATTAGGACGACCGGCAATCACTGTGCTGACACCGTTTTTGATGACGTTTCCTAGCTTAAAGGAATCTGTCAATGCTCTTACCATCCGTAAGATGTTTTCTACTAATGTGACAAGCTTGCCACGATCAGCAAATTCCACATCCTCTTCACTGAAATCGAGTTCTAACTCAATCAGGCTAGCAAAGTCCATTAGCTGTTGACGGAGATTGCTGATTTCTTGTGAGAAACCACCACGCATTTGCTGGATTGCAAGTTCATGAGACGATTCTGAATCAGAAGCAATTAGGTCTGCCACTGCTTCTGCTTGAGACAAGTCAAGCTTGCCATTTAGAAAAGCACGTAGCGTAAACTCACCCGCCGTAGCAGGACGCACACCATTTCGGATGAATAATTCAATAATCTGCTTGCGAATAAAAGGTGATCCGTGGCAAGAGATTTCTATCACCTCTTCACCGGTATACGAGTTTGGTCGGTTAAAGATGGAAATCAACACTTCATCTAGAATAGTGTTTTCCTCGTTTCTCAAGGTTCCAAAATGAATGGTGTGTGAAGGCTGTTGTGCAAGGTCTTTCGAAGGGAAAAAATAATTACAGACTTCGAGTGCTTTTGGACCCGATAGTCGAATTACAGCAATCGCGCCAATACCTTGTGGTGTGGCAAGTGCAATAATTGTATCATCAAACTGGTGTGTCATGAAGAAATTTTCACAAATATAATGAACTTCTTTAAGGAGCAGATTTAGTTTTTAAAAAACAAAAAAATATATACCAACTTGAAGGAGTAGGAATTGACTCTAAGTATATACCGTATTTGATTATTCGGTTTTGAATGTATGCTAATAATCTTTAATAAGATAGTATATTTATAAGAATGTTTGACCAATAAAAGAATATCTGAACTATGAAAAATTACATTTTACCACTGTTCATCTTATCCCTAGCTTTATTTGCAATCAATCAAACATATGCCCAATGTACTACAGGATTAAGCCCTAATTTAGGTTTTGCGGCCGCTACCAGTTATACAAATTGTTCCAATCTGACTTATTGTGGTATTACGAATGGTGCTTGGATTGGAAGTGGATCCGTCTCAGGTACTGTTACTTATGTTTTTAATCCGCCAACAAGTTATGTTGAAGTCGATTTTAATGCATTATCTGCAGTGACGATTAATGGAGTGTTTATACATGAATATCTTGAAATCTGGGTAAATGGATCCTTTTTTAACCTAAACAATGCAGTAGGAACTACCTTCACTAATGGATTGCCTGGATGCAATAGCACTATCGTTTCCTATATCACTGGCTCAGGGAATACGGGGAACTCAGGAATTATAGGTGTTATTGAACCACTAGGAGATAACGGAGCAGGGACCGTAAAAATTGATTTTGGATGCGAACTTGATTCTATTCAGATTAGAAACATAAATGTTGGTGCAGCGCAAGGGAGTGTTATTCAAATACGAAGATGTCTCGATAATGCTACTGGAGGAAATTGTGGGAACTGTAATATTTTGGTTTCCAGCACTGCTACCGATCCAAGTTGCAAGGGCATTGCTGACGGATTGGCAACCATAATTCCAGCAAACGGAACGCCCCCTTATACCTATGTTTGGAGTAATAGTGCCAATACGTCTACCGCTTCTGGCCTTGCTGCTGGCACGTATACCGTAACGGTAACAGATGCTGATAATTGTACAAATACAGATTCGGTAACAGTTACTGACCCTGATGAATTATCGATCATTTTTAGTGTCTCAAATGTAAGTTGCGATAGTCTAAACAATGGTGCGACAACTGCCGTGAATGATGGTGGAAATGCTCCCTTTTCCTATCAATGGGATTCAGGGCAAAACAGTTCTACTGCTAACAATTTAGCTGTTGGTGTATACAAAGTAACTTTGACAGATGCCAATGGCTGTGAAGCAAAAGCAGGTGTCACTGTACAATTGGATGACTGCGCTCCTCCATGTCCTATCAATCCTTGCGTAGAAGCGATTGTCAACAATACGGATATCTGTGTGGTCATAACTGCAGACCCAAGTGATCCCTTGACAAGTCTTGACTGTGATGGCGACGGTGTTGACAATAGTGCTGAATGCAAAGACATGACAGACCCGCTTGATCCTTGTGATTATGAAGATACTAGCATCACGTTGCCAGTTACTGCTGATCAAAGTGAATGTCCCGTGCCTTGCTCAGATTTGACACCAGTTATGACTATTTTGCCGGGTAATATTGCTGGGATGTCTGCTGTAGAGGTTGCAGTACAAGTTACAGAACTAGATAGTGTTGATACCGATGGATCAATCATCATTGTGCGTATTCCTTCAGATCCAAGACTTGTTTTTGTCTGGAACATTGGTCTAACGTTAGCCGCTTTGGTGCCAGTACAAAATGCTGACTGGAATTACTTAGGAGACAATGGGATTGTTCATACTTGGACATACAATGGACCAGGGTTGATTATTCCTGCAAAAAGTATCGCTGCTTTTGGGTTTCAATCCTTCTACGATCCTCAATCAACAGATGGTCAAACAACACTGACTGCCACAGTGATTCCTTTCGGTGGTGGTGAATGTAATGCACTCAATAATAATGATTCAGAGCGATTAGTTTACTTTGAATAGTTTTGTTTAGTTGATTTAAATACTGAACCTTCAATTGAATTTGCTCATGTTGTATATAGTAAAATGCTTTTTTGTTATCTACTATTGTATGTTAAAAAGGTATTATTTTTAGAAATGCTTGATTAAATCTAAATCTTATAACTATGAAAATTTTCTCCAAGATATCAATGATTGTATTGATCACTCTATTGACGATTCATCAACTTTCCGCGCAATGCTTGTCAGGATTAAGCCCCAATATGGGATTTGCAGATGTGACAAGCTGTACAAGCTGCTCACAATTGACCTATTGCGCGATTACAAATGGAGCGTGGATTGGTAATGGCTCAGTATCAGGAAATGCAGTTTTTGTTTTCAATCCACCAATAAAATACGTTGAAATTGACTTTAATGCGTTATCAAAAGTAACACAAGGAGGCGTCTTGATTTATGAGTATCTGGAGTTTTGGGTGAATGGTGCTTTCTTTGATTTAAACAATGCAGGAGGAACTTTTATTAATGGAATGCCAGGATGCACAGGAGCTACGGTTTCATTCGTAACAGGACCTGGGAATCCAGGTGATTCTGGTAAATTTGGAGTTATAGAGTGTAATGCCGATGGAGGATCTGGTGTAGTACAATTCGATTTAGGATGTGAAATTAATTCTCTTGAAATAAAAAACATCAATATTGGTGCTGCACAAGGAAGTGTTATTCAAATTCGTCGCTGCCTAGATCCAGCAACTGGAGGAAACTGTGGCGGTTGCAACCTGATGGTCAACAATACATCAACAGATCCGACTTGCAGAGGCTTAGCTGATGGAGTCGCAACTGCAACGCCCTCAAATGGTTCACCTCCATATACTTATCAGTGGAGCAATAGCGCAAATACTGCTTCAGTTTCAGGTCTTGCAGCAGGTACATACACTGTATCGATTACTGATGCTATTGGTTGCGCAAACACAGGGTCAGTAACAATTGTAGAGCCAGATGAGTTCTCTCTCATTTTTAGTGTGTCAAATGTAGGTTGCGACAGCCTTGATAATGGAACAGCAACTGTAGTAAATGATGGTGGAAATGCTCCGTTTACCTATCAATGGGGTTCTGGGCATACTGGTTCTACAGCAAGTAATTTAGCTGTTGGAGTATACAAGGTTACCCTTACAGATAATAATGGTTGCGAAGCTAAAGCTGGAGTAACAGTGCAACTCGACGACTGTCCACCGCTATGCACTACCAATCCTTGTGTAGAAGCCATTGTCAACAATACAGACATCTGCACCGTGTTAACAAACGACCCTGCAGATCCCTTAGCAACGCTTGACTGTGATGGCGATGGTGTTAACAATGATACAGAGTGCTTAGATGGAACCGATCCGCTTGACCCTTGCGATTATGAAGATACTAGCATCACGTTGCCAGTTACTGCTGATCAAAGTGAATGTCCCGTGCCTTGTCCTGATCTTACGCCCGTAATGACCATTCTGCCTGGTAATATTGCTGGAATGTCGGCAGTAGAAGTTGCTGTTCAAGTTACTGAGTTAGACAGTGTGGCCACTGATGGGTCAGTCATCATCGTTCGTATTCCAGCAGATCCAAGGCTTGTCTTTGTTTGGAACATCGGTTTGACAACTGCAGCATTAGTGCCAGTACAAAATGCTGATTGGAATTACCTAGGAAGCAATGGATTTATTCATACTTGGACGTACAATGGTCCAGGATTAATTATTCCTGCAGATGGCATAGCTGCTTTCGGGTTTCAATCCTTCTACGATCCACAATCAACAGATGGTCAAACAACGCTTACAGCTACGGTAATTCCATTTGGTGGTGGAGAATGTAACGCATTAAACAATACAGATTCAGAACGATTGGTATACTTTGAATAAAGCGATTTAAAGATGAACTAGTAAGGAATTGGGCAATCAAAATAATTGAAGAAAACAGATTCTTTAAAAAAGCGGCATTGTATTCTTTTGACTCCTCCCCTTAAATCAAGGAAAACTAAGCCCTATGATTGCGAAACGCTCGATCTAGATCATCAATAAGATCCTTCACGTCCTCAATACCAACACTTAAACGGATCAGTGAATCCGTCATGCCAACCGCTAAGCGATCCGTGCGGGGAATAGAACCATGCGTCATGGTGGGAGGATGCCCGATGAGTGACTCCACACCACCAAGGGACTCTGCCAATGAAAAGAGTCGAGTGTTTTCCATGACTTTTGAGGCGCCTTGCAATGTATCTTCTTTGAGTGTAAAGGAAAGCATCCCTCCAAAATCACGCATTTGTGCTTTGGCAATTGCGTGTCCGGGATGTTCTGCAAAACCAGGATAAAAGACCCGCTGAATCTTATCATTTCCTTTAAGAAACTCAGCAATTTGCCTAGCGTTTTGGCAAGCGCGCTCCATTCGAAGATGTAAGGTCTTAATGCCTCTTAGAACTAGGAAACAGTCTTGTGGCCCGGGAACAGCACCTGTGCTCTTTTGAAGGAAATATAGTTGTTCAGCAATTTCCTCATCCTTACAAATCACTGCACCATGAATTACATCTGAGTGGCCACCAATATACTTAGTTGCCGAATGCACTACGATATCAGCTCCTAAGTCAAGCGGGTTTTGTAAGTAAGGCGATGCAAAGGTATTATCAACACAAACCATGATATTATGCGCCTTGGCTAAGCTGCAGATGGCTTTGATGTCAATAATGTTGAGCATAGGATTGGTCGGCGTTTCCAACCAAAGCATTTTGGTGTTTTTGTTGATTTTTGCTTCTATTTGCTCCAGCCCATTCATTGGAACAAAGTGAAACTTCATACCAAATCGTTCAAATATTTTAACAAATGTTCGATAACTACCGCCGTATAGGTCATTCGTAGAAATCACCTCGTCACCATTACTCATTAACTTCATGACGGCATCAACTGCAGCCATACCACTGGAAAAACAAACTCCAAATTTTCCATTTTCCAGTGCGGCCAGATTTTTTTCTAATACGCTTCTCGTCGGGTTTTTCGTTCGAGCATATTCAAAACCCTTGTTCACACCTATTGCTTCTTGCACGTAGGTGGAGGTTTGAAAAATTGGAGTCATAATTGCCCCAGTAGAAGCGTCTGGCTCAATGCCTGCATGTATTACTTTGGTACCAAATCTCATAGTCAATAATTTGAATTGGCAAGGTAATAAAAAAGAGATAGATGTTTGAATTCTGGGCAGGTGAGAGATTTTGTGGTTTTTTTATGCTAAAACTGTTGTTTCATTTTTTTCTGAAAGAATTGTAAATTTGTTGAAATTACTGGAAATTTTGTGTCTAATGAGCTAACTTGCAATTGGTTTGTTACTATTTGTAAGCAGATTTGTCTAAATGAGTTGTACGAACAATGCGAATCTTGCTAATTATTTAATAATTTCACAGTAAACTTTAGATACTTGCAACCAATATGAAGTCAGATTCAGGTTTTTCCAAACTTTCAAAACGCAAAAAGCTACGATGGGTCGTGGAGAATTTTTTCCGTAACCCTGAAGAAGTAATGCGTGAATTGACAGGTTTCTGGCACCATTCAGAAGAAAAGCAAAAAATCTTTGATGAGTTTAGCGAAAACACGCTGACCAATTTTTATCTCCCTTTCGGAATTGCTCCCAACTTTGTAATTAATGGAACCACCTACTGTGTGCCAATGGTGATTGAGGAAAGTTCTGTGGTTGCAGCAGCTTCTGCTGGGGCAAAGTTTTGGATGGATCGAGGCGGGTTTAAGGCTACAGTTACTGATGTTACTAAAGTAGGACAGGTACATTTTCTATGGCACGGCAAAAAAAGTAAACTGGAAAGCGTTTTCCCTGATCTACGCAGTCGCTTGCTTGAAGAAGCCAAACACATCACAGCGAATATGGACAAGAGAGGCGGTGGTATTCTTCAAGTAGAATTAGTTGATAAGAAAGAGATTGAATCAGGTTACTATCAGTTAGATTGTACGTTTAATACGTGTGATGCAATGGGAGCCAACTTCATTAATTCTGTCCTAGAGCAATTCGCAAAGACGTTAAAAGGATTCGTGGCAACACATGCTATATTTGATGATTCAGAACGAGAAGTAACCATCGTGATGGCTATCCTTTCAAATTATACACCAGAATGCCTAGTGAAAGCATGGGCAGAATGCCCGATTGAAGCACTCGGGAAAGTGGTAGAGGATGACCCAGAAACCTTCGCAAAAAAGTTTGAACTAGCCGTACGGATTGCACATCACGATATCGCAAGAGCTACCACACACAACAAAGGTATTTTTAATGGGATAGATGCTGTAGTTATGGCAACAGGCAATGATTTTAGAGCCGTTGAAGGCTGTGGACACACATTCGCTGCCCGAAGCGGTCAATATAGAAGTCTCACAAGCGCATCTATTGAAGATGGAATGTTTCGGTTCTCTATCGAGTTTCCGATTGCAGTCGGTACGGTAGGCGGCTTGACGAATCTTCATCCATTAGCAAAGCGATCGCTTGAATTGCTAGGGAATCCCAATGCTAAGGAGTTGATGCAGATCATTGTTTGTGTTGGGTTAGCCCAAAACTTTGCAGCCGTGAAGTCCTTAGTGACGACTGGGATTCAATTTGGCCATATGAAAATGCATTTGATGAATATCTTGATTCATATGAATGCTACAAAAGAGGAGATACAGCTTGCAGTTGAGCATTTCAATGAAAAAACGATTAGTTTTACTGCGGTAAGGGAATTCCTTGATGCTTTACGTGCAGAGAATTTAATTCAGAACACGAAGTCCGCTTAGTTATTCTTCGCCTTTTAACGACAGCCGTTATTTGTCGTGGAAATGAACTGAACCCCAAAACTAAATAGCACTACAGATTTGCACAGATTCACACAGATTAAGCACCAATTTTATTGGAAAATGTTATTCACTATTCGACATACCATATGCCAATAACCATTCACGCCAAGGGGAAATTACTGATTACTGGAGAATATTTTGTTCTTGATGGTGCGAAGGCATTGGCCGTTCCTACAAAATTTGGTCAATCCTTTGAATTTAGTCCATCTCAAATCATGCAAATTTCTTGGGAAGGGTATGATGATCTTGGTCATTGTTGGATGAAAGAGTTGATCGACTTACCACTTGATCCAAAAGTAGTACCTGCTACATCACCAAAAAACCGCTTAATCCAAGTGCTTCAACAGATACAAGCCTTGAATTCTAACGTTCTTAATAAGGGGTGGAAAGTAACGACTCGCCTAGAATTTCCAAGAGATTGGGGATTAGGGAGTAGTTCGACTATGATTTATGCAATGGCGCAATGGTCAAACGTTGATCCATATGCGTTGTTACAGACTACTTTTGGAGGCTCAGGATATGATATTGCTTGCGCTGGTGCAGAAAGCGCAGTGTTGTACACTGTTTCTGAACGGGACGTTCCTGTTGCTTGGATGCCCGATTTCTGTGATCAATTGTACTTCGTACATCTAAATCAGAAACAAAACAGTCGTGAAGGTATTCAGCATTACCGAGAAGCTAAGTTTGATAAGACTGCGGTGATCAATAAACTAGATGCGATTACAGCTGCCCTGCAGGAATGCCATGATCTTACAACCTTTGAAGGATTGCTTCGGAGACATGAACAGGTGGTTGGGGAAGCACTTACCTTACCTTTGGTACCAGAGGCACTCTTCCCTGATTATTGGGGCGCTGCAAAGTCACTAGGGGCTTGGGGCGGCGATTTTGTCTTGGTGACAAGTGATCGGAGTCGAGAGGAGACGCTTAAGTATTTTAGAGGACGTGGCTATTCTACTGTTCTAGGATGGCGTAAAATGTGCCTTTAAATTTGCCTGTTCGCGTGAAATTCAAAATAAATTGCTTGTAATTTTAGTATTTATAAAAATTAATTTTAAATTTATTCTGCCTACCCTTATTAAATTCTTTTATTAACAATAAAGCTTTAATTATGAATTATGTAGCAATGCTTTTAGGAGCAATTTCTGTGATGGTTTTGGGAATGGTTTGGTATCATCCAAAAGTACTTGGTACTACTTGGATGAAGGGGGCAGGACTGAATGAAGAAGATCTGAAAGAAGTGAATCCAGTAACCATGATTGGTGCACTTTTAATGGCTGGAGTCATTGCTTATGCTTCTTCGAGGTATGCAGGCCATACGGAAGAAGGCATGAGTCAGTTTGTACATGGTATGTATCATGGCTTTATGCCGGCAATTATGTATGTAGCACCAGTACTTGTAAGTAAAGGACTTTTTGAGAAGAAAGACTTAAGTTGGATTTTTATTGGGGTCGCTTATTGGGTATTGGCTATTACTATTGTTAGTGGTATTGTTTATGCCTTGACTCCTGTGACTGCTGGATAGGTGAAATATTGATTAAATGTTTGTCCTTTTGCAAACTCAACTTTGTTATTAATTTCATCTTAACGATCAAATTTATATTTTTACAGCCTTAATTATTTGTAAAATGAATGAAGGCTTAGTTGTATTGATCTCTGCCTTACCCGGCATCTTGATTGCTTTGGGTATATGGGCACTCGACAGAAAAAGAGAAGACTCTCGGAACATAGTTGGGTTGTTTTTCCTTGGTATGGCGATTACTATTCCTGCATATGCTGCACAGGAACTCAGTACAATGGCTGGGTTTGGAGATACAACAAGCATTGCCAAAACACTGCTCTACGCATTTGTCATTATCGCATTTACAGAAGAAATTTTTAAATACATCGCCATGCGGTTCTACCTGATGCCCAAGGCGTATTTTGATGAGAAAATGGATGGTATTGTCTTCTGCGTTATTATGGCGATGGGGTTTGCCACCCTTGAAAACGCTTTGTATGCTGCAGACTTGGGGCTTGAGACGGTACTTGTAAGAATATTCACTTCTGTGCCAGCACATGGTGTCTTTGGTGCTATTATGGGCTATTTTATCAGCCGTGCAAAGTTTGATGCTGCAAATAAACAACGCCATATCATCTTAGCATTTGTTATTCCATTTGTCTTGCATGGATTGTTCGATTTCTTTATCCTTCAGGAATATAGTGAAGACATGATGGGGTTATCCCTATTGGTTTTGTTAGCTGGCTTAGTAGCGTCAGTTTGGATGATTATTCAATTTAGAAAAACAAGTGTTGAATCACCTGAAATTGTTGTAGCTGCACCAGGGGTTGAGGATGCTCCAATTTCACTAGAAAATGCGAAAGACCAAATACCAGATACTCCTGCACCAGAACCAGAGGCGACAACAGAGATTCCAGAAAATAGTACTACCATTACTGGTTCCTCAGTAGATTCTGACTTAGGATACAATGAATCACTTGAGGAAAGTATTGCTGAGATTGAAGATGAATTGGACGAAATGCGTGAACAACTAGAAGCTGATGACAAGGACGATTAGTAATTTGTGCTTAGTACTTGGGAGAGCGGAAGGTTGTTTGCTACACTGCATTTTACCAATCACTAAGTACTAATCACTCAATTTCAACAGTCAAAAAAGTGTATATTAGCATCCAATTTTTAATTCATTGAAATGAAAGCATTAATTCCAGTGGCTGGAGTGGGTACACGTCTACGTCCACATACTTATACACAACCAAAGCCTTTGCTTCCTGTAGCAGGTAAGCCGATCATCTCTTTTATCATTGATCAGCTGGTAGAAATAGGTATTCAGGACTTTGTGTTTGTCATTGGTTACCTAGGAGATAAAATCACGAATTACATTGATGAAAATCATCCCAATATTAATCGGGAATATGTCAAACAGCCTGAGCGTCTAGGCTTAGGACATGCGGTCTGGACTGCTAGAGAAACAATTGTAAATGAGGATGAGCTATTTATCGTATTAGGGGATACGATTTTTGATGCGGATCTTAAGCAAATGTTGCATACTCCCAACTCTGTATTGGGCATTAAGAAAGTCGATGACCCTCGAAATTTTGGAGTGGCGGAATTAGATGAATCTGGTAAGGTGTTGAAGGTTGTCGAAAAACCGAAAATCCCTAGGTCGAATATGGCGTTGGTTGGGCTTTACAAATGCACTGAGGTCCGTAAATTAATAGAAGCGCTGGAATTTAACATTAATAACGAAGTAAAAACAAAAGGAGAATTTCAGCTTACAGATGGCATTCAGCATATGATTGAAAATGGAACTTCTTTTTCTTCGATTCATGTCAATAATTGGTTTGACTGTGGGAAAAAAGAGGTGTTGCTTGAAACCAATGCCATTCTCCTTCAAAAACCTGGATATGCAAATGAGGTGCTGCCTGATTACGAAAACAGTATTATCATCCATCCAGTGAGTATAGCAAAGGGGTGTAAAATTACAAATAGTATTGTAGGACCAGATGTAACCGTGGCGGAAAATACGGTGATCAATTCATCCATTGTCAAAAACTCTATTATTGGTCATTTTTCGCGTATCGAGGGTGTTGTTTTATACTCTTCCGTGATTGGAAATGATGCTTCCATTAAGGGATTGAGTCAGAGTTTGAATATTGGGGATAATAATGAAATAGACTTTAGTTGATCGAATACCATTTGTAACGACTCTTTTCTAATTCAAACTTACTTCCATTCGCCTTGGTTAAACCATTTCTTAAGCCACTAGCCCACGCTCATCCCTTTCCCGCAAGAACCAGCCCACAGCTGCCCCAAAAACAAAACCACCAATGTGCGCCCACCAAGCAACACCACCACCCGTTGAGCTTGTAGTAAACACACTGAAAAACTGCTGAGCAAACCAGAATCCGAGAAACCAGATGGCTGATATGTGAATCGACTTGAAAAAATAGATGACAAGGACTTTGACCTTCGATTTTGGAAACATAACCAGATAAGCACCAAGGACAGCAGATATCGCTCCACTTGCCCCAATACAAGGAATGCTGCTCCCCATGTTGAAAAAGATATGACCAGCAGAGGCCGCCAATCCGCCTAGAATGTAAAAAACAACAAATGGGATATTTCCGATGGTAGCTTCTATGTTATCTGCAAATACCCACAAAAACAACATGTTCATGATCAGATGCATCCAACCACCATGTAGAAACATACTAGAAAATAGGGTGAAGTAATCTTGCCCAGACATGATCTCACTTGGGATGGATCCGTACTCCATCACAAATTGGTTATTCGCTGGTCCTAGCATAAACTGGTATAAGAAAACCGCAATATTTAAAGCCAAGAAAAGATACGTAAACACTGGTTTTGCTCCACCTTGCACCTGGTCATCTCCAATCGGAAAAATCATATAAAATCAATTTATTGTGCCAGTAAAATAACATACTTTCATCAATATTTTAAAAATTAGTTCAGAAACATTATTAATAGATAAAATCGATTGTCTATTTTTATTGATTAACTGAAATCAATTGCTTTCCTTGAATAGAAACGCCTTTAAACGTCTGTTTATCTTTAACGAAAAGAATTGAATTAAGTTATTGTATGCGTTCAGTTGAATTTATTGCTACGAAGCGTTATTAAAATAAGGAATATCACAATGAAAATTAGACTAATATCCATACGCATCTTTCAATTCTCAATTCTATTGCTAGTGTTTAGTTGTAATAATAATAAAGTGAATTCACCCGTAAACACCCCAAGACACAATAGTAGCCCCACCACGCCTAAACAACCCGCAAGCCAAACCGCCACCACCGCCAAAACACTCTTCTCAGAACACTGCCAAGGGTGCCACGGTCAAACGTCCAATGACTTTGTAAACCACCAATGGAAATACGGGAACAGTCAAAAGCAAATCATCGCAAGCATTACCAATGGAACACCAGAAAACGGAATGCCAGCATACAACAAAACTTTCACCACAAAAGAAATTGAGCTCCTAGCAGATTATATCCTCAACGATATCGAAAACCAGCAAACAGCAACCACCTCAATCGCCAAAACACCTGATGTAAAACTTGAAACCATCGCCACTGGCCTACAGATTCCTTGGGCCATCGAAGTCACAGCAGATGGTACGATTTTCTTCACAGAACGACAAGGAACTCTTAGCTATATAAAACCGGGTGGCCGACCGATTTCTGTCTCGGGGATTCCAGAAGTACGCAACAAACGACAAGGCGGGATGCTTGACCTAAAACTGCATCCAGACTTCAATACCAACAAGCAATTGTTTCTGAGTTACTCGAAACCAGGTGCTAAAGGTTTAGCTACGACCGCAGTTGCAAGTGCTACGCTTGAAGGCAATACGCTAACAAATTTGAAAGATATTTTTATTGCTCAACCTTACCATCAAACGCAGCACCATTACGGTTCAAGAATAGCGTTTGACAAGGACGGATTTCTCTACGTTACGGTAGGAGACCGAGGGAATAGAAGTGTTTTTCCTCAATCCTTGGAAAATGGTTGCGGAAAGGTACACCGGATCACGACGACAGGAGAAATTCCCAAGGATAATCCGTTCTACAATCAATCAGGTGCTGTCAAATCGATTTGGAGTTATGGACACCGAAATCCCCAAGGAATGGTCTACCGTGAAGCGGAAAACGAATTATGGGAACATGAGCATGGGCCAAAAGGCGGTGATGAAATTAACTTAATAAAGAAAGGCTTAAACTACGGTTGGCCAGTGATAACCTATGGTGTCAATTATAGCGGAATCCCGATTACCAACCGCACTGAGAAAGAAGGTATGGAGCAACCCGTCAGTCATTGGACACCTTCCATTGCTCCCAGTGGTATGGACTTCGTAACACATAAGCGTTATGGTAATTGGAAGGGTAGTTTGCTCTCCGGCTCTTTAAAGTTTGATTACATTTCCAAGATCACTCTTGAAGAAAATAAAGTCAAAGCAGAAGAAAAGGTCTTTGAAGGCATCGGACGTGTCCGCGAAATCGAAATGGGAGATGATGGTTATCTTTATATTGGAGTCGAAAACCCAGGAAGAATTATAAAAGTTGTTCCGTAAAGGAAGATTAGTTGGCTGTTCGTTTACGTATCCAAAAGGCGCATCCACAATGTTTAAGGTGTTGGTTACCAAGTATCGATTTTTTATTCAAGGATAGCCTTGCATCTTTGATTTGAAATCAATGGGGCTTATCCTCACAACCAGCATATAATGCTTCCTTTTAAGCATTATCGCATAATTAATTGATCTATGAAATTGACGAATTCAAATTACCTCCTGATCCAGCCGCAACCATATTCCTTATTAAAAAAACAAATCAAACACATTACAAGAACAGTGTTTTTGGTTACGTTGTGTATGATAAAACTCTCTCTATTTGCAGAATCTGGCATCAAATCCAATATCAAACAGGTAAAAGTGTACAAGCAAAAAGCTGAAATCACACGAACCTTAACCACAACAGTAAAACCAGGAAGACAGGAACTTATATTGACAGGCATTTCGACGTCGATCAATCCCAGCAGCCTGCAAGTAGAGTATAACAACCCAAGTAGTACACTGCTCTCCGTAAAGCACCAAAACAATTATCTAACACCGAAAGTCGATAAACCGAAAATAGACATCCTAGAATCTCAAATCAAAGAATTTGACGCAGAGCTAGCTTGGATTAAAGATCAAAGAGTTACTTTAAAAGGCATGGAAGAAATTCTTAATAACCATAAGAACCTCAGCGGTGGAGAAAAGGGATACACACCAGCACAGGTAACAGAGCTAATCGCGTCCTACAAAAAACAACTACTCGAAATTAGAAAGGAACTAACTGCCTTGCATAAGCAGCAAAATTCAATTAATACCGAAAAAAGTAACGTCAGAAGACAGTTGGAAGAGCTAAATGCACCGCTCAATATTCCTAGTAGCAACATCGTTTTACTGATTGATTCAGATCGTTCACAGTCAGTTACTATTTCTTGTTCTTACATCGTTAGTAATGCTGGCTGGAGTCCATTGTATGATATTCGATCAAAAGGTATTGAGAAGGATGTTAAACTAAATTACAAGGCCAATATTTACCAGAATACTGGAGTAGACTGGACGAATATCGACATGATTGTTTCTACCGGGAATCCTTCATTAGATAACAATCGACCGATCCTCCGACCGTTGTATACGAATGTTTACAAACGTAGAGTGGCACCCGCAAAACAAAAGGATAAGGTGTTTGCCCAATCCTCACAAAACATGGCTTATATCTCAAATGGTACGACAGATGATGGTTATCAATACAATACAGAAATTACAGAAAACCAACTTAGTGTAGAGTATAAAATTATGAAGAAACAAACAATTGAGACAGATCAAAAGATCAATATGCTTGCGTTGACCTCTTACGATCTTAATACCAACTATGTTTATCACACAGTGCCTAAGTTGAATCAAGCGGCTTTCCTCCTAGCCAAAATTAGCAATTGGGGAAGGCATAATCTGATCAGCGGACCCACAAATATTTTTTATGAAGGGGCGTTTGTAGGCACATCGACAATTGATCCAAATATTACTTCAGATACGTTGCTGATTTCGATGGGGATAGACGAAAATATCATTGTAAAACGAGAACCAATCAATAAGTATACAACCACAAAATTCGTAAAATTAAACAAGAAAGAATCCTACGGATATGAAGTCGTTGTTCGCAACAAAAAATCTATCCCAATTGAGATTGAAATACTAGATCAAATCCCTGTTTCTCAAAATAGTGAAATAGAAGTCTCTCTAGACAAAAAAGGTAAGGCAGAATATGTAAAGGAATACGGTAAACTATTATGGAAACTATCCCTTGCTCCTGGACAATCAAGCACTGAAGGATTTGCTTATACGATCAAGCATCCTAAACGAATGGCAGTCAGTGGGAAGTATTAAATAATGGCAATTATATAGAAGTTTACACTAAAACTTTAATTAGCATTAAGGTAGTACAGAAAACTACCATTGAAGAACCTTTAACGCGGTTTAACGAAGGATTTGTTAAGGCATTGGGGTTTGATCCTAAGAAGGATTGACAATCCACCAGAACCAGAAAACAAATCTAAGGCTTGCCAATGAACAGGATAATTGTTACCTTTATAAAAAAATGTCAGGTACTTCATACAAACTTGCGGGTTGTATTTTTCCCTGACTAACAAACTAGACCATTACTTCATAAAGACTTGCCGGTCTCTATTTTTGTGGTTTAGAGTGTTGTTTTAATTGTTCTAGAGCGATTACTTTAAACGCCTAACACGAATAGTTGTTTTAACTCTAATCCGTGTATGGATTGTTGTACTAATCCTCACTCTTTTAATGCTTCTGCGCATGATTTAAGTATTTAACAGTTAAACAATTTTAGGTCTGTTGTATGACCTTTATAAGCAGCTTAGTAGTTAGTACCTACTAAGCTGTTTTATTTTACGAAGGTACAGAATAATAACCTCCTATAGTGTCCCCTTCCTTTAGTGTGTAAAGTAGCATACCTTTTTGTTTCATTTTACTTAACTTATTAGCTAAAACTTTATTAACTTCTTTCCTATCGAAGTGGCTGTAAGTATTCATAAATGAATCAGCTATATCTTTCTTTTGCCCTTCTCCAATCTTCTTAACTTCTAATTCAATGTGCGCGTACTTAATGTCTTTAGCTGTATTGGGCGCAGACCTATCGGAGTTCTTAACACTTTTTTTAGCGAGTAGTGCTTTAGTAGTAGCGGTGGTGTGTCCGAAGGCATTTAAAATATCTACGTAACCTTGCTTCTCTTTTAGCAGCCTTGCGACTTGGGCATCAATGTCGGTAATGAACCTTTCTATTTGTATTTTCCTTTCGTTGTCCATATGTTTTCAATTGTCCGTAAATGTACGTACTTTAATTTATGCGTGCAACTTTTCGCGTAAATAAATGCGTAGTTGGTTGAATTTGATTTTCTAGAAGGTACGCACAAATAAAAAAATCGCTACCTTAGTAACGATTCTTATAGATCAAATTAATAAATAATTAATATGATTGCATGGTTGCACTAATTTGGTGTAAAGAAGTGTATGATTGCCTAAATAATAACTAAAAGACTAGAACAGCTTGCCCTAGATTCAATAAAGGCTGATTCGTAAAAGAAACATTGACTTACTTATTCAACTCCTTTACAAGCAGATCAAACACCTCATAATAATTCCGAGTATCAAAATTATCATCTTCAACCCCTTGAAATTCAACATACAATTCGTTACAAACAGAAAAGTCAACAATCTTCTGATATGCCTTTAACTGTTGTCCAAAATGTAGGATTCTCAACGCATGGAACATCCCTTTTTTTGCTCTGTCTTTAAAGCCTGACTTCGCCTGCAAATCAGCAATGTGCCGACTGGCAGAGGCTTTTGTGATCACCTTTTTTATCATTGTCTTTTGATGCCAGTTAGACACCTTAAACGGCCACTTACAGAACAACACTTGATCAGCAGGAAGCGAAAGACACTCGAGTGCCCCAATTTCATAATTATTAATAGCATCAATAAATCCGCCACGACTATAGAGCACGCCTTGAATCCTACCAGAGTCGTCAGAGATCGCGTTCTGACGAAAGGCACCACCTTCAAGCATCCCGCGCTTCAAAACCACAATGAAGTCATGATCAGAATCCTCCCTCGCCGTTCCGTAAACCCGACTACCATACGGATAAACTGCCAACACATCTTCAGTAATCTGAAGGGCCTCTAATATCTCATCTGCTGACAGTTTACTCATCCCTTATTAAATATTGGGTTCATTAATGGAATATATTCTTAAGTAAGCATTATTTTAAATTGTTATCGATTTTGTCTGAACGGCTAACCAGTTCTTTGCTTCATCCTTCAAGCGCGGACTCAATCGATCATAAACCGTCTTGTGATAATCATTCAACCAAGTGATTTCAGTCAACGTCAACAAAGTCACGTCTATTAATGATTGGTCGATTGGGCAAAGGCTTACCGTTTCAAAACCAAGGAATTGTCCGAATTCAGTAGCTTCTTTTTCAACCGTTATCATTAGATTTTCAATGCGAATACCGTATTGCCCTTCTCTGTAAACGCCTGGCTCATTAGAGGTTAACATGCCTGGCTGCATAGCTGATTTCGGATTGGCAGTTGCTCCAGTGCCTATGGATTGTGGGCCTTCATGTACATTGAGGAAATAGCCAACGCCATGCCCCGTTCCATGACCATAGTTAATCCCAGCATTCCATAACGCTTGCCTTGCTAGCACATCTAGTTGATAGCCTTTCGTACCAGCAGGAAACTGTTGCATTGCTAACTGAATGTGTCCTTTGAGTACTAGTGTGAAATCACGGATTTCCTGATCGGTTGCTGGTCCGTTGTACAAGCTGATTGTCCTCGTTATATCTGTGGTTCCTTGAAGATATTGACCTCCAGAATCCAGCAAAAACAGGCCGTGAGCATGCAATTCTAAAGCAGTTTCTTCAGTAGGACGATAGTGCACAATCGCTCCGTTTTCCTCATATCCAGCAATAGTAGCAAAGCTAGGAGATACAAAGTCTTCTTGTTCTGCTCTAAACGATTTTAGTTTTGTAGATGCTGTATATTCGGTAATCGTTTCTTTCCCAAGGTGTTCCTCCAACCAAATCATGAATTGAACCAACGCAACACCATCACGTTCCATTGCTTCCTTGATATTCCGAATTTCCGTTTCGTTCTTTAGTGATTTACTTGCAGTCGTGAAGTTCATTGCTTCTACGACTGTACAATCATTTGGAATCGCATCTACTATCCATTGGCTGCTTCGTTTCGGATCAATCATCACCTTACTACCTTCAGACAAGGTGGTCAGGAATTTAGCGATATCATCGTATGGAAGTAGCTCAATTCCTTTAGAATTGAGTTCATTTTTTAAGGTGTCCGTAATTCTATGTTGGTGGACAAACCAGTATATATTCTCTTGATTGATAAATAGATAACTTGTTGGTAGCGGTGTAAACTCGGTATCTGATCCTCTAACGTTCAATAGCCAAGCAATATCATCAAGTGAGCTTATGATGTGTGCGTTAACGCCTGCCTTCTTCATTTGAATCCTCAGCTTTGCAATCTTTTGTGCTCGAGTTTTTCCAGAGAACTGTTCCGGTAAATCCTGAATCGTTTTTGAGGGAAATGCTGGACGGTCTTTCCAGAGTGCTGTGATCAGATCTAGATTGGTGTTGATGGTGATTTGTTTTCCTGCTAGTTTTTTTTCTAACTGTTTGAATCGGGCTCTTGAGATCAATCGACCATCAAGTCCTAATGTTTGTCCAGATTTGAGATGATCTCTTAGCCAATCAGCATATTCAGTGGTATGTGGAACTTTGAGCCGCATTAGTTTAAAGTCTGAATCAGCGAGCTGATCTTCTCCTTGGATGAAGTAGCGTGAATCCGTCCATACACCTGCATGGTCTTGAGTGATGGTCACATTTGCGGCGGAGCCGGTAAAGTTTGTGAGCCAAGCGACGATCTCCCAGTAGTCTGGTATGTATTCGCTTTGATGTGGATCTGTGCGCGGAAGGAGATACGCGTGGGTGCTGTTTTCTGTCAGCTGATGTCTGATGTCTGTGAGGTATTGATTCATAATCTGTGAGCTGTATGCTGTTTTAAATGCGTCGCAAAGGTATTAACAAATATTGAAATCGTTTATTAGAATTGGAATCTACTTTTAATTGAACGAATAACCTTATTTTCTGAGCCACGTTCTAACAAAAAAAGTCAGTCATTCTCCTAGAATGACTGACTTTTTTGCTTTACTAAAAGGATTCATTAAAAGTACCACGTTCTGACTACTGTAGATGGATTCGTACAATTCCCTGATGTAGGAGAAACGACTTCTGATGAATTCGTCCAGAAGCACATACCAACAGCTGCAAATCTTATTTGGCATCTTGTTCGAACTTCATAGATGAGGCAATTGTTGTTTGCCAACGCTTGATAGTGCTGCCTGATGTCATCCTTTACCGTTGGACACATGCGATTTGGGTTGCAACCTTGTAATTGAGCTGCTTCGCCTGGAGACATAGGAACTCCTTGGTATTGGAGAACTGTTGCCAATTGGTTAGCCGCCATAAAACTAGACTTAGAACCTGGTCTAATTGCCAATTGTGCTGAATTTTCAACTTCCTTTAAAGGAACTAAGGACATTTGATAAACTCCTTCTCTTAATTCTTTCTTCATAGCAGCTGATTTTGGACGCACCCAAATTGTACCAACAGATGTCCCTTTTTGACTAGGAGCTTCATCAAGCAAGTTGTCAGATTGTGAAATTCTACCTACAAACCAAACGTCTTCATTTTCAAAATGAACGAGTTTAGCATCTTGAGTCTTGTATCCATTGTTACGTTCAAAATCTAATAACTTACCTTCATACTGTTGAAGACACTCATTCTCTTTTTGCATGATTGACTTTTGAGCGTTACCAATAATTGTAATTGTAAGCATGATAAATGTTAGGAAAAATAGGCTTGTTGTTTTGAATGAAAAATTCATAATTTCTTGTTTTTTAATATTTAATGTTTTTACAAATGTTGTACTGATCTTCTTTGATTAAAAATTCTAGTTGATCAATAATTACAGTGCAAAAGTAGAGGAGGACACGTTGATAAAAAACGGTCAAAAAAAGGGAGTTGTCCAACTAAAAAACAAGGTGAAATTCAAATTAAATTATATACAAAGTGTTGATAAACAATGTTTAAAGTAAAGACATAAAGTCGTTCAAAAGTCGTTTTATTGTACAAAAAAGGAAGGGAAAAAGGCTAAGAAATTTATATTCTTCGGAAGAACAACGGAACCGATGCCGTTAAGGAAGCGATCGAGAATAAAAACATCTCGAATTAAGATTTGGGAAATTGGTTAACTATAAAACTACCACGCCAACAAACTATCTATTGCCTTCTCCACCTTATCTGCACTCAGAATCATAGTCTGTTCCAATACAGAATTCAACGGAATAGCAGGCATGTCAGCAGACCCAATCGTGCGAACAGGACCATCCAATTGCTCAAAACAGTTTTCTTGTATCCGAGCAGCCACACTTTGAGCAAACGTATTACTAACAGGCTCCTCAGTCACTACTAAACACTTGCCATGCTTGCGTACTGAGGCATAAATCGCTTCTTCGTCCAACGGATGCAATGTCCTAAGATCCAACACCTCTATCTGACCAGGAAATGCCTTCGCAGCATTCAACGCCCAGTGCACCCCCATTCCGTAGGTGACTACAACCAACGACGCTCCAGTCTCCACCTTCACTTCCTCTGCTGCCAATGCACAACGAGCTTTCCCAAACGGGATAATATAATCTTCATCTGGCTCTATCGTCCGTGCTGCTTCTGTTCCTGGTACTTTTGACCAATACAAACCCTTGTGCTCAAAGATCACTACAGGATTTGGATCATAGTAGGCAGATTTCATCAAGCCCTTCAAATCAGCACCCGTACTCGGATAAGCGATTTTCAAGCCACGGATATTACAGACCACTGATTCCACACTGCTTGAGTGATAAGGTCCACCGCTACCATAAGCGCCAATTGGTACGCGCAAAACACAACTCACTGGCCATTTACCATTGGATAGATAACAGCTTCGACTCACCTCTGTAAACAGTTGATTGAGCCCTGGCCAAATGTAGTCAGCAAACTGCACCTCTACAATTGGCTTCAAGCCAACGGCAGACATGCCCACCGTACTACCAATGATAAACGCTTCTTGTATTGGGGTATTAAACACCCGATCGTCACCAAATTTCTGTGCTAGAGTTGCCGCTTCACGGAAAACCCCGCCTAGGCGACCGCCTACATCCTGGCCATATAACAAACACTCTTTGTGCTTCTCCATTAACTCTTGAATCGCAAACAAAGCACTGTCTACCATCACTGTTGGCTCCTTATCTGAAGGTTCGCGTACGCCTTTTTCTTCTGTAACTGGGGTAGGCGCAAAATCATGGGTATACAAGTCTTCTGGTCTAGGATCATCAGAAGCCAATGCAAAATTATAATCTCTTTCGACGGCATACTTAGCCTCTTCTTCCAAGGCGCTAATATCAGCCAATTCAATGCCGGAATCAAGGAGATATTGTTTAAGTTTTGGATAAGGGTCGCGTGCCCAAGACTCTTCTAGATCATCTCGGTACCACTCCATACGGACACCAGAAGTATGATGGTTTAACAAGGGGACTTTTGCATGAATGATAAATGGTCTACGCTCTTTTCGTATCGTTTTCAAGACTTCTTTTATCGTAAGGTAAGACGTTTCAAAATCAGTCCCATCAATCGTTCGTACCTCAATGCCTTGAAAGCCTTTTGCATAGGCAGTGGCATCGTTTGCACGTATTTCACTCGCGTGTGCTGAAATATCCCACTCATTATCCTGAATCAAGTACAAGATTGGGAATTGCTTCAACGCTGCCATTTGAAAGGCTTCTGAAACTTCTCCTTCAGTAATCGAGGCATCGCCTAGAGAACAGACTACAACAGGGCGCTTCCCCTCATATTCTACCAATCCTTGTTTCTCATTGTATTGAATGCCCATGGCGACACCTGTTGTAGGAATCGCCTGCATCCCTGTCGCTGAGGATTGATGTGGGATTTTAGGTTTATCATCATCCTTCAAACTAGGATGAGCATAGTAGGTTCGACCACCAGAAAATGGATCATGTACTTTTGCTAACAATTGCAACATCAAGTCAAAAGGAGCCAAACCAATTCCTAGTAAAATGGAGTCATCTCGATAATAAGCACTCAAGTAATCTTGTGGCAATAATTGCATACCTAAAGCGAGTTGAATAGCTTCATGGCCTCTTGATGTGGCATGTACATATTTTGAAGTGACAGCCTTCTTTTCCTCGTACAATTCTGCCATTGCCCTAGCTGTTGACATCAAGCTATAAGCTTTCAAAAGTGTCTCGGATGAAATGGAATTTTTGCTAGTGATCACGTTGAATTAATTGATAGTTGATAGTTAAAATGAAAAACGGTTTAGCCTTTATGACAAACAAAACTATTTGCTTTTGAATTTATTTATGGCATTTCGAGTAAATTCTGATAGCGCAAGTTCTCCAGACAGCTCGGCTCTTTCGGCTAATAACTTATCCCAGTGTTCTGTTCCTTCCCAGAAGACCTTTTTCATTAGTCGCATGGCTTCTGGGTTAGAACTTGTTAATTTTTGCGTTAATTCGGCAATGGCATTGTCTAGTTCTTGTGCATTTTCATACACTTCCGTGAATAACCCCTTGGCTTTCGCCCATTCTGCTGTCTGCCATTCCGTTGCATTGATAGCGAGTTGACTCATTGCTGAAAGACCGATTTTTCGTTCTACCGCAGGCCCAATAACAAACGGGCCAATCCCAACTGCCAATTCACTTAATTTAACGGAAGCATACTTAGTTGCCAAGCAATAGTCAACTGCAGAAGCAATCCCTACACCACCACCAACTGTTTTGCCATGCGCTCGTCCAATAATAAACTTTGGGCAAATTCGACAAGCGTTAATCACATTAGCAAACCCACTAAAAAATTTCTTACCAGTTTCCATGCTATCTACCGCAATGAGTTCGTCAAAGCTGGCTCCTGCACAAAAAGCACGCTCTCCAGCACTTTTCAATACGATGACCTTTATAGAATCATCGGCTCCAGCTTTGGTTATTGATAAGGCGAGTTTTTCTAGCAACTTCCCAGGAAGAGAATTACTTCTAGGGTGAAAAAATTCTATTGTTGCAACTCCATTTTGAATTTGCGTTTCTACGTGTCCTTGAAGTGTTACTTCCATTATTCCTGATTTAATTTTTTAACCATTGTGAGAATCGTTGCAATTGCTACAGATTCTCCTGTTTCATCATAAACATCAACTAGGAACTTTACGATCCCTTTTGCAATGTCTTCTTCCTCGCGTTTTTCCTGATCAACTTTCTCTTTTACCGTCAATTTTACGCCAATCGTCATGCCTGGATACACTGGCTTCACGAATCGACATTCTTCTAGACCATAATTTAATAAAACTGGACCTTTTTTAGGATCAACAAACAACCCAGCGGCTTTCGCCAATACAAAATAGCCATGTGCAACTCGTTTCTCGAAGATGGTTCCATCAAGGGAAGTCGCGTCTACATGTGCGTAGAAATTATCACCGCTCACATTGGCAAAATTAACAATGTCTGCTTCAGTAACGGTATGCTTGTGCGTAATGACTGTTTCGCCAACTTCCAGTTCTTCAAAGTGCTTACGGAACGGGTGTACTGGCTTTTCTGTTTGTTTTCCACCCATTTGATATTGATTGGTCACTGCTGTAATCGTAGTTGGTGATCCTTGAATTGCACAGCGTTGCATATAGTGATTTACCCCACGCATACCGCCCATTTCTTCGCCACCACCTGCTCGTCCAGGGCCACCATGCACTAACATGGGCATTGGAGATCCATGGCCAGTGCTCTCTGCAGCGCTTTCCTCGTTTATGATTAGAATTCTACCATGGTGTGATGCAGCGTTAAGCACAAAATCCCTTGCAATTTTGTTATCCCCAGTTGCAATTGAGCAAACGAGTGATCCTTTACCAAGTTTTGCCAGTTCTACAGCTTCATCAAGACCATTGTAAGGGATTAGGGTACTTACTGGACCAAAAGCCTCAATATTGTGTACATCTGTTTTATTGAATGGATCGTCGTTTCTCAGGAGGATCGGTGACATAAACGAGCCCTTGTTTTTATCTGCTCCCACAACTTCAAAGCGTTCCAGATCACCATAGACGATTTGAGAAGTTTGGAGTAGCTCTTCAATCCGTTCTCTCACTTCTTTTACTTGAACCTTTCCAGCTAATGCTCCCATTCGGACGCCTTCTACAGATGGATCACCAATGGTTGTTTTAGCTAATTGTTTTCCTAGTGCGATTTGCACATCTTCCATTAGGTTTTCAGGAACGATGACTCTACGAATAGCCGTACACTTTTGTCCGCACTTAACGGTCATCTCCTTGCGCACTTCTTTAATGAACAAGTCAAAGGCGGGCGTTCCTGGCACTGCATCTGGTCCTAGCACTGAGCAATTAAGTGAATCTGCCTCCATATTGAAAGGAACCGCTTCTTTGAGTACCTGTGGCGTTGACTTTAGCATGATTCCAGTGGTAGCCGACCCAGTGAAGGTGACGACATCTTGAGAGGTGACATGATCGAGAATCCCTCTTGCTGATCCGCAGATTAACTGAAGGGCGCCATCAGGCAATATCTTTGATTTTACAATCTCTTTTACAAAGGCTTCAGTAAGGAAAGAAGTGATGGTTGCTGGCTTTACAATTGCCGGTACACCTGCTAGAAGGTTGACCGCAACTTTTTCAAGCATTCCCCAGATCGGGAAGTTAAACGCATTTATATGAATGGCTACGCCAGGTTTTGGTACCATGATGTGATGGCCGATAAACGTTCCACCCTTGGATAGTGTCGCTGCTTCTCCGTCTACAAAATAAGTCTCATTCGGAAATTTCTTTCTTAAGCTTGCGTAAGCGAAGAGTGTACCGATTCCACCATCTATGTCAATCCAGCTATCTCCTTTTGTGCAACCCGTCGCAGCACTGATCGGATAAAACTTTTTTCGGATTCCATGTAAGTGCAAGGCAAGTGCTTTGATCATTCTCCCTCGTTCGTGAAAGGTCATTTTTCGAAGCGCTGGCCCACCAACGGTTCTACCGTAATGCATCATCTCATTGAAATCCAATCCTTTACTACTTGCTGTAGCCACTACATCTCCTGTGATGGCATTGAAAAGTTCTTTCCCATCTCCGTCTCCAGTTATCCATTTGCCTAGTGCGTAATTTTGTAATTTCATATTCGTAATTGGTGCTTAGTACTTAGTTATTAGTAATTTAGTGTTTAGTACTAACAAATAGTGCTTTGTTATTGTTCGTCGTTTGTTTTTTATGTACGAAAAGCAAATATACAAAGGTCGAAAGTCAATTGATAATGAGTATGTATTTATTTTGAAAGGAAACAGTTTACAGATCATTCAATATTGGTTGCCAATGCTGGTGCTTGTAGTGCTAGCGGGCAGTGGCATGTCGTTTTGGGGAATACCGATTCGGCTTGTATCATATGGTCCTAATCTTGGCTTGACCAGAGGCTTACTTGTGTTGTTTTTAATGGGTGTTGTCTTATTTTTAATGTTAATCTACTGGATACTGGAGCGTCGCAGCGCTCAGTTAATTCCTTGGCTCGTTTGGTTACACATGGGGATTAGTCTATTGACAATACTGGGGTTGTGTGGTGGTTTTTGCGCTTTTCGACAGGTGAGCTGGTTTGGTGGAAGTATTTTGGAGTGGGGCAGTTCTGTTGTCGGGTTTCAGCATTTGACAAGGCCTTTGTTTTGGTTTATCGTAGGGCAGTTTGTCTTGATTGGGCATGGGTTGGTCTTGTGGATGAAGCCATAGTGTGTCTTTTTTCAAAAGATATTGCATATTCAAAATATTAACCATTAATAATTGTAATGAAGTTTTTATATTTATCATGAATATAAAAATAATCTTATGTCCAATTTCTCCGACCAAGCTGTTAAACCCATTGTAGCAAAGCGAACGCTTGCATTTATCAATCAAGTCCGAAATGCAGAGGTGCTGCTTGCACAAGCACCAAAAAGTTCAAAACAGCCTACAGGAAACTGGATTGGGGAAAAAGTCGCCTCCAGAATCATTGGTGTCCGAAACGCCATACCAGGAAGACGGTTAAAAAGCCTATCTCAGCTCAACGAAATTCAGGGATTCGGGCAAGACAAGTTCGATGAGCTTGTTGCCATGTTTGAAGTCGATCCCTCTGAAGCTTTTCGCCTTGCTATGTACGATGGAGTCATCCTTGACAATTGGGGGTTGAAGCATGAAACAAAAAAAATAGATGGCACGCAAGAATTCCTAGATACTGCAAGAGTCGACTGCTATCTAAAAGATTATGTGGCTGATGAGATCAAACAAATTTGCACGGATCGGTTTAACAATCCCCAAGCAGCAAAAATCGCAGCCCGTACACTAGATGGTCTTTTCATTGAGCGCTTTGAAGATGCCCACTTAGCTTCTTATGCCTTTGCGCTCTGGCTCTACCGCTTGGATATGGATAACTGGTTTTCCTTCGAAACTGTTCGCTTAAAAGCAGAACATTACCTAAGTGCTTACCCCAATCACAAGGATCGACTGGAACTCTGCTTGTTTAAAGGGTTTAAGAATGACCAAGTGCTTACCACCGCTATAAGTGCTGATGATTTGCTTGTGGTAATCAACTATGCGGAGCAACGCATTTCTATTTGGAGTGCAGAGTTGAGAGATTGATTGGGATTTGAATCAACCTAGTGCGACCTTGCTTGGCTCAGTTTTGCTTGGTTTTGAAGGCGTTTCTAACCGATTGCAATCCTTAGGATTGATCAAACAATAGACGTACAACTAGCGTCCAATGCGTTCACCTCAATCCATTAACCGTAAATGTTCAGCATCTACACGTGTAAAGCACGATTGTCTGTAGCGGCTAACGCGGCCTCTTTCACTGCTTCAGTATAGGTTGGATGCGCATGACTCATACGAGCAATATCCTCGGCTGATGCTCTAAACTCCATTGCAGTTACGGCTTCTGCGATGATATCTGCTACTCGAGGCCCAACCATGTGAACACCAAGTACTTCATCAGTTTCCTTGTGAGAAATGACTTTGACCATGCCTTCCGTATCCATACTTGCACGTGCACGCCCTAAGGCTTTGAATGGGAATTTGCCTATTTTGATTGGAGTGCCTTTGTCCTTAAGTTCTTGTTCCGTATATCCTACTGCTGCAACCTCGGGCCATGTGTACACGACACCTGGAATCAAGTGATAATGGATATGCGGCTTCTGACCTGCGAGGGTTTCGGCTACGAATACGCCTTCCTCTTCTGCCTTGTGCGCTAGCATCGCTCCTTTGATGACATCACCGATAGCGTAAACGCCTGGCACGTTGGTTTGGAGGTGCTCGTCTACTTCAATTCGTCCACGGTCGTCTGTTTTAATGCCTACGGTTTCTAGTCCAAGTTTGTCTGTGTAGGCGTATCTCCCAATTGCGATAAGGCAGTAATCAGCGTCGATGGTCAATGTTTCTTTTGAGTCACGGTGCTCCGCGACTAATTTTGTTTTACGGGCCGTTCCCTTTACCTCTTTTACCATGTATTTGAAGTGAAATTTCACGCCCAATTTTTTCATTGATCGGGTGAGTTCCTTGCTTACGTCTTTGTCCATGGTAGCAAGCGCTTTGTCTGCGTATTCAATTACATCTACCTTGGTGCCAAGTCTAGCGTAAACAGAGCCTAACTCAAGGCCAATGACTCCTGCACCTATGATCGTCATGCTTTTAGGCACTTTATCGATGTTTAATGCTTCAGTAGAGGTGATGACTCGTTTTTTATCGTAATTAAACGAAGCGGGCGCGATTGGCTTACTGCCTGTTGCGATGATGGTTTTATCTGTTTCAATCGTTTCAGTTGATCCGTCATTCTTAGCAATACTGATGGTATTTGCTCCTGCGAAAGAACCGTGTCCGTGATAGACAGTGATCTTATTCTTCTTCATGAGATAATCCACACCTTTACAGGTTTGATCAACCACTTCATTCTTCCGTTTGATCATTTGCTTCATATTCACTTTAACGCCAGTCACATCGATTCCATGTTCTGTAAATCGGTGGGTAGCATTGTGATAATGCTCAGAAGAATCTAACAAAGCCTTAGAGGGAATACAGCCTACGTTTAGGCAAGTGCCTCCAAGTGTACTGTACCGTTCTATGATCGCTGTCTTAAAGCCTAATTGGGCACATCTGATTGCTGCTACATAACCTCCAGGTCCTGACCCTATAACTGTTACATCGTATTTCATCGCTTGTTGTTTTGCGCAAAGATAGGAAATGTTGGATGAATTGATAATTGAGAATTGATAATTATTTAGTTGGGAATTAATAATTGGAAAGATAAATCAATGTAGAATTAGGAAATACGTTCTATCAAAATGATTAAAATATACCCAATTGGAAAAAATTTCCCACTAAGAACAACACCTAATCCAAAAAAGAAGTCAACGGACTACTGGCAACCGCTTGGTCAGACACCCCACCTAAACGAGCCTCAAAAGCCAACCGACCAGCCTCAACACCAAGCTTAAACGCAAGGCCCATCGCAGCAGAATCACCTGCAACGGCAATCGCAGTATTAACTAAAACGGCATCAGCACCTAGCTCCATCGCTTCCGCAGCATGACTCGGTGCTCCGATACCAGCATCCACGACAACAGGCACCGTGCTTTGCTCAATGATGATTTTCAGAAATTCCCTACTTGCCAATCCTTTATTGCTACCGATAGGCGAGCCAAGTGGCATCACTGCCGCAGCACCTGCCTCTTCTAACTGCTTGCACAGCACTGGGTCAGCATGCACATAAGGCAATACAATAAAACCAAGCTTAACCAGTTCTATCGTTGCTTTCAACGTTTCAATCGCATCTGGCATTAAGTATTTTGGATCAGGGTGAATTTCCAGCTTCAACCAATTGGTCTCCAGTGCTTCTCTGGCAAGTTGTGCAGCAAACACCGCCTCCTTAGCATCTCGCACACCAGAGGTGTTGGGCAATAGATTGATAGAAGGATGCTGTAGATGTTGTAGCAAATCATCCTGTTTATTTCTAACATCTACTCTACGTAAGGACATGGTCACCAATTCAGATTCTGCCGCTAAAATTGCAGTCCGCATTTCCTGATTCGAACCAAATTTGCCCGTCCCAGTAAACAGTCTTGATTTAAATGATTTATCAGCAATCTTTAGCATAGTCAATTATTTTGAGATGGCATTTAAGTACTGTATGCAAGCTTCAGACGGTTGTTTTGCTTGATTGATGCCTGAAGCGACAGCAAATCCGTACACTCCAATGTTTTTTAGAAATGGAATATCTGCTGGTCGCAAGCCACCAATCGATATCACTGGTGTCTTTATCTTTTCATGAATACACTGATTAATGATACCGCGCACACCAGAAAAGCCTAAAGTGGGTTTAGTCAATTTTTTTGTAGAAGTGCGTCGGAAAGGACCGAGTCCAATATAGTCTACACAAGCATAAGACAAAAACTGAATATCCCTGAAACTGTGTGCTGTGCCTCCAATAATGAAGTTGTCTCCTAGGAGCGCAACCGCTTCTTGAGGCAGCATATCATGTTCACCTAAATGCACACCATCTGCTTCCAGTTCTCCTGCTAGTTCTACGTTGTCATTAACGATAAATGTAGCGCCATATTTTTTACAAACTCGTTGTGTAGCCAATGCAATAGACTTCCAAATCATGTAAGAAGACTGATTCTTAACACGCAGTTGTATCCACTTTGCACCTCCTTTACAGGCTATCTCTGCTTGTTCTTTGTGAGAAATTCCATCCAAATCTTGAGTGATGACTTGTAAGCGTTTAACGTTCTTGTATGTAGTGGTGTTTTCCAAGTAAATTCTCTGTGCTTTTTATAAATTTAGTTACATATTTCTTGGCTTGTTCACAAGCCGAATTTAGGGAGTTCCCTGTTGCCAATTGCGCTACAATCCCAGCAGATAAGACACATCCAGTTCCATGTTTCGAACCGTCAATTCTTAAATTTGAGAATCGAGTCACCTCTCCTTTCTGGAACAAGGTATCTGTTGATAATTCACCTCTAGCATGTCCGCCTTTCAACAGAACATTCGTGAATTTTGTTGCAATATCAGTTTCTATTCTAGGTCCGAATAATTGAGCCCACTCTCTTTGGTTAGGGGTTATTAAGTAACATTTCTTAGCCACTTTCGTGAATAATTCCCGTTCAAATTTTCCATGAAATCGAAATCCTGCACTTGCTTTCAGTATTGGATCCCAGATTATTTTAATATTAGGATTGTAGTTTATTAAATCATCAACAACTGCATTCATTACCGACAGATTTTCTATCAATCCTATTTTAATATATTGAAAGATATACTTTTCTTTTAATATCGCCAATTGTTGTAAAATTGTTTCCTGCTTCACCCATTCAACACCCTTAAAATCTGACTCATGTTGAATTGTCACTGCAGTGCACACGCTTAACCCATAAACACCTTGCGCTTCAAAGGTCTTGACATCTGCTGTCAGTCCAGCCCCATTACAGGGATCAAATCCAGCAATTGTAAGAACGTAAATCATTTGTTTGTGCTTAGTTGTTAGTGCTTAGTTCTTAGTGCTCCACGTTCTCTCTTAAGAACTAAGTACGAATAACTAAGCACTAAACAGCTATTTATAAATTTCTGCGCCACCTTCGATAAACTCTTTAGATTTCTCCTTCATTCCTTGTTCCATTTCTTCTTTCTCTTTTGCATATTCCCGAACATCCTGCGTAATTTTCATCGAGCAGAATTTTGGGCCACACATGGAGCAAAAATGAGCTATTTTAGAGCTGTCTTTTGGTAATGTTTCATCGTGGTATTCCTTTGCAGTTACTGGGTCTAGGGATAAGTTGAATTGATCATTCCATCTAAACTCGAAACGGGCTTTACTCAACGCATTGTCCCTGATCTGAGCTCCAGGATGTCCTTTTGCCAGATCTGCTGCGTGTGCTGCAATTTTATACGTTATAACACCATCTTTTACGTCTTTTTTATTGGGCAATCCAAGGTGTTCCTTTGGTGTAACATAACACAGCATTGCTGTTCCAAACCATCCGATCATCGCAGCACCAATACCAGAAGTAATGTGGTCATATCCAGGAGCGATGTCCGTCGTCAATGGTCCAAGTGTATAGAACGGTGCTTCATGACATTCTTTCAACTGCTTTTCCATGTTCTCTTTGATCATATGCATTGGAACGTGTCCGGGACCTTCAATCATTACCTGAACATCATGTTTCCAAGCAATTTTTGTCAATTCTCCTAGTGTTTCCAGCTCAGCAAACTGTGCTTCATCATTGGCATCAGCAATCGAGCCTGGTCGTAAACCATCTCCTAAACTAAATGCAACATCATATTGCTTCATGATTTCACAGATCTCTTCAAAATGCGTATACAAGAAGCTTTCTTGGTGATGAGCAAGACACCATTTTGCCATAATAGAGCCACCACGTGATACGATCCCTGTAACTCGCTTTGCAGTTAGGTGAATGTAAGCAAGTCGTACGCCTGCATGTATGGTAAAATAGTCTACTCCTTGTTCTGCTTGTTCAATCAATGTATCCTTGAAGATTTCCCAAGTAAGTTTTACTGGATCACCCTTTACTTTCTCCAATGCTTGGTAAATTGGTACAGTACCAACTGGTACGCAACTATTTCTGATAATCCATTCTCTAGTTTCATGGATGTTTTGCCCTGTAGACAAGTCCATAATGGTATCTGCGCCCCATCGTGTTGCCCAGACTGACTTTTCTACTTCCTCTTCTATGGTAGATGAGACGGCTGAGTTTCCGATATTCGCATTTATTTTTACTAGGAAATTTCGTCCAATAATCATGGGTTCAGTTTCCGGATGGTTGATGTTGTTTGGTATAATCGCTCGGCCTTCTGCAATCTCTTTTCTGACAAACTCGGGTGTGATGTGAGTCTTAGGAGTGTTTGCTCCAAAGCTATTACCTGGGTGTTGATGTCCGATGTCATCTAGCTCATCTATTCGCTGATTTTCTCGGATGGCAATGTATTCCATCTCTGGGGTGATGATGCCTTGTTTTGCATAATGCAATTGGCTTACGTTTTTACCAGGTTTCGCTTTTAGTGGCTTTTTCAAATGATTAAATCGAAGCGGATCAAGCGTTTCATCGTTGAGACGTTGGTTGCCGTAGTCTGAAGAGATCCCTTCAAGTTCCTCAACATCACCGCGATCTAGTATCCATTGCTGCCGAAGCAACGGTAATCCTTTCTTGACATCGATCTCTACGTTTGGATCAGTGAACGGACCACTCGTATCGTATACTGTAATCGGTGCATTGGGTTCACCTTCCTCTCCGAAGGAAAACTTGGAAGTAGTAGGACTGAGAGAAATTTCTCTCATAGCAACTTTGATGTCGTGGATTTTGCCTGGCACATAAATCTTCTTAGATGCCGGAAATGGATCACGAGTAAGGGCATTTTCAGTAGGGACTGCTTCTTTTTTTCTTTTTAACATAACACTGTTTTCTTTTAAACTGTTTTAACCGCCTGCGGTGGCACTGATGATCGTTATCTTGTTTCCTTGCTTTAGTTGATGAAGCTCCCAATCAGATTTCGAAATTACTTGATAGTCGATGGCGACTGCAAGTCCTTTAAATTCAGTAATTTCATTATTAGAAAGCAGTTGCAAGATGGTTGCATCTTGTTCGATTTCCTGTTCCTTGTTATTGACAATGATACTGATCATAGTGTACTATTTGCAGGGAACGGTAGATTGATGATGAGGCAAACGCAGAATCGTTTCTGTTTGCTGATTGCTTTTTCCTACGCCGGCATTATCCAGATCAGGTAAAAAGGGTATAATCTCAGTCCAATCTACACGGACACCCCTAAAGCGATGCCAAGTTACGATGTTTATCTATGATTTCCAATCGTTCATAGAATATGCGTTATTTATTAATTCGAAAATTGGTATATTGCAGCTTCATTTTTTAACTAAAAAAGATAAACCATCATGGGATTTTTCGATAAATTATTTAGTGCATTTAAGAAATCAAGTAAGGATGTTGAAGGTCAATTAGATGAGGCGGCAAAAGTGGTCATGGAGAAGGCAAGTGAGTTTAAAGATATTGCAGCAGATAAAATGGAAGAAATGGCGCCAATGGTTGATAAGGCCAAAGAGACGTTATCTGAAAAATTAGGTGAAGCAGGTGAAGTATTAAGCGATGCGAAAGATAAAGCTTCCGCTAAATTTGAAGAGTTTTCAAACGCTGCTGAAAAAGACGCTGCTGAAACAGCAGAAAAAGGTGACAACCTGGAAGAACTAATGGAAAACAACCACCTCGATGCTTTAAAGAATACAAAACTAACAGGTGAGCATAAAGGACAACCGATTGAAGATGCTGTATCAGAGCGAATTGAAGAAATGAAAGGCCAAGCTACTAAAGCCTCAGAGGTCAAAAATGAGTACGATCAGGATTTAGTATTGCCTGATTTACCAGAAACTCCAGTTGACAATACAAGAGTCGAAACAACTGGAAAACTTGAAGCTGATGAGATTGAAGGATTAATCGAAGCACCAGATGAAACAACTCCGTCAGCTGAAGGAATAACAGAAAAATTACACGGAGCCAAAGAATCAGTAGTAGAAGACATAGAAGCAGTGAAAGAAAACCTTCCATCACTTCCAACTAAAGAGGGTGTTGCTGAGAAATTGGATGCTGCGAAAGAATCATTAGGTGATCAAGTAGAAGCGGCTAAGGACGGCCTTGCAGAAACTGTAGAAGGTGCTAAAGAGGGATTAACTGAAAAACTGGATGACGCAAAAGGAAAAATCGCTGGTGTTGGTGCTGGAGTTGCAGGAGTAGCCGGAGGACTAGGTGCTACTGATTTAAAAGATAAGGCAAGTGAAGTACTCGGCGATGCAACTGCAAAACTTGACGAAACAGTTGAGGCAGCCAAAGAAAGTCTACCAGAACTTCCGTCTACAGAAGGCTTAACTGATAACCTTGATTCCGTAAAAGAATCAATGGGTGATCAAGTACAAGCAGCGAAGGACGGTCTTGCTGAAAAAGTAGAGGGAGCCAAAGAGGGTTTGGCAGAAAAACTGGATGATGCAAAAGGAAAAATCGCTGGTGTCGGTGCTGGCATCGCTGGTGCTGCTGGAGGATTAGGTGGGACAGATTTGAAGGACAAGGCAGAGGCTATCCTAGGAGATACTACAGCAAAACTGGATGAAACAGTTGAGAAAGCAAAAGATCTTGGTGGACAGCTTGAGGAACAAGCAAATGCGATCAAAGAAAAGCACATAAAAACGGCTGAATCAATTGATAACGACCAAATCATAGAAGAGCTAGAAGCTTTTGAAGAGCCAGCGGAAAAAGATCCAAATGAAGAACCTTCATTTCGTGATTTGGTAGATGATGCAAAAGATGCCTTATTCGGATTGAAAGATAGTATCAACAAGAAAATTGACTAAAATAATTGATGATTGATCATTCAGAGTTGCTAATTTTTGACGGATAGAACGGATTGTTCTAAGTCATCATTATCAATTAGGCTCTTGCCGTCAACGTTCAATTATCATTTAACCATTATGGGTGTAATCCAGAGGCAGAGTATCAAGCAAAGTATGGTCAATTATATTGCAGTGGCAGTGGCTGCTGTGAGTACTATACTTGTCTACCCCCAGGATCTTGAAACCTATGGGATTGCGCGTTTTGTGATTGACACGGGTACCTTTCTAGCCCCATTTATGTTGTTAGGTGCAGGTGGTGTCGGTATTAAATTCTTCCCAGATTTCCATACCAAGGAGAAGGACAATCAAGGCTTACTTTTTATTTTATTGATGTGGGTAGTAATTGGCTGTTTGCTTGTTTCAGGTAGTTACTTATTGTTTAAAACACCCATTCATGCTTACTATGAGCAGAGAGACCCATTGTTTGGAGATCTACTTCCGTTGGTATTGGCCATAGGAATCCTGTATGCTTTTTTTACCTTACTGTTGCAATATTCAAGCAACTTCAAGCGAATCGTTGTTCCCTCCATGTTTTCAAATCTCATCAAGATAATACTGCCTATCTTGATGCTCTTGTATATCGGAAAGTGGATTTCATTGAAGTTTTTGCTTTGGGGCATTATTGCGAACTTCATCCTTGCATTGATTGGTATGGTCGGTTATCTAATCTATCTTGGTGTGTTTAAAGTTAAGGTAGATTTTTCTCTACTTAAGGGGAAGAGACGAAGCGCAATGGTCAGTTTTGGCTTGTTTTTTTTGCTTAGCAGCATGGGAAGCGTGTTGGCCTTTAAAATAGATTCAATCATGATCTCCACCCTGATTGATTTTGAGAGTACTGGTGTGTTTGCAATTGCTGCTTTTATAGGGAATGCTATAGCGATTCCAACCAATGCCATAACTCAAATCACAAGTCCTATTGTTGCAGCTTCCATTAAGAAGAATGACTTCAAACATATCGACTTTTTATACAAAGAAACAAGTATTAATTTATTGTTGATTGGCTTATTGCTGTTTATCTGTATTCTATGTTCTATTGAAGATTTGTTTATGCTCATGCCCAACAACGAAGCATTATTGAAGAATGGGTTTGTAATTGTGATGCTAGTCGGAATTAGTAAAGTGATCGACATGGCGACTAGTATTAACAACCCAATTATTTATTATTCAAAATATTATAAGTTCGGATTTGTTGCCATTCTCCTAATGGCTGTGTTTAATGTTTTTACCAATCTATTACTCATTCCCAAATTTCAGATTGTCGGTGTTGCTTTGGCTACTGTAATGTCCCTTTCCTTATTCAATATATGTAAGTTGATTTTTATTTGGTGGAAACTAAAACTGCAACCCTTTTCCTTGTCTACACTTAAGTTGTTGGTAGTAGCTGCGCTTGTTTTTGTGGTCGGTTTTTATCTTCCCCTTATGGGAATGCCCCTCATTAAAATTATTCTTCGATCAATCGTTATTGGATTGCTGTATGTGGGGATTGTTTATTATTTAAAGATATCATTGGAGTTCAATAAGCTGCTAAACAAAGGATTTAATCAGATTGTTGGTGGTAGTTGATCGTCAAAATTGTGTGCAGAACAAGCAAATTTTAAACTATCCAGTTGATTAATCTTCTCTTTCACAAACAATCTTAAACAAGAATTCCGATTTCCTTTCATATTATTCCCACATTGGCTATTTTTGACCTTGTAACTATACTGTATAATGCTGGTTTAATTAAAAATAAAGCAAATTGGGCAAAAACAAGCTATTAAAATTCAGTCAGTTGGCCACCTTTCCCAACACCTATCAGAACCACCGAATCCAGGAACTTCTGTTAACAGATTTCCAAGGAGAAAAATTGGATCTAAAAGGTCAATGGAATGCGCAACATTTCAAAAACGATCACCCGATTACACTAGAGTTAGCGTGTGGCGGTGGTGAATATACCGTACAGTTAGCTCAGATGCACGCCCATCGAAATTTTATTGGTGTTGACATCAAGGGGAATCGAATTTGGAAAGGTGCCAAAATTTCAATGGCAGAAGGTCTAAGTAATGCCGCTTTTGCACGATTTCGAATTGAGAAAATCGTCCACTTTTTCGGAAAAGCAGAAATCAGCGAAATCTGGATCACGTTTGCCGATCCCTTCCTTAAGAAACCGAATCGCCGTTTGACTGGTCCCGTATTTCTTGAGCGCTATCGCCATATCTTAAAGCCAGGGGGTGTCGTACATTTGAAAACAGACAGTGATGAGCTCTATGAATATACGATGAAGGTGATCAAAGCAGAAAAGCTAAACATTGAAGCGCAAAACGACGATATCTATAATGGTGAACTGCCAATACCTGAGCTTGAGTTTAAGACGTATTACGAACAGATGCACCTGAAAAACAGGAAAACGATCAAATACGTTCGGTTTAATCCGCACAAAGCATAAAGGTGCAAGAAGCGGCATTATTTAGAACAAACACTAATTTCAACTACCAAATATTGTTCAATATCTTCTGTTTTGGAGTCTAAACGTATGCTTGATGATATGTTGATTCTATTTTCATAAGGAAAAACTGATCTCCCAATAAAAAAATAGTATTTTTGCCCCTCAAAATACAAGCAGCACTATGCCACAAGACAATAAGATTTTTGACCTCATCCAACAAGAACTGAAAAGACAGCAAAATGGTGTCGAGTTGATCGCCTCTGAAAACTTTACTTCGCAAGAGGTAATGGATGCAATGGGATCTTGCCCAACCAATAAATACGCAGAAGGATATCCAGGCCGTCGTTACTATGGGGGCTGTGAAATCGTTGATCAAATTGAACAGTTAGCAATAGACCGTGTAAAAGAGTTGTTCGGAGCAGCATATGCCAATGTGCAACCACACTCTGGCGCACAAGCAAATGCAGCAGTATTCCTTGCTTGTCTGAAACCTGGAGATCGTATCCTTGGGTTTGATTTGTCTCATGGCGGCCACTTATCACACGGTAGTCCTGTCAATTATTCAGGAAAGGTGTACGATCCCTACTTTTACGGTGTAGAGAAAGACTCTGGTCTTATAGATATGGACAAGGTAGCAGCAAAAGCTAGAGAAGTTAAGCCAAAATTGCTTATCTGTGGTGCCTCTGCCTACTCTCGGGATTGGGACTATGCTCGTTTTCGTGCTATTGCAGATGAAGTTGGCGCACTATTGCTTGCGGATATTGCTCATCCTGCAGGTTTGATTGCTGCAAAATTGCTTAATGACCCAATGCCACATTGCCATATCGTTACGACTACGACACATAAAACATTACGTGGTCCTAGGGGTGGTTTGATCATGATGGGCCAGAATTTTGAGAATCCTTGGGGGTTAAAAACTAAAAAAGGCAACATCCGAAAAATGTCAGGTATCTTGAACTCAGGTGTATTCCCTGGGATGCAAGGTGGACCACTCGAACATGTGATCGCAGCAAAAGCAGTCGCATTTTACGAAGCATTGCAACCAGACTACACGACCTACTGTAAGCAAGTGATCAGTAATGCACAAGCCATGTCAAAAGCCTTATTGGATAAAGGCTACGATATCATCTCAGGTGGTACCGATAACCATTTAATGTTGATAGACCTGCGTTCGAAGAATGTAACAGGAAAGGAAGCGGAACACGCGCTTGTAAAAGCTGAAATCACTGTGAATAAAAACATGGTACCCTTTGATACCCAAAGCCCAATGGTGACTTCAGGTATCCGAGTTGGAACAGCTGCTATTACCACTAGAGGATTCAAAGAAAAGGATTGTATTCAAGTAGTAGAATGGATTGATACCGTACTAAGCGATCATCAAAACGAAGCATTGCAACAAAAAATAAAAGAGGAAATTCATGATTACATGAAGCAATTTCCTTTGTACGAATAGGTTATAAATGATTAATTGTTAATGATTAATTATTAATGAATGCACTATTTAATAATCGAACCTTAACAGTAAAAAAGTCTTTAAATTAATAATTGAACATTAATAATTAAAAAAATGGATTTTTTAGAGGAAATAGCTAGACGACGGACGTTTGCCATTATTAGTCACCCGGATGCAGGTAAAACTACATTAACGGAAAAACTATTGCTTTTTGGAGGTGCTATTCAAACGGCTGGGGCGGTTAAATCCAATAAAATTAAGAAAACGGCGACCTCTGATTTCATGGAAATTGAGAAACAAAGGGGAATCTCTGTGGCGACCTCTGTCATGGGATTTGAATACCGAGATTTGCAAGTGAATATCCTTGATACGCCTGGTCACAAAGACTTTGCAGAAGACACTTATAGAACGTTGTCTGCAGTGGATAGTGTAATTGTGGTAATTGATGTTGCAAAAGGGGTGGAGGAACAAACGGAAAAGCTGGTAGAGGTTTGTAGAATGCGAAACACACCAGTCATCGTCTTTATCAATAAAATGGATCGTGATGGAAAGGATGGCGTGGATTTGCTGGATGAAGTAGAGCAGAAATTAAACCTTAATGTTACCCCATTAAGCTGGCCAATTGGTATGGGACCAGAGTTTAAAGGCGTCTACAATATTTACGAAAAGCAATTGAATCTGTTCAATCCACATGGCCAACAGGCAGAAGAGGAGGTCGTCAAAATTACAGATCTGAGTGATACGTTCTTAGATGAAAATCTTCCGAAGCGATTGGTGAGCGAATTGCGTGAAGAGGTAGAAATGGTTCAAGGTATTTATCCGGCGTTTGACCGTAAGACTTACTTGGAAGGGAATCTCTCTCCAGTATTTTTTGGTAGTGCGATTAACAATTTTGGGGTGAAGGAATTACTGGATTGTTTTGTAGAAATTGCACCTACTCCACAGCCTTGTATGACTGAAGAGCGAATGGTAGAGCCTGACGAATCAAAATTCAGTGGGTTTGTCTTCAAGATACACGCCAACATTGACCCGAAGCACCGAGATCGGATTGCGTTTGTTCGTATTTGCTCTGGCATGTTTGAACGAAGTAAATACTATTTCCATGTTCGCTCCGATAAGAAATTGCGTTTCTCGAATCCTACTTCCTTTATGGCGGCTAGAAAATCAGTCATTGATGAAGCTTATCCTGGTGATATTATTGGTCTATATGATTCTGGGAAGTTTAAAATTGGTGATACGTTAACAGAAGGGGAGAAGCTACATTTTAAGGGGATTCCAAGTTTTTCTCCGGAGCAATTTCGATATATCGTGAATGCAGATCCTATGAAAGCCAAGCAGTTAAGCAAAGGCATTGATCAGTTGATGGACGAAGGTGTCGCCCAGTTGTTTTATCAGGAACTCAGTAACCGAAAAATCATTGGAACGGTTGGGCCACTTCAGTTTGAAGTCATCCAATACCGCCTTGAACACGAATATGGTGCTAAGTGTAAGTATGAGCCAGTCAGTCTATACAAAGCATGCTGGCTAAGTGCAGAAGATCCAGCAAAACTTAAGGAATTTGCAACAAAGAAGAAGCGTCATATGGGTAAAGATAAATCTGGTAAAGATGTCTTCCTTGCGGAATCTGCTTGGATGTTGAAGATGGCACAGGATGAGTTTCCTGAGGTACAGTTCCACTTTAAATCGGAATTTTAGTAGAGACGAATTGCTATTCGCCTTTACTGGGTTTCTAGTACCAACTTTTTAATCAACGATATTTGCCCGAAATGGTAGTAACAATGTTCTATCATTCCCTCTAGATTTCTGTACCAAGTACCATATTTCTCATCCACAAATGGCATGAATAGCTGTTTGTCTTCTAGTTGTTCCACTAAGGCAGCAAACTGATTTGTGTTTTCCATAATCTGAGTTTTCAGTGCTTCCCACTTCTGTTGTGAATCGATTGGTGGCATGTCGAAACTGTATTTATCTCTGATGTCTAAGGATCCGCCTTCTAGCACTTGTAATACACCACCAATGTAGTAGTCGAGATGGAAGACAAGCAGGGCAATCGTATTCAGCGATCCAATTTGAGTGATGGCTTGCTGCCAAGTTACGTCTGCTATCGTTTCTTGCAGATTAGTGTTGGCGATCCATTTGCCGTTGAGGATAACTTCTCGGAAACGATTGGCAAGTAGGGTGGTTTGTTCCATAGTGTTGTAGTTTTCTACTACTAATATATTAATAATAGAACACCCCCTCAAATTAATATTGTAGGAGTGAATTGCAATTCGCACCTACTTTTGATTATCTTTGTTTCGTAAAGCACAACTTATGGTTCAAACCTTACTAATATTGGTGATCTTCGCGTTTGTAGGGATGTTGTTTGTCAATATCTACTTCAGAATGAAAGTGCTAAAAGTCTATCAGAAAATGAGACGTGAAAACCTCAGTATGGACTTGAAAGCCGCTCATCTGTTTGATCGAAACCGATTAGAGGTTGAAGTGCTTGAACATCACCCTGAGCATAGGAACGACATAGAAGTATTTGTTCATAATATTCGATATTCGATTCGAATGGCTACCGTGCTGATCGCTCTAATTACCTTGTTTGGAGCCATCTTGCTTTTCAACCACCTTTACATGTAATGATGCAAGAAAACGTATCACTCCAATCGTATAATACGTTCGGGATTAAGGCGCATGCCAAGCGTTTTAAAGCAATCACCAACGTTACCCAATTGAAACAAACGTTGAAGCAGGAAGAACCTGCATTGATACTAGGAGGGGGAAGTAACATACTGTTATCAAATGATGTGCAAGGCTTAGTGATGAAGAATGAAATCATGGGCATTGAGATCATCGAAGAAAATGAGCAAGAAGCTATTGTGCGGTTTGGAGCTGGTGAAAACTGGCATAAAAGTGTACTCTGGGCACTGAAACAAGGCCTTGGTGGCATAGAAAACTTATCTCTGATTCCTGGAACACTGGGAGCAGCACCAATTCAAAACATAGGAGCTTATGGTGTAGAACTGCAGCAAGTGTTTGTTGAGCTTGAGGCGGTTTATCTGAAATCTGGCAGGAGAAAAATATTTAGGAAGGAGGATTGTCAATTCGGTTATCGGGAGAGTGTATTTAAGAAACGGTTGAAAGGCAAAGTGTTTATAACATCTGTCACCCTAAGATTGACTAAACTCCATAAGCTGAATTTGAGTTACGGAGCAATCGGGACAACACTTGAAACTATGGGGATCACTGAGCCAACAATAAAGGATGTCAGTAATGTTGTGATTCAAATCCGTCAATCCAAGTTGCCTGATCCTGCGGAATTGGGGAATTCAGGTAGCTTTTTTAAAAATCCTGAAATTTCTCTAAAGCAATTTAATACCTTGAAAAAGCGATTTCCTGATATTGTGTTCTACAAATTACCAAACAACAAGGTGAAGGTGCCTGCTGGCTGGTTAATTGAGCAATGTGGATGGAAAGGAAAGCGTGTAGGAAACACTGGGGCACACAGCCAACAATCTCTGGTATTGGTTAACTATGGTGGAGCGACAGGGAAAGAAGTCTGGCAACTGGCATTAAAAATTAAAAGATCGGTTAATGAAAAATTTGGCATAATGCTTACTCCTGAAGTTAATGTCATTAAATAGTTTTGATTAAGTTGAATTTACTTCTGAAAATTCCTTTTGTTTAGAATATAATTTTGTCCCAGGTTGGGAGTGGCTTGGTTTTTGCTACTTTTGTCAAAGAATTGTAAATTTTTCAATCCAAACTTATGTACAAAATATCAGCGTTGTTGACTCTCTCCATTTTATTACTTGTTACCGCTTGCAAAAAAGATACGGAACCAGATCCACCAACAGGATTTGATTGTACTACAGTAACTTATTCTCAGACGATTGCTCCAATCATTGCAACGAGTTGTGCTGCTACTACTGCCTGTCATGGTGCTGGTTCTGCGCTAGGAGACTTTACAACACATGCGGGTATTGCTGCATCTGCATCTTCAGGACATTTGAAGTCTGAGGTCATTGATGATAAGACGATGCCACCATCAGGTGCGTTAGCTGAAACAAAGCTAGATCAAATTTTATGTTGGATCAATGCTGGTGCTCCAGATAACTAATAGAATAATTGTTTAACCAAATAACTTACTCCAATAAAATAGAGGGTAAAAGGCGGATGTCTTTTACCCGATTTTTTTTGAAGAGAAGAGAAAGGAATGATAAATAACGAATGTAGAATTTTAAGTCCCTCTCGTATAAATTTAGTTCTTCTAACGAATGTTAAATTTGATTTCTCTGGTTTTGCATTCGATATTCCTTGTTAGAAATTCGATATTCCCTAGCTTCCTTACCTCCTTGGAACGGCAATTTCTGGTGCAATCGTATTGACTCTCCCAATAATGGTGAATTCTGTTCGACGATTAAGTTGACGTCCTTGTGCATTATCAGAGCCATCAGGATTCTCGTTTGGGGCAACTGGTTTCAGCTCTCCGTATCCTTTCGCGACCATGGTGCTTGGCACAATGCTATTATCGATCAAGAAATTAACCACGCTCTGGGCTCTACGCTCTGATAACCCTTGATTGTAGGCCGTTCCTCCGCGACTGTCCGTGTGAGAGGCAATCTCGATTCGAAGTGTCGGGTTGTCCTTCATTAGTCGAACTAGTTTCTGCAACTCGCTCATCGATTCAGAACGCAGCGTCGCTTTGTCATAATCATAGTAAATATGGTTCAATCGGAAGGTCGTTCCCCGCTTGTTTAGCTTCATCACAATATCTCTGGTCACTTCCTTCTGTCCAGTTACCCCAATCGTGCTAATATCGTCAACACTTGTCGTCAGATAACCTGGTTTTTCGCCAATTACGCGATATTGCTTATCAGAAGTTAAAAACAAGGAATAAGAACCATTCGGTTTCGATCGTACAGATTTCAGTTTTCTTGTAGATCCGTCTTTTAGTACTTCAAACAATGAAACGGTGGCATCTGGGAGGATTGCAACATCTGATCCATCATCAGAATAGACGATCCCATTGACTAGCATACCTTTTCTAGAAATACAAATGTTATAGACAAACGCAGAATCACTATTAAGATAGTTGGTTGTAAATGTTCGGGAAACACTTGAATAACCTTCTTTTTCTACAGCTACGCGATAATTCACATTTGGTTCCAGCTTAAAGTTAAATGCTGGTTTACTGATTTGCGAAGAAATCAGTTTCTCTTTGCCCGATTCATCTGTTCCATACAAATCTACCTTGATTCCTGTAAGAGGCGCTTTGTTTGGAGCATCAAAATCACAGATCGTCCCATTGGCATACAGTACTAATGGCGGCGGTGGAGGTGGCGGCGGAGGCGGAGGCGGTGGCTTTGGCGAGAAGTTTAAAATGTCATCACAACAAGTCGGATTGGCAACCGCAATAGATCCTACTCTGTTGGATACCAAAAACCCTTCATCTCTTGCCTCATTTAGCACAAAGTACATATCATCCGCCGTAGAATTGATGCGAGTCCCCATGTTCTTTGGTAAGCCATAGACTGAACCGTTGAGCTGGGAGCGGAATACATCATGCCCACCAAGGCTTGGGTGTCCGTTAGAACTAAAGTAGAGTAGGCTGTCTATGTGGTCGAAGTAGGGCGTAGTTTCATCCCATTTGGTATTAATTCGTGCACCCAAATTCACTGGTTTACTGTAGGTGTCATCACCTGATTTAATGGTGTACCAGATATCAGTTCCTCCTAGAGTTCCTGTTTTGTCCGAAGTAAAAAACAAATATTCTCTTTCACCCATTTCAACTGCATATGGCGTAGTAGATTCTTTTCCCTCTTCGTTAATTCCAAATTCAAGTAAGGTCGGTTTTGTCCATTCAGCATCTAGCATATTGGTCACGTAAATCTTGCATTTTACCTGATTATTGGGTTCTGAGGGACAACGTGTAAAGTAGAATCGCTTTAAGTCTTTGGAATAGCAGCCATGTCCTGAGTGCTCGCCTTCTATGTTAACTTCAGGACCCGCAAATTCTTCTTGATAATACCATTTGCCTTCCTTTTTCCTTGCAGCATAGATCTTAGACTTAGTTTTGTCAATGTCTGTTTGGATAAATTCATCTGATTTCAAGGAGCTAAACAATAGGAAGTCATTGTAGGTTGGCATTGGTCCAAATTCAGTATAGCCAGTATTTACATCGTTATTCATAAATTCTGGATCTTTAATCAACTCAAAATCTATGACATTATTTTGTTGCTCTTTGAGCTTACAACCAGCAATCTCAATTCTTGCTTTCTCTATTAGAATAGAATCCTGTCCGTCATATTCGGTGATAAACTGATTAAACTGATTTGTTGCTAGTTCGCAGCGGCCGCTTTGTTTTAAGGCAAGCGCATATTGATACTTAAATTCTGGATACTTTAATTTTTTGTAAATTTCTACATTATCAATAAGCATTTCCCGGTAGATACCTGCAGCAAGTGAATACCCACGTGCTTTTTGGTAGGTATCTGCCAGTAGTAATTGATATTCAGGTACTTGAGGCTTTGCCTCGATTACTTTTTTTATATAGTCAACAGCATTGTAATAGCTGGATTCTTCTAAGAGTTGATAAGCTTTTTTAAGATCTTTTTCCCAAACATATTCATCAGTTCCAACCTGAGCAACAGCGACGAAACATCCAGTCATGATCAGTAAGCTTACCAATATTTTTTTAATGAAAATCATTTGTAACTTTCTAATTATTAGGTGAATGGATGAATTAGTTATAACGGATTGCAGGTAGAATAGGATCAACAGGTTCTACTGCTGGTCTAAACATCTTTACCAAAGAAAATTCCAGCGCTCCGTTGCCCGCTGAGGCTGTTTTAAGTTCAGATACATTGAAGTCATAACTCACACCAATATCTAAATCATACAATCGGATACCAACGATGGCGATTGCGGCATCTCCATAACGGTATTCACCTCCTAGGTATAATGAAGCTTTAGACTTTGGCGCAACTAAAATGTCTAATAACAATCCTCCAACTAGTTCACTAGCATTGGCTTGGTTTTGATAAAGGATTTTCGGTTCTATTCCAAGTTTTTCGGATACTTTAAAGCGTGCATCTGCATGTCCTACAAATCGTATTGGGACGGTTGATAGTTCTTGAACAAATGTTTCTTTTGCTTGTGATAAATGATAAGCTCCACCTCCGATTTTAAACCTTGTTCTACGGTTTGGGAACGCTGAGTATACAATCCCAAATCTTAGATCAGGTTGATATATACTATTGCTACCAAACATTTCGCCACTACTCATCGTTAAGTCAATTTCGTGTGTTGTCTGGTTGAATTGACTTGCAAAACCCACCTCATTCGATCTTAATCGCTTATTGATTATGCCACCTTGTATTCCAAAAGAAAGATAATTCTTTGAGTTCGCTGTTAAATCAAGGTGATAGGCAATAGAGAGCGCTAGATTAAAGGTTTGTAGTATCCCACCGCTACTTTGGTCATTCATTAATATAATACCCAAGCCTAGTGTATTGGGATGATCCGATTTGCCAAGAAGGTTCATGTCAAACCCTATCGCAGGGGTCTCATACACTGGTCTTCCGCTTATTTGCGCCCATTGTCTTCTATAGTTTGCATTAAAGCGATACTTACCTAGCATATGCCCCGTTAATCCAGGGTTTAGCTGCTGAGGTGCTTGGTAAAACTGTGAGAAGTGAACATCCTGAGCTTGCAGCTGATGTGCGCACATCACTGTTAAACTCAGAATTATAATGGTTAAAATTTTTCGTTTCATTTTCGTAACATTTTCAAGTGCAACTATTAATTCGAACAGGCTTTTACCTGATCAATACAAAATCACCTTTTAATATTTTTGTATCACCATTTCTGATTTTATACTCAATGATGTAAACAAAGGAACTCATCGGCTGGTCTTTCCCTTTATAAGTTCCATCCCAACCTGGTGGATTCGTATCATCATATACTCGTTCACCCCAACGGTTCCAAATTGTAAAGGAAAGAATGTCAACATTTCCTTGAACAACTGGATAGAAGGTGTTATTCTCGACTGGGCCATTTATACCAGGTGTAAATCCGCCTGGCATAACGATGACACTTTCAGGTTGAACATCTATAATCACGGAGTCTCTGGTGATACAACCATCTAAACTCGTAAATTCTACCACAAAGACTGTTGTTTCAACAGGGAACGCTTCTGTTGTTGAATTATTAGGATCGGCTACTTGGTTTGCTGGACTCCAAGAATAGGTCCCGGGGATATCTGATGTAGCAACTAAAACAGTTGTTACTCCTTCTTCGATTGATATGTCTACTCCCGCATTAATATTTGAAACGGGGTAGGAGGAGACTATGATGCTATCTTCTACTGCAGAACATCCATTTGCATCTAGCACAGTTACGGTATATTGCCCAGCAAAAATACTGTCAATTTGATCAGTTGTTTCACCGTTAGACCAGATATAAGTAAAAGGGGCCGTACCTCCAAAAACGGTTACATTGGCGCTACCGTTATTGTCAATTAAGCAAGTGATATTCGTGCCAAACTCAATATCTAGTGCTGGAACTTGATCGATCATTACTTGAGTATTATATGGTTGGATACAGTTTAAAGCGTCCTTTACAACAACATCATAACTACCTGCAGCCAAATTGATAAAGGTATATGTGGAGTCTGAATCAGTCACCCAAGTTGTTCCTCCGTCAATGGAATACATGTATGGTGAAGCTCCAGTAATTCTTATGGTAATTGTCCCACTAGAAGCACCATTGCAGGCTATATCCGTAGTAGAAACGGTTACAATGGAAAGACTACTGCAATCTGGCTCATTAAGGTCGAGCGTATCTCTTGTTTCACATCCGTTGAAATCCATCACAATTACTTCACAAATACCAGAAGATAATCCTGAAATATGATAAGTACCACCGCATTGCTGGCCAGGACCCTGTAGAACAGTTCCACAAGAGGCTGTAATTGTGTACGGTGCTGTTCCTCCAGAAGGTGTTAAACATATTTCTCCGTCACTACCACCAATAGTTGTTGGTGGAACAAACACTGGTGTACCAGACAAAATACTAGGTTCGGCTATGACCACTTGAGTTCCGAATGTTTGCGTGCACCCAATGGCATCACTCACTACAATATCATAGGTGCCAGGCGGTAAATTATTAAAAGTATAAGGATTTTGATTGGAAGTAATCCACGTCCCTCCACCATCAATCGAATAATCATAGGGCGGTACACCATTTAGTACTGTGATTGAAATTTCACCATCACTGGATCCATTGCAGCTATTGTTTGTTGGTGCTGTTGTAGCAATGGAAAAACTCATACAATCTGGATCATTGATTGTTGTTTTCTGTGTAACTGAACATCCGTTTGCATCTGTAACAATCACACAATAGATACCTGCAGTAAGGCTATCTATTAAATAGTTCATATTGCAGGGTCCTAGAGGAATCGAATCAATTGTCCCAATGATTGGGGTATAAGTGACAAGGTAAGGAGAAGTTCCTCCATTTATACAAACATCGATCGAACCATCATTTCCGCCAACAGATGTTACATTTACTGAATCTAACTGAACTGTTAATGTATCTGGATCTGTAATAGTCGCAGGATTGTTGGTGTATATTGCAACGCATAGACGTTCATCTGTTACTGTAATATTGTAGGAGCCATCTGGTAGATTTGTGAACGTGTAGGGATTGGTTGTTGTAATAATAGGTGTTCCGAATCCAATATCATAAGTAATGTTTCCTTGAGGATTTAATACCTCAATCGTAATCGTTCCGTCTAGAGCATCACTGCACGTTTCATCAGTTGAAGTCACAACACCAATACCAAAATTTGTACAATCAGGATCATTTATAAGCACATCTGGAATTGTATCTCTACAACCATTGGCGTCCTCGATGAAAATATCAAACGTGTCCGCCATCAATCCTGTAATTTGATAACTGGCATCGCATCCAGTCGCAGGAGGGGAAATTGGAGTAATTGTTCCTGTGTTTGGAATATAAGAAACGGTATAAGGCATAGTTCCACCGCTAACACAAATGTCAATGATACCATCACTGCCACCAACAACAGTCACATCGGTTGGAGTAGCGGTGCCTACTGGGGTCTCATTTGCTATAACCGTAATGGAGTCAGAAGTACTACAATTGCCCACTATAAGCGTCCATACAAAAATATTGGTTCCCGAAGGTAGGTTAGTGACATCAACGGTTGGCGATGTCGGGCCTGGATTGTAGATGACACCTGCAGGGCCAGTCCACGTTCCAGTTTCCCCTGGTAACACTGGTGCATTCCCTATAAGGGTAATCGTCTCAATATCGCAAATCACTTGACCTGAAGCCGTAGCAATTTGAGGTGTAGAAGGTTCATTGTTTATAACATTCACACAAGCAGAATCTGTAGGACAACCGCCTCTTGAAATCGTCCAACACAATTGATTAAGCCCTGGTGGTAAATTGTTTGCCGTAGGATTAGGATCATTTGCATTTGGAAGGAACACTGTTCCTGTCGGACCTGTCCATGTCCCTATTTCTCCAGTTAATGGAGGATTACCTGATATTATAAATCCACTGCTATCACATACTTCTTGGTTTGGAGTGGTCGTAACAATTGCTTGAGAAAGTACTTCATTGTTTGTAATTGTAATACAGTCACTATTAGTAGGACAATTCCCACTTGAAACTTCCCAACATAGTACGGTAGCACCAGGAGCTAAGCCAATCACTGTAACTGTTGGACTATTGGCATTTGGAAGGTACGTCACTCCTGAAGGGTTGGTTGTCCAAGTTCCAATTTCCCCTGTAGCTACTGGATTTGCCTGAACGAGTACACTGTCTGTACAAATTTCCTGACTTGCAGTAAGAATTACAGATGGTGTGTTTACTTGATTAAACATGACATTAATACAAGTGTCTTTAGATGGGCAGCCACCTCGTGCCACTGTCCAGCAAAGAGTGCTGGTTCCAAGAGGTAATCCAGTAACGATAACATTAGGATCGTTAGGGCTTGGAGAAAATAGAATCGTTGGAAATGATCCGGTCCAAGTTCCGATTTCGCCAGATTGTAAAGGTGGAGTTGCATTCAACGTTAATCCCAGACTATCACAGACTTCTGTTCCATTTGGAGCGACAATAATAGGTTGAGTTGTAACCTCGTTATTAGTTACGTCAAGACAAGCTTGTTTCGACGGGCATCCTCCTCTCGTTACTGTCCAGCATAAGGTACTTGTACCAGCAGGAAGGTTATCAATGGTAACCGAATCACTATTAATGCTAGGAGAGAAAATTACTCCTCCTGGGCCTGTCCAAGTTCCTGTTTCTCCAGGCAGAATGGGAGTTGCTATTGCAATAAATCCATTTTGATCACAAACTTCTTGATTATTTGCGGTAACAATTACGGGTGCAGCTACTTCATTATTTACTAAGGTAATACATTCCTGAACTGATGGGCAGCCTCCTCTTGTCACAGTCCAGCAAACAGTACTTGATCCTAGGGGTAAACTTTGAGGTGTAACGATTGGGGTGTTTGCATTTGGTAGGAAAGTAACACCTGTTGGCCCTGTCCAAGTTCCCGTTTCGTCAACTAGAACAGGAGAAGCTTCTAGTGTAAAGGTTGCGTTGCCACAAATTTCAGTGTTATCTGCTGTAACAATGACTGGCGCTGTCGTTACTTGATTGTTATAGACATCAATACATGAGGATTTTGAAGGGCAGCCACCACGGGTTAATGTCCAGCAGAAGGTATTTACACCAAGTAATAGATTGTTTGCTGTTACGACTGGATTGTTTGCACTAGGAAGAAATGTCACGCCAGTTGGTCCTGTCCATGTACCTATCTCACTTTGACTCGCAGGAGTTGCGGTTAACGTAATACCCAAGGAGTCGCAAACCTCTGTGCTATCTGCTGTAACTATAACTGGATTAGAAATTACTTCGTTATTAAATACGTCAATGCAAGCAGTATCTGCAGGGCAGCCACCTCTAGACACGATCCAGCATAGAGTGCTTTGCCCAGTAGGAAGATTATTCACTGTAACATTCGGGTCATTAGCATTTGGAATAAACGAAATGCCAGTTGGTCCAGTCCATGTTCCTGTTTCGTCAGTCAAAACAGGTATTGCTGAAATTGAAAAACCATTGACTCCACAAACCTCTGTGCTATCTATTGTTGTGATTACGGCATTTGTAAGCACTTCATTATTAATCACATCAATGCAATCGGAATCAGAAGGACAAGCTCCTCTGGTAACTGTCCAGCATAACCTACTGATTCCAGGTGGAAGATTGTTTGCCGTTGCTATTGCGCTAGTATCAGTCGGTAAGAATGTAACACCAGTTGGTCCTGACCATGTACCAGTTTCATCTGGTAGAACTGGTGTTGCTGAAATAGGTAAGCCATTTGGACTACAAATTTCAGTACTATCTGCTGTAATGACAACAGCATCTGTAGTAACCTCATTATTGGTCACATCAATACAGATGACTGATGCAGGGCAGCTGTCACGTGTAATTGTCCAACACAGTTGACTAGTTCCTAGTGGTAGGTTATTCGCTGTAGCAGTCGTGCTTGTATCGCTTGGTAGGAAAATGACACCCGTTGGTCCTGACCAGGTACCAGTTTCATCAGCTAATACAGGATTTGCTACAATGACAAAACGATCAGCAGTACAAACTTCTTGTCCATCAGCAGTTACAATTACTGGTGGGGTGTTGACTTCATTGTTGATTACATCAATGCAGGCGGTATCTGCAGGGCATGTTCCCCTTGAGACGATCCAGCACAAACTACTTGTTCCCAATGGTAAACCGTTTACAATAACAGAAGGATCATTAGCATTAGGTAAGAATGTAACTCCAGTAGGACCTGTCCAAGTTCCTGTTTCTCCAGTTAGTACGGTATCAGCTTCCACCATAAATCCATTTCCTGTACATAGGGATTGTCCAGTAGCAGTTAGAATTACAGATGGTGTGGTTACTTCATTGTTGGTTACATCTATACATGCTTGAGAAGCGGGACAATTGCCTCTCGAAACTGTCCAACAAAGTGAACTGGTTCCTAATAGTAAATTATCTGCCGTTGCTGTTGGGCTATTTGGTGAAGGAGTGAAGATGACACCTGTTGGTCCTGTCCACGTTCCAGTCTCTCCTGGTAAGACAGGGTCGGCTTCCACCTGGAATCCATTTGGACCACAGATCTCTTGATTATCTACAGTGACGATAACTGGATTCGTTGTGACCTCATTATTTGTAATTGTAACACAAGTAGAATCTGTAGGGCATCCACCTCTGCTTATGGACCAACAAATTTCGCTTTGGCCTAATGGAAGGTTATTAATTGTGACAACTGGATTGAAGATGTTTGGATCGAAGCTAACTCCTGCTGGGCCACTCCAGGTTCCTGTTTCATCCGCCAGAAGGGTGTCAGCTGTTGCTATAAATCCATTTGCGCTACAGGTAGTTGTACTATCTACTGAGATAATGGGTGCACTTGCGACGCCATTGTTAATGATATTGACACAAGCTGAATCCTGTGGGCAATTTCCTCTTGATATAGTCCAGCAGAATGTACTTAATCCTAGGGGTAAATTGTTTGCAGAAACCGTGGGATTATTTGAATTTGGAAGAAAAGAGACGCCAGTAGGTCCACTCCATGTCCCCATTTCTCCAGTTGCTACTGGGTTTGCAGTTAATGTTACCCCACTGGAGGAGCAGACTTCTGTACTATCTGCGGTGGCAATAATTGGACTAGATGTTACTTCATTATTAATTACCGTAATACATTCTTGATCACTTGGGCATGTTCCTCTAGATACTGTCCAGCATATCGTGTTAGCTCCTGGTAGTAGGTTGTTTATCGTAACATTTGGATCATTGACATTTGGAAGGAATGTGACTCCAATAGGTCCAGTCCAAGTTCCTGTTTCGTCTGGAAGCACGGGTACTGCAGATGCGGAGAAATTTGTTGCACTACAAACTTCCATACTGTCGACCGATGTAATTTGAGCTTTGGTAATGACTCTGTCGTTTATAACATCAATGCATGCTGAGTCAGAAGGACAACCTCCACGAGAAACTGTCCAGCAAAGTGTAGTTCGCCCTGGGGGCAAACTATCTATAACAGCAGATGGGCTGTTTGCAGTTGGAAAGAATGATATTCCGCCTGTGCCAGTCCAAGTTCCAGTCTCGTCTTGAAGTACTGGGTTTGCGACTACAATGAATGCAAAGGGAGAACAAACGATTTGATTATTTGCGGTTACAACAACCGCATCCGTTAAAACCTCATTGTTTATCACTACAATACAGGCAGAATCTCCTGGGCATGTTCCTCTAGAAACGTTCCAGCATAATGTGCTTGGTCCAGGAGGTAAATTGTCTACCTCTGCAGAGGGGCTATTTGAATTTGGCACAAAGATGACACCAGTTGGCCCTGTCCAAGTTCCTGTTTCTCCAGAAATGACTGGAGTCGCATTAATAAGAAAATTGTCCTGATCACAAACTTCTAAACTATCAGCGGTAGCGATGACTGCATTCGTAATTACTTCGTTATTGATTACAGTGACACAAGAAGAATCCGAAGGGCAAGTTCCTCGTGAAATCGTCCAACATAATTCACTAGCGCCAAGTGGAAGATTGTTTACGGTTGACGATGGACTGTTTGAAGTTGGTAAAAAGCTCACACCAGTTGGTCCAGTCCATGTACCGGTTTCTCCAGGATTAACAGCATTGCCAACTACAATGAATCCGTTTTCATCACATACTTGTTGTCCATCTGCAGTAGCAATAACGGCATCAGTGGTTACCTCATTATTTGTTACTTGGATACAGTCTTGACTTGAGGGACAGCCTCCTCTTGTGATGGTCCAGCAGAAAATATTTGTACCTAGGGGTAAGTTGTCAGCTGTTGTCGTTGGGCTGTTTGCATTTGGTGAATAAATGACACCAATTGGTCCACTCCAAGTTCCAGTTTCACCGGCAACCGTTGGGTTTGCTGTTAAGGTAAAACCTATTGAGTCGCAAACTTGTGTACTATCAGGTGTGGCGACTACTGCTGTAGTAGTGACTTCATTATTAAAGACATCAAGACAGTCTTGCGATTCAGGGCATGTTCCCCTTGAAATTGTCCAGCAAAATGTATTTAGTCCTGGTTGTAGATCGTCAACTATAACGTTTGGATCATTTGCATTTGGGTTATAAGTAACTCCCCCAGGTCCAGTCCAAGTGCCTGTTTCTCCAATAGCAGGAGGAGATGCAGAAATAGAGAATCCATCTTCGTCACAGACTTCCGTACTATCTGCGGTAGAAACGACTGCTGTAGTGGTGACTCCATTGTTGAAGACATCAATACACGCAGTGTCCGCAGGGCATGTTCCTCTGGAGATAATCCAACAAAAGGAATTTAAACCAGGCAGGAGCGAAGGGACAGAAACGGTAGGCGAATTTGCATTTGGCATAAAACTTACGCCTGGTGGGCCAGTCCATGTACCTGTTTCAGCTGGGAGTGGGGTACTACCATTAAGCGTATATCCAGTAGCTGAACAAACTTCTAGACTATCTGCACTAGCAATCGTGGCAATCGTTAGAACTTCGTTGTTTGTAAGTGTTACAGAATCAATTGTAACAGGACAATTTCCTCTAGAGATTGTCCAATAGATTGTATTCGTACCTGGGGCAAGGTTATTAACGATTACACTAGGCGTATTTGCATTGGGTACAAAGACAGCACCAGGTGGGTTACTAGACCAGCTTCCTACTTCAGGAACAACGGGAGTATTTCCCTGTAGTTGGTAATTATTTTCATCACAAATTTCTTCATTAGTATTTGTAATGTTTGCTTGAGTTTGAACAGCATTGTTTGTTAAGGTAACCGAAGTTGATTTCGAAGGACAGTTTCCTCTAGAAATCGTCCAAGTAAGAAGATTAGCACCTGGCTGTAAGTTGCTTATAACAGGAGATTCGGAATTCACGGGTGTAAAAAGAACACCAGGAGGTGTACTTGTCCAAGTTCCTGTTTCACCTGGGAGTAGAGAATTAGTAATGTTAGCGAAAATGCCAGTGAACCCATTGTTGACACAGCTTTCAAAAGTTGAAAATGGTTCAATCTCTGGATTTGTATTTACCTCATTGTTTAAAACGGTAATCGATGCTGGAGGAGAAGTACAATTTCCTTTATTAATTGTCCAAAGAATTACATTATTCCCAGGTTGTAAGTTATTGGCCGTTGCAGTTTGACTGTTTGCATTTGGAGCAAAAGTAATCAATCCACTAACAGATGACCAAACGCCCTGTTCACCTGATAATAGAATGGGATTTGCTTGGAGTGGGAAGTTGTTTTCATCACAAACTTCTTGACTATTCTGAGTTAGAATTACAGGAGTAGTAGTTACCTCATTGTTGGTTAAGGTGATGGTGTCAGCATCACAAACACCTCCTGAGATATCAAAAATTGTCCAAATGATCATGTTTGCACCAGGCACCAAGGAAGTAACGACTGTACTTGATAGGTTGGGATTGGTAAACGTGACTGGGTTTGGAGAAGTCCATAAACCTACCTCATTGGGAAATGGCTCAGAAGCGGCCAAAGGAAAAATGTCATCACAGATTTCCTGGCTTGGTGTCAGAATAGTTGCAGTACAAGGAGGGTTGCACATACTTGCAATAGGAATAAACTGAATTAAACCTATTACAATAATTGTAATAAATCTTTTCATAACAGAAAAGTTATTTGAGTTTTTGGTATATCAAAAAGAGCTGGATTAGACTGATATACGTTTCGAGTTAATATTTAGCTATCTAGTTCCGATAATTCAACTTTGGAAGTTGGTACTAACAAGAAAGGGTTTTAAGTTGGGTAATAGTGTAATGGCATGTTGGTTAAAGATTTTTCATTTTTCAATTAATTTACATAGTTTTTCATGTTAAAAGTAACTGTTTTTATTAAACAATTGAAGAATATTCCATTAAATTAATGAAATGTTATATTAATGTTCGGACTCATGAAAGGAGTAAGAAAAAAAGGCTGATTAATAAAACAATAAAAAAAAATAATTAATATCAGTTTTTTATTAAAAAAAATATCTTTCTTTGTAGATAGTTTAGAATTTGATATTAAAGGCTTAACTAACTCCAGTCTAATACATAAAGATGCTTAGCAGAAGAAACGTTCGAGTAAAAGTACTACAGGTTTTATATTCCAGCAATCAAGATGATTTGATTACTTTAAAAGAGTCTAAGAAAGCCTACCAAACAAGCATAGACAATACCTATTGCTTGTATTTGTTAAATCTACTTCAATTAATGCAGATTTCTGGGCACGCTCAGGAAGATGTAAAGTTGAGGGCAGATAAGCACCTTCCTAGCGAAGAGGATAAAGTGTTTACACCAAAACTATTTGAAAATGATATCATGCAAATGGTTTATAAATCAGATGGTTTTCATGCATTGACACGAAAACACAAATTGCACCTCTTGCTTGATAATGATATAACGAAGCGGTTTTATCAAGAATTTTCCAAATCTGATTCCTACAAGGAATACCTCCTTAATCCAGATTGTAAACGAGAAGATCACAGAGATATTTTGTTAGACCTTTATAAGTCCCTAACAAAAAATGAATTGTTCAATGAAATATTGGAGGATCATTTTGCGAATTGGCAAGAAAACAAATCACTTGTAGTTGGTTCAATTAAAAAGACGCTGAAACAGGAAAATGATGATCCTGAATTCTATAACAACTATCTTCCTGAAAAGGAGACAGTAGAAGACTATGGCGCAGAATTGTTACACAAGTATTTTCAAACTGAAAAAGAATTGGAAGTCCTGATTGAACCAAATTTGAAAAACTGGGAAATTGACAGAGTGGCTGTAATTGATAAAATCTTACTCAAAATGGCACTTTGTGAATTTTTATATTTTGAAACGATTCCTACAAAAGTAACACTGAATGAATATGTGGAAATCTCAAAGTCTTATTCAACTCCCAAAAGCAAGGAATTCGTTAACGGAATTCTAGACAAACTGAAAACTGTTTTGACAGAAGAAGGGAAAATTCACAAAGTTGAAAGAACTTAATAATCAAACCATACGTATTTCACTTAATTTCTTATGAATCAATATACTTTGTCCTAAGTGGAACAATTTATGCTAATTGATCGTAATTAAATAAAATATTTGAATATGAAACAAACAACACTACTTTTATTAAACGTTATTCTTTTTATGATTTTGGCTAGCAGTAGTCTACAAGCTCAAACTTCCGAATTTAAAAATGGATTGGGAGTAAGGGCAGGAATTGTAGATTATTATGCACCAATTTCTGGCAAGTACTTCACTGGTGAAAATACTGCTGTAGCTTTTGAATATCACTATTCAAGATTTTTAAATAAGTCATTTAACTTTCATCTCCCATTGAAGGTTGGGCATGCAAGATACCCTAAGACTGATTCCATCGTTGGAAGCCAACAAACATTTGGAAGCCTTGATGCTGCTGTCGTTTACAAATTGAACAACGACTATATCTTTCGAGAAACATCATTTATCGCACCTTATTTGTTCTTGGGTGTCGGTGCTGAGTATCTTGAAAAAGAGGTTGAGAAACTTGATGTACAAGTGCCTTTAGGTTTAGGATTGAACTTTAGATTGAGTCCTGAAGTCTATTTGAGCGCTCAATCTGAGTACAGACTTGGTTTGTTGAAAGGCCATAATAGCCTTGAACACAGTATAGGTCTGACTTACCTATTTGGCGGAAACGGTGCAAAAGAACCAAAAATTGAAGAACCCGCAGATAGAGATAATGATGGGATTTCTGATGACAAGGACAACTGTCCTGATGTTGCTGGCCTAGCTAAATTCTCTGGATGCCCTGATACCGATGGTGACGGCGTGACAGATGCAAAGGACAATTGTCCTAACAAGTCTGGTCCTGCTGACAACGATGGTTGCCCTTATGCTGATAAAGACAATGACGGCGTAGCTGATAATTTAGACGGCTGTCCTGATGAGTTTGGTCCTAAAGCAAACAAAGGTTGTCCTTATGGAGATAAAGACAACGATGGAGTAAAGGACAACGTTGACAAATGTCCAGAGGAGAAAGGCGTTGCAAGCAATAACGGTTGCCCAGAAGTGAAAGATGCGGATGGTGACGGCGTTGCGGATGCCCTTGATAAATGTCCTTCAGTTCCGGGTCTTGCAACTAACAACGGTTGCCCTGCTATTGTAGATACAGACGGTGACGGTGTTGCTGACAACGTTGATAGATGTCCTTCAGTAGTCGGTGAAGCCAGTAATGGTGGTTGCCCAAGAGTTGTAATTACGGATACAGATGGTGACGGTGTTGCGGATAAGGATGATAGATGTCCTAGTGTATTTGGTACAGCAGCAGCGAAGGGATGTCCTGAAATCAAACAAGAAGAGAGAGCAGTATTGGATTTAGCTATGCGTTCTGTTGAATTCGAAACAGGAAGTAATGTGATTAAAACAATCTCATACAGTGCACTTGATCAAGTTTCTGATATTATGGCAAGATATCCAAACTATAGCTTAAGCATCAGTGGATACACGGATAGCGTAGGTGATAGTGGAAGCAATCAACGACTTTCAGAAAGACGAGCAAAAGCATGCTTCGATTATCTTGTGAGAAAAGGAGTAGGCGCAACGCGTATGAGTTACGCTGGATATGGAGAAGCTAGTCCTATCGATACTAACGATACGAAAGAAGGAAGAGCTCGAAACAGAAGGGTTGAATTTAGAATATTCATCCGATAATTCAAGAAATGCCGTCTTTTAACTAAAAAAATAGTTAAAAAACTAACTTTTTAAGCCAAACAGTTTTATATTTGTAACTGTTTGGCTTTTTTTATACCCCTATTTTCTTTTATGGTTTAAAAAAAAGTCATATTTTTGCGCATTCTTAAATTAACTATTTAAAAAAGTATTTGAATCATGAAGAATTTTATTTTATGCTTAGTAGTGATTAGCTTAGGTTTTCTTTCTTGTAATCAAGACGGAGCTACTGCAGAGCAAGCTGTTAATGAGGTGACATCAAACACCAATGTTCCTAAAGCAAACGAGATTAGAGATGCAGTAAACACTGAAATCCCTGATGATACCGTAAACGTTGCAAAAATCACTTTCGATGAGCAAGTTTATGATTATGGAACAGTAAAAGCAGGAGTCGTTGTTGAACATACATTTAAGTTTACAAATACTGGTGTAGCACCACTTACAATCACAAAAGCAAAATCTACTTGTGGATGTACAGTACCTGAGTTTCCTAAAGAGCCAATCGCGCCAGGAGGAAAAGGTGAAATCACAGTTAAGTTTAACACGAAAGGGAAATCTGGTAAAAACAGAAAACCAATCAACGTAACTGCTAACACTTGGCCTACACTTACTTCTGTACACATCGATGGTGTAGTAGAGAAAGACGAAAGTCAAGAAGCTGCTGATAATAAAGCAAAAGGACAATAATTTAAGAATTACTGGAAAGTGTACTACTCCATTCAATTGGAGTGGTATGCTTTTTAGATTCTAATCTATTCTAAAAGGTATACTTTAAATGGGCAACGCAGATTTAATTCTTATTCTACTTCTCATTCTAGTGATGTACCTCTTTTTTATTCGCCCTCAAACTAAAAAAGCAAAGGAACAAGAGATTTTTTTAGAAGATCTGGGTAAAGGAGATAGTATCGTCACAATTGGTGGTATTCATGGGAAAATAACAAAGACGGAGGATGATATAATAACTATTCTTGTCGATTCCAAAACATACCTTACGATTGAAAAATCTACCATTTCACTTGAGCTAACTCATGCTCGATTTGGTAAAAATTCAAACAAATCAGCAGTTAAACCTGCTTAATCACAACCAAACGAAAGGCTAATGGAAGTCCGCGCGCAACTTGACAGACTTCGTTCCTTTTTAGGTACTGACAGATCTATCCTTTTGCTCTGTATCGGCCTTGCTTTTCTGATTTGGCTCTTCACAAAGCTCTCACAATCATTCATAACGGAAAGAGAAGTGACAATCGATTATGTGGTTCCCGAAAAACGAATCATGGCGGATAACTCGCCAAATCTAATCTCGGTTCGTGTAGAGGCCACTGGATGGGAACATATTAGAAATTCACTCCGTAGAAAACCACTCAACATTAAGCTTGACTTGGATGAGAATAAAGATTTTCAGAGCTTTTCTAATCTGAAAATCGAATCTATTATTGCTAGAAATCTAAATTCTAACACGAAAATATCAACCACTAGCGTACCCAGTATAGAAGTGCGAATGGATGATAAAGCCTTTAAACGGATTCCCGTTTCTCTGCTTGAATCAATCAAACCCGCACCACAATACAAGTTAACAGATACTCCAATTGTCGTTCCTGACAGTGTTACCGTTTCAGGCCCACGGTTTATCATTGAAGAATTTAAGTCTGTGGAAACAGTGCGTCTGGAAATGTCCAATTTAAAAGAACCCGTTGTGGTGCCTGTAAAACTGAAATCTCATCCACTTCCTACGCTTAGCTTTGAGCCTGCTGAGGTGAATTGCAAAATAAATGTAGAATTCTATTCTGAAAAAACGGTCGAAGTGCCAATCGTTGTTCAGAACATCCCAGATAGCATTATGTATGTTATCAATCCTAGGAAAGTAAAAGTCAGCTTTACCGCTGTTAGAAGCATCTACGATAAGATTACTGATCAGGACTTTGCTGCCACTATTAACTTTGCAACATTTGATTTTGACAATGCTCAGCCACTTCCCATTGAGCTAAGAGTACCAAAAGGAATCGATAAAATTAAAATGAGTCAAGAGGCTGCTGAACTATTCGTTAACAAGTAAACACATCATGCTTAAAATTGGAATTACAGGCGGGATCGGAAGTGGGAAGACTACAGTTTGCCGAATGTTCGAAGTACTTGGTATCCCTGTCTATTATGCAGATGATCGAGCAAAATGGCTAATGAACAATCTTCCTGAATTACAAGCAGCAATCAAGGACACTTTTGGAGCAGAAGCCTATAATGAACAAGGATTGAATCGGGCACATCTCGCAAAAATTGTATTCAACGATAAAAAACGCTTGAAAGAGCTTGAGGCACTGGTGCATCCGCAAGTATTTAAAGATGGAGCTGCTTGGTATGAGCAACATCAAAAGGCACCGTACACCCTAAGAGAAAATGCGCTGATGTTTGAGACAGGTTCCTATAAAGCAATGGATAAAACAGTGACTGTATTTGCTCCACGGGATTTACGCATTCAGCGCGTAATGGCGCGTGACAATACAACAAAAGAAGCAATAGAAGCTCGAATAGATAAGCAAATGCCTGAAGATGAAAAGTTGAAATTGGCTGACTTTGTAGTAAATAATGACAATCAATCTTCTTTGATCAAACAAGTCTATAACTTACATGAAATATTCCTTTCGCTCAACAATTCATAACCATGGGATCTAAAAAACGCAATACGCTACTTTGGAAAGTCGAACACAAAAAATCATCCCATTGTTCTTATCTCTTTGGTACAATGCATGTGAAAGATAAGTCCGCTTTTTTTGAGAATGAACACCTGTTCTCTATCATCGATCAAGCGGATAGCTTTTATGCTGAGTTTAACTTTGAAGAGGCTGACCCTGCATTGACGACTCAGTATATGCTGTTGCCCGAAGGCAAAAAGGTTACAGACAAATTAACGGATAAACACGTTGATGCATTAGATGAACTCCTTCGGAAATCGACTGGCAAATCACTTGATCAGTTTGCAAGGTTTAAACCAATGATGCTCATTAATCTAGTCACTGAGAGTATGTTTAGCCAAGACTACAATGTTCCCCTCGACTTTTATTTGTTTGACCATGCTCGAAATCAAGGAAAGAAAATGGGTGGTGTGGAGTCTTTTGAGGAACAACTAAAAATCATGAAGGACATTCCGCTGAAAGGGCAATACAAATCACTGATCTCCATGATCAAAAAACAAAAATCCTTTAAGCGACAGATCCTAAAAATGGGACAGCTTTATCTTTCAATGGATATTGATAAATTGTATCAGTCTGCTAGGAAAAGTGCAAAAGGCATGCGCAAAATTCTAATTTACAGACGAAACCTCATCATGGCTGACAGAATTGCCCGAATCGCATTGGAAGAAAATGCATTTTTTGCTATCGGAGCTGGACACCTAGCAGGAGAAAAGGGTGTCCTAAGACTTTTAAAACAACACGGATTCAAAGTAAAACCAGTTAAGATTAAAGTTTAATTAATTATCCCTAATTGATCATTAATAATTAACCCATAATAACTACTTACTTAACAATTCCATTCGTAAGATTGTAAAAATTGGAACAGTCAATTCGTCCGATTAGTCGTTGGATGACTAGGGTGCTTCTGATCCCTTTTTTGCAATAGATGACCACCGGAATATCTTTTTCAAACTGATAATCTGATACAGAGAATTCCGAAAAAGGCAATAAGCGACCCCCAATGTTAAATGCTTTGTGTTCACTTGGTTCGCGGACATCAATTAAGATGAATGGCTTTTGCTCTTGTTGCCACTCCTTGAGTTGTGTATAGCTAATTTGATTGATTTGTTGCACGCTACGGAATTATACTTGATTTGGCATTCCCTTTCGGATATCTTCAATCGTTTTTCTAATATCTTCTACTTGGCTATCAAGCACTTTTTTTTGTCCATATACTTTGTAAAGTAAAAATGCTGCGATGGGTAATGCGATAAGTAACGTATAGCGCAGCCAAGGGAATCTAGGAATCAGAATCGCATAAAGAATTGCAATAAATCCCCACTTCACAACGAATCGAACCGTTTCTGTTTTGACATAGGATGCTGCAATACCCTCTGTGATTTGCAATTGTTGTTGAATGGTTTCCAATAACTCTTTACTCATGTTACAAAGGAACGACTTTTTAATTAAGAATTCCTTCTGTTCATGCTGAATTGTGAAATAATTTTTTGACATCCGAGTCGTAAAATTGATCGTTTTGGCAAAGCAAAAATGTTCGTTGTCTTTATGCTAACTATTTATTCTTATTGAATTAATCATTAATCATTAACGGAAGAAATTTCAAATTAAACATTATAATTCTATATTTGAACCTTTATGGAAAATAACTCTATTATCATCGTTGGAGGAGGCATAACAGGACTAGCTGCTGCTTATATTTTGTCGAAAAGTAACGATAATATTGTACTTGTAGAACGGAATGAAAAAGTAGGTGGTTTGCTTGCAACATTCGAAGTAGGAGGCAACAGATTAGAGTATTATTACCACCATTTTTTTACACATGATAAAGAAATAAACTGGTTAGTCAAAGACTTAAACCTCCAGGATCAGTTAACGTTTAGAAAAACGAAAACTGGAATCTTCAGAAATGGAAGAATCTTTCCATTCAACAGTTTGAAGGATTTATTGCAATTCAAGCCAATTGGACTCCTAGATAAAATTAGGTTTGGGCTGACCAGCCTCTTCCTAGGAAAAATAGCAAAATGGCAAGCGTATGAATCGGTTTCAGCTATGGAATGGTTTACAAACAAAACCGGCAAAAGAGCAACCGAAGCCATCTGGGGCCCACTCCTAAATGTAAAATTTGGATCCTACGCCACAAAAGTCCCACTCGCTTGGATGATTGGAAGACTGCGACAACGGATGAACTCCAGAAAACAAAGCGTTGAACATCTCGGTTATCTAAATGGTAGCCTAAATACACTCCTCAAAGCGCTAACAGCTGAATTGACGAAGAGAAACGTCACAATCCTAACCAACACAAGTGTCGATCAAATCATCATAGAAAACAACAAGATCGTTGGTGTGAAAAGCGGGAATCAAACAATAAAAGGAACTAACGTCCTGATCACAATACCTAGTGAACCTGCTGCTAAGTTGATTCAACCATTCAACAAGACTTTAGCGAATAAAATCAATGCTGTCAACTACTTTGGAACCGTCTGCACTATTCTTGAGCTAGACAGAAAACTAAGCGATATTTACTGGCTCAACGTTACAGACAAGGGATTTCCATTCGGAGGAATAATAGAACACACCAACTTTATTCCAACAGATCAATACCAAGGAAACCACATTGTCTACCTTTCTCGCTATTTTTCTAGGGATGAGGCGATTGCAACGATGGATGAAGCTGAAATCAAAGCACTTATGCTTCCTCACCTCAAACGAATCTACAAGGGATTTGATAAGCAGTGGATCCGTAACGTACATGTCTTCAAAACATTTACGGCAGCAACAGTTTGTGATTTAAACTTTTCAGATAAAGTCACCCCAGTTAAACTTCCGATTGAAAACTTGTACCTTGCAAACATGATGCATATTTATCCTGATGAACGGAGTGTCAATAATTCCATTCGCCTAGCAGCAGAAGCAGCAAAAACGATGGGATATGACTCAGATTTCGTTCCAAAAGGAAATTCGCTTTCAGCACAAATAGGATTTTAGTATTATTGCAGTCTAATGATATCAATTGTAATTCCGATATATAACGAACAGGAGAACATCCCCGCACTCTATAAGCGACTTACAGAGGCGAGTCCCCTGTGGAAAGAGTCCTACGAAATTATCGTGGTAGACGATGGCTCTTTTGACAATTCCCTCAACCTATTGTTGGAAATTTCTAAAAAAGACAAGCAAGTAAAGGTCTTAAAACTTTCCAGAAATTTCGGGCACCAAGCAGCAATTACTGCAGGGATGCATGCTGCAACCGGTGATGCAGTTATTATTATGGATGGAGATTTACAAGACCCACCCGAAGAATTGCCGCGCTTCCTAGAAAAATGGCGAGAAGGGTATCAAGTCGTCTATGCTATTCGCACCAAGCGCAAAGAGGCGATCCATAAGCGATTTGGGTATTGGCTGTTTTACCGGTTTTTAGCTATGATAAGTGACATTGATATCCCGTTGGACAGTGGTGACTTTTGTGTGATGGACCGAGTCGTGGTAGATGCAATGAATAAGCAATTGACTGAGCGAATTCGATTTGTAAGAGGACTACGTGCTTATGCAGGTTTCAAGCAGATTGGGGTGAAGTATGAGCGGGCAGAACGAGCAGCTGGTGAACCAAAATATACCTTTCGGAAACTGATTAATCTGGCATTTGACGGCTTGTTGGACTATTCAGTTTTTCCACTTCGAGTGGCCAGTTACTTCGGTTTTATCATCTCGTTATTTTCATTTTCCGCAGGAATATTTCTAATTATTCATCGAATTGTAGACTTTAAACTCCTTGGTTATTCTCCATCTGATGTTCCTGGTATGGCATCGCTCGGTATTGGTATCTTTTTCCTAGGTGGTCTAACAATTATGTTCCTAGGTATTATCGGGAATTACATTGGTCGAATTTATTTTGAAGTAAAGAACAGACCAACCTATATTGTTGAAAAATTTTATAATAATGATTAATGATTAATCCTTGACCATTAACGAATCAATTCCTAATTATTATTTAACTTTGCCGTCAAATTAATATACTATGATTCAGCGAATACAGTCTTTATTTATGTTTTTAGCTTCTGGATGCTTTTTCGGATTGTTTGGTTTGCCATTTGCAAATAGTGATGAAGCTACAAAGCCTTTTTTTGAAGATTCTATTTACAATGTAATGGATCATCCTGCCTTGCTAGGAATAACAATAGCAGGAGGAGCGATTGCTTTAATCAATATATTTCTGTTTAAAAACCGTGGACTTCAAATGCGCCTTAGTATTCTTGTCATTATTTGCTCGATATTACTTGCAGTGTTTGCGACTTATCTCGTTTATCAAGACGCCTCACTAATGTCTAATACAGCTGATTTGGAAGATGGGTTTGGTGTGTATCTGCCACCACTCGCCCTATTATTTGGTATCCTAGGCTATGTTTTTGTTAAAAAAGATGAGAAACTAGTTAAATCAATGGATCGTCTACGCTAATTGCTTTGAAGTTTCCTAGGGAAGACATAACCAAGAAAGGCATTACTAATCATCTAAAAAGTTGGTATGCAATTATCAGAGCTGTGGTCCAATCATTTAGCAAGGATGGGGTTACGATGATGGGAGCTGCCCTATCGTATTACATGGTGTTTTCTCTTCCTGCGATTCTCATCATCGCTACTGCTTCCGTTGGAATGTTCTTTGGCAAAGAGGCTGTTGAAGGCCAAATTCTTAATCAGTTAGGTGACTATTTTGGAGCAGAGGCCGCCCTTGATATCCAAGGAGTAATCATTGGGATTAGTGACTATGATCGAAACTGGTGGGCCACGTTGTTTGGTGTCGCATTACTAGTGTTTGGTGCATCTGGAGTGTTCTATGCCTTGCAGACTGCACTCAATAAGATATTTGGTGTTCAGAACAGAATTCGCAAGGGGGTTCTTGGTGTTTTGGTTGACCGTGGGTTGTCATTCGGGATGGTGGTTGTCATTTGTTTTATCATGGTAGTTTCCTTATTACTCAATACGGCATTGATGAAACTCACAAATTTTATGGAGTTGCAATCAAGCACTGAGCTAATGAGTTTGAGCGGTGAACTTTCGGATTCGGTGTTGCTGGTCTTCAAGAATCTCGGCTCGTTTGTGTTATTTACTATCTTTTTCGGATTTGTGTATCGGGTGTTGCCCAATGTCAATTTTCGGTGGCGGCAGATCTGGCTAGGTGCAGTGCTGACTGCTGTTTTGTTCGGGATCGGTGAGTTACTTCTAGGCTTTTATCTAAGCAAAACGGATGTATGGACGACCTATGGCGCTGCTGGGTCTCTCGTCGTAATTTTGATATGGGTGTACTACAGTTCTCAAATGATTTTTGTAGGCGCAGAGTTCATAAAAGTGTATTCGTACTATAAGGGATACCCAATAGAGCCGATCCGGTTTGCTCGTAAGGACTGAATCTTTAGATCGACCATGCTGAGGAACAATATGCGGTTGTATGAACTCAGCAGGCTTTTATAAGCATAATATTTTTAAATTTGTGAAGGTGTTAACACTAGTTGTTAAACTGGTATATGGTTGATACTTTAGAGCGTCAAGCACTGAACGTGCAACTAAAGAATAAATTGTGTCATCAATGGATTATGGTACAGATAGAAATGGAATAGAACAACGAAGCACCAAGAACTAAGTACTTTATGAACAGCATCAGTCTCAATAAATTTATCAGTAGTAAAGGTCTTTGCTCCCGACGCGAAGCAGATAAGTGGATTGAAGCAGGAAGAGTCACCATCAACGGCAAGAAAGCCACAAAAGGCAACCGCGTCGAGCCATCAGACACCGTTCAACTTGACGGAAAACCGCTTACAGTAGAAGTGGAAACGGTTTACCTTAAATTTAATAAACCGCCCGGAGTCACTTGTACCACCGACCTAAAAGACAAAAGCAATATCATTGATTATATCAACTTCAACCAACGAATATTCCCGATCGGAAGACTAGACAAGAACTCCACGGGACTCATCCTATTAACCAATGATGGTGATATCGTCAACAAGGTGTTGCGCAAGGAGAATAAACATGAAAAAGAATATGTAGTCACAGTGAATAAACCCATCACACAACAATTCCTTAAACGAATGGCTCGACCCATTCCGATGCTAGGAACACGGACATTGCCCTGCAAGGTCATTAAGATAAACAACCACACCTTCAAAATCATCCTTACCCAAGGACTGAACCGACAAATCAGAAGGATGTGCGAGTTTTGCAACTACAACGTCTTGACCTTAAAACGGATTAGAATTAAGCACATCAACCTAGGGGAACTGAGTGTCGGTGCTTGGGAATATATTTCTGAGAAAGATGTGATGCAGTTTAGGAATAAGAATAAGTGAGTCGAATTTCCCTTCTAGTCAGTAAGGAAGGTCTTTTTCATTGAAACCCCTTGTTTTCCAGAAACGCTGAATGGGTGATACGAATCGCATCACCCGTTGACAGGCCCACTAGGATAATTTCTTTGAAAATAGAATCCTAAGAATCTTGTGAAGCTGAACCGTTTCTAGCGTGATTCTGGATTCCCTACATCCGCATAACCAATTTCCCAACAGTTCTGCCAGATTCTATTTGATTATGGGCTTCTGCAACCTCTGAAAAATCATACACTTTAGAGACATGAGGCTTCAGGGTACCATCTTCTAACATCCCGCGAAGCGTATTCATATCTTCTCCACTGGATTGTACAAGCAAATTAGACAAATTCACACCTCTGTTCGTGGCTGCGGCTTGCAACTCCTCAGGGAACTCATGGACAGCGATACTGATGATTTTGCCACCTTCTTTCATTACTTTTATGGAGTTGGCAATGGTTGTTTCGTCCAGCATTTCGAAAGCGAAGTCGATATCTGAAAGCATTTCCTCGTAGGCCTGTGTTTTGTAATCGATGTGCTGATCCGCTCCAAGACCCATCACAAATTCACGGTTTTTAGCGGAGCAGGTTGTTGTTACGTGGGCACCTAAGTGTTTAGCGATCTGTATTGCGAAGTGTCCGACACCTCCAGATCCAGCTTGGATAAGTATTTTGTCTCCTGATTTCACCCTAGGTTTCATTGCTTGTAGCGCAGTAAGCGGTGCAAGGGTGCAGGCTGCTGCTTGCTCGAAGGAAACATTCTCAGGCATTTTTGCAAGATGGCTCTCAGGCGTTGCTACGTATTCCGCATAGGCTTTTCCTGCACCAGGGAAGTTGGTCATGCCGAAAACCTTATCTCCAGGTGCAAATTTTGAGACTCCGGCTCCAGTAGCTTTCACCACACCTGCAACATCCCATCCTAGGATTAGAGGGCGGTCCTTTCCGTAAATCGCGTCCGCTAATGGCTCAATACTTCTAACTTTAATGTCTACAGGGTTCAATCCAAGTGCTTTTACCTCTACTAGTACTTCATTTTCCTTTGGAACTGGTTGGTCGATCTCCTTGTACATTAAGTTGTCAACGCCTCCAATTTGTTCTAATATGATCGCTTTCATAATTTGTAATTTGTAATATTTTTTTACAATAATACTATAATGCAACATTAGAAACAAGCATTCAAAAGATATTCTCATTAGATAAAGGAGCAAACTTAGATGGCATTCTCTACAATGCTGCAGCAAGGGGTTTTCAATGGTTCGAAAATGTAGCGTAAATGCTATTTATACACCAAATTATAGTGCAACGAATGATGGGCTGATCTATAATTAAAACCTTACCTTTTTTTAATTGACGGAATGAATTCTTAATTAACTATTAATTTTTTACAAACCGTAATTCACTCACACCTCATATATTGGAAAATAAATTAATGTCAAATCTCCAACTTTTTTATTTAGGCACCGTATACCATTTTAACAACCACGAACAACAATTTATTCAAGCTGTACTTTCTGTAAAACCTTTAATCATAATTTGATAAAGTTTTATATCATGAACAACAGAAATACGCATACAATAATTACAATTCTCATTCTTATATCCTTTATTTTCTCTTCTTGTAGTGATGTTTTTATTGAGCAATCGGATGAAGAACTTCTGACATACGGTTCTTGGAAAGTAGAATCTGTTGTAACAGAACCGTTGATCCCGCTTGAAGACACTGGTGTTGCAGTTAGTTTTGAAGAAAACTGTCCACATGATGAAGTGCTCAATTTCAATCATGACGGCACGTACTATATTTCAAAGAATTTCAATTTATGTGAAGGAAGTAATAGTGATCCTGTGCTTCTGTCTGGTACTTGGCAAATAACTGAGAAAGCCAGTAAAAAGGTAATTGACTTTATCACAGAAGAATCAAATAGTACCTATGCACTGCAATCGATATCTAGGTCTTCGCTTGTATTGAAAGAAGAATGGCTCAAAACTGGTAACACCAAAATTACGACCTACCAAAATACAAAATTCGAAAAGTAAGATTCATCCATCACACCTCATCCCTGCTATCAGCAGGAGGTTTTACATCAATAATTTAACAATTGTCTTTAATGATCAACACCGAAAAATTAACCGTCGAGCATACCGATTTTAGCCTTATTTTAGCCTTTGTTTTCTTCTTATTCATTACTGTTTTCAGTTCTTAAGATGAGCGTCATTAGGACTCAACATGGCTAATTGGCTTGTATAAATTATCAAAGAAATCAATCAACCTCATATACTGACAATAACGTCCAGTAACGATTAGGGTTAACCCAATTTATAGTTAAAAAAAGTTCATCAGACACGTTCTGATGAACTTTTTTCCATTAAAATTATGCCGTGGATAGAGCAATTAAAATAGTCGTTCGGAGCAATGCTTGAAGTCAACAACAATAGGGGTGAACAAGGAATCAAGAATTGAACCTGTAGGAATCAATTAACCGAATATCATCAAACGCTAGAATTTGAATAAATTTCATAAACCTTGAAAAATTGAAATAAAAAAACTAACTTTGATTAACTGCTTACGTTTATAACCACCGATTAATTTCATTTTAACAATACTGCTAAAATCAAGTTCTTTGATATTCCGTATATTTTCGGAACTGATTGTTTATTTTGTACGATGAAACCAAAAAAATCATTTGGTCAACATTTTTTAAGAAATGAGGAAATCACAAAGTCGATTGCTCATAGTCTTACGTTAAATGAGGAAAATGTTGAAGTGCTGGAGATTGGACCAGGGAAAGGAGTACTAACCAAGTATTTGTTGGATATGCCTATCAATTTATTAGTGGTAGAAGCCGATAGAGACATGATTGCCTATCTCAAGGAAAATTTCCAAGGACTAAAAAACAGAATCATAGAATCAGATGTGCTAAAGGTTAACTTTAAACATCATTTTGACAATCAGTTTTTTGTAATTGGTAATTTCCCGTATAACATTTCATCGCAGATTTTATTTAAAGTTCTAGAAAACAGAGCACAGATACCAGAAATGGTTGGCATGTTCCAACGAGAGGTTGGTGTGAGAGTTGCTGCGCCTCCAGGTAGTAAAATCTATGGGGTGACTAGCGTGCTGATTCAAGCGTTTTATGACACCGAAGTACTGTTTGAAGTAGACCGAATGAATTTCGATCCGCCTCCTAAGGTACAATCTGTGGTAATCAAGCTGACAAGAAAGGAGAATGCTGACCTTGGATGTGATTTTAGTTTGTTTAAGTCGATTGTCAAAATAACATTTGGGCAACGACGCAAAATGCTTCGAAACACCCTCAAACAGTTTACTAGCGATCCAGATTTTCTACAACATGCGCGTTTTCAGAAACGCCCTGAACAGTTGTCTGTTGAGGAATTTGTAGAGCTGACAAACGAAATCACTAGAAGGAGAAGTCTTTAATCTAGACATAAGCTTTTAGGATTCATACAAAGCTTTCTTATCTTTATGCTCTAAATCTATACTAGTTGAGCAAAGGAAAAATTCTAATCACCGATTCCGTACACCCACTATTGATCGAAGGCTTACAGCATCTTGGCTATGTCTGCGATTACTTGCCAGCCATTAAAACTGATGAAGTGTTTAGTTGTATCAGCAATTATATTGGGTTGATAATTAATAGCAAAATCAAGGTCGATCAAAAGATGTTTGTTCAAGCTCATGCACTTAAGTTTGTTGGTCGGCTTGGTTCAGGAATGGAGATCGTCGATTTAGACTTTGCTAGAGAAAAAGGAGTCGCCATCCTACGTTCACCAGAAGGAAACAGAAATGCAGTCGCAGAGCATGCCGTCGGTATGTTACTTGCCTTAAACAATAAGTTATTGCTTGCCGACCGTGAAGTACGTTCCTTTAAATGGGACAGAGAGGGCAATAGAGGGGTAGAGCTAGAAGGGAAAACCATTGGAATTGTTGGATTTGGCAATACTGGTAGAGCCTTGGCAGAAAAATTTGCAGGCTGGAATGTACAAGTATTGGCCTATGACAAATACAAGGAAGGATTTTGTAATGATCTACCACATGTCAAAGAGACAACGATGGAAGAAATTTGTGCGAAGACAGATGTATTGAGTTTACACATTCCTTTAACCACCGAAACGAAACATTTGGTCAGAAATGGATTTTTAGAGAAATTCAATAAACAGATTGTACTAGTCAATACTTCAAGAGGACCAATTTTAGATACGGAGTATGTTATCAAAATGCTAAAATCTGGTAAGCTCAATGGAGCATGTTTAGATGTATACGAGAATGAAAAAATTCATACATATACGGAAAAAGAAAGAGTTATGTATGAAGATTTATTTCAACTTGAAAATACAATTTTATCACCGCATGTTGCTGGATGGACACATGAGTCTAAACAAAAACTCGCGGAAACACTATTAGCAAAGATAAAATCAGTGTTGGAGGTTGATTTATATAATAAAAACTAATGTAATTTTACTTGTAATTTTTTACGGATATAATTTTGCTGTTGCTTAACAATTTATTAACATTGCATGTTTTCCGAGCATGAATTTTGTCAAATCACAAAAATGATATAACATATGGCACGTTACTTTATTTTATTACTTTCATTTATAATGATTTCTACCTATGGATATAGTCAAACTATCCAGGGAAGAGTCGTTGATGAGGGTAATGGCGAAGGGTTACCTTTTGCAAACGTAGTATTAGAAAAAGATGGTGTCCAAAAGGCTGGAACTACAACCGACCTTGATGGAAACTATATCCTTACCGGTTTCGACCCCGGAACTTACGGCGTCAAAGTCGTTTATGTTGGATACCAAGATAAACTCATTGAGGGTATCACAGTTGGTTCTAGTAAGACAATTCCACTTGATGTCAGCATGGCTGTACCAGCAGAAGGTGGTATTAGTCTTGATGAGGTTATCGTTGTTGCATATAAAGTGCCCTTAATAGAGCATGATAATACAGCATCAGGTGAAACAGTTACCGCTGAAGAGGTTATGAAGATGCCAGTAAAGAGTGTAACATCAGTTATTGCAACTACTGCCGGAGTTTCTCAATCAAAAGAAGGAGAATCAACTAGTTTCAGAGGTGCTCGTGAAGATGATGACATCATCTTTGTAGATGGTGTTCGAACAAGAAGAAGTTCAGTACCTGCAGCAGATATTGAGCAGGTTCAAGTAATTACAGGTGGTATTCCTGCACAGTACGGTGACGTTACTGGTGGAATTACAAACATCGTAACGAGAGGACCTTCTAGTGAATTCGCAGGTAACCTTGAGTTGGAAACATCTGAATTCTTAGATCCTTATGGTTACAATTCTGTAAACCTTAGTTTTAGTGGACCATTATTAAACAAGAAAGATTCTGATGGAAATTTCCTAAGATCAATCATCGGCTACCGTATTTCTGGACAATTCCGTAACCTAGAAGAACCTAATCCTTCTTATGTAGGCGCTTATAAAGCGACTGATGAGTTTCTTGATCTTGTTAGTGAAGATCCATTAATCTTCCGTAATAACAGATATATACCAAGAGGTTACTTCATGACTGAAGAGGATTTTGAATTCACAAAAGTGAGACCGAATGTTGGTCGAATGGATCTCAATGGTAATGGTAAAATCGATATTCAGCCAGTAAGTGGATTAAACTTTACGATTGGTGGTAACTACAACTTGATAGATAGAGCACAGGATGTAAGAGCAGAAAGAACTTGGTTGCTGAATAGCCACAAACACTTACAACGATACGATAATGACTGGAGAGTTTTTGTCAGATTACGTCAAAAAATTGGTGGAAGTGGCCTTGAAGATATGACGGATGAGGAAAAAGAAGAGCGTAGTTCTTCAACGATTCAGAACATTAATTATACACTACAAGTTGACTACAACAAAGTAAATATTGAACGGTATGATCCTGATCACAAGGATAATTTGTTCAATTACGGTTATTTAGGTCAGTATGAAAGATCATGGACGCCAGCTTACGGTTTCAATGCTGATGACCAAATGTGGGAGCAAGTAGGTTTCACTGAGGCATTAGATGACTTCATTCCTGGAGGTGTTAACCTTGCTCAGGAAAAATATCTAGGTTATGACATTGATCCTGCATCACAGGCAATTCCTGAAAATGGAACAATGCCTTCTTCCTTAGAGTATATATATGCATCGAATTTGCATTACAACTATGGAGCGACTGCTGCAAATTACTTCCAAACAATTGAAGAAAATCAGTTTAGTGTAACTGCTTCTGGTGGATTAGACATTGTAGGAAAAGGAAAGGAAAAAAGTAAGCACTCTATTCTACTAGGCGTTATCTATGAGCAACGTGTTGACCGCTCATATGATATTTTCCCAGCAGCAATATGGCAATTAGGTAGACAGTTAGTACGAAGCGATTGGGAACTGGACACGGATAGTCCAATAGTAAGTGGAGACACAATTTCATTCCCTTTAGCTTATAATAACGGATCTACGTTTGCGAATGAGGTAAGAAGCCTATATGCTTCCACTCCGACAGGACATTTTAATACCGATTTTCTTACACCAGAAGATTTAGACCTTGGTATGTTTTCTGCAGATGAGCTAAATAATAGTCTTTCTTCTATCCGTCTAAATTATGAAGGATATGATTATACAGGCAAAAAATTGGGTTCAGATGTTTCGTTTGAAGACTTCTTTACTGAGGTTGACGAAAGAGGAGATCTTTACCGACCAGTAGCTCCATTCGCACCAATTTATACTGCATTCTTTTTACAAGATAAATTTACGTTTAAAGATGTATACTTCAATCTTGGTGTGCGGGTAGACAGATATGATGCAAATACAAAAGTATTAGCAGATCCATATACGTTCAATCCGATCAAGACTGTAGCTGAAACACCTGATATAAACCACGCTGAAGGCGCAGAAGACGACTGGAAGGTATATTCAGAAGGAACAGCTGGCGGACAACCAGTTCCATTTGCTTATAGAGATGGAGATGATTGGTATACAGCTTCAGGGGCATTGATTAATGACCCAATTGCATTGTATGGAGGACGAAATATTGGTAGCTTAGCATTGTACGACCGCTATCAAAATATCAAGGACAAGGATTATGATCCATCTGGAGTTTTTGTTGATTATGAACCACAAATTAACATAATGCCTAGGATTTCATTCTCTTTCCCAATTTCTGAAGACGCTGGTTTCTTTGCTCACTATGACATTTTGACAAGAAGACCTTCTACTTCTAATCAAATGAATGTATTGGATTATTATAACTGGTTCGAAAGACAAAATCTTTACAATAATAACAATCCAGATTTGAAACCATCTAAAACGATAGATTATCAAGTTGGATTCCAGCAAAGAGTTTCTCAGAGTTCTTCTGTTAAGTTAACTGCTTACTATAGAGAACAAAGAGATCTGATCGCTTCGAGAACTTACACATATGCTGACCCTGTTCCTACCTATGTTACCTTTGGTAACAGAGATTTTGGTACAGTAAAAGGGCTGACATTCCAGTACGATTTGAGAAGAACCAAAAACTTCAAATTTAAATTGGATTATACACTTCAATTTGCTGAAGGTACTTCTTCAAGTGCTAGTACATCTTCTAGAGGTACATCTCAACTTGGAAGTGTTCGACCAATTTTTCCATATAGCTTTGATCAAAGACACAATATTGTTGGTAGAATTGATTTCAGATATGGAGCGGGTGATAAGTACAATGGGCCTAAATTAGCAGGTAGAAACATACTGGAAAATTTTGGTGTGAATATCTTAACCAAATTTGGTTCTGGTCGTCCTTATACAAGAAAACGTGACCCAGCACCAAGAGATGGAGCTAACACGATTGGTGATTTCAATGGATCAAGACTACCTTGGACCAATCAATTTGACCTAAGGGTAGACAAAGACTTCTTTTTCGGCAAAAAGTCGGGTAAAAAAGGATTAAGTCTCAATGTTTACTTAAGAGTATTAAATCTATTGAATACTCGTAATATAGTTGGAGTATATCCTTATACACAAGATCCAGATAATGATGGATTCTTGCTTTCAGCACAAGGACAGACTGTTTTAAGTGCTGCTGAAGATCCAGGTACTTACGAGATGCTTTATAACTTAAGATTGCTAGATGATTCCAACTTTGGTTTACCAAGAAGAATCCGTCTAGGAATTATCACTAACTTTTAATTGAAGAAAACGTTTTAGTTATGAATAAATTCAAAATATTAATCGTTTCGTTACTCATTTTCTCCGCATTTTCATTGACGGCAAGAGAAAATATTAACGAAAGAGATGATAACCCTGGTGTTGCCCCCACACCAGAATATCGATCTGACTGTGTCCAGTCTATATCGCAAACTGACATTGATATAAACAATGTACGAGCTCGATTGCTTGGAGGTGGTGATATGTGGTGGGATATATCTGATGGAAGATACATTATTCCTAAGGTAGATCCAGATTTAGAGGATGAGGTGTCATCTATTTTTGCTGCTGCCCTTTGGATAGGTGGGCAGGATGCTGCTGGAAACTTGAAAATTGCTGCACAGACTTATCGTCAAGGTGGTGATGACTTCTGGCCAGGCCCATTAGATCAAAACGGTAATACAAAAAAAAGTACGTGTACATTTTGGGATACCCATTTTAAAGTACTAGGTGAAGACATTACTGATTTTATTACTAGTTTTAAGAAGAATGGTGTTGTACCTGATGATTCAATTCCAGACGGCTTGAAGTCTTGGCCAGGAAGAGGGAATCCTTTCTTTATTGATCAACCATCGCCAGCTGGATTTCAACTTCCAGATCAGGATCTAGCCCCATTTTTTGATGCAGATGGAGATGGAGAATATAATCCTCGAGAGGGTGATTTTCCGGTAATTAACGTTATTGGTTGTGAAACAACAAATATTGATGAGGTAGCTTATGCTGATCAAATGGTTTTCTGGATCTATAATGATAAAGGAAACATCCATGGTGCTACAAACGGTGATCCAATTGGTATGGAGGTTCAAGCGCTAGCTTTTGGATTTGAAACAAATGATGAGATTAACAACATGACGTTTTATAAGTACACGCTACTTAATAAAGCCACTCAATCCTTAAATCAAACCTATATTGGTCAATGGGTAGATCCTGATTTAGGATGTTGGGATAATGATTTTGTTGGTTGTGATACCACAAGATCACTTGGTATCGTGTACAATGGTACTGCTACTGACCCTGACTGTGCTGACTTTAATAATAATACCGTACAAGGATATGGAAATGAAGTTCCAATTTTAGGTGTTGATTATTTCAGAGGACCAAAAGATACATCAGGTATAGAGCTGGGAATGTCAGCATTCGTATACTATAATAATGACGGTACACCGCAAGGTAACCCGAATAACGGGCAAGAATACTATGGATATTTATCTGGTTTCTGGAAAGATGGTTCTCCAATCGAATCTGGTGGAGATGGATATAATGAGGGAACGTTTCCAACACCATATATGTTTCCAGATGATCCTTCATCTTCTGATCCAAATGCTTGGTCTGAATGCTCTGAAAACAATAATGAAGACGATCGTAGATTCGTTCAATCATCAGGCCCTTTTGTATTGTTGCCTGGTACAACGAACGAAGTAATTATTGGTGCGGTATGGGTGCCTAATGCAGCTTATCCTTGCCCTAGTTTTACAAAATTACAACAAGCGGATGATAAAGCACAAGGTCTTTTTGACAACTGCTTTAAGTTGACTGATGGTCCTGATGCACCAGATATCTGTATCACCGAGTTGGATAGAGAGTTAATCCTTACACTTGTAAATGACGAAGGTTCCAACAACTACCTTGAAGGATATAGTGAATTATCACCATCAATTCCTGGTGGATTTGATGATTCTACTTACACGTTCCAAGGATATTTAGTTTACCAATTGGCAAATCCAACAGTAGTCTCATCTGATTATGGTGATGTTGACAGAGCTAGATTGATTGCAAGAGTAGATGAGAAGGATGGTATTACTAAGTTAATCAATTACCTTCCAGACGAAGATCCTGATATTAATATCTTGATCCCTAATGTAATGACTGAAGGAGATGATTCTGGTGTTCGCCATTCATTTCGTATAACTGAAGATCAATTTGCAACAGGAAGCAAACGATTAGTTAATCACAAAAAATACTATTTTTCTGCGATTGCTTATGCCTCTAATCAATATCTTCCATATGATCCATTATTGCCTACTGCTGGGGGACAACAGTTGGAATATCTTGAGGGTAGATTGAATATCAAATCCTATACTGGAATCCCACATTTAAATGATCCTGAATATGGCGGAACAGTCATTAATGCAGAATATGGTGACGAACCTGAAATTACAAGAGTAGATGGCAAGGGACATAGTGGAGGCTATCTTAAATTAACAGAGGAGTCTAGCACAATGATTTGTGAAGATGGTTTCGCCGATAGAATTACCTATCAAAGTGGAGCCGGTCCTTTTACAGTTAAAGTTTATAACCCACTTAATGTAGTAGATGGTACCTATACACTTGAACTATTTGACAACAATATGATGGATACAATCTTGCAAGATTCCATCCATTGGATACTTACGGATAGTGAGGGAACACAATACTTCTCAGATAAGACTATTGATAAGACAGATGAAAAGTTGATTGATGAGATTGGTCTTTCAATTAGTATTGAATTAACCGATAAAATTATTGATGCTGCTGCGCCAGGCGGTAATGACCCGATAAAAGGAAATGGCTTTATTGGAGCAAATCTGAGTTATGATGATGCAGACGATCCTTGGTATGGATTTGTTTTCGATGATGCAATGCCATTCGGTTTGTCTAATTTCATTAGGACTGATAATCTAGAGTTAGAACAACCTAGGGATCCGGAGAAAATTTACTCAAATGTTCTTGGAGGTGCTTGGTATCCATATCCATTGGTTAGTTGGAAACCAGAACCAGATTTAATTCCGTTTAACGGTGGAAGCTTCATTACACCAGCATGGACAAATAATTTCTCAAGTCAGGTAGATGCAAGAAACTATTTAGATAATATAAGAGGAGTGGATATTTACTTAACTTCTGATAAATCTAAATGGAGTCGATGTGTGGTATTAAACACATTCTCTGATTACCATGATGCTGAAGGATTACCTAATCCAGATGCTGCCGCTGGAGCATATGGTGTGCGTTCTGATCAATCAATTGATAAGGATGGTAATCCTGATAATTCAGGAACAACTGGTTTCTCTTGGTTCCCTGGATATGCGCTTGATGTTGAGACAGGAGAACGCTTAAACATTTTCTTTGGTGAGAATACGTTCTACTCTCATAAAGATTCTTCAGCAGCCTTAGGTCTTGGTATTACTACTAACAATGGGCATGATATGATGTGGAATCCTAACAATGATATCATTCAATTTTTAAATGGAAACCCTCCATTTACTGGAACACTTGCAGAAATGCCTTTAGGAGGACAACACACTATTTATATTACAAAAGAAAAATATGATGAGTGTGAAGTGCTTGCTACAGAATTAGGTGGAAGTCCATTCCTTCAAATTACAGGGTGGTCAAAAGTCATTTGGACTTCAATGCCAGTATTACCACGTGGATATGAGTTAAACTCTATGGCGGATGGTATCATTAAAAATGATGCGAAATTTGAACTTCGAGTAAAGAGTCCATTTATGCAATTCAATGCAGTTTCAAATAATGTAAATGAGGATTATAACAAGTATGAATTTACAATTGAAGGCAAGACTCCAAGGAAAAATGACGCAGAAGTAGCTGAAAATGCACTTGATTTGATACAGGTTGTACCAAATCCTTACTATGCATTCTCCGCTTACGAAAATGGAAACAACGAGACTAGAGTCAAAATCACGAATTTACCAGCCCAATGTGAGATCAAAATCTTTTCACTAGATGGTCAGTTGGTTAGAACGTATTCAAGAAATGAGGACGGTACAAATCTTCCGACTACGGGTTCGAAACAAGTTTATCCTGCAATTGAATGGGATTTGAAAAACTCTAAAGGTATTCAAATTTCAAGTGGTGTTTACATCATTCATATCGAAGCAGATGGTATTGGTGAAAGAGTAATTAAATGGTTCGGTACACTACGACGATTTGATTCTATAGGTTTATAATCTTAAAATAAAATATAATGAATAAATATATAATTCTGTTAACGATTTTCTTACTCACATTTGCCCAGAATGTGGAAGCAGGGAATCCAGATAGGCAAGGTCAAGCAGGCGCTTATGAGTTACTGCTTAATCCTTGGGCGAGAGGTTCTGCTTTGAAAGGAGTTGTTACCGCTAATGTCAAAGGAATCGAGTCATTAAGAGTCAACCCTGCAGGACTTTCCTTTATGGGACAAACTCAAGTTGTACTTGCTAGAACATTCTACCTTCGAGGATCAGGTATTTCTCTTAATGGTTTAGGTCTAGGTCAGCGAATTTCTGAAAAAGGAGTGTTCGGTCTATCACTTATGTCTGTTGATTTTGGAGAAATTGAAGTGACAACCACTGATTTCCCAGAAGGAATTGGAGCAACATACAGACCTTTGTTCTTCAATCTCGGACTAGGCTATGCACATCAGTTTTCCGAACGTATTTCAACTGGATTAACGCTAAGGTTGATTTCAGAGTCTGCTCAAAATGTAAGTGCAATTGGTGTTGCAATCGATGCAGGTATTCAATACCATACAAACGACTTCCACTTTGGAATTAGTTTGAGAAACATCGGTGCTCCAATGAAATTTACAGGAGACGGTACAGTGTTCGTTGGTAATTCACCATCTACACAACTTGACCCTGTAAACGGAAATGATACGTATACAGTTGGACTTCGAGAGAATCCATTTGAGCTTCCATCTCAGTTGAATATTGGAATTGCATATGACTTGAATTTAACAGAGGACGTACACCGCCTTTCTTTTATGGGTAACTTTACTTCTAATTCATTCTCAAAGGATCAATACGGTCTCGGAATAGAGTACGGCCTTAGAGAGATGTTTATGTTAAGAGTTGGCTACCAGTATGAAAACGGTATGTTCGATTCTGAAACAAGAACGAACGCACATACTGGTCTTGGAGCTGGTGTAAGTGTTGAAATGCCTTTGAAAAAAGGAGGAGATACCAAACTAGGTATTGATTACTCTTACCAAACAACTAGTCCGTTTAATGGAACACATACGATTGGTCTAAGATTTAATCTTTAATCAAAATACAACAACTGATTGGACTAAAATTCAATCTTTAAATAGTAAACAAGAACTGAGTAGGAATTTACTCAGTTCTTGTTTTTTTGTAAGAATACTTGAGTATTATGCTATAACACGAAGTACCACTACATTCCGTCACTTTTTATCTCACATCATGATTACCAAGTATTCTCGGTCTCCTGTAGAAGCGATCTTGCTAAACTAGCCAAAATAGTTGCTACTTTATCTCCTACTTTTCTACTATTTGTTACAAATAAGCCAGTTTTAGTGCGCACACGCGCCACTTGACACTTTTTGTTAGCCGTTTTTTGCTAAACGGTTAAAACGAACTTGTAGGGGGCTTGAAGTCTCTAGTGATATCTGCTCCAAAAGCGCGTAAGCAATGAAATAGTTTAGCGCAATTAGACAATTTGCTTATAGCCTGTATTTTAACCTTAGTTAATATAAATAATTATCTTAATTGAAGAATTGAGGAAAAAGTTATATCTTTATAACAGAGAGGATCGTTTCGTATGGAGCGTTCTTCTCTTTTGTATCTAATTATAGAAGACAAAAAGATGAAATTATGTCAGAAATTACATATTTGACCCAAGAAGGATTAGAAAAGCTTGAAGCGGAATTAAATTACCTCAAAACAGACAAGTGGCAAGAGGCTGCTGCTGCTATTGGAGAGGCGAGAGATAAGGGTGATCTTTCTGAAAATGCAGAATACGACGCCGCGAAAGAAGCTCAAGGGCTTTTAGAATTAAAAATAAATGAAATGAGCTTAATGCTCGCCAATGCCATGGTACTGGACGAGTCAAAGCTTGATACTTCAAAAGTAGTTGTTTTCAGCAATGTTAAAATGAAACACCTTGGAAATAAAAAGGAGTTTACTTATAAACTTGTTTCAGAAGCAGAAGCTAACTTGAAAGAAAAGAAAATCTCTATTAACTCACCAATAGGAAGTAGCCTTATCGGCAAAAAAATAGGTGAAGTGGCAGAAGTAACTACGCCAAGTGGAATTGTGAAATTCGAGATCCTAGACATTTTTATCTAATGTCTGGAATTTTTTCTAAAATTGCTCAAGGACAGATTCCATCCTACAAAATTGCTGAAGACGACAAGTATTTCGCTTTCTTGGACATCAATCCACTTGCAAAAGGACATACACTCGTTATTCCAAAACAAGAAGTGGATTATTTGTTTGATTTAGACGAGGATACTTACACTGGGCTATGGACTTTTTCAAAGAAAGTAGCAAAAGCCATCGAATCAGTCTGCCCTTGCGAGCGGATTGGGGTGGCAGTCGTCGGCCTGGAGGTTCCTCATGCTCATGTTCATCTGGTACCAATTAATACGGTTGGAGACATCGACTTTTCTAGAAACCGTGTAGCAATGACCAAGGAAGAGTTTGCCGCAGTTGCAAAAGAGATTCGTCTAGGATTTTTGAATTTATAGGATTCAAACGCTAGAACAACAGGAGTTTTTAGATTCAAAGGATTCAACTGGTTCGATTAATATAGTGGTAGGATTCTTGGAGGAAAGACAATAAATAAAGCTGACTATAGTTAAATTAGTAAACTCTGAGAGTTTATAACATTATCAAGTGGTTTCTGCAAATGCGTGCATTCGTTCTTATCTTCCAATTTATGCTTACTATTGCGAGCTTTGCTCAAAATAGCATCGCTCTGCATATTGTACCCATCGATCAAGACACAACGTTGTTAAAGAAGTATGCAAAACCCCAACAGCAAGTAACCGATTCTACACAAGCAAGGAGAGCATTGGAGGAGGTGTTGATTACCCTTAGAAATAATGCCTATCTAGCTGCTTCCGTTGACAGTATAGACATTCAAGATTCCATTCAGACCGCTTATTTGTTTATGGGTGCGCCTTATGAGTTAGGCTATTTGAAAAACGGTAATGTAGAACCGTTTTTTCTAGGTCAAACATCCTATAAGGAGCAATTTTTTAAGAATGAACCATTTCATTACAAACAGTTGGCAAACATTCAACAACAATTACTAAATGCAGCTGAAAACAATGGATATCCGTTTGCAGCTGTACGGTTGGACAGCCTAATAGTCGTCAATGAAACGGTGTATGCTCAACTGCATATGGACAAGAACAACCTCATTTTGTTTGATGATATCAATATTGAAGGTGGAGCGAAAATAAATCCAAAGTTTCTCAGTAGTTACCTTCATGTGAACAAGGATGAACCATATAATGAAGAAAGGATCAAAAAAATTAGCTCTAGGATCAAAGGGACAGGGTATTTAATTGAAAAGAAATCCCCCTATATCATTTTCGAAAATGATAAAGCAAATGTAAATCTGTTTTTAGAGAACAAGAAATCAAGTCGGTTTGATTTGCTCCTTGGATTTTTGCCAAAGAATAACGAGACAGGCAAGCTAATGTTAACGGGAAGCGCGAAGATCGACCTTCAAAATCCTTTTGGAACGGGCAAGGAGATTTACTTTGCTTGGGAACAATTGCGCCCGCTTACACAGCGATTAGACGTTCATTTTCTATATCCGTATGTGCTGAATTTACCCTTTGGTGTAAATGTGGATTTTGATCTCTATAAACGGGACACTGCCTACCTAGATCTTAACAGTAACTTCGGAGTTCAATACCATTTTGAAGGAAGAAATTATCTAGAAGCCTTTTGGGAGGTCAAGCAAACGAATATTCTCTATTATAACATTACACAAATCAAAAATACTAGGAGCCTTCCCGTAAATCTAGATACCCGACACTCGCTTTTTGGTCTTGAATACAATTATGAAAAGTTGGATTACCGCTTCAATCCTCGAAAAGGATTTGACATTAATTTGCGAGGTGGTGCTGGTGTTAAACGTATTGAAAAGAATACAAAAATTGTTAGCATTGAAGATGAAGCCGACCCAGGGTTCAACTATGAACAGTTATATGATTCACTGAATTTGCGTTCCTACCAGTTCCAGATTGATACAGATATCGCCTATTTCCAACCTGTTACCAAGCGCACTACCTTAAAGACTTCCCTGAAAACAGGTGTTTTGATTGCAGAAGAAGACTTGTTTCTAAATGAATTGTATCGCATTGGTGGACATCAGCTTTTACGCGGGTTTGACGAGGAATCTGTCTTCGCATCCTTGTATACTGTCTTAACGACGGAATTCCGATTTCTGATTGCACAAAACTCTTTCCTCTATGGGTTTGGGGATTTTGGTTACCTACAAAACAAAAGTGTCGTGAACAATTATGAAGATTGGCCACTTGGGTTTGGAGTAGGGATGACCTTTGAAACGAGTGCTGGTGTTTTTGGAATCTCATATGCACTAGGCCGACAGCTTTCTAATCCAATTGATTTTGGTTCAGGAAAAATACATTTTGGTTATATCAACCGGTTTTAACAACTGTTAACATTGCTTCACACCAAACATCCATTCAATTTGGTTTTAAAGGATGCTATGAGGCATGGTATACAAGCATCTAAAGCATATATGTAAGTTTTTGTTTAGGGTATGATTTCCAATTCAAATTGAATCTTAATGATGCATTTTACGTAGATATATTGTAACTTTAGAATTCAACTAAAACGTCTTTTATGAAAAAGTTGCTCTTATTACTAAGTTTAGGAAGTTTATTTATTGTAAACAACCTCTTTGCACAAGTTACAGGACATGTGTCTATTGAGAATGTAAGTGTTACAGGCACAGATGTGTTTTTTGACGTTTATTTGAATGAAACCGCTGGTAGCACTGGTCCTATCTATCTAGGGAATGCAGATTTTTACATTTTCTATGACCCCGCAGCGTTTAATAACCCTTTGGTTTCTGTAGAGCTTGATCCGAATCCACCAAATGGATTACAAGGGGGATATTGCAGTTTTTTGCCCACGAACACAGGAGGGACGAATGGAGACTTTTGCCGATTTCTTTACAACACCAATCAGTCAACCACATTTGTTGGAAATAACCAAATAGCAATAAACCTAAACGGTCCATCACCTGGCACCCAAACAGCATTTCTAGATAATATGGCGTTGATCGATACTCAGCTATCTACTCATCGGTTGGGTACGTACAAGATAACGGGGTACAACAATACTCCTTTTAATTTGATTTGGGATACCTCAATGGGGTTCAAAACTCAAGTATTTACCTTGGAAGACACTGCCCCGTTTTTCTCCTCTGAGGTCGTTCTAACACATACCGACTCTCCATTAATTGGAACGTCTTCAAACGAAGAAACAGCAATTACTTTTGGGTACTCAGTTTTTCCAAATCCTACTAACCAGTATCTTACGATTGAAGTAGAAGGGACACAAGAATCAGAATTTCGTTTGTTCGACGTGAACGGAAGATTGTTGAATACAGGACTCTTTACTGGTAGGACTGTCCTAGAAACTGCTGCATTGCCTTCAGGTGCTTACTTCTTAAAACTGTCTAACGCCGAAAATGAGTTTGCTGTAGAAAAGGTGATCGTTACAAGATAAGGACTTGTAACTTCTTAATAATCGAACGGAGGTTAATAACAACGCTGGTTTCATTTAAAAGATTTCAACCCGTTCTTCTGGTATTGGTTGTTTGATGTATTGCTTGAAGTCATAAAGCAATCCTTTTCCTAATTCAGCAGACGCATACCAGTTTTTTATTCGTATTGCATCTCTTTGAAAGAACGTTTTAAAATCTTTTCTGTTGGGTATGGCCTTCGTTGGTAGTGCTTCTACAAATGCTTTAGTAGGATGTAGGAGTACCAGTCGATCCATCCATTCTCTAGGAGCGTTCCGCCAAGGAAAATGCTTGTCAAACCAACCAGGAACAATCCTGCTTTGATAGTGGGTATATAGAATAATCCCATCCTCCAATTTCCAAGGAACACCAAAATGGTAATCAGTCAATGCACCATCCCAGTGCTTGTGACCGTCTCCTGTAATACCGACTTGTGGGTTCATAACTGTCGGAATAGCTCCTGAAGCGGTGATGGCAGATAACGCATTTTCTCTTGTAAGAGCGTTAAATCGAGTCGTTGTGATAACATCTCGATCCAAGTCAATTGGAGGTTTCCCTTGGGTAGAGAAGATATTCCGTTCAATGCATCTGTTTAACCGCTTTCTAGAGATAAAGTTTTGTAAAAACACGTTAGCAAATTGCCGTTTTGTCTTTTCAGGAATCACTTCAAATAGGGTTCTGTTTGTCACCACGCTTAGATTCCTATTGGTATTGTTGAGGATTGCCTCCGTTCCATCCTTTCCTAGGAGCGCAGCGATGATCCCTTTACAGGTATCTGATACCTCTTGTTGCGTTGGTATCTGTGGATAGGTTTGCTCGATATATTCTTTTAGCAAACGATCAAACGCAGGACCAGGATCGGGTTGAGCAGCGCAAGCCATTTGCCAAGCACCTGCTGACGAACCAATGAGCTCTAAAGGATGATCTTTTGGAAACCATTGGGCGTGCAGAAAACGATTGAGGTGATACAATACAATCCATTTTGGCCCACTGGCAGCGGAAGGTAGCACTCGGACATCTGTAGGGTTAAGCCCTCTTTCTAATAGAATGCGGCGTGCTGTTGCTCCAGCTTTAATGGCAAGATGTTCCATTCAGTTAAGGTAGTATAATAATGGTTAATTATGAATGGTTAATGCTTAATTATTTTATTCTAGCTCAATAAAAAAGCGCCATTACCTAAATTGATAATGACGCTGTTCTAAATCACAAATCCGATCTTCTTCTACAGACTCAAAATATTACATCTTTATTACTCTACAAGGGCCCGCTAGTCGTTTACTGATCATTTCAGGAGCTCCTTTATAACGAACCTTGCAGACACCACTTCCAACCACTTCCAGCACATTGTTCACTTGGACATGAGCACTTCCAGCACCTGTTATTTGAATTTCTACCCGTTCCGCTTCTAGATCTGCTGCTCTCAACTTTGAAGCACCAGTCTGACGACATTCTAGTACTTTTGTATTGCCGCTAAGGATAGTAGTCACTGCTCCAGAATGGTTTAGCTCAATGCAATCAGCATCCAATTCTAAATTAATTTTTGAGGCGCCAGTTCCTTTGATTTCCAAGCATTCAACCTTAATTGTTCCGTCTGATTGAACATAGTTGCTTCCACTTACTTTTAGGCTTTCCAGATTAGGCATTGTTACATAGACAGTTCCACGAGAAAAGTGATCAAACGGTGTTGACATGCCGATCCTAAGTGTTTTGCCAGCTGCATGATAGATTGGATTACGGAGGGTTCCATGTTCTATAGCCACGGTATGTTTATCTCCTTGTTTGATATGTACACGATAATTCCCAGTGACGTGAATACGCGTAAACGGTCTCACTGTTCTAGGTTCCTCACTAAATGGTGCGTACTCCTCTTCAAAGACGGAGTCCTCCTCTTCTGTTTGCTGTTGATCAGTAGCGGTTTGCAGGTCGAGACTGTCAGCAGAAGAGCGGTTTGGAGTGTCAGCTTGCTCTTGTTTTGTTTGGGGAGCTGTTGGTTCTTTTGTCGTATCCGCTTGTGCATTGAGATTGTTAAGGAGGAAGAGCCCAAAGCAGAAAACAGATAAGCAGTATAATTTTTTTGACATAATAATTGGTATTTGAATGGTACGCAATGTTATTTATGTTTAAGAACAAGTGCTTTTTTCAAGGGTTGCATTTTGATTCTGATTAATTACTAATGGAATAAAAAGCTTGATTTGGAATGCTTAATTTTCCATTCAGATGGAGTCAAAACAAGTACTCCTTGATCTTTTTAACGTTCGTCGAGTTGCTTCTTGGATTTATCGTGATTATTCGAATTAGTAATCCAAATCAATCAGATTGATGTAAAACAATAATCATTATGAGCTATTCAGCAAGTGCAGATACAATATTAAAGAATAATAGAATCTTAAGACAAAGAAGAAGTGATCCCTTTACTAAGGCTTACGAATCCTCTTCAAATAGACAGATAAGCAAGGAGCAAAATCTTGTTAGAATGAACAAAGCTGATTCAATTAAAACACGAAAGATTGCTATGAATCTCCTGCTTTACTTTGTCGTATTTTCACTTGTTACAATGTGTGTTTTTGGATTATCCTGATTACTTAAAAGTGAACTGGGAAATAAGTCTTAAAGCTTAGGCGGTACATGAATTGAGCTTGAACAGCCCTCTGAGGTCCCTTAATAAACTGAAAACGAACAGGTGTTGAAAAACGTTCAGGTTGGTGTGCGTTACCAGCGTTTTCTGTTAGCCTCTAGTCATAAATTTGTCTAAAGATTTGCCTGTTCCCTTCTGGAGGACACGTTTCATAGCTGGTGTCCAGCCGATGAGGTAGCCTTTGAACCCAAATGCCATACTAGTCCATTTCCAGAGGTTAAAATCATCGGTATGTTTAACGATTTTTCCATTTTCTAACACCATGGTCGCATTGATTTTGTTGTGTACCTTACGATTTGTTTGGCTAAATAGGTACTTGGCTTCCCAAGTTGCTTTTCCATGCGTTTCAGTTTCTTCCAGTACGTTGTAGGAGACTTCAATTTCCCCTTCTTTTTTGCCGGATAGTAACATGCGCCACATCGCTTTTGCGCGGTCTCCTTCTAGAGTCCCGAATGCAGGATCAGTGAAGACTACATTGTCAGCATAACATTCAACCATGCCTTCTGCGTCTCCTTTGCTGAATGCTGAATAGAATTTTTCAATGGTGTTCATCGTAAATTTTTTATAAAGGTAATAAAACCTCAACTTATCGTATTTTTCTTAAAAACTCTTCCGCAATGCGACAGTTGCCCGTATCTTTCGAATCAGTTCGTCAGACTCTGCAAAATTTAGGGTTTGTTGCCCATCAGAAAATGCCTTTTCAGGCACAGCATGTGATTCATAGATCACGCCATCTGCTCCAGCCATCACTGCTGCTAAGGCCATCGGCTCTACGTAAGCACGCAGTCCAATGCCGTGGGACGGATCAGCAATGACGGGCAAGTGCGTCTTCTCTTTCAAGATTGGAATGGCATTCAGATCAAAGGTGTTGCGATACGCCGTTTCATAAGAGCGAATTCCGCGTTCACACAACAACAGCTTCTCGTTGCCGCCAGAAAACACATATTCAGCACATTGTAGTAATTCATCAAGCGAACCGCTGATCCCACGCTTGAGCATAACCGGCTTGTCCACCTCACCAAGGGCATCTAGTAAATTGAAATTCTGTGAATTCCTTGCTCCCACTTGTAAGATGTCTGCATATTTACACAAATCTTCAATCTGTGAGGATTGCATGACTTCAGTGATGATTTTAATCCCAAATTCTTGTGCATGCTGATACCAGATTTTCAGTCCTTCTACTCCTAATCCTCTAAACGCATAAGGCGAGCTCCTAGGTTTATAAACACCACCCCGCATGATCTGTACACCGTTGTCTTTTAAGTGTTGGAGCACCGAGACGATCTGTTCTTCTGATTCGATGGAGCAGGGACCTGACATAATTGCAAAGTCGCCTTCACAAATTTTCACGCCATCCCCTAAGTTGATTGAAGTTGGACGAACCTTCCATTTTCTAGAAACCAGCTTGTATCCATCAGAGACTCGGTGAATATCCGACACGCCGTCCAGTCCTCCTAATTCACGAATATCGATGTCTGATTTTCCGATGCCAATCAAGTATTCTCCTTCTTGGGTAATCACATTCGTCGTTTTGTAGCCAAGGCTATTGACTTTTTGCTGAATGCTTTCTTTCTGTTTTGGCGCGATGCCTGGTTGTAGTTGAATGATCATTTTCAGTTTTCGATTTGTTCTTCTGCTATTTCAGAAAAATGCTTTGTGTTATTGGTAATAAGTTCCTATTCATTTTTGATCGCTATTCCTGCGATTAAGGTATTGGCAACACCAATTGTACTTCCTTTTCTTTAAGTATTTCCATATATTTTAGCTGAAATCCTTATTGATGCTTGGTCTAAGTGTAAACGATCTAAGTTCCTATAATTCCCTTCACAAACCCTCCAATATTTTCCTTCAGATTTCCTTCCACCTCAAGTGCTCGAATAAATGCACTTCCAATGATCGCTCCATTTGCGAACTTACAAGCAGTGCCAAAGGACTGAGCATCAGAGATCCCAAAGCCAATAATTCTTGGGTTATTCAAGGAAAGCGTATTCATCCGTTCAAAATAGGCTAGTTGCTCCTTGGATACACCTTGTGCCTTTCCTGTAATGCTGTTGCTTGATACCATGTAAATAAATCCGTCTGTCTGCTCATCAATGTACTGGATCCGCTCCTTTGATGTCTGAGGAGTCACAAGTAGGACGTTTGATAGTTGAAAGGCATCCATGATTGGTTTATAGAATTCAGTGTATTCTACGACAGGCAAATCAGGGATAATCAATCCGTCTATTCCAATCTCGGCAGCTTGTTTGCAGAAGGCTTCTACCCCATACTGCATCACTGGGTTCAAATAGCCCATTAGTAGGAGAGGAATGCTAACAGTCTTTCTGATATCCTTTAGTTGTTCGAATAAGAGTTGTAGTGTCATTCCATTGTCTAGCGCTACTTTGTTGCTTTTCTGAATGGTTTCTCCGTCTGCCACTGGATCTGAAAATGGGATACCGATCTCTACCATGTTTACACCGCTTTCTTCTAAGGTTTGTAGGATGAGCGGTAAGTCATTTAGATTTGGGAATCCCGCGGTACAGAAGATGGAAAGTACGCCGTTCTTCTTTTGTTTGAAGAGTTCGGTGATTCGGTTGTCTAATTGCTTTTTTATTGTTGTTTTCATAAATGAAATATCTTTTATCTATGTCGTCGTTCGTTTATTGCGCAATGAACGTAGGTTTCGTACTTACTGCATTTGATCGGTTATATTTGTTCCCATAATTGAACATTAACCACAATACGTTATATAAGTTGCTAAATCTTTGTCTCCTCTTCCTGATAGATTAATTACCACCACTGCATCCTTGTCAAACGTGATCTTCTCTAGCACTGCCAAGGCATGCGCTGACTCTATTGCTGGAATGATTCCTTCCAGTTTACACAACTGCAGACCTGCTTCCATTGCTTCCTTATCAGTAATTGGGTGAAAGACTGCGCGCCTAGTTTCGTGTAGATGCGCGTGTACTGGTCCGATGCCAGGATAATCGAGTCCTGCTGAGATGGAGTAGGGCTCGACCACTTGTCCGTCGGGTGTTTGCATGAGTAGGGTTTTACTGCCGTGTAATACGCCAGCTTTTCCTAGGATGGTGGTCGCTGCGGATTCACCTGATGAAATACCGTGGCCTGCGGCTTCTGCTCCAATTAGTTGAACAGATGGATCATTTAGATAATGGTAAAACGCGCCCATGGCATTGCTTCCACCGCCTACACAAGCAATAATGCAAGTCGGCAACTCATCACCAGTTTGCTCTTCTAGCTGCCAACGCATCTCTTCACTGATGACGGACTGGAATCTTGCGACCATATCAGGATAAGGGTGTGGACCCACCACTGAGCCAATGATGTAATGCGTGTCGGTTGGGTTGTTAATCCAATGGCGCATGGCTTCATTGGTGGCATCTTTAAGGGTTTGGCTGCCAGAGGTTGCAGGAACGACCTTAGCTCCTAGTAACTTCATACGCTCTACATTTGGCTTTTGCCGTTCGATGTCTATTGATCCCATGTACACAATGCAATCCATGCCCATGAGGGCGCAGACGGTGGCTGTGGCAACGCCATGTTGGCCAGCGCCAGTCTCTGCAATAATCTTTTGTTTTCCAAGGCGCTTTGCTAGGAGGATTTGCCCAAGTGTATTGTTTACTTTATGTGCACCAGTATGATTCAAATCTTCTCGTTTGAGGAATACGTTGGTGTCGTATTTTCTTGAGAGCCGTTCTGCTTTGTACAAGGGGGAAGGTCGTCCTACATAATCTTTTAATAGTTGCTGAAACTCTTGTTGGAAGCCAGGAGATTCCATTATTTCTAGGTAGTTTTGGCGTAATTCTTCTACGTTTTGGTACAACATTTCTGGAATGTAAGCGCCACCAAAATTTCCATAATAGCCTCTTGAATTTACTTGATAGGTCATAATTGAATCTTTTTTTGTTCCATTGCTTGTTTGAATGCTTCAATTGCTTGAATGTCCTTCAATCCTGGACTGATTTCAAACTGACTGTTAAGGTCAATTGCTTTGAATTTTGGGTGTTCGAATGTTTTGATTGCTTCTAGGCTTTCTGGTCCTATTCCTCCACTAAGAAAAAACGGCTTGTCTTGTGTATAGAAGTCTAATACCTCCCAATTAAAGGAAATGCCATTGCCGCCACGTTCTTTGCCTTTTGTGTCAAATAAATAGGAATCGGTACATTCGCCGAAAGGCAAAACAGACCGAATATCAAAAAATGCACCTACTGAAAATACCTTTATAATTTCAACACCTAATTCCTTGATCTGATTGCAGAAACTAGGTGTCTCATCACCATGTAATTGCACAGCATTTAGTTGATAACGGTCGACTTTTTCCTTGACGTAGGCGGGTGATGCATTTACAAAAACGCCCGTCTTTTTAATGGAGTCAGGGATTAGAGCGGTTAATTCAGGGTCAAAGTTTTCTCCTACGAAACGTTTTGATTTTACATAGAAAATAAACCCCATATACTGCGGTTGCAAAGCGGTAAGCGCCTTGATGTTTTGAGCATCCCGCATCCCACAAACCTTTAATTCTATTTGTCTAGGCGTATTCATGCTAGGCGGATATTGTTGTTTTAGATACTTCTAATGCCTTAATTTCCTCAATAAATCGGGCGCACGCTTGTTCTGGTCTGCTGTGTTTCATGAATTGCTCACCGATCAAGAAACCATCAAATCCTGCTTGGCGTAGTTTGACAACGGTTGCTGGATCTGATATGCCACTTTCTGAAATCCGTACAAGGTTTGAAGGCATGAATTCTAGGAGATTGAGGGACGTTTCGACACTGACCTCGAATGTCTTAAGATTGCGGTTATTCACACCAACAATATCGATAAACTCGTTGAGGTGGCTGTCTAATTCCGCCTTGTCATGTACTTCCATTAAGACCTCTAACCCAAGGCTATGAGCAAACTGTGCAAGCTTTTTAAGTTCATGGGGTGGAAGCACGGCAGCAATCAGTAAAATTGCATCCGCACCAATGCTTCTCGCTTCAATGATTTGGTATTCATTTAACATAAAATCCTTACGGAGAATAGGACAGTAATTAAATTTACGAGCGGTGGTAAGGTCTTCAGTTTTCCCACCAAAAAAATGCTGATCAGTCAAAACAGAAATAGCTGAAGCGCCTGCCTGCATGTATCCAATTGATGTCCGTTCAATCGAAACATAAGGATTAATTGCTCCTTTTGAAGGTGATTTACGCTTGATTTCAGCAATGATACCTAGCTTATCTGTTCGTTTGATGTATTGCTTTAACGAAACGCAAGGTGTATTGAAATAGATACTTTGTTCAAGGAGTTTCACCGGCACCAATGCTTGGCGTTCTTTTATGATTTCCTTTTTGTGTGCAACAATATCGTCAAGTATGCTCATAGTATTATTTTATGCGATGAATGTTTTAAATGCTTTTAACGCTGCGCCAGACAGTAGAGACTCTTTTGCAATGTCAATTGTTTCTTCAAGTGTTTTGTTAGGGTGTGCGCAGCGAATTGCTAGCCCGGCATTTGCCATTACAGCGTTGTTTTGTGCTGAGGTGCCATTGCCTTTTAAGATGGTTTCAAATATCTTTGCTGCTTCCTCTACTGTGGTTCCTCCAGCCAACTCTTTTGGGTCTAACTGTTTGAAATTCAAGTGACTTGGGTCTAAAATTTGCTCTGCTTCATTTGTGATCACCTTAAACTTGCCTGTCAGGGAAATTTCGTCATATCCATCCAGTGCATGCACAATAGCGAATTGCTTGTCACTTTGCTGATACAGATAACCATACAATCTTGCTAGCTCAAGGCTAAAGACACCTACTAGTTGACGTTTCACCCTAGCAGGGTTGACCATTGGGCCAAGCATGTTAAAAAACGTCTTTACGCCCATTTGTCGCCTTACTGGGGCAACTTCTTTCATGGCAGGGTGAAACAAAGGCGCATGGAGGAAACAAATACCTGCTTGATCGATTTTGCGTTCAATCTCACTAATATCATTGGTGAACTTATAGCCAAAGTACTCGATTACATTTGAGGAGCCAGAGACGGATGAGACACCATAGTTTCCATGTTTGGCAACCTTTACACCTGCGCCGGCTGTAACGAAGGACGCAAGGGTAGATATGTTGAAGGTGTCTTTCCCATCGCCTCCTGTACCACATAAATCAACGGGATTGTACCCAGACAAATCGACTGGAATACAAAGTTCCAACATCGCATCACGAAAGCCTTCTAGTTCTTCTACCTTGATGCCCCGCATGATAAACACAGTCAAAAACGAAGCGATTTGCATTTGGTTGAATTCTCCCTTCCCTATGCTAATCAGGATCGATTTTGCTTCTTGCCTTGATAGCGTGTTATGCTCGAATAAATGTGTTAACGTCTTTTTCATAAAGTGCAATGTTGTCTGTCTTAAGTCATCTGAATTAGATTCTGTCAGTTATTTAGGCGATTAATTATTCAACCAATTGTTCATGATTGTTTTTCCGTGTTGGGTCATGATTGATTCTGGGTGGAATTGTAGCCCTCTAATATCTAGTGTTTTATGAGTTAAACCCATGATTCGCCCTGCATCATCGGTAGCTGTAATTGTCAATTCTTCTGGGAAATTCTCCTTGGCTACCATCCAAGAATGGTAACGGCCTGTTTCAAAGCGTACTGGGACATCTTTGAAGCAAACTTCGCTGTTTTCGATTACGATGGTTTCTAGAGGGATACCATGAGTTACTTCTTTCATATTGATTAAAGTTCCTCCAAATGCTTCGGCAATGCCTTGGTGTCCTAGACAAATTCCTAGAATGCTTTTTGATTTAGAATAGGTCTTTATCAAATCCATCATAACCCCTGCATCCTTAGGAACACCAGGGCCAGGAGACAAGAGTATTTTGTCATAAGCAGCTACTTCTTTCACTGTAATTGCATCATTTCTGATGATATCCATTTGGTCACCAAATCCTAATTCTCTAATCAAGTGGACTAGGTTGTAGGTGAACGAGTCGTAATTGTCGAGTACTAATAATTTCATGATTACAGGGTATTTGCTAGTTCTATGGCGGTTCTTAATGCTTTTAATTTGTGGTTGACCTCTTCCAGTTCACTTTGTACATTTGACTTGGAAACTACGCCTGCTCCTGCTTGATAATTCAGTTGATTGTGTTGGCTAAGGAAGGATCTGATCATGATTGCATGATTGAAATTTCCGTTAAAGCCAATAAAACCAATGCATCCACCATAGTATCCACGATTTGTGTTTTCATATTCATTAATCAATTCCATCGCTTTGTATTTTGGAGCGCCAGATAGCGTTCCTGCAGGAAAGGTATCACCAACTAATTGCAAGGGATTTTCCGCTTTTATGTCAGCGGTTACCTTGGAAACCAGATGTATCAGGTGTGAGTAAAACTGTATTTCTTTGAACGTGTCTACGGTGACGTTGTGTCCGTGGCGGCTTAGGTCGTTGCGTGCTAGGTCGACTAGCATGGTGTGCTCAGCGTTTTCCTTTGGGTCGTTGAAGAGGCGTTCTGCTTCCTCTGCATCTTGCTTGTCGTTGCCTGTTCGCTTGAATGTGCCTGCTATTGGGTGAATGCTTGCCTTGTCATTGCTAATAATAATCTGAGCTTCGGGCGATGAGCCAAATACTTTATAGCTTCCGTAGTCAAAATAATATAGATACGGGGATGGATTGACGGAGCGCAGTGTGCGGTAAACGTTGAACTCATCTCCTGAAAACGGTTGGCTAAACCTTCTAGAGAGGACGATTTGAAACACGTCTCCTAGTTGGCAGTGGTCTTTTCCTTTTTGTAGGATGGTTAAAAATTCATCATCTTTAAAATTAGAAAATTCTTTTTCATTAGTTTGAAAACCAAAGGCCTGCGTGTTTTTTTGCTTGAGGTAATTTGCGAATTGACCAATTTCTGAGGACTGATTATCGGATAGGTGTTCGAAGATATGTAGCTCATTATTAAAATGGTTAATTGCAATCACAAACCGATAAGCATGGTAAAGGATATCAGGAATGGTCTTTCCTTTTTCAGTGTACGTCTTTGTTTCAATATCCTCAAAATACCGGACAGCGTCGTAAGCGATGTAGCCAAATACACCGTTGGTGATGAACTTATAGTCAAATTCCTGTACTTCAAATTGCTGGATAAAATTGAAGAGGTCGCTGGTCACTTGTCCCTTGGTGCTGATGGCTGTTTTTTGTGTTGGGTGGCCTGGGAGCTCTTGAGTGATGGTGTTGGCTGAGACCTCAAATTTGGCAATCGGTTCACAGCAGATGTAGGAGTAGTTGTTATCATTTGCCCGATAGTCTGAGCTTTCCAATAGTATTGTATTGGCGAACTTATCCCTAAGATTCAGATAAAGGCTTACCGGCGTGAGCGTGTCAGCCAAGTATTTTTGATGATATGTTGTTAATTTGATCTTTTCCATAATAAAAAAGACCTGCGAACAGCAGGCCTCAAAATCGTTTATTTAATTACACAAACACATTGGCTGGTTCACAAATCGGAGTTCGATTTAAGCCACCACCAATTGGTATTTGAGTATGTATTATTTTGCATCATTAAAACAAACATAGGGAATTGATAGGATTTGTTCAAGTTATTTTGGAAAAAGTTTTGAAATACTATTTTGAAGATCTTTGACTAAATAAGTTCCTTCTTTTAAGGGATGTATTGTTAATTTAATTAGCATTAATTTTGTATCTTGATAATCCAAACCACCCTATTACAGAAAGAAAAAGTCAACTAATCAATTTAAAATTAAATTATGAATCATTACATAATTGTCTTCGTATTTATAATGTTAACTGGATCCATTTCAGCACAAAATGTTGGAATCGGGACCGTCACACCAGACTCAAAGCTAACCGTAGTAGGTAATGTAAACATTGGAGGACCTGGAAATGCAAGTCTTAAAGTCAGGCATGTAAATGGTAAGAAACATAATTCGACAGATCTCGATCATCTTTATCTTAATTATAATAATGGAAAACATGTTTATGTTGGATATGGGCCAGACACTACCTCTAGCCTTCTTGTAGGACGAAATTTAGTCATTGAAAAAGGTGTTTATGTTAAAGACGGATGGGTAAGAGTCTATAAAAATTCTGGTCTTTATTTTCAAGACCATGGTGGAGGATTGTTCATGGTAGATCCTACTTGGATTAGAACATACGGAGGGAAAAGCTTTTATCATTCAACAGGTATAATGCGTACAGATGGTTCGTTGCATGTAGGACCAAGTGGGAATAGATTACGTGTTGATGCAAACGGCAACGTAGGGATTAACACAACAACACCTGATCATGAGCTTGACGTCAATGGTATGATGCGCGCCAAGGAAGTACTTGTTGAATCAGGCTGGAGTGATTATGTGTTCTTGCCCGGGTACGACCTTCCTACTTTAGATAAAGAAGAACAGTTTATTGCTGAACACGGTCACCTATTGGGGTTTGAATCTGAGGCAGCAATGGCTGGTCAAATTCAATTAGGGGATGTAACAAACCGCCAACAGGCAAAAATTGAAGAAGTAGTGCTCCATCTAATTCAAATCAACAAAGATATGGAGCAAGTTCAAGCAGAAAATCAGCAGCTTAAGAAGGAGAATATAGAGATGAAGGAATCTTTGGAAAGAATTATGGAGTTGCTTGATCGAGAGTAGATGAAAATGAATATCGAACCAATCTCGAATAAAGAAGTGAAAAAGGCCTGTCAATCTATTGACAGGTCTTGTAATTTAAGAAAGAAGGTGAGTGAATTTCGAGTACTGAAGCTGTAGCAATGAACGAGCAACCTGTTACTTCTTTAAGAAGTAACAGGTTTTTGGTAACGTAAAAAACTGTTTAATAGCAGGTTAAGTTGATTTTGACATAGTGAGCATCGAATTTTAAATAAATAAACAAGTAAAAACAAACAAAAAAAAGACCTATCAATAAATTGATAGGCCATATAGTTTGGAAATTAAATGCTAGGTATTATACCAATTCGACATTCACTGCATTTAATCCTTTTCTTCCTTCCTCGACTTCGTAAGAGACTTTGTCTCCTTCGTTGATTGTTGTTCCGTTTAATCCGTTTGCATGGACAAAAACATCTTTCCCACCATCGTCTGGTGTGATGAATCCAAATCCTTTACTGTCGTTGAAAAATTTTACTGTACCGTTATTCATTATTAAAAATATAAATTGTAAACTGGCGGAATATAAACTTAATATCCCTACCGAACATTAAAGATACAAGTATCTTGCCAATTATTATCCTTTGAGGTGTTTTTTTTTAATTATTTTTGTTGAAATACCAGTTTTTATTGGGAATAATGATGTTATTAAATTGTACTATTGGGCTTTTGTTGCACTTGCTTCATAAGCTTGTTTGATCTTTATTTCCTAGGTTCTAATAAAAAAGAGTTGACCGAAAAGCCAACTCTTCTATAAATTCTATGCGAACAACAGTTACTTCTTAGCAGTTATCTGCTTGATGCCTAAAGTGATTTCATCGTTGATCGCCTTGTCTTTTAGATTGTCGAAAAACTTCTTAGAACCATACTTAACATTAAATGCAGTTCTGTCGATTTTGAAGTTTGGAACCATCGCGATTAAATTACCTTTAGCAATCGCAAGTTTTGTAGTGAACCCAATGTTTTTAGTCACGTCTTTAAGCGTTAGATTGCCAAAGATGTTGTGTGTGACGTTTGGATTGTTTTTAATTGGAACGACTTTCGTGATTTCGAATTTCGCTGTACCATATTTTGCAACATCAAAAAAGTCTGGTGATTTCAAGTGACCCTCTAGCTTTCCTTTACCTGATTTATCATCCAAATCAGTACAGACAAGTGAGTTCATGTCAATCGTGAAGTTTCCTCCCGCAAGTGCATTGTTTACTACTTGGAATTCGCCACCTGATATTTTGATGGTTCCTACGTGTCCGCCACCAATTTTTCGGCCGCCCCAGTTCATTAAGGTGCCAGGCGCTATTTTGTATACTTCTGCACCAGCAGTCGTTGCAGCTTTTGCAGGATCGTTAGCCGTAGTTGTCTTACTGTCTGATTTACAAGATGCCATTAGGCTGATCAAAAGGATAATGGTTGAAAATTGAATTATTGATTTCATGTGTATAAATTAAAAGTTAAAAATAGTGTGGAATTAATTAATAATGAACATTTAATCATCCAGCTGTACTGGAGTTTTCTTTAGAAATAAATCTGTTTAAATGTGCATTGGTTGAACAATGATAGTGGTTTAACAAAAAGAGCATTAAATGGTTTATTACTAGAAAATGTAATCCTTCTGTTGAACTACTTATTTGAATTTTAGTTTTACTTGATTATTTATAAGATCGTTGAAGGTTTCCCGCTTGCGGATCAAATGAGCCTTGCCATTATAGACAGCCACTTCCGCAGGGCGATACCGTGAATTGTAATTAGATGCCATGCTATAAGCGTAAGCGCCTGCATTTTTCAAACATAGGATATCACCTTCCCGTACTTCGTTGAGCTTATGGTCCCAGCCAAACGTATCCGTTTCGCAGATATATCCAACTACCGTATAAAAGCGCTCAGTGCCTTTAGGATTTGATACATTGATGATATGGTGATAAGAGCCGTAAAGCATCGGGCGGATCAAATGATTCATTCCACTATCCACACCTGCGAATACTGTAGCCGTAGTCTGCTTAACCACATTGGTGCGCACCAAGAAGCAGCCAGATTCACTGACTAGGAACTTTCCTGGTTCAAACATGATTTCTAGCTCCTTGCCATAGTCCTTGCAGAACGCCTTGAAATAGCTGCCGAGTTTTTCACCCAACTGCTCAATGTCTGTAGACTCATCGCCTGGCTTGTATGGTACTTTGAAGCCGCTGCCAAAATCGACATACTTTAGTCCCTTAAACTCCTTAGCTGCTTCTAGGAGGATTTGTGCTCCACGAAGGAACACATCGACATCGAGGATATCTGAACCTGTGTGCATGTGTAGCCCTGTCACCTTGATATTACCAGATTTGACCACTCTGTGGACATGACGCAATTGGTAGATGGAGATCCCAAATTTACTGTCTATGTGACCAGTAGAGATCTTGTGATTGCCACCCGCCATGATGTGTGGATTGATCCGAATGCAAACAGGCACAGTGTTGCCATAATGGTTGCCAAACTGCTCTAGGATAGAGATGTTGTCTACATTGATACAAACACCTGCCTCCACGGCCAGCTTAATTTCTTCGAAGGAGACACAGTTGGGCGTGTAGTGTATATCTTTAGGCTTGAATCCTGCTTTTAAACCGAGTTGCACTTCCTGAATGGATACACAGTCAAGTCCCGATCCTAGCTTTTTGAAATAGCGGAGTACACTGAGATTGGTCAATGCTTTGCAGGCATATAGTATTTTGAGTTTGGTGCCTTTGAACGCAGAAGTCAGTCGAGTGTACTGTTTTTTCATTTTGGCGAGGTCATAGACGTAGAGTGGGGAGTCGTGCTCCTTGCAAATGTCTAGTACATTGACACCTCCAATCTCGTATTGACCGGTTTCATTTTTTTTCATGGTATTCGAATCCGTATTAAGGCACAAAATTATAGGAATATTTAGTTCTTTAGATAACTTTCGACTAATTTTTTTTCATTTTCTGTTAAGTTGAAGTCTTTGTAGAAGTTTGTTATGAATGGATTGACCAAGGCAAAGTAGGTCATTCCAATAAAAAAATACAGAAAATAGTGTGGTGTGCTCGTCAACATTAAGGCGATTAGAGCAATACCGTTACAACCAACAATGATGTATAATTGCACCGTTTTAAGGAATTTAAATGATCGAAACCAATCTGTGATTTCTCTTGGAGAATAGTTTTCTGCTTGAGCATCTAGGACATCTAAACTGTTCTCTATCGATCTCAGGTTTGAGGTTAGCTGACGAACGTTATACTTGTAGTACAATTGGCTTACAAATATGCTGGAAATTAGGAGAACAGGAATCGTTAACCGAAAAAATGCATTGTCCATTGGTTTGGAAGGGTCGATAAAAAAGTAAAGCACTACTGCAAGAATTAATTGCCCAATGATAAATGTGGCAAATTGTAGCAGTAGTGCTCTGTATTGATTTTTTATGTGCTGCACGTTACTTTATTCCACTCCGTGCATCATGCGTTTTAATGTACCATTCAATACGATTAAGACTAATCCTGCTCCGATTGGAATTAGTGTAAAGATTAGAAAGAAGACTGACATTGAGTACGTTTCAGTAATTTTATCGATATAACTACCTGTGATTCCACCTGCAAAATTTGCAACTGCACTAGAGGCAAACCAGATTCCAAACATTAATCCAACCAATCTAGCTGGTGCTAGTTTACTAACATAGGAAAGTCCAACAGGAGAAATACATAACTCTCCAAGTGTATGGAACAAGTAAGCTAAAACTAACCAGATCATACTCACAGAAGCAACTTTGGCTCCTTGAGGGATACTAGCAGAACCAAATGCTAAAATACCGAAACCAATCCCTAATAGGATAAGTCCAATTGCAAATTTAATTGGTCCTGAAGTAATAATTTTTTTCTCCCAAAACTTAGAAAACAATGGCGCAAATGCAATGATAAAGAAGGAGTTTAATATCCCGAACCAGGAGGCTGTAACTTCAGTATTTGAAGCGCTAAATTCTCTAAACAACATCCATAAAACAATCCCCCAGATAATAATAAAACTTAGTGCGAGAAAGCTATTTGATGTAGCAAAATTAGAAAAGGTAACTTTAAATAGTTTAAACAATACCCATGTAATTACAAGCATTGGGAAGATGGTGAGTACGGTGTTAAAAACTTTAAACAACATCGCTCCGTTTCCTTCTAAGGAACGATCAGTATAATCTCCAGCAAAGATAGTCATAGAACCACCAGCTTGCTCAAATGCCCACCAGAAAAAGATGGTAAAGAAGGCAAACACAGTAATCACAGTCAATCGGTCTCTTACGACTTTTGGTGATTCTTCCACCACCTCCTTAGCTTCATCGGTATCTGATAGATCAAACTTTCCAGTTGGTTTTAACCCAATCTTTCCAAGAATTTCCTGTGCAAACCAAAACTGTAGCATCCCGAAAAACATGAAAATACCAGCCAGTCCAAAGCCGTAACTCCAGCCTACCTTTTCTCCAATATATCCACAAAGTAAGATTCCTAGGAACGCTCCTGCATTGATCCCCATATAGAAGATCGTGTACGCAGCATCTTTCTTCTCTTCCGTATCGTATAACTGGCCAACAATTGAAGAGATGTTTGGTTTGAAGAGCCCATTACCAATGATCAAGGCAAATAGTCCTAAGTAAACAAAGGTGGTCGTTTCTACCGCCATAAAGGCATGGCCTAGTGTCATGATTAATGCTCCTAGGGCCACCGAATATCTGTATCCTAATATTTTATCCGCAATAAAACCTCCGAGTATTGGTGTCAGATAGACTAATCCAGTGTACATGGCATAGAGCTCAAGCGCATCGGCTCTAGACCAACCCCAACCTCCATCAATGATCGCACTCGTCAAGAATAACACTAACAACGCTCTCATCCCGTAATACGAAAACCGTTCCCACATCTCTGTGAAGAATAAGACAAATAACGAGGGTGGATGATCTAGGATCAGTTGCCTGTTGTGCTCAATGAACTTTTGATCTAATATCTGGGACATATCTCAAGTGATTTTTCAGTTAATAATGAAGGATTACCCAAATTAAGCGTCAATTCTTGACACATAATAAGAGTTTAAAAGTAATACTTTTTTTAACATTTCCATACTAGAAGGAAAATTGTACGTTATCCAGTACGGTAAATGAAGAATGAATTCGAGATTTAGCCCTAAACATCTACTAGAACAAGTAGCTAATTTGAGCTGACAGTCTACTGCTTGCCTGTCCTTGGTTATCCGCATAACTAGAATAAAGTGGTAAGCTTTAGCTAGCACCGAGCATACAGCTTTATGGCACAAGATGTTCAGAAAATTATTCCGGAGATTGTTAATGTTCCTGAAAATGAAGACGATTATTTGAGTATTCGCTATACTGAATTAATCCCAGTATTGACAAAGGCAATCCAAGAACAGGAAACTGAAATCCAAGATCAACGAACAGCCATCCAAGATCAAAAAGGAGTGATTCAATCCTTAAAGGAAGCAAACCAAATGCTCCTTAAACAAATGGAATTGCTAACTCAACGTATGGATCAAGTGGAAAAGAAGTAGAGAAGTAAGTTTGAAAAGAAATACATCTAATGCAGTTGCATGCGTTAGAATGCCAAGCGAGCGGTATTGGAAGTGTTGCATCAGTCAATGGAGGAGCGGAAAGTTTCTATTTCGCGGGCGCGGGTGTCTGCGGATTATCCTTCATCTTTTGTTTGGGTGGGGAGTATGAACCCCTGAGGGAAAGTTTTGGTTAACTATCCAAAAAGAGATGGTATCTTTAATCTTTCTCAACTTCCTAAATAATCGTTACATTATCGTAGGGAATCATGAAATTCTAATGAGATCCATAAACTACAGGTTTCAAGTCTGACCATTTCCCCGCTGGAAAATAAAGTTGGTTTCCTTTTAATTTAATGGGGTTTGAACGTGCTTCATGTCTAATAATTCTGGAAGGTTCAATCATTTCATAATATACAACTATATAATCCCTATCAATTAACTCATTTATTGTAAGTGTTCGAAACTGTGAATCCCTAACAGCAAGACAGAATATATATCCAACAGGTTTTTTAACTGTTGTGAAATCTGAAATGTCTTTATCATGAAATACATATTTAACATGGGCATTCTTGATTTCGAATTGATAATAGCTACTATCGGTTTTATGATTTTTAAGTTCATCCATACTGAAGCGCTTTCTAACTTCTTGAAATTTTGGTGGCGTAATTTCCAATATGAATGGTCCTTCTTTTTCACCGCTCCTATCATCTATATAGGAAAAGTAGCAACCTCCTGGTTCTTGACCACCATCAAGCCGCGCCTCGAATAAAACGGATTTCTGTGATTTACAGCTGAAACACAAACAAAGAAGTGCAAAAAGATATATGTTTTTCATCCTTTTAATTTGTAATTAATAACTTATCAGAAACTATTCCAGTTTCACTTATAAAACTTTTTACGTAAATTCCATACTCTTGAGGTGCTGGAAGAGTTAACTCGCTAAAAGTTTTTATATTCATGTAGGAACTGATCAATTTGCCATCTATTTGGTACAAGTTGACTTGCTTAATATTACTCAAATAATTCGATAAAACATGAATTGTTCCATTCTTAACATAAGTATTAATTGAAATATCTGTTTCTAAATCTATAGTTCCTGTCGCACAATTACTACGTGCATATGCTCCACCTGCGCATGTGTGACTTAAACTATGATCTTGAATATAATTGCTTGCTTCTAATGCTTCATTCGTAATATTGAATGCAGCACCATAGTCGTAGTACATTAATTCATTTGGATGATTCGTGTGTTGCAAGCCCTGCGCGTGCCCTAACTCATGAAGGGCAACCACCTCAACAAAATACGGAAATCCAATACTAGGATTAGGTATAGAAGCATTCCAACTTGAAGGAGGTAGATCGGAATTAAATACAATTTTTACATCATGAATAAAGTCGACCGGATGGGTTTCTGGATGGTTTGGACTGCTATTGTCTAATTGAATTAGGCAATCAACATTATGAACAGAGGTAATTACTGTTGTAGCAAGTGCATTTGGATTTGGAGTGGTATTATAATCAACTAAAATATCATGGTCATCTAACAATTTTTCTGTCTTCTTTTTCATAAAACAAATTTTTAGAAAAAATTTGACCTACAAAACTTAATGACGATATTTCTTCAGTTTTTAGCTAAAACACAAAATTCTGCTTACTCCCTGATTTCATCTTCAGTTCTATATTCAGATAAAATTTCAAGAATTTCCTCAGACTTATCTATCCAGTTCCAATAAGGAATTGGTAAGAAAGAATTATAATCACCATTTTTTATTTCTAAGAATGTTCCAGCACCTTGTTCAGGGAGAGAATCTTCAAACAATTCCAAGATTTTTTTATACCCATTGTGATCATTGTCTAAATTAATAGTGAATGCATTTCTTATAGAATCTATGCAAGCATGAGAGTCATCCAATATTAAACTGCCAACATGTGTGTAATTGTTTCCTAAACCAAAAATAGTTTTTCCATTGAATACTTTTTGCACATGAGTGATTAAAATCTTTTTCCCATCTAAAAAATCATTTGGTATTGAATTGTCAGACCCTATAGTACAATAACTAATGCCAAATTTCTTCGCATCCTTCCTAACTTGATCGACCAAATATTTGTTAGGGCAAATAAAAAGACAAGGACCTTCGCCGGAATTAATTTTTGACTGTAAAATTAATAACCCAATTAGAGTTTTCCCCTCTCCAGTGTGAAGTTTTACAATTAGATCTTTTTCATCTTTCCTTTTACCAAACCATCTACTAAGGACTTCACTTTGCGCTGGCCTTAAGGGGCCTGCAATACTTCTTCTATCAAGAGAATCATAAATCTCAATCGGGTTCGTTTTTTTCTCCTTTGCTTTTTTGTTAAGTCTTTTTCTAAAATCAACCATTTAGTTATTTTTATATTCTACATTAAAATGAAACAACAAATTAATATTTTAGTTCCATTAGTTAGTTTTTTGCAAAATCAATAGTATCGCGTATTTATTTGAGTATTGCGGCCAAGGTTGTACTTATTTTTTAGTTAAATATTTTTCCATATAGCTATATGTGTATTGATAATTGTAAAACCTCTTTTTAATTCATTTAACATTCCTGCATTGGGACGAAGGATCCACTCTAAGCAAAAAATAGCATGAATCGTTTCAGTCCAAAGTTTCCGCTACTCCCTTCATTCACTAGGTATACATAAACTACAATAGTAACGTATTATTTATTTTTTCTCGTACTAAAAATCAACATAGAATATAATTCCCAAATTGATTTTTATAACTACTGATTGATCAAATAATCAATGATTTTGTACAGCTAATTGAAACCATTATGTAAGTCAGGATATAACACCCAAAGTGTATCAATCAAGTTGAAATATAGATTTATCATTCTTTTCTTCTGAGAGCCGATTGATCGTATACGGCACAAATATGGAATAGATTAACAACCCAAACTACTTTTCTAACAATTATGTTGTTCCTTAGAAGTGAAATGGATTTAATTTACTTCCCAAATATTTTACCCATTATATCATTGGGCATGCTAGGACTTGAGTCTTCTTTTAATAATCCAGTATCTGCTCTGCTGAACAAAGATTGCATGATCAAATTTTTCTCGTTATCACTGATTGCAGATTCTTTAATCAAAGCTAGATAGACGTAGGTTAATTGCTCACGTTCCTCTGCATCTCGTGCTAAATGAAAGGAACTAAAGGCTATTTTGTTTAGTGCTCGAATTCCATACGCTAAGAACGAAAGAAAGGTAATATAAATTACAGACCACTTTATCGCACTGGATTGATTTGATTTAAAGCTAACCATCATTCCTTCAGGAGTGAGCCATAAAAGAAAATAGAGAGTTGTACATGTAAGAACTATCATTCCGATCAACCAATAGATTGCTGTCCAACCTTCATTTTTTAATTTCAATGCTCGTTTTTTCCAATATTCTGCTGGCTTCTTAAGTCTTAAGATCTCTTCATAAGTTTTTTCTAAACTTTCAATCTTATTCTTGGAGGCTTCATTAAAAGTACCCAAATCCTCTTTTGATGTCGAAAACCATTTATTGAAAAGAGCTTCTTTTTCGACTCGTAACCCAGTCATCATCTCCACATGTTCTTTATATTCCTTTGCAGATTTAGACAGATGTTCTGAAACATGGGTTTCAATTTCCGATAAATGATTTCGTAACTTTTCATCAATTTGACGAATTGATGATGGCCCGTCCTCCTGTCTTTGAATAAAATCTGAATGGTCTTTATAACGGAAATCATAAGCCATTAGGCTTCCTATGTAGTTTTCTTGTTTATTTAGATTATGTGAGTGTAAACCTACTAGAAAATTATATGCTCCTGGAAAATTATCTGGATACTCTTGATTCAATTGTATTAGAAATTGAGTCGTAGGAGAATCGAATATAAACAACTGTTCATGTTTTCGGAGGTGAACAGCTTCTTGCATCCAATTTTTTTCTATCAGAGCCACATAATCCACTTGAATGATATCAATTATAAAGCCCTCTAATCGAGCTAATAAAGCTATAAAGTGTTCTTTTGATCTTTCTAATTGAGACGGTAATGATTCATATTTTTTCCACCCCTTAACTTGATCCAAAAGGAATTTATGGATTGAGCTAAGTCCTTTAAAACTCTGAAAAAAATCAATATGTGGATAATTTATTTCTATCTGAATTGAATTGAAAAATTCAGTAAACTCTGATTCTGCAATAAATTCTCTTACTTCTTTTGTTGTCATCAACTGGGTATTATAGGCTAGGAGAGGTTCGGGACATTTCTCAAGCGAGCCAATTTCGAATATTGTTTTTGTAAGCCTTGATTAGTTTGGCGAAATAAGAATTTGTTTCTCTTCCCCGCTCATAAGGTCCATCAAGTATAAGTTCTCATAGTGATTTGCATCCCAATTCCCTTTTTTCTGCCGCTCTATCCGGTAAATTAATGCTGTAGTTTCATCACTTGAGATGTCCAAATATTGATACCATCTGTTGTCATAACCTTGTTTAATAAGTGTACCAGAATTTCCTTTTTGAAATTTTAAAATGCCAAATTTTGAAGCTGCTAACACGTATTCTTTATTGGTAAAACATTTTATTTTTTTTATTTGATTGTCATCAGTTTTTGAATCAGCAATGTATGCGAATTTTTCAATAAAACCATCTAAAAGTGAATATGACCAGATGCTATAAGATTTGTCATTTATGTTCAGGCTATCAGCAGTAAAGTGTATTCTTTGATCATCTGACCAAGAGAAATTCGAAGCTCTGGAAAGACCTTTCAAGGTGTCTAAACTAACTCCATATTCATTCATTATAATGGTATAGCTTTCTGTGCCATAAGTATGTCGATATACAATTCTTTGGCCATCAGGACTCCAAGAACCGAAGAGATTTTGTCCTATAGATGTTAGACGAAACAGGTCGCTACCATCAGAACCTACTTTCCAGATTTGACCAAACTTGTCAGTGAAAATAATGCTATTAAATTTATTCCAATGAGGAAATTGTGCTCCTTTGTCGTAAAGTAATGAGCTGGTTTCTGTACAAAAATCGTAAAGCCATAATTCTGGATACTCGACAGGTATATTTGTTTCGTAAACTCTAATATTCCTAATATATGCGATAAGATTATTATTATTAGGATTAAAAACACCATAATTAAACCGATATCCATTGTTTTCCGGATAAAAGATTTTATTCTCTACCCATATAGAACTATCTAAAACAATGACAGCTTGTGTATCTATTGCAAGCTCTGTATTTTGATTAAGACACAAAGGAAGAACTAGTTTTTCATGTTTGCATTTACTGAACAAACTAAGAATTAAAACGATGTAATAAATATTCTTCGTCATTAAAAAAAATTATTCAGGCAAGATAATTTTACGTTCCTCTTCTGTTTCCATGTCTATCAAATATAGTGAGTTTTTATTGTCAATACTACAGCTGTCTATATTGGTGCGGTCAATTCGGTTTATTACTCCAATCTTTCCATCACGAGATATATCAAAATCTCCATAATGCCTATTGTCATACCCTTCAAGTAAAGTATTTCTTATCCCTGAGGTCGAACTAGTATATCCAAATTTGAGATAAGAACTCCAGAATAATTTATTTTTAGAGGGGACTATTTTTAGAAAAGAAGTATTGTAGTCTCTTGTTTCTAAATACTCTATATTATGTAATTGTCTTGTATTTAAATCTAAATACCATAATCCTGGATTACTTACTGGTTGAGCAATCCCATTTCCAATAAAGTATATTTTACTCTCAACTTCCCAGGAAAAATCAAGGGCAACCTGAATCTCATTTATGGTATCTAAATTGTTTCCCTGCTCGTCCATTATCAACTGAATAACATTAGATCCCACTTGATTTCTGTATATTATTTTTGTTCCATCTGGATTCCAAGTACCATACAGGTTTACTCCATTATTTGTCAGTCGTGTTAGTTCTGTCCCTGAGCTTCGGATTTTCCATATTTGATTGTCAAATCCTGTAAATACTATCCAATCATTTTTATTCCAATCAATATGCCCCACTGCATTCATTGTTAAAAAGTGATGTTCATTAGAGCAAAAATCATATGTCCATAATTGCCACCGCTCAAGGCCAATGTTTTCGAAGTCAATTTTTGTATATGCAATAATATCATCCAGGTTAACACTAATTGAAGGAGATAAATATTGATATCGATCAATATACGTTGGCAAAGGACCACCTACACACCAAGGAATTTGGAAGCTCTCATCAACATTTATAGCAGGTACAGACTTTTCATATTTACAACTTGCTCCTAGAGTGCTATCTATTATTGGCTTATGTTGGCAATTAGAAAAAATAATTATCACAGTTAGAAAAAATACATTTTTCATGCTCAAAGAAAAATACTATGTCCGAGTGATTTCACTAAAGAATCACTCGGACAAATAATTATAATTTTACAAACTTTACAGATGACGACACATTTGCATTTGTCACATTGTAAAGATAAACACCTGATGGTAAATATTCAACATTGTCCTCAATTTCTCTTTTACCCGTAGGTAATTGACCTTCAAAGACTTTTTTAATGAATTTCCCATCTACAGAATACAAATTGATTTCTGTATATGTTGAAATTGGATTTTCAAATGTAATAGTTACATTATTTTTAGATGGATTTGGGTAGATAGAAACAAAAGTTTCATCAATAACATTATCTGTGGAAGTTGGGCCTATATGAAATAATTGTGTGTATTCCACATTCGTATTGTTAATATTAATTGTAGCAGGATCTCGAGGTAACCAATCTAACAAGGTTCCATTAGTATCCTTTATTTTATAGACGAATCCTGTAAGTTCAGTAAGGCTTCCATTACTAGTTGTACTTACTAATTCACAGTGTTCATAAGGCATAAGATAATTCACTCCGTTTATATTTTTAAAGGGAGCCATTAATCCAGTAATAGATGAAGGCCTTGCCCAAGCATCAACAAAGTTCCAAAGGGCAGGAACAGTATAAAACGTTTTCCAAATTATGGGATACACATCTACCTTGTATACTTGTCCTGGATTTAAAATTATCCCGTTTTGCAATTCATAAGGATAAATTACTTCAAGATCAATGTCTAAGGCTGGAGCTGCTTGAGAAATTAAACTTCCATTATGAGTAAAATTACCTTGATGTACTATTCTACGATTTGGATTTCTTACATATTTTAGGGCTTCTTCTGCATTAATCCTTCCTAATCCAGTTTGGCTATCCCACCCATTAGAGCTCTCACCGTTAACAACTACATTGTCTGCAGTCTCTTCTAGAATATGTTCAATATCTTCTGGGGCTAGATATAGCGCTGAATTAGAATTATATACACTCCCTAACAATAGTGCTGAAACTCCAGCTGTATGCGGTGTAGCTGCGGAGGTAGCTCCGAAAGCAGTATATTGAGAATTACCATTCATCATTGATGGAAATGTTGTATATATAGTACCAATATTAGATGGGGCGGCTATATCCATTGTCTCACTTGTCCTCAGATTGGAATTTGCATTTAATTGAGTACCTGTTCCCCCAACGTTTAGAATCCAATCGTCAAAAAAGTCTGAAGGATATTCTTGATTATCATAAATTAAATTCTGGTTACCAGCAGCCGTTGCCAAGGTGACTTCATTTTTGTTGGAAAATTGACAAGCATCATGTAAAACTAATATATTAGCCTCATCGAACCATCCATAATCTGTTTCATTGATGCCCCAACTCAAATTAAGGATATGTAAACCCCAAGCATAAGGTTGGCCATTATCGGCACTCGCATAAACAATGGCTTCAGCAATGTAATCCATAGGGTAAGCTCCACTACCATCTACGAAGAAGGTACCATTTGAGACCCTTAGGCTATAAAGTGAGGCACCCGGTAAATTATTAGATGCATTACCTCCTGCAATTCCTGCAACCCCCTCTCCATTGTTCCTTACTGCACCTACTATTCCTCCACAGGAGGTGCCATGTGGACTTTCTGGTGTAGAATTATAAAAACCAGTGAATGGATATAGATTAGAAACGGTTGTTGTTGGTGCGGTATTTTCAAAACTCCAACCTTCTTTTACCACTGACGAAGAGGGATTTGTTCCGTCATAACCAAAGTCATAATGTAATTGATCCAGAGCACTATCTATGATACCCACTTTAATACCTGGATCGCCCTCTTCTCTACACCAAGCAGGTTCCATATTAATATGGGCATTGGAATAATTCGTCGTAGGATGCAAGCTTGCTTGGTTTATTGATTCAGGATCTGTTGAAGGGCAGCTAGGGGGGCTACTGCTCGCTTTTGCCAAATAATTAGGATGGGCATATTTCAACAAATGAGTTAGGGGTTTTAGAGTCTGACATGTGGTTTTTACTTGTTTGCCTTCAGGTATAATAAGGGTAAGAGTAGTCCAAAAATCTGGAATCGGGATGGTACGTCCATTTCTTGATTTTGATGTCGTATGAGAAGGATCTAACTTTCTAAAAACTCTCACCATCTGCGCATCACCTAGATTAAAAGCCAAACGGCTATCTAGTTCATTATATGCAGCTGCTGTTAAGAAAAATGCTGGTTCGCCATGCTGATAATCCATTTTCGACATATTCTGAAGATTCAAAGCACTTTGTTTAAATCGAATAATGACCATTCTATCAATATAACCGGAAGTGCCCGATGCGTTAAAAACAGGCTCAGCTGGTCGTTTAAAGGAACTGTATTTGATAGTAGTATTAACTTCGTTTACACCATCAAAGGATTTGCCAGTGACATAAACATTCGATTGATTGTCTATGGTAACTGATTTTGCCTCATCATCACCATTACCATCACCATCATAGGTTTGTTCCCATTTAAGTTCACCTTCTTTGTTATATTCTGTGCTCACAATATCCTTTGAACTTGAGATGTCTTTTTCACCTACTACAACAACTCCTCCAGTAGTTTTTGCTTTTAACTGGAAGGCTTCAGAAGAGCCCGTAGGATCTTTAGATTCACTTTTTCGAACCCACTTCTCATTTCCATAAAGATCATACATAATAGTCACCATGATTTTTCTTCCTGATTCTGTCATATAGCCAGTAATATAGGTGTTACCTTCTAAGTCAACATCTATTGATGTTGCCATATCTTCTTCTCCAGCACCATCAAATATTGCTGACCATTCTAGGTTCAGATTACTGTTGAGCTTGATGGTTTTTATGTTAGGGTTGGCAGGGTTTAATGCAGATTGCCCTGTAATATAGAAGTCCCCTTTGTTGTCAGAGGCAATTGCAGTTGGCTTACTGATTCCTGTTCCAACAGAAGCTAGTTGGTGCTCGTCTAGTAAAAGCCCATTTGAGTTATAGGTTACGGTTGAGTATTCCCAATTTATTATAGAATTTGAACTTGCACCAGTTATGGTTATTGTTTCGTTTGCATCCACAACCATTCCTGCTGGAATATCATATAGATTATTGTAGTCATATCTACTGACCCACTGTTGTGTTCCATCATTATTCAGTTTAACTAAACAATAGTCTGTTAACGTACCATTTCCCTCTGAGCCTCCTAAGAGATAGATTGAATTATTTATTGCCGATATCGCAATAGGAATGTCGTTACCGTTATTGTTATATATGTATTGCCAAAGCAAAGTACCATTTGGTGCATACTTCAACACTACAATATCAAAATAGGAGGTAGCTCAATTAGTAATGGCCCCAGCTACATAAATATTTCCATAAGCATCAGGAGCAATTGCGGCACCGTAATCATTCTCGTTATTCCCACTGTCGAATTCTTCTTTCCAAATCGAACTACCATCTTTGTCGTATTTGATAGTCAACACATTAGTTGTTCCATTCGGTGTCTTAGTATTACTAGTTACTAACAAATTAGAACCATCTAGCGTAGACGCAGACCAATCAATCTGATCAGGTTCACCATCTGATACTACCCATTCTTTGTTAATCGTAACTTGTGCAATGAGACATGCTGCCCATACAAGGATAATGCTTGTCAAAAAGAGTCGAAATTTCATATTGTTTATTTTTAATTACAAAAATTGATTTCCTAACTAAATATAAGATGGGTATGAATTTGTACGGTTTTTTTTTGTTTATCCTAAGAAAGTAATAGAAAATATAAGCTATAAGATGGTATTATGAATATAGTATATTATTTCACTAAAATATGTATAAAATCAATGCAAAGATATTTTATAAAGAACTATTTACAAACTTTAACATATTGTATTTGTTAATTATGTTTCCTGTCATGTAAAGTTGTTCGAATAGAATTGTATTAAGAAGTAGGCAATGTCAACATTTATAACTGTTGCGGCTTGTTTTAAGTTAAGACCTCTCGTATGTTGCTTTCCGTATATGATGACCTATAGTCGTAAATGTTTCTGGGTACGTTAGTTTCAGAGGCTTTTTCCACTTAATTCGACCAATTCAAAATAATCGCCACAAACACTTTGGGGGCAAGTCTAGATTGAATGTACTTGTAAAAAGAAGTGACACTATTTTTTGTTATAAAACCTAGTGTCACTTCAAATTACAACTAATTAAATTTGCAAATAATATACTTACATCACCCAAAATGCATAATACCCATTTTCCCACCAATCTTTTTCATCGTTAAAGAATACGGTATCAATTTTACCTTGTTGAAGTTGAACTATCGTATATCTTCCTTCCAATACTGATAGATTGTTATTTTCATTATTAGGACGTACACTTGATTTTCTCCAGATATCCTCATAACATGGATCTCCAAGGTCCACTGCATTTTCTTTAAAGTATAAAGGTATCCATGAGCTGATTACATATCCTCCTTTTTTCTTAGGAAGAATAAACATTTTAAATAATCTTTCAGGTTGTTTTAAAATTAAATTTCCTCCGGATGCAGTTCTTTGCAATTCCCCATTTGAGGCAAAATATTCAAAATCTGATCCATGTTGATCATAATGGATAGTATCAAATCGTTGAAAATAAAAATTAAAATATAATAGGTCGAGACTTGTGGTGTTAATTTGTTCTCCTGTATTATGGTCTTCCATAACATCGTCAATCTTAACCTCATACCAAATTGTATCTCCTATGTTAAATGTATCTAAGGATGGAGATACTGTTGCAGGAAATAATAATTTATACTCTCTATAGCATCCATCAGGTTTTACACAATTAGTAAACAAAGTAATTGTAAACAATACTACTATAACTGTTGTAGCGATTTTCATATTCATAATTTTTAGTATCCGTATTGTTGAAACAGGAGTTGCAAATCATTAATATTTTGCCCTGATGGAAGAATATTGGTCAAATTTTGTTCCACTATATTTAATCTATCAGGATTGTTTGTTGTAACAGCATCAAAACAATCTTTTATTGTATAACCTTGAATATTATCCATTACTGGATCAATGAGTGGAGAAACATTGTGCAATGTATTATCTAAACAGTCAGAAAACAACCCGAATGGCATCCAATCAAGATTACTGGTGTTTCCAGCTACGGGAGGACTAGGTGTGTGCATTTCTCCTCCTAAAGGCTGATAGATAAATCTTGTCTCTGCTGCTACTCCACCATTGCTATGTAGTAAACCATATTTTCTATCAGCATATTGAAAGCCAATAAATCCAGCCCAAGATTCTACAATGGCTGCTCTTTCGGATTCTGGAGCTAAGCCATCACCATAACCACTGTTTTCTACAACATGTTTGATTTCCTTCATCCAATAAATATTTCTATTTGGCAAACCTTTATATTGAGCTGCATGCCCATATTCATGCAGAAAAACCTCATTAACTTCGTCTGAATCACGTGTAGGTGAATTATTCTGACTTCCATATCCATAATAAACATCTGGTGCAAAAGCGATCAAATAAAGCTTTAAGGGTTGCAAGTAAGGGGTTATTTTATTAATAAAACTGAAAAAATTATCAGTGACTAGATCAAATAGAATAGGACCAAAACCTGGTGCAGTTACACTTGCTAAGGTAATTTGAACACCATGATTTGTCTTTAAATGATTCAGCATCGGTGCAGAAGCTTCAGTCTCTTGATTTGACAACAATACTACCAATCTATTCGGAGGAGCATCTATATTATCTTGCGTTGCATATGTATCAAAATCATAAACTGAATTGTTTGCATGCGCTGAGTACCAAAGCATTTTTTCTCTTGTTTCATCATCAGAATTTGGTCTAAATGTTTGACAAATATTATTGAAATTTGAACCCAAGACTGTTGAATTAAATTTTACTGCTTGAGCGTATTGCCATATTCTTACACCTCGTATTGCCCTCACCGTGACACGGAAGCTTTTGAATATTGCAATAACAGCAATTGCCGGGGAATGAAATTTTGAATTAATTCTCCAACATCCATTTGCATTAGTATTTGTAACACCTAGATTCCATCCCATCCCAAGGACTACAATCGTAACATTCTTAACTCCTTGATCTCCTAATTGAGAATCCTCTACGCTAAGTCTTCCAGCCGGCTTTTTGGCATGGTCATAAAAAATACATTCACAATCATTTGTAGGAGGTGGTGGTGGAGGGGGAGGGGGAGCAGTAACCTCCTCAATACACGCGTCATATCCTTGCTGGTCTCCATGCTCCAGATAAAAATCACATTGACATTCTGGCCAACGCAGATCTTGATCATCACATACTACACTTAAATCTAGCCCATTAACTTCTCTTGCTTCTCCGCCGTAAGCCATGCCCACTAGTTCATAAGCGATAGCGGTTAATTTTGTATCTTCCAATGTTATATGCATTTCTGCTAGTACATCATGAGGTACTTCTGGTATTTCAGTATTTGTCTTAACTAATGCATAATAATCAGGTATCTCTTCTTCCTCTTTGCCTGGGGCAATATAATAATCTCCCAATTCTTTAATCTCTCTTCCTAGTGGAAAATCAAATAATGGTACATCTAATTGATCTAGACGTGCAAGTTCCTCATAGGTATTAGGGCTAAATTTTATATACCGATCTGTTGTTGGCACTACTTTTAATTCTGACTCGGGATGTAGTTCTAAATACGCTTTTGTAACATTTTCAATAGTGTAGGGGTTGGGTATTTCTTCACCAAGTACAGTAAGTTTATCTCTATCTTGGGAGAATACTAAAGTGGATTGAATAAAAAGATACAATAGGAAAATTGAAACTTTGAAATGATTTTTCATGTTGTTTATTGTTTAATGAAAGTTTTGATTTATATACGCAATGTATGGATTATAACGAAACATGACAAATTTTATTATATAAATATTTGTATTATTCCTGAATGGTAGAAATTTGTTTCCCAAGGACTTAGATAGGATCACTTATATAGTTTTCTTATCATATTTCTATTCAAATATCCTTCTATTTTCCTTATTGTTTTATCAAAAGACTTTCCCTCATTACGCTCAATTCGTGCAATGGTTACGCCATCACTTCGAATCAATTTACCCAGTTGTTTAATGCTTATTCCTTCCCTCATACGATACCTCCACAACCTCTTCCCTATACTCTGATCAGACTCATCATCAAATGGAAGATAGCCTAAGAATTCGATAATCTTAGGTATTGATTTGACACATGGCTCACTGTGGCCCATCTCCCAATTAAGGATAGTAGCTTTTGATATTTGCATGATCTTACTTGCTTGTGGAAGGTTAAGTCCTCGTTCATATCGCACTTTTCGAATATGATGACCTATCGTAGTAAGTGCCTCTGGATACGGTAGTTTCAGAGGTCTTTTTCCTGTTAATTCGACCAATTGCAAATACTCACCGCAACCCTGTGGTTGTGGATTTTTTAACCACCCTTCTAGAGATTGCGTGTGTGGCCCCGGAGTTGTAAAGCGTTACCTCAACAAAATATCCAGGCCCCTCCTTGACCGAATTGACTTACATGTAGAGGTTACCCCCATCTCTTATGACGAATTGAGTGATGACCATCCCAGCGAGACGAGTGTCGATATTGCCAAGCGAGTGATCGAGGCAAGAGTGGTTCAGCACGAGCGTTTCACAGAACTCAAAACGGTATACTGTAATGCGCAGATGCCGGAGCGAATGGTACGACAGGTATGTGTGTTGGATGCTGCGGGAACGGCTTTGCTGAAGACGGCGATGAAGAAGCTACAGTTGAGTGCTCGTGCGTATGATCGGATTTTGAAAGTGGCACGGACGATCGCTGATTTGGCTGGGAGTGAAGGGGTTGCGACGGAACATCTGGCGGAGGCGATTCAGTATCGGAGTTTGGATAGAGAGGGGTGGGGTGGATAGTAATTGTAAACTTGAGTTCACAAATTGTGACCTCAAGACCCTGCCATAAGTTGCTAAAAAAACAACTAACTAGAAGGTGCTGATAAATTGGAGGTCACAATTTGTGACTACATGGGCCAATCATTAAAAACTTATTGTCAATTGATTATGCAAGAACGAAAAATTGGAGGTTGCAAATTGAAACCTCCAATTTGGACTCAACAAAAAATGTTAAATATGAAAACTGAAAACAATTTACAACTGCAACCACAATTGTTGATTTTCGATTACAAAAGTTAATATTTAATCACCTTAAAAACATCACTTACTCCATCCGCCTGGATTTTAACAAAATAAATTCCGGTACTAACATCTATTTTCATCGGAATTGCGGAAACGCTCGAGTGCTGATTTCTAGTAATAATACGACCAGCAATATCCTTAACTGTTACTTCAACATTCTGGTATTCACTTTTCAAATCGATAAAGAATTGGCCATCATTGGGATTAGGGTATAAAGAAAAATCTGAATAAGAGCCACTTTGTTCAATATTTGTCAATGTAATAGTGTAACAATAAGAAGTGTCAATACAATTATTCTGTGAAACTTCTACAGCATAATTACCACTTGCTGAAGGGGTAAAAGACTGATTTGTCTCACCATTGATTTCTATATAATTGAGATTACAATCAAGGCATTGATATCCTGCATTTATAGCATTTGCGTTAAACGTATCTCCATTTACAGTTACACTAGTATCGACATTATTAACAGTAAGATTCTATTATTACTTTGAATCTTACTGTTAATAATTCAACCTCTTCAATTGATAACATTCAAGCCTGTGACTCATACAACTGGATAGATGGTAACACATACACATCCAGTAACAATGCCGCTACCTATACCACTACAAACTCAGCAGGATGCGATTCTATTATTACGTTGAATCTTACCATCAATAATTCAATGATTCTATAGAACTTGGTTTGGACAACGTTCCTGTTTTAATTAATCCTGGAAACTTTGTCGCTAAGACTAACGCAAATGGGGTATGGGCGGCGGATCTCCCAGTAGGGAATTATTCATTGATAATAGATACATCAAAATTGTTGAAAACAACTTGTTCTATACCACAAACATTTACGGTAATACATCCAGACAGTATTACCATTGCACCTTCATTCGGTATTTACTCCAAATACCCATGCCCCACACCAGACATCACTATCCATATGCCGTTCATGCGTCCTTGTTTTACAGATCAAGTGATCCGAGTAAAAGCCTGCAACACAAATCAGGCAACAGGCACCCTCAATAATGCCATAGCAGTTGTGACACTTGATTCCTTAATCATCCCAACTAGTTTTGAATTACCCAATACCAATCTAGGTAACAACCAATACGAGTTTGACCTGGACTCTCTTGTCCCTGGCCAATGCAAAGATTTCTGGATTAAAGCCACAGTAGACTGTTCCGCAATTCTCGGCCAGGCATTATGCATGGAAGCAGAGTTATTCCCTCAAGCGGATTGTGTCTTTGACAGCATCCCCAATCCATTTCCTCCATCAGTCCAACCATGTCCAGGGGAGTGGGATGAGTCCAGTCTAATCGTAGAAGGATATTGCCAAAACGATTCGATCTTCTTCGAAATCACCAATATCGGTATTGGAAACATGGCCTGCTATAGCCCCGTGACGATATTCATTGATGGTGTCTTATATCAAGTAGATTCCGTAAAATTAGATACCCAACAAGTTGCCACGTATTCCTTCCCGGGTAATGGGGAATCCTGGCACTTAGAAGTCGAACAACACCCCAACCACCCAGGCAACAGTCAACCAAAGGCAACGGTCGAGAACTGTGGTGGCAGTACAGGGCAGACCAAGATCAATCTATTTGCTCAAGACGACGCTGATCCAGTCATTGGCATCTACTGTGGTGAAGTGACTGGAAGCTACGACCCAAATGACAAAACAGGCTATCCAATTGGTCTGACTTCAGATCATCACATAGAAGCCAACCAACAATTACAGTATCGAATACGTTTTCAAAACACTGGAACAGATACAGCGTTTACTGTCGTTATCCGTGATACACTGGATACAGATTTAGATATCTTCTCGATTCGGTCAGGCGTATCCAGTCATTCGTACAACTTCAGAATGTATGGGCAACGGGTACTAGAATGGACTTTCAACGACATTATGCTGCCAGATAGTAATGTGAATGAGCCGTTAAGTCATGGCTTTTTGTTGTTTACGGTGGATCAACTGCCTGACCTTCCGGATGGTACTCAGATCACTAACTCCGCTGGGATTTATTTTGATTTTAATGCTCCAATTATTACTAATACTGCTCAACATGAAATTCACTATGATATTCCTATAACTGTTGATGTGGAAGATGTTACTTCTACATCTAAATGGACTTCCTCAGTATAGTGGACACTAAGATTGATTAAGCAGCATAAAGATAATTAGTTTTTTCTAGATAGGCTTCTAAAGGCGATTTACCGTCTAGGGCCGAATGTATTCTTAAAGTATTGTACCAGCCATTGATGTAA
>CALGAW010000036.1 GCA_937959115.1 uncultured Saprospiraceae bacterium
GGAGGAAATCGACTGGAATGTCTATGGTCTTCAGCGGGTAGCCCAGTTTCGGCATACGTTACCAGTGGACAACGGTGTTGAGTTGGACATAATCGTTCTCCTTGAAGGACCTACAGACACGTTAGGTCAAATGTCAACTGTATTAAATGGTATGCGGCAGATATTACCGGGTATGACCCAAGCCAATCAACCTCCTCAAACCCCTGCAGGACAGCCCTACAACACAAGCTTGTAACTTCAATCAAAAAGCGATTCTAGACTTACAATATGTGCTCTATTGGGTTATTTAAACAAGCCACAACTACTGTTTAAATTACTGATAACCAATTTTTTAAATTCGATAAAGCTTTGTTTTTCATTAAGCAAACAACTATTTACTCGTTATGTTTAACCAGAAAATTGAGGTTCAAGCCTTTAACTTAGCTTTTGAAAAGGGATACGAAAAGAAATTTAGTGTTTAAACTTGGGTGTTTTTCAATTTGAACAACAGTATCAAATCTTAATAACTCATGAAAATACTGCCGGATGAGAATCTTCAAAACCCAGTATGAAAGAAAGCTAAACTTAATAAGACTTTACTCATTTTGCCCCTTGTTTTATCTGCTAACGGAGACCAATTACTAATCGATCTATATTATGAAAATCAAAACAAATCTACTGAACCTTAAAACAATTGGTTCATTATTAATCCTTGTGTTACAATTGCTAGCGTTTCAATCCTTGCTATCCGCTCAATTTTATGTAAAGGAATCAAGGGTGATCAGTCCTTCGTCCTTTCCTAGGGTCCAACAGGTTTACAACAATAATTTATACATCATCGGATCAACGAGCAACACGAGCTTTCCCACTACAGATAGCAGTACTATTACGGGGAGCAATGGACTGTTTTTTCTAAAATTTGATAGCCTTAGTACTTTGGTTGCAGAGTCGAAAGTATCAGAGTATTTTTATGCTGAGCAAATGTTCATCAAAAATGATATTATCTATGTGTTTGGAACTGCACCGAACCAGTTACCTAGCCATACACAGGTTCCGAGTAGCGGAAAAAATGATGTCTATATATTGAAGCTGGATTTAGACGGAAATCTTCTAGAAGCGACCTACTTTGGAGGAAACAAGAGTGATTCCTTTAACTCTGCTGCAATACATGGAAACACGATTAGTTTGGTCCTTTCAACCTATTCTATTGATATTCCTGTTACAGATAATTCAACATACAAAAGGTACACTGATTTAGTATATGCTCAATTTGACTTGACTACTTTGAATTTAAATTTTGCAACGTATCTTGGTGGTGATGGAGATGAGAGATATGGGATACTTCAAACACAAGGAACTAGTGCCTATATTGCTTATGAAACAACATCTACAAATCTCCCAGGTGCTGGAAGTGATACGTTGAACGGCTATTCTGATATTGCTATTTCGAAAATAGATCTGTCCTCTGGGAATCTCTTATCCACAATTTATCTTGGTGGTTCGAACTGGGATTATCCTCTTAGTTTTATCGTGCAGGATAGTGAATTAAGTGTTTATATAGAAACAAATAGCCCCGATTTCCCATTAGCTTCTCCTTCGCCAAGTTATAATTGGACTGCTTTTGCCCGATTAGATACAAGCTTAAACCAAATAGTCGGTACTTATTTAACTTATCTGGACGAATTAAGTGAAGTTTTCTTTGTAAAGCATAATGGATTTTATTATAGTGTTGAATATGAAGAAGAAGATGAGGCAGAGTTAATTAAGTTTGATAAAAATGGAATCATCCAATGGAGATATGCACCAGATAACAACATGACAACGATTGATTTAAAAATTTATGACGATAAAATTTATTACTTAAATTATGGTTCTCAATTACCTGTCACACAAAATTGTACTTATACTGGAGCAAATCACCTAGAAATATTGTCCCAAGATGGTGATATAATGTACTCGAATTTTTATCCCGTTAAATCTTCTTACATCAAATGGGCATTTATCGATTCATTACAGCATTTCCTTGTTGGTAGGAGCTATAATAGTTACAATAACTGTTTGCCTACAACTGACAGTAGTCAAGGCAGTGGACTGTACACACAATTAGTATCGTTTGAAGTCCCCGAATTCCTTGGTGATCCAAACCCTGATAACCTTACACAAACGGTTTGTAAAAATGGATTGGTGGATCCGATTAGAGTTGACCCCTATATGGTTTCGGGTACTACTCTTCCAATACTTTACGAATGTGGAATTCCCTTGTATCAATGCGATATTGAGGCCCTATACCAATGGCAGCAGTCCAATTCAACAAGTGGTCCGTGGACAGATATTCCTGGCGGGAACAACGCAAATTTCTCTCCTACTCCAGTTGTGACAACTACCTATTATAGAAGACTTGCTAGAGCCAACAAATGCTTCAATGGTCCTATCATTCAAACATCGACTATTCATAGTGTGATCGTAAACCAATACCAAGCGCCATACGTTGATGCTGGCGGTGTTTATTTCAGCTGCCCTGGAACCCCAGTCACCTTAAATTCAACGATATCAAGTGGAACACCCCCCTTTCAGTATTCCTGGCATGCTAGTAACAGCGCAACAACAATTGGTTCCACCGCAAACATCACAGTTACCCCTGCACAAGTCGGATCCGTAATTTATACCTTGTATGTTACAGATGCCAATGGCTGTGAACAACTTGATCAAGCAATCGTGCACTCCGTTATTGCAGATGCTGGATCAGATATTTATTATTGTGCAGCTCAACCCGCTCCATCCATTGGAGGAGGAAGCATACCAATTCAAGGCGTCACCTATCAATGGTCACCAGCAACAGGGCTAAGCTGTGCAAACTGCCTTCATCCTGTTGCCACCCCAACCGTAAGCACACTGTATACACTCACAATGACAATGCCTGTGACGGGTAATGCAAGCACTTGTGTAACGACCGACCAAGTAACCGTTATTCCCGTTGATGCTCCAGCTCAAAACTTTGCAGGAGTTGATATCATAGGTTGTGGTGGAGACAATACGTCTATTGGAGGGGCAGCAGAATCAGGATTTTTCTACAAATGGTCGACAGGATATTATCTGACAAACTGTAATGCAACGCCTACCATATTTAATCGGACGTGCATATCTCCAAATCCAAGCACATTTACCTTGACAGCCACCAATCAAGGCTGTACTTGGGAGGATGACATGGAATTAACAGTTCTTTGTACAGGGTTAGGATATATTAGTTGTGGTCCTGGTGTTATTGGACATCAAGATAATACTCCAAACATTAACGAGACCTATCAATGGACACAACTATCCGGAGATGGTATGATTGTTGGCCCCACTAATACCGCACAAACTTCTGTATCACCATCCATTACAATGACCTCGGTTTATGAACGTGAAGTTTCCTATGGAGGAACCACTTGTACCAGTACGATTTCCGTTCCTCCCTGCGCAAACCCGGCACCATCAATAACTCAACTTAGCTCGTGTCTGAATCTTAATACAAACCCAGATGCTTGTATCAATATTTCAATATTTGGCATTCCATATCCAAACACGATTGTTTGGTCACCACAAATTGGCTTGAGCAATTACAATAATCGATTTACTTGTCTCACGGATACCATACATCGTACCTATACTGTAACAGTTACAAGCGATAACGATTCTACGATTTCAGCAACGACAATGGTGGAAGTAAACAATCCTTTTTGGATAACTCCAGAATTTGAGGCAATAGACACAATTGTATGCCCAAATGAACCTGTAAATATTGGGCAACCTGGCCTAGTAGGATATACCTATTTATGGTCCCCACAAACAGGGTTGGATGATCATTCTTCAGCGAATCCTATAGCAACAGTATCTACAACAACCCAATTTATTGTAAGGGTGACAAATACGAACTCTGGCTGTATGTTGAGGGATACAGCAGTGGTGGGTGTTTCGCCAGTATATGCAGATGCAGGAGATGATGTAGTCCTTTGTGACAATGGAACAATTGTTCTTGGGGTTCCAGCACAACCAAATGCAATTTACTCCTGGCAGCCTTCAGGAGCAGTTTGGCAAAATGGTACGGATCAGTTTTCTGCACAACCTGAAGTATTGGTTGGTACGAATACCACGTTTACATTGACTGTTCAAGACACATTGAATGATTGTGTTGATACAGATCTTGTTAATGTTTCTGTCGGAAATCCGATTGTTCCTTTTCTATTGCAAGACATTACGTATTGCTCGCCTCAGAATAGTATTCAATTAGGCGTCGGTGTGCCATCTGGTTATGCTAGTTATCAATGGTCTCCAAGCCTCAACCTATCGAACCCTAGTATTCCAATGCCCACATTGATTACGCCCAGTTCTATCCCCGTGGAATATACCGTGATCGCGACCAATCAATCAGGTTGTACCTCCATCGCTAAACAATTGGTCAGCCCAAATACTGTGGAGCCGATTGTTGAGTCACCAAAATCGATTTGTGCCGGAGAATCTGTTTATATTGGTAGTAATCAGAACATAACAGGGCCGGGCATCACTTATTCTTGGAGTCCAATAACAGATATAGATGATCCAACTTCTCCCAACCCGCTTGTAACGGGTTCGGCTTCCGGTTCTACACTTTATACGGTAACTGTTAATAATAATGGTTGTACTAATTCTGCTTCTATTGAGGTAACGGTCAATGCCTTTGAGATCTCTCTGTCGTCAAAAATCGTATGTGCAGGATCCTGTGTTTCTATAGGAGCCCAACCTGTCACGGGGTCATCGTATCTATGGGTTCCTGCGTATGGATTAGACGATCCAACCCTTGCCAATCCGAAAGCCTGCGTTATGACTGACACCGTATACACACTATATGCTAATGGTCCTACTGGCTGTCAAACCATTGTGGACGTACCAATTTATGTACATCCCGAATCTGCTCCACAAGTCACTGTTCCTCCTTTATCGGTTTGTTTAGGTAGTGGTCAAGACACGCTAAAGCCAATTGTTGCCCCTACGGGAAGTTATACCTACAACTGGGCACCTAACAACGGAACGCTAGATTATCCGAATGCTGAAACGCCTTCTGTCGTCTTGTTTTCTGCTGGCACGCATACTTATGATGTAACCGTGACCAATACCATTTCTGGCTGTGCCTCCGAGTCTTCCGTTGTCGTAACAGCTGGAAACTGTAATGATCCTGCGTACCTGTGCTCCAATCTTGATGTTTGTTTAGAAATCGGCATAGATCCAGATCATCCATTAACAACGATTGACTGTGATGGTGATGGAGTCACCAATGAAGACGAATGTGCAGACGGCACGGATCCACTCGACCCTTGTGATTATGTGGACACAAGTATCACTTTGCCAGTTACCGCTGACCAAAGTGGTTGTCCACCCACCTGTCCAGATTTGACACCGACTGTCCGCATTCTCCCTGGAAATCTTTCCGGAAATTCTGTGATTCAAGTTGCTGTTAGAATCTCGGAGGTACACAATATCGACACCGATGCCACTGTCATCAGTGTTCGTATTCCTTCTGATCCTCGTTTGTTGTTTGTTTGGGATATAGGGTTGACCTTTGCGGCCTTCACCTCTGTACAGAATCCGGATTGGAACTATCTTGGTGACAATGGTGTTTTCCACACCTGGACGTACAACGGACCGGGACTAATCATCGATGGCCTGAGTACTTCTGCCTTTGGGTTTATTGGTTTCTATGACCCACAAGGGACGGACGGGCAAACCAATATTACGGCCACTGTTTTTCCGTTTAGCGGTGGGGAGTGTAATTTGACAAATAATTCAGATTCGGAATTGTTGATTTATTTCCAGTAGGTTAAACCCGCTCCATCCATTGGTTATTGTCAAGACTGAAGTCTGTTGTTTATGAACATAAAACATATAGAGAAAGCACTAAAACTAAAGGGCAAGTCTCCAATTGTCTTTGAGGATTATGCTGGAGTTCTATATGCTTAAAAAGGAAAAAAAGCAATTGAGCATTGAAGGAAAATATTAAAAAGTAGTGCGGTGGAAATAGGTGTAAAACAAACATCAGAAGGAATAGATTGAGCTAATTCATTGATAAATGATAGTAGATTTAGGATTGGCAAAGCCTACTTTACTTTATCCAAAAAAAATGGCCACCCGTTCCCGGATGACCATCATAAAACTATCAGTTAATACTCCAAAGATTATTCGAAGTAAACAAGTCGTTCTGAATCTGTATTGTTGGAAAGATTACATTCTCCACCACTGAACGGGAATACCGTCGCTGTGATTGTCGTCTGCCCATCCGTACTTTGTGGGTCGTAGGTACCTTCAAAGCCAAATGCTTCCGTGGCCCCACCGATAATCGTACCACTGTTACTAGTATAGTGCCATTCGTGGAACAATCCACCAATAATACCTTGGTAATTCCAGTCAGCATTGTTGACAGGAGTTAGTGCCGCAGTCGTTAAATTAGGATTCCAAACAAACACAAATCGTGGGTCATTTGGTATTCTCACTCTAATTAATGAACCGTCCGTGTCTCGTGTGTTAAGCTCAGTGACCTTCACCGCAACGCCTACACCAGAAACTCCAGCAATATTACCAGGAAGTATCGTCATAATCGGAGTAAGGTCTGGACATAGTCCTTCACAATTACTCTGATCTGCCGTTACTGGCATGCTGATACTCGTATCTTCAAAATCACAAGGATCTAAAGGATCAGTGCTATCAGTACATTCCATACCATTGCTAACACCATCACCATCACAATCTGAACTACTGATCGGATTGGTTGGATCACTCATAATAAGTGCACAGAGATCAATCTCTTGATCAACTACAACAGTACAGTCATCTGCAGGATCCGCTGGATCACCACCACTTTGACATTCTGTATAGTTATCAATACCACCGTCATCACAATCTAAGTCCGCCATCGGATGATTTGTATCGTAGTTGATTAGCTGACAGATGTTGAGACCTTCATCAATCGCAGCTTGACAGTCGTCTGCTGGATCAAATGGCTCTTCAGCACTGTTACACTCATCAATATTCGACACTCCACCATTATCACAGTCTTGATTCGCAAGCGGATGGCTTGGATCTCCGTTGATCATAGCACAAATATCTACATTACCAGCTGCTGCTGCCTGACAGTCATCAGAAGCCTCATCTGGGTCCGTTCCGTTTGCACATTCAGTCTGATTATCAATTCCTCCGTTATCACAATCTAGTGATGCGAGTGGATGATTTGGATCAGCCGTAAGTACTGCACAAATATCTGTGCCGTCTGTAGCAGCTTCTTCACAGAAATCAGTAGGACAATCGATATCGTCAGAAGGGACTGTTGGATCTAGTCCATCGTCACACTCCGTTTGATTATCAACACCTCCCATATCACAGTCAAGCGTCGCCCAAGGGTGTCCGCCACCAGCAATAATCGTACAAATATCCATACCTGCTGAAGCAGCAGCTTCACAGTCATCTCCTGCAGTTGCAGGATCTTGGCCATTTGTACATTCTGTAAAGTTATCGACACCACCATCATCACAATCTAAGTTTGCAAGCGGATGATTTGGATCATAGTTGATGAGTGCACAAATGTTCAATGCTTCAGCAATCGCTGCTTGACAATCGTCAGATGCAGCATTTGGATTTGTTCCAGCAGCACATTCTGTTTGATTATCAACACCACCATTATCACAATCTTGTGTTGCTAGTGGATTACTAGGATCAGCAGTAAGTACAGCACAAACATCCATTCCTGCAGAACTTGCCGCAGTACAGTCATCAGCTGGATCACTAGGATCGGTGCCTTCCATGCATTCTGTGCCGTTATCAACACCACCACCATCACAGTCTAAAGTAGCTAATGGACCAGTTGGGTCTCCATCGATAATTGAACAGATATCAGCATCTGCCGCTTCAACACAAGGATCAAGTGGACAGTCTAAATCATCAGAAGGATCATTAGGATCTGTGCCACTAGCACACTCTGTTTCATTGTCAACACCACCGTTGTCACAATCTAATGCTGCCCATGGATGTCCGCCACCTGCAATAATTGTACAGATGTCAAGACCACCCTCTGCTGCTGCCTGACAGTCATCAGCTGGATCACTAGGATCTTCGCCATTGACACATTCCATATAGTTCGAAACACCACCATTATCACAATCTAATGTTGCTAATGGGTGAGTAGCATCGTAATTGATCAATACACAAATATTTGTTCCAGAATCAATTGCTGCTTGACAATCATCCGCTGGGTCAGTTGGATCTTCACCACTTTGACATTCAATCATATTTGGTACACCACCATTATCACAATCTAACATTGCAAGCGGGTGATCAGGATTATTGGCAATGATCCCACAAATATTCAAATTAGCATCAATAGCTGCTTGACAATCATCTTCAGGATCTGATGGATCTTCACCGTTATCACATTCTGTCTGATTACTAACGCCTCCACCATCGCAATCTAATGTTGCAAGAGGAGAATTAGGGTTTCCAGCCAAGACAACACAAATGTCTAAGTTTTCATTTGTAACTTCAACACAAGGATCAAGCGGACAATCTAAATCATCTGAAGGATCATTCGGGTCTGTACCACTTGCACACTCCGTTTCGTTGTCAATACCACCGTTATCACAATCTAGTGTCGCCCAAGGGTGTCCACCGCCTGCAATAATTTGACAAATGTTCATCCCTGATTCAGCTGCAGCAAGGCAATCATCATCAGGATCAGAAGGATCCTGTCCATTTTGACACTCTACAAGGTTTGACACACCGCCGTTATCACAATCTCTAAAAGCTAGCGGGTGTGTTGAATCAAAGTTAATTAAAGCACAAATATCGAGACTTGCGTCAATTGCTGCACTACAATCATCCACTGGATTGTTTGGATCTTCCTGTGTATTACATTCAGTAGCATTATCAACTCCACCGTTATCACAATCTTGTGTTGCTAGTGGGTTCGTTGGATCATTAATGATGATAACGCATAGGTTTAGATTTGCTGTAAAAACCGTTCTACAATCATCATCAGGATCTGAAGGATCGCCACCATTATTACATTCCGTTTCGTTATCAATACCACCATTATCACAATCTAATGTTGTCAATGGTGAACGTGGATTATCGCTTATGATTCCACAAATGTCAATCGTTCCTGCATTACCAGCTGCACACAAGTCACAAGCAACTGCTTCAACTCTTACCATAGCAATTGCGCAACAACCATTGCGATCTGTAACTGAAACGGTATAAACACCGATCTCTAAACCACTTGCTATTGCAGATGTTTGTCCATTGCTCCACATATAAGTGAAAGGAATTGTTCCACCATTACCTGTGACCGTAGCAGATCCATCATTGATTTGTCCACAACTGACATCGTCTACATCTACCAGTAAGGTAAGTTTAGGGGCTTCGTCAACTCTAAACTGATCAGTGAGTTCACATCCATTTGCATCTGTAACAATGACTGAATATTGGCCTGCGCCTAGATTTGTGATCATGTTTGAATTTGCTGTAGCATATGGTTGTCCATCTTTCTCCCACTCATAGGTATAAGGCATTACACCACCCATTGGGGTAATCGTTATGGCACCATCTCCACCTCCATTACAACTAACATCCTGAACGGTTGATACGCCGAAGGAAAATACTGGTGGATTTTTAACAAATGCATATCCAGTATCAGAACATCCCTTCGCATCCGTAACGGTAACGTAATAATTACCAGTAGACAAATTACTAATGGTTTGTGTATTGCCTGTATTAGACCAAACATAAGTAAAAGGAGGTGTTCCGTTTAAATAAGCGGTTACCATTGCGTCATTACTACCTCTACAAGTTACAGGGGTAACGACAAGTGTATCCATTTCACAACTGCAGTCCAACACTATCAAATCTAGCGTCACCTGTTGATCAACACATGCCGTAGCATCTGGATTAAATACTTGGATATCGACCGTATAGGATCCTGCATCTGCTGCCGTCACATTTGGAAAGTTTACAGTGGCATTATTTGAAGTAAAGCCATTTGGACCTGTCCAAGTATAGGTGGCAATTGCTAGACTGTCGACATAGAAGGTGGCATTGTCTCCTTCACAAACCGGGTCTATATTCCCTTTTATCAAGGGAGCAAAGGGTTCGATTGACACCGTATTAATCGAGGAGTTTAGACAGTCATCGTAAATTCTGATGGAGTACGTACCTAACGGAAGACCAGGGAAGGTGGGAGAAGACTGCAGAGGTCTAGTCACAGGTCCCTGGAATAACTCATACGTATAGGGTGTATTACCATTTGCTCCATTCACCGTGACCAATCCAACACCATTGTCACATTCTATACCCCAAGCCGCTTCAAGTGTTGGAGGAATGTATTCGGGAATAACAATTGTATCGTCAACAAAATTACATCCAGAATAATTGTTCCAAATCCTGACCCGATACGAACCAGGTGAAAGGTTATACCAAGAGTTATTTATTCCCCCATTTTGAATGTTGACATAAGTTGGTGCAACTTGATAAAAGTAAAATCGATGTGAAGCAGTATTTCCACCAGTCTGAGTGAAATTTGCAGTAATCGAGTTGGCTGTAACACAGCCCGCCTCAACAACTGGATTGTAGGTAAACATCAAGGGGTCATTTATGACAAAACAGGTGTCTATCGAACGTCCACAGGTATCTGTAACTGTGAAGCAATATTGCCCTGCAGGTCCCTCCACAGTACCGTAATAACTAAATGCTTCAGGTAATGGATTTGGATAACCGGGTGGAGCACTTGTCAATAGGTATTCCTCATTCCCAGCAGGATCAGGGCCACCATTATCTCTATATTGACATTTGAATGAAATTAATCCATTTGTACATCCCCATGAAAAGCTTTCGCTAGCAAACATTGTCCATCGAGGACCTCTAAAGGTTCTACAATAAGAGTCTACATTACCACAACAATCCGTAATTCGCCAACAGTATTGACCGTCTTGAAGATTGAAAAAGGAGTCTACGGTTGTTGGGGGGATTGCAGGAGCGCCTGGAGGAACTTGATACGTTTCGTAGGTTATCGTTCCATCTGTACAAACAGCAGGAATATAGGAGCTACTTGTATAAAAATAGAACCAATTTCCAATCCCACAGTCATATCGATCAATCCCTGTAACATAGAACCGTTGGAAATAGTTTCGATAAGTGTCTACTAGTCCACAAGCATCTGTCATCGTCATTAAGTAATCACCAGTCTGGAAGGCAGGTGACCAGCAAATGGTATCATATTCATATCTATAGTCGATTTGCCCTGAAAGTCCTATTAGGTCTGGATCAGTAGAAGAAGTAACAGTCCAACTCACAGGGTATTCTGGTTCATAATCATTTGTGTTCTCTAGGGCGGTAAATATTGTACATCCTTCGTTACAAACAAAATATCGCCTGAAGTGAAATTGCCTAAAATCAGTTGGATAATCCTTTACGGCAACAATCACATCCCTCGTTTGGAAGTTGTTACACTGATCCCATGCTTGAATTTGATAGGATCCAGCAGCAAGGTTCGTATGACAACTATCAGGCCCAACATATAAAAGTGTTGGAGGATTTGTAGCTGCATTATAAAGCCGGTATTGATAAGGAGGGAGTCCTTTCGATGGTGTTCCGCAAACAACCCCGCCACTGGAGCCATCACAGATTGCATCTTCAAAGTAAATCCCTAATTCTAACGTCTGATACGTTCCAGGTACCACAACCGTAGTTGTTGCAATTGTTCCGCATGCGTCCGCGACCTCTACCGTATAAGTCCCAGCAGCAAGCGAATTAAAGGTTGGTGATTGCTGTCCTGGAATAGTAATCGGAGAGACAATAGAGTTGTAATAAAAGGTCGTTCCACCAGGTCCGGAAAACGGAACGCCACCGACTGGGGTAATGACTAGTGAGCCATTCGCTTCGCATGTCGCTACTGATCCAGTACCAGTAACACTCATCGGTGGTCCAGGGCATTGGGCTGACATTACGTAAGTAATGAACATTAAGAAAATTGTAATGTAAAAGTGTCTTGGGTTTATCATAAAATTTGATTTAATAGGTTTCTCTCTATTAACTTGTAATAGAAATCTTAAATAAATTTGAGTTTGAATTGTAGTATAAGTGTTAGAGAAGAAATATTTCTGCCAATATTCCTAGTCCAATATAGATAAAGAATTTTGATAAAAAAAATACGTCTTAGCCTTTATTACACGATCATGTAACTAATCGGTTATATTTATTAATTAACATTTAGATAGTAAGTAAATTACTGATCCACTACGCTCTGATAACCAATACAAAATATATTAAAATTGATTATTTGAAGGGTCTTGGTTGTTCAACGATAGTATCCGATAGAAATTTACTCCTCGATCCAATTATTTATTCTTTTGGATGATTTTCCATGCGCACTGCAAGATTGATCAGAAAGCTTTAAAGAAAAGAGAAAGGATAAATTTGCTTAAACAAATAAGGATAACCGATAATACTAATCAGGTTCTAATTAAAGTTTAGTATTGTTCTTGAAACTTCAATATTATTCTAAGTAAAAACTATATTTGTGTCTAATTTCAAAACTCAATGAGAGAATCTCATTTAAGAAGCATTTTAAAAGGTTTTTCCTGGAGAATAACCGCCACGCTAACCCTCATATGCATTGTCTATTTTGTAGATGGGAATATTAGTGCAGCATTACAAGTCGGGTTTCTTGAATTTCTAATAAAGTTATTCATCTATTATGCCCATGAAAGGCTGTGGATCAGATACCTTAAGGATGCAAAGCAAACACCAAAAATCAGCCTTTACAAGACCATATCTTGGAGAATTGTAGCTTCCTTTACTTCCTTACTAATTGTAACTTCTATTCTAGATTCGGGAAGTGCGGCTTCAATAATCGTAACGATCGAGTTTTTTGCAAAATTTGCGATCTATTTCTTACACGAACGGTTATGGCAGTATGCTCCTCTTGGAAGCGTTAGAAAACTTGTTCGACCAACAAAAAATAATGAAAATGAATTTGGAAACGATACTCCCTGATGTTATTAAGATTGCAAAGGAGGCTGGAGATGCTATCCTTCATATTTATGAACATTCAAAAGACATAGGCATCCAATCAAAATCAGATGATTCACCATTGACAGTTGCGGATACCACCGCAAACAAAATCATCTGTGATGGCCTTGAACAGTTGAGCCTACAGTTTCCCATCATTTCCGAAGAAAATAAGCAACTCGACTTTACCGTTAGAAGCAAATATGAATACTGTTGGATGGTAGATCCACTAGATGGCACTAAGGAATTCATCAAACGAAATGGTGAGTTTACAGTAAACATCGCCCTTATCCATAAAAATAGACCCGTGCTAGGAGTCGTACACCTGCCAGTTAACAACGAAACCTACTGGGCGGCAAGTCAACACGGAGCACATTTTAGCAATGGTACCACTACAACACAACTGGCAGCCCCAGCTTTTACCTTAAAAGATACTGGCCTTACCCTCGTCTGTTCCAGATCACACTTAAACGATGCAACGAAGAATTTTGTAGACCAATTTGAGCAACCCAACCTCCTAGCTCGTGGCAGTTCACTTAAATTCATGGCACTTGCAGCAGGAAGTGCTCATGTGTATCCTCGGCTAGCACCAACCATGGAGTGGGACACAGCGGCTGCACAAATCGTACTAGAAGAAGCAGGCGGAAGTGTCATCAATAAAGAAACCAACAAACCGCTAGAGTATAACAAAGAAAATTTACTGAATCCGCATTTCATCGCCTATGCCAACAAGCAGTAAAGACAAGGCAATTCGATTGGCCATCTTTGCCTCTGGTGGCGGTAGTAACGCAGAACAAATCATCCGTTACTTTGCCCAGCATGCTTCTATTTCTGTCCGCCTCATTATTTCTAATAAGCGAACAGCCAAGGTCTTGGAACATGCCAAAAATCACGACATTCCGTCTCTAGTCATTCGTAAAAAGCAGCTGTCTGACCCTACAGTCTTGATCAATTCGCTTACCGCTGCTGGTATTACACATATCGTGTTAGCTGGTTTCCTGTTGCTGGTTCCTAAGGCACTAATCAAGGCATTTCCTGATAAAATATTGAATATTCACCCGTCACTTTTACCTAAGTACGGAGGGAAAGGCATGTATGGCATGCATGTCCATCGCGCTGTTTACGAAAATCAGGAATCGGTGAGCGGGATGACAATTCACTTAGTGAATGAAGAATATGACAAGGGGAAAGTTCTTTTTCAGCAAGAAACCACCCTAGACCCAAGCGATACGCCTGAACGTATTGCAGCAAAGGTATTAACCCTAGAACATCGACATTATGCTAGGGTTATTGAACAGTTCATCCTTAAGGACTTGAACATATAGGCTATTTTTAATTTCAAAACATTATTCTGTTTTAGTTTACCTATCTTAATTTTTTGTTAAAATAAGTGCAATTTTAGGGAACCAATCCGTCAATAATTTCGTTATACATAATAGAAGCGCATACTAAACCCGCGCTAATTTAATGTCTTATATTTTATCACCTTGACAACTGTTGAGGATTCGTTTGAGGGCAGTTTTAAACTGGATTCAAAGTAGTCTCCTTATGGGTGTCAGCAAATTGTTCAGCTATGTTAAAGCGAAAATTCAAAAGAACTTATCTGGTTAGAGCAGCTTCTGCTCCTGTTACCAAAAGAAAGTATGTTCGTTAACGAAACAGCGACATATTAAGGATAAGGAGGCTATCGTTTCGGTAGCCTTTTTTCTTTTTTCAAAAACCCCAATCAAAACAAAATTTGGATTTCAAGTAAGAAAATTAAAAATTTTTAAATAAAATTCATTTTTCGGGAACCATTCCATCATTTATTTCGTAGTACATATTGAAGCGCGCAAACAAGCGTGCCGATTTAAATTAAATTTTATCATTCACCTTGACAACTGTCAAGGATGCTTTAAGCCTCCTTGTGGTGTCAGTAAATTGTTCAACTATGTTTAAACGTAAATTCAAAAGAACGTATTTGGTTAGAGCAACTTCTGCTCCTGTAACCAAAAGCAAGTATGTCAGCTAACGTATGACTACTCGCTTGAAAAAAGGAGGCTACTTTCGAGTAGCCTTTTTTGGTTTAAATAGGTTGAAAAATCAAGTCAAGTTTCATAGAAGATTATGCGTATTGCGAATCTTTGTTAATTTTGCGGTATGGCAAGAATTAAGAAAAAACGGTTTCGGACTCCCCAGGAGAAATATAAAGAGCACAAACGCAATGCAAAAATAGTTTTTGTCATCCTCACCATTGCTTCAATCGTTTACATCTTTAAAAATAGAATCCGCATTAAATGGTGGATCGAATCTTTTATGTAATAGAAACTGTAATCGATTTTCAGAATAGAATTAAAGGCTGTTTCATTTACCAAATCAAAAATAGAGATAAGCAAAGGCAAGCGCATTGTTTATTATTAACTCAGCAGACCACAGCACCCAGAAAGGGGAAAGGGGTATGCACGCTTTCTCTATTTCTAAGGTGCCAACCGCTCCAAGCTCCAAGCACCACCCTCCTCAACGACATACAGCAATCGGTCATGCAGACGGTTTGGCCGTCCTTGCCAAAACTCGACACTGCTCGGCTTCAACACAAACCCGCCCCAGTGATCAGGACAAGGCAATACCTCTACACCCTTATATTCTTCTGTCAACCGTTCTGCCTCTTGCTCAAGCACACTCCGATCAGCAATCACTACACTCTGCTGCGAGACATGCGCTCCAATTTGACTTTTCTTTGGCCGTGTCTGGAAATACCGCTCTGAGTCCGCAGCACTCATTTTTGTAAGCGTCCCCTCTATCCGCACTTGCCGCTCCAGCGGCTCCCAGAAAAACACCAAGGCAGCCTTCGGATTTTCAGCCAGTTCTTGCCCCTTCCTGCTTACATAATTTGTATAAAAAACAAAACCATCTTGGCTCACCCCTTTCAACAGGACAATACGAGCCGATGGAAACCCATCACTCGTAGCAGTAGCCAAAGTCATCGCATTGGGTTCACGACGCCCCATTACATCAATCGCTTCCTGAAACCAAGCCTTAAATTGATCAATCGGATCAGGCAAAACCATTGTCTTATCAAGCTTTCGACTTGAATAATTTTTCCGTAAATCTTCCAGTTTATTTTGATCCATTGAATTATAGTTTTAAGTTGGTTGACATTAAATACTGCCAATCATATCCTCAGGCTTCACCCACTCATCAAACTCAGCACCCGTCAACAAACCTAACTCAACAGCCGCTTCCTTCAGCGTTTTATCTTCCTTGTGCGCCTTCTTCGCAATTTTCGCCGCATTATCATACCCAATTTTTGTATTCAACGCTGTCACCAACATCAAGGAGTTATAAAGATTCTCATGTATCTTCTTGTTATTTGGCTCCAATCCTTTGATGCAATTCTCATTAAAGCTCACACAGGCATCGCCAATCAATCGCGCAGAAATCAAAAAATTATAAATCATCATTGGTTTGAAGACATTAAGTTCAAAATGCCCATTCATCCCACCAATATTAATCGCTACATCGTTCCCAACCACTTGAGCCATTGCCATAGTCAAGGCTTCTGATTGTGTCGGATTCACTTTTCCAGGCATAATCGACGATCCTGGCTCATTCGCAGGAATCACCAACTCCCCAATACCTGAACGTGGACCAGAAGCCAACATTCTAATATCATTCCCAATTTTCATCAACGAACAAGCCACGGTTTTTAGTGCACCGTGCGCTTCTACAATAGCATCGTGTGCAGCTAAGCCTTCAAACTTGTTTTCACCTGTTACAAATGGCAATCCAGAAAGCTCTGCGATATAAGTTGCCACCTTTTCAGAGTAGCCTGGAGGCGTATTGATTCCAGTTCCTACTGCAGTGCCACCCAAAGCCAATTCGGACAGATGAGGCAACGTGTGTTCAATTGCGCGAATCCCATGATCCAATTGAGATACGTATCCACTCAACTCTTGACCAACGGTTAATGGAGTCGCATCCATAAAGTGTGTGCGACCAATTTTCACAACATGCTGAAACGCTTCTGACTTTGCTTTGAACGTATCTCTCAAGGCTTTCATTCCTGGCAAGGTATTCTCTATCAGCATTTTGTAAGCTGAAATGTGCATTGCGGTTGGAAAAGTATCATTAGAAGATTGAGATTTATTGACATCATCATTCGGATGCACCGTTTTCTTCTCATCCGTCAATTTCCCACCATTAATCACCTGACAGCGATTGCTCACTACTTCATTAAAATTCATATTACTCTGAGTCCCAGAACCAGTTTGCCACACCACCAACGGAAATTGATCGTCCAACTCACCTGCCATGATCTCATCACATACCTTAGCAATCAGATCCCGTTTCTCCCTGCTTAGTACGCCACACTCGCAGTTTGTATAAGCGGCCGCCTTTTTGAGTACCGCAAACGCTTTAGTGATTTCAAGTGGCATCCGCTGTCCACCAATTTTAAAATTTTGAATAGAACGCTGCGTCTGAGCGCCCCAATATTTATCAGCAGGCACATCTACATACCCGATACTGTCTTTCTCTTTTCTATATTCCATGGTGTTTCGCTTTTTTAATCACTCATTATGTTGATCCCGCAAAAATAGGTTGTAATTTCACAACTTTCAAGTATTACAAGGAGAAACTAATTGAATATCGAACAAGGAATATCGATTGAAGAATTTTATGGCCAAATAACAACCTGAGAGGTCTATCTAATCCGCTTTTTTGGGGGTCATGCCAGGCGGTGATTCCTTCCCACAAAGCTCTGCTCACCACCTGTCACCAGGCTATCCGCTCTTATGTGCTCCTTACAGTCCGCGCATACCACTACTATCCTTTGCCCACGCATCCTTTAAGGGTTTTTGATCCGGTAGAGTGAAAATTCACAAATGTTCTCTAGAAAATTACCGCGCTAAAATAGACACTAGCAGTGTCGCAATAAGTTTATCGCGTTCAGTATAAGGGATTATCGACCCTTAGCACTAACAATTAAAAGTAATACTGAATCCCCAACACAGGCGTCAACGTCAAATCATCCGTAATCAAATCATCTGACAATCTTCTTTGCAATACGACAGGCAAAATCACCTCTGCTGCCCAATAATCTGCAAAGAAATAAGTCGCTCCTGGTCCAACAGAAGCATGCAGACTCAGCCCGTAGTTTTCTTTATAACCTCGTGTACCAACACCAAGTGCAACTTCAGGGAATACAGCAAAATCATAAGAAAAATCAAACTGGAAATAGTACCGTGCATACACCGAACCGCCAATATTATTAATGCGTTGGTTGACGCCCAATGGTGAAACATTGATTGTTTTTGAATAGTGAGGCATGATCCCTGCACTCAGTTTTTCAGTAAAGAAATACCCAATGTTTGCTCGAGTACTAAGTTTAAAGGATCCGCCGACCGGCTGACCAAAAAAACCGGCACCCACCTGAATTTGTTGTAATTCGATTTGAGCTTTACCAGTAAAACAGAAAAAAAGGATCGTGGAAAATAAAATCAAGTACTTTTTGATCATTTTGAGGTGTTTAGTGTTAAAAATAGGATTGTAAAATTAGTATTTATTTAAAAATTAACCAACCTGATCATTAACTTCTTACATTTGAGAAAATTTTCAATAGATTCGTGTCGAAACATTATCTATAATAACATCGGTTTAAATTAATCTGAAATGAATCTGAACCTTAAAAATAAAAATGCGTTCGTAGCTGGCAGTTCAAAAGGAATTGGTAAAGCCACCGCTATAGAACTCGCTAGCCTAGGCGCAAACATCACATTAGCAGCCAGAAACGAAAGTAAACTAAAACAGGTACTAGAAGAACTAGATACGAGCCAAGGGCAACAGCACCAATTCCTCATCATAGATTTTGAGGATCAGCAAGGGCTTCAACAAAAAGTAAATGCGTTAGTCGAAAAAAAACCGTTTCATATTCTGATCAACAACACTGGAGGACCAAAAGGCGGTCCAATACACAAGGCCAACCCAACAGAATTCCTACAAGCATACAACAATCACATTATCTGCAATCACTTGCTACTACAAGCAATGCTGGAAGGCATGAAGGCAGAAGGCTTTGGTCGTGTGATCAATATTATATCCACTTCTGTGAAAACCCCAATCCCAAATCTTGGCGTTTCTAACACGACAAGAGGTGCGGTTGCAAGTTGGGCAAAAACAATGTCCATTGAGCTTGCAGGGTTCGGCATTACGGTCAACAATGTGTTACCAGGATTCACAAACACAGGACGACTGAATGAAATTATTGATGCACGAGCAAACAAGCAAGGCGTTTCCCAAGAACAAGTCATCAAACAAATGGTCGCGACCGTTCCCGCAAATCGATTTGGCGAACCATCTGAAATAGCAGCAGCAGCAGCGTTTTTAGCAACTCCAGCAGCAGCATATATCAATGGAACAAACGTTGTTGTAGACGGTGGAAGAACAAAATGCTTGTAAACAAGGAACTTTGAATACAAATCATGCGTTGATAAGGTATCAAGTGATGAACAACTAATCGTTATGGCAAAGAAAACAGCAGGCGTCAAAGAAATAAATATAGTCAACAGGAAAGCAGCATTCGAATACGAGCTCCTTACCTTTTTCGAAGCAGGCATCATGTTGACCGGTACAGAGGTGAAATCAGTTCGTGCTGGTGAAGCCAATATCAAAGAATCCTTCTGTTTTATAAAGGATAATGAAGTGTTTATACGAGACATGCACATTTCAGTCTACAAATTTGGATCCTATGCCAATCACGAACCGCTGAGAGTAAGAAAACTACTGTTAAAGAAACAGGAAATCAAAAAAATGTTTCGCAGTGTCAATGAAAAAGGATGCACCATCGTTCCTTTCAAAATGTACGAATCAGATCGCGGATACATAAAGATACAAATAGCAATTGGGCGCGGTAAAAAATCATTTGACAAACGCCAGACCATCAAAAACAGAGAAAACAAACGAGACCTCGATAGAATCAAAAAACAACATGGCGCATAGTGCGGGGTGTTGTTTACATATTGATCACTTTTCTCCTCTACTCTTGTGAATACAAAGAACAAAAATCGGTCACCAAAACCAAGACTCCTCAAGTAAGGGTAGATTCAATCGAATTGAAGTCGATAGAAGCACCCAAAGTATTGTCCATTGAAAATTTAAAGCAAGAAGGCGCGCAGTGGGCAGACATCAACCTCCTCGCTCCTGACATCGCATTGGATATCCGATATGCCACTAACAACAACTTTACAAAAAAACAGATTTATGATTGTCCAAAATGCCTCTTGCGCCTAGAAGTCGCTGAAGCATTACTCCTGGTAAAAGCGTCCCTGAGCAAATCTGGCTATGGCCTCAAACTGTTTGATTGCTATCGGCCACTGGCTGCTCAGCAACGCCTATGGGACATAAAACCTGACAAGCGATATGTGACACCTCCTGAAAAAGGTTCCATGCACAACCGTGGAGCAGCAGTAGACATCACGCTAACCGACACCATTGGCAATGAACTTGAAATGGGTACTGACTTTGACGTATTCTCGAGAAAGGCATGGCACAATTACAAGGACTTACCCAAGCAGGTAATCGAACGACGCATTTTACTTAAAAACCATATGGAACAGCATGGATTTAAGTCGATTACCACGGAATGGTGGCATTATTCGTATACAGGAAAGAAAGGATACGGCATCAGAAAAGATTTTTGGGAATGCCTGTAGGGGACGAATTGCATTCACCAAAATATTTCATCCCACAATAGTGCTTTCGCCCCAATATTGAACCCGCATTATATAATGCAGGTTGAACCTAAATCCACCTTTCTCCTTACTATCTCCCCAAGTAAGGCGCCAATAATTGCTTGTTTTTATTATAATTTCCGTCTCGCGGGTTTTGCTCAAGCAATTTTGCTGCTTTTTGTATCAATTGTACCCCTTTAGTCCTGTCTTTTTGACTATCCAGCAACAATCGTCCATAATTGAAATTCGTGATAAAGCTCTGAGGCATGACGCTTGCTAATTGCTTAAGAGTTTGCAGCTGAAATGCCTGATCAGGTGTCTGTTGCAACAAAGCCATTACGTTTTGAACAGTGCTTTCCTTTGGTGCTACCCGAATCAAGTTAATGTTAGCGTCTATTGACTTACGAAAATCTCCTAGGTAATAATAGGTGTCGCCCAATTTGCTGTGTGCACTCTTGTACTCAGGATAAATTTCAATGGCCTTTTCAAGCAAAGGAATCGCTTGGTTTAGGGTTTGATTTTTAATCGTTTTATCATTCTCCGCTAGTGCTTGTTTTAAATACATTTCACCTAAGGCATAATTACATTTTGCACTATTGTCAGAAACTTGAATGTCTTTAGATACAAGTGTAAAATTGTCCTTCCAATCAAAGTTTCGAACAATTGTTTTGCCTGCAAATAAAACACCTGTTAGACCAATAATCCCAAGTAGTACAGGGATTTGTTTTTCTTTTGATGGGAAAAATCGCTTCAACCCTTCTACAAGCAACCAAGCAATCACAATACAGAAACCAAGGCTCGGAAAATACAAAAACCGCTCACCCATAAACACTCCAATATTGACAAATACATTAGAAACAATAGAAAACGTAATGAGATAAAACAAAATCCCGTAAGCAACCACACTCTTCGAAGGCAATTTGAGTAGCGCGAACACTCCCAGACCAACATACAACAACAACGACAGGATAGAAACCAGTCCAAAGCCCGTCAAACCTATGTGATATGGATAGTAGTCATACGTCAACGGATGTGGGAAAAACAGTAACCGAAGATATTCGCCAAAGGTATAACAGATCGTCCCGTACTTCTCAGCAATCGAAGCACCTAAAAACGGATTATTTATCAGGCTATCTGTCATTGAGTCACCTCCACCCCCCACAATACTTTGACGTAATGCCAAATACAATACTGTCATGACCCCAATTGGAGCAAAAGCAACCAAGTTCTTCTTCAAGTTATACTTAGTAAACACATATACTGTCAACGGAATGATAGCTAGAAATGTGATGGTATTTTCCTTAGACATGAGTCCCAAGAAAAAAGCAATGGCTGTAAATGCCAAGTACTTTGCCTGCTTGGTTTCTAAGTACCGAATCGTATAAATCAAGGCAAACAGTGAACCGATCAAGGCCAAAATCTCATCCCGTCCCTTGATATTAGCAACGACCTCAGTGTGCACAGGATGCAACAAAAATAACACAGCAGTGATGAAAGGTATAGACAAGTACCAGCGTAACGGCTCGTGTTTCTGAAGTAATCGACTAAGAAGTAAAAAAATCAAACATCCAGTAAACCCATACAACAGAAGATTGACCAAATGTCCAACAGTAGGATTGTAGCCAAAAATCGCATGTTCCATCGCAAACGTCACCACAGACAACGGACGATAGCGGCTCCCCGCTACGATCACCAGCTTCTTACCCGTTTTACCTATAAACGTATCATGAGACAAGATATCTGAAATGCCCCCAAACCCTTGAGCAACAAACTTATTGTCAAGATTGGTCACCGAATCATCAATGGCATACCCGTTCATCAAGGTATTGCCATACAACAAAAACGCCAACCCCAAAATGACGAAAAGCGGCAGCTTATTCGATGGAAACATCCAACTCCTTTTTCCTTTTAAAGCGCGTGTTTCCCTTGTTGTCGCCTTCTTTTGCGGCTTACTCTTTTTTTTGTTTACGTTCTTCGCCATTGATTGCTCATATGAATGAAATGCAATATAATAAAAAGACCGAAGACAGAAGACCGAAGTAGCATCGAGTGTAAACTTCCGTCTTCCCCTACTTTTTCACCCCAATGATTCGTCCAATATTCCAGATGTTTTTATACAGAAACCCCCACTTATTTTCTTTAATCTGTTCTTCTTCCCGCTCCCAGAAGTGAAGTTTGTGTACGGGGAATAAATAACCAAAATGATAAGCCGTGTGCCCCTTGCGTTTAGTTGAAAGCTCCTTAACATTATAACGGTAAGCAGCCTCCCGTTTGTGAACGATTAGCAAGGCTTCTTGCCTAGCAGTTGTAGCCGTTTTCAGCAAGTCTAGATAGGTCTTATCCGATTTCTGCCCTTCAATACGAGCCAACCGCCGTGCCTTGATTGATTCCAGACATGCCTTGCGATGCTTGGCGCGCAGCAAAGTGATTTCCAGTCCATCGTACAGTTCTTCTAGCAATGGCTGTTGACCGTTTATTTGTTGTCTGAAATCCTTGAGCACTGCTCCATATGCTTCAATGAAGTCTCCCAATGGGCCGATAGCCTTTTCAGTCAATTCATTGAGCTCAGCCTTGCTTGCGTTGCGAAACAGATAATCATATCGCCAATGTGGTCGTGGCTGAAATTCCCTTGATAGGCTTTTCGGTACTTCATCCATTACGGATTGTGCTGCAAGATATCGGATCAACTCTTTTTCCTTAAAATAATGATCTTGCAAATCATGTAATTGTTTGAGTGATTGCTGAATTCCCTTGTGCTCAAACAAATGATGGATGGCATCAGTCGGATGAGCGGGCTCCTGATAATCCCAAGACCAGCGAGCGATGCTCCAGTCAAACAACCAGTAGCCCCATTCCCAGCCAGAAGAAAATGTGAGATGGCCTTCTATCCCTGCCTGTTCAGTGATTTCAATGTCTTTATGACGAGAGGAGAGATAAGGCAATAGTGTCATCGGCACAGAATTATCAAAGGAAACCCAATAGGCAGATTCTGGAAAGTACCAGGTTTCACGTTGCTGTTGTTCCTGCTTCATCAGTGTGTGCATGTGTTTAAGGTTTTCATTGCCATAGCAAGGCGCCTTGTCTTCATGCAAGCCATAAAACATAACCGTATGGATCATCACCCCACGGTCACTGTCCTTGGATTTACTGGTTGCTCCTGAATAATTGAGAACGGCGTCACCCTTTTTTACAATGTGCGCTCGCCCCATGATTTTCTTGTCATTTTCTCTAGCCCATTCTAGTATTTTATCCACTAACTGGTAGCGCTTACTAGAATTGCCGCTGGTATATTCTGTAGAAGACAATTCGATATTAAAAACATCAAATCCCACTATTTTCAGTTGATTCAGGTTGCTGATGATCTGTTTTTCTTTTGATTTAAACGATTTGGGCTTCTTCACATAAAGCTGATAGGCTTTTTGCTGAATCATATTAAGTGATATGTCTAGCCCCATGATGACCCCTCGGTCGTGGCCATAGTCGACCCATTTCTTTGCATATGGCCGCCAACGCTCAAGCGCAACACTATTCAGTAAATTAAATTCGAAGTAATTTTGTCCGTTTCTCACGAGCCAGTTGATGTATTCTCTGACTATTTCATCCCCTTTCGGGTAATCTTCATCCAACAATGGTTCTGTGAGCTCAAGCGGATGCATGGTGTGAATGTGGAAGCCCCGCTTTACAAAACGTGGATTTGCTTGCCATTCCCAGTTTGCTGATAGCGGCCAAACATCAATAGTAGGGATGACGGTTTCTCTAGGATGGTAGAATCGAAAACCTATTTTTTCTTGGAGGAGTGCATACATCCCGCTTGCAATTCCCTCGTAGGACGGTGACGATAGGCGCAGGGTGATCTGTTGACCGTCTTGCCTTGATTTCCATTTGAATTCGGTATTCGGATAATCAAAGTACGGGATATCGTTTCTTATGGTGTTTTGGATGCCTGCGAACGGTTTTTGAGTTGGCAGCTCGAAGTTGATTTGGATGGCTGCATTCGCATTGTTCTGACTTACTTTGCACTGGCAAGCGTTGGAGAGGAGTTGCTGAGCGTCTGAGATGGCGTGGCTGGTAACGGGTTGCTGGAGAAGTGCTGTGGGCGGATTGACTGAGATACTGATTTCAGCTTGCAGGGTGGTGCTAAAGACTAGAAGCAGTAAGCCTGGACAACGGATGAATAAGTTTAGAAAGGGCATACTTAAACGGTTGATTTGAGTGCTAAATTACACAATTTGAATTGGAGAAAGGACCAATAAATAAATGCAATTAGCATTCAAGAGGCATCGTCATCAACGGATTACTTAGCTAATAATCAAAATGCGGAGATTAAACTTGCTATTCTCAGTAAATTTGCGGAGATTAATTAATATATTCACCGCATAATTTAAATGCACAATGGCAAAGTATATATATCAATACAAGAATTGGCCGAATTTTACTTGGAATGAAGAAGAAATTCAAGTCATTTTAGGAAAAGTTAGACATCTACAGGGAAAGCTCTTTGGTCAAATGAGTGCTTTAGGGTTCTCTATAAAAGAAGAAACACTGTTAGCAGTATTGATCGTTGATGTATTAAAATCATCAGAAATAGAAGGAGAAAATCTCGATTATGAGCAAGTAAGATCATCCATCGCTAAAAAACTAGGTTTAGATTATAATGACACGATTTATCCAAGTAGAGCTATTGAAGGAGTGGTTGAAATGATGCTCGATGCAACACAGAATTTGGATCAGCCTCTTGATGAGGAACGCTTGTTTAATTGGCATGCCGCACTATTCCCAACAGGTAGAAGTGGCATGCATAAGATAGAAACGGCCTGTTATAGAACGGGGGAAATGCAAATTGTCTCTGGACCGATGGGAAAAGAACGCGTTCATTATCAAGCTCCGCCTCCAACCGTTATGAAAAAGGAAATGGATGTGTTTTTAAATTGGTTTAATAACGATTCCTCATTAGACTTGGTCGTAAAATCTGCGGTTGCACATTTTTGGTTTATAATCATTCATCCGTTTGATGATGGTAATGGAAGGATTGCAAGAGCACTTTCCGATTTGTTATTGGCTCGATCTGAAAATAGTACATTTAGATTTTATAGTCTTTCAAAGCAAATATTATTCGAAAAGAAGGTTTATTACGCTATGTTACAAGAAGTACAGCAGAGTGATGGGGATATTACAAAATGGATTCTTTGGTTTCTAAATTCCCTTTATCGAGCATTAAAATCAACAGAAGAGTCGATAAAGAACATTCTTAGAAAAGCTGATTTCTGGGATATTCATAAGGAAACAATATTAAACAGCAGACAACGACTAATGCTTAACAAGTTACTAGGTGATTTTATTGGAAAATTAAAAACATCCAAGTGGGCAAAAATGGCTAAGTGCTCCCAAGACACCGCATTACGAGACATCAAAGATTTAATTGAAAAAGGGATATTAAAACTAGAAGATTCTGGTGGTAGAAGTACAACCTATGAATTAAAAGAGTTTTAGCCTGAATTATTGAATAAAATCAACGTTAAGGAGTAAATCTGCCAATATAAAGGCCCTGCCATAAACCACTTATCTTTAATGGATTAAGATCAAATTCAATCTCAAAAAGATTGTAAAATTATTTTAATTTATGTTTACTTATCCTTGCTTAAGGTGTTCAATTTTATATTCTGACATCAACAAAATTGATGTAATCCTGAGAATTTAAAATAATTCTATTTCAACATAGGGTTTTTTCATTGCTTAGTGTATTCAATACAACGAAGCAAGTATTCGTACCATTTATAATAGAAAATATTTAAATTTAAATCAATTATACCGATTGATTCGAAACGAATTTGCAGTTTCACAGTAAAATCATCTAAGCGTTCATTCAATTGATGTGCTTATACAAAAGAATGATTATGAAAATAATAGCAATTAGAACACTGATGTTTAGCCTACTGTGCTGGCTCCCTTCCCTAGCCATTAGTCAAATCTATACAGATTATGTGGGAGGAGGACACACTCAAGGCGTAACCGTAACAAGCAGCTCAGGCTCCGGACAAAACGGCGGCCTCAACTCAGCAGATGGTAGCGGACTAGGCATCGACGAATACCAAGCAGCCCGCTTCTTGAATCACGCAACACTGGGAGCAGATTATGAAATGATAACAGACGTCCAAAATCAAGGAATCTCGAATTGGATCGACAATCAAATGGCAATGCCACAAGTCAGCTTTACGGATACGACTTGGATGCTTTGGGATCACTTTTACCCACAGTATATAGCCAAATGGGGCTATTACAACGTGGTCAACTCTCCCAATGCAGTCATTCCTTACTGGTTTTACTGGAAAATGGCCTGGTGGAACAATATCCTCAAATCAGATGATCAGCTTCGTCAGCGCGTTGCACAGGCTTACAGCCAGATATTCGTTGTGTCAGACAAGTCCACCCTCCAACTTTCAGGGCCGGGACTGGCGAGTTATTACGATGTATTGTATCAGAATGCCTTTGGCAATTACAGAGACTTGCTTCGAGAAATTTCCCTCCACCCTACTATGGGCGTCTACTTAAGCCACATGGGAAATCCAAAGTCTGACCCCATCAACAACGTCCACCCAGATGAAAACTACGCCCGTGAGGTCATGCAACTGTTCTCTATTGGATTATATGAGCTGAACTTAGATGGGACACGGAAACTGGATGCGCAAGGAGATTTTATTCCAACGTACGACAATAGCGATATTCGCGAATTTGCCAAAATATTTACAGGCCTTGGACCTGGTGGTTATTACTGGCCTTGGCAAGACTATTCAATGGTTCCTGTGGTTTGGGGCAACCCCTTTAACAACGTACCAGGGACCATTCAAATGTGGGAGCCGATGCAAGCATTCGAAACATGGCATGAACAAGGACCCAAAACGTTGCTAAATGGGCAAGTAGTTCCTGCAGGAAACACTACAATGCAAGACATCGATGCTGCAATAGATAACCTGTACAATCATCCTAATGTCGGTCCTTTTATTGGAAGGTTATTAATTCAACGATTAGTAAAATCAAACCCAACACCAGCCTACATCAAGCGAGTAGCAATGATCTTTAATGATAACGGAAGTGGTGTAAGAGGCGATATGGGAGCTGTCATCCGAGCAATCTTAACAGATTCTGAAGCGTTGAATTGCTTTTGGCTAGAAGAGCCACATCATGGCAAACTGAAGGAACCATTGATACGATATACTCAAGTGCTGAGAGCGTTTAATGCTTATAATCAAACAGACCGATTGTGGAATTATGGCTATGTGTTTGATGAATCCGTTAGCCAAGGTGTATTGACATCACCAAGTGTGTTCAATTTTTATTTACCTGACTTTCAACCAAGTGGCCCAATAGGAAGTGCTGATTTAGTAGGGCCTGAATTTCAAATTCATACTTCTGCTACTTCTATCAATTATGTCAATCTAGTGTATCTCTGGTTTGTGTCTGGTTGGTTTGGCGAAGTGGCGACAAATGCTAGTAATACCGTTATCAATGCCCCAGGATATGAGTTGAATGAGCTCAATCCCGCTGACTACCTTTACTTAGATACTGCTGATGAGGAAGCATTGGCAAGCAACCCTGCAGCACTAGTAGATCGAATCGACTTAATCTTGACTGGAGGCTTATTTTCCACTGCTACAAAAACGAGTATTGTAAATGCAGTAACCGTAGTGCCGACGATGCCTGAGCGGGTAAAACTCGCCTTGTATCTATCCTTTATTGCGCCTGATTACGCAATTGAAAAATAGAGGATTAACTGTTGAATAATACTATTAATTACAACTTAAGATCATGAAAAATAATTCAAATCAACATAAAAACGGAATGAGTAGAAGGAAGTTTCTAGGTACAGCCTCTTGTGCTGCGCTTGGATCAACAACAATGCTTTCCTCTATTCTCAATCTTGGGGTTATCAATTCATTGGCTGGAATGTCACTTCCTACTTACAAGGAAGACAATACGTATAAAGCCCTGATTTGCATCTTGTTGGCTGGCGGAAATGACAGCTACAATATGCTTGTACCTCGTAATGGCGCGCACTATACGGAGTACGCCACTACACGATCCAACTTAGCATTAGCCCAAGGGGATTTACTGCCAATCAACTACACCGATCCAAATGGCCGACAATTTGGCCTACATCCATCTATGCCAGAGGTTCAGTCCTTATTTAACTCGAATAAGATGGCCTTTGTTTCTAATGTTGGAACACTTGTAGAACCGACAACGATGGCGCAATATCAAAATGGTGGTGTCTCAACTCCACTAGGGTTGTTTTCTCATTCGGACCAAATACAGCAATGGCAAACCTCTATCCCACAAACCCGTTCCGCAATTGGTTGGGGAGGCCGAATAGCCGATATCCTACACGCTGGGAATGGCAATCAAAATATTTCAATGAACATTACCCTTTCGGGAACGAATGTCTTTCAAATTGGAAACAACGTGACAGAATATGCAATTCGTGCATCGGCAGGCGGTAGCGTAGGCATTAGTGTATATGATAGCACAAATCCTGTTGACGCCTTTTTAAAGACAGGGGTAGAAAGTTTGTTAAATCAACAATACAACGATATATTCCGATCAACTTATGCGAATAAGATTAAAAACTCGCAGAGCTACCATGAGCAGTTTAATCTTGCATTAGCAGGAGTGCCGCCACTGAACACCACCTTTTCTCCTAGCTATATGTCCAAGAACATGGAACTGATTGCCAAAACAATCGCAGCACGAAACACAATCAATGTTAATCGTCAAACCTTTTTTGTGACCTTTGGCGGCTGGGATCATCACGACAACTTAATTGATAATCAGGACGATATGCTGGGTGTACTAAGCACAGCGATCGGTGAACTGGAGTTAGCTCTACAAGAGCTTGGTGTATTTAATGACGTCACCACCTTCACAATATCCGATTTTGCACGATCCCTTACCTCAAATGGAAATGGTAGCGACCACGCTTGGGGTGGCAACACAATGGTGATGGGCGGTGCTGTAAATGGAGGGCAGGTGTATGGCTCCTATCCTTCACTGGCTTATGGCGGTGCAAATGATGTGGGAGGCGCAATCATGTTACCTACAACGGCAGTAGACGAATACTTCGCAGAACTATCAGAATGGTTTGGTATCTCTGCATCAGACTTACCCTATATTCTGCCAAACATTGGCAACTTCTACACGCCAGGAACGGGTGGACCCATCGGATTTATGAACATTTAAAAATTATTGAAATGAAAAATATTTTCTTAATTATAATCAGCGCTTTATCGATTCAGCTACATGGTCAAATGTGTAATGATGACACACATTCTACCAATGTTTATGACAGCTGGGTCTCTTGCCAAATGGCTACAAATCCGAATCCCGCTAGAGGCAATTCGCACTGGGTACAATATGATCTAGGCTATGTCTACAGCCTTGGTCCGACTTATCTCTGGAATTTCAACGTTATGGGTCAAACAGATCGAGGGATGAAGAACATCATCATCGATTATTCTTTGGATGGCGTGAATTGGACATTAGCATCTACCTTTCAGCTACCTCAAGCAACGGGATTACCCACATACATTGGAGATTATGGCCCGAACCTCAATGACATCGATGCTCGCTACATACTGATTACGGCAAGCGATACTTGGGGAACGAATGGCTGTGCTGGCTTGTCTGAGGTTCAATTTGAGATTCAAGGTGTGGTTTCTAATGAAGAAGTCTCTAGCGTATTGTCACTTGAAATCTATCCCAACCCAGCTGATCAGTTTGTTACGATCGAGACGGATTATGAATTGACAGAGGTGATTCTATTGGGTGTGACGGGAGCGGAATTGGCTCGGTATCAAAATCAAGCGCGTATCGATGTTTCTTATCTGCCTTCTGGTGCTTATATGATCAAGGGACTTACTGCTAAAAACGAGGTGGTTGTTGGGCGGTTTATTAAGCAAGGAGGGTAAGGTTAAAAGACAGTGCATAAAGTTCATGCATAGGATAATTCAGGATGCTTGATTCTTTACTATGATACTGCTCTGGGGTGTATTCAATATCGATTTGTGTTGAAATGTACTTTATTTATTAATCTGAGTTCGATTATTAAATAAATGCTATATTTTGAATCCACAAATAATTGTAAATTGCATCGATTTTCGAACTTGATAACACCACAACCATGAACGTAAAAAGCATTGTTTCCTACAATCTTAATGGCATTCGAGCCGCAATGAAGAAAGATCTAATTGGCTGGGTGAAAACATCAGGGCATGATGTCTACTGCTTCCAAGAAACCAAGGCGCACCCAGATCAAGTGGATGCTGCGTTGTTTGAAGAAATCGGCTACAAAGGATACTGGGTGAGCGCTGAGAAAAAAGGATACAGTGGTGTTGCCATCTTCTCTAAAATCGAACCCGATCAAGTCATTTATGAATCGGGCATAGAACTTTGTGACCATGAAGGCAGAATTATCAGAGCCGACTTTGGAGACACCACCCTACTCAATTGCTACTTCCCTTCAGGAACGACTGGTGAAGAACGTCAGACCATCAAATACAAATTTTTAGATGACATGTATGACTGGGTTCAGGAATTGAAAAAAACACGCCCCAAGCTCATTATCGTAGGCGATTACAATATCGCCCACACCGAAAAAGACATCCACAACCCTAAAAGTAAAAACAGTGGCTTCTTACCTGACGAGCGTGCTTGGTTGACGAAATGGTTTGAAAGTGGATTTGTTGATTCCTTCCGATTTCTAAATCCAGAGCAAATACAATATAGCTGGTGGACGTATCGCTTTGGCGCTCGAAAAAACAACAAGGGATGGCGGATAGACTATCAGTCAGTCACAGAGAATATGAAAGGTGATTTGAAGGCTTGTCAACAGTTGAACGATGTACATCATTCTGATCATTGTCCAGTTTTGGTGGAGTTTAAGTAGGAACGTTAACTTACCATTACCTAAATAGATACAATGACAAAATATACTCATATATTTCTTGATCTTGATAATACCATATTCGATTTTACCAAAAGCAGTAAGTTAGCGTTTACTGCATTGCTAGAAAGTTATGAAATTTCTGAAGCACCTGATCACTATGCAGTTTACAAAAAGATAAATGCAGAGGTGTGGTCAGATCTTGAACGAGGATTGATCGATCAAAGAGAATTAAAGAAAAGGCGGTTTCAATTGTTTTTTGATCATCTACAGTTTGAGGGTGATGGATATGCAGCAAATCAACGATATCTAGAATTCCTTGTCCAGTATCCTGCGTATATTGAGAATGCAGTATCAATTGTAAAAAAACTATCAAACGATTACACACTTGTAGCTGCTACGAATGGACTGACTCAAGTGCAATATCCAAGATTAAGCAATCAAGGCTTACAGAAATACTTTGATGCGATTATTGTCTCGGAAGAGATAAAAGTAGCAAAACCACATAGGCGTTTTTTTGATCAATGTTTTGCGCAGTCGGGTGACCCAGAAAAGTCAAAGGTATTGATGATCGGTGATTCTTTGTATTCCGATATTCAAGGAGGAATTAACTATAGTATTGATACATGTTGGTTCAATCCCACTAAAAATCCAAACGTTTTATCAGAAGATCCAACTTACGAGATAATCAAATTAGAAGAATTGTTTGAAATAGTTCAATAGTGTGAGAAACTATTTTAACAAGAATAAATTATTTATTTAATTTCTTTGTGCGGCTTTGCATCAAAGCCAACTTTCGAAGAAAACGCCTCAAAATCCTTTATCTTTTTCAAACTCTCCTTCTTTGTCTCTTCAGGCAATGAGAGCTCATGAATTGGATTGGTACCTTTACCTAAACTTGTAAACTCAGGCTCTTTGCCACCCTGAGCAAATGGTGCTTGAAACCATTCATCATTTCTTAGCTTAAACCGATCTTTGCCAAGGGCCAGACAAATTTGATTGAACTTATATTTGTCAAGGGTTTTCCCTCTATTGTTATACCAGTAGGAAGACATAACAGGCAGTGAGCGTTCAGGATCGTGCAACATCGATGGCCCATTGGTTTCTTGACCGATCGTCTTCATAAAACTATTATAGATATGGCGCACACTGACCGGAGTATCAATCACCTTCGGTTGATTATCTTCATGTGACATCCAGAACATTGGTACTTTGTTTCCACCATCCGTTACATTGCTAAAATGGTACATCCAGTTGTCTTCACCAAAGGTTTCGCCATGATCTGAACCGAAAACGACTAGATTGCCAGTATTCTCGTGCATTTCTTGGCAAAAAGAGTTGACTGATGGAGCCATGTCCTTCCAGGCGAGGTATTGGCGATTTTTAAGAATGGGTTTCATTTTATCACTGATCGGATCTTTCTCTCGTGTAAGGAAGGTCTGATTAATCATTTGAAACATGGCCTTGATCTCCTTTACCTTGTTGATCATTCCTGGGGTGCTTGTTTTGAAGGTTGGTGCGATATGATAAGGGAAGTGGGTTTCCATCATATTAAGAAAGATAAAACTCTTCTCTCCCTTCGCTTCGTTTTCCTCAATGATTGTGCGTGCTTGGTCAAAAATATCTTCATACGTTTGCTGCAGCCATGTTTTTGCAGATTCTATGTCCTCCGTCATTTTTTGCACCAAAACATCCTTGGACATAAGCTTTGCTCGTAACCTTGGTTTACCCATTAAGACAATAAACTTTTGAAGAGTATTAAACTTCGGTGGAACGTGTTTCCAGATTCGGCGTACATCATCAAATCCTCTATCAAGACCAAAGATGTGTGTCGTCGCAACATTCGCTGTAACCTGGTAGGTTTTATAACCAGCTGCCTGCATCTGACTAGCTAAAGTTGGAATATCCTTATGGATACTTCTAGATTGCGAAGTAGCACCATGTTCATGAGGTACAAGACCAGTAAACATAGAAGAAGTAGCTGGAAGTGTCCAGCAGCCAGCAGAACGAGCTTCGGTAAATGAGGTTGCTGTTTTTTCGACGTATGGAAGTCCTATACCTTGCTCATACACAGTATCATACCGAAGGCTGTCAGCAATTAAAAAAATGATATTTCTTGGCAAATTGGCCATAGATTACGCTTTTGGTAGCCGCAAAGATAGAAGTATTGAAGGGAATTTCGAATAACGATAGAAGAATTTCGAATGAAGAAGTACACTGGTATTTTTATTATAAATGAAATGTCTAATGAAGGTCGCTTGTCTTTTAACTAACGAAGGAATGCCAAATCTGAATATTCCCTTTTCTTCCGTTTGTAGAAGTAATATTGAACTTAGAATAATAAATTTCAATATCTAACCTGACCTTCTTACCTTTGGTGCGTTTATTAATATCGATCGATTCTATTCCAAGAAACTATATGTTAACTTGTTGATTCATTTATAAAACAATTACAAAGATTTTAACAATTGATTATTAATATCTTAGCAATTTAAGGTATAGAATTTGAACGAATTAAAAGAGAGAAAACGTAAGAAGTTGCAATTATTTGGTTACATTGTGTAACTAAAATGATTATTTTGCCGTATAAAGGTAAAGTATGAAACAGATGCTAACAAACAACAACGACAATGACTTCACCGCAAACATCAAGGATGTATATGCGATGGAGGAGCAATACCTGGAACAAAGAAGAAAGGTAAACAAGATCTCACCTGAAGAGGCGGAGGACACTTGGGGAATCTGCATTTCTAGTGGTGGCGTCCGATCTTCCATTTTGTCTCTCGGTTTTATTCAATCACTTATTAAACACAACTTCTTTCGACGATTTGATTATATAAGCACACTTGGAGGAGGTGGTTTCATTGCTGGCTGTTTAACTAGTTTGCTAACGGGTTCAAAATCGGCAAGCGGTAAGTTTGGGGTCAATCCGCAAAACAGTCCGTTCAACCAAGGAACCAAGCAGCCTATCGTAAACCCCAATATGCCGACTGCTGAGCAACAGTTGGAACATTTAAAGAAATCAAGAGGCTACCTTCCAGATTTTAGTCCCACAAAACTAAGTTTCAACAACTTTCTAGGCGTTTGGCTGGGTGGATGGCTGTATGTCACCTTTGTCAATTTCATTATTTTGATGTTGCTCGCATCCGGAACCGTCACCTTTTTAGATTGGGTTTCAGATGATGGTTCATTTAATGCATTTATTATGGACTATTACCTAGGGATGCGAGAAACTGGATTGCTAGGAAGGTTTTCAATTGTTTTTGATCATATTTCGATGGCTTGCCTCCATGTGTTTAATGCGCTTGATTCAACAGGCATGCTCATTCTTGGGCTCCTAGCAATTTTTGGATTGAGCTTTACGTTGACCTATATGGAATCTCAACGGATGGGTTTACGTCCAAATTCTCACAAATCACTAATCGATAAAAAGGCAAAGCGGTACATTTTGATTATGATTGCCTTTATGGTTTCATTGATTTTTGGAATTGGCTTGATAAGGGGAATGGAATCAATTCAGCTTATCCCCAATTTTAAATATTGGTTAGTCTTTCTATTCCCATTGGCCATCTCTTTCGGTGCTTGGATTGGTACACACATAATTTCAATCATTTACTACAGAATCAGCCTAGAACGACCCAATATAGAAGAAGTTCGCCGAATGATTAGCAACATCAAGGGATCTGCTTTACTAATTTTATTGAGTTCTGCTGTTTGTCCATTCATTTTTATGATTTCACTTTACATTGGTGGATGGCTTGTCTTGTTCCTCGCATTCATAATGTTTGTTATTGGTGCCTATTTAATTTTCTATAAGTCGGAAAACTTATTGATTCCTCAAATTAAAAATCATGTTTGGTTTCGCTGGATATCGAATATAGCAGTAATGTTGATTATTTTCTTTTCCTTTTCAGGAATAATCCGTGTTCTAATATATTTACAAGACAAGCAAAATTTGACCATTTATGTTGTCTTTCTAATTTCACTAATCATTTGTGTATTGCTATTCTTCTTCAGTCATGGAAATCGAAGCAATCTACATACCTATCTAAAATCCAAGCTCGCAGAAGCCATTCTAGTAACAGAAAATCGTAATGAACTAGGCAATCTACAAAACCTTAGGAATGATACTGGACTAAAACTTCATGATTTAGGTGAAGACAATTTTTCTGGACCTTATCATCTTATAAATGCTTCTGTGAATGTTCACCAGTCTTCCGAAGAATACAGACAATCAAGAATGGCTTTACCGTTTCTGTTTTCTAAATATTATGTTGGCTCTGAGGCAACTCAATACGTGAGAACTAAGGCCTTTCAAAATGGTGAAACGCGCTTGGCTGATGCGATAACAAACTCAACAGCAAGGATTCACTCAGGCATGGGGATTTACTCAATATGGGCGCAATCCTTTGTGATCACTGCTTTGAACTTGAGATTTGGATGCTGGATTCACAATCCCCTTTATTATCAAAAAGGCATTCGCAAAAGTAATTTAAACCACTCTTTCCGAAACCTAATCAAGGAGTTTATTGGTCGTTTTGATGAGCGATCACGGTTTATCAACGTTTCAGACGGGACACACTGTGGAGACAACTATGGTCTAGTTGCTTTGATACAACGAGAATGTTCTCACATTGTGTTATGTGATTTTACTTCAAAGCAGCACCAATCCTTGATCATAAATCCTTATCAGCAAACGCTCCATCTGATCAAGCAATATAATGTGCAATCCGTAGAAATAGACACAGAGGCTTTTAAAGAGCCTAAGGGCACAAAACGGTGTAACTCTTGTGTACAGGTAGGGACGATTCATTACAAGTCAGGTAAGACAGCTATACTGTATTATGTAAAAGCACTGATTACTGAAGGCACACCAACTGAATTGCAGGATTACTCAGAAAGCGAAATTGATTTTCCTTTTGAGTCACTAACCAAACAGTCTTTTGAGCCTAGCAAATTCGAGATGTATCGCTCTCTTGGAAGACACCTTGGAGAAATCTTTTTGAAAAAATACAAATTAAGTACAAAGGAAAAAGACCGCACAGAGCTTTACAGTCTCATCGATCGAAGAATCCTTCAATTAGAAAAGGATCTCGGTATACAGAGTTCTGGTAGTCTGCTAATGACAATGACACCACAAGAGCGACTTGCCTACTTCGAACAGTTAATCGGAAAAGCTGAACAGTTGCTAAGCATAGCGGACATCAAACCTAATCAAGAAGTCAATGGCTTAATAGAGGCAAAAAATGTGCTACAGGAAAAACTCAATTACCTTCGCCTAGCCAAGGCAAAATTAGCAGAAGGATCTGAGAAATTCGAAATCACTAAAGACATGGAAGCTGTAGAACAGGAACTAGAGGAAATTGAAACCGAGCTCAAAAGATTGAAGATGTAACTGAGTAATTTGCTCATTGTCTCGAAAAAAGGATCTAGGTTTCAATGGATTTTAAGGAATTCTATGATTTTCTCACTTTTATAAAGATTCAAATTAGATACATATACGTCTTCCATACAACACAAAACTGCCATTTTGTCATTAATTTTCATTAAAAACTGTCGTTTTGTCATTAATTTTGTCAGTGATTGTTAGAAAAACGGCATGGCATCCCTCTTGTTAGAATGTTAAGTGTATTCAATTTATTAAAAAATCAAAAATTATACACATGCATACTGCAAATAAAAAAAGAAGAAGACAACATCACGCGAATCCATTTTTCAACCAGTTATTCACTGATGTATTTAACTTAAACGTCGATGATCTTATAGGTTCTGACTTTGCACAAACCAAGCCTGCTGTAAACATCTTTGAAACGAATGATGGCTACCACATGGAAATTGCTGCGCCTGGTTTATCAAAGGAAGATTTCACCATCAACCTAGAGAAAAATGTGATTACAATTTCAGCGGAAAAAGAGGTGACAGAAACAGATCGAAAGGTAAAGAGAAGAGAGTTTAACTTTGGAAAGTTTAGCCGGAAATTCACGCTTCCGAACACTGTCAATATTCAGGCAATCAGTGCTAAGCACGAAAATGGTATTCTTATTCTTGCGTTACCAAAGAAAGAGGAAGCAAAAGATGCTTCACCACGTACAGTAGAAATTCTTTAAGGAGAATAATTTTAGTAAAAGAGAGATTCGATTTTAGGATCGAGTACTAGAGTAAGTTTAGTTTAATTTCATAGGTTAGATTTGGGTTAACAGGGAGTTGATTAAGTTCAATTCCCTGTTTTTTTTATTACAACCTTATTTCGTCGTTATTTTCGTCAAAGAAATGATACTCTAAGAAACTATAATTACTATTTGACTTTAATTTTATCCACTTCTTATACTTCATAAACCACTCCACCTGAATTGATTTCAAACCTTTCTTAAGATAAGCGAGCACATAAGGATGTACCGTCAGCTCGAGTTTTCTAGAAGGAGATTGGTTATAAATCAAATTCATTTCCCGTTCAATCTTTTCAGTCAACAGGATAGAAGGAGTTGAGATTTTCCCATCGCCGTTACAGGAGGGACACGTTTCCGTTGTATCCATAGTAATTGCTGGACGCACCCGTTGTCTGGTGATTGCCATCAAACCAAACTTACTTAATGGTAAAATGGTATGCTGTGCACGGTCATTCTTCATACAGTCTTTCATGTATTGGTGAATGGATCGCTTATTTTCTTGCTTCTTGACATCAATAAAGTCAATCATGATGATACCACCGATATCTCTCAATCGCAGTTGGCGTGCAATCTCTTTGGCAGATTCCATGTTAACAGCAAATGCGTTATTTTCTTGATTCGAATGACTGCCAACCCGTTGTCCACTATTTACATCAATAACATGCATCGCTTCTGTCTGCTCAATTACGAGATAGGCACCACTACTCATGGTAGCAGTTTTACCGAAAGAAGACTTAATCTGTTTAGAGATGCCGAACGATTCAAAAATGGGTTTACTTGAACTATAGAACTGTACATTTTTAACCATGTCAGGCTCTAGTGTTGACAAGTAATTTTTTATGCTAAATTGCATATCCTTATCATTCACAACGATTTTGCTAAAATTATCTGTCATCAGATCTCTCAAGATGCTAGATGTTTTATCCAATTCGCTCAGCAGTTTTTTAGGTGGCTTGGCTTTATTAAGTTGCTTGTAGATTAGCTCCCACTTTTCTTGCAACATTGCCATTTCTTCATGCAATTCTGCGGTTCCTTTACCTTCAGCGGCAGTACGCACAATCACGCCAAAGTTCTTAGGGCGGATGCTCTCTACCAATCGGAGTAATCGGCTTCTCTCTTCAGGATTTGAAACCTTCTTAGAAACGGCAACTACATTAGAGAATGGAGTCAGAACAGTATAACGTCCTGGGATGGTCATTTCACAGCTAAGTCGTGGGCCTTTAGTAGAAATCGGTTCTTTGAGAATCTGAACAAGGATAGGCTGATGTTTATCAAGCACCTGGTCAATTTTCCCAGTTTTAATGATTTCTGGCTCAAACTTAAAGTTATCTAACTTGTGCGTTTGCATGCTACCAGAAGTGGCACCATTGGTATACTTGACGAGTGATCTCAATTTAGGACCAAGGTCAGTATAATGCAAAAAAGCATCTTTATCATAGCCTATATCAACAAAAGCAGCATTTAATCCAGGGATTAATTTTTTAATTTTACCCAAAAATATATCCCCTACAGTAAATTTGCTGTTGGTCTTTTGTGTATGTAACTCTGTTAGTCTCTTTTCTTCTACTAAAGCTATCTCAACTTCAGTAGGTGTAGAATTGATAATTAGTTCTTTCTCCAAAATTAATCGTTTGATGATTGTTTTCGTTTTTATAAACGGCAATATAATTTAACCCCCAAGTACTATTTTCTTTTGAAATGGTACTGAAAACCGAATTGAATTGAACAATCTGATTAATAGAACGGGATGAAGGAGATAACTGATTTGATTTAAGTTTAAGATTATAACTGGATCCGAAACCGTTCTATAGAATAACACTGTCATTTTTTTAACGACAGTGTTATTATTTATTTATTATTTCTTCTTCTTATGTCTATTCTTCCGTAAACGTTTCTTGCGCTTATGAGTTGCAATCTTGTGACGTTTACGTTTTTTACCACACGGCATATAAAATCGTTTTAATATGTTTAAAATATATAATTTCTTAGCTAATGTTATCCAAAGATTTCTAGATTGTGTTTAAAATCTCAGTAACTTTCTTTTGCATTGTCAAATCATCTGTTAGTGAAATGCACTTTTTCAGGTATTCAGTGGCTTTAGACTTATCTCCCTTTTGGAGGAAGGTTTGCCCCATCCAGAAATGTGCATCCACATTCTCAGGATTGTTTTTTAAAACCGTTTCAAACCGTTTAAGTGCTTTCTCCAATTGATTTGTTCTCAAGGAGAGTTTACCGAGCGTAATAGACGCAAGGACATTCTCTGGATGTTTTTCAGCAATTTCTCTAATCATCATAATCCCTTTCATAGGATTAGGTGAGCCATTTACGTAACAAAGCCCCAAATTGACCCGATGTGTTTTATTTTCCGGTTCTAATGATATGGCATTTTCAAAATTGCCAATGGCTTTGTCCATACAATGAGCTCTGATTAAGGAGTCTGTGGCTTGTTGGAAACACGTGTAATAAGTGGTTCCTGCAATAGACCAAGCAGTTCCTGAATCCTCAATTTTTGCAACCTCTCCAGCATAAAAGCCACCGATTGCAAATTGGTTGAGTTTGTTCCATTCACTTGAAATAGATTTCAGCGTTGCTACTTTTTCTTTTTCACCACTGTTTTCTAATTTTTTTTCAAGTTGTCGAATTGGCTCTAGTTTTTCATTTTCAAACTTCCCTTTGGAAGCTTTTAATAGTTGGTCAATTGTTATAGAGACTGGGTCTTCAGCTTGCAAAGCCCTTGTCTTGTCAATTTGTTTTCTTTCCTTAGGCTTGGTCGGTACCGCTACATAAAGAACCAAAAACAGGATTGCTGCTAGTACAACAACAACTATTTGGAATTTGGACATACAAAGATAGTTACATTATATGGAAGTTGCAATGTATTTTGTGATTATTGTTAAAGGTGGTAAACTAAGCTTCCTTAATATCTTTAGGTTTAACCTTACTTTTTACTGCATCGAGGAAAATTGCAGCAGGTTTAAATACAGGAATACAATGCTCAGGAATAACAAGTCTTTTGTTCAACTTAATGTTACGCCCGACTTTCTCAGCTCTCACTTTTACAGCGAAACTTCCAAATCCTCTGACATAAACATTTTCTCCTTCTGATAAACTCCCTTTTACTTCGTTAAAAAAGGCTTCAAGTGTTACTAATACGTCTACTTTTGCAATTCCGGTCTTTTCGGAAATCTTGTTAACTAAATCCGCTTTTCTCATGTTACTAGTGTTTTGGTTATACTTTTGTGAATGATAAACTTATGGGTTATTGTATTCGTAAAGTTCGCAATTAATTTTAATTAAACTAATAAATTCACGTATTATTTAAAGTGTGATCAAAAAAATCAAGGAAACAAACAACTGATATTCAGCATATAATAGTCTTCATCATTTATGGATATTTAACACTTATAAATTGCTTAAAAAAATATTATTTCGAATTTCAATAATCAACTTTGTCCAAATATCGAATAAGGTTCTAAATCTTTAAATAAATTTGGCAATCCTTTTCGTATTATATTAATTTTATTGCTGTACATTGATCCCATTATTATGAAAGATTCTTTTTTATTTTCTTCCCTTATAATAAATTGGTCAACCAAAAACGACCGACTTTTACCCTGGAAACAGACAAATGATCCATATAAAATATGGCTTTCAGAAATTATTCTTCAGCAAACTAGAATTGACCAAGGAACTCCATATTATCTTAAGTTCATCACCGAGTTTCCTACAGTGAATGATCTTGCTAAAGCAGATGAAGATGAAGTACTTAAGCTATGGCAAGGACTCGGCTACTATTCAAGAGCAAGAAACCTACACTTTACCGCAAAGTATATCGCAAATGAACTAAATGGAGTATTCCCTACCAATCATAAAGACATCCTTAAGCTCAAAGGCATTGGCGATTATACAGCTGCAGCTATTGCCTCCTTTGCATATGGTCTCCCTCACGCCGTTGTAGATGGAAATGTTTACCGGGTTCTATCAAGAGTGTTTGGAATAGAAACGCCAATCGATTCAACGCAAGGGAAAAAAGAATTCAGCCAATTAGCCTCAGAATTACTGGATTATAAAAGACCCGCGGCAAACAATCAAGCCATCATGGATTTTGGAGCACTACAATGCACACCCAAATCACCAGATTGCGAAAACTGCCCACTAAAAGATTTTTGCATTGCCTTCAACACAAAAAAAATAGATCAACTTCCAGTAAAGCAGAAAAAACTGATCAAGAAAAACCGCTACTTCCATTATTTAGTTATCAATATTGACGAATCAGTCTTTTTAAACAAAAGAAACACTAAAGATATTTGGCAAGGACTATATGATTTCCCGCTAATAGAACACTCATCCCTTCTCTCTACTGAAGAACTCAAAGATCATCCAGAATGGAAAGCCTATTTTGAAGGTACAAATATTGAAATCACCTCTATTTCAAAGCCATTTAAACAAACGCTTTCCCACCAATATATCCATGCCGTGTTTTACGAAATAATGATTAAAAAAACCTCGAACAACTCAATTCTAACACACAACAAAGTAAGAAGAGCAGCGATAGATCAATTTGCATTTCCAAAAATAATTACTTGGTTTTTATCCGATAAAACATTATATTTAGGCTTTAAATAATTAATTTGCTTATTAAAATAGCGATATACCTAACTGATTTAAAGCTATTTAAATAGAAACATAACCAAAAAGACTACAAAATGAGTAACATAAATAAAGTAATTTTAATTGGAAGGTTAGGCAAAGATCCAGAAGTTAGATATTTAGAAAATGGATCTGCAGTAGCAAAGATGGGCCTTGCAACAACCGAATCCTACAAAGACAAACAAGGAGAATGGCAAGACCTCACAGAATGGCACGATGTAATCATGTGGCGTTTTCTAGCAGAACGAGCAGAAAAATCGCTTAAAAAAGGAGCATTAGTCTACATTGAAGGGAAGCTAAAAAGTCGGAAATGGCAGAAAGAAGGTGAAGAATCTGCAAGAAAGATAACGGAAGTTGTAGCCGACACTTTCAGACTATTGTCAAAGCGAGAAGGTGCTGGAGGTTATGAGAATACCTTTCCGTCTCAGGATGACGAGATTCTACATGCGAAATCAAATGTTTCAAGAGAAAATAGTAGTGAAAAACCTTCTCCAACAGTTGATAAGCCTGCAAATCCAGTAGCAAATGACAATGTTTCTCCTCAAGAACCTGCAGATGACCTACCATTTTAGTATATTTGATTAATGTTCGTTTCTTTTTTCAAATAAAAGTAAAAAAACTTGGATTCAGACCCTGGCGGAGAATACTACCATTATTACTTAGACACCTTATTGCTTTCAATTGATTACAGTAACCATTTTTCTTTTGTTATTGGGGTCATTGTACTTTGTTTCTTGCTAGTCTGCTCAGGCTTAATCTCTGGGTCTGAGGTAGCATTCTTTTCAATGGATCAAAATGATCTAGAAGGCATCAAAAAGGATAACAAGACAGGAAACAAAATCATTCAGCTGCTTGACCAACCTAAGCGATTACTCGCTACCATCCTTATCGCTAACAACTTTATCAATGTAGCAATCATTATGCTTTCGACTTATTTGCTTAATATCATCTTTAGTGATGAACTAGCGAGTTGGGTCTCCTCTGCCCTTGGTGAAGAACTAGGGAAAGCAATCTCCTTCTTCTTCGAAGTTGTGTTAATTACCTTCCTCTTGGTGTTGTTTGGTGAAGTTGCTCCTAAAGTCTATGCAAAAAAGAACAACCTTAAGCTCGCAGGAATAATGGCTCGCCCATTGAACTTCCTTAGCAAAGTAACCCGCTGGCCAAGTAGTCTACTCATGAAGGGGTATGATGCTCTTGAAAATAAATTCAAAACCAAAGATGGTAATAAGGTCACCCTTGAAGAAATTGATCACGCAATAGAACTGACCGTAAAAGATACCGCAAACGCCAATCAAGAAATTGAACTGCTAAAAAGTATCGTGAAATTTGGAAACGTGCCCGTCAAACAAATCATGTGCGCCAGAGTTGACATCACAGCGATTGACATCGAAGACAAATTTACGGATGTGCTTAAAATGATCAGAGAATCAGGCTATTCCAGAATTCCTGTCTATACAGAAGACCTAGATACCATCAACGGTTTTCTATACGCTAAAGACCTATTAGAACACTTGGATAAAAAAAATGACTTCAACTGGCAAAAAATCATCAGAACCTCTCCATTTTTCATACCTGAAAGTAAAAAAATCGATGACCTCCTTAAAGAATTTCAAGCAAAACGGGTACACATTGCAATCGTTGTAGATGAGTTCGGAGGCACAGCAGGACTCGTCACACTAGAAGATGTGATAGAAGAGATTATTGGAGAAATCAAAGATGAGTTTGACGACCATATTGAAGTTGAATATAAAAAAATCAATGATTATAACTTTCTATTTGAAGGAAAAACGATGATTAACGATGTTTGTAAGCTTACTGGACTCGACACATCAATCTTTGAGGAAGTTAGAGGAGATGCCGACTCACTCGGTGGCCTAATCCTTGAAATGGTAGGTAGACTGCCAAAATATGATGAGGTCATTAACTTCGAAAATTATAGTTTTAAAATCGTGTCTGTCGATAAAAAAAGAATCCGTCAAGTCAAGGTTACCTTACCCGACGACATTTAGAAAAATAGGATTCTACTAGTAAAGCGCTCACACCTTCTATGTGAAAAAACAAACCCTTGTAACACACAATCTAACCAACCCGCTTAGCGTCCAATTCTTCATTTGATTATCTTTTTTTTATGTTTGCAGTTCATATGCAACTATTCTTTACAAACCAGATTGATGACAACATCGCAATACTGCCCCCTGAAGAGGCTAGACACTGTTTAGCATCCTTGCGTAAAAAGGCGGGAGACGACATTCAGTTTGTAGATGGAAAAGGCGGGATGTATACTGGGGCATTACTTGAAGCAAGCAAGAAAAGATGCTCTATAAGGATCATTGAAAAAGAACAGACCACTCCCATTCCAACTATAAACCTGCACATAGCCATTGCACCTACAAAAAACATTGCACGGTTTGAATGGTTTCTGGAAAAAGCGACAGAAATTGGTATAACAGAGATCACTCCACTGCTTTGCCAACGATCAGAAAGAAGAAAACTTCGATTTGACCGACTTGAACGAATCATACTCTCAGCCATGAAGCAATCAGGAAAAGCATGGTTGCCCAAAATCAATCCGCTCACACCAATAAAGGAAGTTGTTCAGCAATCTGAAGATTCTACTCAAAAGTTTATCGCTCACTGCCACAATTCAGAAAAAAATGCGTTAAAAGATAGTTGTTCTGTCGGATCTGACGTCTTAATTCTAATCGGACCAGAAGGAGATTTTTCGGAAGAGGAATTAGGCATGGCATTTGACAATAGTTTTATACCGGTAAGCCTTGGCGCCAGTCGCTTAAGAACTGAAACCGCAGGACTAGCAGCCTGTCACACCGTCAACTTAATTAATTGATATGAAACGAATTACCTTATCTCTCATCACCATTTTATGCATTGTATTTGCTTGGCTAGCATTCAGCAGTTTTCTCAATGCGGATAAGCCAACAATTAAACTGGCGCTACTCAAGTACAGTGGTGGAGGCGACTGGTATTCGAATCCAACAGCACTGCCCAATCTTGCAGATTTCTGTAACAAGAACCTAGGAACTGATTTTGATAAGGACTATGCAACAGTAGAGGTTGGAAGTGTTGAACTCTTCAATTATCCATGGTACCATATGACAGGTCACGGAAACGTAGTATTCTCAGATGCAGAAGCAGAAAACCTCAGAAACTACTTGTTAGCTGGGGGATTTCTACATATCGATGATAACTTTGGAATGGACAAATTTGTTCGACCAGCAATGAAAAAAGTGTTTCCAGAATTGGACTTTATAGAGCTTCCTTTCACACATGAAATCTACAATCAACGCTTTTCGTTTAAAAGTGGTTTGCCAAAAATTCATGAACATGATGGTAAAGCAGCACAAGGTTTTGGTTTGCTCTGGGAAGGACGCCTAATCTGCTTCTATAGTTTTGAATCTGATCTGGGTGATGGATGGGAAGATCCAGGTGTTCATAAAGACCCAGAAGAAATTCGTCAAATGGCACTGAAAATGGGATCAAACATTATACAGTTCGCATTCGAGCAGTAAATCCTGTTACTAACTTCGTTCACACTGTCACATTTTCAAGAATCTACAAGGTCAACAATGTCTTTAAACAGGTATTTTGCTTGAATCATATGACATAATTTTAAAAAATGAAGATTCTATCCCTAAAAATAATCACGTTTTTCCTATTAATTCCACTATTGAGCTATAGCCAATTTGGAAATGGGGGAGCAAAAGAAGTTAAAAAATTAAAGAATACAGAAACTCTCGTTATTCTTGGCTACTCCCATGCCTACAACGATGCGATTAAGGAAGCATTTGAAAAACATTGGACGTTCACAAAATTCAGCTTTATTAGTGGAACTCAATACAAAAAGCATTGTAATAACAGCAATTACTCATTTGTGCATGTCTTCACATTAAAAGACTCCCAGTTTACTCGCGAACAATATGATGATGTAGGAATCGTGCTAGGAGGAAGATGCAAAACAGGACCAGAAGACATGGTGGCATATGCCAACATGATTGTTTATGATGATGAATATTTTAGGCTAGAGTGCAAACGCGCTGTACAATTCATGCAAAATTATCTTGAGATTGTCCTTGACCAATCCCTGCCAAAGGATAATGACAAGGAAACCATTAACTATTATGCCTCTAAACATAAGGAAATGGAAGGCCAGACGCTAGTATTCAGCCCATCAGACCTGAGAAAAGAGATAAGAGAAATCGATAAAATAAAAAAGTATTATTCGCACCCAGTAAAGCTCGAAACGGGTCTATTCATAGATCGAGCGGTCTGGAAAGGCGAAAAGGATATGCTCTACACACTTTATCTGTTTGACATGCGTGGCTATTCCTATCATTTCATTATTAAAGCTGAAAACAATGAAATCATCTATGCAACGCCGACAAAATCGGGACAAGGCTACTTGGTAAGCAATCCCATTCTGAAGAAGTTTAATTCCTTCTGACCTTATTCTGGACAAGATGCCGGCTAGAAATAATTAATACTTACAAAAACGAGCATTAGTGTTTAATAATATTTATTTTTGCGGTCAAACAAAACAGTCTTACAGCTATGTCTCAAGAAGTTTTTGAAAAGGCTAATGCCTTGGCAACAGAAATTAGAACAACCGCTCCAAGCTCCCCTGAAGAAATCGAGCAATTTAGAATTAAGTTCCTAGGTTCAAAAGGCGCTCTTAAAGGTATTTTTCAAGAAATTAGAAATGTCGAGAATACCCGAAAAAAAGAATTCGGGCTACTTGTCAATGCCATCAAGCAAGAAGCAGAGCAAAAACTTAACACGCTCAAGGAACAAGCAGAAACCGCTTCTGAATCTGGAAAGGGAGATCTAGACCTCACCGCCCCCGGGGAACCAACAACTCTTGGCTCTCGCCACCCCATCGCCATCATGATGAATGAGATGATCAGTATTTTTGAGCGAATTGGGTTTGTCGTAGCTGAAGACCGAGAAATTGAGGATGACTGGCACAACTTTACAGCCATGAACTCTCCTGAAGATCACCCAGCCAGAGACATGCAAGACACTTTCTACATTATGAATGATCCGACCATGCTCCTGCGCTCACACACCAGTTCAGTACAAGCAAGGGTCATGACAGAACAGAAACCGCCAATTCGGATCATTGCTCCAGGAAGAGTGTATCGGAATGAAACGATTTCGGCCCGCTCACATTGCCAGTTCCACCAAATCGAAGGCTTGTATATTGATGAGAATGTCTCTTTTGCAGATATGAAACAAACACTTTACTACTTTGCTAGAGAGATGTTTGGCGAAACTAAAATCAGACTAAGACCTTCCTACTTCCCCTTTACCGAACCAAGTGCAGAAATGGATGTTTGGATGGGAACGGAAACAGAAGAAACCAAGCGCTTAACGAAAGGAACAGGCTGGCTTGAAATCTTGGGATGCGGAATGGTAGATCCAGCAGTACTGGAAAACTGTGGAATAGATAGCAAAAAATACACAGGCTATGCTTGGGGAATGGGCATTGAACGCCCCGCTATGATCAAGTATGGCATTCCAGATATTCGGTATTTCTTTGAAAATGATATTCGCTTCTTACAGCAATTTTCATCCGCCATTTAGGGGAATGCAATTCGCTCTTACGTGCTTTGTATTGCTTGACTAGTAATTTTATTGAACCATGACGATTGAGATTCAACCCGTTGCTTTTGTTAAAAATAGCAGGGAAACGCCTGAGGATGATGACTGGGGAAGGGTGGCTTCCATCATCGAACTAGCAGAGCACATCCCTACAGAATCGTTGACTGGCATTGGTGAATTTTCTCATCTTGAAATCCTTTATTACTTCCATTTGGTACCTGATGAGAAAGCAGTTGCAAGGTCAAGACATCCTAGGAACAACATGGATTGGCCAGTCGTTGGCACTTTTGCGCAGCGTAATAAAAGCCGCCCCAATCGCCTGGGCATCACTACAGTAAAATTGAAGCAATATGAAGGCCGAACCCTCACCGTTATCGGACTGGATGCTATAGATGGGACTCCAGTGATTGATATCAAACCTGTTATGAATGAGTTTTTACCGATGGGTCAAGTCGAACAACCCAAATGGAGTAAAGAATTAATGGCAAACTATTGGAAAAAAGAATAAAAATGATTGATCAAAAAGAATACGCCCCATTCTATCAACCTTATATCTCAAAGGTTCCCGTTGCAGCTATTGCAGAGAATCTTGAGCAAGTCAACAAGGAAACACTTGCTTTTTTTGAAGAGCATTCTGGCCTTGATGGTAATTATCAATATGCGCCAGGTAAATGGACAATCAAGGAAGTGCTAATGCATTTAATTGATACCGAAAAAATTATGGCGTTTCGCGCCTTGTGTATTGCTCGAGGAGACCAGACTAAACTCCCAGGATTTGATCAAAACCAATATGCAGAAACCGTTGACGTTTCTAGTCGTACGATCAAGGACTTGTTGGAGGAGTTTGCGCTTACTAGACAGCTCACAATGACGACTTTCAAGCACTTCACTGATCAAGAGCTTTTAAACCTTGGAACGGCTAGTAATAACCCTGTTTCTGTGAGGGCATTGGCTTACATCATTATTGGTCATGAGTTGCATCATATGAAGGTGATGAGGGAACGGTATGTAGGATAATTAATTAGATTATCGGTAGGATTCAGACGACAAGCAATTACTTCTCAGTAATATGCACGCCCAACTTATCTAATTCCTCTAACACCCAGTTTATCGCGGTTTCATTTGTTACTTCTTCGCCGTAAATCTCCTTGATATAAAGGTCTCCTTGATTTGATGCTTCCCCTGGTGAGCCATAGCTATAAGCAAAGTCTGCCCAACCGACCTTTTCTGCTAGTGAAAACATGATGCGACGAAGCATGGATGGATGTCCCAGGCAGAAGATCAATTCAGACATGTCTAGTGGTTGGTTTACTTTTTTTATGATGACGTCCACTTCTAGTCTAGCGTCATCTTTCTTGCGTTTTGCCTTACGTTTGCTGTGAGAAACCCAATTACAGACGATTTCAGTTCTATGTCCTGCATATTCTATGGCATCAATCAGTGTGCAGATCATCGCACCACGCTGCATAATGGTTTGAGCAAGAATTTTTTCTGAAAAAGAGATGGAACAAACGATGGTGTAAATTTTCCCTGGGTAATTCCGCATGTCTAATTCCCTAGAAAGAAAATGTTCGGGTTGATTGGCCAGATAGCTACCGATATCAACATTAAACCCAGCTACGTCATGTTTTCGTTCTGGTCGGAGAACTCGTTCTGTAACTCTAGGAATGATATCTGCTTGATACTTCTCAACTTCGCGCAATCCATCTTTCCAACCATACAAGGCGGTTTCCATGGCTTCTTCCCAATTTTTAGACCCTTGCCAAGAATCACTTGCTACTTTCCTAGAGTTTTGCTTCTTGGATTCACTATCCTGCATGGCAAACTTCCAGAAGTCAGAAAGATCTTCAAATTTTAATGCCTCTTTCGTAGAATCGGTCCAGATCATAGTGAATATTATTCTGAATTTTGTCAATGATAGTCTTGTCCAACCCTTTCCAGATCAACAATTTAACAACAGTTCTTAGGTCTAAGCCAGCAGCAAGCAGTTTTACTCCAAAAATAGAAGCTCTAGGGCTTACCACATGTCGGATTTTCAGCTCTTCCACCACTTTTCTAACTTCTTGTACAAAATCTACCCAATTGTTGTTGCCAGCAAGGGCGCGCTCCAGCTCTTCATCAAACCGCCAATCTAAAAACACAAACCGATCAAGCGAGGCGGCGTCGAGCTGATTTCGGCCAACATATTGTCTGTCTGCTCCTTGTCCGTAGGTATTCGCAGCAGCGATACAATAAAAATCTTTATGTCGTTCAACCCGTTTGTCAGGAAAATCCATATAATCATTGGCTAAAGCAGCATTAAAGGCAAGAACTGCTTGGGGATAACTGGCGTCAATTTCATCAAAAAGAAATAGACCTCCTTTCTCATAAGCGCGTCGAAATTCAGTATTTACGATTTTTCCATTGGCATCAATGAATCCTGTCAATTTAAACTCACTTGCGATGGCTCCTGTAAAGTAGAACGGAACATCCATTGCTTTAGCCACATTTACGGCAGCTGTGGTTTTTCCAGAACCAGCAGGACCAACCATATAGGCATTCAGACCTGTAGAGGAAATGCGGAGTAACGTTTCGAACAGGTAATGTTGAAGCCCTAAGTCTTTCGGCTTCTTATTATCTATTTTGATTTCAATTCGCTTGGCTGCAAGCTTCTTCAAGGCTTCAATATCCGCACGGATGTCTTGAAGCGCTTTACTGGAAATCGTTTCACCGTTTCCGTCAGCAATACTGTTTGACTGCGTTGCTGGAAGGTCGATTTCAAATTCGCAGCTGCGCATGACTTCTACTATGATATCCTGTAACGGAAGGTTGAGCAAGTCTGAAGGCAATGCTGTATCGGGTTGTGTTATTTTAATTTTTGACACCGAAATTTATTTTAATAAATTAGTCTTATATAATTGTTAGACGAACAACTTACAACTAAGTTGCTCAAAAATCCTTATTTATCAATGCAAAACGCAAATGATCTTCCCATTTCCCATTGATTTTAAGATATTGCTCAGAAAATCCTTCTTTTTTAAATCCTAATTTTTCAATGACTTTGATAGATGCAAGATTATCGGGCATAATGTTCGCTTCAATCCGATGCAGCTTCAATCTCTTAAATGCGAATTGGATGACATGAGCAATACCTTCTGTGGCTATTCCTTTGCTTTGAAATTGTTGATCTACCTTATATCCAACAAAGCAGGATTGTAGTGGGCCGCGGACTACATTAGAAAGCGTTACTGTTCCTAATATCTGAGATCTCTCATGGTCTAAATGATGAAAAAGATAAAAGGAATATTTTGTCTTATTGTTCCATCCATCCACATCAGATTGCAATAGTTTCTGTTGGTATAATTCTGTATAATAATCCTTGTTGAGCGTTGGTTGAAAGACCCTAAAGAAGGATTTATTTTTCTTAAGAAAGGCAAGTACTACCTTTACATGACTAGCATCAAGTGGTTGAATGATTAATCGTTGGCTTTGTAAAACATTTTCCATGCCTTTAATTGATAATCGTTGAGGTGATGTCTATAGCGTTGGTGTATTGAGGCAATAACTCTTTTGTGAGCACCAGCGCATCATTCAAAGATGGATCTCCTTCAAAGTCGAAGAATACCATTAAAAACTCCTTGCAGTCATCTGTAACCATTGTCCTTGATGAATCGCTTGTAGGAGAGCCAAAAGCACCCAATGTATCTCTTAGCAGTGGTAAGCATTCAATGTTGAGGCTGCCACGACCGATTGCTTCATAAGGTTCATCTGCCTGTCCAATTCCTAGTGTGATTTGTCCATCGATTTTATGATTGTCATATCCACCGATAGAGAATCCAGTTTTTATTGATATCAGGTTCAACAAATCCACTAGGTTATTGATTTGGTATAGTCCGTTACCTTTTACAGCTCGCCTTAGCAATGCTTCAGCGCTTGGGCGGTAGCGGGAAGGATCTTTGCCTAGTTTTCTGTAGGCTGTTTTTGTTTGAAAAACAGTACGAATCTGGCTGACGGATCCACTATTATGTGTTTCCTTGATGGATTCAAGGGTGGTGTTGGTCAATTCTAGCAGAGCTTCTGATGACGGTTGAGGACTAGCTTTGCAGCGAACAATGCCGACTCTGCTTCCTGGAAGCAGTTTCCTGATTTCTGGTGAAAAACTGAACGAGATCATGATGCTAAAATACAGTTTTCTATTGAGGTTTAATTTTATTTATTTAGAAAGATTTGATCAACAATAATTAACTTTTTTATGTTTCCTTCTTATTGTCTAAATTGCGATTCAATAATATAATTAATATGGTAAAAATAGATCAGTCAAAGCCAGTAATGGTAACTGGAGCAACTGGATATGTAGCAGGATGGTTAATTAAAAAGTTGTTAGAGCAAGGAATCACAGTGCATGCAGCTGTCAGAGACCCTAGTAATCAATCTAAACTAGAGCATTTAGACAAATTGGCAACTACGTCTTCAGGATCCATAAAATACTTTAAAACAGATTTGCTAGACAACGGATCTTATCTTGAAGCAATGCAAGGTTGTGAGTTGATTTACCATACCGCTTCTCCGTTTATTACAAAGTTTAAAGATCCACAAAAAGAGTTGATCGATCCTGCATTGAATGGAACTGCGAATGTTTTGGAAAGTGCCAATCAAACGTCTTCAGTCAAAAGAATTGTTGTCACAAGTAGCTGTGCAGCAATATATACCGATGCCATTGATTGTCAAAAAGCTCCGGGAGGAATACTAACCGAAGCGGTGTGGAATACGTCTTCCTCGTTGAACTATCAACCCTACTCTTATTCAAAAACGCTTGCAGAGCAAAAAGCATGGGAAATGAGCAAAGCACAAAACCAATGGGACTTAGTGACCATCAACCCATGTTTTGTAATGGGGCCACCGCTCAACACTAAAACAGTGACTTCTGCTACGTTTGATGTGATGAAGCAAATGGGAGATGGCTCTATGAAAATGGGAGCACCAAAAATCGGTGTTGGAGTAGTGGATGTACGCGATGTCGCTGAAGCGCATTATAGAGCAGGCTACACTCCAGAAGCCAACGGCAGATACATCACCGCTGCACATAACTCTGACTTCTTAGAGATGGGTATTGTGCTTCAAGACCGTTTTGGAGGAGACTATCCATTACCAAAGAAGGCCTTACCCAAATGGTTGCTCATGATAGTTGGCCCGTTTGTAGACCCTTTGTTTTCGAGGCCGTTTATTCGAAACAATGTCAATATTCCTTGGAAGGCGGACAATTCTAAGATTATGAAAGAGCTTGGAATGAACTTCAAACCGTTGAAAGAAACAATGGAAGATACTTTCCAAGCAATGATAGATTATGGTGCATTTTCATAGCTGTATTTGAATAAATGATTGAATTTTAAGTATTTTAATCGAGTTGTACGGTTTTGGTGTATTGAAAAGAGAAAAAAGAATGCAAAAGTTTGAGTACAAAATATTGACATTTACTGGAAAAGGAATCCTTTCGTATAGTTTCGATCTCCAAGAAATTGAAGCTACACTTACTGGCTTTGGACTAGAGGGCTGGGAATTGGTTTCTAACATTCATACAACAGATGCCAATGGAAAAGCCATCCGTTTTCATTATATGAAACGTGAAATAAAAGAGTAAATCAATATTGATGACACCAATCCTTGAAATTAAACAACTTTCAAAAAAATATACCCTTCGAACAACTCGGAGCTATTTGAGCTTGAGGGATTCGCTTGCAGGGGTATTTCGCTCCAGCAAGGCTTCGCAAGAGCTATGGGCATTGAAGGATGTGAGCTTCAACATCAACCAAGGAGAAAGCGTTGGGATTATTGGAAGAAATGGTGCCGGGAAATCAACCCTCCTAAAAATATTATCGAAAATCACGCCTCCGACTTCTGGACACATCAAAGCAAGAGGAAGAGTCGCCAGTCTTCTAGAAGTTGGTACTGGGTTTCATCCAGAATTGTCAGGGAGAGAGAATATCTACTTGAACGGTTCCATACTAGGATTGCGCAAACAGGAAATCGACTTAAAATTCGACGAAATTGTAGACTTTGCAGGCACAGAACAGTTCTTGGAAACACCACTAAAGCATTACTCGAGTGGTATGAAACTTCGCCTAGCGTTTTCAGTCGCCGCTTTTCTAGAACCTGAAATCATGGTGATTGACGAGGTATTGGCTGTAGGCGATGCCGCTTTTCAGAAAAAATGCCTAGGGAAAATGAGTGAGGTGACTCAAGGAGGCAGAACCGTGATCTTTGTAAGCCACAACATGGGTGCAATCAGACAACTTTGCCCCAGAACGATCGTCTTGGACAATGGGCAAAAACAGTTTGACGGCAATTCAGATGAAGCAGTAGACTTCTATCTAAAAGAAAGTAAAGCAGTTGCCGACTCCATTCCTTTATCTGAGCGGCAAGATCGCAAAGGCACTCAACTGTTTAGTTTTCAAGATGTAACATTCCATGTCAATGGTATTCAACAACCAGTCCTTCATATTACTACGGGACAAGCGGTTACAATTACCTGTAAATTTAAGAGTGATACGTCTTTGAAAGAGAAGGAAGTAGATGTTTCTATTGCGTTTTATAACCTGACCGGCAATTTCTTGTTTGCTTGCCGAAGCGATGTGGTAGGAAATCATTTGATTGTTAAAGACCAAGAGGGAAGTTTTCATTGTAAATTTGATAGAAATCCACTTAAAACTGGTCGATATTGGTATAATGTGATTGCTTTCCATAAAGGACAAGTACTGGATAATGTGGTGCAAGCAGGATTCATCGAAGTACAAACTGGTGACTTTTATGGGACAGGAAAACTCCCAGCTCCAGGAAGGGCAGGCGTTTGTGTAGATTATTACTGGGATTAATAAACATTGATTGTTATGAAAAGATTCAATTCTTTTTATTTAACACATAAAATTAAAAAACTCAACTTTCTTTATTCTAGGACCAGAGCAGATTATGGCCTAATGAAGGACTGGAGTCGTGAAGTAGATCCCCACATTCCCAATCATTCTAATCCACAGCAATTACGATTATTACTAGGCGTAAACAGAAGTGGAACGACTTGGATGGGCGAAGTGTTGTCAAGGACCTCAAGTCCAATTCGATACTTTATGGAGGGATTGCAATATATCAAGCCACTGCTACAATTTACTCCAGTAGATGACCGATTGTCGATTAGCTATCATCCTGAATTAAACTTGTCGCATCCACTGACAAAGGCATACAAAGCATTTTTGGCTACTAATAAAGGACTGGACGCCCTGAATTTGACTAGCTGTACTCACCGTAATGACCTTGACTATCACTATTGTCTAACCAAGCAAGTACACAGCATTTTGGCAACAGATGGATTGCTGAAAGTATTAAATACAAAGGCGATTCTCCTAGTGCGCGATCCAGTTTATGTTGTAGATAGTCTTCTGTCAAGAGATCACTTAAAGTCTTATTCGTTGACAAATGAATGGAAATATATTCAGGATGAGGACTTCCTAAATGAGTTTCATCCAACAAGGAAAAAGGAGCTACTTAAGACTTTTAAGGCATTAAATGGTATTTTCCCGAATCGGTATACCATTATCTTAAGAAAGGTGTTTACGGTTGCATTGATTAATGAAATGCTAGTTCAGTTAGCAGAAAAGTATCGTTCGCTTTGTCTGTTGGTACGTTATGAAAAGCTATTAGAAAACCCAGAAGAGATATTTGAATCGTGTGCAAAACACTTTGGACTTAACTGGGATGAGCAAATCGTTTCCTTCTTGGAGAAAACAACAAGAAACAAGAACGATAATAGCACACGAATGCCAATTTTCAGAGATCAAAAGGCTCAACACAATCGCCCCTTTAAATTTATTACGGATCAAGAAACCAAAAAGATAAGAGCCTTTCTCACAAACTTGGATTTATATAAATACAAATGATACACGTAAAACTGGAAGGACGTTTAGGAAATCAACTATTTCAATACGCATTTGCTTGTGCAATGGCAAAGCGATTGAACACGTCATTCAGGTTGGTTGGAACTAACTTTTTACTGCCCGCCTACTTTGATTTACCTGGCTTTAACATACAGAAAAATGCCTTTTTTTATTGGTTAGATCGACTTTTTGATAAAGTTGGTATCAAAAGAGCATTTACCGTAATTGACAATGTTAAATCAGTTAAAGAAAACGTCGCTCTTGTCAAAGACAACAAAAGTTATAGTGGTTATTATCAATCATCATCTTATTTTAAACCTTGGATTGATATCAACAAAAAAGTAGTCGTAAAACCGGAGTATGTAAATCAGTTTTCGGCTCAATACAAAGAACGATTTGAAGGAAAGAAGATCGTTGCTGTGCATGTAAGACGAACAGATTATGTTCTGATAAAACATCCAGATTCAAGCTCAGAAAATTTAAGTCTGCCAATGCGTTTTTATGAAGCCAGTCTTGAGAAAGTGAGTGACTTAGAATCTTGTGAAGTTTTCTTTCTAAGTGATGACCTTCCATTTGTGAAAAATCATTTTGGAACGAAACCCAACTTTCATTATGATGCAAATTCTGAAATTATTGACCTATTGATCATGATAAATGCTGATGTTGTGATCACTGCAAACAGTTCTTTTTCCTGGTGGGGCGCCTATTTAAACAACAAGGAGGATAAGGTCGTTTATTCGCCTAGGAATTGGTTCGGTTATCCCTCAGGAAAAGAGTATCCTAATGGAATCATGGAAACTCCGTTTACTTGGTGTTAAACCAAGTGTTACAGCATTGGGTTAGTTATAGCTCGAAGGTATATGCTGCAGAAACCTTGACCTCATAGGAAACACCAACATTTGTAGCCGGGAGTCCGGTTAAATCAAATTCAAAAAATAGTTCTTTAGAAGAAAAATCAGCAAAGTAGTCAGAATAATCGCCACTATTCACATTGAAATTTAGAAGTTTGGTGGTCGTGTCAAAGTTGGATAGATCTGCTAGGACTGTTCGTTCACCAGTAGATTCATTTTCAGCGACTAGCCTCGCGTCAACTAGTTTGCTGCTTAATTCAATCTCATCTCGACAATCCATATAAATACTAGTACAGGTCAAGTCATTTAAAATCAAGTTACTTGCTCCATTCGTCTCTGGAATTGTATGGATGATCTCACCAATGAGATCACGATAAGGATCAGCATTCTCAACATATACTTTAGAGGTAGCTCCTCCTCCTATCAACACTTTATAGTTTGTAAGCAAATCCAGATAGGCTCCTGACTTATAGCTCAATTCGGCTGTTCCAGAATTGGCTTTTGGTTTTTTACAAGAAGTAACAATCAGACATAAGCTTAAAACGAAGAGTAGTGGATAAAAACGATTATTCATTGTATTGTAGTTTTGGCTGTTATTTTTGATTTGACACAAAGACTTTTTGAGTAACAGGTGCTAGTTCCAGATTGTCAAACAGAACATAAATTTGATAGAATCCATCATTTAATGCCGTTACATCCAACTGAGAATTATCCGAAATCCCATCCTGAGCTTGCACCAACCTTCCTAGACCATCAAACACCTTTATGTCATAATTGGATTGGATATTAGAAAGCTCAATTTGTATATGCTCGCTTGCTGGATTTGGGAAGATATTGACCTGTTGGCTCACGTCAATCTGCTCAACTGGAACAGTAAAGCCTTCACAGGCAACAGACTCCATCAGCCAAACCGATGAACGGTCTAAACTGTCTTGCCATACTGCATTGGACAGAAAATCACCGTGCCCACCACCTGGAACGGAGATGAATCGATTGAGCACACCAGCTTGATCTGCTTTTGGGTGCATAACAGAACTTCCTTCCATTGAAATGATTGGAATACCACTGATGGAGACCATGCCATATCCGTAAGGGACAACATCGTCATTTGTTCCGTGAATACTGATAAGCGGTGCATCTCCCGGCTGAATCCAGTCGGCATTATATAATGCGCCAAATTGATTAATGACGCCTTGTATTTCTGAAGAATATCCCATACTCGGATTTGCTGGATCATCAGTTGTTCCTGGAAGCCCACCATTTGCGATTAAGCCATTATAGATAAACGTACTTTGCACCTCGGACAAGTCATTGATGTATGCCATGTGCCCAGCAAGAATACCACCAGCAGACTGTCCGCCAACAAAAATGAAATTGGTGTCTACTCTGAATTGGTTAGTGGTTGCCGCATCCTTTCTGAAATAGCGTACAGCAGCTTTCATATCACCAACTGCCTTGATTACAACATCAAGCATCACCGTAGAGTCAGGAACAGGAAACAATGGTCCGTCATACAATCTATAATCCATCGTTGCTGCGACATAGCCACGTTTAGCAAAATATTCACAGTAGTATTGCAATGTAGCCTTGTCTCCCAAAATAAAACTTCCTCCATGTGCCATTATGATCACGGGTCGTTCGGTTGCCACATCACCATCTGGTGTATACACATCCATCCGAAGGTTCCTTAAGTTACCAGCATACGTGATGTTTTCACCGTACTTTACTGTTGTGCTAGTTGTTGAAGGGAATACCTCGTTTAGGTATCGATTATCGTCACAATATGCATTTTGGCTTTGCAGTTGTCCAAAAGAGAAGGCGAATACGATAAGAAAAGAAATTGCTGTGATTTTCATATTTATAAGGTAGTATGTTTTCCAAAAATAAACAATTCTTAAAACTTTACTGCTGATGATCTTAATTTCTACCGGTTTTAACTAAAAAAAGGTAATTGAACGCTGAAGCGTCGCAGTACTTTAGTTCTACTTTTAGCCTTCTTCATTCGATATTTTGCTATCCGTATTGGATATTTCCTGTTTCTTATTTTTATCGTAGCGTTCATCCAAGCTAAACAATTCGGGGCGTTTGCCACTTATATTTCGATAGAAATCCATGATTTTAACCATATCTGCTTCCATATCATCGCTAAGGTGCATCACTCCGCCTAGGCCTGATTGCTTTTTTGCATAATCTAGGAAACCAAAGGCAATTGGAAGGTTTGCACCTTTAGCAATGTAATAAAACCCTGTTTTCCATTGTTTTCTCAAAGCTCTTGTGCCTTCTGGAGAAATAGCTAACTTTAATTCATCCTCTTTATTTAGTAGCTCGATAATCGCTTCGGTCATGCTTTGTCGTTCTTCCCCTTCTTTTTTGGGCCTTCTATTTATACCAATTGCTCCCATTGGTCTAAAAATCATACCTAGCGGAAATTTCATAAACTCATCTTTCATGGCCCATTTAACAGGAATTTTAAAATGATTGAACGTAGCCACCATTATTAGGGCGTCCCAGTAGGTAGTATGCGGAGCAGCTATAACAACACATTTTTTAGGAATTTCAAATTCTCCGATGTGCTGCGGTTTCCAACCTAACAATTTCAAAAAAGTTGTTCCAAGTAATTTTCCCATTATCAATAGATTATTTCACAAAGTTAATTCTTATAAAATGCTATTCAAAAATTTAATGAAATTTGTCTTTTGTCCAACCGATTGCGCTATTATTCCGTTAAAGTAGTATCGATCTTACTTTTGGCAAGTATATTCTCCTTATCTTAGAAATTCTATTTTGAAAAATTCAACAAGTAAAAATGAAACATTTAATCTTTGTCTTCCTACTGCTCCCGTTTTTTGTTAATGGGCAAACTCAAGCAACTTTACTCTACAACTGGGATGACCCAACGATTGTAGGTAGCAATGCTTATGATAATGCGTACAATGAAATTTGGGGTGTCGTCGCAAACGACAAAGAATTTGCAGTAATTGGGTCAACAAGAGGTACCCACTTTTTTGATTTGACAGATATGACCAACCCGCAAGAGTTGACAAATGCTTACGTGGCGCCAGGTGTGCAGGGCGGCTCTATCATTCATCGTGACTATCATGACTATAAGTGCTACTTGTATGCGGTTGCAGATGAAGGAAGTGGAAGTACGTTACAAATCATTGATTATTCCGACTTACCTAATTCTACTACGGTAGTTTATAATAGTAATAATGCAATCAGAAGAGCACACAATATTTTTATTGATACCGCTCAAGCAGTTCTATATGCTGTTTTTGTTGATAATGCAACGACTAATAGACAAAACATGATGGTTTTCTCTTTAGCCAACCCTACAAACCCAACATTCATTGCAACACACAATAGTATCCAAGGACAATCGTTGGGCGGTGCACATGATATTTATGTAAGAGATGGAATTGCCTACCTAAACTGTGGAAACAACAACGGACTTGTCATAGCAGATTTTAACAATCCAGCAAGTCCGACACTTCTAGGAGTGATTGATAGTTATCCAGATCAGGGATATAATCATTCAGGTTGGCTTTCTGATGATGGTAACTATTATTTCCTAGCAGATGAAACGCACAACAAAGCCGTAAAAGTGTTGGATGTTTCTGATCCGTCAAACATTCAAGTATTAACAACTATAGATGCTGGCCCAGGGGCTTCTACATTTTCGATTCCCCATAATATAATTACAAGAGGGAAATATGTCTACGTTTCCTACTACTACGATGGTCTTCAGGTTTATGACTTCACAAATCCGTCAGCACCAACACGTGTTGCCTTTTATGATACCTATTCAGGGGCTGACAACAGTAGTTACGAAGGTGCGTGGGGTGTTTTTCCTTATTTGCCTTCAGGGAATGTCCTAGTTTCCGACATGCAAACAGGACTTTACGTATTCGAAAAAATTGATCAAACCATTACAGGTACTTATCCGCCACTTGGTACTACAGCCAACTGTGGTTCCCCCCTTTCAAATAATAGCAAAGCGTCTCCAGTAAATAGTCTGCAAGTAACGCCTCATCCCGTTTCAAATAGGGCTGTGCTCAGTCTAGAGCTTACTCAGGATCAGAATACTGGTATTCAGTTGCTAGATTTGACTGGAAAGATGTTGCAAGAATTTGACCGTTATGACTTGATTGCAGGAAAGAATACTATTAATCTAAAAATCAGCAATGTGGTTGCTTCCGGAATTTATATTCTTCAAATATCTGGTGACGAGTTTACGCATTCAGAAAAATTGATCATTCATAAATAAATTGAAATCATGAGACTTTTCATCGCCTTTTTATTGCTTTCTCCCCTGCTCTTAACAGCTCAGACACAGTCTACTCTTTTACACAACTGGGATGACACAACGATTGTAGGGAGTAACTCGTTTAATAATGCCTATAATGAAATTTGGGGTGTTGTTTCAAACAACAAAGAGTACGCAGTGATTGGCTCAACAAAAGGAACACACTTTATTGATGTTACTGATGTCAACAATGTTCAAGAAGTGACGAATGGTTTCGTAGTTCCTGGAGAAGCTGGGGGCGTGATTATTCATAGAGATTATCATGATTACCAGTGTTATCTCTATGCTGTTGCGGATGAAGGACTTGGAAGCACCTTGCAAATCATCGACTATTCTGACCTTCCAAACTCAACTACAGTCGTATATTCTGACAACTCGATTATCAGAAGATCACACAATATCTTTGTAGATACGGCACATGCAGTGTTATACGCTGTTGGAACGGACAATCCTACTGATAATATTATTTATGTGATGTCAATTTCACTTGCTGACCCTGAAAACCCGACGCTGATTCGTAAGTACGATGACATTCAGGGACGGACGGTCATGGGAGCGCACGACATCTATGTCCGGGATGCTATAGCGTATATCAACTGTGGGAGTAACGGATTTGTGATTGCTGATATGTCTGACCCAATGAACCCTATTTTGCTGGGCTCTCTCGACACTTATCCTCAGCAGGGTTATAACCATTCTGGATGGCTTTCTGAAGATGGCAACTACTATTATTTAGCAGATGAAACGCATAACCGTGACTTAAAGGTATTGGACGTCTCCGATCCAGCAAACATACAAGTGGTTGGCTTCTTTAATGAAGGAAGTACAACTTCCAACATTGCCATTCCGCATAATGTCTTGGTACGTGGTGATTACATGTATGTTTCTTATTACTATCATGGTATTGTGGTGTATGACATCTCAAATCCAGCTGTTCCAGTCCGTCATGCCTATTATGATACCTATCCTGGCCCTGAAGCGTTTAGTTATAAAGGTGTTTGGGGTATTTTTCCTTTTCTTCCTTCTGGAAATATTATAGCTTCTGATATGGAAACTGGTTTGTATGTCTTTGAAAAAGAAGACCCTACCATTACAGGCGCTTATCCAACACTTGGATCTTCAGAAAATTGTGGATTGATTTCTTCAAATGAAAATTATACTCCTTCTTCTTCAGTTACCTTGTATCCACAGCCCGCAACAGAATTAATAAACGTTGTTGTACAGGAAGAACTAAATGATCAAATAGATATAGCCTTGTATGATATCACTGGAAGAAAAATAAAATCGTTTGATCCCATTCATTTCACTGGTGGTTTACATGAATTTCAGTTAAATCTTAGTGAAATTCCTGCTGGAATGTATGTGTTAGAGTTAAAAGGAAGTTATTTTATACAATCAAAAAAGATAATTCTTGAATAAATCAGAATCTGCGGTTACTTTTGGGCTAACAAAAATAGTGATTGATTGAAAATTTATAGTAGCCTTATATTCTGTCTTTTCTTTTTTGCTGTGGCAAATGCACAGGAACCAACGCTCATACAGCCAATTTCTGTTGATACCGTGCCAGTGATTACTACAACCAATCAAGACGACACCACTAATCAGGTGCTTTATTTTTATTTAAATGATTTTAAACTAAATGTGGTCAAGGATGAGTTTGAAAAAATTCATCGGTTCAATCCTGTGCTTTCGGGTGATTTTCAACATCAATATCTAGGAAATTTTGGCTCACCACACTATTCATTAATGTACGAACCAAGACTTCGAAGAGGGTTTGACCTAGGATATCATAGTTATGATGGCTATTTAGTATCTCAAAAAGAGGTTCCTTTTTATAATGTAGAAAAACCACATACAGATGCTTTTTTCTCTGCTGCAACCCAGGAAGACGCTTTTATTGATGTTAATTTCTCAAGCAATACTTCAAAACGATCCAATTCCTATATTTCCTATAACCGGATTAGCCATATTGGTTCTTATACGCATCAGCAAGTAAGACATACTAAGTATGTGACATCTACTTATTGGAGAAGCAAACGAGACAACTATATGGCGTTTTTTAGCTGGGCAGGGAATACAATAAAGCAAAAGAACAATGGTGGTATCTTGAGTGATACGATTTTAGAGGACGAAGATTTTGTTAATGCAATCAGAGAATTGGTTCCAGTAAATCTTGAATCTGCCCAATCAGAATATGACAATCACGAAATCACACTTACTCAATATTTTTCGTTTTCGACATTAAAACGCAATGCAAATCCAATTATTGAATCTCAGACTATTGTCATCAAGGATTCTCTTGGCCATCCAGTAGATACAATTGTCAAGAAAAAGCGAGAACCCTCAAAATCTATAAACGAAGAGCCGGAGATCTCAGCCAAAACGTTTTTGAGCCATCAGTTCTCCTATAAACTAGAAAGTATCAAGTTCTTTGACGACAATGTCGCTACTATTGGTGCATCTGATTATTATGGAGATTTCCTAGTAAATCAAAGAGGTCTGAGAAATTACATCGCGGTAAAAAGATACGAAAATCAGTTTAAGGCAAATCTGAAACTTGGGAATACAGAAGGCGGTACTACTATTTTGTTTCAACCAGGGCTGACTTATGCCCTTTATTTTATAGAACAGGAACCAGAACGTTTTTCAAGGAATGACTTATTCGTAACTGCACGACTAAAAACAAAACTTCAGGAGTTTTTTGATTTGGAAGCGAATGGCCAGATAGGAATCGGCTCTAATGCAGGCGATTACACGCTGTCTGGTAAACTGTCTACTGGCATACAGGACAAGGCAACGCTTGAACTAACAGCAATGCAACAACTGTATCAACCAACATTAATACAAGAGCGACTCTTTGTTTCTCAGGACTTAGTTTGGAATAATCAATTGAAACGAACTCTGGAAACAAACATAGGGGGTCAATTGCAATTGCCTTTTTTAAATCTAAAGATGGGTGCAGGCTATCACCTTTTCAATAACCTTATTTATTTTGATGAAGACGCAAGGCCAGCACAAGCCAGTCAAGCACTCAACATCCTTCAGGTCTATGGTAAGCACAAGTTGAAGCTTGGTAAATTTCACTTTGAAAACGAAGTGGCGTTCCAAGTAGCTCCTGCCAGTTTTATGCCGTTACCCAATCTAGTGACAAGACACAACTGGTATTATCAAAGCTTTTTCTTTAAGGCTAAAAGCTTACAAGCACAGTTGGGTGTAGAGGCGAGATACAATTCTAACTACAAAGGTAATTCTTATATGCCTGTTTCAGGTCAGTTTTACTTACAAGATGACGTAGATCTGATAAGCTATTATCCGATTACTGATGTTTATGTTAGTGCAAAAGTGAAGCGGTTCTACATGTTCTTGAAGGCTGAGAATGTGATTCAACCGATTGTAAATAAGTCATATCTCACAAGTGTTTACTATCCTGGAAGAGACCTTTTTATTCGATTTGGGATTTCTTGGAAGCTCATTAATTAAAAGTATACTTCTACTTTCTTCGCTCATTCTACGAATAAAATGTATTCAACTATATTTACAATATCAAGCATAAAAAAAGTTGTTCATGGATATTTTGTTTGAAGATAATGAGCTAATAATTATTAATAAACCCGGAGGTCTTCCAGCTCAGTCATCTAAAAAGAATGACGATTCGGTACTTAGTACGTTAGCGACTCAAGAAAATCGTCAAGTGTATATCACCCACAGATTAGATCAACGAGCTACTGGTGCCATAATACTTGCAAAATCAAAGGAAGTTCAAGCAGCTATTAACGAGCTATTTAAGAGCGGAAAGGTCCTTAAAAAATATTGGGCAGTGGTTAAGAATAAACCAGAACAAAAAAAGGGTACCTTGATTCATTATCTATTAAAAAATGGGAAAACAAACCGCTCCAAAGCCTATGTAAAAGAAGTTGCGCATTCAAAAAAGGCTGAATTAGACTATCAGCTTATCAAGCAATCAGATCATTACTATTTGCTAGAGATTATCTTAAAGACAGGAAGACATCATCAAATCAGATCACAATTAGCAGCAATTGGTAGTCCAGTGAAAGGTGACATTAAATATGGATTTAAACGAACGAATTCTTCTAATTTTATTCATTTGCATGCTCGAATGCTTGAGTTAATCCATCCTATCAGTAATGAAAAAATTACGATAATAGCTCCAACACCTGAAGATTCATTGTGGGAATTTATGACAAGCGCCTCCTAGCTCATTTGCCATCAGTTAGTTAGTTCAAACTATTAATAAACAGTGTATTTAAGTAGTTACGAAACACCTGTTTTTTTTAAAAAACAACGACTCATTCTGATAATATTTCCTTGATTTGAAAAATAATTTTCAAGCTGGTGCAGCACATCTACAATTTCAGGCGTTTTATTATTAGAATTCGAATTCAACCTATCTACTAGTTGTTTAGATTACCAAACGAACATTTACCATTCGAGATCAAACTTGATGTTATTTTGCTGAAAATTAGCAGCTTATGAAAAAAATCTACTTTTCATGCGGGCTAGCTATGTCATTATTTGATTAAAAAATTTAAAATGAAAAATTTAATTCTAATTATTCTATTGTTCTTTATAGGAACAAATATAAGCTTCGCTACCCATGCAATGGGAGCAGATTTAACTTATGAGCACATCAACGGTAACAATTATAGAGTTACCCTTAAGTTTTATCGAGATTGTGCAGGTATTATGGCACCGGCTACATCAATCATCAATATAAACTCAAGTGGATGTAATACAAGTACAACTCTTTCATTGAATAAAGTTGGTGTTCAGATACTCCCTACCTCTTGTGGTACCACTTCTTCTTGTTATGGAGGTTCATCCCTAGGAGCTGAAGAGCACATTTATCAAGGAGTAGTCTCCTTACCTGGAAATTGTTCAGATTGGGAACTTAGTTGGAGGCATTGCTGCAGAAATAATGCAATCACGACACTGCAATCAGGAGGAACAGAATTTTTCTATATTGATGCAGAAATAGATAATGCGAGCGGTCTGAACAACAATTCTCCTCAATTTACGGCACTTCCAGTAATTTTTGTAGGTGTTGGACAGCAAGTCGTTTACAACCATGGAGTCACCGACCCTGATGGAGATCAATTGGCATTTAGCCTAGTAAATGGATTGGATAATGTCAATAACTCAGTAACCTATGTATCTGGTTTGTCAGGCACTCAACCATTAGTTACTTCTGGTCCTACGGTTATAAATCCAGTTACTGGACAAATCTCTTTTACACCTGCCATTGCTCAAGTAGGAGTGATCAGTGTCATGGTTGAAGAGTTTAGAAACGGTGTGAAAATCGGCGAAGTGACAAGGGATATGCAGATCATCGTATCGCCTAGCAATAATACGGCACCAATCCTATCGGGTGTTAATGGAACGGCAAACTCTTCTGGAACAACAGGTCCTTATAGTGCATCCGTCCAAGCTGGTTCTACCCTTTGCTTTAACCTTGCCACGTATGATGCTGAAGGAAACACGATAGCGCTTTCTTCAACACTTCCTACAGGAGCAACACTTACAAGCAATGGACCTAATTCTGTTCAGTTTTGCTGGACACCAACAGCTTCGGACATTGGTACACAGTTGCTTTACATTTCTGCAACTGACAATGCTTGTCCGTTTCCTGGTAGCAATTCTTATGTCTATCAGATTAATGTACTTGGCAATGGGAATTGCAATGGATCCATTACTGCTTCAGTAACGAATAGTACTGTCAATTTCCAATACATTGGAACGTTTGCAGCTAGTCATATTTGGAATTTCGGTGATGGCAATTCTTCTAGCAGTCAAAACCCAACGTACACCTATTCCACAGCAGGCACCTATACGGTAACATTAATTACTGTTGGACCTAACAATCAACAGTGTACCTATACGACAACAGTTGTCATACATACCAATGGCACATGTGATGCGAACTTTACCTACGATAGCGATTTCTTCTATCCTGCCTATGTTTCAACTACTGCAACCTACTTTTGGAACTTCGGCGATGGCACCACCAGCAACCAAGTACAACCTCCTAATAACCTAGGACCTGGAACTTGGACAGTATGCCTAGACATGGTGAATTGTGCTGACACATGCTCTACTTGTCAGGTGATCACCATTGCTTCTTGTGATGGGGAATTGTCAACAACTGCGATCAGTCATTTTACGTATCAGTTTGAATTGATTAATAATACGGCTCCATTATCTAGCTATTTCTGGGAATTTGGAGACGGGAATACCTCTACTCAATCCGCGCCAGTATACACTTATACGGCTTCAGGAAATTATGTAGTAAATTTGACTACAGTTGATTCTTTAGGCAACCAATGTTATTATTCAGATTCAATTAATGTATGTCCTTCTGTATGTGATGCAGGATTTACGTATTCAAATGGGGTGTTGACTGCTGATGAACAAAACAACCAATACTATCACTGGTACAATGGGACGACTGGGATATACTTAGGAAACCAACCAAACCAACAATTGAATTATCAGAATGGAACCTACCTAATCTGTCTTAGAGCAACAACCGCTGTTGGCGATACTTGCATTACCTGTGATACGATTGTAATTGGAGGAACCTGCCCACTTCAAGTTTTTGGTACTACGATTGATGCCTCCTGTGGGAGTTGTAATGGTTCAGCAACGGTTTATGCTAGCTGCGGAACAGCACCTTATACGTACCAATGGGACAACGGACAAGTTGGACCACAAGTGTCTGGGCTTTGTGCAGGCCTTCACTCCTTCACTACAACAGATGCTCAAGGTACTACAGTAGTAGGAGGAGTGACCATATTAAGTTCTTCTTCTCTTTCCGTAACAATCAGCACAACACCAGAAAGCTCGCCTGGAGCAAATGATGGAACAGCAACTGCAAATGTGCTTGGAGGAACACCACCTTACACTTATACTTGGTCGAATTCGACAAATACTCAAACAATTGATAGTTTGTCTGCTGGAAGCTATTGTGTAACGGTGATCGACGCAAATGGGTGTCAAGCGTTTGCTTGTGATTCAGTGTTGACTGCGAGTGCTTGTGATGCCAGTTTTGTCTACTCAAATGGCTTATTGATTGCAAATGATCAAAACAATCCATTTTACCATTGGTTCCAAGGAAATATCAGTAATGGGATCGGCAACCTACCCGTTCAACCGATTAACCTTCAACCTGGAAACTATTTGATCTGTTTAAATACAGGGAATTCTTATCAGGATACTTGTATCACTTGTACAAACATCATGATCCCACAACAGGGGAATTGTGATGCTGGTTTCAACTATTCAAATGGGGTATTTACTCCTGATGATTTAACGAACCAGTCTTACTATTGGGATTTTGGTGATGGTACTGGAAGCAATCAACCTGTTGCTCAACATGGATATTCTTCTCCAGGTACTTATCTCGCTTGCTTAGATGTAATCAGTGCACTGGGCGATACCTGTATGACTTGTGACACTATTTATATTCAAACACCGCCACCGAATAGCTGTGATGCTGGATTTTCTTATAGCAATGATATATTCACAGCAGATGTGATTGATCTTGCAAACGACTATCAATGGTATTTTGGTGATGGATCGTATGGCTCAGGGGCTGTTGCTCAGCACGGATATAATCCAGGGACCTATTTGGCTTGCTTGTATGTAACAACAATAACTGGCGATTCGTGTACAACTTGTGACACTATCGTAATCAACAATCTTACAAACCTCTCTGGTACAATACACCGCGAAACTCAAGCTCTTGCAGATGGAATATCTTTAGGCATCAACGGCGCAGGGCATCCGTTTTCAGGTGTTTCTGTAGTGCTTGAAGATTTAAATGGGAATTTGATAGATAAAGACATAACAGACAACAATGGTCAGTATGAATTTAGAGGGTTTAATTATGGTGAGTATCAAATCAAGCTAGATGTTCCAGGTGTCCTTCATAAGGGAGAACATGTCCGTGTTAATCCGACGACATCAACAGTTCGTCTAGACTTTACAGTCAGTTTAAAGGATAAAATTGGTTTGCCAACACTTGGTACTTCATTGCTTGTATATCCTAATCCTGCTGCAAACGCAGTAACGTTGAAGCTGAACAATATGATAGCTTCATCAACTAGGATCGTTTTACAGAATAGTTCAGGCGAAGTTGTTTTAAGGAAAGAATCAGTCTTAGACACTGGTGAACAAACAATTCAGTTAAATCTGGAGGGTTTATCAGCGGGTATGTATTTCATTACTATTCAAAATGAAGGATTACTCCTAAGAAGCAAAGTCGTAAAGATGATAGATTAAATTTAGATTTTTGACAATGGCTCGGGAGGCTGTCTTAATTGGCAGTCTCCTTTTTTATTAATAAAATGTAGAATTATTATCCTATTTAAAAAACAATAAAAATCCTTTTACCTTTGCGTCAATGAATTTTTCATCAAAATTAATTGAAAATGCTGTAAATGCCTTTGCCACATTGCCTGGTATTGGGAAAAAAACAGCTTTGAGGTTGGTCCTTCATCTTCTAAAACAAGAAGAGGGAAAAGTAGATCTGTTTAGTGAGGCAATTGTGAAAATGCGTAAAGAAATTCAGTTTTGTGTAGTTTGTCATAACATCAGTGATGAAGAACAGTGCAGCATTTGCAAAAATCCAGCTCGAAACCAAGACTTGATTTGTGTAGTAGAAAGCCTAAGAGATATCATGGCAATTGAAAACACAGGACAATTTCGTGGTACATACCACCTCCTTGGCGGCGTGATCTCACCAATCGAAGGCGTAGGACCAGAACACTTAAACATTGACTCCCTCCTTGGTCGAGTGAAGGACCGCGCGATCAAAGAAGTCATTATGGCCATTAGTCCTACAATAGAAGGAGATACAACAATTTTTTATTTAAATAAGAAACTACAACCATTAAACGTTAAAGTGTCTACACTAGCAAGGGGAATTTCTTTTGGTGGTGAACTTGAATATGCTGATGAACTCACGCTTGCTCGATCTATCATGACCCGAACTACCTACAATGACTCAACTAGGTAACGGCCAAACAATAATTTATGAAGCTATCGGTTATTATTGTTAACTACAATGTAAAATACTTTCTTGAACAAACTCTTTTGTCTGTGCAATCTGCATCAAAAGAGCTTGATGTAGAAGTCTTTGTAGTAGATAATAATTCCGTAGACGACTCGGTGAAGATGGTAAAGAACCAATTTCCTGAAGTCAAACTGATTGCCAACAAAGAGAACACTGGGTTTTCTGTAGCAAACAATCAGGCCATCAGAATAGCGACAGGAGAATACATCCTCTTACTCAATCCAGATACCGTAGTCGAAGAAGACACCTTTGAGAAAACACTAGCCTTTATGGATGCCCATCCAGAAGCTGGTGCACTTGGTGTAAAAATGATTGATGGAAAAGGAAAATTCCTTCCTGAATCAAAGCGTGGATTTCCATCACCCAAAGTAGCGTTTTTTAAGACATTCGGCCTATCAAGACTGTTTCCTAGGTCAAAAACCTTTAATGGATATCATTTGGGCTACTTGGACAAAGATGAAACGCACAAAGTTGATGTGCTGTCTGGCGCCTTCATGCTACTAAGAAAGAGTGTGTTAGATAAAATTGGTTTGTTAGATGAAACGTTCTTTATGTATGGGGAGGACATTGACCTTTCCTACCGGATCATCAAGGCTGGTCATCAAAATTATTACTTTCCTGAAACCACAATAATTCATTACAAAGGGGAAAGTACGAAGAAAGGAAGCTTAAATTATGTTCGTGTGTTTTATAATGCCATGATCATTTTTGCTAAGAAACACTTTACCGGAGAAAAGGCAGCCGCATTTATTTTTATGCTGCATTGCGCGATCTACCTCAGAGCATTTATGACCGTATTTACCAACTTCCTCCGCAAAGCGTTTTTACCCTTGATTGATGCGGGATTGCTTTATGTAGGCATGTTCTTTATGAAAGATATCTGGGCAAAATACAAGTACGGTGATCTAGATTATTACGAACCGTTATACATGCAGTTTAATGTGCCTCTATATATCTTCTTATGGTTGACTGGATTATTCTTTAGTGGTGGATACGACTGGCCAAAAAGCTTTTGGAGACTCGTACGTGGCATTGGTGCTGGCACAGTAGCGATTGCTGCAATCTACGGCTTCTTGAATACTGAATATCGGACATCACGTGCCTTGATTTTGCTAGGCGCTGCTTGGGGTGTGCTTGGCTTATGGGCAGTCCGAATACTCTTTCACTTTATCAGACACCGCAACTTTAACATGCACAACTCCACGCTCAACAACCTAGTGATTGTGGGCAGTCAAGAGGAGAGCAAGCGAGTAAGAAACCTAATCAACGAGGCACAAGTCATCAAAAACTACATCGGTTCAGTAGCACCAAATGTTGAATTTGATGATACTACGTTCCTAGGAAGCACTCAACAGTTAGACGAAATTGTAGATGTGTACAAAGTGAATGAGGTTATTTTTTGCTCATCAGATGTGCCTGCTCATGATATTATGCATTGGATGTCAAAACTTGGACCTGACTTAGATTATAAGATTGTCCCTGAAAAAAGCCTAAGCATTATCGGTTCTAACTCTAAAAACTCTGCCGGAGATCTGTACACCATTGATATCCAGTTTCGAATTGACAATAAGGGCAATCGAAGGAATAAACGTGTGATTGATATCGGAATTAGCTTATTCCTTTTGCTGTTTTTTCCAATTCTGATCTGGTTTGTTGAAGACAAAGCTGGCTATTTCAAAAACTGCTTCAATGTATTGTTTGGACGAATGACATGGGTCGGCTATCATCTGCCTACCGATGTGGATAACCTCCCTTCTCTAAAACCTTCTGTCCTCACTCCATTAGATGCCTTATCACTAGAAACAGTCAATGAACCCACGTGGAAACGGTTAAACTTTTTGTATGCTAAAGGGTATTCTTCATCAAGAGACTTCGAGATTTTGAGAAAAGGATTTAATCGAATTGGGAATTCCTAAATGAGTCATTTGACTTGATTCTTAGCCCATTAATACGGATCAACATCCACATTAATCCTAGTTTGAGTCAAGCCTTTCCGCCCTTTCACATCAGCAGCAGCATCCAACATCAACTGTTTTGCGGTTTCTATAAGGTCACGCTTCCGCTCTAGCTTTACAGCCACATCCATTAAATAATAATTCCGTACCCGAGCGATGCCAGGAACAGCAGGACCTAGCACCCTCCCACCTAGCTTTTCGCGCAATAAGTCAACATAGATCCTTGCTGCCTGATACACCAGCTGCGCTTTCTTATGCTTAAGCGTGATTTTGATTAACCGAGTAAACGGTGGATATCGGAAATTAATGCGTTCTTGCTCCTCCCGCTCATAAAAAGAGGCAAAGTCATACTCTACCACCTCCTTGAGCACAGGGTGAACCGTATTAAACGCCTGTATAACCACGCGGCCTCGTTTTGCACGTCTTCCGGAACGTCCACTCACTTGTGTCAGGAGTTGAAAGGCTCGTTCATTGGCTCGGAAATCTGGGAAAAACAATAGATTATCAGCACTTAGCACTCCCACCAATCCAACGTTGTCAAAATCTAGTCCCTTGGTGACCATCTGGGTACCGACGAGCACATCTACCTTTTTATCTTCAAAGTCAGTGATGATTTTCTGATGACTGTTTTTTGTCCGAACACTATCCCAATCCATCCTTGCTACTTTCACATCAGGCAAGTAGATTTTCAGTTCGTCTTCTATTTTTTCTGTCCCAAACCCCTTCACTTTCAAATCAGTTTTGCCACAAGCATTGCATCTAGATGGCATCTGAGTTTGATAGCCGCAATAATGACATCTTAAGTTACCCGCAAACTTATGATAGGTCAGCGTGACGTCACAATTAATGCAAGCTGCCGTCCAACCACAGGTTTCACAGCTCATTGTAGGAGCGTAGCCTCTCCGGTTTTGAAAGAGTATGGCTTGCTCTCCACGTTCTAGCGCTTGTTTCAATTCATCTAGCAGGACAGAAGTAAAGTGCGATTTCATTGTCTTTTTTCGCGTTTCTTCAGCTGCATTTGCGATGATAATTTCTGGCATTTCCAAACCACTAAACCGAGACAGCATTTCCACTTTCCCATATTTTCCAAGCCTTGCATTCACATACGACTCCATAGAAGGTGTTGCCGTCCCTAGTAATACCTTTGCGCCATGTTGATGAGCCAAGTAAATCGCGGCATCCCTTGCATTGTATCGAGGTGCGGGATCTTGTTGCTTGAAACTGTTGTCATGTTCTTCATCAATGATAATGAGGTCGAGGTTGTTAAACGGTAAAAACAGGGCGCTTCTTGCTCCCAGTATGATGGGTTTACCGTTAAGGGTTTCGTGCCATAACTCAACACGTTCATGATTGTTAAGACGAGAATGATAGACGGATATTTTACTACCAAAAACACGTTGAAGTCTTGAAATGATCTGTGTTGTCAATCCAATTTCTGGCAACAAATACAGCACTTGCTTCCCGTCTTCGATCGCTTCTTGCATTAAATCAATATACACTTGAGTCTTCCCGCTCCCAGTTACTCCATGCAGTAAGACTGTGCTTTTCTCGACAAACTGTTGCTGGATTTCCAGTTTAGCAGTGAGTTGCTGCATGGTAAGGTCGAAATTGCTTATTGTCTCATCATCGTATCCTGCAATTCTTGACACTTCTTTTTCATACACTTCAAAAATGCCCTTTTCTTGTAATGCCTTGATTTGACTGGCGTTAATGTTAACACTGGCAATCAATTCACTCTTTTTTATTTGAGGTTGTTGCCTAGAAAGCTGGATCAGGCCAAGCAATGCATCTAGTTGTTTTTTTGAACGGGTACCCACAAGCTCAAAGGCGGTTTTGAGGGTATCTTTATCAGATCGATACGGCTCTGCTAATCGCACAAACGAGATGGTTCGAGGCTTGTATTTTAGCTTAAGTTCTTCTTTTAGTAAAATCACTTGTTTTTCCAATAAAGAGTTGATCAATGGATAAACGGTGAATTGATTTAGAATTTTCTTGATTTCGTCAATGCTAAGTTCATCTTGAAGCGTAAGGGCTTCAGTGATCAGGTATTCGTTGTCTGTGAGTTTTGTAAAGTCTTGGTCGAACCCTGGACTCAGTTGAACCTTTGTTTCGCTAGACAATTTTAAACCAGCGGGGAGAGCTGCGATCATAACTTCTCCCATTGTACACGCGTAATAATTTGCTAGCCATGCCCAAAACGCAAGATGGATTGGGGCAACAATCGGTACTTTATCTAGAATGGAGATGATTGGCTTGGTTTTGTATGTTGGTGGCTCTTTTCTAATTTTTGTAACCAGAGCCGAATACAATTTTGACTTTCCGAATTGCACTTCTACACGGTAACCAACTTTGATTTGTGTATCAAGAGGACTAGGAACGCCATAGGTATAAAGCTTAGGCAGTGCCAAGGGCAATATTACATCAATAAAAAGAGTTGGTTCCTCATTCGGAAAAATTTCCATCGGCCTAATTTCTTTGCTGCAAAAGTAAGGATACTTTACTACAATTTCTTTTTAAGAACACTTTACTATTTATTCAATCCTATTGGAAACTGACTACTTCTCTTTTAAATCATTGGCATTACGAATCCACAAATCACGTTGAGGGAATGGAATAGCGATATCATGATCACGGAAAGCTAGGTCAATGGCAAATCTCAAATCGCTTTGAATGTCTGCACTTCTAAAGTATTCCGTTGAAAAATAAAGCAAATCAAAGACTAAAGCGTTATCACCAAAATCAGAAAACCGCACAAACGGCTTCGGTGCTTTTAAAACTTCACTGTGCACACTAGCCACCTGCAACAACAACTTCCTAACTTGCTCGGTATCTGAGCCGTAGGCAACTCCCACTCTTACTGAGAAACGTAACTTATTGTCGGCACTAGACAGGTTCACCACTTTATTCCCAATTACTTTTGAGTTTGGCAGTACAACTAGCATATTTTCGAACGTCTTGACCTTTGTCGTTCGGATACCGATATCAGTAACTCGACCAAACCGACCGTCTATATCAAGTATATCCCCAACATCTATGGTACTATCAAACAATAATATAATACCAGCCGCTAGATCTCCAAATGTCTGTTGAACACCCAATCCAAATCCAACGGCTAGGGCGGCACCTGCTCCCCAAATTACAGTAAGGTTGATCCCAAGGCTTTGAATTGCCCATAGGGAGGCGATCGTTGTAAGGATGTACTTAATGATCTGTCTGATAGCAAACTGATCACCAACATCAATATCTCTGCGTTTGAATATTTTTGGAAGAATAAAGGTCTTAAGCACATACCAAATAGCCCAAGCGGCTAATAGAATTCCAATGAAATTGAAAATTCTGATCACGCGAAATTCAAAACCAGTTCCGTTAAAAATGGAGAAATCTAGAAATTCGATTATTCCCTCCATAGTCTTCTACTTTCGTTTTTGTAAGGAAAGTATTCGCTTCATCTTTTTCGCATCTTTATAACCCATAATGGAGCCTGTTTTTTCCATTTTTTCATTATAAAATACCATTGAAGGAATACTTTTTGCTCCAATCGCATAGACGATATGATTGTAAGCGTTTGGCTTATCTCTAGCCTTAGTTGTATCATATCTAGGATTTGAGAAAGTACTATCTTGCCAAACGATATCTTCAGGAGTATGTGCATCCAATTTTACAGCATAAAAATCCCGATTGATCATATTCACAACAGAAGTATCTAGATAAGTTGTTTTGTCAAATTTTTCGCAATTAGGACACCATTGGGCAAAGACCATTATGTAAATATCCTTTGGATTCTTCTTGTGAGCAATCTCAGCCTCTTCCATTGTTAACCAATGAATACCATTTGCATCATAATAAGGACTTTTAGGAAGCATTTTTTTCTGTGCAGACGAACTACAAGAAAAAATAAAAGTTCCTAACGCCAAAAAGCCAAGGACTCCGAATATTATTCTACTGATCTTCATTTTATAAATATTAGATTTGAAGGACACAAAGTAGTTTGTTTTTTGATTAAATCCTAATCAATCAACGATCTATTCCTCATTAAGGTTACATTAGTGTAGTTGCTATTTCTAGTTAAATTTTCATTTGATTTAGCGAATCAAATTTTCAACAAATTTGTAATTGGTTGTCATTGAGGCCATTTCTTTAAACGGAGCGTTTACTTTTTATCTAGGAAAAAATCATAGTAACCTTTTTTATGTAAAGGTATTGCGAACTACGAGTTTATTTAACAAAGAAATTTCTTTATCTTGGAATAAATAACCACCGGTAATGAAAAATTCTATTTTTTGCATTTTTGCTCTTCTGCTTTTAAGTGTGCCACAGCTTGTATCTGGCCAATTCGTAGGAATTGGAACTGTTACTCCTCAGTTTGATCTTGATGTTGCGGGAACCACACGAACTTCATATTTAGAACCTGGACTTGGATCTGGGAACCCATATAAGTTCCTTAGGTTTGGTTCTCCCACTGAGTATTATGCCGGACTTATGTATAACCTCAACGCTCCAGGATTTGGCCCAGGAGATAACTTTGCCATGTTTACCTATGGAAATAGACCATTTGTCCTTCGTGGAGGAGATATTATCTTGCAACCCAATACAGGAAACGTTGGTATTGGCACAACTTCGCCAGATAATAGACTAGATGTAAATGGCACAATAAGAGCAAAACGAATTGTAGTAGAGACTGGATGGGCAGACTATGTTTTTGATAAAAACTACAAAATCCCCTCACTTCAAGAAGAGGAACAACATATCGAAACACACGGCTACCTTCTCGGATTTGAGTCAGAAGAAGCCATGAATGGCAAAGCAGATCTTGGAGATGTAGCAAAGAGACAACAAGCAAAAATTGAAGAATTAATGCTACATGTCATTGAGTTAAACAAGCAAGTAGAACGCCTCAAAGAAAACCAGCACAAACAAAAATGAGAATAATTCCAACCTCGAATATTTTTTTTCTTCTTTTCCTATTTATTACCTTAATAACCGCCTCCTGCAAGGACAAGGAAAGTAATATCTGTGGAGATGATTACGAAACTGATCCGCCCGGTCAATGGTACAAAGGAGATTTTCACGTACATGCCACTGGAGCAAGCAACGACACTGGAAACATTCCCAGCTATCCCGCTGATATCAAGCAAGCAGCTAAACAGATCGGCCTCGACTTTGTCGTCCTAACTGACCATAGCAATAGCACTGGTAGCGACCCGTCAACAACCGCAGAAGACCCAGCATTGTTCAATCAAGGCCCAGAATTCCCCTATTGGAAAGAATGCGCAGCATTAACCGATCCCGATTTCCTTATGATTGATGGGAATGAATTAAGTCCCAGACATCCTGACAATAGCGTGCCGACAGGACATATCGGTTGCCTCCCTATGAATTTAGAAACCTTTGACACAACGGTTGTCTTTATCGATCGCCCAATGGGTACAGTGACGGGTGGCAACACCGTTCAACAAGCAAAGGATGCAGGCTGCTATACCATTGTCAATCACCCTTATGCCTTCACACCGCATATTGCTTATGACTGGACTAGCTATGACTATGATGCAATGGAAATATGGAATGGCACCATTGGCTATGATTTTCAGGATCAAGACGGTCGCGATGCTTGGCTATGTGATTTGCTAAATGGAAAGAAGACCACTGCCGTGGGCGGAAGTGATTGCCACAGAGCCTACATAAATCCACCAGGCAATGGGCTTGACCCTGCACTTGGCTACCCAACAACGGCAGTCTTTGCTGAACGATTAGAGTGGCCAGCAATCATAGAAGGACTAAAAAGTGGCAAAACAGCAATTTTCGGAGGTGAAAGCAGATTATTACTAGATGGTTATGACGGAGGACTCTGTCGATCGGAATCTCAAGAAACCAGATACCTTCGTTTACGCGGGTCTGCTGATGCTAATATCGGAACGGCCACCCTATCCCTTTCCAAGGCGACTTCGTGCTCTGATAATCGTCCAGACTATACGGATGGCCCAGAGATTGAACAAGAAATTATATACCAAGAAACAATTTACCCCAACGACGCATTTGACATAAGAGTTGCTATTGCCGGTGACAAAGGAGTTTATTCAGCTACTCTTATCGGAGATGCTACAACATACTACAATGCGTTGTCAAGAGCGATTACAATTGAGCAGTAAAAGCAGCGTTTACAACGTTTCAAGCATAAAATTCGATCTTCGTGATTCCTTAGCTTCAGGGTTCCTTCTTCGACATTCAATTTTAAGCAATAGCAGCTTGTTCCTTTTGATCAAAATAGGTTTCTAATATCTTGTATCGATGATCAAAAATATCCTTGAGCTGTCGCTTCACAAATACCCAGTGAGCAATGCGACCTAGGAACCCAAGTGGTAACTTGTAGTGTACAATGTCTGTCATCTCAATTCCAGTGGCTGTTTCGACAAAGAAATGCTTGTGGTGCCACAAGGCATAGGGCCCAAACCGCTGTTCATCTACAAACTTTTTTTGATGTTGGACGTGCTTAATTTCAGTTACCCAAGTAAGCGGAATTCCAAGCACTGGTTTGACACGGTATTCAATGATCTGACCAGCATACATTTCAGAATCGGCACCATGAATAATTGTAAATCCCATGGACTCGGGCGTAATTTTTGCTAAATTGTTTGGATCAGAAAAAAAGGTCCATGCCTCTTCAATAGAGATCGGCAACGATTGCTTACGTTCAAGTTTGTATACACTCATAGAAGTCAGATTTTTCAATAATTATTTGCTTACATTAGTTTAAACAAATTTATACACACTCTGTTCAATTCCCAGCATATCTGTATCTTTGTTTTTAGATAAACGCTAACCATGGCCAAAAAGAAATCCCGCAAAAAATACGAAGAAAATTTCCAGAAGGAAGTAAAAAAGCTAAACCCTCAACAACGCCAAGCTGTTGAAACCATTGAGGGACCAGTCATGGTCATTGCTGGACCGGGGACAGGCAAAACTCAAATTCTGAGTGCACGGATCGGTCAGATTCTCAAGCAGACAGATGCCCATGCCCATAATGTCCTTTGCTTGACTTACACGAATGCTGGTGTACACGCTATGCGTGACCGTCTCTTGAAGTTTATCGGTCCAGAAGCACACAGAGTGCACATCAATACGTTTCACTCCTTCTGTAACGAGGTTATTAAGGACAACATTACTCAATTTGGACTAGGAGCAGTGGATACCGTTTCAGAATTACAGCGCCTTGAAATAATTGATGGGATTCTAAGTAAATTGTCTTCAGAACATCCGCTAAAAAATCGAAAATCCGACCGGAAGATTTATGACAAGAGTTTAGCAGGCTTGTTCTCAATGATGAAAAAAGAACATTGGACTCCAGAACTTATTGCAAAACGAGCGGACGAACATGTCGAAATATTGCCGACATTGGAAGAATTCATTTATAAGCGGAAACAAGGTCCTTACCTAAAAGGAGATGTCAAGCAAGGAAAGGTAGAAGAGGTTATTGGTAAGCTCAGAAAACTAAAGGCTGCAGCCAATTTGTTCCCGCATTATCAACGCGTATTGCTGGATAAAGGATTATATGATTATGAAGATATGATTCTATGGGTTGTACAAAAATTCAAAGAAAACAAGTCGTTACTTCAATCCTACCAAGAGCAATACCTCTATATTTTAGTCGATGAATTTCAAGATACAAATGGTGCACAAAGTGAATTGTTGCAGTTACTGATCAATTATTGGAATCAACCCAACATCTTTGTTGTAGGAGATGATGACCAAGCAATCTATGAATTTCAAGGAGCACGAGTCAAAAACCTAACTGACTTTTATAAGTCCTTGAAAGATGAAATGCGGGTGGTAATGCTTACGACAAATTACAGATCAACTCAAGTACTTTTGGATGCCTCAAAATCTTTGATCGATTACAACAAACTACGCCTGATCAATCAACTGGAAGGGCTTACTCTAGACAAAAGCCTGCATGCTGGTCACCCCAAAATTTCTAAACAGAAGCACCCGATCCGACTCATTGCCTATCCAGACCCCATCCATGAAGTTGTAGACATCACCAATCAGATTCAACGATTATTGGAGAAAGAGGAAGATCTTTCAGATGTAGCAGTGATCTATAGAAATCAGAGTCAAGTCCAGAAGCTCATGAAACTGCTGCAGAAGCGAGAAATTCCTTATCAAACAAAGAGAAAAATCAATGTGCTAGATACACCAGTAATCAAAAAACTGGAGACCATGTTAACCTACTTGGTTTGGGAATATGAAAAACCAGAAAAAGGCGAGGAAAAACTCTACGAGATACTCCACTATGACTTTACAGGAATCGATCCCTCTGACATTACAAAACTTGCGATTTACAAAGGAACAACACCGGATGCGCTGCCTTGGAGAGAAATCATTGGCGATGAAGAAACACTGAAGAGCTGCAGAATTAAAAAGACTGAACCGTTTTTGCAAGTGTTCAAATTTTGGAAAGAAATCAAATCCTCCTTGATCAATCTGCCCTTGATGCCGCTTATGGAACGAATCATAAATCGTTCTGGAATGTTGGCGTATTTGTCTGAACGACCTGATAAAATTTACCAAATCCAATTGCTCCATTCATTTTTTGATTTTGCTAGATTGGAATCAGAACGAAAACTCAATCTGAACTTGAAAGAGCTGCTAGAAACCGTTCAGCGAATGAATGACAATAATTTAAAACTAGACTTTCAACAAGTAAAGTATTCAAATAAGAAAGGAGTCATTCTTACCTCTGCACATAGTTCGAAAGGGCAAGAATTCAAACATGTGTTTATGCTTGACTGTGGGAAGGAATGGGCGCCCCGCAAAAGCAAAAGTAGAGGGTTTACGCTACCCCCGACACTCACCTTCTCCCAAGCAGAAGATGACACGGAAGCAGCAAGACGACTATTTTATGTTGCCATGACCCGAACAAAAGAGTTCCTGCAAATCTCATATCCAGAAATAGGTAAAGATCAAAAGGTAGCAAGCCATGTACAGTTTATAGATGAATTGATGGACACCTTCGACATCAAAACAGAACAGCGCTTCGTCCCTGCACACGACCTAGCTGAAGCCCAATTTGAGTTATTGAAGGAAATGCAGATTCCCGAAGTCAAAGATCACCTGTCTGCTGTTGAAGCAGATGCTTTGTTGCAAGGCTTTCGGATGAGTGCCAGCTCGCTCAACAAAATGATTGACTGTCCGCTGAGTTTCTATTATAGTAACGTCCTCAAAGTGCCTAGTGTCTCAAGTGAATCTGCCTCCTACGGAACAGCCGCCCACAACACCTTAGAATGGGCGTTTAAGCAAATGCTAGACCACCCAGAACAAGAATTCCCTTCTACAGCAGATCTTATGAAACAGTTCGAATGGGAAATGGGCCGTCAACGTGCACATCTAACCAATTTGCAATACGAACGACGACTCAAACTAGGAAAATTGCGCTTGCCTCAATACTATGAGATACGAAAACCAAACTGGCGTAAAAAGGTAGAACTGGAAAAGAATTTTAAAAATGTAGAATATAAGGGCGTTCCATTGACAGGTACCATCGACAAAATCGAGTACATTGATAAGACTAACGTGCACCTTGTTGACTATAAAACAAGTAACTACCAAAGTAAAAGCACCAAAGAGCCTTCTAAAAGAAATAAATATGGTGGTGATTATTGGCGACAAGTAGTGTTTTATAAAATCTTGTTGGAAAGCTATCGAAACAACCAATTGAAAGTCGTCTCTGGTGAAGTTGATTACCTAGAACCAGAAACAATAGTAGACGATGTTTTTCACCAAAAAACCATTAACATTGATATAGAAAACGTCGAATTGGTAGGAGAACTAATTGAAACAACTTACGAGAAGATCATCAAGCACGACTTCTACACCGGCTGCGGCAAAAAAGACTGCCAATGGTGCACCTTCACTAAAAACTATGCAACCGTAGATAGTTATCGAGATGAATTGGCAGAAGAGCTAGACGATTAAATCAGTTATAACCATAAAAATCCTTGCTTCATCTGTAGTGAAATTTATTTACCCCAATAAAATAAAACGGTAAACCCCCGAAAGGATTTACCGTTGACAAATACAAACATTATCAACTATCTTTTGGTGTAAGTCCAGACATGACTGGCTTGACCCGTTTTTGTTTTAACAATAACCTGTACCTTGTTAGTACCAGCCTCCAAAGGAATGTTAGCCGTCAGTAATTTGGATCGTGATCCATAGCTAAAGTCCTTAATCGCTTTACCGTTTACTAGGACTTGAATATTCGCTTTATCGCCTACGTTTGCAATAATCGCCTTCACTGTTTTCTGGTTTCTTCTTACGGTTTGAGATGTATTTCCCATTCCAAAAATCACAGGCTTTGTCCGTTCTCTTGAATGATAAAGCGTCATCGTCTTTTTACCAGAACCTAGAGAGTTGCTACCAGAGACTTCAATTCTGTTTTTACCATTTGTAAGTGGCACTGTAGCCTTGAAAACTCCAGTTTTAGCATCAAACTTCACATTATTGACCGTTTTCCCATTGACCTTAATCGAGAGTGACGCATCTACATATTTAGCTGATCCAGAAATCTGAGCAGCGCTCTCTCCATGAAAGCTCAAGTCACTAGGAGTTGCAATTCGGATAGAAGGTTTTGCCGTAGGACGTTTTCCACCAGTTACAATCGTTGGAGTACGTCCTTTCGAATCACCTTTTCCTACTTTAGGCTTTCCTGTTCTAGGAATTGTTTGCCAGCCACCGCCAGTTGTTGTAGGAGGATCGGCAGGATCAGGGTCTACAGTTGTACCACCAGTTCCAGTTGTTGGCCAAGTACCTCCGCCTGTTGTTGTAGGAGGGTCAGCGGTATCTGGGTTCGTGGTTTGTGTACTACCTGGAGTTACTGTTCCTCTTGACTTCTTGTAGAAGGTAATCGTTACATCGTCACTCGCTCGTCCAACTTCATTTCCAGCTGTAATCACAATTTTATGCGTCGCATTTATTTGTGTATTTACCTTCACAACTTTGCTTCTCATGTCGAACGTGAAATTTGTCAGTGTTTTACCATTATTTCTTACATTTATTTGATTCCTTGAGGTCACTCCAGTTACTCTTGCTTCTACCATGTAAGCAAATGTACTTATGGTAATGTCTCTTTCTGGCTTATAAATGGATACTGTTGGTGGTGCAGCAGACACTTCTATTTTTTGCTTATAAATCAACACCCTATTGTCTCGATCAGACCCCGCATTATTGGTAGCAATGATTTCAACATTTACAGGCGCATCACCTAGTGTTACCGTACTAGTAAACAGTCCAGATGTAGCATTAAATGTAAAGCTAGATAGCTGTCTACCTCCAACGAGGTATTTAATCTGATTTTTAGCACTAATATTTTTAATCGTCGCCTTCACTTGTGCCGTTTTTATGCTGTACGTTTCCGTATTCGCTCTAGGCGTTGTAATGTTGACAGTCGGCTTAGGAGTTGGTGCTTCATACTTGATCGTTCTGGTGTCGCTGTCAGACCCATTGCTGTTTGATACGGATACCACAACATTGTTTCTTCCTGGATTCAGATTTACTTGAGTACTGATCACATTTCTGCTAAAGTTGAAGCTCCGAACAGGGTTGTTGTTCACCGTAATTCTGATTTCACTTTTGCTATTTACTCCTGTCACCGTTGCTTTCAATGGTGTTGAAACAGTAGAAGAAAGGTATGGATTACTTACTGGCGTTGTAATTTTAACTGTTGGCTTAATGGTAATTGGAGTACTATACTTAATCGTTCTAGTATCATTATCCGTTCCAAAATTGTTTCTTCCAGTTATAACGACTGCATTGTTGCCTTTAGTCAAGTTGATTACAGTTTTAAACAAACCCGTAGAAGAATTATAGGAGAAGTTTGTCGTTTTCGTTCCATTCACCGTAAACGTCACATCAGACTTTCTTGTCACATCCGTCAACTTTGCGTTGATTGAGATGGTAGACTTTGTAGTTGTGTGCGGATTGCTCCTAGGATTTGTGATCTTCACCGTTGGTCTAGTTCCTGTTGGTTCATTGCCTCCCATTGGATCACACATTGGTCCATTTGGCTCAGGTGTTCCTTTCAATACTAATGTTGCATAGTCAGAAGCTTCTCCAACCGTATTGATTGCTTTAATTTGAACATTAATTTGTTGAACTGTCATATTCACAGAAGCTTCAAACAAATTAGTATTCGCATTATAATTGAATCCAGTGAAGTATTGATTATTAAGCATGAATTGAATCTGATCCTTTCGATCAACATTTTTCACTCGTGCTCTTATTCTGACGTTTGTGCTGCTAGTCTCATAAGGACTCGTAGAAGGCGAATAAATATCAACAGTAGGTGGATCTTCAGTCGTTACTGGAGGACTATACGTTCCAGGATTATTATTGGGAGTCACTGGAGTCGTTGTCGTTGTTGGTGTATCCTCTACTTCATAAATGATCGTTTTTCCTTTCTCATCACGGCCATACTCATTTGTTGCAAGTACTTCTACAATATTCTTTCCTAGACTCAATGAAAGATTAGTGTTCAGTTTTCCTGTTGACTTATCAAAGCTGAAAGAAATATCTCTTCCGTCATGCACAACGTTAATGTTTCGCTTATCCTTCACGTTTTTCACATGAGCAATTAGTGAAAGGTTTCTACTTGTCACCATGACAGGGTTCGTACTTGGGCGAACAATTCTTATCGAAGGAGGTGGTCCACTGTAAGTAGTTGACTCCTCATTAATTTCTTCTGTTGTTTCGTTGTAAAGGAAATCATCCTTCTTCTTACCTTTTATCTTCCATCTAAGGAACAAGTTGGTATAATGATACACATCATTGTCAAATACTGGGCTGGCTGGCTGATTGTAAGCCTCGCCATCAATGTAATCATTCAATGCCCATGTGGCTCTATGACCGGCACCGACAGAAAACCAAGGGGTAACGGCATAGCCGAGCTCAAGTCCTGCAGAAGGCATAAACGAAGCTCTAAAACCGTCAGCATAACCATCTGCATAGTTCCAAGCCTCTCCGTCCTGCATAGCTTCTAGTTGATTCAATACGTACCTTCTCTTTCCATCCGTGTCAATCAAGGAGTAATCGTAGTTAGCATCTCCGTTATCACTGTTTTCTTGATCCGTTCTTGCTTGATGGAAATCGATACCTAGTCCGCCAAATACGCCAAGCTCAATGCCTGTGTTTTGACGAAGTCTGTTGGCAATCAATACCAATTCGCCACTACCTTCATGAATGTCTGTGGTGTGATTTTGGAAAACATACCCAGGCGAAGTCACATAACTTTGAACGCCACCTGTCGTACCATTCAGCAAGGAGTTTTTCTCAATTTCACTTGATTGGAAGTGGTTGGCACCTCTTGTATGCGTATACAAGTATCTACCTCTAACGTCTACATCCAACCAACCGTTTGGTTTATGATAGATGTTTTTACCAAGCGTCAGCCCTGCACCATATCCAGGCAATGCACATACATCACTCTGCTGGTAAGCTACTCCACTATTGAGACCTAATGTCCATGCTCCTGACTGAGCATTCAGGTTTGCTGTAAACAGTAAAGCTAGCCATACTGCAAGCGTTTTAAGTAAATTGTAATTCATAGTTCTAAATTTTTAAAATTAAATTAAATCGGGTATTCACTATATTGCAGTTTCTATGCCAACTAGGTGTTATCAAATTCTTAACATGGCAAATTTTGATTATAAGAATTGGAAAAAACCATTCTAAAACATTGTATTAAAACGACGCTAACCCTTTGAATTACAAACAGATGAACAATCCTTTATTTTTTTAATAAAAAATTAAGATTTCTTGAATAAGAAATCGCTTTTTGAATAGTTCCCTATATGGAAAAGAACGAAAACATATTAGATAGTGGTGAAATTTACAAAGATCCAGAAGCGGATTTCCTAGAACTTCCATTGCTTGAACAAGAAAAAAATGATCGGGATTCTATTGAATGGAAATCATTAGTGTAATAATAATACGTGCTGGAAAAAATTACTTTCCTGAATTGAACCTAGTGCTAAAAAATAATCAACGCATTAATATCACTGCTCGTAGAGACAAAATACTGCTAGTCAATGATGGGAAGAAATTATCTAAATTTATTGGTGTTCCATTCTTAATTGGTGATGAGAAGTAAAAGGATTACCAGTCCATCGTCTTCCAAGGGCTTTTCTCGTGCGTAAGCAGCGCCTCATGATGCTCCAAACGATCTGACAACAGCTCAGGGGAGCCACTCCACATTCCACAACCCACTAAAAAACCTTCGGAGAGCGACCGCCAACTGTCATAAGTAGTAAACATGCTCTTGGCATAAGCCACAATCCGCTCCAGTGCTTCCTCTCTTGTGATCAGTTGTAGATCAAACCCGTAACGGCAAAGGTTGATGGCACGTTCGAGATCCCAAGCCAATACATTTGGGTCTTTCATCGTAGAAAAGAAGCCTTTTGTTAGCAGCAATGGGTAAATCTCAAGGATGTTTTCTGCATACGGATGAATGCGATCAGCCTCCATATCTTCCATGGTTAGTGTTTGGACTTCTAGGTCACTGATGGCTTTTCTCCATTCAGGCTTTGGTGTTGTCTTAAGCAAATTCCAAATCAGCTTAAAGTAAGATCGGTGACCAGCAACGGCAAGCCAATCTACAGTATCGATTAATGACTTGCGATCAGTAATGCCCCATGCGTTATCAAGACCTTCTAGCAAGTCTTCGGTTGGCATATATGTCTCTAGCGTATTGAGGTAAAGACTATAAAAGTAAGAAAGGTTGGCAGCACAGGCTACTGCTTTCTGTTCTTCAATATTGAGGTCTGTATCTGGTTTTAATTCAGGAGCATCATCAAAAAAATTAAGCACATCTCCTTCTGGGGCTTTGTCATCAGCAAGATTCATGAGATTTTTCATGACTGGATTGTCTTCAAACGTTTTTGAGATTTGTGCTTGCATGTTGTTTTGCATTTCAAGCGCATTACTCATGTATTCCATCATTTGTTTCGGGTCGAGCCCCATGGCTTCCCACTGCTTTTTCATTTGCTCCAACATTTCCGGCGTCATACAGATTTCTTTAAGCGTTTTTATTAGGCGTATGAATGGGAGTTATTCCAAATTGTGAAATACATTTGTCACATCGTCATCCTGCTCCATTAAGTCAATCAAGGCCAAAACCTCATCCAACTGTTCATCATTTTCGATTTTTTTGAGGTGATTTGGAATCCTTTCTAGTTCTGACTTTTCAACCTTTATCTCGTTTTTTTCAAGGGCTTCCTGCATTTTTCCAAAATCTTCGAAGGCAACAAACGCTTGAACAAACTCTTGTTCTTCTACGGTGTTTTTCTCCACTCGTTCCAATCCATGGTCAATATATTCTAGTTCAAACTCCTCGAGGTCAGGAATATCTGCTGGCAAGAGATAGAAAACGCCCATTCTGTCAAATATAAAATCGTGCATGCCTGATTGGCCAAGCGTACCTCCTTTCTTCCTGAAATAAGATCGGACATTGGCTACTGTTCTAGTGGTATTGTCGGTTGCTGTTTCTACCACGAGGGCAACACCATGAGGTGCCATTCCTTCATAGACGACCGTATCGAAATTACTAGTGTCTTTATCCGATGCCTTTTTGATGGCTGCCTGTATCCTGTCCTTTGGCATTTGGACTGCTTTTGCATTTTGGATAGCTCTCCTCAACAAAATATTAGTATCTGGATCTGGGCCGCTTTGTTTTACTGCAATTGTGATTTGTCTTCCAGCTTTTGAAAATGCCTTTGCCATTTTATCCCACCGTGCAAATTTAGTCGCTTTTCTGTATTCAAATGCTCTTCCCATGATTCTATTTAATTTTTTATCCTGATTATAATGACTAATTGCCAAAAATACAATATTGACCTTAATTTTTCAACCTTAAATTGATTGAAGCATTTTGTAATTGTAGCAAAACAACGAGGAAACGACTAGGAGAACCGTTATTTATTTCGATAAAAAAAAAGGAGTTTACTCAAAAAAGTTTGATTCACTTTTAAACGGATTCTTCAATGAATTATATTAACATCAGCACTCTCAGTCATTGCTTGATCGGCTTGGAAACAATACACTTGCCAACTTAGCGCCTAACCAAGCAGCAGGCAAGTAACCAATCAAATCAACAATTACATTCCAAATCGGAGAAGGAATCATAAAAATTGCTGCCACACCACCTGCAAGGGATAATAATCCAACAATTAAAGCACATTTCAATTTGTTTTTAGGAGCGATCAATGCAGCCACTATACCACCGAAAAAAGCTTGTCCCCAATGTGCCAACCAAACCATTACAAAAGCTCCGATTGGGGCATTCTTTATAAATGTTGCAATATCTTCTGGTCTTGATGGATCTAAACCATCTGGATAAGGGAAAAAATTAGGTAGTTGTCCTATTATCCACATATTTACTAATCCACCGACAAATAGGCCGACTACTACTGCCAAAACCATTAATAAGATATTCTTCCCTTTAGTCATACCATGTGTTTTGAATAAAAATAAAGAAAAATTTAAATTAAATAAAGTTGTGCTCACTAATTCAAGAAAACAATAATGACAGACCTTCCCACGTTCTAAATTGGTTAATTAATTCAATAATATGCACTAAAATCAACCATAACTGGCAAGATGGTTGTTAGTTAGTTTAAAAATACGTAATTTTGCACGCTATGCACAAAATTCCAGTTCTTTCTGCTGCTGTTCTTTTGATAATAGGCCTCCTATCCGGTTGCCTAGGTGAATTCGAAACCATCCGAAAAGGGGATGACTATGAACTCAAGTACCAAAAAGCCCTCGAATATTACGAAAACGAGGATTGGTTTAAAGCACAACAGCTACTAGAGCAAATATTGCCAGTTTATCGAGGATCGGATAAAATCGAAAAGATTTATTATTCCTATGCAGACACTTATTTCAAAATGGGTCGTTATGTTTTAGGAAGTTATTATTTTAAGAACTTCACAACGACATTTCCGAATAGTGATAAGGCAGAAGATGCTGCATTTATGAGCGCCTATTCCAACTATATGTTGTCTCCAAATCACAGGCTAGACCAAACATATACAGAAGAATCGATAGAAGATTTTCAGATATTTGTCAATACTTACCCAAATAGTAAACGAGTCTCTGAGGTGAATACCTTAATCGATGACATGCGTGACAAATTGGAGGAAAAAGCATTTGCGGAAGCAGATTTATACTTCAAATTGAACGATTTTAAGTCTGCGAATCACACTTACAAGAACGTAGTTAAAGTTTACCCAGATGCAGAAAAGGTAGAGCACGCAAGGTTCATGGTGATTAAGTCCTCTTATCGATTAGCGTTGAATAGTATTGACTTTGTGAAGGAGGAGCGTTTTAATGAAACCATAAGCGCGTACAACAAGTTTTTAGAAAAACATCCGAACAGTTCCTTAAAAAAGGAGGCGGATCAATTATACCAAGCCAGTTTAGATAAAATAGAAAAATTGAATCAATAATGACAGATTTCAGAAAAAAAGCACAAGGTATTGACCCTAACGCTCAAGCGAGAAATGTAATTGACATCTCTCACAAAACAGGGAATATCTATCATTCATTAAACGTTGTTTCTACTAGAGCTGATCAAATCAGCAAACAAATTAAAGAAGAGTTACTTGCCAAGCTTGAAGAGTTTGCAGTTAGTTCTGAAAATCTTGAAGAAATTCATGAAAACAAAGAGCAAATTGAGATCTCAAAGTATTACGAAAGACTTCCAAACGCAGTTTTGATCTCCTTAGATGAGTTCATGAACGACAATTTGGATAACCGTCTAAGAGATCAAGAAGAGAAAGAAGAAGCTTAAGTTTTTTCAATCAATTCGTTCGTTAAAATCTTACCACCTTGCAGGGTAAAAAAATCATCATAGGTGTTACAGGAAGTATTGCTGCCTATAAGATAGCATTACTCACTCGTTTGTTGATAAAACAAGGGACTGAGGTTAGAATTCTAATGACTCCTTCCTCCAAAGATTTTATTACACCGCTTACACTAAGCACCCTTTCAAAAAATCCAGTCTATTCTGATGTCAGTTCTGAAAGTGAATGGAACAACCACGTAGAACTAGGCCTTTGGGCTGATGCGTTTATCGTAGCACCCGCCACCGCCAACACAATAGCAAAAATGGCAACAGGGCAATGTGACAACATCGTCCTCGCTACCTACCTTTCAGCCAAATGCCCCGTGTTTGTAGCACCAGCAATGGATTTGGACATGTGGAAACACCCTGCAACGCTCAACAACCTAGAAACCCTCAAAAGCTATGGCAATCACCTCATCCCAGTTGGACATGGTGAATTGGCTAGTGGACTTGTAGGAGCTGGCAGAATGGCAGAACCAGAAGAGATTGTAAGCTTCATCAACTCAAAACTAAACGCCCAGCAAGCCCTCAAAGGCAAACGCGTGTTGGTGACCTCTGGACCAACACATGAGGCGATCGACCCAGTACGATTCATCGGTAATCGCTCAAGTGGAAAAATGGGATCAGCTATCGTTGAAGCCCTATACGAACAAGGAGCTGAGGTAATCCTAGTCAGTGGTCCCGCGATTTCTTTGCCCGCAGCGAATACTGCTGCAGAAATTATAAAAGTGAACAGCGCCGCTGAAATGTACGATGCCTGCACCAAGCAATTTGCCAATGTGGATATTGCCATCATGGCTGCCGCCGTTGCAGATTATACGCCTATAGACGTGTCAAAGGTGAAAGTGAAGAAAAAAACGGAGACGTTTACCTTAGAACTCACCAAGACAAAAGACATTGCAAAAGAACTAGGTAAGCAGAAAAAAAGTCATCAATTCTTGGTTGGTTTCGCTTTAGAAACTAATAATGAGCTAGAAAACGCACAAGGAAAACTAGCCAAAAAGAACTTTGATTTTATCGTGTTAAATTCCCTACAAGACAAAGGAGCAGGGTTTCAACACAATACCAATAAGATTACCATCGTTGATATTCATAGAAACATTACGAAATTTGATTTGAAATCAAAGCAACTTGTTGCAAAAGATATCGTAAATTACTTAATTACGATCGTCAACGGTAAAAACAATTAATAATGAAAAAATTAATTCTACTTAGCATACTCCTTCTCGTTTACTTTTTTGGAAAAGCGCAAGAGATAAATGCCGTTGTGAAAATCAACACTCCGAAACTCCAAACGGTAGACCCTAAAGTCTTTAAAACACTTGAAAACTCTATTATGGAGTTTTTAAACAATACGAAATGGACAGAAGATGAATTCCAGCAATCAGAACGAATTAATTGCAATGTTCAAATCAATATCAAAGAAGAACTAGGTCCAACTTCCTTTAAAGGAGAACTATTTATTCAAGCAAATCGACCAGTTTACGGATCAAATTATAAAACCGTCATCCTTGAGCATAAGGACAATCAGTTCAACTTTACTTATCAAGAATTTCAACCTTTAGAATACATTGAAAGCGGTTATGCCTCCAACTTAACTTCTCTTCTTGCATTTTATGCATATTACATGATCGGCTTAGACTATGATTCTTTTTCTCTTCTTGGTGGTGCCCCTTATTTTCAGCAAGCCAACAATATAATGAACGCAGTGCCTCAAGGTGTTGATGGTTGGGGAGCTTTAGAAACGCCTACGAATCGAAACCGTTATTGGATGATCGAAAGTGTCTTGAATCCAAGATCTACCCCTTTACGCGAAGCTTCTTATCTCTATCACCGTGGAGGACTTGATTTTATGGCTGATGATACAGAAAAAGGTCTTGAAGGAGTTGTCAACGCGATGACGAAAGTCCGAAACGTAAATACAGCTTATCCGAATGCTTTGGCTGTTCAGATGTTCATCAATGCAAAATCAGCAGAAGTGGTAGACGTCATGCTCGGTGCACCTTCTAATCAAAGGCGTTCTGTATATGGTGTCATGATCAAAATTGATCCAGCAAACGCCTCTAGGTACACTCCAATCAGACGATAATGGTCTTGTATAATGTCACTATAGTCCTAGAACCCGCTATTAAGGATGACTGGATAAAATGGATGAAGGAAGTCCATATCCGTGAAGTTATGGCAACTGGCTGCTTTAAAGAGTACAAGATGAGTCAAGTCATCGATGATCGTAATCCAGACCAAACAACATTTGCCATTCAATATCTCTGCGAAAGCCATGAGACACTAGACTACTATCAGCAAAAGCATGCTCCAGCGTTGCAAGCAGCTCACACAAAACGGTACTCAGGAAAATTTGGAGCATTCAGAACGCTTCTGAATGTAATTGAAATGGGCGAATAGGAAATTCACAATGTTCCTTTTTTAACAGACGACTAACCGGTCATTTTTTGACCTACGAGGATTGCTCCGATTCATTTAACGAGGATTGTCAATTGTCAACCGACTTTCGTCTACCCCCTTTTTTTACTTAAAATTTATTACTTTTGGACGTAATCTTGAGTGATAGACTAGGCAGGTCATCCTTGTACTGACTCAAGAAACAACTAAAATTAAAAACGTGCTTAATCTTCTCCGATCAAATCAGCTGTTTGTCGCGCTACTTGTAGTGGTGTATGCACTGATATTACACTTTCCAATATTTTTAGGAAGTACAGTGTACGAGACCCAATCAAACGGAGTATTTTCGGCGATGTTGGCGGAATGGTTGGAAGGGAAAGTGCTGCTTTCCAAGGCGTTTTATCTGATCTTAATTATTGGGCAAGCCTTGGCAATCAATCAATTTGCGAATGGATTTAAGATCAGTACACCTTATACTTTTTTTCCTGCGGGGTTCTTTGTGCTATTGACGGCGTTTCTGAATCCTAGTGCCATGCTTTCCTCTGCGTTGCTGGCCAACACATTTCTAATTGTTGCAGTGATTGAGCTGTATGCGACCTACAAGAAAAACCATGCAACTGGGAATATATTTAATGTGGGATTCTGGATCGGCGTGGCTGGTTTGTTTCATTTTTCGAGTGCAGTTTTTCTGTTGTTCGGATTACTAGGCGTGATATCGTTGCGCCAAGTGCGGTTCAATGAGTTGCTGATTGCTGTTTTGGGGTACCTTGTACCGTTTTTTCTAGCGTTCACGGTTTACTTCTGGCTGGATTTGCTGTCCTATTTTGGGACGGAACAGTTCACACACCTTAATATAGTTGACTTCTCTACCCTTGAGTTTTATAAGGGTTTGGGACGGATAATTGTGGTCGGATTGCTGATTATCCTTTCATTTTTGAGTTTTCAAACTTATCTTTCAAAGAAAACCATTCAAATACAAAAATATGTCAATCTGGTTTTTTTAATTCAGATTGTAGCGATTAGTTCTATCCTCATCCAACATAGAGTATGCTTAGAAGACGGTATGTTTATTCTTTTTCCACTAAGTATTTTCATGAGTCTTAGTTTTTTAGGAATCAAAAGAAAGGCAATTGCCGAAGTTTTCTTTTTAACTTTGTGCGTCTTAGCCATTTGGTTTAATTATTCTGATTTTTTAACCTAAAAGTTCTTAAAACGACTTTAAAATACCATCAAGTATGAAATTTGGCGTAGTGATTTTTCCTGGTTCCAATTGTGATAGTGATATGATCCATGTGCTTGGGCAAGTGGTCGGTCATGAAGTGGTTGAAATATGGCACAAAGACACAAAACTACAAGACTTTACTGAAGAGGACTGTATTGTATTGCCAGGAGGGTTTTCTTATGGCGATTATCTCCGCTGTGGTGCGATTGCTAGCCATTCTCCCATCATGAAGGAAGTCATCAAATTTGCGAATCGAGGAGGCTATGTATTGGGTGTTTGCAACGGCTTTCAGATCTTATGTGAATCTGGTTTGTTGCCTGGAGCGTTATTAAGGAATCATAGTCAGAAATTTATTTGTAAAAATGTTTATTTAAAAACGCAGACAACCAATTCTGCAATTACAAAAGGAATTCCGACTGGAGGGGTCTTGAAAATTCCAATCGCACATGCTGAAGGCCGCTACTACGCTGATGATTATACGATTTTAGATTTGATTCAAAATGATCAAATTCTATTTAAATATTCAGATGAACAAGGGGTAACCAATGACGATTCTAATCCAAACGGCTCCTTAGAAGGCATTGCTGGCATTTGCAATAAGAATAGAAATGTATTTGGTATGATGCCACATCCAGAACGTGCTGCTGAAACCATCCTAGGAAATACTGATGGTCTACAATTGTTCAACTCCCTAACTGCTAGTGTTTTAACCTAGGATACTACTTTTTTAATTAACATTAATCAATAACAATAAACCCTTACTCTTAATGTTTTTAAAAGCACAAAAAGGTAAAAACCAGTTCTGGAGATATCTAGTAACACTTGTTGTCGTTCTTATCGCATCACAGCTAATTGGAGCAGTTCCGCTTATGATTGCATTGCAGCAGAATGGCGGCTTATCTTCTGGAGCGTTGGATATGAATGAAATGTTCGCAAATTCAGGATTATCTAAAAATACATTGTTCATCTTAATGATGATTCCTTTCCTAGTAGGATTTTGGGCTATGATCTGGACAATTAAACAATTGCATGATCGAACATTCACCGACACTACTACTGGCTTTTATCGTTTTCGATGGGCTCGTTTCTTTAAAGGCTTTTTCTTGTGGATTGTCTTGTCCGTTGTTATCGTTGGGCTAGGTGAATTGATGATGCCAGGAACTTTGGAGTGGAATTTCCAACCATCTCAATTCCTAGTATTGCTGGTCCTTTCTTTGATTTTGATTCCATTTCAGACTGGATTTGAAGAAATTTTGTTTCGTGGTTATTTATTACAAGGATTTAAATTGCTAACAAAAAACAAATGGATTGCTGTTTTTATAACAAGTTTAGGCTTCGCATTGCTGCATATCTTTAACCCTGAAGTCGCTGAGTTTGGTATGTGGATCGCTATGGCACAATACATGACCTTTGGGCTATTGTTTGGCATTGTCACAGTGCTGGATAATGGTCTTGAATTGGCTTGGGGAACGCATGCTGCAAATAATATCTTCCTTTCCTTGTTTATTACTCACGAGGCTTCTGCTTTACAAACACCAGCCATGTTCCGCGCTACCGAGATCTACCCTTTAATGGACTTCATATCTCTATTTATTGCAGGCCTCATCTTTCTAGGGGTTTGTTGGAAGTGGTTTGGTTGGAATTTGAAAGAGGAAACGACTGTTGCATAGTAATTGTCAAAAACAGGACATTAACAACATAATTTTTAGTTAATAAATAAAATAAACCACTCCCTAATTGCCTGTATTTTAATTTATTATCAATAAATGCTGATTATTTAAATCGACTAAAAAATTGCGTAACTTTTTGATTACTAAAGCCTTAGATACGATAGATTCGTAGAATGAACAATTTCCATCAAAAATTATTGTTTCATTTGAAGAAGCTTAACCAATCCTTAACCAGTTAATTTCCGTATAACTTGTATATTTGTGGTAAGTTTTTTGAATAGAGTTAGTAAACAAACCATATATATCAAATTTGGTTTGAGCAATCCAAGACATCGTTTATTACTAAACGAATAGAAAAAATATAATTTATGAGGACTATAATATTCCTTATTCTCTCTTGTTTCGTGATCAATATTGCGACAGGACAAATAAAGACTCCAGTTAAATGGAGCTTTGACAAAAAACAGGTATCAGATAATGAGTACGATCTCATCTTCAAAGCTAAAATAGATGATGGGTGGCATGTCTATTCCCAGTTTCTAGAAAGTGACGAGGGACCAGTAGCGACTTCCTTCAACTTTGAAGATATCAAAGGATATGAAGTCGTTGGAAAAACGAAAGAAGATGGTGAATTGACTACAAAATTCAGTTCACTATTCGGCATGAATCTAGCCTATTTTGACAATCATGCTACGTTTACTCAGCGTGTAAAAGTTGCTGGGTCAAGTGCAAAAGCAACAGGCTATCTTGAATTTATGACGTGTGATGATGTGCAATGCCTTCCTCCCACACCAATCGATTTTACATTTGACTTAGCAGCAGGAGGCTCACCAAAGCCGAAAGCAGCTCCAAAGCCAACCGTAGAAACTAAACCAACGCCAACAACAACAATAAAGCCACCAACAACTCCAGAACCAGAGAAAAAACCAATCAACGGTTCACTCTTCCCTGGTAAAAAGGATGGTGGTACAACAAGCATACAAGCACCACCACCTGTTAAAACGGTGCCAGTGCCTGTACCAGCCCCTCCCAAAGAGCAACCGGTTGTCAAAACGCCTAAGCCCTTCAAAAAGGCAAAGGAGATCAAGGAAACTGTGGTGAAGAATTCCCAGAAAAAGCCAACGCTGGGAAAGGGAAAACCTCCAACGCAAGTTGCTGAGGAGGATAACAAGGCAATCGCACAAGCGGACATTCCTCCAACCAATATCCTAAAAAACCTAGGAGGCAATACGAGTACAGAAATATTCGCACCAGTCAAATGGATCTTCAATAGCAAGAAAATCAGCGATACTGAATTTGATTTAGTTTTGACGGCCAAGATCGACGACGGATGGTATGTTTATTCTCAGGTGATTGAAGGAGAAGGACCAATTCCAACATCCTTTGAGATTGAAGACCCAAAAGGCATTGAACTAGTAGGTAAAGCGAAGGAGCGCGGTAAAGAAAAGTCAGGCTTTGATCCCGTTTTTGGGATTGATCTCAAGAAGTTTAGCCAAAACATGACCCTTATCCAACGGTTGAAAGTACCTGCGGGAACAGAAACTGTGAACGGGTTTGTTACTTATATGACATGCAACAATGAACGTTGCCTACCACCAACTGACGTAGATTTTAGTTTGACGCTAGGTGAAGACAATGCTATTGCAGATGCTGGTGGAGATAAAGTCGGAGTAACAGGAGGAAGTGGCAAATTTGGTGAGCCAGTCAATGATTGCGGAAATAAAAAGGACTTTTCCAACCTCTGGTTGATCTTTTTATTGGGATTTGGTGGAGGTCTGATTGCCTTATTGACACCATGTGTGTTCCCAATGATTCCTTTGACAGTTGGCTTCTTTACCAAGCAAAGTGATAATAAAGCTGCTGGAATTAAGAATGCTTTAATTTACGGCCTTTCTATCATCGTCATATATGTTAGTTTGGGGATGGTTTTAACCTTGATCTTCGGGCCACAAGTGATGAATGATATTTCTACCAACGGGTTTGTAAATATGCTGTTCTTTGTGCTGTTTGTCGTGTTTGCCTTTTCGTTTTTCGGGTTTTTCGAAATCCGTTTACCGAGCTCTTGGGCGAATAAAACAGATGCACTTGCTGGAAAAGGTGGATTACTAGGAATATTCTTTATGGCGTTTACGTTAGGTATTGTTTCCTTCTCTTGTACAGGACCAATTATCGGAACCTTACTAGTAGAAGCGGCAAAATCAACGGCCTCTATTGATGGGGGAATCTCTTGGGGACCACCGATTGGTATGTTAGGATTTGCGACAGCGTTAGCACTTCCATTTACGTTGTTTGCTGCTTTTCCAGGTTGGTTAAACTCCCTTCCGAAGTCAGGTGGCTGGATGAACACTGTAAAGGTGGTACTTGGATTCCTTGAGCTGATGCTTGCATTGAAATTCCTTTCGATTGTAGATTTAGCGTATCACTGGAACTTCTTGAAATTTGAGTTGTTCATGGGTCTCTGGGCGATTTTAGCGCTTGGCCTTACCTTATATTTATTTGGTATCATCCGCTTTCCGCACGACGGTCCTCGGAAGAAACTTGGATTGGCGCGTTTAGCAACAGCAATCGGCTCCTTAGTTTTGACAGGTGCGTTTACTTATAGTCTATTGACTTATACACCTTTGTATGTCACTAGTGGGTTGGCTCCTGCTGTGCACTATAACTTCTTCCGACCAGTGAAGTGTCCACACAACTTAGATTGCTTTAAAGACTATGAGGAAGGGTTGGCATATGCTAAGAAGCACAAGAAGCCAATGCTGATCGATTTTACGGGCTATGGCTGTGTAAACTGTCGTAAAATGGAAGAGTTCGTATGGCCAAAGCCGGAGATCATGAAGCGATTGAGAGAGGATTTTGTGGTAGTGTCATTGTACGTAGACGATAAGACCAAACTAGATCAAAAGTACACCTCTAAATTCGACGGAAAGACTAAGCGGACAGTAGGCAACAAGTGGGCAGATTTCCAAGCCACACACTTTAATGCCAACTCCCAACCCTATTATGTCTTGGCTTCCCACGAGGAAAGGTTACTTAGTCTGCCAAAGGAGTATACGCCTGATGCTGCAGAGTTCGCAAACTTTTTAGACTGTGGGCTTAATTCGTTTTATGACGTGTGTCCTGAGTGTAAACTCGGAAATGGGGTTGGAATGAATAATAAGTAAATTGCTGAGATATAGCACGTTGTGCGTATGTTCAATAAAAAGTAATATTTTTTGTTAAAAATATGCAACAAAAATCTAAATGAGGCGTAATATTAACTACCGAACATTTTAGAACAGAAACAAACATCGGGGGGCTGCTAGGTTTTATACCCTGCAGCCTTTATTTATTTTAGGAAGAGATGAACTACCAATCTTGGTGGTTTTTTATTTTTACGTAAGGTGTTACTTGAGTTTGGGCAAACCTTACACCCGTTCAACCATTCGGTAGGAAATAATTAAACGAAAAAAGTCCTAGGGTAATCCTAGGACTCATATATTCTTTTAAAAACTAGTTCCTTTGTTACTTATTCAACATAACAGGCATGATTAACATAAGAATGTCAATCTCTTCGTTATCGTCAGAAGGAATAATGATTCCTGCTTTTGTTGGTGTTGAAAGCTCAATTTTAACTTCATCCGTATCCATTGCACTCAACATCTCTACTAGGAACTTAGCATTAAATCCAATACTTAGCGTATCTCCATCGTAAGCACAAACAAGCTGTTCAGTTGCCTCGTTAGAGAAGTCAAGATCTTGTGCAGAAACGGTTAGACTACCTGGGTTGATGTTTAGGATGACCTGATTTGTTGTTTTGTTTGCATAGATAGCAATCCGCTTAAGTGAGTTCTGAAAGTCAGATTTGTTCACTGTTACTACATTCGGGTTCTCCGTAGGGATAACCGCGTTATAGTCAGGATAACGGGCATCAATCAACCGACAAACAAGTTGTACATCATCAAAATTAAAAAAGGCATTGGCTTTGTTGAATGATAGTTTAACATCACCACCATTTGGCAACACGCCTTTCAACAGCTGAAGTGCTTTTTTAGGAATGATGAAAGAGGTAGAGACCTCGCTATTTGCCTTGTTATAAACATGTTTAACCAACTTGTGTGCATCTGTCGCAACACAAGTGATCTTATTAAAATCTACTTGAAAGAAAACGCCGCTCATTGCTGGTCGCAATTCATCATTACTCGTAGCAAACAGTGTTTTAGCAATTGAATTGGCTAAGACTGACGAAGGCACATTGACAAAATCTACAGAATCTGGCTCAGGGATCTGCGGAAAATCTGCTCCATTTTCACCAGCCAATTTGTATTTACCATATGCTGAAGTAATCTCAATCGCAAACGTCTCATCATCTACTACAATCGTGATTGGTTGATCTGGCAACGCTTTCAAGGTCTCCAATAAAATCTTACCAGGAATAGCGACCTTACCATTTGCGTCTGCTTGGATTTCAATTGAAGTGATAATTGAAGTTTCCAAATCAGTTGCCGCAATGGTTAGTGTATTTCCATCTATTGTAAACAAAAAATCCTCTAGGATTGGCAATACAGGGTTAGAACCAATGGCCCCAGCGACTACTTGCAATTGTTTTAACAAATCGGATGAAGACGTGCTGAACTTCATATTATGTCGTTTTCTTTAACTTGGGTGAATAATTCCATCAAATAGGCATGTAAATCAAGCTATTAAAGTTTATGATACCGCCTTATTGATGAGTTTGGGCAAAAATACAAGTTCTTATCAACTTTTTTGGTATAAAATAATAACTTAATTTTCTGAAAAGGAGGAAAGAAGAAGATAATGGTCAATTATTAATGTTTAATTATTAATTATTTACTGTAGAAATCCGTATTACGTGTTTGACTTTGTTTTCGTTTGTCTCCTTGACTTTTGTGATAAACAGCTTAAAAAAGACGTCCGTTTTCTGCTGGGGGAACGATGTTAAGGTGACGATATGCCTTTTCAGTTGCTTCTCTTCCGCGAGCGGTTCGTTGAAGGTAACCTTCTTGTATTAAGAAGGGTTCGTGCACTTCCTCTATGGTTCCTGCTTCTTCTCCTACAGCAGTAGCAATGGTGGAGATACCTACTGGTCCACCTTTAAATTTATTAATAATGGCGGAGAGTATTCGGTTATCCATTTCGTCAAGGCCACTTTCGTCAACGTTTAGGGCGGAAAGTCCAAATTGTGCGATCTTTAAATCTACTTTACCGTTTCCTTTTACTTGAGCGAAGTCTCGAATTCTTCTTAACAAGGCATTGGCAATTCGAGGGGTGCCTCTGCTGCGACGAGCAATTTCCCTTGCTCCATCTTTAGAGATTTCGACATCTAGGATTGCTGCAGACCGTGTTACAATATGAATCAATGTTGGGATATCGTAGTAATCGAGGTGGCAGTTGATCCCAAAACGAGCACGCATTGGAGCGGTCAGTAATCCCATTCGCGTGGTGGCACCGACTAGGGTAAATGGGTTGAGAGTGATCTGTATGCTACGTGCATTTGGGCCAGAATCGATTAATATGTCAATCCGATAATCCTCCATTGCGGAATAGAGGTATTCTTCTACGACATTATTAAGCCGATGGATTTCATCAATAAAAAGAACATCGCCCTCTCCTAGGTTTGTCAACAGTCCTGCAAGATCTCCAGGTTTTTCTAGAACGGGCCCAGAAGTCAATTTCATATCCGCTCCTAGTTCGTTGGCGATGATATGAGAAAGGGTTGTTTTTCCTAGTCCTGGAGGGCCATGTAGTAGCACATGATCTAAGGCTTCGTCTCTGCCTCTAGCTGCTTGGATGAAAATACCTAAGTTTTCGACTAGTTTAGGCTGTCCCGCGAAGTCTGATAACTCTTGAGGGCGCAGCGATTTTTCCATGTTTTTGTCCTCATGGGAAAGATTCTCATCACTAGCATCAAGGTGGGGGTTTTGCATAAAACCAGTTCTGTTTATTAAAATAAAAAATGCAAGATACAAAGTAAAGAATGGTTCTTCAACTTTGTATCTCGCACCTATAAAATTATCCTGCTATTCAGGCCTTGTTTATTCTGTGGTGGTTATTCCTTCAGCTTCCCAGATAATTTGTTCACTTGTTAATTGCTTAAACATTCCATGACAATCTCCACCTGTGAAGCCACCATCCGTACAAATTCTATTGTTGTTACAATCGTAAAGGAAACTTTGAAAATCACAACATTTTAAGATCTTAAAGAAATAAACGATATTTTCTTGGTGATCGTAACGAATGACCTGCTCTATCTTATGTTTCGTAATAAGATCGTTCATCCATTCGATCTTAGTTGGATCTTTCGGAGTTCTATCGCAAGGGTTTTCATTGCTGTATGATCCATTGTCAGTATCACCACTTCCAGAGCTAGGTCCAGTTGTTCCGCAGGAAGGTAAAATAAAGACAATTGCTAATAAGAATAATAAATTTTTCATGATTGATAATTAAAAGTTAAATAACGTTATCATAGATTGATGCCAAATTACAAAAGAAATATGAATAATTACCTAATATCCATAAACCAGACCAAGTATTCATTTAAAGCGATTATTTTAATTACGATGTTAAATTAAATTTCGTTTTTTTAATTAAAACACTTTCAATAGCGATCCTTACAAGTCGTTGATAATTAAACCAGTAAGCATTTACAAAAAACACAATAAAAACAAAACCTACTGTTTATGAGGGAGATAGAACATTATTGTCCAATATTTGGAGTAGTTTTTGCATTTAGTTTTAACTGAATTTAACATTAGCTTAACAAGTTTTACAAATATCCATCTTTCGAATGTACTTAGTTAAAACACCAAAGTTTATACAAAACCTCTTCCCGAATTTCATTTGGAAAATTCAGGAAACGGAAAAGGTATTGTATTTAACATTCGATGATGGACCAATTCCTGAAGTAACTCCTTGGGTGCTTGATCAGTTAAAAGCATACGATGCCAAAGGGACATTCTTTTGTGTGGGTGAGAATGTAGAAAAACACAAAGCCATTTACAATCAGGTAAAGGAAGAAGGGCACGCCGTTGCTAATCACACCTACAATCATCTAAATGGCTGGCTAGAAGAGAATGCCTCCTATTTCATAAATGTGAGAAAATGCGCTGCTCTTGTAAAGTCTAATCTGTTTCGCCCTCCTTATGGAAAATTGAAGCGCAAACAGGCTCAGTTCCTGCAACGTCATTACCAAATAGTAATGTGGGATGTGTTAAGTGGTGATTTCGATCCCAAAATTTCTAAAGAAGAATGTCTTAAGAATGTTCTGGAATATGCAAAACCAGGATCTATCGTTGTGTTCCATGATAGCCTAAAGGCGATGGATAAGCTAAAGTACGCACTTCCTAAAGTGTTGAAGCATTATAGTGATCTGGGGTATTCTTTTCAACTGTTGGATGCTGATCAGCATCAGGTTTCTAAGCCGAATTACAAAATTGCTTAGAATTTAGAGCTTCATATTGCAAACTGAAGATTTCGTAGAATAAAAATAAGTTATTGACCGCTTTCAAGGTATTCCTAGGCAATAAACAATTCAAATCTATCGCCCAATCGTAAATTTCAAGAGATATTCATATCGATCCATCAAGTGACTTCCGTCAAATATACGCTGTACTGGGGCTTGTTTTACTGGTGGGGAATTTCTTCCAGCGTAAAAATTTATTGTCTCTATTCCTAGTAAATCATCATCTCCAAGCTGCTTACTGAGGGCTAGTTCTGCTAGTGGACCATTTTTCCATTCTGGATCGCTGAAAACACGATTGAGTACTTGGTGATTTCGCTTGCTGGCATCAATTTCGTGATCTTGCTCAATTAGAGCGATCAATACTCGATTGGATTGACTTTTAATTGGCAGTAGATAAGGGATGTTTTTTGATTGATTTTCCTTCGTAAATTCTAGTAAAATCAAGGTATCTGTCAAAATTTTATTCCGATGATCTAGTAAAAATACATGGATTTCTATTTCATCGTTCTTTGTAACTTCTTCACTTAGATTTTTTACGGTAAGTGTATTAAGCTGCAGCGTTTTTACTAATTGAGTAGTTGCTTTCTTGGATAAGCGGCAGCTTCCGAAAAACACCAGTCCAACAACAATCAGCACACCGAATATCAGTTTATCTGGCATTAGAATGGTAGTTGAAAAGTGCCATCAAGTCCGAGCGAAAATGCGTATTCAGCAATCACAGCTTCATTGTTTAAATGACCATAGATATGAGGAAACGGTTCTGTGCCACCACTTGTATTTTCATAAACCAGCTTAGAGGTAAGTGCTTTCGGATCAATCTTTAATAGTATGATTTCTTTTGTCTTATCAGCATGCTTGTTTGCAGACCGTAAAATCTGACTGTACGAGGAGCAGTGAATAAATCCTTCTTCATCAAAGCCTTCTGGCAGGTAGTTATTGGAAGCCTTGCCCGATTCCCACAGCTCTTTGGGAGTGAAATGGTAAATGTGTGGTGTTTTCATAAAATAGTTAGAGATTAAGTAAGTCTTTTTAATCGTCTTCATTTGAAAAAGACGCACGGACACGAATCTTATATCGAAATTCCGTTTTTAGAAATCCTTTCCTAAAGAAACATAGACCACAGGCTTTTGAATGATTCCAGTTTCAACACCCCAGCCTAGATCGAGGCGAACGAAATAGCCAAACAGGACACTTCGAACTCCAGCACCATAACCCATTACAATCGGATTTCTGAAATAATTAACTTTTACGCTTATCGGTTTGTTGGGATCGTTGATCAGTACTGTGTTTAGTGGATTTTCTTTTGACCATGGCGATTTCCCTTCCCAAGCAGTACCGATATCAAAAAACGGAACAACTTGAAAATTTCGAAAAAATGCAGATTTCAATGGTGTTTTTGAGATGTAATTGATCAACGCAATTCGCATTTCCAAATTACCAACAGCAAAGCTATTTCCGTTTCTAATGTTATTTTTAAATCCTCTTAAGTTCGTAGTCAAGGTTTGATAAGCAAAATCACCGTTTGCTGATACAGGTATTTCTGTGTTGGACTTATAACTTCTACCAAGCGGTAATGCCCAGTTGTCTACTCCTCCGAGATAATACAAGACCTTCTCTCTACCAAATGACGTTGCGCCTGCTACTCGCGCAGCAAAAATCGTGTGTCTGTTGACAGGAATATACTGTCGGGCGTCAGCGCCTAGCACATGTAACAAGCCTTTTTCAAGTCCAAATTCGTTGCTTGTACCTAATCGTGCGACAAACTCCTTTTGCACTTCATAATAGGCTTTAAAACGCGAGCCATTAAAGATGTTGATGGCAATGTTCTTTGTGTTGTCAAAAATAAACTCTGTTCTTAATCCTGCGCGTTGCTCAGTGATTGGTTCTGAGCCTAGCGCCATGTATTCAGAAGCCAAAAGTGTGTTTCTGTCATTTCTAATTGTAGGCGTTACCCGTATGCTAGTAAACAGATTGACTGGATACTTCAACACTACTCCAGTATAGTTGGTTACAAGTCTACTGTTTAGGGGTGGGCCGTTTGTTTCTCGAAAAGGAATTTGATTAGATCGTCTATAGTAAAACAGCTCCTTATTCAGTCTTTTTTTCCGATTTTCGTAAACCAGAAAATACTCCATTCCATCAAATGTAAAGGGGATACGCAGACCACCTTGGAAGCGATGGTTCTCCATTACATCTGTGATCGAGCTGTTTAATAAAAAGCCAACAGGCGCATAGCGAAAGAGGCCTTCTCCCTCTTGTGTTTTTGAGGACAGGTTAACATCTCCAAAGCGGAATGTTTTCCTCGTGTAGAGATCCATTGTTTCAAACAATAGTCCATTATCTACTTGAAAGGTTAGGAATTCTGTTTTAAATTCAGCTCGATAAGGCTTTACTTTGCGTTCGTCAAGAACATAAATCCCTTGTTCTTTCTTCTTTTTTACTTTTTTAGGCTTAGCGGGTGTTTTCTTTTCAGCAACGGGCAGTTCCTCTTGATTCTCTGGGCTTGGTTCTGTGCTATTCTCTTGGCGGCTGTCTTCTTCCTCAAAGTCACTTTGGAAAAAATAGTTGTCCACATCTATTTTAGTATCCTTCTGATCCGAATCTTCAGAAGTGCCTTGGTTTGAATCCTCTTTTTTAGGAACGCTTTGGTCTGGTTCTGGTTCTTTCACTTTCTTCCGCTTCTTTTTCTCCTTGATCACCCGATCGATAACAGGTGTTTCATTCGCGGCTTTCTTCTTAGGGGTAAGCGATTTTCTGTAGTCTGTTGGTTTTAAGGTAGCTGGTTTGTCTGTGGTCACCTGGGCTAGGTATAACTGTTGTTTCCCTTTGTTTCTAATGACTTCTGCCGTCATTCCTAAGCTACTGACATGGCTATGTGAGAGGATGCCTTGCTGGTAGTTGGTTTCAGGATAAGTGCTTGCAACTATTCCGTAGACTGGCTTGAGTATTGAGGTATCAATCTGGTTGCTAGGGATGTCTGCCACTGCATCTTCTCTTAGGACAATCTGTTCTCCTTTTATTGTGGTGATGATTCTTTCCTTGTACAATTCCTTTTGCTCCAAGCGACCAATGTATCGATTGCTGACGCCGTTTTCATCACTAATAAACCCAAATTGATTTTCCCCTATTTTAATTGGATGATGTTCATTCGCAAATGGTGTATCCGTCACACGGATAAGCTTTGTTGATTGTTTATCTAAGTCAAAGAAGTAGAGATCAAGCCTTGAAGGATTCCAGTATCCAACAGGTTTTTCGGCTACTAGCTGATCTGTTAAACGATTTGAAGCAAAGAGAATTCCTTTTGTTTCATTGAGGGTAATCCCAATTGGGTTGACATCATCATACACATCTCTGGTTATTCTTTTCGGGTTTCCTCCTCCGGTATTTATTAGGTATAGATCCACCTGTCCGTCTCTCAATGCTGATACGACTAACTGTTTACCAGATAAGGCGTCGATACCGTAAAATCGCTTAAACTGTTTGTCTAATGGTTGAGAGGTGGTGGTGCCGTTGCTATATTTTGTCAGTTTGATTTTGCCTGCCTTTTCACTAATGATGATGAGGTTATTCCCAGACCATGTAATCATTGGGTATTGCACATCTGGTTCTAGCACCGTATTTCTAAATCCACCTTTAAAAATGGTTTTTTCTGTCCCCTCTTTCAGGTTTTTAATAATTACATCGTAGCGGCCGTTCAGATTTTTAACGTATGCGAGTTGATTGCCTTGTTTGTTTAGCTTTGCTTCTGAAATCGTTGTGTTCGCCCCCCCTGTGTTTATCCCATCTTCTGCTGGCAAGTAGGTGTCTTTGGTTTCACGGCTGTACCGGAGTGAGTAAAACTGTCGCCAGGAGTCGGTAGTTTGTATGAATGAACTTCCTAGAACATATAAAAATCCAGATTCAACACTTCTGTTAATTCTAGTGAGGTACAATAAATTAGAAACGGTTGATTTCCCATAATTATTACTAATAAAATACCATAAAGAGTGACCTGCAAGTTCTGGATCATCCTTTACAACATCCATGTAGTTTTTATATTTTTCGGAAAGAATGCCATCCTTCAATTTGTCATCGGCTTCTTGCGACCAGCTTTGCCCCACATAAGCAATCAATCCCTTGGTATACCATTCAGGCAGGTTTAACAATACAGCATTTTGAACAATTTCTTGAAAGCTGTCGCCAAACATCATCTGGTTGAGACAAACGGTTGTAATTCCTTCTTTGATTTGGCGTTGAAAATCTCGGTGGTTACCATTAAAATAGAGATAAACTTTGTTGCCAATGATTTTAGTTATTCCTCCAGTATTATAGAAGGGAACTTCTTGACCAATATTAGTTTGATGAAAATCAGATAAATCACTATAGACAATGATCTTAATCTTATTCGCCACCTTGTATTCCAATATGTTTTGAAGTGCTGGATATTCATTTTCGGCTACTTGAACCACATATTTACCCAGATCTTCACCACCTTCATACCAGTAAGTTGTGAAATTAGGAGAATCATACTCCTTCCAATCAAACTTTTGATATTGAACCCTGTTTTTTCCATACTTTGTTTTTATTCCTTGGGCATTCAATGCAAAGGAAACAAGCAGTAAGGCAATAGCAGGAATGAATCTCCATATAATATTTTGCATATAAATCTTTCGTTCAGTCTTCTTGTTTTTCCAAAGAACCATTAAGAATGATTACTTTTGCGGATATTTATTATTTAACGAATATTAGTACGTATTTGTTTGGTTAAATATACTGGCTTTTTGCTTTAATCGTTGGTTTTGTCACTATTTAGACAAGGATGATGACATTAAGTTACTTCAATATAAAACAAATTAGAATTAACATTCAAATTAAAAACGAATTTTTATGGCAGATGTTGCATGTTTTCCAGTGAATCCATTTTCGATGAATGCTTATATCGTGTATGATGAAACAAAGGAAGCAATATTAGTAGATCCTGGTTGTTTATCGCCACAGGATGAACAAAAAATAGTTTTTTTCATTGAAGAAAAAAAATTAAAACCTGTTCGACTTATTAATACTCATGGTCATATTGATCACGTTTTTGGGAATCATTTTTTTGCAAACAAATATGAACTTCCCCTTGAAATACATGAAGAAGCGGTAGAAGATATGGATATGTTGCCAGTGATATGTAAAAATTATGGCCTTCCTGAAAAGCCAGTGATAAAGCCTGGTATCTTTCTAATTCCAGGACAAAAAATAGCCTTCGGAAATACAAAACTAGATATTCTGTTTACGCCTGGTCACGCAAGAGGCCATGTCTCGCTCTACAGTAAGTCAGACGGCTTTGTGATTGCAGGTGACACCATCTTCTACGATAGTATTGGGAGAACTGATTTACCAGGTGGGAACATGGAAACCCTTCTGCATGCAATTGTCTCTCAACTGTTTTCTCTCCCTGATGAAACTGTTGTCTATAGTGGACACGGTCAAAACACTACAATTGGTCGAGAGAAGAAGTTTAATCCATTTTTAAAACATTTAACTTAAACCTAATGAAGCGAACTGAGATAGGAACAATCGGAGAGTTTGGACTGATAGACAAAATTACAGCGGACTACAAGCCCAGCCAAAAATCAACGATATACGGAATTGGAGATGACGCTGCTGTAATTGACAATGCAAACTACCAAACCGTGGTTTCAACAGATTTGTTAATGGAAGGTATCCACTTTGACATGTCTTATACGCCACTAAAACACTTGGGCTATAAGGCTGTTGTCGTCAACCTCAGTGATATCTACGCGATGAACGCAACACCGAAGCAGATAACAGTCTCCCTTGCCATTTCTAGTAGGTTTTCAGTAGAAGCCATTGAGGAATTATATAAAGGCGTGTATGCTGCCTGTGAACGATATAACGTAGACTTGGTGGGTGGAGACACCACTTCTAGCTTGAAAGGGTTGATGATTTCTGTAACAGCCATAGGCCAAGGCGAAAAAGGGAAGATTGTTTATCGGAATGGAGCAAAACCAGGTGATTTAATCTGTGTAACTGGAGATCTTGGTGCCTCCTATCTTGGCTTGCAATTGCTAGAACGGGAGAAGCAGGTGTATGCAGCCAATCCAGAGATGCAGCCTGTACTGGAAGGACATGACTATTTGTTGAAGCGTCAACTGAAGCCAGAGGCTCGAAAAGACATTGTGGATTTGTTTGAACAATCAAAGCTTATTCCTACCGCGATGATTGACATTTCTGATGGGTTGGCTTCTGAGCTCATGCACATTTGCCGGTCTTCTGGTGTCGGTGTTTTTATCGAGGAAGCTCAAGTACCAATTCAGGAAGAAACGTATAACCAAGCGATAGAATTTAACATGGATCCAATCACTGTAGCATTGAGTGGTGGGGAAGATTATGAGCTACTGTTTACGGTTGACTCAGCCGATCTAGAGAAGGTGCGGTATATGAACGACATTTATGTAATCGGTGATGTCACACCAAAGGAAGATGGGATTTACTTACATACAAAAGGCGGTAATCGTCATCAGATAAAAGCACAAGGATGGCGTCACTTTGAGCAGTAAATCGCTTGTCTGACCCAAGTGTTAGATCTTTTTGCACTGTCTTTAAAATTAGAACCGATAGAACACAATTTCTATTGCAATGAAAGTTAACTAGTGGTTTTTTATACCTAAAGTAGATCGCAAGTAATCCTAGTATTTTGTTAAATAGCAACAATGCACTAGTTGAAAACATAAAAAAGAACTAAGGAAGCTGATCTAGAACTTCAGGAGCGTCTCTTGATTTATTTTTTCTTCCATTTAGTGTAGCGAACAATAAGTTCAAGAAAAAAAGAGCCCAATTAATTAAATGCGCTCCTATGCCAAACTCCGAAAAAGTGAAAATAGTCGCCGCCAGAATATGAATTGTAATCAATATTGGATTTAGAGTGAATTTAAACCTTAATAGGAACCAATACGATATCGGCATTACAAAAACCCACAACATAGAGAACCATATAAAATTGTTAACATCCCAACCCCAACCAATCGTTCTGTTCAAATGCCATTCTCTGAATGTAAAGGCAAGAAAAAAGTAACTTATTCCTAATATCAACAATATCCAATGCGGTTGTGTGGTGATTATTTTCTTGAGCATCCTGTTATCCTTTATCTATAAAATATAAAAAACCCGAACCACAAAGCTGTGATCCGGGTCATCTAATATTAGCAGGTACTAATTACTTTTCGATGTCTTCGTTTTTAGCTTTCTTGGAAGACTCTCCCGCTTTTCGGATAAATAGTTTATCCTCTTCTTCGGTTAAGTCTGCTTCCAGTGTAGTGCCCTCTTTCAAGGACTCCGCCAAAATAAATTCAGCCATCGGATCTTCTAAATATTTTTGAACTGCTCTATGCAATGGTCTTGCACCGAATGCAGGGTCATATCCTTTCTTAGCAAGGAATGTCTTCGCCTTTTTAGTCAGCTTCAACTTATACCCTAGTTCTTCAATTCTGCCATACAAGTCTTTCAGAGTGATATCAATGATTTTAAAGATATCTTCTTGAGAGAGGCTGTTAAAGATGATTACATCATCAATCCTGTTTAAAAATTCAGGAGAGAACGTTCGTTTCAAGGCAGTTTGAATCACGCCTTTTGCATGATCTTCTTTTGACTCTTCACGAGCAGATGTTTGAAAACCAACACCTTGTCCAAAATCTTTTAATTGACGAACACCGATATTCGATGTCATGATGATGAGCGTGTTCTTAAAGTCTACCTTGCGTCCAAGTCCGTCCGTCAATTGACCATCGTCTAATACTTGTAACAGTATATTGAACACATCTGGGTGCGCTTTTTCAATCTCATCCAGTAGGATGACAGAATACGGCTTACGTCGTACCTTCTCCGTCAACTGACCACCTTCTTCATAACCAACATAGCCTGGAGGCGCGCCGACTAACCGACTGATCGAGAACTTCTCCATATATTCACTCATGTCAATTCTGATCAGAGAATCAACTGAATCAAATAAGTATTTAGAAAGGACTTTTGCTAACTCAGTTTTACCGACACCTGTTGGTCCTAGAAAAATAAAGGAGCCAATTGGTTTGCTTGGATCTTTTAGTCCAACACGGTTTCGTTGAATAGCTTTAGTTATTTTCACAACAGCTTCGTCCTGTCCGATCACATCCTTCTGGAGGTCTTCGGCCATGGTGACTAGCTTGTTACTTTCACTTTCAGCCACACGTCTTACAGGGATTCCTGTCATCATAGATACTACTTCTGCAATATCTTCTTCCTCTACTGGATACCGTTTCACTTTCGATTCTTCTTCCCATTGGATTTTGGCATATTCCAGCTGACGGACTAGTTTAGACTCGCTATCACGCAAGTCTGCGGCTACTTCGTATTGTTGGTTTTTAACTGCTTGGTTCTTTTCTTCTTTTAACGCTTCAATCTGCGCTTCGAGCTTCACGATATGATCAGGTACGTGGATGTTCTTCAAGTGAACTCTAGCACCTACTTCATCCAAGACATCAATTGCCTTGTCTGGAAGGAAACGATCTGTTACGTATCGAGTACTTAGTTTCACACAAGCTTCAATCGCTTCGTCTGAATAGGTCACATTGTGAAATTCCTCGTATTTCCCTTTGATGTTATGCAGAATGTGCACAGCCTCCTCAGGTGATGGTGGCTCAATGATTACTTTCTGGAACCGTCTATCGAGTGCTCCATCTTTTTCAATGTGCTGTCTATATTCGTCAAGGGTTGAAGCACCAATCGCTTGCAACTCTCCTCTTGCGAGTGCTGGTTTGAAGATGTTGGAAGCATCTAGGGAACCTGTTGCTCCACCAGCGCCAACAATCGTATGAATTTCATCGATGAATAAGATCACGTCTCTCGACTTTTCTAGCTCATTCATAATGGCTTTCATCCGCTCTTCAAACTGACCTCTGTACTTCGTTCCTGCGACTAATGCGGCAAGATCTAACATCACGATTCGTTTTCCGAAGAGTGCTCTGGAAACTTTTCTTTGAGTGATTCTCAGTGCAAGTCCTTCAACGATGGCAGTTTTACCCACACCAGGTTCTCCGATAAGAATAGGATTATTTTTCTTACGTCTACTCAAAATCTGAGAAACACGTTCGATTTCGACTTCACGGCCGATAATCGGATCTAGCTTTGACTCTTCAGCAAGTTTAGTGACGTCACGTCCGAAATTGTCTAGTACCGGAGTACGCGATTTCGAGTTACCTTTTCTTGATGAGCCTTGTGAGTACCGGCCACTTGCGCCACCTTCTCCCTCGTCATCAAATGGCTCTTCAGATTCTGGAGCTTCACTTCTGATTTCTTCGTTCACATATCCAAGTTCGGATTTGTAACCTTCGTAATCTACTTCGAAATCATTTAAAATATTGGATGCCACATTATCATTGTGCTTCAGGATAGACAGGACTAAATGTTCTGTGCTTACTTGATCACTTTTCAGCATTTTAGCTTCAAGGAATGTTACTTTTAGCACTTTTTCAGCTTGTCTATTCAAAGGAAGTTTACCAAAGTTGATATCAGTTGATTTAGAACGAGTGTCTCCCGCCTGTAGATCAATTGTATCCCTTAAGTTTTCAATATTTACACTGAGGGAATCAAAAACACGAGTTGCTAGGCTTTCTCGTTCCTTGATAATTCCCAAAAGTAAATGTTCTGTTCCAATGTAGTCATGTCCTAATCTCATAGCTTCTTCTCGGCTATTTGAGATTACTTCTTTTACTTTCGGTGAGAATTTCTTCATAAGTACTTTATCTTTTACATCAGTCTTTAGCTGATGGCGTTTACTATTTACTTAACAAGATTGAAATCGTCGGTAATATAAGGAGTATTCATATAATACGCTATTATTCGCTCCTCTATTCTTTACCAATTTCTTTCTAATGTTTATTAACGGTTTTGAAGAATGAAAGTTGCGAATTAAAATTTCAATGTCAGTCATTTAAAAATAAGATGCAAAAAAATAGTGCCAAAACTTATTTTTGCACGTTTTGGCAAAAATCTTCTGGCTTAACTGCCAAAATTAACCAAGAATAATTTACTTTTGTTGTCCAGTTATTCTTAAAAAGAGAAAAAATATGAAATATTCCGTACATAGTCACGATCACTATACGTTAATTACTTTAAACGAAGAGAACTTAAATTCCTTCATTGCCCCTAATTTAAAGTCTAGATTCATTTTTATTAAAAATGAAGGGGCTGAAAATTTAATTCTCGATCTATCTGGTGTAAAATATGCTGACTCCTCAGGGTTAACTGCCATATTGACGGGAAACAGGCTATGGAAAGATGATGGTTCTTTCATTTTAACCGGAATTGCTCACCCAAGTGTTAAAAAATTGTTGGAAATATCTAAGTTAGACTCAGTTCTTAACATTATTCCAACATTAAAAGAATCGATTGAGTATGTTATGCTTGATGCGATCGACCGAGAATTGAGGAAGGAGTAGTTATTAATGTTTAATTCTTTCTTGCTTTTTATTGGTATTGACCTTAATGGATGCTGTTTCCTTTTATTTCAAAAAAAAGGTTTAGAATTATTTATTGTCAACGTCACTCTTACCACCAGTTTTCTTTAAAAGTTTCGTTTCGTTTATCACAATGTGATGACCAAACGATTTACACATATCATATACTGTGAGTGCAGCAATAGATGCGCCTGTCAATGCTTCCATCTCTACACCTGTTTTGCCCAACACCTTACACATACAGCGAATCTCCACCGACTCCTTGTTGATTGGCTGAATGGTAACCTTGCAATCCGTCAACCCTAACGGATGGCACATAGGAATCAGATCACTGGTTTTCTTGGCGGCCATGATACCCGCGATGATGGCAGTTTGGAAAACCGCTCCCTTCTTTGTGATCAGTTCCCCGTTTGTTAGTTGTGAGATGACCTGTTCTCCTAGAAATACGTTGCTGATGGCTATCGCTGTGCGAGCCGTGACTTCCTTGTTGCTGACATCTACCATTGAAGCATTTCCAGTCTTGTCGAGGTGCGTAAATTCTTTTTTCATTGTTCGGTTTCAAGTTTTAAGTGATCGACAATGATTCCTTCCTTCATGGCAAAGCGGCTAATCCAGATTGTTTCAATGCCTGTGAGCTGCGTGATATAGTCAATCAAGATAAAGGCAACAACTATTAATTCTGCGCGGTTATTTGGAATGTCTACATGCGCCAACCGCTCTTCTAAGTTTGTATACTGCCATTGGTCCAGGACCGTTTTAAAATCAACCGTTTGAATGCTGGAATAATCAGGAGATTGTTTTTCGTTTACTAAAATGTTTTCCAAGACATCAAATGTGCCCGATGCGCCTACAAGCGCTTGAAAATTATACTTATCAAGTTGTTCGATCAAGGGAGAAAGGGTCTCGGTTAAAAAGCCGGTAAGTGTGCTGACTTCTTCCTTGGAAATCGGATCGCTTTTATGAAACTGATTGAAGAGCACCGCCACGCCAACTGGGAAGCTTTGTGCCCAGAACTGTTTAGTGTTGTTAGCAATGATAAACTCAACACTTCCTCCACCAATGTCCATTATGAGCACTGGCTCTTCAGTCATGGGAACAGCAAGGCGCGTACCTTGACAAATGAGTCGCGCCTCCTCATCTCCAGTGATTGCTTGAATCTGGATGTCTGTTTTTTCTTTTATATCTGTGATGAGCTGTGGCCCGTTGGAGGCGGTGCGGAGTGCTGCGGTGCCCAGAGCAGTCACGTTAGTCACCTCGTGTTCGCTGATGACTTCGCTGAAGTGGAGCATGGCGTTGAGGGCGCGTTTGTACGGGGCGCTGCCGATGGTCTGAATTCCGTTTTCTGCGAGATTGATAAACAAGCGTTCGCGGTAGACTTCAGTAAACCCATTTTGGTTGATTGATTCCACAATTAACAGATGGAAGGTGTTTGTTCCAATATCAATGACGGCTACTTTCATGAAGATGATTAACTATTTCTTAAACAACATGTTTTATATTTTTTGCCACTCTTACAAGGGCATTTCGAGTTTCTACCAATCTTTTTTCTTCCATACCCCAATCCGTCTTTCATTGCCTGAGTGAATCTGTGTGCTGGGTCTTGATGGAAAATGATTTCAAGCATATCATACAGTTTCGGATGATCATTTTCTAAATCAAAAGGATGTTCAAAAAAATATTCCGTGGCAACGGCAAAAAACTCTGCCTCATTTGTTGCACCATATGCCCTTAGATTTGATTTTCCTTCCTTGATTTTCTCGATTTCCTTATACATCAAATCCAACCAAGGTTGAGAATATTTGTAGGGCAAGTTTATAGGAACACCATCAAACGCGCCATCTTTCGCATCAACCAAATGGGCAAACTCATGAATACCAACATTTCTATTATCCTGATTGTTCGAAAATCCTTCAAATAAAGAGGGTTTTGAAAAAATCATGATGTCTGTTAATGCACCAGAACCAACCATTCCAAGAATTCTACGTTTGCCTTTTTTAAAGTTGAAATTTTCATCAAATGCATCTGGATAGATTAGCACTTCACCAAGATTATCATACTCCCATTCTTTATAACCAAATATGGGAATAACGGCACTAGAAGCCACCAACAGCCTAACTTTATCGTTAACTGGAGTTTGTATTCCTGTGATTCTGACCTCGGATAGGAAGATCTGAACCTTTTGCTCAAATCGCTTTTGCTCCTCGCTTGACAAGGCATTGTAATAGGCAACGTTTTCCGAAAGGATCACCTTGAAATTCCCAGGAAACGGTTGATTGAGTACCTTTGCTCTGTTTCTATATTTTGCTGTAAAAGAATAATAAATATTGTAGGCAGAGAACAAAGCAATTGCCATTAGAATGTAAAAAACGTTGGGTATTGAGTGTTGTAGTTGCCAGATCAGATAAATAAAAATGACAGCGACCATTGAAGAAATGGAAAACCCTAGAACACGGTTATATCTGGCCTTTACTGGACAAAGTTGCATAAAACCAAGGTATGACAAAATTTTGCATCTTTTTATTAAATCCATGTTAAATCTGGCGGTCTTTAATTTTATAACTAGAATCTAAGCTAAAAAACCATTATCTTAAATTTATAAATCGAAATCAATTCGACAATTTTTCAACGATAAACTCAGTTATGTTGTCAAATGAATAGTGCAAATTGGACTTTTGTTGGCAATGGGAGCACCTCTAGCGTCATCTTGAAACATGGCGTTACTAGTGGTAATTTGATCATATATTGCAACATGAAAATCTTGTTGATTGATTATGATGTGTTCGAAAAAGCCAATTACAAGTTTTTTATCGATGAAGAATTTTGCCAAATAAAAGTTTGGAAGAAAAAGGGGAAATTCAACTACCAATTCGATGTCCTTGATGATGTCGATACACCACTCAATCAAAAAAGAAAAGAACGGAAAAATAAACTATATGACAACACTGTGCTGAAAGCCTTGGCGGCCTTCGGTATCGTTGCCGTAATACTACTTATTGGATACGCCACTAGATATCATCAAGCTCAACAGAGAAAACGGATCACTAGCGGCACCATCATCGTAAAAGATCATCTCTTTAATGGAAAACAGTACAATGCTGCTTACACCTTTGAGTATGGCAAAAAAAGCATGATGCGACACCTGAAATTGGAAGAACTGAACGATGGAACCATCGTGCTTGAAAATGGGCTTCCTGTGCAAACGGGAGATGAGTACCTTGTGTCTCACTATAATGCCAAACCACAAAAGAATGAGATGCTGTTTGGGAAATTACTAGAAGACCAAGAAGAACAGCTCCAAGGAAGAGTGATTAACAGAATGCTATTCACAAACCCTTCCCTGACGCCAGAATACTGTGAATGCCTAATGACAGGCAATGCCCTAAACTCTATAGAACTGTTTGCGAACTTGTATTTTAGAAATTATACAGCTGCTGAAAACCCAAAGCACAATTCTGACACCTATTCAATTCTTATGAATCATCCAGATATGATTCAGAAGGACAAGGATTGTTACTATACATTTGTGGAACAGTGTGATTAGGAATCACCACTAGGCACCATGCTTTATTCCAAAAAAAAAGAAAATCAACACCAGTACGCATTCAGGATAAACTACGAGACTTCAATCATTCATAGAATTTCTTAGCAAAAATGTTAACGTTTAGAACCAAACTCGGCAGTTTATAAAGGCTTCGTCTATTTTTTCTTGGTTTTAATATGAATAAATCGATATTTGTATCATGAATTTCAAAGAATTGTATCATTCGAATATTCAAAAGTATCAAAAATTAGAAGAGGAATATCATAGTCAATACATGCGCTATTCTATTGTTCGCCTATTGCTATTTGCTGTTGGAGTGGCCATTTCTGTTTATTGTTTTTCTATAAACGGTGCGCTTGGGTTTGGAGTGTCTGCAGTTTTGTTGTTTGCGTTTTCTCGATTTGTGGCCTTTCACAAAAAAATTAAATTGCTTGAAATTCACCATCAAAATCTAAAAACAATCAATACAAATGAGATAAACTGTCTAGAAGGCAAACTGGAAGGTGTTGATGACGGGAATCGTTTTCTGGATACTAGTCATCCCTATGCTGCTGATCTTGATATTTTTGGTGCATATTCCGTTTACCATTATTTCAATAGATCGGTGACGTCTATTGGTCAGCAAACCTATGCAGAAATGCTGAGCGACCAGACAACAATTGATGAGATTTCAGACCGGCAAACTGCAACAAAAGAATTAGCTAAGAAGCTTGGCTGGATTCAAGATTTCCAAGCCATTGGACTCCACCTTAAAGACAAGCCAGAACACCTCCACGCCCTTAAAAACTGGCTTAACGATAAACCTGTGATGCTGGGTAAGCAGTTGCTCATTCATTGTTTGTGGATTGTTCCGTTGATTGTGTTCGGATCACTGTTTATTCCTCCTGAAATCTGGCCTTGGCGACTAAAATGGTTGATTCTGGCAATCCCTGGACTGATTTTGTACCGGAAATTAGAAGCAGTAAATGACATTCACAAGAAAACCAATCAGTCAGGTGATATATTAGTTCACTATTCAAAACTAATTCAACACATTGAAAACGAAGAGTTTAAAAGCCCAAAGTTGGCCGCATTGCATCAGCAGTTTATGCTAAAGGATCAAAAAGCATCAGAATCCCTAGAAAAACTGTCCTACATCATTAGACAATTGAACGTACGGAATAATTTCTTTGCAATTTTCTTAAACCTCTTCTTTCTCTGGGACTTATACTACGTTTTGCGACTAGAACGATGGAAGTATAAGCACAAAAACGCCTTGTTAAATTGGTTTGAATCCCTCAAGTGGTTTGACGCGCTCAACAGTTATGGAATGCTCTATTTTAATCATCCAAATTGGATATTCCCAAGCGTCGTAAATGAAGAAAACCCCTTACTGGAAGCAGTAGAAGTTGGTCATCCGCTTATCAACGCACAGGACAGGGTAGACAATAACATGTCTGTGCCGCACGCTGGCCATATCAAACTGATAACGGGATCCAACATGGCAGGAAAGAGTACATTTCTTAGAAGTGTAGGACTAGGAATTGTGTTTGCTACGACTGGGCTCCCCGTTTGCGCCAAACAATTCAAAACACCTAATCTGCAAGTATATACAAGCATGCGGACCAAGGACGCCCTTCATGAAAACACGTCATCTTTCTATGCAGAACTCAAGCGATTGAAATACATTATTGAGGTAGTAGAGCAAGGAGATCCAGTCTTCTTTTTGCTTGATGAAATATTGAAAGGAACCAACTCACACGATCGGCACAACGGTAGTAAAGCATTAATCAAGCAGCTAGTAAAAAGTAAGGGAGTCGGTCTGATTGCAACACATGATCTTGAATTGGGTTACCTAGGAGAGGAAAACCCAAAAGAACTTGAAAATCTATGCTTTGAAGTTGAAGTAAAAGGCGAAACTCTAACGTTTGATTATAAAATTAAAGAAGGCATTTGCCAAAGTTTAAACGCTTCGATTCTAATGAAAAAGATGGGCATTCGGATGGGGTAATTTTTTATTGTTAAATTTGAAACAGAATAATATTTATTTTTAAATAACAGTACGCTAGTGAACATCCAAATTAATTCTAAACTTCCAAATACCGGCACCACTATATTCTCCATAATGAGCGCCTTAGCCAATAAACACCAAGCAATTAACTTGTCCCAAGGCTTTCCCAATTATGACTCAGGAGATCAACTGTTCGAACTAGTGACAAAACACATGAGGGAAGGCAAAAATCAGTACGCGCCTATGCCAGGTCACCTAAAGCTGAGGGAACAGATCGCTCAAAAATACCATCATCTTTATGGTGAGCAGTATGACCCAACTTCAGATATTGTGGTGACAGCTGGTGCAACTCAAGCAATTTTTACAGCGATTACAGCCTTTATACGAGCAAATGATGAAGCAATTATCATTGAGCCAGCTTATGACTGTTATCGCCCTGCAATTGAGTTAAATGATGGTGTGGCAGTGCCCTATGAGCTAGAAGCGCCGCACTATGAAATTGACTGGGATCGCTTCAAACGGTTAATCAATTTTCGGACAAAGCTGATTATTGTGAATACGCCGCAAAACCCATCAACCAATGTATTTACGGATGCCGATTGGGATCAACTAGCCAAGCTAACACACAATACAGACATCATCATTCTAAGTGATGAGGTGTACGAGCACATTGTTTTTGATGGCGTCAAGCACGCAAGCATCCTAAGACATCCAGACCTTAAACATCGAAGTATAGCAACTTATTCCTTTGGAAAGACGTTCCACAACACAGGCTGGAAACTCGGTTATTGCATGGGGCCACCAGCACTGATGAAAGAATTCAAAAAAGTACATCAGTTTAATGTGTTTTCAGTCAATACGCCAATGCAATACGCATTAGCGGATTTCATTGAGGATAAATCGACCTATGAAAATCTAAGTTCTTTCTATCAAGCAAAGCGTGATCGGTTTACGCAAGCTCTTGAAGGCTCAAGATTTAAGATGATCCCTTCAGGTGGCACCTATTTTCAATTGGCAGATTACAGTGAGATCAGTGGGCTCAAAGACACTGAGTTTGCAAAACAATTGACCATTGAGCATGGTGTTGCCGCCATTCCTGTTTCTGTGTTTTATTCCTCTGGGAGGCAAGATAAAGTGATTCGCTTTTGTTTTGCCAAAACCGATGATCTGCTAGACAAGGCAACAGAACGTCTGTTAAAAATTTAATCCTATGAACAACCTACGTGTCACCACTGTCCAGGCGGATCTGATTTGGGAAGATGCAACAGCTAACCGAGCGGCCTTTACAGCTCTGCTGACTCCCCAAGCAGGAAAAACAGACCTCATCTTACTTCCAGAAATGTTTTCTACTGGTTTCTCCATGAATGCTGCTAGATTGGCCGAATCGATGGATGGGCCAACTGTAAAATGGATGGCAGAGATGGCTAAGGAGACCAATGCAGTAGTCGCAGGAAGTCTAATTATAGAGGATGGTGGTAATTACTACAACCGATTGATCTGGATGTCGCCGAATGGAGCAATTAAACAGTATGACAAGCGGCACTTGTTTACCATGGCTGGAGAACACAACACGTATACTGCAGGCACTGAACTGCTGATTACGGAGGTGAATGGCTGGAAGGTCTGTCCTTTGATCTGTTATGATTTACGGTTTCCTGTCTGGAGTCGCAATACGGAAGGCTATGATCTGATGTTTTATGTAGCGAGTTGGCCTCAAAAGCGCGTGTATGCTTGGAAGTCCCTTCTTCAGGCGCGTGCCATTGAGAATCAATGTTTTGTTATTGGTGTCAACCGTGTAGGGCAAGACGGAAATGGATTTGACTACAGTGGTGACTCAAGGGTGATTCCTCCTTTGGGAGATCGGTTGATTTATGAGGGGACTGATGAGGCTGAGCTGATTACGCATGAGTTGAGTGGGGGATTGATTACAGAGGTCAGGGAGCGTTTTCCCTTTCTTTTAGATCGGGATTCGTTCAAAATCATATAATAATTAGGCCTGTTTCATTGAAAGATATATTTTTTTCATAAAACTCTATGTAAGAACCATTGCATAAAGATTGGTTAACTCCATCAACCCAGCGTATTCTCCTACTTGTACCTGTATCAAAAAACTCGTTAAATATCTCACAAACCACTACCATACAGGAGTTTAATATGTTCGCCCAAATTAAAACAAAAACCAAAATGTCTAATTATTGCCATTTTCATCTCTAGGAAACAACAAGACGCTCAATTTGAAAATGTAAGATTTGTTTTAATTCAATTTGAAGCACAACGAACACTCTCTTATATTTGAATTGTCAAAACGATGGAAATTAATTTGATTTAAATAAATTTCGGTCTCATCTTGGTTTTTCATTTTTCAGCCCGGCGTATCCCTTACAGCCGGGTATTTTTTTGTCCTTTATTTTGAATAACGCATAATTTCTAAGGAAGACGTTATTATAAGAAAACGTTGTGGAGTATTCTATTCTTGGATACGTTCCCTTATTACACTTGTTTTCAACTGCACAAGGTCATTATGCGCCCTCAGGGCCCAAGAAACTTAAGTTAACGGGTTCTACTATAAGTGAGCCATTATCAAGCACGTCAACGACTAGTACTTGAGTGTGCTCTGATATGGCTTTGCTTTCTGAGACGGCTCCAAATTCTTTGGTGGCTCCTTGGATTGTTAGCCTTACTCGGCCTTGTTCTAATTTGTTGGCGGGAATCAAGGTGCTTGTTACTCCGATTTTATCAATCATATTCCTTACCTGATAATTACGTTTTATCATTGGAGTTAGGATCTTTTCAGTTAATTGAAGTAAAAGATACAATCCAATGTAGCCAGAGAAAACACTTAACAATCCAATATAGAAATCATTCACCCCGAAACTATCAGCGATGATTCCTCCCCAGCCTAAGAAGGTTAAAAAGATGATGACACTGTTTACAGAAAACATGGTCTTATTAAACTCAACAATGTCACGAGATTCTTCATTTGTACCAAATTGAATACCGATGATATAAAGTACAAAAAGAATGACAAACAAGACAGTAGAAATAATAGCAATACCCCAGAGCGCTTGCTCTAGTCCTCTCAAACTTCCCCACCAACCTTCTAAAAACAACAGTTGCATAATCTGTGGTTAATTTAACAAAGAAATTACTTCTAATTGATTAACGATTCAAAAGTAAATTTATCTTTATTAATCTGGAATTTGTTTCGACATAAAATACAAATTCATCGTCTAATAGACATAAAAAAGCCCAGCAAAAGAGCCAGGCTTAAATTCTTTGTAGAAAAAGACTAATCTAATGATTTGATTTTAGCTGCAAGTTTTTCAACTACCGTTTTTTGAGTTTCTACTTCTACTTGCTTATTCTTCTGATCATCGATATTTTGGCGAATATCATTTTCTCTATCTGCGATCAACTGTTTCGCTTTCTCAATATCCTTTTCATATCCTTCTTTATCTTTCAATAATTTCTTTTGATCACCTTCTAGCTTCTTCAATGTTTTCTCTTCATCCTTCAATTGATCCTCTAAGAATCCTTTTGATACATTGATCGCAAATTCCATAATAATCTTTTCAGCAACCTTGTATTCAGCTGGATGTCTTTCAGAGCTCAAAAATGCGCCTCCAAGATCAAACCATACGGTAAGGATAGAGTTTTCGCCTTTATCAGCTACACGTGCATAGATATCCATATCATTGTTGCCTATTGCCTTAATGATAGCATTGTCGCTGAAGATTTCTCCCGCTTTCTTATCTAGCTTAGTTTTTCCTTTATACTTGTCAATATATTTCGCGAATGCTTTTTCAACATCTTTCGATTCTGTTTTTCGTAATTCAATTGACATGGAATTGTGAGACCCTGCAGAACAAGCTCTATTACCTTCTTTAATCAATTGAGCAAAGGAGGTTGAAGCAATAAAAAGTAAAGTGAACGTTATTAATGTCAGCTTTCTCATAAAAAAAAATTTTGTTATTTAAATAATAGGTAGAACGGTATCTACAATACGAATTTGATGCCAGTTATATCTTGTTAATATAATAATTAATTTATACTTTGATAAAACAATGCTTTTAAAAACGAACCGTCTCCTAGTAATTCTTTGAAAATTAATGGTTTAAAAAAATAGCCGCAATAAATGCGGCTATTATTAGAGATCATAGGATTTCTTCCTATCTTCTCATAGTGTGTGGAACTCTTTGACCACTGTCATATCTTATCATAAAGGCTCTTGGGAATCCTGCTCCCTGAATTTCCTTTAATACTCTAAATGCATCTGAAGGATCTGTGTACCCACTTACAAGTACGCGCTGTAAATCACCATTTTTAGTTGTTATACCTTCTAAAACAATTGGATAGCCTAAATCTTCCACTTTAGAATATCTAGAGGGTGTATAGTTAGGGATAGCCGCCAATTGTATCTTGTATTCTCTTGGCAGTACTGTGCTAGACTCGTAAACAGGTTCAACGATTGTCTCAATGACTGGTGAAGATGAAATCACTGTTTCTACCGGTGTTGAGGAAGAGCTTATAACTGGCTCAGAAGAAATTACTGTTGTACTAGCACTACCTGAATCATAGGTATACGTTGGTGATGTATACGGATAAGGTGATGTAGTAGAAGATGCTGAAGAAAACTGGTCATTTGGCTGTCTGCTCGTTCCAATTAAATTCAGCACATCCGAATCTGTGACGTAGGTATTAGACGAAACAATAGATGAAGAAGAGAAACTTGCTCGCTGATTCCCAGGATAGTCATATATGCCACTGTCTATTGGTCCACTGAAATACTGATTCATGTTTGGCTCGCTTGAAGCGCTTGTTACTACAGAGCTCGAAGTTCCTGAATAGTAGGTAGGACTTGAAGTGTAGGTTGAACTCGTTATTGTTCCTGAACTATATGTTGGGCTTGTCGTCGTTGTCGTTGTCCCCGAACTATATGTTGGACTAGTCGTTGTTGGAGTAACAATGGTGCTACTAGGCGAACTAACGGAAGGTGTAAACACACCTGGCTCACCAGTTTCTACCATTGTTACTGGAGGAGTAGGTGTTGAAACGGTTGGCGTCTCTATTTCAATTGAAGGTGTTGAAACGGTTGGTGTTTCTACTTTTACCGATGGAGTCTCAACGGTTGGTGTTTCTACCGAAGGCGTCTCAACTGCTGGTGTCTCCACTTTAACTGAAGGCGTTTCGACCGTTGGTGCTTCTACGGATGGCGTTGAAACCGTTGGTGTTTCTACCGAAGGCGTCTCAACTGTTGGTGTCTCCACTTTAACTGAAGGCGTTTCGACCGTTGGTGCTTCTACGGATGGCGTTGAAACAGTTGGTGTTTCTATAGAAGGTGTCTCAACTGTTGGTGTCTCCACTTTAACTGCTGGCGTTTCGACCGTTGGTGCTTCTACGGATGGCGTTTCGACCTCTACGGTTGGTATCTCAACTTCTTCACGCTCATTGGATGGCGTTTCTAAAACTGGATCTGGCAATGAAATTTTAGGTGTGGATCCTTCAATCGGATCATTCGTTTCTATTTCAATTGAAGGTGTCTCAACAGATGCTATCGTTGGTTCTTCAATGCTAATCTCAGTAGAAGGTTTATCGGTTTTTGTATTATCAGGCAATATTGCAGATGCCTCGGTTTCTGTCATCTTAGGCTCGGTCATTACAACTACCGTTGAGTCAAATTCAAGCGGGACGTCTTGGTCAATTTTCACACTTGCTTTGATCTTGTAGGTTGCCATATCAAAAAAGGCACTCTTATAGCCCATTTGTGTTGCTTCGATGCGGTATTCTTTGTCAGGTGTTAACTCAAATGAGAATTTTCCTTTCTCGCAATCTTTCGATTTGATCAGCGCGATATCTCCTTGCTTATTGAGACGATACAGTTTTACTGTTGCATCATCCAATCCTTCTTCAGTTCCTCTGTCTATGACTTGACCCGCTACAATAATTTTAACAGTCTTTGGATTTTCAACCAAAAAGATATCATCATCCGAAGTCGTTAGTTTGTAAGGCGTTACTTTTCTGTTAGAAACAAACAATTTGCCACCTCCTTCACTTTGAGAATAAAACATGTCATCAGCATTCGAATTAAAAGGCATTCCCAGATTGTTTGGGGAACTCCATTTAGTTCTAAATCCTTCTGATTTGTAGATATCAAATCCTCCTACATTCACCAAACCATTCGAACTGAAGTATAACGTCCCAGACCCCTTATCATAAAAGGGAGTGATCTCATCTTCAGATGTATTAATGACAGAACCCAAATTTACTGGGGCTTCAAATTCAGTAAATGAATCTCCTGTTTTTTTCATTGTAAACCATAAATCCTGTCCACCTTTACCATTAGAACGATTTGAAGAAAACAATAGAATATCAATATTCCCATCAGAATATAAATATGGATGTGTTGTATTCGCTTCAAATTCATTAATCTTTTCAGACAATTTAATAGGCTGAGAATAAATATCTGATCGCAGCTCACTAACATAGATACCACAAACAGGAACTTGTAAGGAATTTAATTCACATTGAGTAAAATAAAATGTTTTTTTATCATTTGAAAACGTCCCATTTCCATAATGAGGTAAGGCGATATCCTGAATTGGGAATATCTCTCCTTTTGTCCAATCTTCATTATTTTTTTGACTTGTATAAATCTTTGCAAAACCATTAATATTAATTGAAGAATAAATTAATTCTTCATCAGAAATAAATCGAGGACTAAATTGTGGACTTCCTGTATTAATGTTTTTACCCAAATGTGAAATCTTTATTGAAGAGTCAATTGCGTCTTCAAGCTGTAGCGCTAATTCACATCCTTTAATTTCATCTTCGATTTCATACTTCAAGTAATTTGGTTCATCACCGAGACGAGACGACTGTTCATTTAATTCGATGATTGCTTTTTCATATTCACCAGCATGTTTTAATGCTATGGCATACAATAAGCCAGCATCTTTAAACTCTTTATCGTTATCCTTCAAAGGTTCGTAGGCATTAACAGCAAGTTTATAATTTCTTGAAAGCATATAACATTGTCCTGCCTTGTAGGTTAACTCTTCTAATGCAGGCTTGCTTTTATATGCACTTCTGAAATATTGTCCCGCTCTTGAATAATCTCCTTTGGCAAACAATTCATCCGCGTAATTTCTTTTTTGTTTCCAATTCATTTTTGTCATGCTTTGTCCAAAAGCATCTACAATAAACAGGGAAAGAATCGCAATAAGTAAAATCCTTATCATGAGGTAATTTTAAAATGGAAAATACATTTTCTCTATTGAGTCAGATTGGTAAAAACATAATTGTGGAATTCAAAGATACTAATTTTAGCAATAATTAGAATAAATACTAAACAATTGTATGATTATGTAATCTTCAATCCTATAGTTTCATTAATTCAATCTAGTCCATCTAACAAATTATTAGACGTTATTTTTACGAAAAGTATAGCATTCAGTTGCATAAACAGTCATATTTAGTAGAATAATTTTTTAAATATTCTCTTTTCTACTGCTGTCTATCATAGACAATACAGATATTTATTTCCTTTATCATTTAAAGAAACAATAAAAAAAACGTAATTTTAGGACTTTAACAAGTAATTATTAGTCAGTAATGACATCAATATATAGATTTAAGGTTGAGGATATAGGAGGCGAAGAAATTGACTTTTCACGATTAAAGGGAAAGAAAATCCTTATAGTTAATACTGCCTCAGAATGTGGTCTTACGCCACAGTATGCACAATTAGAAGAGCTGTACAACGAATTTAAAAATACACTGGTTATCATTGGTTTTCCTGCCAATAATTTTGGAGGACAAGAACCTGGCACTAATCAGGAAATTCAATCTTTTTGCACTGCTAAATTTGGAGTCTCATTTCCATTGGCGGCAAAGATTTCAGTCTTACCACCAAATCAACATCCACTTTATGAATGGTTGACTCAAGCGTCAGAAAATGGATATAAGGATAGTACGGTAGAATGGAATTTTCAAAAATATTTGATAAATGAAAACGGAGAACTTAGCCACGTTTTCGCTCCCTCAGTAGAACCGTTCAGCGATGAACTGCTCAACGCCATAAAAGAGGAAACCAGTACAGCTAAGTAAACAGCCCTTAACTTATTCTACTTGATGTCCGTTTAATAGATATGCAGTTTAAACAGATCATCGGACAACAACAAGCTATCAGTCAGCTCATCTCAGCTGTACAGTCTGATCGCTTACCCCATGCTCAAATTTTTCTTGGCCCTCAAGGGGCTGGTGGATTGAGCCTAGCACTTGCATTCGCCCAGTTTGTGCTTTGTTCCAACCCTTCTGAATCAGACTCGTGTGGAACCTGTCCTGCTTGTACTAAATCTACAAAATTTATTCATCCAGATGTTCATTTTTCTTTCCCAACCGTCGGGTCAAAAATGGTGAGCACCAACTTTTATAAGGAATGGAGAACAGCACTCACTGCCAATCCATACCTCAATATCAATCAATGGTTACAAGCAATTCTAGCAGAGAACAAACAAGGCAATATCACCAGAGATGAATGTGTGAGCATTGTTAAAAAATTGAGTTTTAAAACGTTTGAAGGAAGCCATAAAGTACTAATCATGTGGTTGCCAGAATACCTTGGAAAAGAGGGAAATCGTTTGTTAAAGCTAATTGAAGAGCCACCCGAAAACACACTTTTCATTTTGGTTGCAGAAAATCAAGAACTAATTCTAAACACGATTCTCTCTAGATGTCAAATCCTGAAAGTCAATAAAATCAATGATGTCGATATGATTTCAGCCCTTCAGGAAAACCATGGATTATCAGAGCCTGAAGCCTCTAGAATTGCCTTTTTGACCAATGGGAACCTAAACGAAGCCATTACGCTAATCGGTAGCCTAGAAACAGATAACTCTGCAAGTTTCTTAGAGTGGTTTAGATTATGCTTTACCGGAAGACCAGCAGAAATGCTTAAATGGACCGCCGAATTCAGTACAATTGGAAGGGAAAATCAAAAACAGTTTATCCGATATGGCTTGAATTTCCTTAGAGAATACCTTTTGATAAAAACAACCGGAAATACAGATGTAAGGCTTCAACCAAATGAATTGGCAACAGCAAATAAAATGACGAAAGTCATCGAATTTCATCAAATAGAACAAATCAACGCATTGTTGAACGATTGTTACTACTATATAGAACGAAACGCGAATGTGAAGGTACTTTTTTTAGATGCTTCCATTCAACTAAACAAAATTTTAAAAAATAAAGCTTACGCAAAACAAAAAGCGTAAGACAAAATATATTGATTATGGGATGTTCAAGTTGTGGAAGTTCTTCTCCAGGCGGTTGCCAAAACAACGGTAATTGCGGAACAGGAGGATGCAACAAACTAAATACATACGATTGGCTCAGTGACTTATCGATTCCTGATGCAACCGAATTTGATATTGTAGAGGTAAGTTTCAGAAATGGATCGAGAAAAGGATTTTATAGACGCCAATCTCAAATGTTTGGGCTTTCTGGAGAACTAGTAGTAGTCGAAGCAGATAGCGGATACGACATTGGTAAAGTGGCTCTTTCTGGTGACCTAGTAAAACTACAAATGAAAAAGAAGGGTGTGCTAGAAGAAGCCATCAATCACAATATACTTAGGGTTGCAAATCCTCGCGACCTGGAACGCTTGACAGAAGCCAGAGGCAAGGAAAGAGACGTCATGATCAAAAGTAGAGTAATGGCCAGAAGCCTAGAGCTCGATATGAAAATTGGAGATGTTGAGTTTCAAGCTGATAAGCGAAAAGCAACCTTCTACTACATTGCTGAAGGACGAGTTGATTTCCGTGAATTGATTAAGTTATTCGCTAGAGAATTCAGGGTTAAAATAGAAATGAGACAAATCGGTGCAAGACAAGAGTCTTCCAGAATTGGAGGAATCGGGTCTTGTGGAAGAGAGCTTTGTTGCTCCACATGGCTCACCAACTTTAAGTCCGTCTCTACTACAGCAGCAAGATATCAGAACCTCGCCATCAACCAATCCAAGCTATCTGGACAGTGTGGACGACTAAAGTGCTGCCTCAACTATGAGTTGGACACCTACCTCGATGCCCTTAAAGCATTCCCTAGAAAAGCAGACTTTTTGGAAACAGAAGCAGGAAGAGCAATCCTTGTAAAAACAGATATCTTTCGTGGACTTATGTTCTATGTTTATGAAAATAATAAAGCCAATAAATTTTACCCGATAACTGTTGAAAAGGTAAAAGAAGTGCTGGAACAAAACAGAAAAGGTGTTAAACCAGTAGATTTGCGCGGCACCACATTCCAAATGAAAGTAGAGGAAGAAACTGGTTTTGTAGACGGTTCGGGACAAATAGAATTGCCACCAGAAAAAAGGAGAAAAGGCAGAGGACGCGGCGGAAACCGAAGAAAAGGAAAAGGAAGATCTGATAGTAATTCAAAAAAACCACAAGGAAGCGGTAATAAAGACAATAAAAACAGAAACAACAAAGGGAAATCTGGAGGAAATTCATCCAGTAAACCATCCGGAAAACCCTCAAATAGATCATCAAACAATAAGTCCTCTTCAGGAAAACCGTCAAACAAAAGAACAGAAGGAAGCTCAAAACAAAACAATCAATCGAAAAGCGGAGAGACTAGAGGAAACAGAAAACCAGATAACCAAAAGCCAAGGCCAAAGCCACAAAACAAGAATAGAGGCCCTAGAAAACCTAAACCACCAACGGATAAAAAAAGTGATTAGCTATTCGTGCTTAGTCATTCGTTTCACAAAATGCCACTAAGCACGAATAACAAAGCACTAATAACTAATTAAAATGGGCATCCTCAAGGCAAAACCCTTAAAACTTGGTGATACTGTTGGGCTGATCTCCCCTGCTAGTTCAATCACTGCTGAGCAACACACAAAGGCTGTCGCAAACTTGACAGCACTTGGACTCAAGGTGGTTGTCGGCAAGCATGCACTTCTAGAGCACGGACACTTAGGAGGCTTAGACCAACAGCGACTAGAAGACCTCCATACAATGTTCTCAGATCCTCAGATTGATGGTATTTGGTGCTCGCGGGGCGGCTATGGCTGTACTCGATTGCTACCGTTTGTTGACTTTGAGCTTATCCGCCGCCACCCCAAAGTGCTGATTGGGTACAGCGATATTACGGCGTTGCTTCTTGCCATTTATCAGAAAACAGGATTGATTGGATTTCACGGACCACTTGGCATCTCAGAAATGACGAACTACACGGTTTCTAGTATAAAGGCAACCGTTTTCGGTGAAACACAATCCTATAAAATACTTCCTTCGCCTACGACCGCTTTACCCTACTCCATCAATCAAGGAACAGCTGAAGGGCGATTTGTAGGGGGAAATCTCGCTTTGCTTGCAGCGCTGACAGGAACTCCCTGCCAGCCAGATTACAAAAGGAAGCTCGTTTTTATTGAAGAGATTGCTGAAAAGCCTTATCAGATCGACCGAATGCTCACGCAATTGTTGCAAGCCACAAACATCAAGGAAGCAGCAGGCATCTTGCTTGGTAGTTTTGTCAAGTGTGGTATTCCTAGTAAAGGTAGTTCCTTGAGCCTAAAAGAAACATTGCAGGATCGGCTGGGAAAACTTGACATGCCAGTGATTTATGGTGCCCCTTTTGGTCATATCGATGATCAGTTTACGATTCCTATTGGAGGCAAGGGGCAATTGGTCGCTACTCCTCATGAAATCTCGATTCAATTATTAGAAACAGGAACACAAAAACGGACATAATGGAATACGCGTTAAAAATCATACTCTCTGCTATTTTAATTGTTGCCATTTCTGAAATCGCAAAACGTAGTAGTTTGCTTGGTGCGCTGTTGGCCTCCTTGCCACTTACTTCCATCCTTGCCTTTATCTTTTTGTACATCGACTCAAAGGAAGTTGCCAAAGTCAGCTCCCTGTCTATGGACATTTTTTGGCTGGTCATCCCATCCCTCACCTTGTTTTTAGTCTTGCCGGTTTTATTAAAAAAAGGAATGAATTTCTATCTTTCCCTTGCCATTGCTTGCGCAGTTACGGTTTTAAGTTATACGGTGATGATTGCCTTGTTGAAGCGAATAGGTATTCTGTAGAATGGTTGATTTATGATTTAGTAAGCTCTAGCGTCGATCCCTTCCATATAATGAATAAATGCACGGTTAGCGATCCGATTGCCTCCGGGTGTTGGGTAATCACCGCTAAAGTACCAGTCACCAGTATGTTTGGGGCAAGCCTTGTGCAATCCTTCTAATGTTTGATAAAGCACATCGATTCTTGGTTTTGTTCCTTCAGGTGTAACAATCTTTGCAATCATCTTAGAAATCTGTTCATATCCAAACAAATTATAGAGTGATTTCACCTCGTTCTTAACTTGCACATTGTTGAGTGACTCATGCAGTTTACAGCGATGATAGGCGGCACTTAACACCGCTTCCTGACCTGTTTGTTTGACCAAGGCAATCAGTGCTCTGAAGGCCACAAAGTTCTTCATTTTCGACATGTCAATACCGTAACAATCTGGAAAACGGATTTGTGGTGCGCTTGAGACGATCAGTATGCGTTTCGGCTTTAAACGGCTTACTATTTTGATAATGCTTTGCTCTAAGGTAGTGCCCCGAACAATCGAATCATCAATTAGTACAAGCGTGTCAACGTTGTTTTTGACAATCCCATACGTCACATCATACACATGAGAAACCAATTCATCTCTTGTCGCCCCTTCACTAATAAACGTACGGAGCTTGGCGTCTTTTACTGCAATCTTTTCCTGCCGAGCTCTTAATGCTAATATTTTTTCAAGTTCTTTGGTTTTAATCTTCTTCCCGAGTGCTTGGATTTTTTCTAGCTTGATTTTGTTTAATTCATCTTCCAACCCTTGCATCATTCCATAAAAAGCGACCTCTGCAGTATTAGGGACAAAGGAAAAAACAGTGTTCTCAAAGTCGTAGTTGACCGCTTCTAAGATCGGCCTAGCCAACTGATATCCTAGTTTTTTACGTTCTTTATAAATATCCCGATCAGTTCCTCTACTAAAGTAAATACGTTCGAAACTACATGCCTTAAGTGGTTGTTCTTTGATAAATGGTTTAATTGTAAGACGTCCGTCTTTCTTTAGTACTAAGGCATGAGCAGGTGGGATTTCCTTTATTTCATTATACTTGGCCTTGATTGTTGTTTGGATAGCTGGCCGCTCGGAAGCAACGATAACAATTTCATCATCTTGATAATAATAGGCTGGACGAATTCCATTGGGATCTCTCGCTACAAAACAATCGCCATGTCCAATAATTCCTCCGATGACATAACCACCATCAAATCGTTTAAAGGAGCGTTTTAGAATATTAAGTATATCAAGTTCATAGTTAATTTTGTCGGTGATTTCTATATTCGAAACGCCCTCATCTACATTGTATCCATTAAACAAATGTTGAACTTCAAAATCAAGGAAATGTCCAATCTTTTCAAGGATAGTAACGGTATCTGACTTTCCTTTTGGATGCTGTCCTAGATCAATCAAATGACCAAACAGTTCATCGACGTTTGTTAGATTAAAATTGCCAGCGAGAATCAAGTTCCTGTTGATCCAATTGTTCTTTCTAATGATTGGATGACAAAAAGAAATATTATTACCACCATGCGTTCCGTACCGAAGATGTCCTAGATAAATCTCTCCAACAAATGGTAAATTTTCCTTTGCCCAAGCAACATCTTCCATTTGTTTACTAGGAATAGAATTAAAATTGCCATAAATCTGATCGAATAAATGTCGTAATGGTTGATTGTCATTACTTCTAAGGCGGTCTATGAAGGGAGTTCCGACTTTTGGGTCAAACTTTACTGTCGCAACACCGGCTCCATCTTGTCCACGATTGTGCTGCTTCTGCATGAGCAAGTACAGTTTGTTGAGACCGTACAAGGGAGTACCATACTTTTTTTGGTAATAACTCAACGGTTTTAATAACCTGACGATTGCTATTCCGCATTCGTGCTTTATGGCATCACTCATGGTAAAACAATTTTGAAAAGCCCAAAGTTAAGGTTTAAACCTGATACTTGCTCTTCAAATTTTTACCATATGAATTAGAAACCGACGAATTGTTAGTGATACGTTGATAACTTACTCACCTGCAATGTAACTTACTAGAAACTAGCAATTTGCTAAGGAATTAAATCAGTCAAGATCGGCTCAGCTGATCAAGCGTTTTCAGAAGATTGGGAATCCGGTAAGCACCATCCATTTCTTTCACTAACCGTGCTGCCTCTTGTGCATCCATGCCGACTGCTGATACATACAGCGGATTTGCACTCTGACCTCGTCTAATAGGAATCGTCACCTTCTCCGTATCACGGAAACTACGCTTCGCTACACCGATGACTGGAATTGCTTTATCAATTGCAACCCACAGATGACCACCTAGTCCGTAATCTTTTTCATTGCTAACAAAGACGTGGCTATCTACTAAAATTGCAGCAAGTGTTTTCAAATCAATTTGCTTTAGTAGTGCAAGAATACATGGCATCTCACGCTTGTAAAACTGTCCAGGTTCATAAGGCGCAACTTCTGAAACAATCGTCGTCAAAGTAGAATGCGGCACTGTGTCTGCCCAATCAAATAGAACCCCAGCCACTTTAGCGTGATCTTCATGGTAATAAACATCGATAGCAAGCACAAACGTTGCATTCACTGGCAAGTGTATTTATACAATTGAATATAGTTTATTTCGACTTCAACACTTAAATTGTCTTCAGGTATTCGATCAAGGCTTCTCGATCGCTTTGCGATAATGCATCTCCGTAATAGTGTCCTCCATTTGTATACCCAGGTGTGGTGGTATCATATACTTCCTTGCTTGTCTTGCTAGTTTCAACGGTATAGTTCCATCCAACATTTGTATGATCATAGTCGGCAGGACTGAAGCTTCGTTTAAAGTAAGTTGGCCTTCTGCTGCTATCTAACAAATCCATTAACGTAGGGACAGAACCATTATGAAGATAAGGCGGTGTTGCCCAAACACCATCAAGCGGTGGAGCGACATATCCATTGTTTACAACCAAGGTGCCAGGGTTGTCTGTAGTACTGAACCAACTGGAATTATACCAATTGATAAACCCGTTCGAACTAAAGTTTGAAGTGACTAATAGGGGATCTGTTTGGATTTCCGATAAGTCAATTAACAAGTTGGGATACGTCTCTGTATCACCATAAGTTCCATGGCATTTCTTACACGTTGTCTCAAATATTGATTTTCCACGTTCTAGCAAAGAAGAGTTAACAGTACCAGTATAAACAGGTGCTTCAATGGTATTGATGTAAGCAAGAATATCAGGGAATTTTGTATCAATTTCTCTTGCTTCAGTGGTATCTTCCATTGTCAGCAAACTAGAAGCCATTAAAAACTTAGAGAAATCGCCTTGGCCGACACCAGCATAAAACATAGCGTTCTTTTTCTTCAAATGCCACCATGGAGGAACATCCGTTTGAGCGGTTGTATTTGGAGGTGGTAGTGGAATAAGTGGTACATCACTCCAAGTTAGATCCTCAGGATGACGGTGAGAGGCGAGCACTGCTCCAATCATATCTGCGGTATTGGCTCCAATTGTTTCAGTAAGGAGGTGTGGACCAGAAGCTAGTAGGCCTCTTCTAAATTGTTCATAGGCGCGCCATTCGTCAGAATTAGATCCATAAGTAAGTGTTATTAATTGATCAAGACCAGGTATTAAGGCACTTTGATCTGTTGTAAAGTCAAGATTTGGATTTCCTAACCCTACCACAAACTGTCCATCAATTTGACTAGAATGGCATTGCAAACAATTGGGAGCGACGATTTTTGCTCCATTTTCATGAACGATTGAGGTAAACTCATGACCGATATTAGAATTATCTCCAGTTCTTCCTAGTCTATTGGAGTTGTCTGTTCCATAAAATGTGGTAAAAATAGCTCTAGGAATTCCACTTGATACATAATCGCCATAAATCAAGTATTCCCAACCAGCAGTTGCATCTCCAGGTCGTTGTGGAGAGGCATCAATAGGAGTCGCGCCATTCGGTAAAGGATCATCAGGAAATTCAACAGGAGCGTTTGGTGGATTGAAAACAGTTTCCTTTTTGCAAGCGTGTAATAATGTCAATAGCATAAGCATTGCAAACATTATAAAAATATAGGTAATTCTTTTCATTCTATTGTTTTTCTAAGTTTCAACTCAAAACGTAGGAAATATTAATTAGTAAGATAACAATATTAAATAATGTTTGACTATTCCTATCAAGGAAATACAAGCAATTATCCTATAAAAAACTTGTTTAGTCTTAATTTTAAACGCTTGTCTCTAATAAAATGCTGCGTCTTATAATATTTTTCTATTTTGCTTTCAAATAACTTCCATGCAATTTTTTGAAGTCGTCTCGTTAGCATTTAAGGCCGTTCGAAGCAATTTACTTCGATCAATTTTAACCTCGTTGATTATAGCAACAGGGATCACTGCTTTGGTGGGTATTCTAACCGCTATAGACAGCTTAAGCAATACGATGAACAGCAACTTCTCTACAATGGGAGCAAATACCTTCAATATTATTAGAAAAGGAACTGGTGTGAGTGGTGGTGGACGTGGTCGGCGCAGACAGAAGGGACCAGTGATTACTTATGATCAGGCAAATGAATTCAAAGACCAGTTTAATTTTCCAGGACTTGTGTCCCTAAGTGTAAGAGGCACAACTGAGGGTCAAGTTAAGTTTAAAAAAGAATCTACAGATCCCAATATCACCATTTTCGGTGCTGATGAAAACTACTTAGATGCTGCAGGTTATGAAGTTGCCCAAGGACGGAATTTCAACGAAACAGATATTCGGAATGGTCGGAGCTTGGCAATTTTAGGTGTAGACATCGCTAAAACACTTTTTATCAACCCTAACCTTGCAATAGATAGTATCATAATTGCTGACAATATTCGATATAAAGTTGTTGGGGTGTTAAAAGAAAAGGGATCCAGTAATTCGTTTAGTGGAGATAAGCAAGTGTTTGTGCCTTTAACCACTGCAAAACGGTACTATGCAACACTCAATCAAAATTACAATATCTCTGTCGTCGTAAAGAACGGAATAGAAATCGATCAGGCAATTGATGAATCCACGGGTCTATTCCGAATTGTCCGACGTTTACGAGCATCTGAAGACGAAGATTTTGAAATCAACAAAAGTGATGGCCTTGCAAAAATTTTAGAAGATAATACAAAGACCATCCGGATCTCTACAATGTTTATTGGCGTGATCACCTTATTTGGTGCTGCGATTGGGCTGATGAATATTATGCTAGTTTCCGTCACTGAACGCACAAGAGAAATCGGTATTTGCAAAGCGATTGGAGCAACAAGTAACAGTATCCTAATTCAGTTTTTGATAGAGGCGATTGCTATTTGTCAGATTGGTGGTATCCTTGGTGTTATATTGGGTATCCTTGTCGGTAATGTCGTTTCTTTGTTTATGAAAGGCAGCTTTATTATCCCTTGGATGTGGATTTTCCTCGGGCTATTTCTTTGCTTGGTAGTTGGTCTAGTTTCAGGTTTGTACCCAGCGCTAAAGGCTGCGAAGCTGGATCCGATAGAGTCGTTGCGGTATGAGTGATCTTTAACAACTAAGCTTACTGTCTTTCAAACTTCTAATAAACAATTGGTTCTTAATTAATTGAGTTTAAAACCTATTAGATCTTCTAGATCAAACAGGTTGGTCTCGCAATTTTAGGTTTGAGAATGACTTTTCTAGATCATTATTTCGACTAGGTTAATTTTACAATTTGCAATCTCAGATAAAAACCCGAACTTTGTAACTCGTCAGATTTAAGCAAATTCTTATTATGACACCACAAACTGTTGCGTTTTATACATTAGGCTGTAAACTGAATTATTCGGAAACCTCTACAATTGCGAGGCTTTTTGAAGAAGCTGGGTATGGGGTGAATAAGTTTGAAGCTGGTGCCGACATTTATGTGATCAATACGTGTTCAGTAACCGAGTTTGCAGATCGTAAGTGTCGGAAAACGGTTAGACAGGCGCTTCGTAAGGCGCCACACGCCTTTGTTGTGGTCATTGGGTGTTATGCTCAGCTAAAGCCGAAAGAGATTGCAGAAATCCCAGGTGTGGACATGGTGCTTGGCGCTTCAGAAAAGTTTAATCTCTTGAAGCATGTAGAAGACCTGACCAAGGCGCCTGGCAAAGGAATGGTTGTGGCTGGATCCGTCAACCAGGCCAATGAGTTCGTCAATTCCTATTCTTTTGGAGATCGGACCCGTTCCTTTCTGAAAGTTCAAGACGGTTGTAACTATAAATGTTCATTTTGTACCATTCCATTGGCTAGAGGAAGTAGTAGAAGTGACACCATTGAGAATGCAGTAGCCAATGCGCATAAGATTGCCGAGAAGGGCGTAAAAGAGATCGTGCTTACAGGAGTCAACCTTGGCGACTTTGGTAATGGTACAGAGGTCATAGAAGGCACGCGGCCCAAAAAGGAAGCCATGTTTATAGATCTGATTCAGGAGTTAGATAAAGTAGAAGGCATTGAGCGCATTCGTATTTCTTCAATCGAGCCAAATTTGTTGACGAATGAGATTATTGCTTTTGTTGCTCAATCCAAGCGATTTGTGCCGCATTTTCACATTCCCCTTCAATCAGGTAACAACAAGCAATTGAAGGAAATGCGCAGACGGTACAAGCGGGAACTGTATGCTGATCGTGTAAGGGTTATCCGTGAGCTGATGCCACATTGTTGTATTGGGGTTGATGTGATTGTTGGGTTTCCTGGAGAGACGGAAGCTGATTTTCTAGAGACATATAAATTCATTAATGCGCTTGACGTTTCTTACTTGCACGTATTTACTTATTCTGAGCGAACGAATACGCTAGCTGCTGAGATGAAGGATGTAGTTCCTGTGCAAGAACGTAGGAGACGAAACGAAATGCTTAGAATCTTATCTGAGAAGAAGAAGCGGTATTTCTATGAGCAGTTTGTCGGGCAGACTCGCAAGGTCTTACTAGAAGAATCTAAATCCTCTGGATTCTTAACTGGTTTTACTGATAATTACCTAAAAGTTCAACTTCCCAATCATGCGTTGGCTGTTAATGAGATAAAGGAGGTGGAGCTGATTTCCATCGACCCTGATGGTCTGATGTCTGGCAAGGCTGTTATTGGGAAACTGGTTTAACGTTTATCAATGATTTGCTTCTTGCTTATCCTGGCAGGCCCAGTTTACTTGTTCGTTGAGACAAGATTTCAAAGCAATCGTATTACATAAAAAAGCCTACTTGAAACAAGTAAGCTTTTTTACCATAATTATTCTCTAATTACCAAGTTGGGGTTAATTTACTTGACAACTATTGAAATAGATGAAGTGCATTTCGCCAGTTACACTCTTCAATAAATTACTATCCATACAAAAGACACCAAATCGCGCTTTAACCCCTATTTATTAATCTATTATAGGATAGATTAATGTTTTTACGCATGAGTTATTAATTGTTTAACGTGCAGATAAACAAGAGAAAAAAGGATATAAAAGAAGAGAGCAGTCAAAAAAACTGCTCTCTTAGAGATAAATTAATTATCTATGACGATTACTCTATGACAATTCGTTTTGTTATTCTTCCTTGATCAGTTTTAATTGTAACCAAATAGACACCAGAAGGATAATCATTTACATTCAGCCTTATGATTTCATCAGAAGGAATTTCTCTATATAGCTCCTGACCAACAATCGTATGTAGTTGAATCCAATCTGCTTGAATTCCTGGCGTTTCGATAGTAAGGATGTCTGTTACTGGATTTGGATATAAGATCAATGATTCATCAGAAAGAGTTTCTACTTCTGTACTTGATCCTAGATCGATTAACAGTAAAGTGGTGGATGGTTGTCCATCAAATGGCAGAACGTCCTGATTACTATTTATCCCAAGTATATTTGTGATATTTACGGTAATCGGTAATTCATCCGTAACCTTTCCAATAATGTTGTCCGTTACTACGAAGCTCATTTCAGCAATCTTACCAAAGCCTGAGACTGGTACACCATTTAATCTTGTAAATCCAAGATCAAACACGCCATCTTTATACGTATCATACTTCAGGTCGTACGTGGTGTTTGCATCTCCAAACCATGAAGAGTTGTCATAAGACATATCCATTGTTCCTTCCTTAACTATCGCAGTCGGATAATTAATAGAGAATGCTAATCCATACAAGTCAACAGCAGGAGCTAATGCAGATCCAGCCATGATATCACCAGTTACTTGGATCGTAGGATTCCCGTTCGGACTAACAAGGATTGTGTCGTATGAGAATTCAATGTAAATATCCGTTGCATTACCACCGTTAAAGTTAGTTGGTACTGCGCCATTGTGTGCACGTGTATAATTCATTAAGATAGCTGCTGCATCGGAAGTTTGAACGATTCCATCACCATTCGCATCAACATGCTTAGTATTGATATTGTTATTAGATGTTGAAGTCCAATCTGTGGCTGGCTGTCCAAACCAATTCATTGATGCATTCTGCCTAACTGGCCCTTGGCTTCCAATTTGTAATCCAATAGGAAGTAAATCAAAGTTGTTTGCTAGACCGTCATAATCTGTATCTCCAGGGAAGACACAATCATCATTGAGACAAGCAGGATTGTTTAGTGTGATTTGCTCACAAATCGTTCCTGAACAACTATTTCCAGTTACATCGTAATCAACACAAACATCATATACTCCAAACGTAGCGTACGTGTGTGTGAATATTGAATCCGTTCCTAGTACTTGATTCGTCATAGGATCGTACCATTCGATTGAATCAGGCATTACTCCATTGATCACTGTTAATTGACCGTCAACAGTCAAACCAGTAGAGGTTAAGCTAACATCGTAATCACACGGTCCATTGCTGCTACCTACAGAGATAATTTCACAATAGTTATCCTGACAATTTGTTGATTGATTCCAAATACTCAAACAAACGTTATATATTCCAGCTCCAGGATAAGTATGATCTATTGTAGTACTTGATGAAGTAGAATTACTACCATCCCCAAAGTTCCAGAAGTAGTTCAACCCTGTCCCACTTGATGCATTCGTAAATTCAATTTCAAATTGATTTGAAGTATTCATCCAAGTAAAGTCAGCTTCACAAACGTTGTTTGGCAAATTATTAACCATCACCATTCTACATCTATTCGCAGTACAAATGTATTGTCCTGAGGCATCTGACATATCAGCACTTAAGCATACTTGATACATTCCCGCTGCTGGGAAAGAGTACGTAACAGGATCTCCAGTAAGCGTTGCGTTTGTTCCTGGGCCAGTAATTACCCATTGCTCATTGGAAGGGGTAAGTCCATTAAATCCATTAGAACTGAACACCGCTGAACCTGGTGCACTGAATGAGTAACTAAAGCCTACTTTACAAATTGGCGAACTAGAAACCGTTACAGTATCGCAGGATCGTCCTGAACACAATACATTACCGACTGAATTAACCAAATCAGCATCAACGCATACTTCGAACGTGCCTCCCACAGGGAAGTTAAAGGAGAATGGGTTACCTGCTCCTCCACCAATCGTAATACCGTTTGCTGTTTTGACTCTCCATTGTTCATTATCCCAAGCATGAGTACCATGCGGCTGGATATCGAATTGTCCTTGTAATCCAGTCGTACTTGAAGTGAATATAGGATCATCGCAAACAGAAGATGGAATATTTATCATAATTGTTCTACACGTATCTGCAACACAGTAAACACTTCCATTAGAGTTCAATATTTCAACTGATGTACAGATTTCGTAAGCTCCACTTGCAGGGAAAACGTAATTGTAAGGATTTCCAGTTCCTACAGCAATGACCCCAGTTGAGTCTTTGACTTCCCAATCTACATTCCCTAATGGTAACGATTGTGGTCCTGCATAGAACACGAATGTTGAATCATTTGAATTTTGTGCAAATATTTTCACAAAACAAGGAGGTGGCGGTGGTGGTGCAATGTTTACTACTATCGTTTTGCAAGTATCTGTTGTACAGGTTCCTCCTCCATGATTGAGAATCACATCTGCTTCAACGCATACCTCATACGTTCCGCTTGATGGGAACGTGTAACTAAATGGTTCTCCCAATCCTGTTCCGATCACTGTTCCCATTGAGTCTAATACTTCCCATACCTCATTATCTGAGTATCCGTTGACGCCATCCGCATTGAACGAATAAGTCGAGTCGTTTTGGTTCCAGGACAATAGATCTATTTTACATACTGGTGGTTGCGGAAGGTTCACCCATATTGTTCTGCACGTATCTGCTACACAGAAGACACTTCCTGAACCATCTAGAATCTCAGCCGTCACACAAACTTCATACATTCCACTTGCTGTGAAGGTGTAATCCATTGGATTGATTGAATCTGTATGTATCACTGTTCCTGACGTATCTGTGATTGTCCAATCTGTGTCGCCTATGTTTG
>CALGAW010000037.1 GCA_937959115.1 uncultured Saprospiraceae bacterium
ATTTCGTTTCTCAGTAACAATAACGCCATAAATTAATATAATTAGAAACGCTATTCAATAGTTCTAAAATCAGGCACGTTTTTGTTTAATGGGCCACGTTTCGGAAGCTACATTTACATTATTAACTTTAAAGGGATAATAAGCCCTTAAATTAAACAGGAAGTAAAGGTGAACCATTAAGCTACGCAGATCATTAGATCTATCACCGGAACTGGACCTTTACTTCCCTTCTCAATGAATTAGCTTCATATAGAATTTTAGGTTTTTAGGCCTATTAAGGGTGATAAAGTAATTCATTAAATTTTATTTTATGTACAATTTAGTTATTGGTTTGGACATCTCCAAATCTACCATTGATGCCACTAACGAATCAGGTACAAGTATCAGAAAAGGAACCAGGGTCAGCTTTTTTGCAAATCGTAATTTTGTAGTTTTATTTTTGAAAACTTGGACTAGGAAACTTATTTCTAAAGTCAAAAACTGCTTTTGAGGAACCATACTTTTGTAAATGATCTAACTTCGCAATAGCTTCTTCAATTGTAGGGATTTCACCTTTGGGAATCCACCACATTGCAATGTGTGCTTTACCGTAAGATTGAAACCACTCTTTTCTTCTCCTCAAAAAATCAGTATGAAATGTCTTGTAGACGTAATGTTCTAAAGATTCGATGGTCTCCCAAACTGAAAGATTAATAATTACTTGCTCATCATTATATGGATTAAAACCGGTTGAAACATTATCATCGCCTTTCAATCTCCATACATAACCATCGCTATTTTCGGCCACTTTATTAACACGGTCTAGGTTATCTACAAATTCTTTCATGATTGGGTCATCAATGGCTACCCCGTTCATGCGAGCGACATTAATTTGTGCGAGTTGATATTTCTTTACCATAATTTAACTATTGTTTGTATTCGTTCAATCGTTTTCGATTAGTTGATTTAAAATTTAAAATTCTGATTTCAAAGAAAGTTGTAAATCGAAATCAAAACGACTATTAATAAATTTATTGGGAGTAGTGCCAATAAAATATTTAAAAAATTTAATGAAGTGACTTTGATCATAAAATCCATTCGATAGATAACTATTAGATTGGTCTGGTATATTTCGAAAAGATTTGAATGCAATTCTAAATCGAATTAGGTTGATAAATCGCTTAGGTTGTAATCCAATATATTTGTCAAATAATCGAATTATTGTCCTTCTATGGATTCCATATAAATAAGATAAATCATTTACTTTCAAATTACCCTCTTTTGTTACAATTTGCTTTAAAATGTTAGTTAGCAATAATATTTCATTTTCAGAATCTTTACATGCAGCAATTGAATTCAGAAAATGCTTATCCAAAATCACCTTCGCTTGCTTAAAGGACTTCCCATACAATTGATGCTCTAATTCTTTACAATCTTTCATTCCTAATTCAGAAAGGTTGACAATTTTATTATTAAAATGATGTTGTGGAATACCGAAAAACAAGAAAGGCGAAAACGGCTCAAACTTTACACCAATGATACCAGTTTTTGAGAAGTTAGTTGCTACAATTGATTCGTTCAATTGTCCGGTAAAACAGCTTTTTACCACTGAATGATTACTATTATCGTTTTGAAGGTCTTTTCTATTATATCCTTTATTCCAACAGAATATAAGTTCTGAACACCCATCCGGTAATATTAATTTCGTTTGTTCATTAGAGCGTTCTTCTTCAGCAACATACCAGTAAAAACGGATGAAAGGTGAAAGTGCTTTTGTAGGATTGGCAATTTTGTAAATCATAAATTCATTATTTGGAAATGAAACATCTTGATCATCCGTTCAATACTAAAATGAAATTTTCATAAACTTAACAAGATAAAACACAATCAATTTCTTCAATTGTCAAATTTACTCTTTTCAAAAGATGGTTTTTTAATGTGCTAAGATAAAATGTAATATTGAGAATGTATTGTAGAAATGTGACACCTTTCAATCTCATTTTCTTGATTTACATAGAGTATTGAAAACTAGACTGATAGTAAAAGAAGTATCACACTTTATCTATTACAGTGTTATAAATAATCGGTTTGGATTCCATTTTTTCAATAAAACATAACGGTTTGTGTATATTGATCGTACGACGTTAAGGAGCATGTACATATACACTTTTATTCTCATCTGTTTTATTTATCTTTTTTTTCTGCGTCTATATAAGTCGTATCCGTTTCTTTTTTTAGAGATTTAATTAGATCCGTTGCATTCAATGACTTCAATTGCTTTTCTGAAAGTCTGCTCAACTCCTCTAATCGTTCCAATTTCACAACACCTTTTTCAATCAATATTGCATTTATGTTTTCCATATTCGAAAGCACGACTAGTTCATTTATACTTGCAAAATCCCTTATGTTCAATCCTTTCTTTGCATGCTCTGAATTAGCTTCTCTCCAGTCCTTTGCAGAACAATTAAAAACTGCAGCATTTAATACATCTGCTTCCTCTGCATATAAGAGCCACTCTTTGTTTTTGGATAATTTGCCTTGGGTATGATGTGATCTTTGATTGTATCTGTATGTATTGTATAATTCGTTTTCGTCAATAATCGCTTAACATTCCACTCAAGATTGTATTGATTTGATCCTTGTTCCTTTAATCTCTGAAATTCCTTTAGAAGTAGTAATTTGAACATAGGACTAATCCATGATCCAAATTCAAACGCTAAATCTTTATGAGCATACGTTCCACCATATCTCCCAGATTTCGAATAGATTCCTATCGCATTTGTTGCAGTAATCCATTTTTTCGGTGTCAAATTAAAGCTGTTCAAACCCGCTTCTTTTCTAAACCTGTCGAATTCGACACCTTTAAAATCCGGGTTATGAAGACTTTCCCACAATCCAATAAATTCAACCGTATTTCGATTACGCATCCAATTTCGAATATGGTCTGAACCTTCCTCCCCTCTAACCATATCTGTCAAGCAGATGTATTCATTTTTATCCCTAGATTCAATATTGATTATCTTATCGTCAACTTTTATCTTTTTTGCCATTTTCTCTAAGTATTCGTTTTGTCCTCCAAGATATGAATTTATTAGATTTTTGACATTTTTATTGAATGGATGAGAACGGTTCGTATAAAGGTGACTAGGCACATCAATGACGTATATTTCTTCCATGTACGCAATAAATTATGACCTTCAATGATCTACGTTATTTATTGTATTCTTACAAATCAACTATCAATATTGCCCGAGTGATCAAAGATACTTTTAAAGTTGTGATAACAAATAATGACTTTATAAGTGGTGTGCATCACTCCGTAAACGTTCTTTTTGACTAGGTAAAGGCTTGTAATCTTATTTTTTCAGGGGATTTGTGCCACTAGATTTCTATTATTCCAAGCAGCACTTCTGTCTGCAGCATTGCATTGTCCATCAAGATTCAGGTCTGTATCCAAATAGCCTAACTGGTTTCTGTCGTTCCAAGTCATACTTCGATCTGCTGCGTTGACAGCTCGGTCTCCATTGGCGTCCCCACCGTAAAGTAGGTTTGAAAAGTTAAGGATTTTAGCGGGATTAGTTCCGTAAAGTGCAATCGACGAAAAGTCAACTGTGGGAAGGGAAGAGGCGCTTAACGCAATACTGTCTTCCGACATTATGGGGAGATGGTTACGGTGATGCAAAGAGACGTGATAAAAAGCTGGTGGTGCGTAAATTGCAAGGGAAGAAAGACCGTCTCCGTCCACAATCTCACCATTACTTCTCAACAGCCCAGAGGCGCCAGCAACCACAATGCTTGGATTCTGGTCATCTCTCAATTCGATCCAGACCCAGTCCACAATATCCTGATAAACGGGTGAGTTGATTGGTAACGGTAATAGTTTCGCATCGGCATAAGGAGAGCGATTCGGTAAGAGGCCATTCTGTTGTAAATCGGTTGACATACCAAAACCTGAATAGTTGCTTTCTAAGAGACCAATGGCAGTAACGAGCACAGATGGGCAAGTACCAAGCACAAAGCAGTCATCTGCAGGATCAGAAAGGCTGGTGCCCGCCAAGCATTCCTGTTGGTTGCTTGCTCCTCCTGCATCACAGTCGAAGGTTCCTAGCGGCGTGTTTAGCATTGTACAGATGTCTAGGTTGTCTTGTAGGGCGGCAGCACAATCCCATTCCATACAAGTATAATCAAATGCGTGGTCATTCGTCACATCATTATGACCTGCCATAGCGGGTGTAGGCTGTATGTTTACCGTAAATCCCATCTGGTTGTTAGGGCAGCTAACATCGTTTGGTGAAGTGAATTCGATGTTGAGTTCTCCAACAGCAGAAAAGCCGGGAATCGTTTGGTTTAGCGTTCCAATTAAGCAGGAGGAAACGGAGCTATAGGTTTGATTGGTCCAGTTAAATTTGCTAGCATACGTACCACCAACTGAGCTTGCTCCATTCGAGGGCGTTATATTCAACAGACAAATGGTTATGGTAAACTTACTAGAAGGATCATAAACGAGATCATTCAAATTTTCTTTAAAGTCGAAGTAAATCACACCTCCTTCTCCATTTACTAATGGCTTAGGAGTCATCATGGCGTTCATTATCTCTGGATCATTCATAACTCCTTGAGCTGTAACAAGCGACCAACAAAATATGAAGCACAGTAAAATGGATCTTCTCATGGATGTTTGTTTTTATTATGTGAATCTACTAATTATTTTAAACAAACGGTTAAAATGTGTTAAGGCAATTTCGCCGTCAGATTTCGGTTATTCCAAACGATGGATCTGTCTGCTACGTTGCATTGGCCATCTAGTTTGAGGTCCGTTTCTAGGTAGCCTATTGGGTTTCTTGTGTTCCAGATTACACTTCTGTCTGTTGCGTCTATGTTGCCGTCTCCGTTGTGTAGCGCGTTTAGCCTGTTTACTGTTTTTGCGGGGTTTGTGCTGAGGGCGAACGTGCTGTTGGTCATTACTGGGAGGTGTAGGAGGCGGGTGGGGCGTACAATGTCGCTGTATTGCCTTCTTTCAGAAGAAATAGATGCTCTAACTACACTAATTTGAGACCTATAATGTCTGTACCAATCTGCCCTTGCACAAAAGTAATGGCGCAATTGATTAAACTAAGACTGCTATTAATAATTTTTTCAACGGGGTTTTATTTTTTTAATAAATGATCTCTTGTAATCCATCAAGGCAACTGCTCAATCAAATTTCTATTATTCCAAACAATACTTCGATCTGCTGCATTGCAGACTCCGTCAAGGTTTAAATCTGTATCCAGGTAACCTGTCAGGTTACGGTCGTTCCAAATCATGCTTCTATCTGCTGCGTTGACCCTACCGTCTCCGTTGGCGTCTCCACTGTGTAAGACATTTAGCCCATTGATGGTTTTGGCGGCGTTGGTGCCATAGAGTGGTTCGGTGGTAAAGTCAATGGTGGTGGGGTTGCTGCTGAGGGCGAAGGTGTTGGCGGTCATGACGGGGAGGTGGTTTCGGTGGCGGATGGCGATGTGGTAGGTGCCTGCGGGAGCATAGAGGGCTGCAGTGTTGCCATCAACGTTGTGAACTAATCCTCCGTTGAACAATAAAAAGGAGGACGAGGCGACTATGATAGTAGGATCCTGTGCATCTCTAAGTTCAATTTCGACCCAATCAACCATGTAGGAGGTGTTGAATGACGTATCTATGAACTTATAATCGCCAAAAGGGGATTGCAAGGTCAGGTATCCTTTGTTCGCTAAGTCTAGTGGCAATGTGCTTAGGGTACTGCTATACTTACTTTCCAGAAACACCTTTGGATTGATGTATAAGGGGGGGCACGGTGCTGTGATGGTGTCTTTGGCGTAAGCGATTGCTCCAAGAGCATCGGTTACTGTTACTTGATAGACTGCTGGCCCAAGTGCTTGGATGGTTGATGTGGTGTCTCCTGTGTTCCAGAGGTAGGTGTAGGGAGGTGTGCCATTAAAGGAGGTTGTTGTTGCAGTACCGTTATTAACATTACAACTTGAAACTTGTTGAACTAATAAATTTGCATAAAGAATAGTGTTATCAAGACAAGTATAGACTGATTCTATATCATCAACGGTATTATTTATACCAGATGCGCATGCAGGAGGTATTAATTCCGCTTCAAATCCAATTTGATTAAAAGGGCATTGAATTGGATTAGTAACAATAAAATCTACCAGAATTAATCCCCCATTATTTGAATACGCAAAACTACCATTCATTCCTCTTACTTGAGTTCCAGACAAGCAATTTAAAGAGGCATCATAACTCCAATCAAAATTGGATCTAAAACTTCCACTAATAGCATTTATTCCGTTTAATGGTATTGCGTTTTGGAGACAAATGTTTAAGATTATTGGATTGTTTGTAAAATCCTTATAAAAAAGGAGATTTTCTAACATTGAAAATTGCATGATTCCTTTCCCTCCATTATTTAATGGTGCAGGTTTAATATCCCCTTGTTGGATTGAAGGGTTAATAATGCAATTATCATCACAATTATTGGTTGCACCACTTTTTATCCAACATTTTATACTCTGCAAATCAGAATTACTTATACTTGAAACACCATAAGGTATTCCAGGAGGCATTGGAGTTCCGCAGGTTCCAGAATTTAATGTCCCGTCTAATTTTGCTAGAAATAAATCTGCCCAATTATAATATGTTCCGCAATATGTTTTGCCAGCGTGAAATGCAGAGTTTTTGTAAGTTGTAAAATCAGGGACATAATTCGAAAAACTTAATCCTGCTGTTTTATTGTTTGAATTGTGACAGTTGATACAGCCATTATTTGTAAAAATTGGTGCAATATCATTCCAAGTAAGGCAACTTCCGGGAATAGGGGTTAAACCAATAGAAGGTACACTTGTTAAGGGTAACGAATCCATAACAATGAAAGATTGTGTGAAGTTACAATCTGTAATATAATCACAATTTAAGTCAATCGATGATGTATAACTTCCATTTGGAAGTGAATCTAGAAACCACTGACCATTTTGATTCGTTTGGACTATGATATTCCCTGGATTAATCGTTACAGGGACTTGAGATAATCCAAATTCATTTGTTTCTTGAAAACAATTAGAATTTTGATTTTCAAAAACTTTTCCTGTAATTCCAATATTTTTTATACCAATTGGCGCAAGTTGTATTTGGGTTAATGGGGACGTAATACTAAAAGAATAAGGTAAATTACAAATTGAATATACATCTTCATTAGGAGAAAGAGAAACAGTATAAGCTCCTGTTGAAAGAAATGGAATATTGAATTTTCCATTTTGATCAGATCGAACTATAATACTTCCCGGTTCAATGCTAAGTTCAATAAGTTCAATTCCACTTTCAATTGTGTCAAAATTACAATCAATATTTTCATCAAAGTAAACACTTCCTTCTACTTGTATAAACTTAGCTCCAAATGGAGATAGAAACGTAGGAATAGATTGATTTGAAATGGTAAAACTATATGGATTATTGCAATTAAAATACCATGATTTTGAGCTATCTAGAGTAACGGTATAATTCCCATTTGGAAGACTATCCATAAACCATTTACCGTTTAAATTGGTAATAGTTCTATAGTTCCCGGGATTAATTGTAACAGCAATTTCAGCCAGTCCGATTTCTGAGGTATCTTTTATACAGTCTTCATTTCCATCAAAAAATATTTCTCCAACTACCTTTTTATTTAATAGACCTATAGCTGGAGAACTAGTTAAACAATTCGTTTGATTCACAGAAAAATTTAATGGCAGATTGCAATTTGTAAAAATGGGTTGGGAGTTGTTTCCAAGCGATAAAGTGTAATTACCAACTGGAAGACTATCTAAAAACCAATCACCCCTTATATCTGTTGAACAGTTGTAATTCCCAGGATTTATAATTAAATTAATTCCTTCCAATTCATATTCAATTGGATTCTGTAAACAATTTAGATCTTCATCAAAGAAGACTTTCCCTTCAACGAAAGGATAATAAAAAATTTGGGTCTTCCCTCTATTTGGAGATCCAACTGCCATTTTAGTTCCTAGGGCATCAGATGAAACAGAAGACCCTAATGTCGCTGTATATGAACCATGCAATGGATGTCTAATTGGATTCCAGATACTATCTTTATATTCATAGACTTGAATTTTCCCACCGCCCCCATTCACTCCAACACTTCCGACTATAGATCGCTTACCATTATTAGATAATGAAACAGAATAACCTAAATTGTCTCCAACGTTCACACCATCAATAAAGCCTCCCATTTGTTTCCAGTTTCCTCCTACAAATTCAAAAATAGTTGCCTGCCCTAATGCAAAATTATTGTTAAAACTTTTCTTAGGTGCTCCTACAATTAATCTATCCCCACTTGATGATAATGAAATTGATTCCCCAAATGATTCACGTTGTGTTTTACTACCTTCCAAGACTCCAATGTTAATCCAAGCTCCATTTATATCTTCAAATACATCTACTTTATTCGAAATACTTTGATTACTTCCCGGAGCTCCAACAGCAACTATGCTCCCATCTAAATTAATAGATACTGATTTTCCAAAATACGAAGTTATACTTCCATTAATAATTGTTCCGTACAAATTGCCGTTTACCTGTGTCCAGTTTCCATTTTGATCTTCGAAAACTTTTACACAACCTGAATTACTACTTAGATCATTGTTAAAAGGATCTCCTAATACAATTCTTTTGCCATCATCAGAAATAGCTACTACATTTCCTAAACTCTGATCTAAGTAGTTTCCAACTTTTATCCAATGACCATTAGCTTCTTCGTAAATTACAGCATAGCTAATCGCGCCAATTACAATTCGTTTTCCATTTGCTGAAATAGATACTGTATGTCCAAACTGTTCGTTATTATGATTTTTTTTTCCAGAAATTTCAGTACCAACTTGTAACCATTGACTACCAATTTCTTCATAAACAAAGACTTTACCATACTCTCTTGGCATACCAACAACTACTCGTTTTCCATCTGCAGAGATTGAGACTGACTCGCCGAACCGATGAGGCGGAAGTGATTCCGTTATATCCGGTCCAATTTGTATCTGCCCGAAAGCAATACAACTTACCACTAAATTAAAGATTAGTACTGCTAATTTTTTCATTGATTTTGTTTTTATTGTTTAAATTGGATGACTGAACACTATTCCATCAAGGCAACTGCTCAATCAAATTTCTATTATTCCAAACAATACTTCGATCTGCTGAATTGCAAACTCCGTCAAGGTTTAAATCTGTATCCAGATAACCTGTCAGGCAGAAATTGAAACTGATGTACCCGAATTTGACCAAAAAGTTCCACAAATATCATTACCAATTTGTACCTGTCTTCGCACAGTCAAAAAGATAAAAAAACTAAAGATTGAAACAATCGCCTTTTTTATTGTAGTTTGTTTTAATAGAGTTAGGAAGTTAGTTACTTAACTAATAGAAATAAATTAATTTTTCTGAATCCTGATTATTTGTAAAATTTGTTTCCCCACCACTTTTAGGAATTACCGTAGCAGTTATTGTTGTCTGACCTTGAGTATTTTGAGGATCGTAAACAGCCTGTAAACCAAATGCAGTAAATTCACTTCCCTTTAAAGTTTTACTTGTAGAAAAAGTATGTACAATTCCATTATTCCCCAGGTAATTCCAATCAACATTTTCCACATCCGTAAATGCTACGAAATTCAAATTAGGATCCCAATTAAAAGATAATTTGGGATCAGATGGAATCCTGACCATAATTAGTGAACCATCGGAATCTACACACTTTAATTCTCTTACTTTAACAGCAATTCCTATGCTCGACGTACCTGTGAAGTTAGTTGGGATAATTTTTAAAACTACAGATAAATCAGTTGTATCACTTCTTACTAAAACTGAATCTACTGTGGTACAAAAATTATCTACAACAATTAGATTATATATGTTTTCAAAATTTGCAGATCCAGGATCAATTCTCGGATTTGACTCAAATCGTGATGAGAAGTCTGTAAAATATAGATCATCTTGCCAATAATACATTACTTCATTTTGTACATTACTTCCTAAGCCAACTGAATCTGGGCATCCAGAAAGCTTTATAACATCCATCCCCTCAACTGCATCATACGTCCCCCCCGCATCCGCCACAACAGCATCCCGCACCACCACATCCAAGCTAACAGTCTCACTCCCACAAGCCCCGCCACTCACCGTCAACGAAACCGTCTTAGGGCCTGCCACACCACCATAATCAATCACATGAGGCCCAAGTCCAGTCCCAACAGCAGGCACAGCCCCCGCACCAAAATTCCAGTCATAAGTAAGATTTGGCTGCTTGTTCTCAAATGCCCTAAACGTAAATCGCTCATTCGGACATAACACCGTCTTAGGTGCAATGATCTCCGCAACTTGACACTTCGTCGTAAGCTCAACCGTAGCAGAACTGCAGTCACCATCACGATCACAAACTTGATACGCAAAGGTACTAGTGCTGTAAGTGTTGTTGCCGGTAAACTCTACCATACATAAGTTATTGCCTTTTAGCACAACAGTGCCGTTGGATGGTTGAGAGAGGATGGTTATATTACAAGGAGATAGATTATAGTCTTCTGTGTCATAGTCGTTGACCAAAAGATCAAGGAACGTAGAGACATTGGCTTCGACAGTAATAATATCATCGTTTACTTCTGGGTCGCCTGCGAATGCATCGATAGAAAATAAAAATACAAGTGAGAATAGGATAGAATTCCTTAACGTGTTCATGTTGTTTTTTGTTTGGAGTTTAATATTGTTGATATAAAAGTATTACCAATTTATGAATAGTCCTAATTGTATAAGTGTTTCTTTGAAATTTGTTTTGCGATTATAATCACCATAACTCAGCCGCATACTGGCTGTTAGCCAATCTGCTACTGGATAACGAGATTGTAAGTACCATCGAATATCGCTGTTCGCACCAACCGTCTGATACCATTGGGCGCCTAGTGTATTGCTCCATTTTTTAAATAAGACGGACTGCCCAGAAATGTCTAAACTCAACTGATTTTCGGTTGTTTGTTCTAGTGAATTGTCAAGCGTTGTTTGCTGTTGCCACGAAGCAATTGCATTCAGCGAAACACCCTTCAGACTTGTCGTTTGTTGCCAAGAAATCAATTGCAAACCGTTGTCTGATTGCCGAGTAGTAGACGAACGTTGTTGCTGCGATAGATAACTTAGTTGTGAGAAATACCGTACTTTCTTCTTGCCATAGCGGTATCCCGAAACCACAGAAAATAGCTGTGTCTCATTCCGGAAATAGTCATCAGAATCGGCATTGTTGTTCTGGACATGGGGAGACCAAGTCACCTGTAATGTCGGATATTTGGGAATCGATAGATTCGCCGTTAATCCAGCACTCTGCATCGTGGTTCGATAAGGTTTCCAATCAATTAAATTATCATAGTTGTTGCGATAAAAGGCCGTTAGCACCAAGTGGTTTTCCCAAAAAGATTGATCCAGATGAACAGCATACCGCACTTGGTCTTGCAATAAAACGGGTGCTCCAAATGACCGATAACCCGCCCCATTCCGTTGCACAAAACCAGACAACCGTGTACTGCTTGTAAGGTCAGCACGTCCCCTTAGTAAATAAGCATAATCTTCACTAGAAGTGCGATTGCGAGCACCTTCAAAAAGTGGAAACTGCAAAGGAGAGCCTAGAGAATCAGAGGCAGGACCAGCATACCGATCACGGTTAAACAAGGAAACAGCTATTTCACCATCCAGCAACAGTCGACTATCCCATCCCGTCAAACGAATCTCCGCGTTAGCTACTTGATTAGAACTAGGCACCACAATACTGCTATCGCCTAATTGTAGCGCTTGACCAACATCATTTGCTATTAAATAGCCAATGTGAAAATGGCTTTTATCTATTTTGCCAATACCTAGTTTTACAGCATATAGATGCTGAGCAAAAGAATGAGTGAACGCATTGGTTGTGTCCTTGGTAGCGCAAGTAGAACGCCCAGCAACGCCTGAGAAGTACAACCAGTTACTGTCATACTCAAAATGTCCACCTAGCAAGGCCGTGCCATTCAATGACAGATCAGAATGATAGGGGTAAATGTTTCCTACAGATAAATTGCGAATATTTGAAAGCAATTTGCTTGCCTTATCATTGATTCCCAGATAGTTGGAGGCAAGTTGTAAGGCATCTGGATTGTCTAATAATCCATTGATTTTCAATTGTTCTATTTGCTCAAGTTCTTGTTGCTGTGCTCGATACCGCGTTACTTTTGTACGATATTCATTCAGTTCATCTTTAGTTGCCACCAGCTGTTCGTATTCTTTTTGAATGGCTTCTAACTGATTTACTTTTTCCTTTATTGAATCGGATAGCATTTCATCAGGCGTATTGGCAATCTGGGCTTGAAGTTCTTTTAATTCCTTTTTGGCATCGCTGAAAACGGGGTTGCCTAGAACTTGTTGGATTCCTTCTAGACGTTTCAACTCTTCTGTTTGACTATCTAGTAAGCTATCGGTTCCATTGCGCAGTTCGTCAATGTTTGGGAAGTTCTCCTTACGTAATCGTTCCTCTAATTCTGTTAATTTCTCTTTATAGCTAGGATCGTTTAAGGTATTGTTTTGAATTTGTTTTAACAGTTTACCTTTTAGTATTTGCTGGTATTGCTGGGCGTCAAAGTGAAGGTTGAATTGATTCAAACTTTGATTCAATTGCCCCTTTTCAGTGGTGTATAGCACATTTGCACCAACAGGAAGCTCCCAAACTGTTAGTTTTGGAAACAACTCCGTGCGAATAAAGTTTCCTTGCAAATACTCAGGCACGTTTCCTGTTCGATGTGCTACCTGACTAGTAATGATGGCACTGCCGTTAAACTGAACAAGTTCATTTAACTTGTTTTCAGAGGTGATATCATTTGGATTACTGTAAACACGTTTGTTTTGTTCGGCGAGAATTGCCTTTATACTGTTGTCTATGAGCTGTGTGTGCAGTGTATAGATGCCTGGAGGCAGTTGGTCGCCCTCTGGTAATCTGTTTTCAATTGTTTGGATGGGCTGAACGATAGACGGTGTGATCCTTTTTAAGCCTTGAGATAAGCGGAACGGTCGACTCTGTGCATGGTAGACGAATCCTCTTTTTTCTTCCGTAATGCGTGCAACGAGTACAACCTCAGTCGGTTGAGCGGAATTGGTAAGGGTAACATCCCAAAGACTATTTAGTGTGGGCTCGATTGGTGAATTAAATCTCAGGAGGGGTTGTGCGACACAGAGTACACTACAGAAAATACTAAATAGAAGGATTTGGAGTCGCTTTATCATTGTCATTGTTTGGGTAAGACAAAGATACGATTTCTTTATGATTGATCAAATTTATAATGCACCTAAATACAATCGATTAGATCGTAAATCGTACTAATTTATTTCTTGTTAATCCAATGAGGTTCGAACTCATACCACAAGAGTCAAAGTCTTGTATGCTAACCAATTACACCATGGATCATTGTTGAATATCGAATGCAGAATATGGAATTTCATCAGACAGACTATTCCTTTTTTTTTAAAATCGATATTCTTCTGTCGATATTCGATATGGATGTTAATTATGTACTCTGGAAGGGAATCGAACCCTCATTTCTCGGGAGAAAGCCGAGTGTACTAAGCCATTATACGACCAGAGCATATTGGGTAATTTGTATTTCTACTTTTTCTTTCTATAATTGTCAATTTTCAACGATCAATCGTGGATTAATGTCAAAATTGGGCATAAAAAAAGCGCCTCGAATAAGAGACGCTTTTGAATTTATCTTGCAAAACAAAAACTCCTATTCTGAATGTTGGAACACATTATCTGCCTGTTCCTGTTCCAGCAGGTTGAAATTTTCAGCAGTTAAAAGTATTGTAGTACAAGTCATTTTTTCGTTATTTATTGTGAAACTTTAATTGGCTCTTGCCATTCATTATTAGCGTCGATAGTACAAAAACTAAATCTTGGCTTGAAAAGTTCCCCAAGTCATAAAATTTCTTTAAGTTTTTTTATAAAGTATTGATTTTCATCTGGTCGCCCAACCGAAACTCGCAAGCAATGCGGAAGTCCTGAACCGCCCAAGGGACGTACAAACACGCCTTCAGACTTCAGTTTTTCAAATAGCGCATTGACGCGGTCAGCAGTGCCAAAGTCTATCATCACAAAATTTGCAAAAGATGGAATATAGTTTAGTCCCATCTCCTCAAATTGGGAATAGAAGTATTGAATTCCAGTGTTATTGTTTTGGAGGGTTTTATCAAGAAATTCGTGGTCATCCAGTGCACCGATACCTGCAGCTTGAGCCAAATTACCTGGTTCAAAGGTGAGTTTTACGTTGAGCAGGGGGGAAATGATTGGGGCAGGAGCAATCCCATAACCAATACGAGTAGCTGCAATTCCATAAGCCTTTGAGAAGGTCCGCAACACAATCGCATTTGGATAGTTTAACGCTACTCCATCTGGAAAATTGGGATCTAAATCCATTGAAAACTCAAAATAGGCTTCATCAAGTACGACAAGAACAGAAGCAGGCACCCGTTTCATAAAAGAAGCCAACTCTTTCTTCGTAATTTGTGCGCCAGTCGGATTGTTCGCATTTGCAAGATAAATAACCTTAGTTTTTGAAGTGATTTTATTCGCAATCGAATCTAAATCAAACCGATAGTCGGAAGTTAGTGGGACTTGAATTAATGGAGTATTGTTGATCTTTGCCCAAATATAAATGATTACAAAACTTCCAGAAGAAGTCAATAACTCATCATCTCCATCACAAAAAGCCTTAATGATATTGAGCAATAACCCTTCAGAACCATTGCCAACAACCACTTCCTCGTAGGTTCTACCAAGTTTTTCCGCAATCTTAGTGCGTAGGACAAGGCTTTGTGGGTCAGGGTAAAAGTTAGATCCATCAAAAGCAGCAATCACTGATTCCTTTGCCTTTGATGAAGAACCCATTGGATTCTCATTATTCCAGAGAATCGCTGTTTGTTCCCAATTATTTTCAGCAATTAGCTCTTTTATTGGTTTTCCTGGTTGATAACTTTTTAGTTGTTTGATGTGCTCTGGCAGCTTTATTTGCATTGGCTTGATTTTGGTAATAAGCTTTATTGTCCTAAATTAGTAAATAATTAATATTTTTGTAGCAAAAATTGAAACTACATATGAAAACTTTCAACACGATAGTACTTTTTATCTTCTGTTTGCTGGTACTAACCAACTGTGGAACAACTACAAGTACAACGACAGTAACACCCGAACCCGTTAAAGAAACACCTCCTCCTACTATTTCAGTTGAAGAAAAAGCGGAGCTAAAAGAAGAATTGAAGGAAGAACTAAAAAATGAAATTAAAAAGGAACTTGAAATAGAACAAGCAGGAAGGCAATCAAAACCACCTGTTAGAGATGTTGAAATAAATGAGCCAAAACAACCTGTTAAACCACCAAAGCCTCCGAAGCCAACCGTTATGGACATTTCAACTGCTCAAAATGTGCTAGTCGGTGCATGGCAATGGATTGAAACCAGAAAATCGATTCGAGGTGTTGGGAATTCGGTCACCACGCCTAGTTCTTTAGGGTTTGAGAAAACGGCAGTATTCAAGCAAGGTGGCGTCTGTGAAATTCTTTTAAACAATATTCCTGCTGGGACTTACCAATACACCATTAGTGGCGGCACAGAACAGCTGTTCATCAATTTTACCTCTGCAGACAACAATACACAACACATGGAAAATGGTCCGATTCTTCTCGAAGACAACAAATTCGAGATCTTAGGAACATACAATGACCGAGGAGCTAATATTAAGTTTCAGCGCATGTAGACTGGTTTTCTTGCAGAAATTGTTAAGGTTGACTTTTATACACGAATCTGTATCGTAACGATCTGAATTCAACAAATTGAAGGTTTAACCCGCATTATTCATTGGGAATTAGCTTTTGGGTTTAAAATACAATGAAATCAAGTGCTCCACGCCTATTTTTCATTGAAAGCATTCGTGTCAGTTCGTTAAAAATAGAGGAACGTTAGTTCCGAACCCCTATGGTGAAATTAAAAATAGGCGGACGTGCTTGATTTTGAAGTAGTTTGAAGCCAAAAGTTGATTCCTATTGCATAATGCGGGTTTAGCGCTGAAGGAGCGAAAGATACTAGCCAAGGGTAAAACCCTAGGAGAAAATCAATGTCTTTAGGTCAAGTTCTAGTAGAGCGAAACCAACGTTCGTTACATAATAAGTGATTCCTCTATAGCGGTTACTTATGAACCCTTTAGTCAATGTCAATCAGGGATCAAGACAATCTATTATTTGAAGTAGACAATTTGTTCAGAATCTCCGTTATTCGTTGCATTACATTCACCACCACTTGTCGGAACTATCGTAGCTGTAAACGTAGTAGTACCATCCGTGTTTTGAGGGTCATATTCAGGTTGAATTCCTACAGCTAACAAGGTGTTGCCCGAGTAAGTGCCTGTGAATGTGAATTCATAGTAGATACCCATATCAGTATAGGACCACACAGAATTATCGACCGGCGTCAATGCCACATTTGTGAGATTCGGATCCCAGATAACAGTGAGCCTTGGGTCAGCTGGAATTCTTATTTTGATTGGTGTGCCATCCGTAACCCTGCTGTTTAGTTCTTGTATCGTTATTGCAATCCCAATAGTAGATTTGCCGCTCAAAGAAGTTGGCAGAACAAGTAAAGAAAGGGCTAAGTCCTGACAGTCGTCAACACCATCTTTAGGGTCTCCAGTAGTTGTACACTCTTGATAGTTTGTTAATCCACCGTTGTCACAATCTTTAGAAGCAAGTGGATGGTTGGCATTACCATCAATGATTGTACAGATATTTACACTGGCGTTTGCAACAGCTGCTAAGCAATCATCTGTGCCGCTTGAAGGGTCGTACCCTGCATCACATTCGGCTTTATTGCTTATACCTCCACCATCACAGTCCTCTAGGCCGATTGGGTGGTTGGGATCGCCTGATAGAAATATGCAAATGTCAATATTTTGTTCTGAAACCGTCTGACAATCGAATACGAACTCAAAAACACGGACATGTCCAGCATAGGTGCCCGCATCAGCGTTATTCAATCCACCTCCAGCCACAACACTTCCATCATTGGAAAGCGCGACATCATACCCAAACCAATCGCCTGCGTTTTCTGAATCGATGTCCGTTCCTTTTTGTACCCACAGCGCTCCATCAAACTCATACACAGCTACCTTTCCACCATCAGGATTTGAGCTGCCGTCATTACGGATTGCTCCAACGGCGGCAATCGAACCATCACCAGACAATGCAACAGAATACCCAAACCAGTCTACTAGTGATTCGCCAATCAGATCTTGTCCTTGCTGTGACCAAGAGCCTCCTGAAAACTCGTAAACACGGGCCACACCTGCTTGATATCCACCTCCATTTGTATTGTGTGTGCCACCAACAATTAGTTTATTACCATCAGAAGCCAAGGAAACGCTCCAACCGAATCGATCACCAGCAGCTCCATCGATGTCAATGCCTTTTTGTACCCAGTTTGTCCCGTCAAAGGTGAACACACGTGCATGTCCCGCCTCCGTGCCGTTTCCTTGGTTTTTGTAAGCACCAATTGCGATTGTATTCCCATCATCTGACAAAGACAAGGACCAACCAGAGTTATCTCCAGCAGCTTCTCCGTCAATGTCTGCTCCTTTGGGCATCCAGTTTGCTCCGTTGAAAGTTAAAACCCGCACATGTCCAGCATCATTAAAGCTACCATCATTGTGTGTGGCGCCTATTGCAAGGGTATTACCATCAGAAGACAGGTCTACTTTGAATCCCGCATAGTCAAACGAGGCTTCTCCACCTAGGTCGGCTCCAATTTGTGTCCAGGTGCCGTTCATTAGTCTGTGCACTCTGGTTTGCCCTGAGGCGCCGCCTGTTGCGTTGCTGTACCGTGCTCCTGCAGCCACCGTCATGCCGTCATCTGAGATGGCTACAGAAGTGCCAGACCAGTCTCCTACGTCTTCCCCATCAATGTCTGCTCCAACTTGAGTCCAAGTATTCGTATTGTCTAGGGAGTAAACTCTTGTTTGACCAGCATCGATACCCGCATCATCATTTTGTTCAGCACCGATAGCAATTGTTTTGCCATCTGGTGTAAGTGAAATGGAGGATCCTGAATAATCATTCATGGCTTCACCGTCAATATCTTGACCGACTTGCATTTGAGCTGAAAGGGATAATAAATTTATTTGAACAAAAATAATGCATAGTGTTTTAATTAGTAGGGTGCTAGGCAGGGTTGGTTTGATTTTCATGTTGATTGGCTTGCTAGTTTTAAAATTGGTAGAAGTTCGAAATTAAGAAAAATATATCATTTTATAATGAAGAATCCATGATCTTATTTATTGAATTGGCCCTATAATTGTTTTATAAAAAGCACTGTTTTGTACAAAACACGAGCTTAAATTATAATCAAAGAATTTAAATTGAATGTTTGATGATTTAAATTCCTTTATACAAATAATAAACGCATTGATTTGTTTATGTAAATTAAATGGTGTAATTTAACTTTTCCTGAGAAACTCTTTTAGAAAAAATCCATTAAACCTTTCTAAATCAGAGCTTTACTAAAAAATGTTATTATGAAAAAAAGAACGGTTTATTTATTGATTTTTCTATTTATTGCAGCACTCTCTTTTTCAGTAAGTAGTTGTAATCGAGAAGGTTGTCCAGCAAATAAAAATTTGCATACTAAGACAGATAAAAAAGGAAATTTCAAAGTGAAAAAATCAAAGTCTGGCCTATTTCCAAAAGGCATGTAGATTTCGTTCACTATCGTTTATTAATACCTATAATTTGCACACTAAATTCATATGATTTACGAATTAACCGAGGAGCAGTTGGCAGTACAAGAAGCTGCAAGAGAATTCACACAAAACGTACTAAAGCCAGGCGTTATTGATCGTGATAGAGACATGAAATACCCCAAAGAGGAAGTGGAAAAGATGAAAGAAATGGGATTCATGGGAATGATGGTTGATCCTGCCTATAATGGTGGTGGTATGGATACTATTTCCTACGTATTGGCAATGGAAGAACTCTCTAAGGTAGACAGCTCTGCTTCTGTCATCATGTCAGTTAACAACTCACTTGTTTGCTGGGGAATAGAAGAATATGGATCTGAAGATCAAAAACAAAAGTACCTTTCAAAGTTGACGACTGGTGAGTTTATTGGCGCTTTTTGCCTTTCAGAACCTGAAGCTGGGAGCGATGCAACAAGCCAACGGACAACAGCAATTGATATGGGTGACCATTACCTCTTAAATGGTACAAAAAACTGGATTACAAATGGCGGTACATCTGATGTACACCTTGTCATTGCTCAATCGAATAAAGAAGCAGGTCACCGTGGCATTAATGTGTTAATTGTTGAAGCAGGATGGGATGGTGTCCAAATTGGTGGCAAGGAAGATAAACTAGGTATCAGAGCGTCTGACACCCACTCAATTATGTATTCTGATGTGAAAGTGCCTAAGGCAAATCGCATCGGTGAAGATGGTTTTGGATTTAAGTTTGCCATGAAAACGCTTGCTGGCGGACGAATTGGTATTGCCGCACAGGCATTAGGCATTGCCGCTGGAGCTTATGAGTTAGCACTTGCCTACTCAAAAGAGCGAGAAGCCTTCGGAAAGCCTATTCACAAGCATCAAGCAATTGCTTTCAAGCTTGCAGATATGGCAACGCGCATTGAAGCTGCACGATTACTCGTTTACAGAGCTGCGTGGTTAAAAGATATCGGAGAAAAGTATGATACTGCAAGCGCAATGGCCAAAGTATTCGCTTCAGAAACTGCCATGTGGGTCACAACAGAAGCGGTGCAAGTACATGGTGGATACGGTTTTGTGAAGGAATATCATGTGGAACGACTCATGCGGGATGCCAAGATCACTCAAATCTATGAAGGAACGTCTGAAATTCAGAGGATTGTACTTTCTAGAGATGTGTTAAGAGATAAGTTATATATGCCGATGCCTTTGAGCTAAATTTATTAGGGTAGTCAGGGGTGTTGCCATTACTTAGGAGTCAAACTCCCTTGCTAGATAGATATTTAGTTTGCTGTTTTTATCTGCCTTTTCCTGCAAACCACCCCGTTTTTAAATACCAATTTCGTAAACATTATATCGTTTATAAATTTCTCCATTAACGACCTCCATACCTCGTTTCATCATATCATTGTCTTCAAGAATCCATGAGGCTTCGGCGTATTCGATATTCAGTTTAAATCCGTTTTCAATAATGGTCTTATAAAACGCGGCATCGATTCCTTTTCGTTGATACTTAGGTAAAATACCGAGCACAATAATACGCATCCACTTGATTTCTTTTCGCTTAGTAAATATTTTTAGAAAATTAAATGGTAACAATCTTCCATTCATCTGTTTGAACACATGATTAAAGTCTAAAACTGCTATTGCTACTCCGATAACTTTGTTGTCAATTTCACCAAAAAGAATTAAGGAGGGTTCTGCGATTGGCTTAATGTCAGCAGCCAGTTCATCTACTTCTTTATCAGAAAGGGGGACGAATCCATAATTGTGTTCCCAGGCTTCATTCCAAATATTTTTGATGTGTTGGACTTCTTCTTTTATTTTTTTCATGTTCACTTGGCGAATCTTGAGTCCGAAGCGTTCTTTCGCAATCGTTGCTACTCGGCTCATTTTTTCGTTGTCCATCACATTTTCCTTTCTCATTTTATAGGCGAGCAGCCCCATCGTCTTTTTAAACCCGTAATTGGTAATTAAATCAATATAATAAGAAGGATTATAAGTCATCATAAATCTGGGAGGATCGTCAAACCCTTCCACCAATAAACCGTAGTCATGATTACTAGAAGGACTTGCAGGACCATGCATAATATTCAATCCTTTGCTAGTCAACCATTCCTTAGCAGTGTCAAATAATTTATTTGCAACTTCTTGATCATCAATGCATTCGAAGTAGCCAAAGAATCCGGTTTTATCCTGATGAACTTCATTATAGAGATCGTTTTTAATGGCGGCAATTCGTCCAATTATCTCTCCATTTTTCAATGCAATAAATAACTGAATCTCCCCAAAGTCAAAGAAAGAGAACTTTGGTTTGAACCTGTTTTTTAAGTCCATTAGTAACGGTGGCACCCAATTTGGGTCATTTTGATATATTTTCCATGGAAATTTTAAAAAAATGTTTAGTTCTTTTTTGTTTTTCCAATTAATTGGGTTTATTTTTATCATGTAATTTAACAGTTAGGTTCAAGTTTAGCTTACTAGTTGAGAATGAAATAATTGTTTGTTATCCCATATACATCAAAGACTAGCGGAAAAATAGAAAAATTAATCGTAGATACAAATCAAATTTTCCTATCGTTAGTAATTATTTTTATCAATATTGAATAATAAGTCTAATTGAAAATTATTAGCATTATTGTTTTTAATTTCATGATATTATTGGTATATTTACTCTAAGTCTAACAGAATTAAATATTTATAATTATGAGAAATTTTATCTTGAGTTTATCAGTTGTATTTTTTTCAATACAAGCATTTGGGCAACTTTACAATGATGGAGGTGTGATTTTTATCAGCTCTGGTGGTTTAGTTCATGCTGAAACAAATGTTCATAATACTAATTCTGGAACAGTAACCAATAATGGTACGCTAACAACGACTTCAGATTTTGAGAATAGTGGTTCAGGTATTACCGATGGAGATGGAGACTATAACATTCATGGTAATTGGAACAATACTGCAACCTATAATTCAGGAACGTCAACAGTAAATCTTACAGACGCTGGAAATACAGTAGTTACTTCTGGAGGTGATTCATTTCACGATTTAGAAGTTAGTAAAACTGCTGGGAACAATGTAATCCTACAAGATGAAATGACTGTGTCAAATTCATTAAGTTGGACTTCAGACAACAATAAAATACTCCTTGGTAATAATAATCTAGTACTAGAATCAAGTGCTACTGTTTCTGGTAATGACGCAAACGATTATGTTGTTACTGGCGGTACTGGTGAAATGGTGAAGGAAGGACTTACTTCAGCATTTACTTATCCTGTAGGATATAACGCTTCTACTTATAACCCTGTAACGATTACTCAAGCTGGAACGGCTGACGATTTAGGTGTTCGCGCCATGGAAAACATGTTGGATGCTGGTATGACTGGTGCTCCACTTACTGACGATGCAGTAGATGCTAGTTGGGTGATTTCTGAAGGAACTGCTGGTGGTTCAAATGTAACTGTTGCTCCTGAATGGGCAACTAGTGATGAGTTAGGAACGTTCGATAGAGCTCAAAGTGTTGTTTATAGATATGATGGATCGGATTGGACTTCAGATGGAGCGCCTTTAACAGCAGCTACTGGTTCAAACCCATACAGCCAAACTAGATCAGGAATTACGACATTAGGCGTATTTGCAATAGGCGGTTCTTCACTTCAAGGAGGAATTCTTGTTGATGTATCTGTATTCTTAGAAGGTCCATACGCAGGAAGCGGAACTATGGATGATGACCTAAGAGCTGGAGGAGACATCCCAACAACTGAACCTTTTACTGGACTCGCTAACTTTACTCACGTAAACGATGGTGGTGGTGAAACTGTTATGCCTGCAGTACTTGCTGTTACAGGAAACAATGCAATAGTTGACTGGGTATTTCTTGAAGTAAGAGATGCAACAACACTTACTACCGTTATCAGTACACGATCTGGCTTACTACAAGCAGATGGCGATGTAGTAGATGTAGATGGTACTTCACCTGTTGAGTTCACAAACTTACAGCCTGGAAGTTACTACGTAGTTGTAAATCATAGAAACCATTTAGAAATTATGACTCCTGGTGCATTGCCATTGTCAAGAACACCATATCCACATGACTTTACTACTGGTGCTGCATACGGCAACCTTTCCGGAAATGTTCAAAAGAACCTAGGTGGTGGAGAATTCGGAATGTATGAAGGAGATGTAAATAATGACGGAGTAATCAATGCCAGCGATAGAAGTATGGCTTGGAACTTCAGAAATCAAACTGGCTACCTAAACACAGATTCCAACTTGGATGGTGTTACAAATGCTGGTGATAGAAGTCAAATCTGGAACAACAGAAACTTATTTACTGCGGTACCTTAATTGGGACGCAGTATTTTGATATTAATAAATGTCCAACTAAATAAAAATTATTACCCATGAAGAAAGTTCTACTTTTTTTCTTACTCATTGTTATCGCAAATACCAGCTACGCCCAAATGTGGGTTGATGGTTGTCCAGGCACAGATATAGTACTAGAAGTAATCGAGGTCAAAGGAGCAGATGTTGTATTTGAAGTTAGGCTAAAACAAGCATCCAACAGTATGTGTGGGTCTTTCGGTCTAGGAAGCACAGATTTTGTATTAGATTACAATAATGCTGCTTTTCCAAACGCATCAATTACTCCAATGTCAGGTTTCTGTGATTTCGTTAATAAAGGCGGAGTCGGTACTACGGTACAGATCGTTTACGAAGCACTAGGTACTTCAGTTGCAATTAATGGCGCTCCTGGTTCTGAACAAATTGTTTTAAATCTTAATGCTCCAGCACCTACTAATCAAGGTCAATTTGATTCTGGTGTTGCCATTATAGATGATGCGAAATTTTATACCTTTGGTCGATTCACCTTGTCTGGTTATGATGGGACTAGCCCATTAGGGTTAAACTGGGCCGTTCCTCCTTTCGGGGGAGGTGGCAGTGGTCTTTCAACCCTTGTTTTTGGTTTGGAAGATGGTGATTTTGATAGTGATGGAACCTCGTTCTTATCTGTTATGGTATTGATCAATAGCAGTAGCGTTTTACTTGATCTTGAGTTAACATCGTTTGACGCAGAAGTAAGCGGACGTACCCATGCTAAATTAGACTGGGAAACTGCTATGGAATCTGAACTTAGCCACTTTATCGTTCAAAGAACTATTGATGGTACAAGTTGGACAGATGTAGCTACCGTTCAAGCAAACGGTAATTCTAACACGTCACTTAATTATTCTTTCCTTGATAGAGATGTTTACACACTTGGAACAGGGAAAGCAAGATTCTACTATAGATTAAAATCAATTGATGTCGATGGTACGTTTGAGTTCTCAAATGTCGAATCAGTGATCTTCACCAGTAAAGATATCGATGGTGGCATAAGTGTTCAGCCAAACCCAGCGTTTGATTACCTAGAGGTTGGTTTAAGTAAAAATGTAAATCAACTTTACAATGTTACTTACCAAATGGTTGATGTTAGCGGAAAAATTGTTGCTGAAGGTCAATTCGTAGATGCATCTGTTAGGCTTGATGTAACACATGTTGCAACAGGAATGTACTTCTTAAGTGTTCTACATGATGGAGTAAAAGTTCTTGAACCACAAAAAGTGGTAATCGCCAGACCTTAATCGCAAGCAAAAATATTTATTTAGAAATCCTGATCATTAATGGTCAGGATTTTCTTTTTTTATCTTGTTAATAAAATTGGTTGTTGAAAACCCTTCCAGAAAAGGAAGGCTTAAGACTGCACCACCATGTTCTAATACCAACTCACTACCAACAATTTGGTCTGGTAGCCAGTCCCCACCTTTAACGAGAATATCTGGAAGCATCTTTTCAATGAGTTCAATCGGAGTGTCTTGATCGAATAAGACTACAAGATCAACAAACTGCATAGAAGCCATTAGGGTAACCCTAGATTCTTGGTCCTTTACAGGACGCTCAGTGCCTTTTAGTCGTGCTACAGAGGCATTGGAGTTGATTCCAATAACAAGGTAGTCACCAAGTGCTTTGGCTTCCATCAGATAGCTAAGATGACCTAAGTGAATTAAATCAAAGCAACCATTGGTGAAAACGACTTTCTTGTTCCTTTTTTTCCAACTATTAACTTGTCTTTCAGCTTCTGAAAGTGTTTTTATCTTTGCCCGAATTTGATCGTATGTATCCATTAAGCTGAAGTGTTGTCAGATTTAATCGTCGACTTATTGTAGATCGGTAATAATAAAAATGCTAATATACCAAATAGAATATTGCAGGCAGATACTGTGATAAAAATGATCATGCTAAACGAAAAAGCATTGTCTCCTCCAACCCCATACAGTATTAATGCTTGCGTTACTAGATACTGATAACTTCCCATACCTCCTGGTGCTGGAATAACCATGCCCAGTCCACCAAATACGAACACAGTCAACCCAGCTATAAGTGGCAAGCCTTCTGTCGGCGCAAAGGCAAAAAAGCAAAAATAGGTCATCAGATAATACATCAACCAGATAAACAGCGTATGAAAAATAAATAGACCTGGGTTTTCTAGTTTTTTGATAGACAGCATCCCCTCCCAGAATCCAATCAGAATGGATTTTAGTTTTTTGAATAACGCCGTTGCCATCAGCCGTTTTCTGAAGATGAACAAGGCTGCGAGGACCCCAATGCCTAGCCCTAGAACTAGTATTATCCACTTATTAGTGAGTAGGGCGCTGATGCCACCTCCACCATCTGGTAATGCCGAAGCACTGACAAAACCCCAAATGCGGTCTAACTCAAGCAAAAAGGTTAAACCGATCAAGGATGCAAGCATAATCACGTCCAAGATTCTATCTACTACGATTGTTCCGACTAAGGTCTCAAGAGGCACCTTTTCATACCTAGAAACAAGGCCAGGCTTTACCACCTCTCCCATCCTCGGTAATGCCATGTTGGCAAAATAGCCCGCCATAGTAGCCCAGAAGGTATTGAATAGTCGAACAGGGTATCCAAGTGGTCGAATGAGCATGTTCCACCGTAATGCTCTACTGAGGTTGCTAAGCATAAAGGCTAATACCACAAGAAAAATCCAAAAGAAGTTCACTGTTTTAAAGTCATTGAGCACCTTTTCAGAAAGGCTACAAACCGGTTTGGGTTTTGCAGCACATTCCACTTGGGTTCCTCCATTCTTAATACACAATTCTACAAAGTCGTAGTCACATTTTTTCTGGAACCCTGCTTGTTGATCCTGATATACGAAGTAAAGGATAGTAAACCCAACGCCAAAAAAGACGATAAATTTGAGAACATTAATGACCAGATTCTTCATTATGAGATTTACTTTAGTATCATGTTATCTAAAAGACGTATACCACCAATTCTAACGGTCGTGCAGGCAACCACCGATTCTGCTTCATCAAATTTTGATATGGGTAGAAGGGTAAATGCATCAATAATTTCAAAATAATCTACGGAAAATTGTGGGATATCCAAGCGTTTGAGTGCATTAGATTTAACCTTTTCTAAAGAAAGCGTTTTGGCTTCCTGTTTTGCAAGGCTAAGGGTTTCTGAAATCTTACTTGCAGTTTTTCTATCTGCTTCATTTAGCCGCACATTCCTTGAGCTCATCGCTAGTCCATCAGGTTCTCGAATGATAGCACAACGAACGAGTTCGCAATTGCTTTTCATTTGCTGTAACATTACCTTGACAAGGGCTTGTTGCTGATAATCTTTTTGACCCATGTAGATAAAGTTGGGTTCCACGATCTCCAATAATCTTTTTACCACTTGAGCCATGCCGTCGAAGTGTCCAGTTCTGTGTGCGCCTTCCATATGCGTTGCCATTTTACCAAAATCGAATCCGTGTGTAGTATTATCTCCTTGCGGATAAATTTCTTCAACTGAAGGAAGAAAAACGACATTCGTACCAATTGATTCTAAAAGGTCAATATCTCGAGCAGTTGTACGAGGATATTTTTTAAGATCTTTTTTGTCGTCAAACTGTGTCGGATTCACAAAAATACTGCAAACAGAAATGTCAGTTTCGTTGATTGAACGATGAACTAAGGAAACGTGTCCTTTATGTAAAGCACCCATGGTTGGCGAGAATCCTATCGTTTTATTTTTTTTTCGTTCTTTCGAAAGATACGACTTTAATTGATCAACCTTCTTGAATAAGAGCATATAAATCAGTGGTTTGCGTAGTGTAAGTTAGTTAAAAACAAGTTGATTTGAGTTGTGGTATTTAAAAAATTATGGAAAACTCCTATTTTTTTTGTAAATTTGCAACTCATTTAAAAAAAATCCTCAAAAATTTATTCCTTCAAAAAGTTGTTCCCAATATATGGATAAGAAAAGAGTCCTGATTATCACGCAGGAAATGAAGCCTTACACCGCCCTGTCTGAAATTTCTGAAATCGCAAGAAAATTGCCTCAGTATTGCCAAGATAGCGGAATGGAAATAAGAGTGTTAATGCCACGTTTTGGTACAATAAATGAAAGAAGACATCGTTTACATGAAGTAGTCCGGTTATCCGGTATGAATATCATTGTGGATGATGATGATTATCCATTAGTAATTAAGGTTGCTTCTTTGCCTGGTGCTAGAATGCAAGTTTACTTCCTAGATAATGAAGATTTCTTCAAGAGAAAGCAATTGTTTGCTGATGATGATGGGAAACCATTTCAGGATAATGCAGACAGAATGATTTTCTTCTGTAAAGGAGCAATTGAAACTGTTAAGAAATTCGGTTGGTCACCAGATATTATACATTGTCATGGTTGGATGACTAGTCTTGTACCGTTGTATTTGAAAACAGTTTATAAAAATGAACCGTTATTCAAATCTTCAAAAGTGGTGTATTCTTTGTACGATACTACATACGAAGAAACATTCAGCGAGAACTTCTTCCAGAAAGCGGCAATCAATAACATGGAAGATAATGAACTCAAGGAATATAAAGGTAGTGCTGGAATTACATTGCATGATGGAGCCTCTAAGCTATCAGATGCTGTAATACTTGGAAGTGAATCACTAAATGGAAACGTAACCAAGAAAATAACTGAATGGGGTGTTCCTGTTCTAGGTTTCCAAGCGGAAGAAAACTATCTCAATGCTTATTTAGAGTTTTACAATACGCTCATGGAGGAAAAAGAGTAAAAAAGAATAAATGATAGTTAACAAGTTTGCAAGTTTCTACTTAACCTGTCTGATCATAATGGTATTAAGTAGCATTGGATGCAATAAATCAAGTCCCTTAGGAAGTGATATACTCCCGATTGATGACTTTGCAATAATAGGATACTCAGATACTGTTCCATTAATATCTTCAATTGTAAGAGGAGATTCCCAACAGGTTTATAACCCACAACAAGCATTTCAATTGAGACATCACTTGTGCGGTATTACAAACGATCCAGTTTTTGGTAAAGTAACTTCTGAAGTATACAATCAGTTTATTCTAAGTAGGACAAGTCCTGATTTTTCAAATATTCAAAGTCTTGATTCATTAGTGTTTAGAGTTGCTCTGAATTCGGATTCTACATTTTACTCAGGGAATATTGGTGCACCTCAAACATTTCATTTGTATGAGTTAGATGAATCGTTAGATCGATTATCAACTTACTATTCTGATCAAAGTTTTGCTAAGAAAAGACTAATTGCTACAACAACTGTAGTCCCTGATTTTACAAATCAAACGCTTAGTGTTATACTTGATGATACCACTCGATTTGCTCCGAATATCTCCTTTAAAATCGATGGTTTGGTCGCAGCAGGACTCTTAGCAGACGCAATTGATGATCCGACCATTTTAGAAAAGAATGGTGATTTTCAAATCTACTTCAAAGGCGTTGCGATTGTCCCAGATCCTTCTAATACAATGATGGCTAGATTTGACTACGAGTCAGGTACCACTGGAATGGTGATGTATTATAGAGAAATGATTGACACCGTTGAAATTTATAATAAATTGGTGTTTGCAATCAACTCGATTACAGCTAAAACCACTCATTTCGAACATGATTTTACAGGATCTGCTGTAGCAGCGGCCTTAGATGGAACGGCTCCGAACCCTGATGAATTGATTTACATAGAAGGGATGCAAGGACCAAATGCTAAAATTTCTTTTCCAGATGTCAGCCATTTGGAGAATATTATCGTAAACAATGCACAACTAGAGTTAACAGTTGTGGATAATATACTTGATACATTACAATTTCCAATTCCTCATTTTTTGTTTGCTTCGCAGCTTATAGATGGTGAAGGTTTTCAAGCACTAGTCGATGCTTTTGGTGCAGGAAACCCATTACAAGGATTCGAAGGTTATCCCAGATATGTATTAGATGATAATGGAACAGTTTATAGAAGATATGTTCTAAATATCTCAAAACATTTCCAATCGATTGTAGATGGCACGGTTGATTACCCAGATATTTATCTTTCTGTTTTGGGAAAAGCAGAAACTTCTAATCGAGTCATTCTAGGCGGTTCAAATCATCCAGACCCCAATATTAAAGCAAAACTTAAATTAACCTATACACAATTGTAAGAATATGTGTGGAATAGTTGCGTACATTGGAGACAAAGAAGTTTTTCCAATTATAATAAATGGTCTAAAACGGTTAGAATACCGTGGATATGATAGTGCTGGAGTAGCAATTCATGATAATGCTGAACTTAAAGTGTTTAAACGAAAGGGAAAAGTTCAGGAATTAATTGATTTTACTACTGGTAAAGATACAAAAGGTACTGTTGGAATGGGACATACACGGTGGGCTACTCACGGTGAACCTGATGATATCAACGCACATCCGCATAGCTCTTTCAAAGATAACATCACGATTATCCATAATGGAATTATTGAGAATTATGCTTCTCTTAAACTAGCTTTACAGAAAGAAGGACATGTTTTCAAAAGCCAGACAGATACAGAGGTTTTAGCGCACTTGATTGGTGCCGTTAAAGAACAAACAAATACACCAATTGAAGAGGCAGTTCGTATAGCACTGAATAAAGTTGTCGGTGCATATGCCATTGTTGTAATGGATAAATCAGAGCCTGATAAATTGGTTGGTGCAAGGAAAGGAAGTCCGCTTGTGATTGGAATTGGAGATGATGAATTTTTCCTTGCTTCTGATGCTACACCAATTGTAGAACACACAAAGAATGTTGTTTATCTTAATGATAAAGAAATAGCTGTAATTGATAGAGAAACTGGTTTGTCGATCAAAACGATAAGTAATGTCATGCAAACCCCGTTTATCCAACGGATTAATCTTCAGTTAGAACAATTGGAGAAAGGTGGATATGAACATTTCATGTTGAAAGAGATTTATGAACAACCAACAACCATAGCGGACGGTATGCGAGGTCGGGTAAAACCAGACAAGAATGTTGTTCGATTAGGTGGTTTGAGAGAATATGAAAATCGAATTGTCAATGCTGATAAAATAACGATTGTCGCTTGTGGTACTTCTTGGATCGCTGGTCTTGTCGGAGAATATTTGTTTGAAGACTTGGCAAGAATGCCAGTTGAGGTCGAATATGCTTCAGAATTCAGATATCGGAACCCAGTTATTACCGAGAAGGATGTTGTACTTGCTATTTCACAATCTGGAGAAACAGCGGATACGCTTGCCGCATTAGAATTGGCAAAAAGCAAAGGAGCAATGACCTATGGTATTTGTAATGTTGTCGGTTCTTCTATTGCAAGAGTAACAGATAGTGGTTCTTACATTCATGCAGGACCAGAAATCGGCGTTGCTTCTACTAAAGCATTTACAGGTCAGGTGACATTGCTGGTCATTATGGCACTGTCCTTAGCGCAAAAACGTGGAACGATTTCACAGTCTTACTACCACCAATTAATTAATGAATTGGCAAATATTCCTGCAAAAGTTCAGAAAGTACTGGAATCCAATTCAAAAATTGAGTACATTGCTAATATATTCAAAGATTCAACTAACGCGCTTTATCTAGGTAGAGGTTACAATTTCCCAGTGGCTCTTGAAGGCGCATTAAAATTGAAAGAAATTTCTTATATTCATGCAGAAGGATATCCTGCTGCTGAAATGAAACACGGGCCGATCGCCCTGATTGACGAAAACATGCCAATCGTTGTCATTGCCACAAATAAAAGTGCGTATGACAAAGTGGTTAGCAACATTCAGGAAGTGAAAGCACGAAAAGGTAAAGTATTAGCTATTGTTTCTGAAGGAGATGAATTCATAAAAGATATCGCTGATTTTACAATTGAAATCCCTGATACTGAAGAACCTTTGACTCCGTTACTGTCTGTTATCCCTTTACAATTGTTAGCCTACCATATCGCAAAGATGAGAGGTTGTAATGTGGATCAACCAAGAAATCTTGCTAAGTCAGTAACTGTAGAGTAAATAAAATTAATTACCATCGTTTTTAGTTTTCAATTACGATTAGAAAAAAAAATATAATGAGTTGGAAATATAATTCCTCCAATGATAAATTGATCATACCAGAATATGGTAGAAATGTTCAAAAATTAATTGAGCACGCAAAAACAATTGAAGACGATCAATATAGACAACACTTTGTTGAAAAGCTTGTCCGTTTGATTATTCAAATGCATCCAGATTCTAGGAATGTCGAAAATTACGAAAGCAAGGTATGGTCACACGTTTTTAGAATTGGTAACTACGAACTAAATGTAGAACCACCGTGTGAAATCATCTCCGCTCTTGAGAAAAAGAAGCCAGAAAGAGTGCCTTATCCACAATCAAATCATAGACATCGCCACTACGGTAGAAATGTACATAACATGATTGCTAAGGCAATTGATATGGAAGACACCGAAAAGAAAAAGGCGTTTGTTGAAGTCATTGGTTCTTACATGAAAATGGCTTATAAAACGTGGAACAGAGAAGTCGTCAATGATGATATTATTCGTCTTGATTTAAAGAATATGTCTAAAGGTGCCCTCGAAATAGAAGAAGGAGTATCATTAGACGGTTTTCAATTGGCTACAAGAAAGCGCTCCTATTCTTCTAATAGAAGCAATAACGGAGGCCACCGGAACAATAACCGGAATCATAGAAATAAGAATAATCAATATAAACGACGAAAAAGGTAAATGGCATCTCAGTCTTTTGAAGTAGAGGGTGGTCTTACGCTTAAAGGAACACTTGTGCCGCAAGGCGCAAAGAACGAAGCACTGCAAATCCTCTGCGCAACACTATTAACCCCAGAACAAATTACCATCTCAAACGTCCCAAATATCAGGGATGTGAATAATCTTCTCGGTCTACTTCGCGGGCTGGGGGTAAAAGTCAATCAAACAGCAGAAGGAACTTACACCTTTCAAGCAGATGACATTGACCTTGATTATTTTTACACACCAGAATACGCTGCCAAAGCAACCAGAATCCGTGGTTCTGTCATGCTAATTGGTGCGCTGCTCGCTCGTTTTGGGAAGGGTTTCTTACCAAAGCCTGGTGGTGACAAAATCGGTCGTCGCCGAATGGATACCCACTTTCTTGGTTTTCAAAAACTAGGCGCATCGTTTAACTATGATGATGCTAAAAAGATATACACCATAGAGAGTGATCAGCTCAAGGGCGCTTCCTTCATGATGGAAGAGATATCCGTTACAGGTACCGCCAATGTCGTAATGGCTGCTAGTATGGCGAAAGGGACTTCAGTGATCTACAATGCCGCCTGCGAGCCTTATTTGCAACAATTGTGCAAGATGCTCAACAGAATGGGCGCAAAGATATCTGGAGTTGGTTCTAACTTACTTACTATTGAAGGCGTGGAGTATCTTGGAGGCACAGAACACCGCATGCTCCCTGACATGATTGAGATTGGTAGTTTTATCGGTCTTGCTGCTATGACACAATCTGAAATTACAATTAAGGATTGTCGAATTCCGGAGCTTGGCCCGATCCCTAAAGTCTTTCAGAAGTTTGGTGTTCAAATGGAGTTTAGAGGAGATGATATCCATATTCCTGCACAAGATCACTACGAAATACAAACCTTCATTGATGGTTCGATTCTAACGGTATACGATGCTCCTTGGCCTGGATTTACACCAGATTTGATGAGTATCCTCCTTGTCATGGCTACTCAGGCTAAAGGTAGTGTGCTCATTCATCAGAAGATGTTTGAGAGTCGCCTGTTTTTCGTTGATAAGCTAATTGACATGGGCGCTCAGATCATATTATGTGATCCGCACCGTGCAACTGTAATTGGTTTAGACCGTAAATTCCCATTGCGTGGTATTCATATGACTAGTCCAGATATTAGAGCTGGTGTTGCGCTGTTAATCGCTGCAATGAGCGCTCAAGGCACAAGTCTTATCCACAATATCAATCAAATTGACCGTGGGTATCAGAATATCGATACACGGTTGAATGCGATTGGGGCGAACATTAAGCGGGTTTAGGTTTAATGCAGGTATTTAAATTCGAGTTCAACATTTCTGGCAGTTTATGCCCACAATGTTTGCTAATGTGGGAATCCCTGTAACCTCAAGATTTTCTTGAGCACCAAATTAAATTTGCTAATGTGCCCTTTGTGATTCAAAAAAAGCACTGAGTCGCACTAAGCACTAGGTCCTAATCACTCAATCAATCCACCAAGTACTTTCCATACATTTTCAGCAACAATCTTTTGCCCTTCTACATTTGGATGAATACCATCAGGAAGGTTTAGATTTGTCTCTCCAGCTACCTTGTCCAATAGGAATGGCAGGAAGGTGATTTTATTTTCTTTAGCCAAGGAGACAAATACATTTCTAAAGGCTGTAGTAAATGCTTTACCCATATTTGGTGGAGCTTCCATACCCGCTAGAACAATCTTACAATCAGGATATTTTGCGCTGACTTTATTGATTATTCCTTGAAGGTTTTGCTTGGTGGCTGTAGTTTTGATGCCTCGTAATCCATCGTTTCCTCCTAGTTCTAGGATGAAAATGTCCACTTTGTTTTTGAGCATCCAATCGATACGCCCGAGTCCGCCTGCTGTTGTTTCTCCGCTTACTCCTGCATTGACTACTGTATATGGTTTATCAATTGCATTTATTTTTTCTTGGATCAGTGCAGGAAATGCTTGATCTTGATCAAGGCCGTAGCCAGCGGTTAGACTGTTTCCAAAAAACAGTATGGTTTTATTATTGGAGCTAGCGTTGGGCTTGGTGCTTGGTTTCGTGGTCGTTTGGTTTGTTTTACTAGTACTTTTATCACTATTGCAACTTAAGAAAGATCCAAGGGCGCACAAAAACAAACAACTTAGTAATCTATTTTTCATAATTATTTTATAAATCGATCAAAACAACTCAAAAATAAAGGAATATGGCACAATTAAGATGGAAATGGAATAACTTTTTCAATCTATTCTACGTTTAATATAAAATTAGTGCTAATAATTTAGTAGAATTGGCATACTATTTTCTATATACTAAATTAATAACATAAAAGTAAAAATACTGATTATGAATAAAACACTTGGCAATACCGCAATCCTGATCATCTTAGCCTTATTCTTTAGTGTTTCTTTGACCGCTCAAGATGATGAGACTTATGATGGTGACGAAGAATTAATGGAAGAAGGATTTAACATTCCAAATCAAGGCTATAATCTGAAAGAACGAATTTTCATTGGAGGCAACATTGGGTTGCTTGGTTTCTCAAGTCAACAAATCGGAATAGACTTTTCTCCATTTGTTGGAGTACGTGTAATCGATAACATTCATTTAGGAGCGGGCTTCAACTATTCTTTCCAATCATTTAAAACACCTACACAAATTGGCGTGTCTACAGAAAGATATACACTCTACGGCTACAAAGTCTTTGGAAAGTTTTTATTCTTTAATCTTGAGTCAATAATGAATGGAACCAAAAGAGAGCCGGGCGATCCATTAGGTGGGGCTTATGCACTTACTGAGTTTCAGCAAAATTGGGGCAAAGTTAATATTGATGGAGTAACTGGTAGTGGAAAATTTGACCCCTCTTTTTTCCTAGGTTTAGGATACCAACAAAATTTTTATAGAAAGTTTTCTTCCTTCGTTGAGGCGACTTACGACGTGATACAAAAAAATAACAATACATTTCCAGTCGGAATTCGATTTGGTCTGTACTACGGGTTTTAATAGAATTGAATAATGATAATAGGGGCTGAAGCTTTTTAGAGGTTTCAGCCTTTTTTATGGAATGTTCTATCGTTTCTTTCGATATTGCTTTTTGTACTTCTTCTTCATTTTATCCTCGTATCGTTCTTTGTTGTTCACTTTTCGGTTCTTTGCCTTTTTTTCATGAAAGGCTGGACCAGAAGGGACCCGTTTCTTTGCTTTGTGGTTGTCAAACGGCACAAATTCTACTGGGATTTCAAGTTGAATCAGTTCTTCAGAGATTTCCAATGTTTCAGGATTTGGCAGGATTTCGATTTTTTGTTCCATCAGTGCTTCTACTGCTTCTTGATAGGGTTTTTCCTTTTCCGAAACAAATGAAATGGCGATCCCTTTTTGTTTTGCACGGCCTGTTCTTCCTATACGGTGCATGTATTTTTCTGCCATATCCGACATATCAAAGTTGATGACGTGTGTGACCTCAGACACATCCAATCCCCTTGCAACAATGTCTGTAGCGATGATAAACCGATAACTACCATCCTGGAAACTGTCAACGGTAGCGAATCGATTGTTTTGTGATTTTGAAGAATGAATCACACCCATTTTTTCTTCGAATCCCTCAAGCAGACGCTCATAAAGCGCATCAGCCATTTTCTTACTTCCTGTAAAGACTAACACCTTTTTCATATTGGAATCGGTGTTCAACAGAAGTTCTATCAGATTTGCTTTTGTGTTAAAATTGGGCACTTGATAAACATATTGATCAATGTTTTCTAGTGGTGTCCCAGATGGCGCGGCTTCAATCTTTTCGTACCGATCAGTAAACTGATGAATCACATGTTCCACCTCTTCAATCATCGTGGCAGAGAACATCAGGTTTTGCCGTTTTTCTGGAAGGAATTCAAGAATATTTTTCAGTTGGGTCCTAAAACCAAGGTTCAACATCTCGTCAACCTCATCAATGATCAGTTTGTTGAGGAATTTGCCCTTTATCACGCCCTCCATCATCAAGTCGAGAAGTCTCCCTGGGGTTCCTACTACAATATCAACTCCGGCCCCTACAAGCCTTCTGTGTGTCTTGATGTTGGTTCCACCATATACGCCGGCCACCTTGACATTCGTGTAACTACTTAATTTTTCAATCGTTTCTGCTACTTGAGCAACTAATTCACGGGTCGGCACAATGATTAAAATTCTGGCGTGCGGTGATTTCGAGAACTTCCATAACCGTAGGACTGGCAATAGGTAGGCAAGGGTTTTTCCGGTTCCAGTTTGTGCAATGCCCACGACATCTCTTCCTGTCATGATATCAGAAAACACTTTTTCCTGAATGGTGGTCGGTTTGCTCATGCCCATATCATCAAGCGCATTCCACAAAGCGTTATTTAAGTTTAAATCTCTGAACGTCATAACTGCAAAAATAATGAAAATAGAATGAACTCATGCTTTAAGCACTAACTTCTTAACCTTCCTTGTCTATATTGCTCGACTCTTTGGGCCACAAACACATTCAAAAGGAAAGCCAATAGGACCGAAAGCAGAATTGCTAAACCACTATAGGACAAATAGTTTTTGATTTGGAATATTCCATGTAAATGGTTTAAAAAAAGAAGGATTAACATGTGTGAAATATATACAGGATAGGATAACTCGCCAATTTTTCGATCCCATTTTGAATGTTTTGTATGAATAAAAACAAACGGTACCGCTATCGTAAAGAATAAGAAGAATAGAAGTTCTTTTCCTGTAAAATCAAGGAAACCATAGGTGAAAATGGTGAGTATTGTCAAGTAATATATGAATTTAACAGGAACATTTTTCTTCAATTCTAATCGTTTATATCCGTGATAACAAAAAGTGCCAAGTAAGAAGAAACCAAGCGCTGTAGGGAAAAAACGATGAATCCAAGGATCGTGATTGAGCCCCCAATTCCATAATATCAATCTAAGTAGTAGTGTTCCGAGTAATAATCCGCCTACAAAAAGAAGGTTTTTCCTTACAATGAATGGGGCAATCAAGTAAAATAGAATTTCAACTCCAAGTGTCCATGCCTGAGGAATAAGCAAAAATTGATACAACATCGGCTTTGAGTCTCCAAAACTCTTCGTAAAAAAGAGATTACCGTTTTCCAGATTAATGCCTAAAAACATCACCATATCTTGAAATACTAGGAACAGGTTGGTAAATGCCAAGAAAAGCAAACTGAACCACCCCAAATGGTCAAAATACTGGAGATAGACGTGCATTCTTGCGAACTGCGTACCATCAGTCATTAAAAAGATGATTCCACTGTAACAAAAAGTCAGCAAAAGTACCACCCAATAAATAGGATACAAACGAATCAGCCGATTTGTGATAAACAACCGGTAAGAGTCATTAAGACCAATGTATTTTTCATTCAACACGAAAGTCATGTAAAAACCAGAAATGATGTAAAACGCTTGTACAGCTACACGACCACCCACTAAATTCAATCCTAAAAAAGAATCAGTGTGGGCAATAACTACCGAAATTGCTAAAATTAATCGTACAACTCCCATTGCATAAAATTAGATTTTAAACTCGGATTATCCAATAGAATATTCCTTGACTTGATGCGCTAGGTGAAACAAGTGGTAAACGTTCGATGCCTATCGACTACAGTTTTAGCTTTTTTTCTTAATTATTTTCAAAGGTTTCTAACAAACTTGATTGAATTCTGACGATTATATTTTATATTTTAGGTCCATCGAGTAAGTATGTTAAAGTGCGCAACAAACTTGCTGTATCAAGGTTGCGCAATAATGATTTTATAATAAATAACTCAAAATATGCTCCTTAATAAAATAGTCACAAAAGAAAAGTATATTTACAATGTGCTCTATTTCTTTTATTTACAATAGAGTATTGAATGAATTAAACGTAATAATCGTAATTTAATCGACATGAAAATTCAGTTAAACCTTGTTCCGCTCTTTTTTGTTTGCTTTTTCTTATTTACAAGCATACAAATTGGCATTGCCGCAGATTTTAAAATCCTTGTATTCCATAAAACAAATGGTTTTCGACATACAGGAGCGATTAATCAAGGGATTACAATGCTCGAAGATTTGGGTGCAGCTTCTTCCACTGATACCTGGACTGTAGATAATACTCAAGATGCTTCCGTTTTCACGACTGCTAACTTAAGTAACTACGATGTCATAGTCTTTCTTTGTACTTCTGGTGGAGGACTTTTAAATGCATCTCAAAAAGCAGCAATGGAAGCCTTTATTCAAGGCGGAAATGGTTTTGTTGGATTTCATTCTGCTACGGATACGTATCGGAATACCAATGCAAACTCTAAGTGGCTTTGGTACAATGAATTGGTTGGAGGGATTGTTCAAACCAACCCCTATCATACCCCAAATAATACACAGGGAACAATGAATGTGATGACTAATCATCCAACCACATCACACATCGGAAACATAGGTGATACCTGGGTGCACAATGAAGAATGGTACTACTGGGAGCAAAATGGTGGTCAGGTAAGCCCAAACAACATCGTTTTATTAGAGGTAGAGTCCACAGGAAACAATAGCTATGACGCTAAAAGACCAATCACTTGGTACAAAGAGTTTGATGGTGGACGATCTTTCTACACTGCATTAGGCCATAATGGTAGTACTTATCAAAGCGATCAAAAATTTAGGCAAATGTCTGAAAAAGCGATTTTATATGCCGCAAATAGAATTAACGTAATTCATGACTGCACAAGCCCCATATCATCAAGCTGGACGTACCTACTAGATGAAGATTTTACGTGCTGGGAAAAATGGATGGGAGTGCCGCATACAACTACAGGATTGCCAGGCTCCAGTGGAAACGTAACAAATGGTTCAGGTACTCCATTAGGACTGAATAACGATCCGACGAATGTCTTTAATATAATCACTGTCAATGGTGAAAAACAGCTTTATATTACAGGAGAGGTATATGGAGGTCTAACAACAACAAATTCATACAGTAACTACCATTTAAGCATGCAGTTTAAGTGGGGAACTCAAAAATGGGAGCCAAGATTAAATGATCCAAGAGATAGCGGTATTTTATATCATTGTAAAGGAAACCACGGAACCTTTTGGGATGTATGGAAGTCAAGCCTTGAAATGCAAGTCCAGGAAGCAGATTGTGGTGACTATATCGGTTTAGCAGGAGTCGGTGGTTCAATTCTGGCAAGCAACAATGGAGGCTGGGTCTTTGATCCTGATAATGGCTCACTCGTAAATGTGAATTTTGTAAGAGCGGAACAAGACCTGGAATTACCCAACGGCCAGTGGAATACCCTTGAAGTCATGGTCATTGGAGATCGGGCAATTCATTATGTAAACGGGGTAATGGTGAATGCTTTACAAGATGCAAAATGGAATGGAGTAACTGTAACAGAAGGACAAATTCAAATTCAATCTGAAGCAGCTGAGATTTACTATCGTGACATCAAAATAAAATCCCTTGCTGACTTTCCACAAGTTGATAAGATAAGACTAGGTTGGGGGGTTATTCCTGTTTGTACTCAAGGAGCGCCAATTGGTGATACGATCTCCTTGAAAAAATCTGGTGGAGACGAAAATTGGTTGACTATAGCTGCTGGGTCATCCATAATATCTGCAGATGCAGACCTACAAGCAGATGCAGATTTGTTTGTAGTAGAAGCACATCCAAATGGTTGTATTGCATTCAAATCTGTTGCAAACGGAAAATATATCCAAGTAAATGGAGGCAATACGAATGTTGAAATAAAGGCCACTGGTAATGCTCCTGGAACGTGGGAGAATTTTGCATGGCAAGATATGGGAAATGACCAAGTCGCAATTAGGAGCCTGTTCAATGATGGTTGGCTTCGAGCAGATTGGACAATTGATGATGTTACAATTTTTCCGAATGGTAATGTTAATGGCAATTTTGAAACCTTTGATTATTCGATCAAAACTGATATCCTTTGTGATACAGGTGCACCAATTGGTGATACAATCTCTTTAAAAAAGTCAGGAGGAGATGAAAACTGGTTGACAATTACTGCTGGCTCATCTATAATTGCTGCAGATGCAGACCTTAGAGCGGATGCAGATTTGTTTATCGTAGAAGCACATCCAAATGGTTGTGTTGCATTTAAATCTGTTGCAAACGGAAAATATATACAAGTAAATGGAGGCATCACGAATGTTGAAATCAAGGCAACTGGCAATGCTCCTGGACCATGGGAGGATTTTGCATGGAAAGATTTAGGAAATGACCAAGTAGCGATTCAGAGTTTGGTAACTGGTCTTTGGCTTCGAGCAGATTGGACAATTGACGATGTCTCAATTTTTCCAAATGGAACATCCGACTCCAACTTTGAAACATTTGGTTATTGGATCCATACCGAAACTGTTTGCAATATTGGCGTTTGGCTAGAAGGGGCTTTTGATTTGACTTCAGGTATGATGAACAATAATCTTCAACAAATCGACCTCTTGCCAACTGGACAACCCTACAATATTGCTCCTTGGAATTATAATGGAAATGAAGGCGCAGGCTGGTTACCTTCTGACTATCCAGTCGGAGCAATTGACTGGGTGCTGTTGTCACTTCGAACCAGTCCTCAACCAAGTAGTGAGGTCGCTAAAGCAGCAGCCTTGTTGATGGAAGATGGAACGATACAACCAGCATCTTTCGAGCTAAATGGTAATTCTGCGACTGCTTATTACATTGTTGTTGAACATCGAAATCATTTACCTGCCATGACACCAACCGCTATTCCTTTAGTAAATAACACGCTTAACTATGATTTTCGCATCAATAACAGCTATAACCCAGGCGCTGGTTTTGGACAGAAGCAATTAGGGACAGAATGGGTGTTGTTTGCGGGTGATATAAGTCAATCATCACCAGTAGGGTATGAGGTTTCTGGAGCAGACAATATACTGTGGAATGTTGAAAATGGTAATTTTTTAATCTATTTGCCAGAAGACACAAATATGGATGGTGATGTGAATGGAATGGACCGTATTTTGTTGAATCAAAATAATGGTATTTCTTCCTCAATATTGAAATAGAGTACTATTAATCAAACAGAATTCTATGTTTTGCTCATAAAATGATTCTAATAACGATCACCTAGAGATGTAACCATTGACGAACCCCATTGGATGCCAATGGAGTAACACTTCCTCTTGAATATGCCAACTGTTGCTTTATAGCAGATTCAGCTGTTCCTCCATGTAAGAATAGTGCTTCTCCTGTTCTGCCACTCAAACAAATGCCCCGACTTGTGGCGCAAACAATACGGATTAAAACAAAAACGGTGTCCCATCTGGACAGTTTTCAGCATAAAAGGATAACTTATTCTTTGAACAAACACCTACATAGTCACCAATACCTCCTTCGAGATCATAGATCAACTGAAAATGTAAATGAGCTGGCCATCCGCCATTGTCGGGGTAATCACCAACCTCACATAGTTTTTGGCCGGCAGCAATGGGGTCAGAAGGCTTAAAATTGGAGATGTGCCATTGATTTAAATGACCGTACAAAGAATAGATCTTCTTCAATCCAATCTGATGTTCTAGTATTATTGTATACCCATAGTCAAGGTAATTGTCATTGTTCGCAATGGAATGGATCTTGCCATCTAGCGGTGCATAAATAGACGTACAAGGAGGAATCCAAACATCAGTTCCTAAGTGAATAACTCTAGCAATTGAGCCATCCCCATAGAGTTCTTTATTGGTATAAAAGAACCGTTCTTCCAAATAGCCACCATAATAAATTGTCTTGTTTGAAGAATATTCATCTAGCAGTTCCTGCCATTTCGGATTTTTTGCAAAAGAGCTTTGATTTGTAAGATCAATCTTCTCAAAATTATAGCTATTACTGCCTAGAAGGGGAGTATGATTCAAGGAAGATAGATTTATTTTTTCCATTGACATGAAGAATCTATGTGTTTTTAATTTAAGATTGTGTTTGTCACAATAAAGATAAGGTAGATTGCGGGTCTAAGCAGAAGTGGATTTTTTCATTCAAATGAATCTAGCTCTACAAACCCTTCCCATTTGCTCATATAGTCAATAAACGCTGGACCTAAGCCTTCCTTTTGAAGGTGACTTTTTGATACGGGGAGTTTTATAGTTTCAAAATCTGGATTATTAATTACCTTGACAGGGAAGTCATGATGGAGGATTGCAGATCGGCCAATGGTTACAAAATCAACCTTCGAATTAAGTATTTTATGGACATCCTTTCCCGATCGGATATTCCCCGCCACGGTTAACATTACCTTTTTCAAATCTAAAGAGGTAAAATGCGCTAACAACGACAAGTCTTGATACGCTTCATCCTCAGGTTGTTTGTAACAATCCCATAACGAAATATCTAAGAAGTCGATTAAGTCTTCCTTGGCTAACTGTAGACAAATGGACTTCATTTCTCCGATATCCATACCAAATCTTTCAGGGGACAAACGGACTCCTAGAAGAAATTTTGGACCACATGACGCTCGTACTCCTTGGATAATCTCAAATAATAACCGAGCTCTATTTTCTAAATTTCCTCCATACTGATCGGCTCGTTTATTGATCTTTTTACTGAGAAATTGAGTAAGGATATAACCGTGGGCTCCATGAATTTCAACACCATCATATCCGCATGTTTTTGCTCTGATAGCCGCTTGTATAAAATCGTTCTTTAAGCTTAAAACCTCGTTTAATGTCAATGCCCGAGCGCCATGTTTTTCACTTGGAGAGGGACAAACTGGGGATTGACCAATCAGTTTTTCAGGAGACCGCATGCCCGCATGGTGTAATTGAATCACAGCAAGACTGCCATGCTCCTTGAGATTAGCAGCTAGTTTTTTATGTCCAGGGATGTGTTGATCAGAGAAAATCCCTAATTGACCTGAAAACCCTTTTCCAACTTCTTGAACATGAGAAGCACAAGTCATCACAATGCCGAATTGCCCAGTGGCTCGCATGGTTAACCAGTGCAGTTCTTCTTGGGATAGACAGCCATCCTCGTAGCTTTGTTGATTGGTTAGCGGGGCGAGCATAAATCTGTTTTTCATGGTTACACCACAAGAGAATTTGAGGAGCGCGTTTGGTTTTTTTTGCATAGTTGTTTAAGAATCTTGTTTTGTCTTAGAATGCTATTGAAGTATAAAGGTAGGACATAAAGTTTGGTTTGGATAACCCGTCTATATAATTTTGTGGTTGTTTAAATAGAATAATAATCGAATTCAGGTTCAAAATAAATTGGAAAGGGTTAAAGATGATTTGAGTCGCGCGATAAATTAGAATTAGAAGGGTTTTTCACTATCTTTAGTAAACACCATTAAAATCTAACTAACATGTCTAACAGGTCTACTCTTGTTTACTTAATCATTCTATTGGTTTTCTTTGCTAATTTTGCATTTAGTCAAGCATATCCACCTCAGACTCAATTGGTATTCGATCAAATGCCAAATGTGGCGAAACCAGGATATCTCTCACCGATTACTGACCCTACGTTTGGTTCTACAGTAATCAGAATTTCTGATCAAGCTGTTTTTAACACGCATTCGAACGGAATGTCGACCTATCACCAATATGCTAAGGGGCAACCTTGGAATAGCGATGGTACTATGATTAAACTCGCAGGCTGGTCAAATGCGATTTTGGACGCTCAAACGTATCAGGTGAAACACGTCACTTGGCTTCCAGGAGGGCATAATACCTGGGCAAACACAAAACCTAATATTATTTATGGCAGTAATCACCCTAATTATGATGGAAACTGTATTGCCCAAAATGATGTAACTACAAATACAACCTCCTTGGTCTACTGTTTTAATGAATATAAGTATGTCTCTTATGGAATGGGTGAAGGAAATATGTCAAATGATGATCGTTATATGGCGCTACAATGCAGGAAATCAAATGGGGCAATGGAAATTGCTTGTTATGACTTTGTAACAAATTCAAAAGTTTCTTCCATGCCTGCTCCAGTTTGGCCAAACAATGTTACCATGTCCCAAAGTGGCAATTATGTTATTGTGCAGTGGGATGTGCAAGGTACAGGTCCAGCGCAAGGTGTTTGGGCTTATAATCGCAGTAATATGAGCCCTGTCAGAAACCTTTCCAGACTAGGAGGCTCTCACTTTGATTATGGCTATGACACACAAGGAAATGAAGTCATGGTTGGCCCGAATGGAGTGGATAGAGGAATAAGAATGGTAAGAATAGATAATGGTGTTGAAACTGCTTTGGTAGGAGATAACAAAATGTCTTGGTATATTCATGTCTCTTGCAGAAACCTCAATCGTCCTGGTTGGGCTTATTATACTGAATTTGCAAACCAGAATACACAAACCTTTAAAGCAAATTACCAAAAGATTTTTTCTGTTAAACTTGACCCAAATGCCAATAATAATGCGTTGACAGAAACGTTTGCTCACGTCCACCATTCCCCTCATGTAGATTATAATAGAAGTCCGTTTGGAACACCGAATAGAGACGGCAGTAAAGTGATGTTTAGAAGTGACTGGGAAGGCAACGCTTCTTCAGAAATTAACTCCTATGTAGCATACATGCCAGGGAGTCCTTGTAATTTATCTTGCACGGTGACCCAGATTGCTGCTCCAACTTGTGGCAACAATAATGGGCAAGCAACTGCCAACCCAACAGGAGGAACTGCTCCCTTTTCCTATGCATGGTCTAATGGCCAAACATCTGCTACTGCAAATGGATTGGCTGTAGGAAGCTATACGGTTAACCTCACGGATGCAAATAACTGTTCTACTTCTTGCAATGTTACAATTACCGGAGCGAGCTCCTTAAGCTGCACCGCTACTCAAACTACTGCTCCGACATGTGGTGGCAATAATGGAGTCGCAACAGCAACAGCGCAAGGTGGAACTTCCCCTTACACGTATGCATGGAGTTCGAGTCAGAACGGTCCAATAGGACAAACAACCCCTGCAGCAGTAGGATTGTCAGGTGGTTCATATACCGTAGTCATCACGGATGCAAACAATTGTAGTACAAACTGTACAGTAACCTTAACCAATATCAATGGCAGTGGAAGAGGAGCCTTCGCGAATGTTTCTACTCAGAGCGCTATCGCTTGGAATGGAGGTGCGCCACACGCAAGTAGACCTAAGCCGGCACTTGGAGTTTGGGAGCCTGGAGATGTCCCTGGTACAGAAATTATGCGGGTAAGCGATGCTTCTGGCAATGGTCTACACTATTTCAATACCAGACAGGTTTGGAACAGTGATATGACAAAGCTCATGATGGGTAGTGGCGTAGTGGTTGATAATAAAGTACTAGACGCAACCAATAACTATGCAGTACTTCCGAACAGAGTACCGTTAAACTCTAATCGGATATGGAGTAATACGAATCCGGACATTGTATATGGTTCACAAGGACAGACTGATTTTGCTGCGTTCAACGTTGTCACGGGTGTTACTACTATTTTGTATAGTCGTCCGTTACCATTTTCACTTAAATCAAAAGGAAATTTACCAGGAGACGATTCAAAAATCGCTTTTTACGAACCTTCTACTAATAAAATCATTTCTTACAACATGCAAACGAATTCGGTCATTGCTGAAATTGTTTGGCCATACCCTGCGTTCACAGGAGGAGATTATGTAACCTATGACTGGACAGGAAACTGGATCTTTGTTGGCACTGGTAGTGGTGGTGGATTGTATAGAATGACACCAAATTTGACCAATATTACCAAGATTTATAATGACATAGAGCATTACGATTTTGCTTATAATACCAACGGAGAAAGCGTCCAAGTCCAAACAAATGGAGATGGTTCCGTTGATGTGATCAATGTTGTAGATGCAAGTAAAAACTACACAAGTCCAATTTTTGGTGGTGCCGATCCTGCTGTTGGGAACAATAGAGCGACACCTGATTATGTTTCAGGGCGCGGGCAACTAGGAGCGCCAGGCTGGGTTGCTTTTGGTGGAGAATCAGAAAGCGGTTCACCAAATCACCCATTAGGACTGTATAAGATTGACGGTAATACAAGCAATGCCACCATAAAGGTAATTGGATTTGATCATCATAGTTCTGCCCCTACGGTTAATCAAAACGGTAGCAATGATCGTCAAAAGCCTGTCGTGTCTCCTGATGGAAATGAAGTGATATTTACAAGTGATTGGGGTGTTCCAAATGGTCCGTTAAGCGCTTATATCATCCGAGGAACTGAAGGCAGTGGAACGGCTTGTGCAGCTACTTGCAATCTAGGTGTATGGCTAGAAGGCGTGTATGATATGAATGCCATGAAACTAACCAATGGTTTACAACAAAGAGGTGTATTGCCATCTGGTCAACCGTACAACAATCCTCCTTGGAATTACAATGGCTCGGAGGGTGGTGGCTGGCAGCAGTCAGACTATCCCGCTGGTGCAATTGACTGGGTGCTGATTTCACTACGGACGAGCCCACAGCCAAGCAGTGAAGTTGCTAAAGCGGCAGCGTTGTTAATGGAGGATGGGACTATCTTGCCTGCATCTATTGAGTTAAATGGAAGTTCAGAAACAGCATTTTACATTGTAGTAGAACATCGAAATCACATCCCCGCAATGACACCAACAGCAATTCCATTAGTCAACAATACACTGACCTATGATTTTCGCGTTAACAACAGCTTTAATGCGGGTGTCGGCTTCGGACAAACGCAGTTGGGTACTGAGTGGGCACTGTTTGCTGGAGAGGTGAGTCAGTCATCTCCTGTCGGATATGAAGTTACTGGAGCGGACAATATTTTATGGCAATCTGCTAACGGTAATTTCTCAGACTATATGCCTGAGGATACGAATTTGGATGGGGATGTTAATGGGATGGATCGCATACTACTGAATCGGAATAATGGGATTTCGTCTTCCGTGCAGAAATGATGGATTTGGGGATTACCATCTTTATTAAGCAAATAATCGAACTCAGATGAATTCTGATACCTTTAATCAATAAAATACACACCAAAAATACATAAAAGGAAGAATTGCCAAGTGCAAAGGAAATACTGCTTATAAAACAGGTCATAGTTTGCTGCATATTTGTGATATCGAATTGATACACTAATTAATCACAAAAAAAAAGTAAAAAAAAATGACAACGTTTAATGTACCAACAAGAAATGAAGTTTCGGAGGCAAACCAAGCAATTTTTGACAAATTAAATAACGCCTTGGGTTTCGTTCCAAACCTTTACGCTTACTATGCTAAAAATGAAACGGCCTTGGCGGATTATCTTGCCTTACAAAACCGAAAGACGACGTTAAGCAACAAAGAGAAAGAAGTAATTAACCTTGTTGTAAGTCAATACAATGGCTGTAGATATTGCCAATCAGCCCACACCGTTATCGGCAAAATGAATGGATTTACGGATGATCAGGTGCTTGAAATCAGAAGAGGAACTGCTTCTTTTGACAACAAATTGGATGCACTTGCGAAGTTCACACGTTCTGCAGCATCCAACCGAGGAAATGCATCTCAAGAAAGCAAGAATGCCTTTTTTGAAGCTGGATACTCTGAAGCAAATATGATTGATGTGGTCATCGTGATCGCAGACAAAACAGTAAGTAATTACATTCATAACCTTACTGGATTTGAGATCGACTTCCCAGTAGCTCCTGAATTGGAAACGGTATTAGGATAATCCTACATCAATTAATTAAAACTAATATCATGAGAGAAATAACTACTAAAGCCGAATTTGAAACAATTATTAAGGGAAAAAAACCAGTCTTGTTGGATTTTTACGCAGATTGGTGTGGCCCTTGCAAAATGTTGTTACCAATCGTAGAAAAACTTGCTGTCAAATATGAAAATGACTTCGTAATTGCGAAAGTAAATGTCGATAAGAATCAGCAACTTTCTCAAGACTTTGGAATCAATAATATTCCCGCCTTATTCATCATCGAGAATGGTGAGTTGCAGGAAAAATTCCTTGGGTTTATGACTGAATCACAATTGGAAACAAATATTAAGGCATACGTGAAAGAAGCCGTATAAACAATACGTTTGATTAAAGGGAATTTCATGTAGAGCATAAACAGGCAAACAGAGATATAGCTATGTTTGCCTGTTTATTTATTTATTCTACTTCAAGTCAATTCCCAAGGCTTAATTTGGATTTATCAATCGAAAGTCTGCTTGTGCTATTTGATGTTTAAAAAGTGAACAGTTCCCTCGAAATCATTAGCCAAATGGCTGCCTACCATTATTGTATTTTCAAAGATAAAACGATTGGATAAGCTTGTTCCGAGATAGTTGTTTGGCATTGGATCGGATACTTTCAATGTTTTAGTAAACTTCCAGGAACTCCCGTTAAAGTTGAATAAGAACAAGCTACCAGAATTTTTTCCATTTGCATCATATCCTGTTGCAGAGACTACCATTTTATCAGCGTATAGCGTGAGACTTTGACCAAAATTATCACCGTGAGTTGAAATGGAAGAAAGGGAATTAGGCGCAATCAATTTTTGAGCGTTGGAGAATTGATTGGTTGTGGTATTTAATTCATAAACATAAATAGCTCCATGGTGTATGTTTGTAGTACTATTAATACTGCTGATCATCAATGTGTTATCGTGAAATTCAATGACTCTCCCAAACGCACCATTTGCTTGTGGTTCTGGATTTTCAATTACATTTTGAAATACAAATGGCCCGTTTATCGTCCTAGTGTAATGATATACCCTTCCTGGATTGAATACACCTCCTATATCTTCGTCCTTAGCTTGAATAAACAAGTGTAATCCGCTTAACAATACATTGTTCCCAAACAACCCAAAATACTGTTCTTGGGGAGAGGTGATTTTTTGTAGAGCAGTGGCGCTACTTCCATCTTGTGCCAGTGAATAAATATAAACAGAACCGGACCGAATCTGTGCATTGTCTGCTTGCGGTGCCGATATGGCAAGATCTAAACCATAACTAGAGATTGAATAACCAAAATAATCACTATTCCCTCCGTCAGCAGGATCGATCTCAAACTTCTTTTGAGCATTCTCTGGGGATAATGAATAAACACCGACAATCCCTGAAGCAACACCATTGATGTTGTTGAAAGGAGCACCGACCACTAGAAATGTATTAAAACCATAGTCAATTAGCTCTATATCATGCCCGAAACCGTCGAAAAAAGTACCATTTGCAAGGGACGTTGCTGGAATTGGAAATTGCCATCCCCAGCAATCGTTTGTTTTTCTAAAAATATGTACCCAGCTATTATTCGTGGCACCAGTAGCAGCATAACTAATGCCCATGCTTGTACTAAATCCAATATATGCATCGTCATTCACTCCGGGAACTGGCTGAGCTTTGGAGATATCATTTAAGTTAAAGGTAAGCGATTTCCATTTTGTACCAGTCCATCCTTCAAAATCACTAGTAGAACTATTGAACCGAATAGTGCCTGCAGAAGGAGCTTCAGAATCATCTGCAATACTAATTTTGCCCTGAATAGATAACTTTTGTGGTGGAGAAAGAGTGCCTACACCGACATTTTGACCATTGATTATAATTGGCAATCCAAGGAACAGGAGCGTTGGAAGAATTGATAGAAATTTCATAAGAAAGTTATCTCTTTTCGTCTACGAATACATGCTTTCAATATTGTTTGTTGAAAAACATGTTGTTGAAAATGCACTGGATAGATTAAGCGTAAGTTATATATTCTCAAATATACAAATAAAATTATAGTAGAATACTTAACTATAGATGAAACAGGCTGGTATGATCTGAATTGTGAAGGTTGATTTCTTGCTCAAGTGAACGGTCAAGTTCTTGTTTACTGCTTGTAGCCAAACCCTTTGAGCATTCGGTCATCGTCTCGCCAGTTCTCTTTTATTTTTACATGAAGGTCGAGGAAAACTCTACGCTCTAAGAAGGTCTCAATGCTTCGACGGGCATCGATTCCTAATGATTTGATTGACTGTCCATCCTTGCCAATTAAGATCGACTTATGTGTCTTGCGTCCTACATAAATGATGGCTCTTAATTTAACCAGAACGCCATCATCATCAAAATTGTCAATGCCGACTTCACATGAATAAGGGATTTCCTGCTTGTAACGCAGTAGTATTTTCTCACGGATTATCTCAGAAACGAAAAACCGCTCCGACTTATCTGTCAATTGGTCTTTTGGATAATAGGCTGGTCCTTCAGGCAAATTCTTGATCAAATATTCCTGAACGAGCTCCGTGTTTTTCTTCGTTAAGGCTGAGATCGGAAAGGTTTCTGTAAACTGAACTAAGCTATTCCACCATTGAATCTTTTGAGCAATTTCAATTGGCTTTTTTAGATCTATTTTATTCAGGATTAAAAACAATGGACAGTCTACTTTTTTCAGTTTTTCAATCAAGGGATCATCTTTCGGATAGCTTTCAAGCATATCCGTCACAAACAACATGATATCGGCATCGTGGAAACTACCTTCTACAAAGCTGTTCATTGCTTCATGCATTTTGTAGGCGGGATCAGAAACTAGGCCTGGCGTGTCTGAAAACACAATCTGGTACTCGTCGTCACTGAGTATTCCGATAATGCGGTGCCGGGTGGTCTGTGGCTTATTCGTGATGATAGACATCTGTTCACCCACAAGGGAATTCATCAAGGTTGATTTTCCAACGTTTGGGCGGCCGATGATATTCACAAAGCCAGATCGGTGTTTTTTAGTTGATTCTTCCATCAGCCTGTAAGGTAGTACTGTTTAGGGTTGTTTAAATGGTGTTCTACAAGGGCGAAAAGTGCTGGCGGTTTACTTTTTCGCCAATTGATTTCGTTAAACGGTTCATCGAAGTTTAAGAATTTTTGGAGTTGAACAGATTCCATTTCCTGAATGAGATGTTCTCTAAAATTTAGAAAGCAAATCCAGCCGCCAGATTCAATGATATCCTCGTACCATTCTTCATAGTAGCAATCGTCGCTAGCATGGAAATTAAGTACATTCTCGCCGATTATAATGAATTTATGAATGCTCTGTTCTTGAAGGCTGTCTATGACGTCTCTTTTAAGATACATGACATCATTCTGAATACAATCGTTCCATTCGCCTAGGAGCTCGATGATGGCAAAGCGCTTGTCATAGTCTGCAAAAATGATTTTCATGTAGAGCGTAGGGGAGCCAAATTCATCCCATTGCGGATGGATAAAATAGTTGTAGATCTTGTGTGTGAATTCGAATTCACTGTATTCACGACCATAGAAAGGCGATCGCTCGTCCTTTTCAGCGGTGTAGTAATCTCTCCAGTGGTAATATGGCTCTATTGTATGCAATCTGCTATTTTCTAGTTTGTGGCAAAGATAAGAGAATATCGGTCTTTTCACGCGAAATCGCTTGCAATTTGATTAACGCGACTACTAGCTTGAGTAACATTTGATGAATCCGATATGAACTAATTTAGATTCAAATTTCTACCTCGTTTGTTAAATAGAAAAATGCTTTTCACTGATTAATAGTAAGGTTGGAGGTGGAACTATAATTGGTCTATTTGGTATATTGAAATTGTATGATGTGTAGGTGTATCTATTTGTAAATGAGTTGGTTTGTGTAATTTTGTTTTTAGAAAATGAGTTGAATTAATAATTAAAGTAAGTATAGATTAACAAAACATAATCAGAATTGGGCTTGATTTCAACTTATTTTTGGATGGCGCAGTTAACGTCAAGATAAAGAAGGAAAGATTCGGAATTATATGGCGCAGCGGCTGATTGATTTTCGAGCAGGTTGATTTAGTGTATTCTAAAATTCTTGTGAATCACGAAGAAAATATAAGTCTTAAGTAAATATTAAGATGCAGCGTTTTTACATAAAAAGTTGTTACCTAAATAAAATATAAGGTATAAACGCATTAGTAGATACTTAGATTTTTGTTTTTAAAAAGAATGACTTTTCAACCCTAGAATCCAAAAAAGAAATTTTTCAACTTAGGTAAACAACATATAGTTCACCTTATTAAATCTTTTATTTATGAATAATATAAAACATTACTTACTCGCTTTTTTACTGCTAAAAATGATCGGACTCAATGCACAAACGTTTGTTGATGCATCAGCCACTGGTCAGAATGATGGTACTAGTTGGGCTAATGCCTATACCGATCTAAATAATGCGATTACGAATGCTGCAGCAAACGAAGAATTGTGGGTAGCTGCTGGTAAATACAGCCCAGGTGCTACCACTGCCGACCATTTTCTTTTAACGGTAGATGTACAGCTTTTTGGTGGATTCAACGGAACAGAAACAATGCGAAGCCAAAGAGATTATCAGACCAACCTTACCATCTTATCTGGTGATGTGCTGAATGATGATGTGTCAGGTGATTTTACGCAATACAAAGCTGACAACAATTTGCATGTTGTTTGGTGTCAAACGAATATCACAAACAATACTGTGATTGATGGCTTTATTGTAGAAGGCGGAAATTCGTTAGACGTTAATGGAACCGGTGACGACCGACGAGGTGGCGGAATTCTTTCTTACGGTTCTCCTATAGTTCAAAACTGCACCTTCAGAGATAATTATGCCTACTTTGGTGGTGGCGTTTACCCTAGGACGGCAACCTCAAGTGATACAAAAATTTTAAACTGTATTTTCGATGGCAATTCAGGAGGTTACGGTTCTGCAATTCTAGTTGCTTTTGGTGATGCCTTGATTGAAGATTGCATTATTAGAAACAATTATTCTGAAGAAGGTGCCGCAGTAAATGGCATAACTGGTTCATCTACCATAAGACGATGCGATTTTACAGGTAACTCAGGGGGTTTATTTGGAGGTTCTGCTTATTTAGTCTATCAAACTACCCCTGCAGCTCCAGTAAAAGTGCTTATTGAGGATAGTAGTTTTGACCAGAACACAACACTCGATATCGGAGGCGCAATGGGCATTTGGGATGTTGACGTTATTGTAACAATCAATCGAAGTACCTTTTCTGGAAATGTTGGAACTGTTGGAGCGGGTGCAATTTTCTGTAATGGAAACGCTTCACTTCACCTCAATAACTGCTCGTTTCTTAATAATATTGCTCCGCAAGGAGGTGCTATTCTGTTTCAGGACTCTTGCGTAGTAACAGTGGATAGTTGTTTGTTTGAAGGCAACGAATCTTTTGGTTCAACTGCAGGAGGTGCTGCTTTTGCCATCTTTAATTCGGCAAACACATCCATTAAAAACTCTACGTTTAGAAACAACAAATCAAATGCTGGGAGTTGTATTTATAGTTTATTATACGGTGGGGTAGATTATGCATTGAATATTGAAAATTCTTACTTCACAGGCAATGAAACAACGGATGATGGCGGAGTATTCAATCTCACAAACACAGACCTTTCTTTAACCAATTGCTTGGTGGCCGACAATGAGGCGACCATTGGAAGCGCGATTTTTGCAAATGCGGTTGGGCTTAATCAAACAATTGAACTCACAAACACTACGATTGCAGATAACACAGGAGCAGAAGCCATTGCCAATAATGCTATTAACGGTGGAGCTTCTTCTCTTGTTTTATTAAATACCATTCTTGAAAACCCAACTGCTGGCAATTATCTTGAACTGACTACTGATGCGAATGTGGTATCTAATGGCGGAAATCTGTCTTCTGATGGCTCGTTGACTTCAGCTTTGACAAGTACAAATGATTTAAACAATACGAGCGCTAGCTTCGTCGATGTTGCTGCTGGTGATTATCAGTTGTCTATCGCCAGTCTTTGTATTGATCAAGGGATAGATACAGGTGCTCCGTTATTGGATATCGAGAATAATATGCGTTTTGGAGTAACAGATATGGGGGCATACGAATATCAAGGATTTCTCAACAACGAACCGATCACTAAAGAGGATACAGGCATTCGAATTTTTCCAAATCCAGTTGCTAGTACACTGAATTTTACGCTTGAGAATGAGGTGACTGGCCTTCTTGAAATCGCTGTGTTTGATATGGGCGGTGCTATGATCTTTAAGGAGGAAGTCAATAAATCGACTAAGCAAGTCGGTTATACAATCAATGTGGCTGATTTGCCTGCGGGTGCTTACCAACTTAGTATTGTAGCTGGGGGAAAGGGTAAAGTGAACACGTTTGTCAAGGAGTAGAGGATAATGTTTAATTAATTAAAAACGGTATAAGTATACCTTGAAGTGACCTGAAGGCAGTTTGAAGACAATCTGCCTTCTTTATGTATCTATCAGCGATTCGATTTGATATTAATCCTCATTATTGTTAACAAGAATTGATTATATTCGAAATATTGTCAGTAGAAGTGTTTTGGGATGCTGTTTATCTATTTTGAATTTGAATTAGTATGAATCAATTGATTAGATTTTACATGATTGTTTGCTTTTTAAGCACTTGTTCAATCACTTCCTATTCAACAACTCCTATTAAGTTAAGAAAAGGGACTGCCCTAGCAACCGTTTTCAATGAATCTATAACAATTGAACAAGAACAAATTCTAGTTAATCCTTCAGCACAATTGGACCGTGCAAGAATTGTAAGAACGTATAAAATAGCTTGTAAAAAAAATGTAGCACTACCCTTTATTGTTTTTAATCAAGGAGTGCATGATTTAAACGTAATTATTGATTCAATTGAAGTGATGCCAGCGTTGATTAGAAGAGATTCTAGTAACGCGTTTATCCAGAGTTTGACTGGATTTAATGATACATTATTCTCCCACGAATTTGAGCGATTTTTACAAGACAATCTCGGAGATCTAGGGTATTCTCAAAAATATTTAGCTCTAAATACTCCAAACTATAATTTAAATCAAGGAAAACATACAATTGAGCTTCGTTATTCAAGGTTAAGTCGAGAAATATCTCACCCTCAGATTAGAAGCTTAAATGGGAACGAAATTAAGATTGATTATACTATTGGCGCAAATAGAAGACGAGTCGATCTTGATCCATTAGTTGATACAGTTGACCTAAAGTCTAGCAAAGAAATCCAGAAAATATATTTACGATCTGCTGATCAAAGTTATATTGAAAATGAAGTTCATTCATTTAAGTACTTTCCGAAAACAAATTTTATAACAAGGGGCATTCTTCATTTTGGTGTCGGACTAATCGCCCTGTTTTCATTTCTTATATTCGCCTTGTTTCAGATAGTTTACTTTATAAAATTAAGAGTACAAGGAGGATTTACAGGCTTTGCTGTTTTCCTATTATCGTTTTGGCCAGTTAGCTTGTGTTTTATCGTTTATCTATTGGCGCATGCTGTATTGTATTTTGGTGTTGGTTCGCAGTTTTATGATCAAATAGGTCTAATGATATACATTCATATTTCTATGTTAATAGCAATTCTAATCTGCTACCCAATTCTTGTGTTCGTGGTTGATTTGATGGTAAAATTGATTCAGAAACGTGTGACGATTAAATAATTTCTCAAATTCCGTTGCTACATTTATTGGTCTAGAACTAGAAGTCGTTTTTATTCCCATGGTCCTTCCTTCGTCACATTGATGATCGATGTGTCTGATAAGCGAAAGAGGCCTCCAGACAAGCCGAACCAGAAATTACCATTTTTGTCTTCGAGAATGTCTTGGATACCCATGTGGTTGGTAAGATCCATTCGGTCAGTGCCTTTGTAGAGTCTGAACGTTTTGCCATTAAACCAGTAAACACCTAGGCCGATGGCTCCAATCCAGATCGCACCTTTTTTGTCTTTGTAGAGCGAATAAACGTCGTTCTTACTAAGCCCTTCTTGATCAGGAAACTGTTCAAAGGTTTTGCCATTGTAACGACTAAGTCCGCCTCGTCCAGTTCTTTCAGTGGGATTGGGAGCATCTTTTTCTGCAACTCTAGTGCCAAACCAGATATCGCCTTCATTGCCTTCTAGAATGGCTTGCACACAGTTGGAGGGTAAGCCGTCTTCTGTTGTGTATTGTGTGAAGGTGGTGCCGTCATATTTACAAGCACCGTAGCCACTTCTGCCAAACCAGATGTTGCCCTGCCGGTCTTCCATAATTTCAGTGACCCAGTTGGCTGTTTCTTGGTAGGCGGGCGGAGTGATCTCAGGAGTCGGGAGCGGGAAATCAGTAAATGTGCTACCATCGAATTTGCTGACACCGCCCCAAGTGCCCACCCATAAGGTACCCGTCTTGTCAATTAGGAGGTCAGAAAGACGGTGATGGATGAGTCCCTCGTTTATCGTATAGTTGGTGAATGTTTTACCGTTGTATTTGGATAGACCACTGTGGGTGCTTAGCCAAATGTTTCCTAGGTCGTCCTCTTCAAAACTAGTAACAGTGTTTCCGATCAATCCGTCGTTTGTAGTGAGGTAAGTGAGCGTTTTACCATCAAAGCGGGCGGCACCTTTAGACATAGTGCCAAACCAGAGATTTCCCTTGCTGTCTTCAAAGACTTCTACAACGTAACTAGCGATTTGTGGATCGAGTTGAGGGTGTGATTTCTTCAACAGATCTAGGGCATTCGACGGGTTGGAATCTGTTGAGGATTTTGCCTGTTCTTGTCCTTTGCATCCTAGGAGGAATAGTAAGGAGATTAGTAGTAAAAAGTGGTTTGACATTAGGTGTAGCTTTAATCACTCATAATCGGAGATAAAAAGGTTAAAACAAAATATTCACCTGAGATTAACACGGATACACACGAATTAGCGTGCTGGAATTGTACAAATTATGCTCCACAGATTAACACGGATATCTACAGATTTCTCACACAATATTCAACCTATTTCCTGTTTCGATAGGCTTCTACTAGTAACACCACTCGGCTATAGCTTAAAACACCTTCCTTAACCCCTTGTGATTTTAGATAGGCGTCATTGAACATTGACATTGGAATTAGGTCTGGGTATTGAGCATTATGTTTCTTCTTTGCGATCAAGTCATTTCGGATGCCAGTCGGCAGTGCTTGGTAAACTGCCGTATAGTTTTGTTTGTCTGCTCGTTTTAGTGTCACGAGTAGATATTCTAAGTAGTTGAAATGGGCGATATACTTCATGGCTGCTTCATCAGAAGAGAGACAAGTCAAATATGCCCAAAAGTTGCAGGTGGCCTCATCTCCAAATCCAAAGCCATGTGCCATTTCGTGCGCTAGGGTAAAAGGTTGGTCTAGGAGATGAACAGCACCGTCTACATGACCTTCTCCTACAAATGGGAAATAGATGCCTGAAATGCCCATTCGCATCAAAATTCCCTTAGGAAATAGTCGTACTACCTTGACTCTGCCTGGTGTGGGATAGCCTTTTTGGTCTAGTACCTTTGTAAGCAATGGGCGAATATCAGGTGTCGTTTTTACTAGCAGTTGTTGGTCGGTAAGTGCTGTCGAGTCTGCTCCTCCTATTTGATTTCTGGTTTGTATGGCTAGCTGCACTTCTTGGCTGATCATTGATTGAAGCTGTTCTTGGGTTGGTTTAGTCGTCGTAAGTCCTAGCTGTTGTTCAACCTTGATTCTGTCATAATTGTAACCCCAAGACCAGTAAAAAACAAAGAGAAGTCCGCCTGCGATTGCTACGAACGTGAGCAGTGCACTCCAAAGACGTTTAGGAAGAGGTACTGCATTCGGATTGCGGATAAAACGGATGACTTTTATCGATAGCCAATAAATTACAATAATAAAAAAAATATAAAATAACGGAATTGGAATAAGGGCAAGCGTGTAATCAAATAGATAACGAAAGCCAACAAAAATGCCTCTAGAATACACGCGTTCGGTCAGCTCTGGGAATACCCCCGTGAGTTGCTTGATCAGTAGAGAAATAACTCCTAACCCAATCCAAATGAATCGTTTATCCTTAAATACAGACATTCAGTAGTCCGAGTTACTGTTTAATTACCTTTTTTGTCAATTGATCTAGTGCATCGGATAAGGTGACGAAGTAAACGCCTGCTGCCATATCGCTGAGATCTAGCGTTGTAGATTGGTTGATGTCCGTTTTCGTTAAGACTGTATGACCTAGTAAATCAGTAATTACAACCTCTAGATTTCCGTCATGCTCAATATCAATCAACAGTTGATCAGAGAATGGGTTTGGTGAAAGGGAAAACTGGAAGGCAGGTTCCTTGATTTCTTCTGTGTTTGTGCCTAGAGGCAGCGAGTGCCGACTAAAGAATTCCCAGACGACTGCCGTTGCATTAAAGTCACGGTTGGTATTACCATTTATAGGAATATTAATTGTTCCATCTGGCCAAGTGTGCCCACCACCCAAAACTTTGTAAAGTTCTACTTCAGTGCCATTAGCGCAAGGACCGTAATATACGCGTATCGCTGTAGAATTGTCTGCAGGGTCAAAGTCGGCAATCAATGTGGTGTCTCCTACGCTACTACAATTGTTTTTACCGATCCAGTAATTGACTGAACCTTCTGCTCCTTGGTGAAACCCTGCGGTGCCATTATAGTCTACTACGCCATCTGCTGTACCATGAATTTGCATGACCGGAACGGGTCTATTGTTTTGGCAAGTGGGTAAAATGTCGTTGGCGATTGTACCTGTAACGCTTGCGATTGCTGCAATTCTATGCTCAAGTTCGCAGGCAAGGCGGTAAGACATAAATCCACCATTGGACATGCCTGTTGCGTAAACTCGTCGTTGATCAATGTTATAGTCAACACTGATTTTATCAATCAATGCTTCGGTAAACCCTACATCATCTGCGATGGTCTGCGTGATTAGTCCGCTATTCCATGCTTGATTGATTCCATCTGGGTAGACCACGATAAAATTACTGTCTGCAGCTACGCCATCAAACCCTGTGTAAATCCGTTGTTCAAAGCCATTTGAGCCTAAACCGTGATAATTTATTACTAGGGGAGAAGGGACTGCACTACTATTTGATGGTGGAACGTAAACCTGATACGTTCTAATAAGACCATCATGAATAATTGATTGTGCAGTGGCAATGGCCATGTTGACCAATAATACGATTAGGACAAGTAAACTATTTTTCATTCAATAAAGTTAATTAAATCGTTAGAATAACCATAATAAATATGGGTTAGTTCTTAGTATCTAATGCTTAATTCTTAGCAATTAGGAGGTTACTGTTGCTCGGAGTGACTCAAGAATGTTCTACTTTAAACGCTTCACAAGGAATTTGTACTATTTTCCCTATTAGGAAACTAATTATTCAAAATTAACGTTTGATCAATATAACAATTGCTAATGATCAATGAACAATTAATGAAGGACAGAACTTCTGATTACCGTATACTGGATTATATTGGTCTGTTGAAAATTGATCATTAAAAATTATTCATTAGGATTTTTTTCCGTTAATTATTCATTACATTTGAAAGAAAAACATAAACGACTAACATTGAGCGAAATTGTATTAAACGTTGAAGGTGTTGATTTACTAGATTTTCTGGGAAAGAATGACGCCAAATTGAATTTGATTAAAAAGGCCTATCCCAAGTTAAATATCACATCGAGAGGCAATTCTATAAAGATTACTGGCGATAAGAAGGAAACTCAGGCGTGTAAGGCTAAAATAGAATTATTGATTCGATATTTGAAAGAACACGAAAGCTTGTCTGAACACGATTTGAAAGACATGCTGAATGGTAGCAATCCTTTTGACAATAAACTGAGCAAGAAGCAAAACGGTAATTCCATCGTGCACGGCAAGGAAGGAAATCCGATTAAGCCACGCACCGTCAACCAAAAACGGTTGGTAGATCTGAGTGAAACGAATGATATCGTGTTCGCAATTGGGCCTGCAGGTACTGGGAAAACCTATACCGCTGTTGCACTAGCTGTCCGTGCACTGAAAAACCGGCTTGTCAAACGAATTGTGCTGACAAGACCTGCGGTAGAGGCAGGGGAGAACCTTGGTTTTTTACCCGGTGATGTCAAGGACAAAGTAGATCCTTATCTGCGTCCACTCTATGACGCATTGGATGATATGATACCACTAGACAAGCTGAATTACTTCATGACAAACCGTATTATTGAGATTGCCCCGCTTGCTTTTATGAGAGGACGAACACTTGATGACGCATTTATCATATTGGACGAAGCGCAAAACGCCACAAACGTTCAGCTTAAGATGTTTTTGACACGAATCGGTCCTTCCGCAAAATGTATTATTACAGGTGATTTGACTCAAATCGATTTACCACGTAACCAACGGTCTGGATTGTTTCGAAGCTTGAGTGTTCTAAAGGAAATCGAAGGAATTGGTACTGTGTTTTTAACAGAAGAAGATGTCGTTCGCCACCGATTAGTCAAGTCAATCATTAAGGCATACAAACGAATGGATGACGAGGATGAGCAGACAAGAGAAGCAGCGAAACGACAGCGAGAGTTGAATCGGTCTTCTAACATAGAGGCAGCGGAGTAAATAATTTCGATGGCGAAAGATTAAAACTAAAACACTTTTTCATTGATCAGTTGAACCATTTTTTTTGTGTCTTCAAGATCGGGGAAGTGACCACAACTGGAGAACTCAATAATCTCGCAGTCTTTAATGTGATCGTTTATCGAATTCATGTCGGTTTTTCGATGCGTGAAATCTTTAGTTCCCCAGACTAGAGTAGTAGGAACACGGTCAACCCATAACTGTTTTTTCGCGCTTTTTTTTAATCCTATGACAAGGCTTGACAGGCAGAAACAGCCACCTTTGTTGATTGATTTTAGGGCGGTGTCGACGAAGGTCTCATCTTTTAATTCTCTAGGTAAGGCAAGCTTATACCATGTTTTTACAAGTTTCTTTACTAGGATTGCATTCGCCGCTTGTCCTAGAATTGGGACTTCGAGTATATTGGGGATTGACTTATTTGTCCAATCCAATATTGCTGAAATTGAAGGAGTCTGCGACAAGAAAATATGCTGAATCCGATCAGGGTTTATTTGAGCTAAATTGATAGCGTAATATCCATTAGAACATGAAAAAAGGACAGAGACGCGTTCCAGTTTTAAACTGTCCATTACTTGGATTAATAGCTTTGTACCGTGATCGATGGTGTAATTGTACTGCTTGTTTGGAAATGAAAACCCAACACCTGGATATTCAAAGCAAACGACTCTAAAGTTAGCAGAAAGTTGCTTGATTAAACCCATTTGATGCTCGATGACGTTTGGCCCATCCGGAACATTGATGAGAATGGGTTTCATTTCTTTTGTATCCAAGACTCTTATCTTGCCGTAGTCCGTATCAAGATAAAAGATGTCTTGACTAGTGACTGCGGGCTGCCGTCTAAACTGATATCTAATGTTGTCAATGCTGTTTCCTGTCATGTTTTATTGATTATATGCACTATTAAAGGTGGTTTTACCCTTAACTGAATGATTAATAGTAACCAATAGTATAGGTTCCTTTTATGTTACAAGTATTTAACCTATTTTCAATAATAAATAATTGATCTATGAAAATAATAATAATAATCAAAAGCCTCCTGCTTTTAATTTTATTAAATACACAGACTTTTGCCCAGACATTCGTTAATGGTGATTTGGAAGGTAACTTTGCTTCCATTAATGCAATACCTTCTGGGTGGCAATCTGTTGCATTCACTGATCCTATTTGTGAAGCGCTTAACAGTAGTTTTGCGACTCCAGACCTTACTGGCTTAACTGGACCTGACAGCTTTCATGGCATCCATGGTAATCCACATTCAGGAAAATCCTTTGTCAGTGGTGCCTACTCAAATACGCATCATGAAGGTCTTCAGCAACAGGTATCTGGTCTCACCGTAGGTACTTCTTATACGATCTCGTTTTATCAGACAAATGTAAAACAGTCCAATGCTCCTCTTCTTGATACGTCTGGTTCATGGGCAGTTTATCTGGACACCTATTTAATTGGAATGACTGAACCTAGTATCAGTCAGCTTCCTGCCTCAAGCAACGCTTTAGTTTGGGACCAAAGATTTGTTTACTTTACTGCGACTTCAAATACCCACTTATTTAAATTTATGCCAGCAGACGATGATTCTATTAGAAGCCCTCAGGGGCTGGATGGAGCATTGAGGATGGGAATTGACTTAATAGAATTAAATTTTACGACTAATATTCCATCACAAACCGCTTCTGTAAAGTCAGTTTACCCAAATCCAACTAGCGGCAGAACATTCATCGAATTGGGTAAATTTTATGATGAGCTTGATGTACAAATCTTTAATGCACTAGGGCAAAAAGTAGTGCATAACTCTTATTCAGCTACTGAATATCTAGATTTATTTATTGAGGGTTCTAGCGGTGTTTATTTTGTCTATATCTTGGCTGATGATGAATATTCCACTTTGAAAATAATCAAGGAGTAAAACATTTACTTAATCAGCGATGTAAGATTCTAGAATCTGATGTAGTTGAAAAATTCCACAAGTCAAACATTCAAATTGATTTTTTATATATTTGCTAATCAAACAAACAATTTTAATCACTTCAAAAAAATAATGATGAAACATTTTACATTAACTACTTTATTTCTTTTTTTAACGACCATCTTACTTACTGCACAACCAGTAATTACATCAGGCGAGGGGAATCCTGTGATTGGTGATATGTACCAGGTTGCTACCTCTTCAATAAGCATGGGGTCGCAAGGTGCCGCAGGTCCAAATGTTGTATGGGATTTTTCGACAATCCAAGAGGTTTCAGTCAGCACCATTGATTTTGTTGACCCAGCTACTACAGGATTTGGTGGGCAGTTTCCAGATGCAAATGTAGCGATAGCTTCAGGAACCTCCTTTGATATGTTGAAAACAGACAATAATGCTATGAGTCGGACTGGGGTCGTAAACCAAGGATTTCCAATTCCTTACTCTGACATCCAAAATCAGTTGTTTTGGCCAATGTCTTTCGGTGCTACCAATACGGATAACTTTGCCGCAACTTGGGTCAATTCTGGACTCACATTCAATCGATCTGGAACAATTACGAGTGAAGTAGATGCTTATGGAGACCTAATGCTTCCTTGGGGAACCGTTGAAGATGTTCTACGTGTAAAAGTAGAAGAAGACTATCAAGACACATATACAGGTGGGGGTTTAATTGAGTATGAATCTGAAATTTATTTTTGGTACAAGGAAGGCATTCATTATCCAGTCATGACCTTGTCCGTCTTATATGTCAGTGGTTCTCCAACCACGTTCAGCGGCTTTATGAAGGGCGCAAGTGTAAGTGTTCATGCTGCACCATCTGCTATTGAAGATGTTAAGGTTTTTCCGAATCCTACTTCTTCATTTACTACCTTATCTATTGAGCTCAAAGAGAAGCAAGATGTGAATATCGCTGTTGTTGATTTGTTAGGAAGAGAAGTCCTTGTTGTAACTAATTCAACGCTTCAAGCAGGTGAACATGATTTTACGATTGATTTATCAACGATTGAAAAGGGCATTTATTTAGTCACGTCAGAAGTTGGCAGTAGTATCAATACGCAACGGTTAATTTTGAAATAATAAATGAATTGTATTTTATAGAAATTTCAAGAAGCTGGATCATCAGCGAAAGTTGATGATCCAACTCTTGCAATTATAGTTGCTTTATTCTTTTAGATGAAAATTATATCCTATTATGGATTGTATTGGATAAAACAACCAGCTAGAAATGATCAGAAAAACAACCATACTGTTTACCGTTTTCTGCCTACTTATTTCTTACTGTTCAGCACAGACTAAATTCGATTTTGATGGACAAGCCTCCTGGCTACTTAACTACAGTCCACAGAACAATCCCTCACTCTTTACTGGCATCCGATATCTGCCAAAGGCAACACTTGAAATACAGCAAGACAGCACACAGAAATTCGATTTCGAGTGCTCCCTTAATCTAAACCTTAGCTCCTTCGCACAGCCCTTCGATTCGTTGACCGGCAATTTTGAATTGAGTCCCTACAGAATATGGACACGCTACTCTGCAAAGCAATTTGAAGTGAGAGTCGGCCTTCAGAAAATAGATTTCGGGTCCGCAACTTTACTGCGTCCACTTCAATGGTTCAACCAAATCGACCCGCGCGATCCACTTCAAATAACAAATGGAGTCTACGGTGTTCTTTCAAGGTATTATTTCCTCAACAATACAAACATTTGGGTATGGGGCCTCCTAGGAAACAAAAAGCCTAGAGGGTATGACTTTGTTGAATCAAATCAATGGTCTCCTGAAGTGGGAACTCGGATTCAGTTACCAGTGCCAAAAGGGGAACTCGCTCTTTCTTATCATTTTCGAACTGCCGATACAAGAGCATTGCAATCGGGATTACCTTCCTACAAAAAACTGCCAGAAAACCGTCTCGGGCTAGATGGAAAATGGGACCTTGGCATTGGACTTTGGTTTGAGTACACCTACCTAAACAGAATGGAAGATCTAGGACCGTTTACAAGTAGTAACATTCTTACCATTGGAACTGATTATACTTTCCCATTGGGGAGTGGGTTAAATGTAGTAGGTGAACATATGATCTTTACTGGTGGGCATGGGGCTTTTGAGGTAGAGTTCGCTAGTCATATTTCTGCTGTTATGTTTAATTATCCAGTTGGCTTTTTTGATCGAATCAGCTTGCTTTGGAGTCATAGTTGGGACAATCAATCCTCGACTGTGTTTTTGAACTACCAACATCAATTTAAACATATTACAAGTTATTTTATGGTATATTACAATCCTAAAAATACAGATGTACTACCAGTAGGAGATCAGACGAATAACTTTGAAGGACCAGGTGTCAGAGTGATATTGGTGTACAATCATTCAGGAATAAAACGAAAGAAAAATGAGTAACATCATTTCATTAACATCAGTCACCAAACGATTTCCAGTCGGAGATGGTGAATTTACAGCACTTAAAAATATTAACCTAAACGTTGAAAAAGGTGAATTCTCTGGACTTGTTGGTCCTAGTGGATCTGGTAAAACCACCTTGCTCAATATCATCGGCTCACTTGACAAGCCTACCGAAGGGCAAGCGATCGTAATGGGCAAAGACATTGCAAAACTAACACATAAAGAGTCAGCACGATTAAGGAATGAGCACATTGGTTTCATCTTTCAAGTCTACAATCTGTTGCCAGTGTATACGGTGTTTGAAAATGTTGAATTTGCCTTGTTGTTACAAGATTATACGAAAGCTCAACGAAAGAAAGCAGTAATGGAAGCACTAGATTGGGTTGGTCTAGCCAGCATGGCCAATAAAAAGCCATCGAAACTCTCTGGTGGTGAGGGGCAACGCGTATCCATTGCAAGAGCCATCGTCAAACGACCAGTGATCCTACTAGCAGATGAACCGACAGCCAACCTCGATGCTGAAAACGCACATGGCATCCTCAAAATTATGAAACGACTCAATCAGGAACTAGATACCACCTTTCTATTTTCTACGCATGATGAAAAAGTTATGTCTTACCTCAATCGGATTATTCACTTAAGAGATGGACAAATTGAACAAGATGAACAGATCACTGCAAAATCCGCATCGTCATGAAACTTGCCTTACAGTTAGCATATAAAAACTTGATTGGTGCTGGTTTACGAACTTGGCTCAACGCCATCGTTTTGTCTTTTGCCTTTGTGATCATCATCTTTTTTAATGGATTGATGGACGGCTGGAATCAACAAGCAAAAACGGATACCGTGGCTTGGGAATACGGACACGGGCAACTCCTACATTCAGCGTATGATCCTTTTGATCCATTTACATTGCAAGACGCTCATGGCCCGATTCCAAGCAACACCAACCTAAGTCCTATCCTAATCCGAAGCGCTGCGATATATCCAGAGGGGCGAATTGTACCTGTTACTTTGAAAGGAATTGACAACAGCAACAAAACGCTTGATCTTCCAACTGACATTCTGAAACAAAGCGCTGCCGAAAATCCTGTGATCATTGGAAAACGGATGGCAAAATCCAATGAATTGAAGAAAGGGGATAACGTCATTCTTCGCTGGAGGGATAAGAATGGGACGTTTGATGCTCAAACTATTACAATAGCTGGCATCTTTGATACAGAGGTCGTTTCTGCCGATAAAGGCTTGGTTTGGATTGAATTGGACAAGCTATGGGCAATGACTGGTATGCAAAATCAAGCAACGATGTTAATTGCGAATGACCAATACCAACACAAGGAAACAGCAGGTTGGACATTCAAAACACAAGAAGAATTATTGAGCACCATTCAGAAGATGATCGACATGAAGAAATCAAGCTCATCAATCATGTATGTCCTTCTGATGGCGATTGCATTGCTTGCGATTTTCGACACGCAAGTGTTATCTATCTTCAGAAGACAAAAAGAGATTGGAACGTATGTCGCCCTAGGAATGACAAGACCACAAGTAGTCGGTTTGTTTACAGTAGAAGGGGCAATGTATAGCTTGTTTGCCTTGGTGCTCGCAGCACTTTATGGCACGCCACTGCTCGGGTATTTAGCCAAAACTGGTTATGCAATTGGTGAAGCACAACAAGATATGGGGATTCCAATCGCTTCAAGGATATTTCCGGTTTATGGCATTCCGCTAGTGTTATGGACCGTGTTTTTCATAGTCATAGCTGCTACCATTGTTAGTTATCTGCCAGCGCGTAGAATTGCTAAAATGGATCCAGTAGCTGCATTAAAAGGAAAACTGCAATGATTTCATTTATACTAAAAGGAATTCTCCGTGATAAAAGCCGAAGCTGGCTACCAATTGTGGTCATTACGATTGGAGTACTCTTGACAGTCACCATGATTGGATATATTAATGGTGCATTTAGGGACATGATCGATCAGAATGCACGGTTTGATACAGGACACGTTAAGATTATGAGTCGTGCTTATGCCAAGAAGCAAGATCAAGTACCAAATGATTTAGCCTTGTTAGAAGTTACCCCACTTATACAAGGACTCCAGAAGGCACATCCAACCATTGATTGGGTGAAACGCATAAAGTTTGGTGGATTACTTGACGTAGAGGATGATAAAGGAGACTCCCGTACACAAGGCTATGCGGTTGGGATGGCTTATGATTTATTATCGCCAAATAGCACCGAGTCTAATCGGATGAAAATTGAGGCATCCCTTGTGTCAGGCAAGATGTTACAGCAATCTGGAGAAGCTATAATTGGATATGAATTCGCCGAACGGCTGCAACTAAAGCCAGGAGACACCTTCACGTTTTTCGGCAATACGATGGAAGGCAGCATGACCTTTAAAACCTTTACCCTTGCGGGTACGATCCGTTATGGAATAGTCGGGATGGACAAGACCGCTATTATTGTTGATCTGCTTGATGCTCAAAATCTGTTGGATATGGAGGATGGCGCAGGAGAGATCCTTGGTTTTCAAGGCGATTTTTACAAGGATGAAGAAGCTGCTTCTATGACCAATCAATTCAACGCGCAATATGAAAATGACAAAGATGAATTTGCCCCAGAAATGATACATCTAAAAGCTCAAAACGGCTTAGGTGAGCTTATTGATCAAGCGGAATCTATGACAGGAGGGTTTATTTTTCTGTTTGTCCTAGCTATGTCCATTGTTCTTTGGAACACTGGTTTGCTTGGTGGATTGCGCCGTTATAAGGAATTTGGAATCCGTTTAGCCCTTGGAGAAGGCAAGGGGCGTATCTATATGACCAACATCATTGAGGCCGTAATTATTGGTTTAATTGGCTCTGTGATCGGAACGGTGCTAGGGCTAGGAATTAGTTATTATATGCAGGAGGTGGGCATTGACGTAAGTGCTTATTTGCAAGAGTCTTCCATGATTATACCCACCACAATCCGTTCACGTATTACGCCTGACTTGTTTTACATCGGGTTTATTCCTGGAGTACTGGCCATGGTCTTTGGGACAATGCTGGCTGGTCGGGGAATCTATAAACGGGAGACGGCGCAGCTGTTTAAGGAGTTGGAGGTGTAAATCAATGAACAACTGATGAGCCTACTCCGTAAAGTTCATTTTTATAAAGACCGAAGCCGATAACAATAAAACAACATGTGTAATGCAAAATTGACAGCGTCTCAGGAAGCAACCGCGCGGGTGAGCTGCATAATCCGTCTTACATAAAGTTGCAAAAGATACGTTATACAATCATCCACTAATAGATAAAAATTCTCCTTTGGTCTAAAATCCGCGATGATTTGTATTGAAACTAAAATTAATCTGTAAGTTGCATCAACTATAATAGACCAAAGACCAATTAAATGGTAAATTACCAAGAAGAATTAAATAATCTGCTTGCAAAATTGGAGCTTTTAATGAAAAAGCAACAAGACTTTGCATCAGAAATCAAGGGGCTTCGATCTGAGATTACTGCACTGCAACAACAAATGGCAAAAGACCCATCAGTAGAAGGGGAAACAATAACAAAGCCACTAGCAGAAAAGGAATTAGTGCCAACAGATATCCTAGAAGTCATTGATAACACGGAGATTGATTTAAGCAAAAATTCGAAACCAACAAGCAAGCGACCTGCAAAACCAGCGTTGTCTAGACCGCGGCCTCCAAAACATAATGTATTCAAACAGCTAATTCCTGATTGGAAGATTGGTGAAGGGTTTGAAAAATTCATAGGAGAAAATTTACTGAGTAAACTAGGGATTATCAGCATCATCATTGCTGTTGCAATTGGTGCTAAGTATTCAATAGACAACGATTTAATCAGTCCGTTAACTAGAATCATCCTTGGATATGGTGTCGGAATTGGGTTGCTTGGTTTTGGAATCAAACTGAAGGCCAAGTACGAGACGTTTAGCGCAGTTTTAGTCAGTGGTGCGATTGCCATCTTCTATTTTCTGACGTATTTCGCCTATGACTTTTATTGGCTGATCCCGCAGCTATTGGCGTTTGTAATGATGGTGGTGTTTACTGTTTTCTCGGTGGTGGCAGCGATCAATTATAACAAGCAGGTGATTGCTCATATCGGTCTTGTTGGTGCTTATGCAGTGCCATTTTTACTGAGTAGTGGGTCTGGGCAGGTCTTTGTGCTCTTTAGTTATATGGCAGTGATCAATATTGGTATCCTAGTGATTGCCTTCAAAAAATATTGGAAAGCTTTATTTCGCTCTGCCTTTATATTGACTTGGTTGATCGTTGCTTCTTGGTATGCTTTTGAATACCGTGAGACCTTACATTTTACGAATGGATTATTATTCCTAGGGCTCTTTTTTACGATTTTCTATGTGACATTTATTGCCTATAAATTCCTTCAGAAAGAACAGTTTAACAAAGGAGATGTGATACTGTTATTACTGAATGCTTTTATCTTCTATGGCATTGGTTATTTGATGATTAGTAATAACCATAAAACCGATCATCTGCTAGGTATATTTACATTGGGGAATGCAGTCATTCACTTCATTGCGAGTGTGCTGGTGTTTAAGCAAGATATGGTGGATCGGAAGTTGTTTTACTTGTTGGCTAGTCTGGTATTAGTGTTTATTGCCATTGCGATCCCTGTTCAGTTGTCCGGTAGTTGGGTGACCCTGCTTTGGGCAATACAGGCGTCGTTGCTGTTTTGGCTTGGACGTACAAAGTCAGTGCCTATTTTCGAACGGTTGTCTTATGTCTTAGTTATGTTGGCAGGCGCTCTATTTTTTCAGCAAGCGATGTCTGTAAGTAGCTATTATTCTATGTTGGAGACTCCCAAAACGGCTGTTTTTAATGTAAATTTTCTGACTTCCCTGTTGTTCTCAGCTGCATTTGGATTTATGGCTTATATCAATCAGCATAAGGACTATCGACTGACGCAGGATTCAAAAGCCTCCATTGGACACCTATTTACATTTATCATTCCCGTTTTGTTTTTGGCTGCGGTCTATTACACGTTTAGAGTTGAAATTGAAACGTATTTTAATGGAATGTATCAAGCCTCAAAAGCGAGCCTTCTACAAGACGGTCCGTCCTACAAGAATACGATTTATGATCAAACCATTCATCAAATAAAGTCAGTTTGGGTCATCAATTATTCATTGTTGAGTGTATTCATTCTTTGCATTGTTAATGTCAAATTCTTAAAGAATATTCAATTTGGCTACGTTGGAATCGGACTAAGTGTAGTTGCCATTCTTACGTTTTTAACTCAAGGATTAGATTTGCATAATTCTCTGCAATACAGTTATTTATTCCCTAAAAATCCTGAGTTTTATCCTCCAAGAAAAATGGACTTAGTGCAGCGTTATTTATCTTATCCTTTTCTAGGATTATCGCTTTTAGGTATTTATTTAACGGTCAAGAAGTTTGATTTCAAGGAAAGTAAAATCATAAAAATTGGATTTGATTTAGTATTGCATGGTTCAATTCTCGCTGTCGCTAGTTTTGAATTAATTCAATGGATGGAGTTCTCGCAATCCACTCAATCATACAAGCTTGGGTTGAGTATTTTGTGGGGAATATATGCCTTGGTCTTAATCGTACTAGGGATTTGGAAGAAGAAAAAACACTTGCGCTTCATGGCAATTGCCTTATTTGCGTTTACGTTATTGAAATTATTCTTCTACGATATTTCTCATTTAAACACGATTGCAAAGACGATTGTATTCCTCGCTCTAGGTATTTTATTATTAATAGTATCCTTTTTGTATACTAAGTATAAAGACGAAATAATTGATGATGATGAATAAAATTAATGCGCTTGTTGCTCTGTTGTTATTAAGCATTTCCTGCTTTGGGCAATTGAAGGAATATTCATACAAACAGGATATAAAAGGTATAGAGGATACTTGGCATATGATTACCTTGCCCAATTCAGTCCTAGGGAATACAAAAGCTCAGCTTTCTGATCTTCGGATATACGGCGTTCAAGCAGCAGATACGATTGAAGCACCCTACCTAATCCGTCGTACCTCAGAGGAGATTGTAAACGAGAAGGTTCGTTTCAAGCAGCTGAATACAACTACCAATGCGTCAGGTTACTTTGTTACGTTCAGCGTACCAACGAAGCAAGCAATCAACCGAATAACAACACAGTTCAACCAATCTAATTTCGATTGGCAATTGAAGTTGGAAGGAAGTCAAAATCAGCAAACTTGGTTTACACTACTGGATGATTATCGAATATTGTCCATCAAAAACGGGCAGACGAACTACAAATTCACGGATTTAGTTTTCCCAGATGCGAAGTATCGTTACTACCGAATTCATGTAAAAACCAAGGAAAAGGTCACACTAAGTTCTGCCAATCTACTTCAACGAAAAGTGAAGCCAGGTACATTCAAATCACATAGCATCAAGGTCAGAACTCAAAAAGAAAACGCAAAACTCAAGCAGACAGAGTTAGAAATTGACCTCGGCACACCATTGTCAGTTAACCAGTTGCAGCTTTCAGTAAAAAACAAGTTTGACTATTACCGCCCCATCACCATTCAAGCATTGACTGATAGCGTGAAAACGGCTAACGGGCAAAAGTACAGCTACCGAACCTTGGCATCGGGTACCTTAAATTCTATGGAGACCAATCGGTTTTCTTTCGGGCACACAGTGGTCCAAAAGCTTAAAATCATTATCCGAAATCAAGACAATCAGCCATTATCTATTGGCGATATTGCTGTTCAAGGGTATTTACATCAGCTTGTGGCGCGTTTTACCGAGCCTGGCGACTATGTGCTTGCCTATGGTAATAAGGCTGCGCGTACACCCCAATATGACATCAAACGGTTTACTAGTAATATTCCTGTGTCTCCTAGTCCGTTGAAGCTAGGTCCTCAAGAAGTGCTAAATAAAGATATAAGAGATGAAGTGACTGAACCGCTGTTTTCGAATCAGATTTGGTTGTGGTTAGTGATGGGGATTATTATCCTATTGCTTGGTGGATTTACGTTTAGTATGCTGAAAAAGGTTTGAATTTGTGTACAAATAATTGTTTTGAATTCCTCTTTAAGAACTATAGCATGGCTTCGAAATTACTCTGAAAATAAAGGCATTCGATTATACCTCCCCTTTGGATACAACTAAGTTTAAAGATTTTGATGTACAAAGGGTATTAGAACGAAATTAGTACACGACTAACTTTTTACTTTCAGTTTCATTGTCATAATTTACTTGAATCAAATAAACCCCTGGGGACAATTCTTCAAGATCAATTTCATGTTGTTTTGCAGTAAATGCAAGGCTCTGTTCTAGGACTTTCCTACCAGCAAAATCGAATAATTGAGCTAGGCCATCTTGTCTGAGTCCCTTGTTTGTAATGATTTGAAAAGTGCTGCCAGCCTTTACTGGATTAGGATACAATTCAATTTCATTGTCAGGGCGGCTATTTTTTATGGCAATTATCTTACTATACCTAAAGCGCTTGTCTTGATCGATCATCTTTAACCTGTAGTACAGCATTCCATTTGGAGGGAACTCGTCTATGTACTGGTAGTCAATTGACTGATTCGTGTTTCCAGCTGCACGTATGGTTCCTATCTTCCTGAAATCAGTGTTGTCATTTCTGCGTTCTATTTCATAGGAAGTACTGTTTAACTCTGAGGCAGTTTGCCAATTTAGCGTTACAGAATAGTCTTCCAGCGCTCCAGTGAAAGCAGTCAACTCCATTGGTAGAAGGATACCATAATCATCCGCAGGGTCAAAAGGATCTGTCCCCTGAATACACTCCATTCTATTTGAAACACCACCATTGTCGCAATCCATGTAAGGCGGAAGTGCATAACAGGATACAAGAGAATCAATTCCAGTACAAGGACCAGGAATCACCCGTTTTAATCGATATGGGCCAGAGAAGGTTTCATAACAATGTTCCATGAGTCCATAGCGACTGTCGAAAATTTGAAAATCTTTAGAATGAATAATGAAATAAGAAGCACAGTTTGTTAGATCCAACAGCATGTTCGTCGATGAAAGTTTTGTTCTGTGAATGGTGTCCGTTGAATAGGGATCTAGACCAAAGTATTGTTCCTTTGTAAACAGATGTTCATAACCATAGTAGAGATTACTTTTTTGAAAATCACCCCAACCTGGAGGAGCTGAATAGGCTGTCATCGCATCAAAATCAATGGCCCAGGTTTGATTATTCTCATAACTAGTCGAGTTCGTTATCACGTTAAAAATTTTTCTGTCATAAGTGTATTCTAATCCATTTGGTAGATAAGAAATGGAAGTAATGGAATCACGATAGGACGCTTCCAGTGCAAAAACATTGTTATTTTTACAGAGTTCCCAATTCAAAATTTGTCCAGTTTGAAAATTGAAATAATCTGAAAATTTGAACGGTGAGTATCCAGCACGAACGGTAGGTGTTTCAATCCCAATAATTTTAATCGAAAGGAAGTTTGTAGACGGTGGGTGATAAAACAGTTGCTCAAACGGAACCATTTCTAAAACCCCATAGTTTTTAGATACCCGCATCTGGAAATTACTGATGGGAATCTGTCCTGGGCTAGAACCATTTGGCGTAAACGAAAAAGTCTTAACTGAATCCGTTAAACCCATAAAGGTTTCTAGTTCCTTAGCAATACACGTAATGGTAATGATGTTATAATCGTTGATCGGGTCTAAAGCCACAACTGTCCAAGTACTCCCAACCCCTGCTTCCTTTTCATAGTTAAAGGTGCCAGCTGGTGAAAAGGAGGTATACCGATTCACATGGTTTAACACAACTAAACTGTCCATGTGCCATCGACTTCGTTCGAGGTATTGGTTGGTTTGAGCCGTATCAGTCGAACAGGCATATGCCCCAGGAAAAGCGCCATATTTGTTACTTTTAATGTAGTTGGCAGGAGCAGACTCAAATGAAAACCAATCAACAGCTTGCTCATTTATGTTGTAATAATACATCTTGTGACCTGGCTGAAAGAGATCCCAGTCTCCTGCAAATAAAGAGATTGATGAGAAAAGCAGAAGGCTGAATAGGACAGTTTTCATAGTTACTTGCTAGGATCGTTTATTGCTTTAACAATTAAGATATGAATAAGTTGGCAGCTTATAAAATTGTGATTGGTTTTTAATACCATTCAATTGTTGACAGCGCTCTACCGAATCAGCGTAATAGATCCTCGCCTTGTATCCAACTGATTGACATCTAACTCTACGAAGTAGTAGTATGTGCCTTGCGGCAATGGTTTTCCATTATGATTTCCATTCCAATCATTAAAGTAGGGAGATGCTTCAAAAACAACGTCTCCCCAACGGTTGACAATATACACACGATTCAACGGAAATAGTTCAATGTTTATAATCTCCCAATTATCATTGGTGCCGTTGTTATCAGGTGTTATGACATCAGGGACGATGACTATACTGTCTAGCGGTTTTGTTGTCACTACAAGAGACAAGGTGTCTGGACAACCTGTAGGAATGTCTATCTCAACAAAATATTCCCTTGTTGCTGTTGGAGTCGCAACAGGATTTGGACAATTCACACAACTTAAATCGTCAACTGGCCACCAATTGTACGAAGTACCACCCCGTGCCTCCAACATAGCTTCACTGCCAGTAAGGATTGTAGTATCTGCAGTTACAGAAGGATTGAACGGAATGTGGATTAGCTTCACAGTATCAATAAACAAACAGTTATAGAAGTCCGTCACTGTAACAGTGTATTCACCCGCTTGATTTACTGAAATCGTATTGGATGTTTCTCCTGTTGACCAGACAAAAGACTGACCAATGTAATCTGAACCGAGTATCACATAGGGCGTTCCGCAAACTACGTGATCGCTTTCTTGGGAATTCAAATTCATTGGATCAGTCATTACACTGTTTGATGTAACAGCGCAACCATTATTGTCTGTAACAGTCAAGTCGTAGGAGCCTGATGGCAATCCTGTTGCACTAGCACCGTTTTGACCTGTATCCCATTGATAGGTGTAAGGCGGTAATCCATTAGAAACATAAGAGGTCAGACTGCCATTGGCTACATCGCAATCACTTGGAAAAGTTGTGATAGAGTCAATGGTAGGAGTTAGGTCTGAAAGCACTACGGTGCTACTATCCACGCAGCCATAATTATCTCTTACAAAGACTTCATAAGTTCCAGCATAAAGGCTTGGAAACAAACTGATGGTGTCAAAGCCAATGCCTCCGAGAATACTATATTCAAAAGGTGGCAGTCCACCAGAAGTTTGGATGTCAATTAATCCATTGTCTAACCCACAAGTCGATGTCTGAACAATTACAGAATCCAAGGCGACCTCAGGCTGATTCATGAGTGTGATCGTAGTGTCAAGGCTGCAATTCAAGGAATCAAAAACTGTTATTGTGTATTGCCCAACAGGAAGATTGGGGATGGTGTTGTTGTAAATTGTTCCATTCAAGTCATAAAAAATTTGTCCAGTACCTCCACTTGCTTGAATGGTAATACTACCAGGTGATCCAGCACAAGCCGAAGGGTTTATTGTTGAAATGGAGTCAATTGACGGCACTCCTAGATCAAATAGGACGATCTGTTGACTAGTATCTTGACAGTCATTATCATCTTTTATTATGATGGAATAAGTAGTTGCCGAAAGGTTGGGGAATAAATTATTAGATTGCCAGTTTACGCCATTATTGATCGAGTATTGTAACGGTGGTGTTCCGCTAGATGTCGAAATGGTGATTGCCCCGTTTTGTTGGTTGCAGGTTGGGTTGGAAGCAGACACTCCTGTGATCTTTGGGCCTGAAATAGTTGTAAGCGTAACTGAGATGGTGTCTGTGCAGTTCTTGCTATCTTCTACAATGATGGTATAGACTCCTGGCCCTAGATTATTGAACAAACTATTTGGTGTGAATGCACCATTGTTAAGACTATATTGGTAGGGTGGTATACCGTTTGCTGTTACCTGCACAGTTATTGAGCCATTAGACATTCCACATTCTGGCAATATGATGTTTGGAGCATTGAGTACAGGGCCTGGGGTATCACCAATCGTCACGTTCCGAGTGTCTGTACATCCATTTATATCCTCTACGACAAGCGCATAAGAGCCAGCCTGTAAATTAGGAAATGAATCAGAAGGTTGGAACGTCATACCTCCGTCAATACTGTATTTTACTGGTGCGGTTCCACCTGATTGCAGGTTGATCACAATTTGACCAATAGACTGTCCACAATAGGTGTCAGAAGTACCTTGGAAAAAAGCGAACTTGGGTCCTAATTGTTGACGAATACTATCCGAACCCCAAGTAGAAACACACCCCGCCGCATCTTGCACGACGATCTCGTAAAGTCCTTTCGGAAGTCCAATGAACGTATCAATTGGTTGAAAGGTAGAACCATTGTCGATACTGTAGTCATAAGGAGGGCTGCCATTTGTAGCAAAGATTTGAATAGAACCGTTTGGATCACCACAGGTCGCATCATTAAAGTGAACAGAATCAATGGTTGGAGGCAGGAGCATGTCAATTGTATCTGAGGAAACTGCTGTACAATTGTTATTGTCCGTCATTGTTACAAAATGTATTCCCCCACTAAGATTTGTGGCTGTAGGATTGACCTCCCCTGAATCCCATAAATAGGAATATGGTGGTGTTCCGCCCGCTGGTGTTGCAGTAGCTGATCCATCGTTTTGACCAGAACAGGAAACGGGAGCTACCTGACTTACAGATAAACTGATGACAGATGGTTGATTTAAAACCATTGTCCGAACATCCGTACAACCATTTGTGTCAACAATCGTTAATTGATAGCTTCCTGTACATAAGCCTGTAACCGTTGCCGAAGTTTGTCCTAATGGACCGTTTTGACTTGAATTCCATTGATAAGAATAGGGCTGGGAACCACCTGATATCGATGCCGTTAACGAACCATTGCAAGCTCCATTGCAACTAATTTCAGCTGCTACAAAAATAGAATCAATTGATAGATTTGCAGTATTCCCAATTTGTACAACGTTTGTCGATGTACAACCGGCTGCATCTGAGACTGTTACAAACGCTTGACCCGAACACAGATTTGATGCATTGCTTATAATAGCTCCATTGCTCCACACATATGAATAGGGTGGAGTACCGCCTGTTACCGCTAAGCTTGCTGATCCATTACACGATGAGCAGCTTGCATTCGTGCTAGCAGTAATCACTGACTGCAAGGCTATTGGCTCTAGAATTACCAAGGAGGAAGTTTGTGCACAGCTGTTTAAATCAGTAATTGTTACACTGTATGTTCCTGCTGATAAACCTGTTGCAGTTGCCGAGTTTTGTCCTAGTGGCCCGTTCTGACTTGAATCCCATTGATACGTATAGGGTGTTGTTCCTCCAGTCACTGTTACTAAAGCGAAGCCGTCATTTCCTCCTTGACAAGAAACAGGAGTGTCTTGTGTCGTAACAAGGGAAAATAATGTTGGCTCCGTAAGTGTAATACTAGTTCCATCAGAACAGCCGTTTACATCACTCACTGTAATCGAATAGTTACTAGCACATAAGCCTGAAATCGTTGAAGTGGTTTCCCCGTTACTCCAAAGGTAAGTGTAAGGCTGTTGTCCTCCAGTCAGGTTGATGGTTAAT
>CALGAW010000038.1 GCA_937959115.1 uncultured Saprospiraceae bacterium
TATATAACTACCATCATTACGATTGTATTTGATGATATTCGTCGCATTGGATTGTTGATCCTGAAAATCACCTACGATGATAACAGAGTTTTCAAATTCAATAATGTCCTTTACCTCTCCAGTGATGTCAATACCGAGATCAACATAAGCAACGCCATTAAACAATGCAACAGAGTTAACGGTTGCCCCATTAATCGGCAGTTGAAAGTCGCCTCCGATATAAAGAGCACCACCTCCGATAGAAACAGGACCAATTGGCTTAATCACATTAATTTTATTATTTGGATCGAGATTCATTTGTCCTCCTTGGAAGGCTGGACATTCTTCGTAGCCTGCATTTGGAAAGTACGCAGGTTGGATCCAAGCCAATTCACTGGTCTCAAAGCCGTTTTCAGTAGCCCAAGAGCCAAGCTGTGGGTAGTTCAACTCTCTTATGAAGGCGTAGTTCTGTTCAAGGGAAATTCGTTGAGCCAGTGCTTCTTGTCCATCCGTTTGAAGGAGGTGACCAACTGCACACGCAGTACCGTATACATCAATAAAATACGGCTGACGTTGCTGGTGATTTGTGTTTGTTGGAAACTGTCCATCTTTCCAATATTGGAGGAGTGATTCCAGGTTTTCTAGTCGCTGGTTACTACTGGATGTTGACAGGTGCTCTGTTGAGCGATTTCTGAGTACTGTTTCGACAAGCATTAGGTGCATCTGAATTCTGTCGTCATCTGTCTCGAAACTGGTTTGCATTTTAAGGAGGTGATCTAATTTGTGCTCTTGCGTTTTCCACTCTTTGTTTATCGACACCATGTGGTCGTAGAGTGAGGTAGTGAATGAATGGTGTGTCTCGTTTGCTAGTAAACTAAAAGAGATAAACAGGAATGAAATAAACATGGAAGTCTTTTGCATATTACTTTTTTTAGGTTGTTTAAATGGATAATTTATGTTGTAATCTAATTTTATGTATTTCTTTTTTTTAGTTAAGATCCGTTCGATTATGAACTACCAGCGTTTAAGTCTAAAAGAGTTTCTGTCTTAATGCTATTCAAATATCTAAAGAACGACAGGCCTAATCAAGGACAAATTCCATCATTATCCGCACATATTTTTTCTTTTTTTTCAATTTTAACAACCCATTTTACTGTCTATTAATTCAAATTATTCCGCACAATATTTAAAACCATTATACAGTTCCAAACCTTAAATCATTAAGTAATAAAGCGATGCGGCTTATTCGGTCAATATTTATTATTAATTCGGAATAAGTTGCAGGGCTCAGTTTAGGATATAAAATCCCTATCGATTGTATTTTTTTGAAATGACGATAAATAATTTCGTAGAATTAGATAATATTCTTTTCGTCTGAATTGTGAAACGTTAACTATTCGTTATATATATAAAGTCGAGATAAATCTAAATTTGGTTGTATTCCCAAATAAAAAATTGCGACTAACAAGAAATATTCCAACCAGAATTGAATTTAAACCATTGCAAATCAATAGTATATTGACAATAGATTAAAATGTTAATTTTTGTCAAATGATTATTCTCGTTCAAATACAAAGTTCCCTCCATGCGTATCTTTGAGTGAAAATCCTTGATCAAGCAACATAGATTTCAGATTATCGCATGAATATCGATGACCATCTAGACTGGTTTCGTGCAATTCTATGATTAATTGCTTGCATCTACTGAGTGCGTCTTTATCGTTTTTAATGATTTCTAACTCCATCCCTTCGATATCACAAACTAACGTGTACGCTCCTTCAATATTGAACTGATGGAGGATTTGTCCAAACGTGTATCCACTGATTTCTACTGCACCTGGTAGGTTTTCATTCGTTACTCTTCCCGTTGTATTATTGTTTCCCTTGACAAAATAAATACCATCCTTGTTGTAGGATATTGCATAATTAACCAACTCGTAGTTGGAAACATTGTTATTCGACAGGTTCGTTTTAATGATGGGGATTAAGTCTGAATTTGCTTCAAGCAGATATACTTTTTGGCTGGTTTTCTTGCAAATCTGTGTAGAAACGACACCGATGCTACTTCCTAACTCTACAACAGGTAAATCAGGTCTTAGATAGGAATTTATAAACCGCGCTTCACCACTTTCGTAGCTACCGAGATATAATGAAGCAACAATACTTCCTTCTATTTGCGGATAGTTCGTCTGAATGATCGTATTGCGATATGGAATCTTGTTATTCAACACCTTACGAATGATATTACCCGTAAAATTGGTCAGGATTAACTTACCAACCTGTCGTTTGACCCATGTTATTGGTTTACTATAGAGAATTCCTTTCATCGGTTTGAATTAGTGTTTGTAAATGTGTTCATCGGAGCGATTGTTCAAGTCTTATTCTTCCTTACTTCGTTCGCTATATTGCTTATGAATAATCCCTATAATCATCAAATCTGCACTTGCTGGATTTGTAGCGATCGGAATATTGTTAGAGTTACATGCGTCTAGCAACCTTCGAATATCATCATGGTGTTCCTTTACTTCTACATCTTGAAAGAACACGACGATATCCACATTTTTTGCTTCGACCATCTCTGTGATCTGATTGTAGCCACCGTATTTCCCTTGGCTTAAATGCTTGATAGGCAAGGTGAAGTTCTCCTTCTCCAAAAACTCAGCAGAACGGCCAGTAGCGACTAATTTCCTACCCCATAAAAATTGTTCCCGTTCTTTCAGGAACGCCACCAACTCAGGCTTTTTGGTGTTATGTGCCATGACAACTATATTCTTCATGTCTTCTATTTTTATATGCGCTCTCTGGCTATTGCGCGATGACCAGGAATTTATTTTTCTTTCCGTTTTCAATCATTAAATACTTCCCATGAACGAAGTCCGTTTTATTGATCACGGCTTCAAAGTCCTTGGATTTCTCTTTGTTTACAGATAAGGCGTTTTGCTTGATTGCGCGTCGTGCATCGCTTTTCGAGTCAACAATCTTCACAGATTCTAACAAGCTTCCGGAAATAAAATCAATTAGATTCATATTATCATTCAACTGGCTTTTTTCGATTCTAAAGTTGACAATTTCGTTTCCTACGATATCCAATACCTCAGCAGGCGTTTTCATGAAGGTTTCTTGGTTCATTTTCTTATTAAAAAAGAACTGAGAAGCCTCTATTGCTAGTTTTGTAGCTTCTTCAGAGTGTACTCTATTTGTTAATTCTATCGCCAAGGCTTGCTGTGCTTTTCGCTCATGTGGAGCCTCATTATGCAATGCTAGTAACGCCTCTATCTCTTGTTTTGATTTCAAGGAAAATGTCTTCAACAGCTGATCCAGCATATCGTCTCTTGTATTGAGAAAAAACTGGTAAAACTGGTATGGTGAAGTCAATTCAGGATCAAGCCACACATTGCCGCCCTCTGATTTCCCGTACTTTGAACCGTCTGGCTTTGTCAGCAAAGGCGTTGTTAAGGCATGTACCTTTTCACTCAACATTTTCCGTACGAACTCAACTCCAGTTGTTATATTCCCCCATTGATCAGATCCTCCCATTTGAAGCGAACAATCATATTGATCATACAAACACTTAAAGTCATACCCCTGAATCAGTTGGTAGCTAAACTCGGTAAACGAAATGCCAGTTTCTATTCTGTTTTTGACTGAATCTTTTGCCATCATATACCCTACAGTAATGTGTTTTCCCACATCTCGTAGAAATTCAAGTGCGCCCATTCCTTCATAAAACGAGTAATTGTTTACCAATTCCGCTTTATTCTCACCTTGCTCAAAGTCTAGAAACTTACTTAGCTGTTCCCCTACTTTTTGGATATTTACATTTAGGGTGTCCATATTCAGCAATTTACGTTCTGCACTTTTTCCTGAAGGATCACCAATTCGTCCTGTCGCACCACCGACTAGCGCAATTGGTCGATGGCCCTGACGTTGCAGATGCACCAATAGCATTATTGGTATCAGATTTCCGATATGTAGTGAAGGAGCTGTGGGGTCAAAGCCGATGTAGCCTGTTACCATGCCCTTTTCAAGGGCCTCCTCTAATTCCGGCGTTTGGTTGTGTATCAATCCTCTCCAGCCTAATTCCTTTATAAAACTCATTCTAGTAGTTATGATGAACAATAATCTGTAAAATTAAAAGAACATATCCCGAATACAAATAGTTCCGCCATTTTGTTTCATTAACAGCTATTTTACTACTAAAACTTGTCGGATTCTTCAAGTTCGTTTTAATGATATCACGCAATGAAAATTTCGATTGTAATTGAAACCCCTGTAAAGAGAATAGGATGAAGACTTGAAATCCTACAAAATGTCTATAAACTGACGATTTCCTTTCAAAAAAAGCAATAAATTGTATTCAGAAATAAAGATTCTCCTAAACTGAAATCAAAACTACGTCTAGCATGTAAGGACTATTTTTACACCCTAATAATTATATTATAAAATGAAGAAAAACAGCATTTGAGAAGGATTGGCATACCTATTAATTTTATGATTTTGTTAACATTTACAATAATTTGAAAACTACGACGTTTACTTGATATATCTGATTGGAAAACCTAATAATCATAGCCAATAGTTACAACCCAGCCGCTATATTCATGGACTTCTAATAATATAGATACTATAGTTCTTAAATTAATACATTGTTTATTAACTTTATGTTTTTGATAAGGAACAAAAGTTATCACATTACGTTAACTAAATTGATTCTTCGGGCGTAAATGCTTTATTTATTAATTTTAGTATTGCTAACCAAGATATTACATACTGACAAATAGGCATATGTAATATCAATCCTCCTGTAAAATTCAGGGTATGGTTTTTGGATACTGAAAAAGCTGAAGCTCTAAATAAAAATTAAGATTAAATGAAGAACCTACAAACTGTTCTTTTACTACTTGTATTAAGTTGCTCTTTTCAATTAAATGCCCAGGATAAAGGGCGTAAATATTCGAACGAGTTTTTGTCAATAGGTAGCGGGGCAAGAGGTATCGCACTAGGAAATGCAGTCACAGCACTCAACGGTGATATAAATTCAGCATTCTACAATCCAGCAGGGTTATTGGAAATACAGGACAATCTTCAAGTATCGCTTATGCACGCTGAGTGGTTTGCAGGTATTGGAAAATACGACTACATCGGTGTCGGTGGACCAATGGTTTCCAAAACACCAGAAAGCACTAAGAAACGAGCGATGGCTGGAACCTTTATCCGGTTTGGAGTAGACAATATAGCCAATACACTTAACCTTTACGATGAGGACGGAGCCATTAACTATGACAATATTACGAAGTTATCAGCCGCGGACTATGCAATTATGTTTAGTTATGCGGAGACCTTCACAGACAAACTTAGCCTAGGAGCAAACGTTAAAATCATCCATAGACGATTAGGACGGATTGCTAATTCTTGGGGGTTTGGTGTTGATCTGGGTGCGAAATACAAATTAAATGAGTCCTTTACACTTGCCTTGATGGCTAAGGACTTAACAAGCACATTCAATGCATGGTCGTTCAATCTAAACCAAGATGAAATTGACGCATTGATCACTACCAACAATGAAGTACCAACAAACAGTATAGAGATTACAAAACCAAGACTACAATTTGGAATTGGTTACCAAAAAAGATTCAACTTCAATAATTCAGAGGAAGCAAGAAAAAGCGTCGGTGTAGCGTTTGGCCTAGATTTCGACATCACAACTGATGGTAAAAGAAATGTACTGTTATCTGCCAATCCGATAAGTGTAAACCCAGCTGCTGGCCTTGAATTAGATTATGCTAAGCTGTTATTTTTGAGAGGTGGAATTAGCAATTTCCAAAAATCAACTACGTTAACAGATAAAGAATTTTTAGCGATGCAACCGAGTGCTGGATTAGGTATTCGGTTGTGGAACGTAAGACTTGATTATACATTTAGCAATTTGGGTGATCAACAAGAGAAAAATTACTCTCATGTTGTTTCCCTATTATGGAAAATAGATTACGACTTTTTTAGAGAGCAGTTAAAAAGTGCTGGTTGATGGTTAAACGCTTTCCATTCATTAATACCCTTTTTTGTTGCTTAATTTGCTGTTATTATTCCAACGCACAGGCACCAAAATTTAGCAATGAATACCTTTCAATAGGTATTGGTGGTAAGGGACATGCTATGGGAGGAGCAATGGTTGCAGCAACGAACGATGTGACGTCGGGGTATTGGAACCCAGCAGGGTTGGCCAGTATAAACGCCAATCTTCAAATGTCAGCAATGCACGCTGAATGGTTCGCAGGAATCGGAAGATATGACTATCTCGCAATTGCTAAACCCATAAACAATAAGAGCAATAGAAAAGTAATTGGTCTCTCGCTAGTAAGATTTGGGGTAGACAACATCCCAAACACGCTTAACCTAGTAGAACCAGACGGAACGATTAACTACAACAATATTAAATCGTTCTCTGCTGCTGATTATGCTGGTTTATTGACCTATGCGCAACAGTTACTTTCTAAAACAACTCAAATAGGTGGCAGTATAAAGATACTCCACAGAAGAGCTGGGCAATTTGCAACTGCTTGGGGATTTGGACTTGACATTGGGGCTATTTACAAGCTTAGCAGGAACGTTCATATTGGACTTTCAGCAAGAGATATTACCTCTACCTTCAATGCCTGGAAGTTTAATTTCACTGAAGAAGAGCAGAATATATTGTTAACAAACAATAATGATGTGCCTTCAAGTTCGATTGAAATCACAACGCCAAAGTTTATTCTTGGATCTGCTTATCAAGCAACCTTTCAAGAGCGATTAAGACTATTGGTAGAGTTAGACTTTGATTTTACTACAGATGGTCAACGAAATGTTTTGATAAGTTCAAAAACAATAAATATTGACCCTAAAATGGGACTTGAATTAGGCTACAAAGAGTTTGTTTTCATAAGAGCTGGAGTGAGTAATTTTCAGTATCTTAAGAATGATATTAACCCTAATGAAAAAGATTTCTCTTTTCAACCCAATGCTGGCATCGGCCTTAAGTTGAGAGGTTTTACAATTGATTATGCTTACACCGATGTAGGAAATGTTTCACAAGTTCTATATTCTCACGTTGTATCAATTGTAGTAGATTTGAAATTGAATAAAAAAGAAAAAGTAAAAAGTAAAAATAACACAGCGAGCCCTAGGCCTCCTAAAATTATAATTGAACAAATAGATTAAATACCGTACCTATGATAAAGCAGTTCTTATTTTTTGTTTGTTTGTTACTCTCCTTATCCTCTCTCTCTGCCCAAATGCTGATTAACGGACAGACCCTTTATGGAAATGAATGGATTGACTATAGCCTCTCCCATTATAAAATAATGATTACGGAGGATGGAATGTACAGGATTTCAAAACAAGATCTTGATAATGCTGGTATCCCAACCAATTCCATTTCAGGGGATCAATTCAAGTTATACTTGCTAGGTCAAGAAATTCCGATCTATGTTTCTGCAATAAATGGAACAATGGGTAATTCCGATTACATCGAATTTTACGCGACTAAAAACAAAGGTGGTCTTGATTCATTGATGTATCTAAATCCTCAAAATGAGCACCCAAGTCTTCACTACAGCATGTACACAGACACCAGTGCTGTATTTTTAACTTGGGACAATACCGCTTCCAACCAAAGATATGTGAATACAGCGAATGTGCTTTCTAATCCTCCAGCTGCAGATCCGTATTACATGCATACTGAAGGGAAGGAGCTCGTCTTTTCAGCAGGTGGTGGCGGATGGACAAGTGGTATCCCGTATTCTCAAGGAGGACTGTTTGAATCTACCTTTAAAGCTTGTGAGGGATATGCGGATAAAGCAAGATCCTCAGCCGCAGTTTCAATACCGACCTCAAACATTTACAGTGCAGGACCAGATGCTAAAGTCTCTCTGACCTATTCCTCTGTTAAAAAGAATGCAACAGGCGCTCAAGAATTTAACATAGATGTAGAAGGGAATTTGTTGATTAGCGATGTTTTTAATGATTACTTAGTTAGAAATCATACATTCAATTTTAGCAACGCGATTTTAGACAATTCTACAACGTTTAATTTTAATGGCGTTACGACCAAACTGAAAGTGAGCACCGTATATCTGGATTATCCTAGATCGTTTAACTTTAGTGGTGCTAGTACGTTCAGCTTTAAAGTTGCTGCTTCCTCGGGCAAACGATTCCTGAACATCTCGAACTTTAACCATGGGAATTCAACTCCTGTGCTATACGACAAAACCAACAATATTAGGATAGAAGGAGCAATTGTTAGCGGTAATGTGCACATCGTATTACCACCTTCTGCCGTAGAAAGAGACTTAGAGTTGATCAGTACTTCAGGAGCCACACCAATTACGGAATTACAAGAAAGAAACTTCATTGATTATTCAGACCCAGCGAATCAGGGTGATTATATTATGATTTCGCATAAACGGTTTATCAATGCTACACCAAATTATCTAGAGCAATATAGAGCTTACCGTCAAACCACTGGTTTCGATGCTATTATTGTAGATATAGACGAGCTGTATGACCAGTTTGCTTATGGTGTCCACCGTAATCCTATTTCTATTCAAAACTTTACAGGATACACGTTAAATAATTGGGCTAAGCCAGAATATATCTTTTTAGTTGGTAAGGCAAGAAACTATCAAAGTGTTCGATTTAATTTAGGAAATCAGCCATTGTACGTCCCAACGTTTGGACATCCACCAGCTGACAACCAACTTACAGCAACAAAGTTTAACAACACACCACGAATTCCAATAGGGAGGTTGCCCATCAAGCAAAATGATGAACTGCGGATTTATCTCAAAAAGGTTCAAGCCTTTGAAGGCAATTGGAGTAATCTGAGTCAGACGATTGAAGACAAAGGTTGGATGAAACATGTGCTGCACTTAGGTGGTGGTGATCCGACAATTCAGCAAAGTATTCAGATTAGTCTAAATCGGTTTAAGAATATTATTTCTCAGGATAAATTTGGTGCGCAGGTTGTTTCGTTTTTTAAGACGAGTACCGCTCCAATTCAAATTTCACAATCTGCCTATTTGGATTCACTGATTGAGTCTGGAGTTTCTTTGATTACCTTTTATGGACATGCCTCTACAGAATCATTTGACTTTAGTCTTGATTCACCAGAGAATTACAATAATTTTGAACGGTATCCAATTATTCTTTCGCTCGGTTGTTATTCAGGACACATTCATGCTTCTGGAAGAAACATTGGAGAAGACTTTGTCTTGCTTGAAGATCAGGGAGCAGTTGCTTTTATTGCTTCTGTTAACTTATCTTCCTCCACCTCGCTTGCCGTATTGGGAGAAGAATTTTACGAAGCATTGAGGACAGATGAATACAACTCTGGTATTGGTAAAATAATGCAAGTTGCTATTGAGAACTCAAGTGCATCTCCTACCTTAAAGCAACAAATAACAATAGATGGAGATCCTGCAATACAGGTAAATCCTCATCCAGCGCCTGATTATACTGTCAATGTACCTACGGTTAAGTTTGAACCTGCAGAAATGAAGGTGACGGAAGAGGCTGAAATTTCATTTGACATTACAAATATTGGTAGATCAGTAAGTGATTCTTTCTTTTTACGAATCCTTAGAAAACTGCCAAATGGCGCTGAGATTGACGTTGTAAATGAATTGATTCCTTCACCAAAGTATACGCAAAATTATACGTTTAAGATTCCTCCAGTCGATAATTCTGTAGGTGTAAATACGTTCACGATTGTTATAGATGATAGTGACTTAATCGTTGAGCTGCCAAATCCAAGCGCAGAAAACAATAACACGTATTCAATTGATCAATTTGTCTTCACGGATGACATTATACCGGTTAGACCTTACGAATTCAGTATAGTTGGTCAACCATCACCAACCTTAAAAGCTTCGATATCCAATCCGTTTTCCGAAGCATTTACTTACTATATGGAAATCGATACAACAGAAGCATTCAACAGTCCTCTGAAGCAATCGAATACACAACGGTTATCAGGTGGATTGATGGAATGGGAACCAACAATACCGTACATCAACAATGAGGTTTACTATTGGCGAGTGAGCATCGATACTTCGGAAGCTCCGAATTCTGCAGGATGGAGAACGAGTTCATTTATTTACTTACAGAATGAGACACCAGGATGGAATCAATCGCACTATTATCAATGGTTGAAGGATCGATTTGTTAATATCGAACTTCCGCCCAACAGAAACTTTCAGTATATAGACGACTTTAAAGAAATTAAGGTAAATGTTGCGACAAGTCCAAACGTACTTTCTTATGGTAACTTGAACTACGTCATTGGTACAAATGTCATACAAAGTGTAGACGGTTGTAATGCTCAGGTTCATGCAAACGGTATTTACTTCGTTGTACTTGATCCTACTACAGTTGAACCTTGGAAGAATCAAGGAACACCAGGAACAATCTATGGAGAACACAACAGTATTAACTGTAAAAATACATCAAGTGCCTTTCGTTTTAATACCAGAACAGCCGCAGAACGAGCGGATGCCATCGCCTTCTTGAGAGATCAAACAATTATACCTGCTGGTCACTACGTAATGGCCTACTCCTTGTATAACTTCGAGCCAGATGAATGGGCAGGTGATGCTGCTACTCATCCTAATGGCGACGATTTGTTTTCAGCAATGTCAGATGAGCTTGGCGCTAATTTAATTCAGCAAACAGCGACCCAGTTATTGCCCTATTCGGGCTTATTCAAAATACGTGACTCTAGCTTTACGCCAATTGAGGTGCTAGGAGATAGTGTTGATGCCCACTTAACGCACACCTACCAAATTGCAGGTAGCTGGGATCAAGGAGATGTCTTGTCGCCTATGATCGGACCAGCAAAAGACTGGAAAGATTTGCTTTTTGAAGTGACGGAACAACAGTCCGACAGTTTCCATATAAATCTATATGGTATTGATACGCTTGGAGTTGAATCCTTATTAATCGGTAACATTACAAATCCTAGTACTTCGCTTTCTGGTATTGATGCTAATACGTATCCTTTCCTTCAATTAGAATGGAAATCATATGACTTAGTCAACAGAACCTCTCCTCAACTGGACTACTGGAGAATTTTGTATGATGAGTTGCCAGATTGCGCGCTTCGTCCTGATGTTCACTTTGTCATGAAAGACACCTTAGAACAAGGAGAGAATCAACATATTGAGGTGGCGATCGAAAACATTTCTGATGTAGATATGAGTGCACTAGCATTTCGATACACGATCATTGATGAAAACAACCAAGTAGTTGCACAAAACAAACAATTAGCGGCTCTAGCCTCGGGAGAAACCATTACTGGAAGCTTTGATATAGAAACGGATAAGCTGCAAGGGTTAAACAAACTAATTCTACATGCAAATCCAGGTTTCCAACAGCCAGAGATGTTTATGTTTAACAACATTGGTGTCACTAAGTTCCTTGTAGGACGAGACTATAGGAATCCGTTGCTTGATGTAACATTTGATGGTGTTCATATTATGGATGGTGATATTGTATCTGCAAAACCAAAGATTCTAATCACTCTAAATGATGAAAACCAATACTTGGCATTGTCCGATACTGCAAACATTGAAGTACGATTGCTTAAACCAGGAGAAGCATTGCCTGCGAAGCCTGTAGATCCTGCAGATATTCAGTTTTTTGCTGCTGATCCCAACGATCTTTCTGAAGAAAACAAATCGTATGTAATTTATACCCCTTCCTTTGAGGAGGATGGAGAATACTTACTATTTGTATTGGCCCGAGATGAATCGAACAATGAATCTGGTGCGTTGAACTACCGAATTGCTTTCGAGGTGCTCAACCAACCTTCCATTTCAAATGTATTGAACTATCCAAATCCGTTCTCTTCGTCTACTCAATTCGTATTCACCTTAACTGGTAGCGAAGTTCCTGAGACGATGAAGGTTCAAATTATGACAGTAACGGGTAAAGTGGTGAGAGAAATCACAAAAGATGAGTTAGGGTCTATTCATGTAGGTAACAATAGGACCGACTACCGTTGGGATGGAACTGATGAGTATGGCTCACCATTGGCAAACGGTGTTTATCTATACAGAGTCATTACCAAACTAAATGGAGAGGATATGGAAACCTTCCAAACCAACTCAAGTCAGTATTTCAAAAGTGGAATTGGAAAGATGTATTTAATGCGTTAGAAAATTAACAATTATCCGGCGAATCAACTTATAGAAATCGGTTTGAGAGATTAGTCTTTCTAGCCGATTTTTTTGTTCTAAGAGGTTGTACCGTATTGTCAGGGATATCACATGAAGCATCATCTGGAAGCAATGGGTTTACGTCCCTAGACTATTGGGTTGTACCTTCGTGCTAAAACCCATCGTATCAAGTTACCAACAGCTGTTGGAAAGTGTTTGCTGATTTCACTTTGAATTGTCTTATATTTATACGCTAATTTATCACTAAATGAGAATACTTCACACTGCGGATTGGCATATCGGCAAACAACTCTATAAGCATGATTTAGAGGATCAGCTCCTCTTGTTTTTCGATTGGTTGATTGAAACAATTGCCAAGGAAAACATTGATGTCTTATTGGTTTCGGGTGATGTGTTTGACTTGGCAAATCCTTCTGTAAAGGATCGAAAAACGTATTATCACTTTCTAAGTCGATTAATTGGTTGCAAAGTAAAAGTGATTATCACTGGCGGGAATCATGATGCGGTTGGTGTTCTAAATGCCCCAAAGGAAATCCTGGAGACATTGGACATCACCGTAATTGGTGGTGCGACGGTGCCGATTTCTGATGAACTTATTGAAATCAAGCACAGCAATGGAGAAATTGCCCTAGTGGTAGCAGCCGTCCCATTCCTTAGAGATAAGGATTTGCGGAATGCCAATTCTGAGGAACAATATCCAAATCGGACCTCAGCGATTAGAGCAGGGATCAAGCAACATTACGCAGAACTTGCGAAGTGTTGTAAGGAGCGTTATAAAGGCATCCCTGTCATTGCTATGGGACATTTGTATGTCAGAAGTGCATTGACCAGTGAGAGTGAGCGTGATATTCATGTAGGGAACACAGCGGCTGTGGAGGTGAGTTACTTTGATCCTGTCTTTCAGTATGTAGCGCTTGGGCATATCCATAAACCGCAAAAAATGAGCAAGAACAACATGGTGCGGTATTCTGGTTCACCAATTGCCTTGAGTTTTTCAGAGCGGGACGATCCGAAACAAGTCTTGGTACTAGAAATCAAAGAAGGAAAAGTGCAAGAACCAACCTCCCTTCCAATTCCTAAGAGCAGAGCGTTACGACGGTTCAAAGGTCCGCTGGCAGAAATCAAGCAGCTGTTGACAGATTACAACCCAGTGTTTCCCTTGCCTTCGTTAGTAGAGATCGATGTACAGGAAGAACATTATAATCCATTGATAACTGCCGAAACCGAAGCGTTAAGTGAGTTGTATTCAAAAGATGGAACATTCATTATTGTAAAACCAACAACAACCTTTGTACACGGCGCAAAGAATACAGCAGACTTATTTAATGCAGGACAGCAAATTACCGAATTGAAGCCTATAGACGTCTTTAAAACGCTTATTCCAGAAGAGGTGTACCCACACAAGGAACGAGCCGAGATCATCGCCTCATTCAAGCAGTTATTGGAGGAAATGCAAGAAGAAGGACAGTTATGAGGATCATTCGAATCAAATTTAGCAATATAAACAACCTGAAAGGTGGTCCTTGGGAAATTAACTTCGACCAAGAACCGATTCGCAGTGCAGGACTATTTGCGATTACGGGCCGCACAGGATCAGGCAAGTCTACCCTACTCGATGTGATTACACTTGCGCTGTTTAATCGGATTCCTAGATTTTCATCTTCTATTTCTACTTCTAAGATGGAAGGACTGGGTTCTGTGCTTACCCGAAATACCAAGGAAGGATACGCTGAAATAGAATATGAGATCAGAGCAAATCGATTCACTTCCAAATGGTCTATTTCTAGAAATAGAAACGGTAACCTTAGGGATTATGAGATGTTTATCCACAATGAACTTGGAGAATATTTAACACAGAAAAAACAAGAAGTTCCAAAGCTGAATGAGAAAATAATTGGTCTAAACTATCAACAATTCCTTAAGTCGATTATTCTAGCACAAGGAGAATTTTCAAAATTTATAAAGGCTGGAAAAGATGAACGCAGTAAACTTCTCGAACAGCTAACGGGGACTTCCATTTATAGAAAAATAGGCATTGCTTCGTTTAACAAACACAAAGAAGTCTCCCAGCAATTAGAAATTGAGCGGGCAAAGATTAGTAGTGCTAAGTTGCTTTCAGCAACCGAGATTGAGCAACTCAACCAACAGATCGAATATGCTAAAAAGGAAAAACTGTCCTTGGATAAAACCATAAAAGAACAGTCTAGTCTGTTAAAAATCAAGAAAGATCTTCAGCAACAACAACAATTTTTATCAAAAAAAGAAAAAGAATTTCAACAACTTCTCGCTGAGAAAAAGACATTCCTCCCTCAACTAGAACGTCTGAGTATTCACGAAAAACTCAGCCCAGCACAGTCAGAGTTGACCAGATATCGGGATGCAAAGGTCAATATGGAGAAAACGGAGGGTAACCTCAAGCAATATCAGCAGGATTTAAAACATGCTCAAGAACAATCAGAAAAGGTGCTTAATCGATTGAGCGAAATCACACAAAGCACTGTCAACAAGACTAACTTCAAGGCAATCATGGTTCGTTTTGAAAAGGAAATCAATCAATTAGACAATCAGATCAATCATTTGAGGAAAGATGGCGAGAGACAACGCAATGAAATCAATCAATTTATTCAAGAGCATCAATTGGATTTTCCTTCAAAAATAAAAACAGAAGAAGCGTTATCCTTGATCGAAAACAGCACTAAAACCCTCGAGAAACAAGTTGTAAACAGTGGTTTGAATCAAACTAAAATTAATGATTCTGTTGAATTATTAGAACAAAACATCGAACAACTACAACTACTCGATAAACTGAAAACGAACCTTAAGCAACAAGAGGAAAAAGTGCAAGAACAACAAGCACTACAACAAAAATCAACGGTTTTAGCAAAAGAAATTGAAAAGTCCATCCCTTTGATTTCTAAAACAACCGCCTTGATTAAGTCTTGGGAAGAGCAGAAAAAATTGCTTGTAAAACAGCAAGAAGATGCACGTATCATAAGAAGTCTAGAGGAACACAGATTACAGCTGAAAGATGGACAACCTTGTCCCTTGTGCGGAGCGGCGTCTCATCCGTTTGCCGATCATATGCCAGATTATGTTTCCGACGAAACAGAAAATAAGCTTCTGGCCATTACCAAAAAAATGGAATCAGAAACGACACTTCTGAAGACGTATGAGGCCAACTATGTAAGACAAGAAACAGAGTTAAAAAGCACACAAATCCAATTGGATAAGCTAACTACTGCCCTTGGTGAACAGAAAAAAGGAAACCTAGAGATCACAAAAAAGCTCTCCGGCAATTTGAAGGGCGTGTCCTCAGAATTGGAGGTGCAAGATGAAATCCAAAAATTGTCGGTGCAGACGGATTCCCTGAAGCAAGGAATTTCCGCTTCTAGGGAGTTGAAGACCTATAAAGCCTTGTCTAAAGACTTCGACAAACTCAAGCTCACAGGTCAAACGTACAATGCGCTATATGCTGAACGGCAATCAAAATACAAAGGGGTGAGTATCAGTGATGAGATCAATCCGCTACAAGATTCATTTAGTGATAGCGAAGGCTCGATACGAGAGAATAAAAAAGCGATAGAAATTGAGACGGAAGATCTAAAGCGAGCACAGAAAATACTTGAGAACAACCTCGCCGAGTTACAGCCAAAACTAAAGGCATTTGGCTTATCAACTGTAGAGGAATTGAGTGCTCAGCTCCTAGAAGAACAGGTGGTTCAGCAACTCAGAAATCAGCAAACCAAGCTGACGGAGCAACACACGACACTCAGTACTCAAATCAACACCTGTACCAAGACAATTGAACAGCTAAAAGCAACCGACAGCCTACCAGAAATGAAGGTTGAGGCCTTGTCAGATCAGTTGGCACAACAAGAAACTGCTAGGGAAGAACTGACTCAAAACGTAGGAAGTTTGAAGAAGCAGCTAGAGCTAGATAAAGAACTGCGAGAACAGGTTAAAACGCAACAAGCACTCATCAGTAAGCTAATAAGGGAACAGCGAAAATGGGATATCTTAAAACGGTTGATCGGTGATGCGACGGGCAACACATTTGCTGCGCACGCTCAATCCTTAACCTTGAAAAACCTATTGGTGCTGGCAAATCACCGGCTTCAAAAGCTGAGTGATCGCTATTTGTTGGATCAACCGACGAGTGACGGATCACTAAATGTGGTAGACCAATATCAAGGGAATGCGGTTCGGTCGATCTCTACCCTATCTGGCGGTGAGTCTTTTATGGTGAGTTTGGCCTTGGCGTTGAGCCTATCAGATATGGCGTCGCAGAATAACCCATTGGACAGTTTGTTTATAGACGAGGGATTCGGGTCGCTGGATCAGGAGACGCTGGGCATCGCGATTGATACATTAGAGCGGTTGCAGGCGGAAAGCAGTAAGACGGTTGGGGTGATTTCTCATGTTGAGGCATTGAAGGAGCGGATCGATGTGCAGATTCAGTTGGAGCAGGGGCCTCAGGGTTATAGTCGGATTACTGTTCAAGATTAACCCCTTTCTTATTGTTTTATTTTTAAAAATCATTGGCGAAACATAAAATCATTTAGACGGTTTAACTAAGTTTGCCCCTTAGAAAAAATTGATTCCATGAAATTAGCAGCGATCGATATTGGTTCTAATGCCATTCGACTACAGATTATCAGAGTTCTCAAAGAAAAGGACACCGTCAGTTTTAAGAAGTTAGAGTACCTAAGATTCCCATTGCGCCTAGGAAAGGATGTTTTTAAAGATGGTGAGATCAGTGAACACACTCAAGAAAAATTTGAAAAGTTAATGCGGACCTTTAAGTTGCTGATTGACTTATATGAGGTGGATGCTTATTCAGCCGTAGCTACTTCTGCTATGCGAGAAGCTAAAAATGGAAAAAAGATCGTTGCTAAAATTGCCACCTATTTTGATTTAAGAATTGATGTGATCAACGGAAAAGCGGAGGCAGAAATGCTTAGCAAGGCCATTATTCCTTATATCGATGATAAAAATTACATGCACATTGATGTAGGCGGAGGGAGCACAGAGCTCAACCTGTACAAAGGGAAGCATAAGATAAATAGTCAGTCCTTCAAAATTGGATCTGTCCGAAATTTAAATGCGACCAAGCGAAAAGAGATGTTTAAAAATATGAAGTCTTGGTTGGATCAAAAGAAGAATAAAATCGGATCCCCAATCATTGCGATCGGTACTGGCGGTAATATCAATAAATTATTCAAGTTGTCTCGCCAACGATACAACGGAAGCATCAGTTTTACCGAGTTAAACGCCCTACGTGTTTATGTCAACGAATTTGACTATAAAAGTCGGATCAATATTCTAAAAATGAATCCAGACCGTGCAGATGTTATTATCCCTGCTGCTGAGATCTATTCTGAAGCAATGAAAATGACTGGTGCTGATTCTATTGTTGTTCCGGGAGTTGGATTGAAGGACGGGTTGCTGTATTCGTTGTTTGAGCAAGAGACGAAGGAGAGTATTGGGAACATTCAGTTTTTGGAGCAATTTTGATGTTGGGATTTTTTGAATTTCATTGGTTGGACTTCAAACAAGGGGCTTGTTTGAGTTAAATCTGTTTTAATCCCTTCAATTCTATATATTGGCATTCAAGACACAATGCTTTCGTTTCGAACAAGGTTTTTTTTGATATGAAGTAATTACTATTTTAATCTCTTCAATCTATATATTGGCATTAAAGACGCAATGCTTTCGTTTCGAACAAGGGATTTATTGATAAGTAAAACAGCATTTGGCTCCATGCAAACCATGTACTCTGAGTCTATGACGGACAATCCTGGGAAGTCTATTCAAGAAGCACGACACTGGGTTAACTATCTCATGGCACCAAATAACTAAATGTCCTACTAAACACATCAGTCTCCCCGGTAAATCTGTTTTTTGTTTTGTAACGAACGGTATACTTGTGTCTTCCTTTACCGGTTGGCTTCTCCGTAAATTTCAGTATCCCGTTTTTTACCGGATACTCAACACCGTCGACTGTTGCGCTGATCACTATTGACTTGACAACGGGTCTGTCCACGATAAAGATATCTGCGTTAAATGTCTCACCGATTTCTGTAACGTATGAATCTGCGGAGGAGACAATTTGAGAGCGGTCAAAAGTCGTGGCTGAAGTGCCAATTTTTGAATTAAGATAACGGCTGACTGTAAAACAGATATGGAGTAAACTGTATTTCTTTTTTAGGAGGAAAAGCTGGTCAGTTAATCGGTCATTAGCTATAGTTTTAGTTCTAAGAATCCTAAAATCAGCGGCTAATAGTTTCTTAAATGCTGAGATTTCTTTAGGCCTTATGCCTAAATTTCTATGTTTAGAAGCGTCCTTCAAAACGCCAACAACTTCACCCAAAATCTGTTCAAAATCAATCTCTTTTTCTAGTGATTTTTCATAGCGTGAATGTTGTGGAATCGTTGCATGTTTTATCCTGGGATCAATAAGTTTCAAGTATGGTTCTATCAGGTCAATAAGCGTCTTTTGTGTTACAAAAATCTGCCTATATTCACGTTTCTTCTTGACTTGTTCTTTAGTATTTTCAAGCATTTTTTCAGTTTCAATCTTTAGGACGCTGTTATAATCTTCAAGCAATTGAATCTGTTCGCTTTTTCCAGTTTCTATTTGATTATTTTGATGCTTAAATATCCATACAACACATCCTAAAGAACAAGCGAACAGCAAGACATTTAGAAAAGAGACTTCATTGTTTCCCATAATTGATTGGTTTGGCTAAAGATTAGTGTCAGAGACTTAGTTTTGATGCTTATCTTACTTGATACCAGTATGTCCTCTTAAAAGACTCGATTTTTCCTGTATCCTTGTTCTTAAGCTCCATTTCCACAACATAGGAATGCTTTCCTTTTCGGTTAGTTTTATGTGAATAACTATACCAAGGGTTTTCATTTCTTTGAATTGGCTTACCATTTACTTTGACAGAATGAATACTTGAATCAGAAATAGGTTTTACCAAGCCCAAACTTGTTTCAAAGACTTCTCCTTGTTTTAGTTTCGTTTCGTTAGCAAAAGAAAGCACCTGGAATCGGTCAAATCGAACTCTCTGTCCTGCAACTTTTGAAGTCAAATAATTTATAACGATTGTGTTAATTTGAAAATATTGATTCTTTAACCTTGCAAGTTGCAACTGAAGATCATTCGTTCTTGAGAAAAAGCTTCGTTCTAATGGTTGAGTGTAATAGCTTTCTATTTTTTCTTTAAGTGCATTAATTTCATCAGGTTTTATTCCAAATCTCCTATCTTTTGAAAGCTCTATGACGATAGCTAGAATATCCTTTTTGAATTGACTCAACTCTTGGTTTGTCTCAGCACATATTCTGTGTTCTGCTCTATATTGTTCCATCAAATTTAGATTCCTTATTTCCTTAAGCTCTTTTTCTTTTTTGATTAAAACATCATTTAGACTGCTTCTCTGTTCCAATACTTGATCTGCAGCATCAACTAATCCGTGATAGGTTTTCTTTCTTCTGATAAACTCTCTAAAGTCCTCTACTTTCATTTCATTGTAATAAGCAATTTGCCTATTATTTGATTCTAATTGTTTAATAAGTTCAACCTGCTGAATAGCGCTTTGATTTGACTTGAGGTAATCCAAATGAGCAGAAAGCCCCAATGCACCAAGGAGAAGAACAGTCGTAAGACGATAGGTTTTTTTGTAGATCATAATATACAATTTAGGCAACCAGAAACGCTACAGACGTATAGCGCAATGACTAAATTATAACGGATCTACGGTTCCAATATTCCCTAATAAACCAATAAGAGTTTGTTAATGATGCATTAAAATTGAGGTTTGACTATCATGAAAAAAGAGTCAATTATAGGCAGGAATCGCCCCCGCACACCTTGCTGGTGCCCGACTGATGAAGACATAATCCGAAAAACCTCTTCATCAGTATGTCGGTGAAGAGGTTATTCAGGGCTTTACTTCAATTGTATGGCTTAGGGTTGATCCCAATTATCGTTTCATCTTGACCAATTTCAAGATTCCCCTAAGTCCCGTATCTGTTTCAATGCTTATGAAATAAATGCCAACTGGTTTGTCTAATATGAGGATTATTTATGTGTTAAAAGCTATTTAAGTGACATTAAAGCATTTTAATTTAAATTAAATTTAGTGTTGTGATTGTACATTTAGACCCATTTGTAGGTACTCATTTTGCTTTCTGTATGTCTGACTTTAGAGTCATCAGCAGAAACGACAATCTCTGTCAATTAGAAATGACTTGAAAACAAACTGTAATAGCAGTACTGAAATTGAAGCCTGCAGTCCATGTGGTATTCCAGTTTCAAATTCAGTAACAAAATTTAGCCCTTCACAATTAAACGTATTTCCAAATCCTGCTAAGGATATACTTCATTTCGAATATGAAAGTCCTGAAAATGAATTGATGCATTTTACCATTGAGAATAATCTTGGTCAGCAAATTGCCAAAGGTCAGACCTCAACAAATAGATTGAAAGCCGTTGAAATTTCTGATTATCCGGATGGTATTTATCAGCTGAATGTTCATCACGGTGGTCAATTCACAAGTAAGATGTTTCATGTATCTAAATGATTTTTGAGAAATATTTGACTAATTAAAATTTCGTTGTTTGTTAAACCCAAGCGCCATGACTTGCCCTGTGATAATATGAAGAACAGACTTTCTTGGATGCTGTTCTCCTTTTCTTTGTATATAATTATGTTGCCAATCGCATCGCACTGAAAGCTTTCGGGATGTGGGATGGCTGAGAGCGAATGGAGCTATTCTATATACCATTGACAACCTACTTGCTTCAGTTAAAAACCGTCAAGCATACTCATAAGTAACATCACTTCAGTACTTCTAGTAAAGAAAGTGTTTGACACATGTGTTAAACACTTTCTTCTCAAACAACAGTTAACCTATTGCACAATACAAATAAAAAACAGATATTGTGGAGGTCGCGCCGGACATAGAGTCTGTGTACTTAAAATGTACATAGACTTTTTTTTATTTAAAATAGCACCTAATGCTTAATACTATAGATTTATTTTCGGTCGCAGGAGGAATAATTGCATTCACGGTATATGTTATCGTTCTCTACTTTAATGGATGTAAGCCAAAGCTAGAAGAAGCTGTATTTGTTTCAATCGCTGGTGGGATGCTCCCAGTTTCAGTTGCACTTATCATTCATCCATTCTTTCCCTCAGTCCTAGATTCAATTCCTGGATTTCAAATAACCCTGATTGGGTTAGTGTTACTCTTTGTTTACTCTAAGGTAATTATCAATAAAATATGGCCTGACACGTCATAACAATCAAGATTGTAATAAACGTCAAAATCCATGCACAGCATTGATTTTTGAAGCGCGTTTGCCTTGCGCCCAGCTCAAAAATAAATGTTGTGCATGGATAAACAGGCACCACAAAACCCAGTAAGAAAACTACCTGACTTAATCCG
>CALGAW010000039.1 GCA_937959115.1 uncultured Saprospiraceae bacterium
AATACAATAAAATCAAGTGCTCCTCGTCTATTTTTCATTGAAAGCGTAGTAACCCCTACGGTGAAATTAAAAATAGGCGGACGTGCTTGATTTTGAAGTAGTTTGAAACCAAAAGTTGATTCTTATTGCATATTGCGGGTTTAACCTGAGATCCTAGCCCAGAGCGCCGCTGCAAACCCACCGGAAGTGCTTGCCGAGCAATGCCCATACTGCACCTCAGAACCATTCATCTGTACCGCGTTACCATGGTAAAAGTCGTTGGCATCTTGCTCACAATATACGCCTACACAGTCTTGAAGATGACTAGGAACAAGTCGTTTAAACTGTCGTTCTAGATTATTCGCTTCTACACTTTCCGCATGGTGCAGTGCAGTCAATTGTCTACGCAGTACTTTATCTTCTTTGCGGCAAACGTACCCCACGAATCCATCACCTGAAGGCGGTACAAACTCTTTGGGATTTAACTGAATACCTTCGTCGGCAACCAAGCCTGCAAATTGAATGGCAGAAGTAGGGAGCACAATAGCAGCCAAGTCTCCTGTCTTAAAGAATTTTAATGCGTCAACCCAAGAAGGATAAACCTCCACCGCAACATCATTCCTGAAGTCTTTCAACTGAGCAGCCTGCAATGCTGAGGAACAGCCAACAGTTACCCCTTCCTTTAGGTTTAATAGCTTTGTGGTTTCTTGGTGATCTGGGTTGCAAAAAAGGGTAAAACCCGCTTGGTACCGCTTGGAAATTGCTGTAATCACAAGACCTTCTGGCAATTGAAGGGGCATCAGTGGCATTGGGCAGTAGCCTACGTTGGCTTTATTACTCAATAACTGCTCAAACAGTTGGTCTGTTGTTGATACAGTAAGTTGATTGTCGTTGCTCAACAACTTGACAGCTGCTTGCTCATTGTCTGTCAGTATGTCTGAAATTCTAGTAAACTGAATTGTGTTGATTTTTTCCATTTTTATAGTGTGCCTCGTCTTGCTTGTTCTCGTTCAATGGCTTCAAATAGTGCTTTAAAATTTCCTTTGCCGAATGACTTCGCACCTTTCCTCTGAATAATTTCGAAGAAAACAGTTGGGCGGTCTTGAATTGGCCTTGTGAAGATTTGAAGTAAGTAACCTTCCTCATCTCTGTCTACTAGGATATTGAGTTTCTTCAGTTCTTCTAGTTCCTCGTCGATGTCGCCTACTCTTCCTAGTACTTCATCATAGTAATTGTCTGGGACAAACAGGAACTCAACACCATTTTCCCGTAATTGACCAACGGTTTCAATGATATTATTCGTTGCAATGGCGATGTGCTGAACACCTGGACCGTTGTAGAAATCAAGGTATTCTTCTATCTGTGAACGCTTCAAGCCTTTTGCTGGTTCATTGATTGGGAATTTCACATATCCATTGCCATTGCTAACTACCTTGCTCATGAGCGCGGTATACTTGGTAGAAATGTCTTTATCGTCGAAGGTAATTAACAGTTTAAAACCCATGACGTCTTGGTAAAACTGGACCCAAGTATTCATTTCGCCAAGTTCCACATTTCCTACACAGTGATCGATATACTGAAGACCAACTGGCTTTGTTTGAATTGGACTATCGACTGCTTTATAGCCAGGCATGAATGCTCCTGAGTAGTTTTTGCGCTCTACGAAGGTATGTAATGTTTCTCCGTAGGATGCGATGGATGCGACGACGACTTCTCCGTGCTCGTCTTTTAGTGTTTTGGGTGGCTCAATGCTGGTGGCACCGCGCTCGATGGCTGTGTTGTATAGTTCTTTGGCGTCGTCTACCCATAAGGCCAGGACTTTTACACCATCTCCATGCTTTAGCACGTGTTTCGAAATAGCATGATCTGGTTGCATTGCTGTCGTAAGAATGAAGCGAACCTTTCCTTGCTGTAGGACGTATGAGGCGCGGTCCATTGTTCCGGTTTCGGGGCCGCAATACGCGACAAGTTTAAAGCCGAAACAATATTGATAATAAAAGGCAGATTGCTTCGCATTTCCTACATAAAACTCAATATAATCGGTTCCATTTAAAGGAAATGAATCTTTTCCAGTATCTACCGAGGATTTTGTTAAGGCTTCCATATCATTCAATTTTTACCAAAGATAGGGTTTTCCAGTTTTCCCAACAAGAATATAAGCAATTCCCCCTTTAAAAGCACGGTTTAACATGGTGCAAAATATTTCTTAAGGTATTCGGTTGACTGCTTCATTGTTAAGAGATTATAGAAAAATTCACCTCAATCAAAATAAATAATTCTTTTTGTTTTTCAATTCAATAACAGATCGATTTTAAAAATTTAATAAAATCTTGACTATAGTTAACTATCTCATTATCAAAGGTTAAATGGTGTTAAACAAATCTTACACAAGCAGCGAAACTAATTAGTCCCTTCGTTTTTAGTTCGAAATAACCTGCTCTATTTATTAATCAAAAAAACTATTATTATGAACAAAATTTATTTCATTTTCCTACTTATTTTAACTTCAACAATTCTAAATGCTCAATCTCAAAAGGATTATTTAAAGGCTTATACCGATAAGGGCAATTCTATTATCGGGTTTCAAACATCAGGACAAGTTCGAGGACGTTTTAACTCCCGAATAACCAACGTTGAATCCTCCTTAATGCCTAGTATCAGTTATCAATACAATATTATAAATCGATTGTCAATAGGAGGCAGCCTTGGCACAGATCTAAGAATGCGGTATAGTGGTGGAAGTCGTGAAACTATGGATTTTCGTGCTCCATCTGTCAATACCAAAATAGTTGTTCAATATTATCCATTCAAATCAAATGGGATTTTTATTGAATACGCCTTAGTTAGAAATTTTTATTTTACTAGAGGTCGAATAATTCAAAACATGCATGCTGAAATTAGTCCTGGATACACATTTATGGTAGGGAAAAACAAGAACATTGCTGTAGACTTGAAAGTTAATATTCTTTATAAGAATGGCACATTTTTTCTTATGAGTAATACAGCGGTTGGAGTAAAAACACCACTCATGATTGCCAAGAAAAAACAAGGAATTTAACTATTGTTGGTGGTAGAGAAAATTATTGAATTTTCTCTACCCATACGATCAGATGTTCTGTTTAAAGTCTGATGGCGAAAAAAATAAATCGACATAAATTGTTGTTTTCCAATTATTAACGAATAACATAAAAAATATTTTTACGTGTGTTTTAATTTTTGATTGTCTTTTAGATGTAAGCAATTTGTAAAACCTAAAAATCTAAAATCATGAAAAAACTACTTTTATTATCCGTAGCAATATTTTTGACAATTACTTCCTTTTCTCAATCTCAAAAAGAACGATTAAAGACCTTCACAAATAAAGGAAATTCATCTTTAGGAGTTGAATTAAGTACTCGAACAAGTGGTGTATTAGGAAGTGTATTTAATGTTTTAGGTGCAAGATTAAATCCAGGTATAAAATATCGGTACAATGTAGGAAATAGATTCTCAATTGGTGGTGGGCTTTCTACCGAAATAGGCCGCACCTCCCAACGAGTAAGTGAAGAGTTTGTCACTACAAAAGCTGCTCGATTTGGCGCTTCTTTCCTTCTTCAGTACTACCCGTTTAAGAAAAATGGATTTTATATCGAAACAGAATTTAAAAACGAACTCAGAATTTCTCATGTCGCTATTGACACGCAGTTTGATATTGGCTTTCACCCTGGGTATACGTTCGTCGTAGGAAAGAATAGAAATATCGGATTGGACATCAAAATGAATATGTTTCATAAGAACAGAGGGCTCCACAATTTCCCAGGAAGACCAACAGTTGGAGTGAAGATTCCACTTGGAAAAGCAAGAACACAAATCGAAACAGAATCTAAATAACCCCGGATTTGATTATATAGCGGTGTGCTTTGCACTTGCATTGAAAAGTCTCCAATTTTGGGGACTTTTTCATTTTAAAAAATAGCCCGATAATAATTCTAAAACAAAAACGCTATTCTATTATTTACTTGATTAATCTTGAATTTTTATTCATTTCGGTTGATTTTTCTGAATTAACATACATAATGTCATACAATGACTTTTTAGGTTAAACTTTATATCTTACATTCTGTTACAGAATAAAAGAATTAATCGCAATGAAAATTGGAATTGTTTGTTATCCGACGTTTGGCGGAAGTGGGGTGATCGCTACAGAATTAGGAAAAGGACTTGCCAGCAAAGGGCATCAGGTCCATTTCATTACTTATCGAACACCGGTTCGTATGGATTCTTTTCAAGAAAATGTGTTTTACCATGAAGTGCCAACACATGATTATCCATTGTTCGAACATGCGCCTTACGAAACAGCCCTTACAAGCAAATTGGTAGATGTAATCAACTACGAGAAGCTGGATATCTTGCATGTACATTACGCGATACCACATGCTTCTGTCGCTTATATGGCCAAGAAGATTTTGTTGTCACAAGGTCGATATATCCCCGTTGTAACAACACTGCACGGCACAGACATTACACTTGTAGGTCAAAACGCTTCCTATCAACCAGTCGTCACCTTTTCGATCAATAAGTCAGATGGTGTTACTGCAGTTTCTGATTCCTTGGCGAAAGACACCTATAATCATTTCGATATAAAGAAAGATATTCAGGTCATTCCAAACTTTATAGATTTCAAACGATTCAGAAAAAGTAATAAAGATCATTTTAAAAAGGCAATTGCACCAAATGGAGAACGAATTCTTACCCATGTTTCAAACTTCAGAAAAGTAAAACGAGTAGAAGATGTCATCCATATTTTTAAAGCCGTCTACGACAAAGTACCAAGCAAGCTTCTACTTATCGGTGATGGTCCAGAACGACAACCTCTTGAGCAACTCTGCCGTGAGATTGGCCTTTGCCACGAGATCCGTTTCCTTGGTAAGCAAGATGCAGTAGAAGAGCTCCTAGCCATTTCAGACCTCTTCCTCATGCCTTCAGAAAGTGAGAGTTTTGGACTCGCAGCCCTAGAAGCGATGGCATGTGAGGTTCCTGTAATTTCTAGTAATACCGGTGGGATTCCTGAAGTAAACATCCAAGGAAAAACTGGTTTCCTAAGCGATGTTGGTAATGTAGAGGAAATGGCAGTTAATGCGGTCAAATTACTTAGCGATGACGACCTGCTCAATCAGTTTAGGAAAGCAGCTTTCGAACAGGCAAAACGTTACGATATCGCCCACATCTTACCGATGTACGAAGAGTTTTATAAACATGTTATTGAAACAGAAGTTATTCAATAAGAAGAATGCAGATTCGTGTTCGTACGTCTTCCTCGAATAAAGAATATCGAATGAAGGATTTCTGACGCAGAGCACGTTATAAAATGAATTTTGAAGTTCAATATCGATCTTTTTAATCACAAGAATCCTATTCCATTTTGCGCTCATACCACTCCGCTTCATACTGTAACCGCTTCTGAAATTTTGCTGGTGGGTCAATACAAATCTTCATTTTCTCTTTAGAAATAGGATGTTCAAACTCCAATCCTACAGCACATAAAAACAAACCTTTTCCCTTTAGTACTTTTCCGCCTCCTGCATACAATTGATCTCCAAGAATCGGACATCCAATATTGGATAGGTGTTTTCTAAGTTGATGTGTACGCCCTGTCTGCGGAAATAAACGCAACAGAGTCAACTGCTCACTCTTCAGAGAGGACACCCGTTTCACAACTGTTAGATCCGTTAATGCTTGCTTACCGTCGAGTGAGGTATTGATCTGAAGAAGATGATCAGGAAAAACACCTGAGACGACAGCACTATATTCTTTCTTGATAACCCGCTGTTGGAATTGACGACTTAGATGAACACTTGATGTTGTCGTCTTGGCAACTAAAACCAACCCGCTTGTCAAGGCATCTAGCCTGTGCACTGGTAAGGGTTGTAGAAGAGCATTCGTTACCGTTGATGGCAGTAGATTGAAGGCTAGTGCATTTTTTAATGTTCTTGCTTGGTTGCCACTTGTAGGAATTCCAGATGGTTTAACGACAACCGCTAGGTATTCATCCTCAAAAACAACTTCGACATTCAATTGAATAGGATTGGTCGTTACGGTTTGCTGCAAGTAAGAAATCACATCTCCTTCCTTTAAGCGATAACCAGTATTAAAATGGATTTGATTGACTAGCACTAGCTTTCGCTTAATGGCCTTCTTTATCCCTTTTCTAGAAGGAATAAATGACCATAGATTGTCTTCGAGGTAGTCACTTAGACGAGTACCAGCTTCTTTTGATGATATGATGAAACGGGCAATTTCCAAATCAGCGTACTTGTATCCCGCTCTTCCAAACGTTACAAGGTTTCATGCTTCCTTGCTGATATAAGATCTCTCGGTAATCATTGGTAGGAAAAGCAATAACATCTGCATGCAGACCAATATCCAACACACCGCGATCAGTCCGGCCTAGGGCAAGCGCTGCTCGATTGGTCATTGCCGCAAGCACCTCTGCTGTACTTAGCTTTTCAAAACTAGCCAGTATTGCCGCTTGAGTCAACAGATCTCCTTGAGGCGCACTGCCTGGATTCCAGTCACTAGCAATCGCCAAACCGCAACCTGCATCTAGGAGTTTTCTAGCTGGTGTAAAGGGACAGCCGATTCCTATTGAAGCGCCTGGTAGCGCCACTGGCATCACATCACTATTGGCGAGCAGGGCGATTTCCTTTTCCGTGCTTGCTTCTAGGTGGTCTACACTCAGTGCACCAGCTTGAATTGCAACCTGACTGCCACCTGGCGTAAACTGATCACCATGAACAGTTAGGTCAAAGCCTAGCGTCTTCAAGACATTCAAGTAGTTCAATGACGCGTCTATACTGAACGCGCTTTCTTCGGTAAAGATATCAAACCGATAGCAAAGCGATTCTTTTTGAATGACAGGAACCAAGTCTTCCAAGATCCATTTCAAGTAATCGGCTTCCTTGCCATCAAAATCTTTTGGTACGATGTGAGCCGCCAAGCAGGTAGGTACTACATCGATTTGATGATCGCTCCCTGCTTCGTTTATGGCGCGCAACAACTTGAGTTCTTCAATTGGGCTCAAGCCATATCCGCTTTTCACTTCTACTGTTGTTACGCCATTGTTTAACAAGCGTGTCATCCGTTGTTTCATTAGGGTTGACAGCTGTTCTGTTGAGGCTGCGCGGGTGTGGTTTACAGTGCTCCAGATGCCTCCGCCTTCTTTGGCAATTTCCAAGTAGGTTTTCCCAGCGTTTCTAGCCGCAAAATCCATGGCTCTGCTTCCCGCGAAGCAAATGTGTGTGTGCATGTCTACCAGTCCAGGCATAGCGGTGGTGGCTGCGGTGATTTCTTGAATGGCAGTGTCTGGGAATTGTTTGCGCAGTGCATCGAATTGGCCAACTGCCTCAACGGTCTGCCCCGCAATGAGTAGCGCACCGTTTTCTATGATCTCTAGGCTGTTGTCTTTGAGCGCGCCTTTGGCAGGTAGGCGGCGCATGGTTACTATTTGACTGAATGGGCCTAGGAGTGTAGTCTCTTTTTTCATTGAGTGTCTTAACTAATGGAAGGTGCTTTAAAAGCAATATTCATTTTCCTCAACGAGTTTTCGAGCAATCACTCTTCTTGATTCCTTTACATTGCAAGGTGTGTGCTTGGTGTATCGTTTCACGCCCATCAGCATCATTCTCAATTCATCGCCTTCTGCAAATGAAATCAGTGCATCCGTTGCATTTTTGTTGATTCTGTCTGCTGCATCGTGTAAATGAACATTAAGGATATGCTGTTGAACAGTGCAGTCTTTGCCCATTCCTTTTCTTTTTTCAACGCGGAGTAGGACGGATTCCAGGGTAAAAATATCAATTAGGATATCTGCAATATTCATCAATATTTCTTGTTCTTCCTTCAAGTTTAGTTTGCCATCCATTTGTTTTTTCACTGCTCCACCAGCAACGATCAACAATACTTTCTTCAAGTTTTGCAGTACAAATTTATGTTCACCAAATGCTCCTTCTGGTTTAGTAGAAGAAGGCACAGCCATTAACTCTTTCTGCACAGCCCAAGCAGGTCCAACAATATCAAGATGACCTTTCATTGCTCGTTTAAGAAGCATGTCAACACTAAGTAAACGGTTGATTTCATTTGTGCCCTCATATATTCTGTTGATTCTTGAATCTCGGTAGGACCTAGCAGCGCCAAACTCTTCAGAGAAGCCTAGTCCACCAAATATCTGTACGGTTTCATCTACAGTGTAATCAAGAACCTCAGAACCATATACCTTGAGAATGGCGCATTCTATGGCATACTCTTCAGCAGAAATCAGTTTTGACTCTTCAATGCCTTTGCCTTGACTCTTTACATGGTTGATTCTGTCTTGCAATAAATTGGAGACTCTGTATTGTGTGGACTCTAGCGCATATGCTCTAATACTTTGCTCAGCGAGCTTGTATTGGATAGCACCAAAGTTTGCAATCGGTTGTTTAAACTGTACACGTTCACTAGCGTAATTAACTGCTAGAGCGATACTGTCTTTGCAACCTCCTAGGGAAAGCGCGCCTAACTTAAATCGGCCAACGTTCAATACATTAAAGGCGATGTGGTGGCCTTTTCCGATGGTGCCGAGTACATTTTCTATTGGGACAGGTGCATTTTCAAAGAAAACTTGTCTAGTAGAAGAACCTTTGATTCCCATTTTATCCTCTTCTGCTCCAAGCGTCATTCCTTCGGTATCTCGTTCTATGATGAAACCAGTAAACTTGTCTCCGTCAATCTTTGCAAAAACAATAAAGATATCCGCAAAACCTGAGTTACTGATCCACATCTTTTGTCCATTAAGGATGTAGTGTGTTCCAGCATCGTTAAGCACTGCTTTGGTCTTAGCTGAGAGTGCATCCGAACCAGAGCTTGGTTCTGTGAGGCAGTAGCAGGCTTTAAGTTTCCCTGTGGAGAGGGCAGGCAAGTACTTTTGCTTTTGTTCTTCAGTACCAAAATATAGTATAGGAAGCATTCCAATACCAGTATGAGCTGCAAAGGTAACACTAAACGACAGTGCTTTTCCAAGCTCCTCACAGATGACCGTATTCGTATTGGTGTCCATTGCTGTTCCATCATACTTCTCAGGCATATGTGAAGCTAGAAGTCCTAGCTCTCCTGCTTTTTCAAGCATGGTCGCCGCAATATTGTCTTCTTGTTTTTCTAATTTATGAATGTGTGCTTTGACTTCAGCATCAACGAAATCTTTCGCCATCTGCTTTACCATCAATTGCTCTTCGTTAAATTCTTCTGGAATAAAGACATCTTGTGCCTTCGATTCTTTAATGACAAATTCACCACCCTTTAATAAAGCGTTGTTGGTTATTGTTTCCTCCATTGTATTTGGTTATGTGTACGTATGACGCGAAATTAAGTAAAAAACAGGTATTCCGTATTTATTTACCTAGTTAATACGTTTAGAGCACGGTATTGTTCATTTTTGGGGCAGGGAAGACGGAAGTAGTGTTGTACTTTTCTTCTATGAATTCCTTATGTCGTTAACTTTTTGTTAAGAAGTGCAATTATCAAATTAATTAACAACTAGCTGATTATAATATAATAATGAATTTATTAAAATAAAAAGTGACAATACTGTTAATTAAAAGTTAACAAAACGTTAGGAAAAACAAAAATGTTTTCTATATTTGTAATGCACTTATTAAATGACTTAACAGATTTTATCTAAACCAAATGAAAAGTTGCGAATTAGGAACTCCTGTTTCTTTTCGCAATTTTTTTTTGTAGGACTTTAAGACTGACCATTGTGTGATTCTGTTTTTTTGAATCATTAAGATTCTGGTAAGTGTCTTATTTTTTAATGAATTAAGAGGGAATAAGGGATTAACCTTGTTAAGATCGTTAAGGTAGCTTTTTGAAAATTCGAATAATGAAACTAGAGCTTTTACTAAATGTGTTGGTGATTCCTCCACTTTTTAGATTTGTTAGAATCCCACTCTATCTAAATTAATGCCTAGGCAAAAAAACGACTAATTGCCATCTTAACTAATTATAGAGCAAGTACGTAATCATACGTTAAACGATAACAACCGAAAGAAGTATAAAATCTATTTTCAATCGTACTCCAATTAAGCAACTGGTTTTTCCTCTTCTGCTTCGAATGGTTTTTCGCTTTCAGGATTTTCTAACGCTTTACCTACTGAGCGTTTGAGTGGATTGGCGTTGCTTTCTTCGTAAATTTCTCGAGCACGTACAATGTCAATTGCTGTAAACAGCGCCTTGCGAAATGAGTCACCACTTGCCTGTCCTTTTCCTGCGATATCAAAGGCAGTACCGTGATCTGGCGACGTCCGAATAAAGTCAAGACCTGCAGTATAATTTACGCCATGCCCAAAGGATAATGCCTTGAATGGTATGAGGCCTTGATCATGGTACATTGCTAGTATTCCGTCAAATTTGGTAAACTGATCTGAACCAAAAAACCCATCAGCAGCGAAGGGACCAAAGACTAATTGTCCTTTGTCTTTTGCTCCTAAAACAGCAGGGATAATCACTGAATCTTCTTCAGTACCAATCACACCAGCATCACTTGCATGAGGATTTAGTGCAAGCACTGCAATCTTAGGTTTGCCGATGCAAAAATCTTTTTGAAGGGTTGCTTCTAGAAGATTGATCTTCGTCTGAATCAACTCTTTTGTAATGGTTTCCACCACGTCATTAAGGGCAACATGATTGGTGATCAGACCAACTCTTAGGTCGTCATTGACCATTAGCATTAAGCTTTGGTCTTTGCCACTTTCTTCCGTCAAGTATTCTGTATGTCCTGGAAATTCGAATCCAGACAACTGCATTGCTTTTTTATTGATTGGAGCAGTTACTAAGCCGTCAATGACGCCTTTCTTTAGATCTACTAGGGCAGCATCAAGGGATTTGAATGCATATTCTCCTCCAGCAACGTCTAGTTCACCCACCTTGATGTTTACACTTTCTTCCCAAACATTTACTACAGTAACGATATCTTCCTTCAAGCGTTCAGCTGAACGTTGGTGATGAAACTTAAATTCATCTAGCTTGAGCATTTCTTTATGGTGGATGACGACTTTAGATGATCCATAAATGATAGGATAACACATGGAGGTCACTCGCTTATCCATCAATCCTTTCATGATGACTTCCAATCCAATCCCGTTTACATCACCTATACTTATACCTATTTTTGGCTTCTTCATTGTCTATAGCACTTTTGGAACATTAATAATTTGAGATAAAATCGAAGATGAGTCGAACGCCGATTCCCGTTCCATTTTTACCTCGATACGAATCTGCGGTGTGCATAAAAGATGGTCCTGCTACATCAAGGTGCAACCAAGGGTAATCTGTAAAATGCTGCAGAAATTTTCCTGCTGTAATAGCGCCCGCTACTGGTCCGCCTACGTTTTTGAGATCCGCGATATCTGATTTTAGCATTTCGCCGTACTCATCCCACAATGGGAATTCTACAAGGCGTTCGTGAACAGTATAACCGCTCTGTTCAAGCTTGTTTTTTGTTTCTTTATCAGAATTCCCCATATAGACAATGCCTAATGACCCAACTGCTCTAGCTGCGGAGCCTGTCAATGTAGCAAAGTCAATGACTAATTCTGGTTTTAGTTTTTTTGCGAAGTGTAGTGCATCTGCCAATATCATTCGGCCTTCAGCATCTGTGTTGAGCACTTCTACGTTTGTGCCGCTGTAGGTTGTAACCACATCACCTGGCACGTAAGCATTGCCACCAGGGCGATTATCGGTTGCTGGGATTAATGATATTACGTGATAAGGGAGTTTTGCTTTGGCAATGGCATAGATGGAGCAGGAGGCAATCGCAGCCCCCGCCATGTCCGATTTCATAAAATCCATTGAGTTGGACGTTGGTTTTAAGCTGAGTCCTCCCGTATCGTATACCACACCTTTTCCTACGAGAACAATTGGTTTTTTGTTTTTAGGTTTTGCCGGTTTGTATTCCATGATGGTAAATGTCGGTGGATCAACACTACCTTTGTTTACTGAAAGAAGACCACCCATTTTCAGTGAGGTGATTTTCTTTTTCTTGTACACTTCTACCTTGATGCCGGCGTCCTTGCTGAGTGCGACGAACTCCTCACTGAGTTTTTCTGCTGTTAAGTACGAGAGTGGCTCATTGACCAATGTTCTGGCTGCGCATGTGGCATCCGTTATTATTTTGAGGGTGTTGAGCTGTTTTTTGTCAAGCGCTGAGCTGTGCACTTTTATTTTCTTAAGGTTGTTCACTTTTGGTTGTGTATTCTTAAAGTACTTGAGGAACTGATAGTTGCCTAGTACCAAACCTTCTAGTATCTCAAAGGAGCAATTCTGTTTTGCAAGGTTGACGATAGTGATTTCCTTTATCTGAGAATATTTAAAAAGGTCTAGTAGGTCGTTACCTTCCTTTCGCATGAGCTCTTTTTGCTTGTTTCCAGCATCAGTCTCATTAATGCTCTGAACAAAAACGGTTCGATTTGCTTGTGGCATTGCAAACTGAGAAGCTCCTTTCTTCTTGGAATTGGTAAGCGCGGTGTATTCACTATCTGACAAATAATCTTTACACTTTTGTAAATTCTCTGAATCAGTGATTATTAATAAATTATCATTTTTAGCAACTTTACTTGCTCCAGCTAATGTAAGCCCCATAACTCTCCTTTTATTAATGAAATTGCGACCAATTCCAAGTTAATTATTGTCTTGTATAACCTTAAACTTTCTAAAAGTGTTTAATGCTTCCTCTATAATCTTACAAAGATAGCAAAAGCAAATAACAAATTAAGTGTAATAAAATCTATTATTTAATGAATTTGAGTCAGTAGATTAATTTTCAATTGGAGGGTCGTTTTAAGTTGAGTTTTAAGTTAGGAAAGTTGTTTGGTGTTTTGGAGAATACATAGGTGCGAGCTGAGAATCTATCTACTTAGGTACATTAGGTGCTTCCTAGATTAGTTTTTAGAAATTTCGTCTTAAGTTGGTTTTACACTTGTGTTTGATGTAGGTTCTAATATGCTGTTCTTCTTTTGTTTATTGACGTGTAGATATTGGATTTACCATCTTATCAAGGTCGCTTTCAACGCTTAGCAAAAATTTGATCTGAAACATCTTCGGAACAATTAATTTTATCACCTAAAATAAAATTTCTATTTTACATAAAATTAGATACTTATGTTAGAGTTTTTGTTCGGTAGAAGATATAGACACATTGAACGTCAAATGATTATCCTAGGAAATCGACTAGAGATTCCAGCGAAACTTCCTGCTAGTAGAAATAATCCGTTCTCTAAGTACTATCCTAAGATTGAAGGAATACTGATGGATCGGAAGTTCTCGCTTGAGCTTTATCAGCAAGGAAGCGGCAAGAACAAACGGTATTACACGGAGCTGAACTTCGAACTGGAAAATAAATATGAATACACACTCACATTGTACAAGGAAAGAATCTGGTCTAAACTTGGAAAGTTAGTTGGGATGCAGGATATAGAAATCGGTGACGCACCGTTCGATAAAAGCTTTATCATCAAGAGCAATGACGATTATTTTGCAACAGAAGTATTGAAAAACCAAAAGTCTAAAGACTACTTCAGAATGATTCTCAACTCAATGGATGGCTCGTTTATCCTAGACGGAAACAATCTTAACTATAAACAGCTAGGACTCATTAGAAGTGACCAAGACCGAGTTTTTGTTGAACATTTAATTGAAACAGGACTCGTTTTATGTATGAGCATGGAGAAATTCGCGTTTGATCGTGACCCAACCCGAATGTGATTGCGCTATGCCTTGTTTTTCTTAAGTTTATTGTCTTTTAGCGTTGCTGTAAAGGAAATATTCTTAGCACCATTTATTGTAAATTGGTAGTTTCCATTTTTCAGCACCCACTTTCCACTTGCCTTATTCCTAGCATCATTTGGTGCAATTGTGATAAATTCGAATGTACCGTCATCACTTATAATCAATGCTTCGCGGCCTCTAGAAGGAGGGAAATTGAAGGACTCAGGTCTGTAAACTTCAACGAGGTCAGTGTCATCTTCGTTGGAGTGAATCCATTTGCCTACAATACTGGATCCCGATTTGTCCGTTTTGGTAGCATCAGGTGTCTTTGTTGTAGTATTTTGTGTGGTATCTCTAGGTGTATTTTGTTGTGTCGTAGTATCCGTTGTAGGATTCTGAACGGTAGGTTGATTTGTTGTGGTGTTTGCAGGATCGCAACTTGAAAACAATAAAACCGTAAAAAAGATAATTAAAAGGTGTCTCATAGTGTGCTATATTTAATTTTTCGATGCTAATTAAAGCAATTTATTGAAGTTATTCTAATATTTAATTGAATATCTGTCAAACGTATTACTGGCTATGTTTAATGATAAACAATTAATGTTGAGTCTACTCCGAAAAGTCCATTTTTAAAAAACCAAGCAAAATATTGTTATTATTAAAATGTGGAATGTTGCTTATGTTCATTTTTTTCTTGGCAAAAAAACGAACCAAAAAACCCAAGACCTGTAAACTCGAAAAAATCGTTGGTTCTCGAATGCTCGAACACTACAGGTCGGCTCGCCCGCTCGGTTGCTTCCTGAGAAGCTGTCAATTTTGCATTAAACATGTTGTTTTGTTGTAATTTGATTGGGTCTTAACAAAAAAGAACTTTTCGGAGTAGGCACAATATTTAATGATAGTTATTGATTGATTTAATTGAGCATCTCTCTGCAGTAGAGCAACGTATTCACCAACTATGAACAAGAATAGTTAGAATAACACCTTGAATAATATTAATTTTGAGCAGTGAATTGTAGATTACCAAAAATAACCGTGCTTATCCTTCTCCTTCTATTGGTCTTTGGCTGCAGCCAACAACCAGAGGATAAACCAATTCCGACCTATGAGTTTCCTTATCAGCTAAATTTTCCTTCCAAGACACTTTTGTTGCCTGATTTACTGCAAGAAGTGTCTGGTATTGCGCTGTTGCCTTCTGGTGAATTTGCTTGTGTGCAAGACGAAGAAGGGTTTATTGTGATCTATGACACCACCCTCCAAGAAATAAATAGAACCGTGAAGTTTGGGTCAAAATCAGATTATGAGGACATCGCGGTTAAAGAAAATGATGCTTATGTGTTAGAAAGTGATGGCACAATTAGAGCCATCCTAAATTTTGATTCGGAGGGGTACCGACGAGAGAAATATAGATTTCCATTTTCTGGGAATTACAATACAGAAGGACTGTGTTATGATAAGAAAAATCAGCGATTATTGATTGCTTCTAAGAATGCAGGCAGTATTGAAAACGCAAGATCTGGGCGTCGACAAATCTTTGAATTTAGTTTTAGAGATAGTAGTTACAACACAGCATCAGTTTTCTCGATTGAGTTTGAAGATGTACGTAGCTATTTTCAGCAAAATGAAGACACAATTGGGTTAAATGCTGTAGAAGCAAATGGTCCGATGATGATCTTCAAGCCATCTGCCATTCAAATTCATCCGATCTCTAATCATATCTACCTGTTGAGTGCTTACCCACCAATGCTTGCAGTACTGCATCACAAGACGGGGAAACTACTTTATGTGGAGATGTTACCAACCGACTTACATCCACAGCCTGAAGGGCTTTCATTTAATGCTGAGGGAGCACTTTGGATTGCTAGTGAAGGGAAAAACCAGAAAGGAAGGATCTGTCGGTTTTGGTTAAAGAAAGATTGAAAATTGAATATAGATACGCCGATAGTATTGAAAATGAGACATAGTTCTGCTTACAGGATGCCTACAACCTCCTTGTTCCCTTCAACCCACATTATGCAATAGGAATCAACAATTCTAGTCCTTTTCATTTAAAAAACCAATCAAGTCCGTATAAGACTTTTCCGTTTCTTCTACATGGGGTAAATGTCCAGTACCTTTATAAATCACTAGTCTACTGTTTTTGATGTCTTTGTTGAACTGAAATGCATCTTGAACAGGAATAATTCGGTCAAGTGTTCCCCACATAATCAGTGTCTTGTGCTTCACTTTTTTGATTCTTTTCGGGTTTGTCCTTGTGCTCTGACTAGCAATTTTGAAAAGAGACATCAGGTTGCCTTCTCTATTGATCAAACCGTAATATCGGTTGACTTCATAGTCTGTGATCCGATTTTTCTTGCCATAGCTATTGATGAGATACCGTTTCACCAGAAATCTAGGAACACCGTTTTTCAGGATTTTCAAAAACGCTGGTTTCGATGACAATTCAACGGTTTTTGGTTTTGTTCGTTTGGTAAAATAACCTGCAGGAGAGATTAATACGAGTCGTTTTACGAGTTCTGGGTGATCTACTGCCATTTCCCAAGCTAGCCAGCCACCAAAGGAGTTTCCGATTACATGGCATTCTTTGACTTCAAGCATTTTGAGTAAATCAAGAATGTAATGCAAGTAAAATTTCACATCTATTTTATCCTTAGAAGGTGCATCTGATAGACCAAAGCCAGGTAGGTCAAGGGTGATGACTCGGTACTTTTTGACCAATTTGTCCACCCAGTCTTGCCAATAATGTAGGGAAGCTCCAAAACCATGTAAAAATAATATTGGGGTTCCCATCCCTTCATCACGATAGTGAATACGCATGCCTTCTATGTAGAAAAATCGTGACTTATAACTGGAATACAGTTCATCTGCATGGTCTTTGCTAATGAGATGGCGGCCCTCAAACCGCTTTGAGGATAGGATTGAATAGCCTAAACTTGATAGTGTTTCAGAAAGAAACTTCCGCATGCATTGGTAGTTTAATCAACAATTATAGAACAATCCTACAAGGAAGGATTAAATTTAAGGTAAAATAAAGGAAATCAGTTAATTTGCAATGGACTTGATCAATTTTATTGAATCACTTTCATTTTTTCCGACATTTTTCGCTCATAAAATCTTGGTGCAAACTTTCTTAACCACCAACTGATCTTTGCCGTCCGACCAATTAGAATGAGCCTTTTGTTTACTTCCGCGCCTTTAAAAATGAGGTCCGCAGCTATATCGGGTGTCATCACTTTGCCGATTTTTGCCTTTGGCTTTTCCTTATCTTCTCCTATCCCTGTATCAATAAAACTAGGGCTGATCATACCAACTGATACGCCAAATTCAGCGAGCTCAGTGCGCAGCGATTCAAAGAAGCCGTGGAGGGCAAATTTACTTGCAGAATAGCCTGTTCTTCCTAGTAATGGGGCAAAGCCAGCAACACTAGACAGATTCAGGATCTGACCGCGGGTTTGCTTGATTTCTTCAAGTAGAAAGGCGGTCGTGTAGACACATCCCATGACATTTACATCAAGTATTTTCTTTATGAGCGCGGAATGTTGTGGCTTAAATCGTTCTATATGTGTAATGCCTACGTTGTTAATCAGCAAAAATGTGTTTAAAAATTCAGTAGGTCGCCTGTTCATGTGTTCTTTCAAGGCTGCTTCATCCGTGATGTTGCAAACAAAAGAGTAATGTGGAATGTTCTTTTCAGCCAGTTTTACGTTCAGTGCTGTTAAGGCCGTTTTATTGAAGTCGGTGGCTACTATTCTTGCTCCTGCTGCTCCAAAGCGAAGGCAGAGCTCTGTTCCTAATCCTCCAGACGCTCCTGTTATTACAACTGTTTTATTTCTATAGGAGCGATTTGCCATTAATTAATTTTATGTTCGAGATAGTAGTTAAACGCTTCTGCGCTTGTTTTCTTTGGTTGATAGCCAAATTCATTTTTTAGTTTAGTGTTTAACAAAACAGGGCGATACTGTAGGAATCGCACTTGCTCAGGTCCGTAAGGAGAAGCACCAACTTTATTTAACAAAAATAAGACAGATTTCAACAACCAAGCAGGAATGTTCAATAAATTATTTTTTGTCAGCTTCGCAATCTCATCAATATTTAATGCTCCGTCTCCTGCTACATTGTAAATTCCGGTTTTAGGCGTTTTAATTGATTGTTGGAGAATGCTTACTAAATCTTGATCCCAGATGAATACGAAAGGGCTTTTTGCTCCATTGACCCTTACTTGTCGCTTCATTTTGAACATGTTCGTGATCTGGTTATTTGTGGTTTTTCCAAGAATGGTTCCTACTCGGAAAATGGTTTGTTCTAGTGTTGGATGATTCTTCCGATAGTCTTCTAGCATTTCTTCCACTAGTCGCTTGTGATAGGCGTAGGCAAATTCATAATTTCCACGGATTTCATCAGATTCGGTAATCCAGTCAGGATTGTCTTCATGATACCCATACGCAGCACCACTACTTGTAACAATAAATCTTTTGACACCATGCTTTATGCATGCATCGAGTACATTACGGGTGCCACCAACTTCCACTTCTTCTAGAAACTTCCGAGTCATTGTTTTACTAGCTGCTACGATAGCTGCTAGGTGCACGACGGTATCCACTTTGTGTTTTTCGATGATGGCGCTCATTTGCTCAGAGCGAATATCTTCCTTGTAGTAAACGACTCCGTCTAGCTGCTCTTTTGCAGGGACTTCTCGAATATCAAGTGCGATGATCTGATAGCCTGATTTCGTTTCTGCTTGTAATCGATTGATAAGTTGAGATCCTAGATATCCCGTTGCTCCTGTGACTAAAACTGAATTTTTATGCATACTTGCAATTTCGGGATATTTTAGGATATAACCAAGTGGTAACATGATTAATTTACCAGGTGGTAACATTGCTGGTTTAAAACAGTAACTATGTTTACTAACTATATTTGCTTGGTCGGTTATCCCGTCATGGCTTATGAAACGTTGTGGATCTTAGAATATTATCGTAGGAATGTTCCTAGAAGGTGAATTGCGCATTAAAAAACGACCTAACAATAAAACGTCAATAAGAGATTTTTTTAAGAAAGATTAGAAAAACACGCTTTTTGTTAAAAAAGATTGATTACAGCGAAAATTTGGTACGATTTAGGAATAGAAATAAATGAGATTCACACCGATAAACGTATCGGTAGCGAAATTGACGTTTGAATTTTTAGTTAAAATTGTTATAATGGTATGGTATTGAAAAACAATCTTTTATCGCAAACAGTTGACTTCATTTAAAAAATTTGAGATTTTTATTTGGAATACTGACTTACTTAGACGACTTTTGCGCAAATATTTATGTACTTTTTAATGAAATTAGCCTATGTATTGGACGTTAGAGTTAGCTTCTCATTTAGAGGAAGCACCATGGCCCGCAACTAGAGACGAGTTAATAGATTATGCAATTCGTTCCGGCTGTCCGATCGAAGTAATTGAGAATCTTCAACAACTTGAAGATGAGGGTGAGCTGTACGAAAGTATGGACGACATCTGGCCCGACTACCCAAGAAACGATGACTTCTTCTTCAATGAAGATGAGTATTAATCAAATTATTTATCACCAAATATTGGGAATGCGAAGCAATTACTTGTTTCGCATTTTTTTTTATGAAGTCAACACTATTAATTTCCGTTGAAACTAGACTCATTTAAAGATTAAAATTAGGCTCGATGCACTAGGAGAATTTGGAGTATAGAAGTGCGTCTATACAATGTCCATAATGTATTCTTTAAATGGAGGTAAAGGCACTACCTAAGCTTATCTGTCAATTCCTTCACCGCCTTACGCAAGGCAACCACCTCAGCTTTCAGCGCATCGGTATCCGTGTTCTCACTTGAACCCACAACGCGTCTAAAGCGCTCCGTAAACTGTTGAGAGGCCGCGTCAAGAAACAACTCTAACAGTTCACTCGGTTGGAGGATCTTGTTTCTTCCATCTTCTCTCACTTTGTAAGTACCGCCAGCCGTGCAATAAGGTTTGTTAGAACCTGAACTAATTTCAATTCTGTAGAATGGAATGTTGGAGCTGTTTTCTATATAAATTTCGATTGGAACTGGAGGGATACAGCTAAAGGCTTTGTTGGTGATGAGTAGCTTCATGCCATCAGAGATTTCACAACCTACAATTTGTCCGACTTGCCTGCCCTCCTTGTCTTCAGCGTCTTCAATCCCAAGCAATAAGACGCCTCCTTTGGTGGAATTGGCAAAGCTAACTAGATCGTCAGCAGAGACGCTTTTCGCATTGCGTTTGAAGTCTATGGTCAATCCTTCAGTGCCATTTAAGAGTTGCTCTGCTCTTGGTGATAACCCATCAAATATTTTTTGGTCTGCCATATTTTTTTGTTAAGTAATTATACCGCTTGGATAGAAGACAGGCATTGCCTAAATTTACGGCATGAAAACCAGATTGTTTAGTTTTTTCCTGCTAATAATTACATGTATATCATTTGGATGCGACCAAAATGGTTCGGCTGCTGTCAAGGCAAACAACAAGACCGCAATTGATACATCTGACCTTGTTAATACAATGGGGTCTGCTTTGATTGAGAAAATAACAGGTCAAATCAATGATTCTCCAAAAGATTCGAAACTTTACGCAACAAGAGCAAAATTGTTTTATGACAAGGAGAATTATGAAGCATCGATCAAAGATATTCAACATGCCCTCAGCATTGATTCGTCTGTCGTTCCATATTACCATTTACTAGCCGATGCGCAGCTAGACAGTTATCAGTCTGAAGAAGCGATAGCAACCATGAAAAAAGTGGTTGCACGAAATCCAGATCGCATTGGATCTATGTTGAAACTTTCAGAATTTCAGTTGATTTTAAAGCAACATGAAGGATCCTTTGAAACGATTAATCAAATTCTAAAGAAATCACCAAAGCACCCAGAAGGATTTTATATGTTGGGTATGAATTTCAAGGCAATTGGTGATACCGTTAAAGCCATTAACAGCCTCCAGACCACTGTAGAAGAAGATTCGGAACACATTGATGCATATATCCAGTTGGGTGTATTGTTTGACAAGATTAAAAACCCTGTAGCAATTAAGTATTTTGACAATGTGCTCAGAATTGATTCTACTAACTATGAAGGGTTGTTTGGGAAAGCTTGGTATTACCATCAGCGGAACAACTTATTTAGGGCTGAGCAATGGTATGAAAAAACCTCCAGAATGTATCCGCGAAATAGCAAAGTGCACTTAAACAATGGAATTCTTCAATTGGAAATCTTGGAGATGAATGCGAATAAACGCGCCACCAAAAAAACATTAAAAAAGGCGTTTAAGAAATTTGATTTAGCCGTAAAGGTAGACCCTGGTTTTGGTCTAGCCTATTATTACCGAGGATTGACACATGAGAAACTAGAACGCCCTAAAAAAGCAATTAGTGATTACCGGCAGGCTGCTGCACTGATGCAAGACATCACTAGGCCAAACAAAGCGTTAGTTGCATTGGGTCAAAAACCGATTTTCAAATAGTTGGCGATGCGTGATTCCTTCTTACTTTTTATCCTATTGTGTTCCGTTTGTATTCTAAGCGGTCAGCCACTACGCTATTCCTATGAACCTGCAGTGAATGTAGGCAAAATCTTTAAGCATACCAGTCGATTTACTGCTCCGATAAATGGGCTTTCTGTAGGTGGAGAATTGAATACGAATTTCCATACAATGGGAAAGCACGATTGGCATGAATGGACCGGATATCCTACGTTTGGACTTAAGGTTTCGTATTATAGTTTTGGCGATCAACAAACCTTTGGCAGTGCCGTCGGCTTTTGTCCGAATGTGAGTTTTCGCTTTTTTCAGCAAAGCCGCTTCATTGCTCATGCACGTGTTGGTGGTGGGTTGGCTCTAGTCACAAGGCCGTTTACGCTCTGGGACAACGCCTTCAACGATGCGACTAGCTCTTATCTCAACAATATTACGAGTGTTCGCCTAGGAGTCGGCTATGAGATTTCAAATCATTGGGACATTCTACTCTCTGGCTCATTTACGCATTACTCGAATGGCGCTTCTACTCTACCTAACTTAGGCATCAATGTGGTGGCCGTCAATCTAGGCATCCGATATCGGCCAAACCCTTGGAAGAAGGCAGATTTTCTGCGCAGAGACTCTTTGCCTACTGCAAGTAAACGAATAGGAGTTTCACTGGAATACGGTATGAATTTTCGCCCTAGTGGAACTTCAGGAGGTGCTCGGTATCCTGGCTACATAGTCAATGTCATGGCGACTAGAATGCTTGGACGTGGGAATCGATTGTCCGCTGGTTTCGGATACGAGTTTTCCGGTAATGTCTATAATTTCATGAATCACATTGAACTATTTGATACTCAGAAAGAACGGTGGAACAATGCTTCACGAATTACGTTCCTTGCACAAGACGAAGTCATCTGGGGAAACTTCTCCTTTGTTGTTGTGATTGGTGCCTATCTTTCTCGTTCTTTTGGGCAGCAGTTTCCTGTATTCGAAAAATTAGGTTATCGGTATTATTTTAATCTGGGAGGCACAGCCAAGGCGCATATGGGTATTTACCTCAAAGCACATAAAGCGATTGCTGAGAATATAACGTATAGCGTGGGGATTAATTTTTAATGCCTTGGGATGTGTTGCGGAGTAGAGGTGCGTGTAGGGACGCAAATTGCAATTCGCCCTTACTGTGATCTAGAATTCTTTAGAAAGTTCACCTGCCTTTTTACGGTAGTTATGTGTCTTTTTTGAGTTAGTTATCTTGTTTAAAACAACTAACAATTTTTCTTTTTGCTTGGGCAAATCCTTCAAATAACATTGGGCAAGGTACCAGTCCGCTTCATTGGAGATATCTGTATTTGGTGCTGCTTGGAGCGTAGCGTAGACGTTTTCTGCTTTGCTGTATTCTCCTGATTCGAATAAGGAATGTCCTAGATAGAGTGCTGCCTCATCATCTCCTACAATCTTATTGAAAATGGCTACTGCTTTCTTAAAGTCCTTGGTCAGAAAGGCGTTTTTCCCTTCTTTCATTATTTCTTCGTCTTTTGTACCTGCAGACATAAGGTTTTCAATACGTGGACTGGTAGCGTACTCCGCCTGCAACCGCTGGAATTTTGCGCTATCACTTTCCATCAAAAGTGGTAGTCCGAACCACAATAAAACGGCTGCGGCCGCTGCTGCAACAAGAGGAACTAATCTACGAATCATTCCAGTTTTAGGTACGGAGGCTGTAGGCTCAATTTTGCTTGTCTTTTGTTTGGGCTGGCTATTGATCTGAGGCGTTTCCGTTTCTGTAGATATTTCGGTTGAGGCGGCGGTTAACTTTTTTTCCAACTCGTTGACACGTAGTTTGTTCAATCCTTCAAAAATACTTTGGTACTCTTTCACTTGTTGCTTAAATTCAGGATTGGTGTGCAGGCGATACTCAAACGCTTTTAACTCATCTTCAGTCAATTGTTCATTGAAGTAGCGCTCGATTTCTTCTACTTTGTCTAAGTCTAATGTGTTCGAATCTGAAGAAGAAAATTGACTTAACTGTTTTTCTAATTCTATGACTCTAAGGTGACTAAGGCCAGAAAACAATGTTTGATATTCATCAAGCAGTTGTTTAAAGTCTTGATCCTTATGAATCCAGTATGTAATTAATTCATTTTCCTCTTTCGTAGCGTTACCATTGTAGTAACGTTGGAACAATTCAAATGAATCAGGTTTTTGAATTGTCATTTTCTAAAAATTTTGTACTCGGGCACATTAAAAAATTGTTGCATAACACAATTATTTCAAACAAGTTTAGCTTTTATTAAAAATCATTTTTCGAAGGCGATCTAAGCATCTCGAAACCTGAGTCCTTAGTGAACCTTCAGTTTTGCCTAGTTTGACTCCCATCACTTCATAGTTATACCCTTTTAGGAATTTCATTTCGAGCAATTCCTTGCAGGGGGCACCAATTTTGCCTAGATACTCAGCCACCTTTGCAGCATTTGCTTGTTGCTGATGCGTCTTTTCAATCGTATCTGGTTCTATGATGTTTTCCATCACGCCTTCATCAAGATCAAGCGGCTTTTCAGTTTTCTTGTAAAACTCTTGCCGATACTGATTGACACCAACACCAATAAGAAACGTCCTAAAAGTAGAAGTGAGCGGTTTCGATAGTTTTCCAGTTCGGACTTTATCAATCACCTCCGCTAAGCTTCTATTGTAAATTTCTTTGGGTCGTTCCTTTAGCGTGTTGTCGTACAGTTTAAACACTTTTATCAACCCGGCATTAAATTCATTTTTATAATCATTCACCAGTTGATTGAAAAACCGTTCATCTTGTTGTTTTATACTGTCTAAAATGCTTTCCTCCTTTTTAATAGTGTTGTCCCAGTTTTGTAATGCCTCATCAGGAATTACAGGTGTAAAGTCTAACTGGTCCTCTACCGTTTTAGCTTCAGATTTATTGAGGAGGTGGCACGTTATTGTTTTTAAGTACTCCTTTATCGGACGATTAAGGGGAAGTGTTACATTTTTCTCATTTTTGTTTCGAATGAAAATACTCCAGACCTTTGGAGCAATTTCAAGTATCTTGTCTGCGTCGTAGCCACTGTGCAAAACATTCTGTTTTCTGTAGTACCAGTAAGTTTCCTTATTCAGATTATTGTCTTCACTGCTTAATTGTTCAATCTTATTCTGATCGATTCGAACTTCTTCCAATCCTTTTAGGTGATTTTTTAGGTGCAGTTTTCTCAAGCCTTTTAACCCATTTTCGATATGGAGGAGCTCTTCTGCGTGTTGTTTACTAGAAAGAGCTATCGGATTTGTAGTGAAACTGATGTCATTATCTGCGTTTGCTGCGCTCCCATTCGCAGTGAGTAATTGGAGGATGGCGCCTTTGACTGATGCCGTGTCGGCTGGTAGTTTGGTTTGCTTGATGAACGTGTCAGATAGGAGATTGGCTGTTTGCTGACCAAGTGTTTTAAGAGCTTGTTCTATCTCGTACCGTTCCACAGGAAACTCAGAATAGTTATCGACTAGTTGGCGAACTTGCTGATCTACGGAAATCTGTGTTTCTTCAATGTTAGGTCGTTTGCTGTATAAGTATTCTCCAATGTTAAATAGAAGAGCTGGATTGATCTGACTGACTGATTTTACGTCTTCCATGATCAGTATGGATTTGTGAAGGTATTCCGTTCTTCTAATTGCTTTTCCTACTTTCCAGTCAAACCCTTTACTTGAGAGGTGTTTTACAAACAATTTACGAAGTTCGTTATAATTATTGATCGTATCAGTGTGTTCTATACTTAATATCTGGTCCAATGTATTCCGTTGACTTGAGTGACTCATTAATCAAGATTTTCTGCAGAAAGTTACAAAAACTCAAATATAACCAAAAATAGTAAGGTGAATTAGAGATTATTACAATATAATGAACGTTTTCATAGATAATTTTTCAGGTGTATTATTTTTATTAGTTTTATTCAAAATCTTTAAGAATGGGAGATTACATTCATACATATAGTTCTCAGGAGCAAGAACGCTTATTTAGACAAGGGAAATTCCTTGAAAACATTGTCTATCGTTCTTTTGATCTTACTCCTTATCAGCACATTGCAGAATTGGGCTGTGGGAATGGTGGAAACACTGCATTATTACTTGAAAAATCACCAAGTGCAAAGATCACAGCAATTGACATTGACCCTTCTCAGATTGAGGACGCACGTAAACAGATTACAGACGACAGAGTCCAATTTAAAATAGATGATATCTGTCAGCTCAGTGAAGCAGATAACCAGTTTGACTGTGCGTTTATCTGCTGGGTGCTCGAGCACCTCCACGATCCACAAAAGGCAGTAGCAGAAACGCACAGGATCCTGAAACCTGGCGGTCAGTTACTGATTACAGAGGTGTTTAATGATAGCTTCTATTTGTACCCTGAGAAAAGTCCTGGGATTATGGCGTATTATGCTCATTTGAATAACGTACAGCGTTCTTTTAATGGATTCCCCAATGTAGGCGCCCGACTTGGTAATTTGCTAAATAACGTAGGATTTAAATCCATCGAACTGATTGCTAAGCCCGTAATCTTTGACAATAGAACGATTGAACTCAGAAATGATATGATTGATTATTACATCGAACTAATCCTTAGCGCAAAGGAAGAATTGATGAGTCGCAATCTAGTGGACAAAAGCCTGCTAGATCAGATGCAAGAAGAGACCAACCGGTTTAAGGAAGATCCAGATGCTGTTTTTTATTATACACCAATTCAAGCGATCGCTACTAAATAACACATCAAATGGGTTTTGTTTATACCAATAAAAAACAGCCTTCTCTTGAGCAAATCCTAGCACTCTACAATGATGCGGGATGGTCTAGCTATACTAAGCAACCCGATCGACTAAAACAGGCTATTGAGCAATCCGCATATGTGTTGACCTGCTATGATCAAGAAAAGCTTGTAGGGCTGCTAAGAGCGGTTGGAGATGAGACCACCATTCTATATATCCAAGATATTCTTGTGCTCAAGGCTTATAAACGCAAACGGATTGGCAGTGAATTGATGAGACGGACGCTTTCAGCTTATAGCCATGTTCGACAAATTGTATTGTTGACTGATGAGTCTGATGAAACACGAGGGTTTTATAAATCGCTTGGATTTCAGTCTTGTGATGATGGGAAATTGGTTGCTTTTGCTCGGTTTAATCTAGGAGAATCGATTTAGAAGTTATGAATTTCGCCTGATTGTCCCTCAAAACTAAATTGACTCTTGTAAGAATAGGAATCGACTGATCATTGGACAACAAACCGTCGCACAAACCGCTCACCTTCATGTTCAACTACTAGCAGATATAAGCCTACAGGCATGTGAGACACGTCGATACGCTCCTTAATCTCTCCTTGGTAATATTGCATACCCGTTATTCCTTGAATGATGACATTGGCTGCCTGCCAACGATCTATATTCAGAGACAAGACATCAGACACAGGATTTGGATAAATGGTTAACTCCTCTTGTGGTTCGTCTAGAGAGACGTTCGAAATTTGATCAACAAACACATCAAATGTCTTTAGGAGGCCACTCGCGTCAATTTCGTTTAACTCTTGAACGGTAATGGTACCAGTTCCGGGTGTTTGCCACTCGACCACTATGCTACTATCTCTATATTCTTGAATCGTGCCACCAGTGGCGGTCCAGCAGTAAGTAGAGCCTGATGTATAGTTTATCCCGTAGAGGTCTAATGCAGCAACCATTGATGTGTCAGGCCCAAAAATATCAGAGGTCTCAGGTATCAGAAAGGAGTGATAGAAATTGGTAACGTTGGTTAATATAGTATCCCAGTACGGTGTTGGTGGACCTGTAAAATCACCATTGCTAACGCCGTGTGGCTCATGGTTTTCGCCGTAAAACGTATGGAGTGTGTATGGCACTCCAAGGGTGTCTGAGCGCTTGGTTATCGGATCTGCCCCATAGGATACTGGTAGAAAATCAAGATCGAAGGGCGAGCCTGTATAGTAGGACACAATGTTGTCTGCTGTACCATGCATGATCAGTACAGGAATCGTGTCATCGGCATCGCGGAAAGAAGGATGCCCTAATCCGCCCCACATGTCTACAATGGCAAGCGGCAACACTTGATGCTGGTAGGGATTACCAGTACAATCTAGGCAACCTAATGCTGGATAACCAGTGCCACCATACGTGCTTAAAGGGCGTTCATTTTCATCTAGATAAGCGGTATGCAAGGCTGCAAATGCTCCTGCACTTGAGCCTCCGATAAATATCCGAGAGGTATCAATGTCATAAATGTCTGCGAACTCGATAAAATAGCGAACAGCGGCGCGTACGTCTTGTGTGCCTCGATAAACAGCCCGTTCTGCGCTTTGATTGTCGAACGGATTGTAGCCAAGTCTGTAAGAGACGGTTGCAGTGACATAGCCTTTTTTGGCAAACGTGTCGCAAAGTGCTACCATGTCATCAACGTTTTTATTTCCGATAAGGAATCCACCTGGATGTGCCCAGATCATCAAAGGGCGTTTGCTCAGTGGATCTCCAATTGGCTCATGGATGTCTGCAAAGAGCTCTACATTTCCGTGGGGGAATGTCCAGCCTGGCGCTTCTCCGTATTTGACATCGGAATGTACATAGATAGTACTAAAAATTGAATCTTTATACCGCTCACTTTCACACTGGGAGAAGAGATGATTGCTAAAAATCATAAGTCCCAGTAACACAATTACTCGAATCATTAAACTATTATATTTTGCCTTTATTTTCCTGACTATCAGCTATTTGACCTTATCGCCAAGCACTTCATGGAAGGGGCGGGACTCAATTTTTGATCGTATCCAAGAATTAATGTCAAGATACGGGATGTCCCTTGTAAGTTCAACTTTACAGGCATAAAGTTCTGGATAGAGTTTGTTCAATTCTTCTATCCATTCTTTAGAGCGGGCGTGCTTGCTTTTGCTACGGAAACACTTGAGCAATACCTTTTCAAACTCCAGTTTACGTCCTTTTCTATGTAGATAGCGGACAAAGTTTCGAAGAAGATTGTGGATGAACTGATCATTGTCGAGATCTGTATGAAGTATGATTTCTAGGAGTTTTGCATGGTAATATATTTTATTGTTGGTGAGTCGAACAGGAGAGTATAATAACTGATTGAGCCAATCAAAGGCTTTATTGTAGTCTCCTGAAAGGAAATTTAAATGGGCATTGAGATAAAGCTTTAAGGAATGGAAGTACTCGTTCTTTTTAATAATGCTTTCCTGTTGCTGAGTTAGTTGCTCTACAAGCGTAAATCCTTTCCTATAGTCGCCTACATGATTGCAGTACATGAGATCATTAAAGGTGATGAGGAAGTTTGTCCGCAGTGTCATCAGTGGTTGACTCTTGAGGTGTTGATAGATCTCTGGTAACTGGTCTAACTCTTGTCGCAGTGCATTGTATTCTTTCAGACGGTCCGTGTAGGTTGCATTAGACATGAGTGTAATGAGTACATTAAAATGATTGACAAAGTGCTTGTTTGTTTTGTGCTCATCCTCTACTAATGTATGTTTTGCCTTAAGGTAGTTATTAAACGCTGTTCTGAAATCCATTTTGCAGTAGTAGTAATACATGCCGCAAATATTGTAATATCTAAATTTGGAAAATGAAGGCAGGTTTGTTGTGTCAAATCCTAGTAATTCACCTGCATCGATAGAGGCGTCGAGCTCCTTGGCAACGATTTGATTGTAAAGTCCTTTTGAGAGGCTGAGTATCTTTGATTCCCAAAAGAAGAGTTGTGCTTCTCGTTCTAGTTTGCTGATTTGTGTATTGTATTCTTTTTCTTCATCGATGAGCCAAGAAACTGTTTGCTCGTAATCGGAGAGCAGTCTTTTTTTAATACGGTATTTCCAGCCACGGAATAGGAGATTAAACTCAAGGAGGTTTTCTGATTCAGCGAGCTGTTCTGCTTTTTCAACGAACTCGAGACTGCTATCGTAGAGCTCATTTTTAAAGGTAAATTCGACGTCTGCGAGCATACCAGAGAGTTTCCGCTGTGCTGATTTGCCACTATGGTAGGTTCTCATAGCTTTTAGGATAGCTGTTTCAACTGATTTGTTGATGATCCGGAGGTTTTTGGTAAACTCTTGCTGCTTAAACTTTTTGCTGATTTGATGTTCGTCGTAGGTGTTCTGTTTGCAAAGGAAGTCGAAGAGCATAAGCTGTTTACTTTCTTTCCGATTGGTGGCTGCCTGTTTTTTAAAGTACCCTTTTTCGTTTGGACTTAGAGACTGTATAAGATTAAATAGCCGGTCTCCTGATTTCATAGGTTTAGTGTTTTCTCTATTGCAAGTAAAATAGTAAGGTGCGGAGTAGACTGAAGTGTGCGCTCAAATATAAAAAGATTTCCCAACACTTCAAAGCTATTGTTTGTGTCATATAGATTTATGGATAGACTTGTGCAGACGCAAACTTCTTTAAATTACTAATTATCAATTAATTATTCTAGCCATTTGTTATAGATGCTCTGTGTCCGGTTGCTTTTATTAGTTGTGAAACACTAGCTCCAACCGTATGAAATACCATTTCGGATACTTCACATTGTCAATTTGATAAATTTTTAATATTGAATCATTTCCTTCAATGCAATCTTCATTTTCTTAATTGTTGTTTTTATTCAGTTGAATATTTGCGTCAGAATACATAATTGTACCTTTTTAATAAAAAAATGCATTAATAATCTATAATAAATATTGGCTCCAACTTATCAAAACAGGTTTTTATAGGTTATAAAATAGTAGCATAAAAGGTGATTGAAAACTTATTTATTTCTCACTTAAAGACTTCTTTATCTGACATTTATAATTAATTTTACATCATTCAAAACATTCTAAAAATCTCATTGACATCAGAAATCGATGTAAATATTAAGTATTCGAAACATTCTTTTTTTAAAAAATGTGGTTTTGTGTTTTTTAGCTTCTGATCTACATTTGTATCAACAAAGAAAGCAATTACAGCGGTTTGCTTAAAGAAGTAAATCCTAATTGAAATAAAGTTTGTTTAGTTGAGGACGGTTCTGCAACCAACAGGTGGGTTTTCACTTTGAGATTCCACCTGTTGTGGAACCTGATCTAAAACATTGTATACGAAGCTTTTGGGTTTTTATGCAGTGGTTTTGGGGAATTTAAGATAAGATTGCAAGTATCTATTCTGCCCCATAACCTACTGTTTTTAATTACCTTCTAAAATATAATTTGCCCCGCAATAAGCATTTTAAACGAAAAAGTTGACAGATTCCTTTATTAGTTGTCTGGTTTGAACATCGCACCTTTATTCCACAGACCAACTAAGATGGCTTATATATCAAGCCATTCTGGAAAACACTATGACATTGTCAACAATAAAGTTTGTTTGTATTTTTATTTATATGGGTAGGGAGTAGTTAACGTCGGTTGGCTACTTTTTTTTGTTTAATGACTAATAAAGGAAACTCTTCGACAGGAATCTCTTACGAGGCACTTATTCTCAGCTATTAAGAAAAGCAATTGGTTCTAATCAAAATAAATCAGATTTTCCGAGTCTGAGTTATTCATGGCATTGATATCTCCACCCGTAAAAGGCACAATAGTCGCTGTGATTGTTGTTTGCCCTGAGGTGTTCTGAGGATTATAAATGGCATAAATTCCGAATGCTGAATTTGAATTTGCTCCTAGTATTTGGCCATATGAGAACTCATGGAACAAGGGGGTTACATTGTACACCCACTTACTATTTTCTACTGGATTAAAAGCCACTAAAGTCAAGGATGGATCCCACGAAAAGGTAAGTCGTTGATCCTTTGGGATCCTCACCTTTATATTGGTGCCATCTGTATTCTGTTGATTTAGTTCATTTGCCCGAACAGCAATCCCGACAAATGATGCCCCTGATATGTTTGCTGGCACTACAGTTACAATTGGAGAAAGGTCAGGCGTCGGAGGAGGGCAACTAGATTGATCTGCAATCACGTCAAGGGTAATATCTCCTAAGAAATAATCGCATGCATCTTCCAAATTCGTCCCAGATAGACACTCTTGCCCATTCTGCACCCCATCTCCGTCACAATCCGTATAAGCGAGATGATGTTGCCCCGCTTTTGCAATCAAAGTGCACAAGTCCAGACCAGCATTCTGAGGTTCAGTGCATGCATCTAACGGCAAACAGAAGTCATGATGCGACGCATTGGTAAACAAGCCGCCACTAACTAATGCATGATCGTAGGAATCACTCAATGTGTATGACCCATTACAACAAATGCCGTTCTGGTCTTTGAGGATGAGTTGATAACAACCACGGTCTGTAAGACAAATGCGTTCATTGACCACTGTTTGTCCGTCATAGGCATCACCTGCAGCCATTACATTGCCAAACTCGTTGATTAGCTCCCAGGAAGTTTCCTCAGGGGAAGAATCAAAGACAATCGTCAATAATAGTTCATAGTTAAACGATGGGAACCCGTTTCTGTAACTTTGTTGAACCTCGTCTGGAGTTAGGCTTTGAGCACTAATTTTAAGTTCATCAATTCCTCCAATCCAATCTTTATTTCCGTTGTCTGAGCCTATATATAAGGTAGAAGCATTGACGGTTGGAGGGGTAAAACCAACTGCTGTCTGCCCCATTAGTTGACCATCCACGTATAATTTAACAAAATCAAACTTCCATGTAAAAGCGACATGGTGCCACTCATTTGCTTGCCATGAAGCTATATTTGTAGAAGCACCTATTTCAGGACTTCCATTTTGTCCATATCGATTGATTAGGATCTTAAGGTAATTGCCTCCGTCCTTTTCAATTACTATTCCACCATTAGTTCCCCATGTCATTATGGTATGCGTTTCGCCATCGTTACCGTCCCAGTTGGGTTTTACCCATGCCTCGAATGTTCCTTCTTCTGCTGATATGTTACCAGAGCTCGAATAGGCAAGGAGAGAAGATGCTCCTAGGTCTAATGCCTCATCAATGATACCGTTTGTGTAGTTAACATCGGCTTCCTGTGCTGCTCGTTCATTTTGCGCTCCATCTGTAGTGTTATTACAATGGATTAAGAGACGCGTTGCCTCATCTACTGGGAACTCGTTGCCTGTTTTTATTGGAGGGTGATTGCCATACAGTCCTTCTACATGATAGGTATCCCAATCTGCGACAAACTTCCACCAGTTGTTTAAGTAATCCGCTCCGTTTGGAATGCCATTGTTGTATCCTGGAATATTCTGCATCCAATAAATATAATAATTGACCTCAATCTCACCAACAGGAACGGCTCCATATGGCCAGTTGTAATCAAATGCTTCCCAAGTCGCAGCGCTGATGAGTTTTTGAGGTCCACCACTTGGTTGCCAGTCCTCAATGTCTGAGAGTACTTGAGTGTAGTTGAAATAGTCGTAATCTGTGGTCGTGTTAGGAGGATGGTGCGTATCACCGCATCGCCCTAATGGAGGATTATTGCCTTGCCAGCCGACAAAACTGTTTCTAAAGAATGGATTGTCAATATAGCCGAACAGAGACTCAAGCTGATGTCCTTGGTTATGTAGGTTTGGTGTTCGACTATAGTTGAACCAATAAACCATATAGGTTTGGTCAAATATCGGTAAATCATCGTTGTCTCTATTGCTATTTGAAATGTCTCCTGTAGTGGGGCTCGACATATTAGATTCCCAGCCAACCACTTCGTCTGTATGGTATCCCCAAAGCCAGATTTCATCAACGTCAAGATTTTCTACATAATTTTGAAAATTAAATCGATCTGCAATTGCATTACAATCAATTAACCGTTGGGTTGTTCCATTGATTTCATTTATTGTTTCGAAGCGAGGCATTGGTTCAAAAATATTCACAATTTCAATTACCTGGTAGCCTAGAAAGGGCTCCGCTTTTCCATCCTTATACCCTTTGTATTTCGTTCGTTCTTCCAACATGTGTTTCATCTGAATATTGAATTCATTGACCGTAGACGAAATTGTTGATAGTGATAGTGGACTTGGAAAAGGCATTGGGCCAGTTTCGGTTAAATCGAGATTGGTGCCATCAGTCGTAGGGAAGTAGTTTAAGATCACTACCTTCATTAAATCTTTGTAACAATCAGCAGGTGTGGACATCGTTGGATCAATCGTTAAGTATTCTGGTTCTGCGGGTTGCTTTACGATTGCGTTTAGTTGATTGCAGACATTGTTGATGCATGCAGTAAAGCTGACATTTGTGCCGTCGCTGTGAAACTGTATGATTCCTTCAGCATTTACTGTAGCGACAGCGTTGTTGGAAGATGTCCAAGTTAGCGCTTCGGGATTTAAAGAGAAGTTGCCATTAGTTGTTGTGGCGACAACTATTGGCTTGTACTTCCATGTTGGGTACATGCAAAGGTTGTTTTCCTCAAACGTAATCCCAGTGATGTTGAGACCATTTAAATGACTTTGTGTGATTTCTGCTTCTGTTCTGACAATATCGCTTATTCTCAATTCATCTATGCTTCCATCCCATTGAGCAGTGTTACCGTCTGACCCAATATGCACATTGGTGGTATAAATCGGAGGTGGGTTAAATCCAACATTGGCTTGACTTACAAGGACACCGTCCACGTAGAGCTTTAGTTCGGAAGGACTCCAAGAAGCAGCAATGTGGTGCCATTCACCATAGACCCAATTGCTAATATTCGTTCCAGCGCTTCGTTCTGGCAAGCCATTTGTTCCGTAGAGGTTGAGGATGACCTTAAGGTAATTGCCGCCATCTTTTTCAATTAGCATACCTCCCGCGTCTCCCCATGAGAGTATACGATGTTGCTGTCCGTCGTTTCCGTTCCAGTTGGGGCGAATCCAGGCCTCAAATGTCCCAGAGATTGATTGAATGTTCGAGTTGTCGTAGGCTAGTACAGTGTTATTGGATACAGCAAGGGCGTTTTGGAAGATCCCACTAGCTGAAGAACCAGTAAATTGTGAAATGGTTGGAATTTCTCCTTGTTCTCCGTTTATATTATTATTATAGTGACAGAGCAACAATGTATTACCGTCAACGGTGTGCTGTTGGCCAAAGCAACAAGCATAGGAAATCAGGATAAACACCATTAGGATGGAGGATCGATACATTTCAGTCAAATTTGGTTCTGCAAATTTAACGAAACAAGATGAGAATATCAGATTTTCAACCCTATATACATAAAACTATCTAAGGTATATATTCTTTTTTTGAATTGTAAAAGGGATGTAGCATAAACCTTATCTACTAGTGTTTGTGTTTCAATTTTTAACAGGTTATAAAATTACATACGTATTCTTTCATGGCGATTAGCAACTTTTGCAAAAGGTTTAAATAGTTGTAGTTCTCAGACAAAAATGGTAGTGAAATGATAAAAAAAGCCTCCTCAATATAAACTGAGGAAGCTATTTGGCTAAATAGAGCTAATCGAGTCTCTTTATTTCCTTGTATTTAAATATGTTAAGGTATTGTTTTAAACAAATAAGTGCTGAACATCGGAATTCCAACCTAGATTCAATGTTTTTCGTTTGTCTTGATAATTATTTTTTACCCAAGACTCTAAATCTGCACTTGTTGATGATTCCTCATTAAGCAGTTCTGACAATAATAACGAACAAACTTTGTTCAAGCCTGGATCGTTTTTATACGAATTGCTACATAAACATTTGATATATAGGTGACTTAGTTGAAATAGCATGAAGTAGCTGTTATCAATAAGGCCTTTCCTATGTTTTAATTTTAATAATTTTAAAACAGTTAGCTGCGGAATCATAGGGTGTGTTGGTTAGTTGATTCGTTGTAATCTTATACAATAATAACTAGATGAAAATCAAGGAAATAGTAAAATTTCGAGTTTATCATTGAAAAAAACGAAAACAATCTAGTATAATAATTATATATTTGTATGTAAATATTTAATTATCAAATTAATAGAATAAAAACATTTTTTTTATACAACGAAATTATTCATTGTTTATTATTTAAATATTAATTTATCACCGTAAAAATTATACAAGATGGAAAAGTTGAAGAGTATCGAGGGACATGTTGTATATCGATACATTGACACCTTAAGAAAAAATGAGCTTAAAAGTTGCGAGGAATTCCTTGATTCTAAATGGAATTACAAGCAATTAGCAAATCCGAATTATAGTATTAAGTATACAAAAGCGCTTTTCATATTCTTGAGAGACAAGAAAAATGCTTATGCACGTTACCTATCTAAAAACCAAGGTCTAAACGTTTTCCAATTAAAAATCTATGAATACGAAGTCTTAAATAAGGTGTTTAATACAAATTATAGTGAGGAAAACATTACCCCAACAGACCAACGAAAGCTAAACAACCAGAAAACTGTATTAAAGAAAATGCTAGAACAGTTTCTCGTCATTAGCAGTACAGTGAGCCAAAATAAAAGAGTAGGTTTTATGAATATACTTTCCGAAAGTTTATATCGAAGGCTTGCTGGACGGAAGGATGAACTTGAGTATTTTGCTAAACTTAACTTTAAAATATTTAATAAAGTTGGGCAACAAGCTTCTAGTTCATGTGCGAGTCTCAAACTCAATAAGAGGAACCTGATTTCTAGCCAAAACTTCTATGAAATTATCATCAGTAATGAGGGAAGGTTTTCCCAACCGCTTCTTCAAGTAATGGAAGAAGAATTCCTGATCAACCTGATCCGCACCTTGTGTACAACTAAGGCTAGTGCCTATATCCACAAGTTTACTTCTGTTGACCTTTCTGAATTCAGTTATTTAGACAAAATAGTGGCCAAAACACCAGAAACACTTGAAATTCAAATGTATTACAAATTGCTAAACCTATTAAGCAATCGCAACAAACCTGGTAATACGTATTTCGATTGCTTTAATTATTTTGTAAACAACAGCTTTTACCAATTGGATAAAAGACAGTTTTTTGGATTTTTATTCGTCTATCTAAACCATAAAATATTAGTTGGGCATTCAATTTTTATTTCAGCTAGAATTCTCTTAATCAGGTATGTTATAGAAAGTGAGGTTATCCCATTCAGTTCGGCTCAATTCCTTCGACTTTTTCTGGTTATGGTGAGATACAGCCTACAAGAACGGATAAACTCAAACTGGATCAACAACTTTATTTTAGAAATGCAAAATTCTTTGGAAACGTTGTTACCTGTCGATCAAAAGCAAACCCTCGATAATATTATTGATGCCCACGCGTTCTTTGCAGAAGGGAACTTCGAAGCTGCTTATCTTTGTAAAACTAGAATCGAGAATTTTCTTGATAAAACGTCAAACGAATATTTTGTTGTTCAAATCTTAGGCGTCAAAATCAATTATGAGATCGCAGACGAATTGTCTCATCAGGCATTTCTTTCTAGGCTCAATTTTCTAAATTCTGATAAAAGTAGCAAACATCGACGTTCCAAAACAGTACTACAGGCCCACATTAATTTCTGCAAAGCAGCAAATAGATTGTTTACTCAAAAGTCAAAGGAGGAATACAACTTAAAGGAAAAGTCATTAATAGCGATTCGCCAGTTAATTATGGAAAACCCGATTGAAGAACGATCATGGCTTATTGAAAAGCTAAATGAATTGTCCGCTCGAGCAAAAAGCAAAAATAATTTTTACTGTATACAATCAGTGTGCAAATGAGAATGCGTCACAAAAGCAACTTAAGGAATTCGAGATTAGCTATTATAAAAAAGAAAATCTGAAAGATACCTTCAGATTTTCTTTCTTTGATTCGAACTCGAAAGCTCAACTAAACAAATAAATTATAACGACCCAGTATAAAGGCATCCTCCATAAGTGTAGGTAAAATGAAGGGATTTGCCCGTCAAGCTGCTTACAATAACACCTCCATTCGTAAAGCTACCAACAACGATTACCTCACCATCCCAAGAGTTGCCATTTGGCATTAGAGGAGTAGAAACCAAGGTTTGGTTTGTAGAAGCAGAGGTAATTGTTAACAACCCCAAGCCTGGACTCGGGCAATTCCCATTTGTTGAATTAAGCGTGACAGAGTGCACAGTACCGTTAACACTAACCGCAATAGTAACGGAATGGTCAACATCGAAGTCAAAGGTAGAAGCAGTAGTGAAATTTGTAGGGAATGCTACTGCAACAAGCATTAGGAAAGAGAATAGTAAATTTTTCATAATCCAAAGGATTTAAGCGTTAAAAAAATGTGTAAATCCCTGATATATAGTTGGTCTTTGTTCGTCTTATAACTAAGTTTTTATATAAAAATAAAAATAGTTAAATTAGCATGTATTTCGAAAACCACTATACCAAGGAGGTTTTGCTCACAGAGCCAATTAGTTGCTGCTAATTGGTTCTTTATATTGAACAAGTAAAAATCGTAGTTGTACTAAATAGCATGACTTAAGCGGGAAGGGCTAAGGACATTGATTCCTAGGGGTTTCTTACATTATAAGTCAATTGGGGGAATCGTCATTTTTTTCATATTAATATTTTTGAGGTTTAATTATCTGCATATTATCAATTATTTTTAATAAACCCAAATTTTACATGCGATTTTTCCACAGTTTAGCTCTATTCATTATAATAATTGCAATTAGTCGAAAATTCAAAATTGAATTTTGTGTTTTTACTTCACATTAATGTTATAACAAGAATACTCCTAAGTTGTTTTAAAATTGTAGACTTCTGGCCTACATACGCAGTAAGAAATGCTATTTCAATACGATAATCACATCTCGGGTTTGCCAGAATGATGCTATATTTTTTACTTTTAGTTTATTGCCATCAATTTTGTAGGAATTAGAAGGACGTTCAGGTAAAACGGTTAGGATATCGCCCTTAGTTTCTATCTCCGTTTGATTATAAAAATCAATCGGATAATCATTTTTCAACTTAGATTGGTAATTAGGCGTAGCTTTCAATCCCACTTTTTTCACGATTCCTGATTTTCTCAATGCTTTCCTTGTGCCCGCTACATAATATGCACGCGCACAGTCTGCGATCACTTTATCCTTCTTTTTTAGTTCCTTAAGATTGCTCTCCAGTGTTTGATTTATTTTCACTAGATCCACATTTTTTAATTCCAATGCTTGCTTTTGTTGTGCTACAATACCGTATTGCTCTGCCAATTGATCCTTGGTGAATTCCAGCTTTGCTTGTATCTGATTGATGGTTACTTCATAATTTTTGATTTCCTCGTCCTTCTTTTTCAGCTTTTGTTCGTATTGCCGAATTATTTTATCCAGTACTGGATCATCCGAAGAGTCCATGTTGTTCAACTTTTTTTGCAGGGCATTGGCTTTTTTCTGAGCGGCTACATTCTTATCCTTCAATCCTTTTATTTTTGCTAGGATCAACTCGCGCTGAAGTTCCTTTCCGCTTAAATCTCCAATTAGGTTTTCCATGTCTCGTTCTCGAGTATCAATCTCCATCAGTGTGAGATCTATATCATTCAAGGTTTCAATTACCTCGTTGTATTCTGTTTTAATCAAATCTTTTTCACTTTCAAACTCAGATCGCTCATCTTCAAGCATGGCAATTTTGTCAAGTGCTTCCTTGTAAGCTGCATCATTGTTACAAGCAGATAGACTTATTAATAGTAGTCCTGTCAACAAAAAGGAAAGGTACTTTATCATAATTTTGGTTTTAATCCAATACCCAATATTGGTCTAAATCTATGGATTCAAGAATCGTTTTATCAGCTCGGGCATAAATTTTCCCATCACTTATCATCAATCTTGTTCCGTCATTAATTTCAATGAATTGAATCGTATTATCTGTCGGGTCTATTGTTCCGTTTAAAACTCTTCCTAGAGCGCCTAGATTGACCATAGCTCTAAAATACATAGCATCCTCACGTTCATCTATTACTTCAAAACGAAGGGATAATACCTGTTTATCTCCACTGCGGTTAATATAGCCAGTAAACCTTCTGGATAATAGCGTTTCTCTATCGATCGTACCTAAATCAAGTGAGTCAAATCGTTCTTCCGCTTCATCCATATAGCTACCATTCGGAAATTGATCTCCGTAGGCCAAATAGTGATATTCTGTATTCTTTTTAGTTGCTCGACTCCACATCAACTTTTCCTCAGCCGAGATCGATTCGTTTGAGTTACCAGTTGACTTGCATCCAAGGAGCAGAAGACTAGCGAATAGCAGGGTTATGAAATAGTATATCACGTTCATAGCAGCGAATTTATAAATATAATTCCAATGAAGCTTCGGCAAGGCGTACTTTTTAACCTTTTTTTAAATAAAAACAACAAATAATTAAGGCTTTTACTGTGTTTCGATCAACAATGAATTGATAATGAGCCCTGTTTTAAATGACTATTAATGATTAACTATCAATGTTTAATGTTTAATTAAAATCATGCTGTAAATGCATAAAGCCGATAATTTTACTGTTCCCTGAGTGAAAAATCGGTTACCAATCAGAAAGTCATTCTAATTTCTCACCTAAGAAAATTTACATACACATTTGCAATTGCGGGACTTCCTTTTTTACGAATTGCTTTTAGTAAATAAAGTCCTTCTTTATACTCGCTAAAATCGATTGACTTTGTTTTTTTATTGAAAGTGTCTAATACTTGTTCTCTGCTGTCATAAACCACATATTCCTTTACTTTTCGCTTGCCAAATGTTGGTCTAAAGGCAAGAGATTTTCCTTGTGTATTACACCTCATTTCACTTGATTCAGCCGTCACCCATTTGTTTTCAGCAATGAGCGCATCTAATTTTGTAAGGATGTCATCTGCTACACAAGCATCAGGAATTCCGTAGCCATATCCGCCCGTTATATCAGGGGTCGCGTATCGGTCACCACTTTGCCGAATGGCGGCTATGATTTCGAGGTTTGTCCGATCGGGGTGTGCTTGTTTTAAACAGGCAGCTAGACCAGCAATGGCAGGTGCAGCATACGAAGTCCCGTTTCCGCTGCCAACTAGGTTTTGCTTTTTATAGATGCTCGTATTCCACCCTACCGCCAACGCATCAGGCTTGATTCTTCCATCAGGTGTAGGACCAAAGCCAGAAAACGGTGCTTTTTCTCCTTTGCTATTTACTGCGCCAACGGTAAGCACAGAAAACGCATCGCCAGGAGCCGCGAGATAGCGCCACTTACTGTCACCAAAATTCCCTTGTAAAGCAACCACTAATACACCAAGATCAGAAGCATACTCCGCCGCTTTAGTAATTATCGTTGTGCGCCCATTCAAGTCCTTGTAAGAGTAATTGTACTCTCCTTCATCAAATTCATTGTATTGTAAGGAGCTTGTGATTATATCTGCGCCGTTTTCTACTGCCCAGTCGACTGCTTTGCGCCAGTTATGTTCTTCAACGTGTTTCTCGGTGCGGTTGTCCTCTGTATGTGCTAGGAGGATGTTCGCATCATAAGCGGTTCCAACAAATAATCCATAGATGTATCCGTGTGTGACGGAAGCGGTTTCAAAACCATGTGTCCCAACGTTGTCTTCGTCGATGTCTTCCTTGTCAAATACAAAATCATATTCACCGAGCATCAAGCCATTTTTCCTTGCATACTCAAAGGCTCTCGACTTGTTTATCTTATCAAATCCATCATCAAAATGCGCGATGGTTACTCCTTTTCCAGTAAAACCACGATCGTGTAGGCAATCCATGTTTAAAATACGGATCTGTGGACCTGTTTTCCCGTATTTATCTTTCACTCGAATTGTTTCTTCTTGAGCTTGAAGCGCAATTATTCCAAATACTAAGATTAGAAGCAGCCAGTTTTTCATAGTAGATAAATTTTAAATTCTTGTTCCCAATTCTTATTTTCTAATCAGATTGTGTTGAAGCACATTCATCTGTTCATTAAACATTAACGGAATAAATTCCTAATTACTCATTATCCCTTTGCTGCTTCTCATGCACCGCTTCACAAATATAAAGGAGTGCCTTTTGTATTTCGTCCCAGCCACCTTGAGACAATTCAGTGCCATCAAGCATTTTATTGTACTTTGAAATGGCCAAATTATCAATTGAACTGTTGATGATGGTGAGGAGCGCCATGATGTTATAATCCTCAATACCTGACCAGAATTGGCCGAATTTTTCAAATCGCTTCCCTCGTTCTGTTTGCAAGAATTCGGTGATGGTGTTTGATTCAATGGTTTGCCAACGAAGAATTTCCTGTAACCCTTTGTTGCTCTGGATGTTTTCGATTGCTGAATCAACCGTTCGTTTTGCCAATTCTAATCTAAAATCGTATAATTTCTCCTTGTTATTCTGTACAGCATTGAATTCATCTGCTAGAAAACTCAGTTCATCTTCTCGGATGACTGGAGAGCTACTAGGGTTGTTTTTGTATTCTTTTAATAATCCTTCCAAACCACCATAATAGCGATAAATCAATACCTTGGAGACACCTGCTTTACGAGCAATAGAATTGATACCAACACTTTGAAAGCCTTTATTTTCTAGAATATCGACTAGCGCATCGTAAATTTTCGCCTTTGTGGTTTCCTTATTCTTTTTCATAAAACAATACGTTACTCCGTATAAAACATCCACTTGACAATCTCTTTCGGGGTTGCTTTTTTACCGTACATCAATATTCCTACTCGATAAATTTTGGCAGAAAGCCACACAAAAAACAAGGAGGTAATAACCAAGATAACTAAGGACAAAGCGATTTCCCACCATGCAGGATTAAACGCTAGACGTGCAGGCATGAGTATCGGTGAGAAAAACGGAACAAGCGATGACCAGAAGGCCAAACTACTATTCGGATTTCGTATTGCAGCAATCATCAACAAAAAACCAATAACAAGTAACATTGAAACTGGAACTGTTAGTGATTGCGCTTCAGCAACGTCGTCGCCAACCGCAGAACCTAAGGCAGCAAAAATGGATGAATAAAGGAAGTAGCCTCCTAAGAAAAACAAGATGGAAGTCGGGATAATTGCCCACCAGTTCATCTCTCTCATTTCTTCTAGTGCTTTCAAGATATACTCCTGAGTCGATTCCTGATCAAAGTCTCCTCCCATACCACCTAAGTCTTCGAGTGAACTAGGATCGACGGCGCCTTGTAAGAAAAAGGAAGCCGCCATGACAATACCCGGAATCAATATCGCCCAAATACCTAATTGTGTCAATCCGACCATCCCAACACCAATGATTTTACCTAGCATCAGCTGAAACGGCTTGACGGAAGAGATGATCACTTCTACAATTCGGTTGGTCTTTTCCTCCATCACGCTACGCATTACCATAGAACCATAGATCATCACAACAAAGAACATGATATACCCGATTAGCATACCAATAAAGGTAGCGATTTCAGCACTGAAGGACTTTTCATCCTCTTCTCCAGTGGTAGTACGTTGCTTCATTTCTACACTGGTCTCAAAGCCATCGAGGACTTTTCTGTCGTACCCAGATTTTGTAATCCGCAATTCTTCCACCCGTTTTCCGACGACTTTTTCAATGTAGGCTTTAGAAACCATCCCGAGCTTATCATCTGAGTAATATTCTACCTTAATATCCTTTCTAACGGATTGACTTAATTTTTCTGGAAGGTACAAAACACCATTATAGTTTAGGTCCAGATACTTTTCCTTTAGTTCGTCTAAGGATTCGTTTCGAACAAAGAACTTTACGGTCTTATTGTCTTTGAGTGCTTTGGTGGTTCCCTTTACCAATCCTGCATCATCTACCACTGCAATTCTGTTGCTTTCACTCTCATAACCAATGATATAGAGCTCTGCAGCAAGAAAAAGTGCAAGTGCCAAAGGAGTGCCCAGCGTTGCTAGGATAAACGTCTTCTTTGTAACACGGGTAAGATATTCCCTTTTTATAATTAGCCAAAGTTTATTCATCACTATGTCCTACTTGTTTTATAAAAATATCATTCAACGTTGGTAACACTTCATTAAAGGAAGTGACATGTACATTATTTTGAATCAAGGCCGCCAACAGCTGATTAGAGTCTTCATCTGGAGATACTTTGATCAACAATTCGTTCTCAGAAGATGATTCTAGTTTAAATTGATCGCCGATATGATTGGGCAATGTGCCTTCGTAGTCAATTCGATACAAGTTTTCCTTGTTATCTAGTTTCACTTGTTTCATATTACCATCGAGCACCTTTTTCCCTTTATTAATCAGAACGATATGCTCACAAATCTCTTCAACTTGTTCCATTCTATGCGTTGAAAAGATGATACTTGTTCCTTCTTGGTTCAGCTGGTAGATTTCATCTTTGATCAAGTTTGCATTGATGGGATCAAGTCCAGAAAACGGTTCATCTAAAATCAACAGTTTAGGTCGGTGGATGATTGTGGAAATAAACTGAATTTTCTGTTGCATTCCTTTAGAAAGCTCTTCAATTCGCTTGTCCCACCAGGAAGCTACGTCAAACTTATCTAACCAATCACTAATTTCCTTCTTCGCATCTCTCTTAGACAATCCTTTCAATTGAGCAAGATACATCAACTGTTCTCCTACTTTCATTTTTTTGTAAAGCCCACGCTCTTCAGGCATATAGCCAATTTTTGATGGCGTAGAGCTGTTTATCTTTTCCCCATTGAGCAATACAGTACCGCGATCTGCTCGGGTGATCGTAGTGATGATCCGAATCAATGACGTTTTCCCAGCACCATTTGGCCCTAACAAGCCATAAATAGTACCCTGAGGAACCGTAAAGCTCACATTGTCAACAGCAGTATGGTTTTCATATCGCTTTACAACATCTATAAGTTCTAGTACATTCATAGGTTCTTAATTACAGGCTGCTAAATACAAATTTTATTGGAAATAGTTCTATTTTTTCTATGAAAAGGCAGGAAAATTGGATGGACGTTCTAGTCATCTCGTCTTTCTATTGTTTATTGTAGGATCTCAACAAGTGATACATTGACTCGTTTCTTTAGTTTATTTCTTGCCACCAAACAACTGCATGGCGTTCTCAGTCGTGACTCGACAGACTTCCTCCATTGGAATATCCATGTATTGTGCCACCCGAGCTCCAATGTCAGGGATGTAGCTACTTTCATTGCGCTTTCCGCGATAAGGAGCAGGAGCCAAATAGGGAGCATCCGTCTCTAGTACTAAGCTCTTTAAAGGAATATGTGGCAACAGTTCATCCAACTTTGCCTTTTTGAAGGTGACTACCCCACCGATTCCCATCAAAAAACCGAGTTCCTGAATCCGGTTGGCTTGGTCTACGGTACCGCCAAAACAATGGAAGATACCGCGTAGTTTCTCATGGCGTTCCTCGGTTACAATTTCTATTATTTCTTCTAGGGAATCTCTAGCATGGATGACGATCGGCCGATCCAGCTCAATGGCCCAGTGAATCTGTTGGCGGAAGGCGGTTTTCTGTTGTTCGAAAAAGGTTTTGTCCCAGTATAAATCTAGACCAATCTCTCCTACTGCACAGAAGGGACGTTTGTCGAGCCATGACTTGACAACTGCCAGTTCTTCCTCGTAGTTTTCTTTTACTGAGCAGGGATGGAGACCCATCATCGCAAAACAGTGTTCTGGGTAGTCTGCTTCTAGCTTCAGCATGCCCTCGATTGACGACTGATCGATGTTTGGCAAGTAAAACCGATTCACACCACTGTCAATGGCACGTTTTAGCATGGCATCTCTGTCCTCATCAAACTGTTGCGCGTATAAGTGTGCATGTGTGTCTATCCAACCTTCCATGTGTCTTGTTTTTAGGTTGCGAAGGTAAGGGTTTTGCTGAATACTTTCAATGGAAAAACTGATTCTGGGTTAGTTTGTTTGTTAACAGTGCATATTCGTCTACCATCCTGTTCTAATTGATTGTGTAATTGCATTTACACTAGAACATCCCTAACGATACGTAAACCCACAAAATGATATGATATTTGTTTTGGCAATCAATTATTTTTGATTCGATATTGATACGATAATTCCTAGGCCAGATAATGCCCAGGTCAGTTTGTATATTCGCTATCTTACTTGTTTTAATGATATACCCAGACAAAAAAACCGCTAAACGCATTCCCTTTGACTGCAGTTTAGCGGCTATAAATATTTTACTAACCACTCTTATAACGCTTGACTATTTGTTTTATTGTATAAGTACTTGACAATTATTTGCTCATCAACAATATCCTTCTTGAAGCTTGCTGGCCGTTTGAAGTCATTTGTAGATAGTACACACCGCTACTCAAGCCTTGCAAACTAAGCCGACCCAAACCAGATTCAAAGTCAACAGCCTCTTCCAATACAATTACTTTACCGTTCATATCAAACAAGCGCACCGTCGTCGATTGTATCAATTCTGGCAATTGGATAAATACCTCACCGTCTGTAGGATTCGGATATACTCGAACCGAACTTAGTTGATCAGGTTCGGAGACGGGTGTGCTGATAAAGACTTCTAGATCATCCTCTGCGGTACAACCATCGGAGTCCGTCACTGTTACTGAATAAATGCCTTGAGTCGTCACGGTTATCGTTTGAGTGATTTCAGCTGTGCTCCACAAATAACTTGCGAATCCGGCACCAGCATCCAATGTTGTGTTGCAGCCTCCACAAATCGTGATATCAGCACCAAGATTAACCGTTGGGACAGATTGTGTAATGTTGGTTGTGTTACTCGTTGCCTGTTGTCCATGTTGATCCTCAACAATCACATAAATAGATGCGGGGAAACTAGTTACTTGATAATACCGTCCTTGGTTAGCAGCAAGATTGCCATTCCAGTAATATTGAGCAAATCCAGGGCCTGCGTCTAATTGAAACGGGTCATTCCCGCAAACCAATTGATTGGCAGGGAAAGAAGGTGCTGTAATTGGCGGAAGTACAAACAATTCCAACTCATCGTCTGCTACACAACCATCTGAATTCGTGACTGTCACTGAATATATGCCTTGTGTGGACACTGTAATCGTTTGAGTAGTCGCCGAATTACTCCATAGGTAACTTGCAAACCCAGCACCAGCATCTAACGTCGCATTGCATCCAGTACAAATTGTAATATCTGGACCTAAAGTAACCGTTGGGGTAGACTGTGTAACGGTTATCGTATTACTCGTTGCTTGCTGGCCGTGTTGATCCTCAACAATCACGTAAACACTAGCAGGAAAGCTTGTGACTTGATAATATTGTCCTTGGTTAGGAGTAAGATTGCCATTCCAGTAATATTGTGTAAATCCAGCGCCTGCATCCAATTGAAGTGAATCATTCCCACAAACCACTTGATTCGAAGGAAGTGTCGGTGCTGTAATTGGAGGAAGTACAAACAATTCTAGCTCATCCACTGCCGTACAGCCATCTGAATCTGTTACCGTCACTGAATATATACCTTGCGTGGACACCGTAATCGTCTGAGTGGTAGCAGAATTACTCCATAGATAACTCGCGAATCCTGCTCCGGCATCAAGTGTTGTGTTACAAGTGCTACAAATCGTTTGGTCTTGCCCTAGATTAACCGTTGGGATAGACTGAGTTACGACTACTGAGTTACTAGTCGCTTGCTGACCATGTTGATCTTCAACAATCACAAATACAGTAGCTGGAAAACTTGTAACTTGATAGTACTGTCCTTGGTTTGGAGTAAGATTGCCATTCCAGTAATATTGTGTAAATCCAGCCCCTGCATCTAGCTGAAGTGAATCATTCCCACAAACCACTTGATTTGAAGGCAGTGTTGGTGCAGTAATTGGAGGAAGTACGAATAATTCAAGCTCGTCTTCTGCCGTGCAGCCATCTGAGTCCGTCACTGTCACCGAATAGATGCCTTGTGTAGACACCGTAATCGTTTGAGTGGTGGCTGCGTTACTCCACAAATAACTTGCGTAGCCAGCCCCAGCATCTAGCGTAGTATTACAAGTGCTACAAATGGTCACATCAGCACCCAGATTCACAGTTGGCCCAGCAGACTGTGTAACGTTTGTGGTTATGCTTGTTGCTTGTTGTCCGTATTGATCCATGACCGTTACATAAACAGAAGTTGGGAAACTCGCTACTTGATAAAACTGTCCTTGATTAAGGCTAAGATCTCCGTTCCAGAAGTATTGGGAGAAACCAGCTCCAGCATCTAGTACAAGCGAGTTGTTCCCACAAACTACTTGGTTGGCAGGAAAATTTGGCCCTGTAATCGGAGGAAGATTCATTTGATAATTGACATGTAATACTGGCTGTAAACCTCCTCCTTGGTCATAGGAGTATGCACGTCGTTGTCCACTGCCGGAAATAAGGAAAACTGCAGAATTGCCAGATGACCAACCACTCATGTCGACAACAGTTTGAAGCAACGGACTCAAGTCTGGCGTTTGCTGATCAACTCCATTAGCACCGTTCGTCCAAGCTGCGGGCGCCCAGCTAACCAATAATGGGCTTGGCGTTCGATCCGAAACATCAAGACTAGTTGAAAATGTTGCTGGGTTTGGATCCATCTCTACACTAATATCTAGATTGGTGTTGTTATTTTCATCATCCTTGGCTGTAAACTGAATGTAAGCATTCGTGATTGTAGCTCCAACCGGCACACTAATGTTATTAAATCGGATACCGACTTGCTGATCACCATTGACGATTCCATCATTTACCAACTCAAGGTCACTGCTTGATAGAGACAGTACACCAATCTGATTTTCTTCAGCGTCATCACTGCTTTGACTGACTGGGTTTGTAGAGGTTGTTCCTGCAACTGTAATATTCACAATATCACTACCCGAATATCCGTCATTATCAAAAGCTACCGCTTTAATTTCATAGGGACCAGAAGCAGGAGGCAACCAGTTTATGTTGAATGGAGGAGTCGATAGAGAATTCACTAGATTTCCATTAACATAAAAATCTACTCGATCGACAGAACCGTTGTTGTCTACTGCTGTTGTAGCAATAAATACGTTTTGAATTGTTGGAATCAATGCACCATCCAACGGGTTGATGATTTGAAGATCTGGTCCTCCTGTAAAGTTTGGATTTTCAATACAGATGACTGATCCTGTTGCAGGGTTCCAGATGTCTAGATTTGCTGGAGGCAGGAATATGTTAGAATCGTTTACCTGGCCAACAGTTGCTGCATTATCAACTTTTATTGTTCTAATTTTTATCTGTTGTTCATCTACGAAGATCCATTTTACTTGGTTAAAACTTCCACTCGCCCTTGTCCATAGATGGTCATCATTATTGGCTCTAAGCGGAGCGCCCCATGCGCCTTCTCCTACGTAAACCGTTCCGTTATTGTCATCACGGACAAATCCTTTGTCCGCATTTGGTTCACCAGCCGCTGCTAAACGGATTGGATAAGTCGATTTACACATGTGAGCGTCGCACTCAACGGATAACTGTACATCATATTGGTCGAATTTAGGTGCCCAATTTTGTCGTTGAAGTAAGTTGTCTAATTTTCCTGAATTGTGGGGAATAATTGGAAAGTGGTATTGAGCAGTTCTCCAGATAAAATTTTGGCTATTCTGCAATTCTGTTTCTAACCATGCTGCTTGATTTCCTCCTGAAGAGATAAGCGAATTTAAAGTGATCGACTTAAGCAAGGTTCCACCAAAGCTTAATGAATAATAAATATCTGGACTTGGTGAATCAAAAAGATCTAGCATTACCGCATTACTATATTCATGATTTCCTCTAGCTGCTACGATTGGAATAATTCTGCCATCACTTCCAATCGTCAGTTGCCAGTCATCCATCCAATCAATCCATTCTGCTGTTGTGTCATCATCTGTCATGTCACCACCAAACATTACGACATGAGGTCGCAATTTTGAAACGATGAGATTTGCCTTTTGGCGCGGTGTACGGTTATTCCTTGAATCTCCTCCTGCAATAATAGAAAGCCGCTCGTTTGGCACATCTGGTGCTGTTTTGAACCAAAATCGCGCACTAGTGCTATTTGAATCTTTGATCACAAAGTAGTAAGCAGTGTTTGGTTGCAAGCCAGTAAGACGTACAAAATTATTTTGCATTCCACGAGCGGCAACCACCTTATCTGGTGTTTGATTATTGGCATAGCTTTGCCAGTTCGTTCCATGATCTATTACATCAAAATATACGACCGGATTGTTTCCATCAATTTGATTCCAAGCTATTGTAAAAGTTGTAGCAGGACTATTATTGAGAATACCTCTATATTTATCAGTATTGGCGAAACATAGGACACTTACTAAAAGTGCTCCTATCAGAGGAAAAATTGATCTACGCATTTGATAGTTTTTGTACTTTGGAGGTTGGAATCACTATTATACAAAAAATAAGACAACAAGTAAAGAAGAAAGGTTGTATGTTTTGTGACATTTTGTTTCAAATAAATGAAAAAACGCTTAATATCTATTAATTCAAGGAAAAATAGAAAAAAAGTACTTCTACCTTTATCCTAACCAATTTTATAGATATGTTTGTATTTGAAAGATTAGAAGTAATTCGTTCTTAGGAGAAGAAAACCTTTAAGGTTATAGGCATTAGAAAAATAAAAGCCGTTGGATAAAAAATACGATTCCATAATAGTTGGTTCAGGTGCTGGTGGGTTGGCAACTGCTTTGTGTCTTGCTAGAGCAGGCCAGGAAGTTTTATTGCTGGAACAACATGATGTCCCAGGAGGCTGGTGTCACAGCTTTATGTTGAATGGACAACGGTTTAGCCCAGGTCTTCATTATGTTGGCTTGATCGGCGAAGGAGACAGTACCAATGAGTTGCTCTGTGGACTAGGTATTGCAAATGACATGGTCTTTTTTGAAATGAATAAAAAAGGATACGAACATTGTCATATCGGTCAGGAGAAATTCGACATGCCTTCAGGAATTGAACATCTGAAAACCGAATTGTGCAAGCGTTTTCCAGAAGAAAAAAAAGGCATTAATAAATATGTTGATCTTGTTAAAACCATCCATACCCAAATGATGGTCATTCCAAATATGAAGGGATTCTGGGACCACATCACCGTTCCTTTTAAAACGAAGTATGTTGGCAAATACGGGCTGTTTACCCTTAAACGGGTAATTGATTGGCACATTAAGGATCCATTACTCAAAACCATTCTCAATGTTCAATGTGGGGATCATGGATTGCCACCAAACAGAGCCAGTTTCCTAGTGCACTGTATGCTGATGGCGCATTATTTTGATGGAGGATTTTACCCGATGGGCGGAGGTGGTGGCTATGTAAAAGCATTCACGAAGCGAATCAAATCTCTAGGCGGTGAAATTAGAACTCAATCAAAAGTCGACAGAATTTTAGTAGCGCATGGTAAGGCCGTTGGTGTCAAACTAGCAAACGGTTCAATAATTAAAGCGGATCAGGTCATCTCTAATGCAGATCCCAATAGCACATTTTTGGACCTTGTCGGTTCAGAAAACATAAGCAATAAGCTTAGAAAGCGATTAAATACGACGAAGTATTCAGTGACATCCCTTATTCTATTTTTGACGCTCGATGTTGATGTTACTAAATACGGAATCGATTCTGGGAATATCTGGAAAATTAGCGAACCTGACTTGGATACGGTATTCGGAAAACTAACGAAGAAAGACATTTTAAACGGTGATGAATTTAACGGTGTTTTTGTGAGTTGTACATCGATTAAAGATCCAGCAAGTTTCAATGGGAGATATCATAATTTTGAAATCGTTACCTTTTTAGACTATGCTGCATTTGAAGAATTCGAGAACGACAAAGACTATCACACCGAAGCATATGCGACCTTTAAAAAGAAGTTGATCAACAAAATGTTGAATACCGTGGAACAGTTAATCCCAGATGCTAGAAAACACATCATCCAAGCAGAATTGGGCACTCCAATGACTAATAATTATTACATCAACTCCACTAGAGGCAATGTCTATGGAACGGAGAAAACCTTGAAAGGGGTTGGTCCTTTTGCTTTTAAGGCGAAGACTGAAATCGAAAATTTGTACTTAACAGGGGCAAGCACATTATCTCATGGCGTGGGAGGCGCTACGAATTCAGGTCTTGAAACTGCTGCAAAAATATTAGGCTGCAAAGCCCAAGACTTATTGATCAAAGATGATAATCAAAAATTGAGGATTTATGATGCGGAGGATTCTGAATCTTGGCCTGAATGGGTGCATCAGAAGCGAAAGGATCGAGTGCGGCGATTTAAAGAGATTGATATAGCTTGATTATAAAATCATAGATTCTGATTGTCTTCTAAACACTTAGTTATACGATAATTGTAAGAGCGAAATAAGGTTAACTTGCAAATCCAACGAATTGTACGTATCTTCATTTTATAAAAAATACGTATAGCATGTCTACTAAGTTAACATTATCGATTGATAAAACAGTGATTGAAGAAGCTAAACTCTATGCTAAATCTCAAGGAAGAAGTTTGTCAAATATAATTGAAGAATATTTAAAATCTATATCAAGTAAAGGTTTATCTTCTAATGATTTAAATTTAAGTCCAATAACAAAATCACTTTACGGCTCTGTCAAATTGACAAGTAAAAATATTAATTATAAAAAAGTCCTTGAGGATGAAATCTTAAAAAAGCATCTCTAACCATTTTTTGAAATTATGCTGAAAATTTTTCTTGATACAAATGTAGTATTAGACTTTATACTCAAAAGAGAAGGTTTCGCTAAAGAGGCCGCAATTCTATTTGACCTTGCAGAAAGAAAGAAGCTACATCTAACATTATCTTCCCTTTCCATTAATAATATTGACTATGTAGTTTCTAAAATCGAGTCGAAAAAGAAGTCTCGGCAAATTATACTTAAGCTTCTTACACTCACTGAAACCTTGCCAGTTAAAGAGTCAACTATAGAAAAAGCTGCATTATCTGAATTCAAGGATTTTGAAGATGCGATTCAAAACTTTTGCGCTACAGAAGAAGGTTTAAATCATATTGTAACTCGAAATTTAAAAGACTATAAAAAAAGTAGATTATCAATTCAAACACCTAAAGAATTCTTAGCAGGTTTTCGTATTTAAAATCCAAAATATAAGATTTAACTTCAACAATTAGTAGACTCAAACCTACACTACAAAGCCATTTGCTAGCCTGTATAATTATCCTATACTTACACAATGAATGTTGCTGTCGCCTTAATGGGCTAGATTTCTATGCTGATTCCCTAGGGTTCCACCGTAGACTGAGACCTTTCGCACCTTAAGTGCCTTTGAATTATACTTATTATTAATATTTTTTTACAAAAATTTAGTTACTTTGTGTCAACCAAAATCTAGGACTACTCCTCATTTAGAGCTGATTGCAACAAATCGTGCCACTTACACTAAAGTTAAGAGCTATTCGATTCTAACCGAATCAAATCCTCCTCTAGTATTCAGACTTTTCTCATTTTAACAAAAAAATCAATTTCCGAAAAGGAACAAGATTCAATTTTGAATTGTATTACTGACTAATACTTTGTACGTATGGCTTCATTACAACCACACACTGGAACGCTAGGCAAGCGCCACGCCAAACACCTCCTGAGAAGGGCATGTTTCAACTATACCAAGCCTCGAGTAGACAGCCTATCCGCCAAATCGGTGTCAGATGCTGTGGATGAACTGTTTATAGCTCCACCTCTATCGATGCCAGAACCTGTCGACTATAAAACGGGGCAGCCTTGGATTAACAGTGGGGTGCCGCCCATTTCTAGCGGATTTTACTTGAGAAGAATGGTCCTTGCTTGGTGGGTGAATGAAGCAATGCAGGATACTTCTATTGTCCACAAAATGGCATTTTTCCTTCATGCAAACTTTGTAACGACCTTCAACTCTACTACCCATGACAAATCGTTTTTCGATTACTTAGAGTTGCTCCGATTTTACGCATTAGGGAACTTCAGAGTGCTCTCAAAAAAAATGTCCTTAAACTATTCAATGCTTGATTATTTGGATGGTAGAATCAATACCGACGATGCACCAAATGAGAATTATGCAAGAGAGTTCCTAGAATTATTCACCATTGGTAAAGGACCTCAGATAGGGCCAGGCAACTATACCAACTACACGGAACAAGACATCATCACCGCCTCCAAACTCCTGAGCGGATGGAGATCTAGAACTAGGCAAACACCACCCGACCCGCAAGATCTTGATCCAGATACGGGGATTACGACAGGCTACCCAACCATAAGTCGACACGACACATCAGACAAGACATTCAGCTCTGCGTTTAATGGACAAACCATCATCGGTGCAGTCGATGTGACAGACATGGACCGCGAATTAGATGACTTCGTGTCTATGGTATTCAACCAACAGGAAACAGCAAAAGCCATCTGTCGGAAACTTTACCGCTATTTCGTAGGGAGAAACCTGACCACAGAAGTCGAAAACGACATCATTACGCCACTAGCAAATACCTTTCGGACAAGTGATTACAATCTTGAAACGACGTTGAAGCAATTGCTAAAGAGCCAACACTTCTACGATATGGAGGACAGTGATGCTACGAATGAGACCATCGGAAACCTTATCAAATCCCCATTAGAACTGTTTCTTGAGATCATTACGTTCTTTGATGTTCAAGTGCCTGATGTGCATACCGATGCCAAAACACACCACGATGATTTTTACAGAAGGTCGATCTTTGAAATCATGTTCCCATCTGCTGGACTGAAGATCTTTGAGCCAGAAACGGTTGCTGGGTATTCTGCTTACTATCAGGAACCTGGCTATCATCGAAATTGGATTGATGCGAGCACCATCATCGGGCGCTATAAGATACCTGAGATGTTTATCACTGGCCAGCGGCTTTTGGTACATGGTGATTTGTATGCTCGCTTAGATGTGGTTGACTTTGTGCAAACGAGTGCGGTGGTCACTAATATTTTTGATGCCCAAACGCTTGTTACCGACTTGACAGAATACTTGTTTTCAGAAGCACCAAGCCCAGATCGGTTTGACTATCTGCTAAACGATGTTTTCCTCAATGGAGCACCTGCTTATGACTGGACACAGGACTGGGTAGACTACCTCAATACAGGAGATGATTCTGCCATTAGAATTCCACTAGAGGAGTTATTCAAAACCATACTGTTTTCACAGGAATATCAAGTAAAATAAAATTACATCAATCAGCAACGGTTATTGACAGCCATTGCTTATTAAATATAAAGTGATATGAAGAGGAGAGACTTTTTAAAATCTTCAGTGCCAGCATCTTTAGGAATGCTATTTTTGAACAGCCAACCAATTAAATCATTCGCTACTCCGAAAATGCTTCCCTTGCTAAATTGTCAGGGAATAAATGACAGAGTGCTAGTGGTGGTCTTCCTTAAAGGAGGAAATGATGGGGCAAACACCTTGATTCCTGTCAACCAATATGCAACGTACAAGGCAAACCGACCCGATGTTGCAATTAATGAATCAGGGACAGGGGCTTATATTCCGTTGGACACAACGATGTCTTTGCCTGACCAAATTGGGATCCATCCCTCAATGGGCGGATTTAAGTCTTTATACGATGCGAGCAAGGCTCAAATCATTCGTTCAGTAGGCTATCCAGATTCAAACGGCTCTCACTTCAAATCGACTGACTTGTGGCTTTCTGGGGGTGATGGAACACCTGCAAACTTCAATCTAAATAGTGGATGGATGGGCCGTTTCCTAAGCGCAACATATCCAGGATTGTATGGTAATCCGAATACTAACTTTGAAGATCCGCTTGGGATTCAACTCGGAGATCGAAAACCATCCGTCGGTTATTTGTCAAACAATGGATCGTTTGTCGCTAGTAATTTAACACAACAAGATCCTGGTGGCTACTACAACCTCGTTCAAAGTATTGGAACACCACAACATACGTCAATCCCTTCCTCGGATTATGGAAACGAGATTGCTTATATCATGTCTGTTGAAAACAGTACAAGTGTTTATGCACAACGCATTACCAATGTATTTAATGCTGGGTCAAACGCTTCTGCTTCCTATCCGACTTCCGGACTTGGTCAACAACTGAAAACAGTAGCAAGGCTTCTAGCTGGTGGCAGTAAAACAAAAATATTCCTGCTGCATACGAATGGCTTTGACACGCATGGGGCACAAGTGTTTTCTGGTTCACCACACCTAGGAACACATGCGAACTTATTGACCAACGTATTTGACTCGATTAAGTCTTTTCAGGATGATTTGCAGTTGCTTGGCCTGGACGACAAGGTGCTGACGACTACCTTTTCCGAATTTGGAAGACGAATGACCCAAAATGGTAGTTTAGGTACAGATCATGGTAATTATGCACCGATGTTCTTATTCGGGAATGCGATCACTCCTGGAGTTATTGGAACGAACCCAGATCATTCTGCGATTGATGCAAATGGCTATCTTAACGCGAATCAAATGCAGTTTGACTATCGGGACGTTTATAAAACGTTATTGCAGGATTGGCTTGGAGGTAGCAACAGTACGCTGGTGTCTACAAAGTTTGATACTTACAATAAGATTCCTAATATGCTCAACACCAATTTTGTTACGGATCCGAGCTGTTATGTTGATACTTACATTACTCAAATCCAAGTACGAGCAAGAGTCATGTTGGAAGGCCACATGGAAGAAACAGGCAACTTGATGCGGACCGAGCTAGGCAATCTGATTCCCCTATCACATCCTTATACTGGAGGACTGATAAACCATACGGGGACGGAGTCAGTGGATAATTTGCCTGCTAGTGTTTGCGATTGGGTCCTAGCCGAATTAAGAGCCGAATCTGACATCAATACTGTGATTGCTCGGCGCGCTTGTTTTTTAAGGAGCGATGGTGAACTTGTCGACTTGAATGGTGTAGAAGGGATTGTATTTAAAGATGTACCTTCTGGTAATTATTATCTTGCTATTTACCATAGAAGCCATGTCGCAGTAGTCAGTAGTGTAACGGTAGATTCAAATGACGCGGCGCCTTATGATTTCACAACTGCAGCTACACAAGCCATGGGGTCAAATCAATTGAAATTGATAAATGGAAAATACACCTTGTTTGCTGGCGATTTCAATTCAAATGGGCTCAATGATCAAACTGATTATAGCTTATGGGAAGGGAATTCCGCTAAGGTAAAACAGTATTTAACGATTGATGCAGATGGAAATGGTGTTGTCAATCAAAATGACTACAATTTGTGGAAACGAAATAAGAATCAAACGGGACATGTTTCGATTCAAAAGTAAATTGTTTTAATTAAAAAATCCTTGTAAACGCTGACTATGAGCATTAAATCGATAATATTCATTCTGATTCCCCTTCTCTTCTCTTCACTTTTTACTGGAGCTCAATCCCTTAAAATCCAAGGAGATGGTGGAATTAATTGTATTGATAATAAATTTTACTTTTCAATAAAAGCACAAGCTGTCAATGCTTCTGGACTTAAAATTGGGAATTCCTCTATTTATTTTGATTACGACACCGATGTCCTTGAATTTGACAACATTTCCTTCTCTAATTTTGATGGAACGTGTTCAGGAAACAATACTTGGTTTGCGCCTACGCATGATGCAAGCTATCCTGGTGTGGTAAATCTTACTTTAATGCTAAATGATGCAAATGCAAGTGCAAGCTGTCCTACGATCACAAGCACTCAATGGCAAGAGATCGCAGTCGTTTGCTTCACTGTAAAAGAGTTTCCGACTAATAATGATGTTAGCTTTAATGAATCGTTTACTGGGTTTAACAGTAACACTCAAAATGATGGCACCGCGGCAATTTCGTTAAGCGCTTCTGAGGTCATCATCAACAATTGTATTGGGGATTTTGATGGTGATGGTATTGATGACAATCTTGATAATTGCCCTACCGTTTCTAATCCAAACCAAGCAGATACCGATACCGATGGTGTAGGAGATGTATGTGATGACATTTGTACCCTTGCTACAATTGCTGGCGCTGATCAGATTGTCTGCACTGGCGAGACCATGCTCTTGTTTGCAACCGTCCTAGGCGGTAAGCCACCTTTTTCTTTCGAATGGAGTGATGGTCAAATCACTCAACAAATCACCGTTCCTGTTGTGAATACTGCCGATTATATTGTGAAGGTAACAGATGCAGAAGGTTGTATAGACATGGATACCGTGCGCATCAACTCCTTGTTCAATACACTAACTGATTTCGTATTCCATGACTTAGGGAATAGTACAGGAGATGTTTCGATTTATGACGGCGCTGTCTTTAACATTGATGATCTACCAACTTCATACAATTTCGTAGCCAACTGCGGACCAGATACTAAAAGTGTGCGTATGGAACTCAGAGGAGACAAGTTGGTTTCCCGAAACGATTATAGTGCGCCGTTTACACTGACTAGTAGTTCAGCCCCTTTTCCTATTTCTCAAGGAAAATACTATTTGCATATCGTGACCTATAGCAATAATGATTTAACTGGTTTTATTTGTTATGATGAAACCATCACGTTTGACATCGTTTCTGATTGTCTGTTTACACTAGGGCCAGATGATGTTATTTGCCAAGGAACAGCGCTGGAATTGACACCAACAATCATAGGCAATAATGGTCCGTATACTTATCTTTGGGAAGATGGCTCAACCGCTTCTACTCGGACCGTAACGCCTCAAGTCAACACAAGCTATAGCCTTTCGATAACTGACGGAAACGGATGCACGTCTTTCGATGAAATAAACTATTCTGTATTTGATGACCAGATTGATGCTTTGGTTATATGGGATTTGGACAATGAAGTAGAAGTGTTGACCCTAACGAATGGAATGATCATTGATTTATCTACCCTTCCTACAAATTACAACATCAAAGCGAAGACCTCTGGCCTATTGACTGAAAGCATTGGATTTGAGCTTAGTGGCGACCAAAATCGGGCATATACTGACAGCTATGAACCCTTTAACTATCGTGGAAGCAGCCCATTGGTTTTGCCTCCAGGGAATTACTCTTTTACAGCAAAATCATATTCGCAGAAGCACAAGGTTGGGATTAGCTGTAGTGCGCTTACGATATCATTTAGAGTAGAAGATTGCACACTGACAAGCTGTGATCCAACATTGGATACCGATGATGACGGTGTACCAGACATTAGTGATCAGTGTCCTTATTCTGTGCTAGGAGCTACTGTCAACTCAATTGGGTGCACAGATGATGATGGGGATGGAACCTATCCAGATGCACCGACGAGTTCAAGCACATATGATCCTGATGACAACAATAGCTGTCTTCCAGGAAACAATGTAGTAGAATTGAAGTTAACGCTATTTATGGAAGGGCCGATGCTGAGTACTGGAAGCGCTACGCAATACTTGAGTCGGATGCGGACAGACCTGAATACAATCCATGGTATACTGCCGGGTATGAACCCGTACGACCCGAATTATCCTGCTTCGCCTGCTGGGCAACCGTACAATGTGGATCCTTGGTTTTATACTGGAACAGAGGGATCTGACTGGGACAACGTCAGTTATGACCAGCTTGAGGCTTCCTACAACCGTCAAGTAGTAGACTGGGTGCTTGTGTCCTTGAGAACGGATTTCACACCGACTACTGAACTTGCCCGAAAGGCAGGTATCTTGTTTGATGATGGCACGATTCATTTTCCAGATGGCTGTTTGCTGACGACTGCTGATGCGAGTTCAGTTTACATTTTGGTGGAGCACCGTAATCATATGGGCATATTGTCTGCCGGTTTAGTCACGGCTGTAAACGGTGTGCTTCGGTATAACTTTACCCGTCAAAACTCGTTTCGTGGTTCTCCGAATCCGACTGGGTTTGGGCAAGGCGAAATCAAATCGGGTATATGGGCCATGTATGGCAGTGATGGCGATCAAATCAATGACTGGCCATCTTATGACATCAATGGAAGTGATCGGATTTTGTGGAGCCAATACAATGGCAATTTCAGCCAATATCTATCATCAGATTTTAATATGGATGGCGACATCAATGGATTTGACAAAATTATTAGCAATAAGAATAATGGGATTGCTTCTGGTGTAAAACGATAGGTGGCAAGGAGTAAATAGAGTTAGAAAACAAAGTGGTTGGATAAAAAGATCTATCGAAATTGTTATTTTGTCCCAAGGAACAAAACAGATTAAAAATCTATCCACAACATGGAAAATCTAATCATAGAAACTAAAGACCACATTACCACTATATTAATCAACCGTCCGCAAGCAAAAAATGCAGTAGACGGAACTACAGCCAAAGAGCTAGCAGCTGCCTTCCTAGCATTTGACAAGGATGACAACAGCTCTGTAGCAATTCTAGGCGGTACCCAAGGCACGTTTTGTGCTGGGGCAGATCTAAAAGCACTAGCAGGAAAGGGCACCCCCAACCCAACGACACCAAACGGTATTGGGCCAATGGGGCCGAGTCGTATGCTCTTATCCAAACCAGTAATCGCTGCGGTTTCTGGCTATGCGGTAGCTGGTGGCTTGGAATTAGCCTTGTGGTGTGATCTTCGCGTAATGGAAGACACAGCGATCATGGGCGTGTTTTGCAGAAGATGGGGCGTGCCTTTGATTGACGGTGGAACGATTCGGTTGCCTCGATTGATTGGAATGAGCAGAGCGATGGATTTGATATTGACAGGACGACCAGTCGACGCGACTGAAGCCTTGCAAATGGGGCTCACTAATCGAGTGGTAAAGGAAGGAGAAGCGCTGAATGCAGCAAAGGAGTTAGCCAAACAGTTGACGGAGTTCCCACAAGCCTGTATGCGTAATGATCGCTTAAGCGTATATGAGCAATGGAATCACCCTTTACCCGATGCTTTGAGGAATGAGTTTGACAAAGGGATGGAAACCATTAACTCTGGAGAAACGCTCAAAGGAGCGAGCCGATTTTCTAGTGGGAAAGGTCGACATGGGAATTTTAAGGATATTTGAACGACAATTATAAAATCACAACGTATTAAATGGTTAGACATGTCATTGCACTATTAATTTATGCTATTTTCAAATGCAACCTTTTATTAAAAACTTTCAACTTATTAGTAACCTACTAATATTGTTTTTTTTATAATCAATAGCAGTAAAACCAAAAACAACATGAGAAGTCTAATCCTTATTATTCTATTTTTCTTTTTATTCACTGAAGACAACCATATCAATGCGTCACACGCAATGGGTGGCGATCTTACGTTTGAATGCATCTCCCCTGGAAATTATTTATGGAGATTAAAACTGTATCGTGATTGTTCCGGTATTCCAACAAACAACGTACAACCAATAACGATTACTGGGTGCGGTACTCCGTATAGCCTTGCATTATATTTAGTTAGTTCTGCAGAGGTTTCACAATTGTGTCCTTCACAAATTCTGAATAGTTCATGTGGTGGAGGGTCTTTGCCTGGTGTTGAGCAATATATTTATGAGGGGAGTATTTTCTTGCCGAATACCTGTACTAATTATGTAGGAGCTTGGAGATTATGTTGTAGAAACAATGCAATATCAACGGTGAATAATCCAGGAGGTCAATACATGTATATTGAAAGTGAAATGAACACTGTAGTACCTTGCAATAATTCTCCAGTTTTTAGTAATATTCCGATCATGAATACTTGTGTCGGACAATTTATAAACTACAATCATGGGGTGACTGATCCAGATGGTGATTCACTTGTGTTTAGTATGGTAGATTGTTTGCATGATGCAAACACGCCTGTAGATTACGGTTTTCCTAGTAGTGGTACAAATCCTTTGTCAACTGTAGCTGGAATAACATTCAATTCACAAACGGGTTCCGTCTCATTTACTCCAAATATTATTCAAGTTGGTATTATTTGTATAAAAGTAGAAGAATTCAGGAATGGCGTAAAAATTGGGGAAACCACTCGAGACATGCAATTTCTGGTTTTACCTTGCAATAATAATCTGCCTGAATCTGGCACTTTTATTGAAAATGGTCAGAATACAGGTAGTTATAATTATTTGGCTTATCAAGGCAACAACTATTGCCTTTCAATGGAAGGAAGTGATCTCGATGGAGATAACGTCCAAATGTATTGGAACAATGCCATTCCCACTGGCACGTTTGCTGTCGCAAACAACAACACCCTTACACCGACTGGAACCTTTTGTTGGACACCTACAGTAACAGATGTTGGAATTCATAGTTTCCTGCTAACAAACGATGATGATGCCTGTCCAATTATTGGTAGGAATACTCAAATCTATACGATTACTGTCGTTGATAGTAGTAATTTTGCTGGCCCGCAAGTCGAAGCGAAAGTTCATTTAGAAGGGTCGTATGACACTAATGGACTAATTTCTGAGGATCTCCGCTCTAGTGGACTCATTCCATTGGTGGAACCTTATACTGCTCTAGGATATACACACATTGGTGGTGGAGGAGAAATGACTTCCCCTATTGTTTTCAGCAATACTGGTCCTGATGCCATTGTTGACTGGGTTTTTGTTGAGTTGAGAGCCGCTGCTGACAATACGACACCTGTTGCAACACGCTCCGCCTTAATTCAAGCAGATGGTGATATTGTAGACGTAAATGGCTTGCCAAGCGTAGATTTTAGACGTACGGGAATTCCTACAGGTTCCTATTGGGTAATCATTCGCCATAGAAACCACTTAGACGTCATGTCAGCCAATCCGATTATGATTGATGGCACATTGCCTGGATCTTATGACTTTACAGCCTTAGGTGCCTTTGGGGGTGGCCTGAAGACATTGCCCAACGGAGCTCTTGCTATGTACGTAGGAGATGTTAATCATGATGGCTTTGTGAATGCTGGAGATCGAAGTGAAATGTGGAATGCAAAGAATCAAGCAGGTTACTTGCCACATGACACTTCTTTGGATGGCGTTTGTAATGCTTCCGATCGAAGCCAATGTTGGAATAACAGGAATCAATTTTCTTTGATTCCGTAGGAAGGGAAGGGAAATATCGAATGCAGAATTTTTACGCAAAATTATTATAAAAGAGCGTTGAAAATTCGTCTTTCAAATCTGGGAAATTTAAGATAAAGTATTTCCGTCATGATAAGGCGTAATACGCTAGGAACTATTCAAAATGTGTAAATCACTGTTAATGCTTATTTAAACCCTTGCCTTTTGATTGATTCTCTAGTATATTACTTATACTTGTACTTAAGAATTTTAGATTTTACTTTTTGTAGGTTTGTATTTATTGCTCTCTCTCTATGCTCCAAGTTAAACAAGAAAATAAACGCAAGTCATTCTTGACGTTGCTGCTCTCTGGGTTTATTCTTTGTATTCCGGCACTCTACAACAATTTTCCGTTTATTTACGGAGATACTGGAACGTATATGATGGCTGGTTTTGGTGATCATATCTCACCGATTCGGCCTGCCACATATGGGATTTTTATACGACATGTAAGTCTCAATGACAGTCTTTGGCTAGTCATCGTTGCACAAGCATTGCTAGTAGCATGGTTCATTCGTGAATTTGTATTGTGCTTCTTTGATGAAATTTCAGATTGGTTTATTGTCTTGCTAATTTCCCTCCTTACGTGTACAACTAGTATTGGTATTACCATAGGAATGTTAATGCCAGATTTTGCAGCATCAATACTAATTTTGAGTTCGATATTAATCTTATTTTCTAAACGAGGTTTTTCTTTAACGTTCGTCATCATTTGTTTTGGACTTTGGTTGTCTATTGCGCTTCATCATTCACATTTCTATATTTTGTTTTTGATCCTAGGGTTCTTGTTGGGTATTAAAATCATTTTTAGAAAAACATTTACTGAATTATCCTATCAGCGGTTGGCTCTAGTACTTGGGATTGCTTTGTTAGGTTATTTTACCATTCCGACAATTCATTATTTTAAAAAGGGTGAATTTATTACTAGTAATTCAGGGAATGTTTTTCTGATGGGTAGATTTAATCAAATGGGACTACTTGAACCTTTCCTAGAGGAGCAGTGCAATGAACACACCTACAGCATCTGTAAATACAAGGGGTCAATCCCTCGTGATTTCCTTTGGGATTCTAAGAGCCCTCTAAACCTTGAAGGCACCTGGGCAAAAAGTAATCCGCTTTATCGTCAACCTGTTCGCGACTTTTTGAGCCATCCCTATTATCTGAAAAAATTTTGCATCAAAACGATAGAGACAATCGCCCAGCAGTTAGTTAGTTTCAACACGGTCGTCCTTCATCGTCTTCATCTTGGCAACTGGCAACATAATGTATTTAAAAGGTATATGTCGGATACCGTCCCTGCCCTTGAAAACTCCCTACAAAGCCTTGATAAATGGGATAGTTCCAATATAAATTTCTTGCAAAAAATTGTAGTATATGGTAGTGCGTTATTTCTGATCTATCTACTTCTTTATCAACAAGAGATTTCTGTTCCAATCCTCTATAAATACCTTGCTATCTCAATAATTGCAGGATTGTTCTTTAATGCCACAATCTGTAGTAGTGTTTCAATGGTCGCCCACCGTTTTCAATCTAGGATTATCTGGCTTTTGCCTTTCTTTGCGGGTTGTCTTTTATATTGGGTTGTTTTAAAACAAAATTGGTTAAAGAAGGAAGAGACTTAATTATGAATGATCAATTAATTACGTTAATTTTTATAAAAAACAGATTCAGTCATTTTATCCATAAGTGCCTGATTACAAGTAATTCCTTTAGAATAAGAAAGAAAGCTGCTCGAAATTTAATGTTCGCTATCTAGCATGGTGAAGGAGTTCTTAGAAAAACACTATGAGTAGTAACTTTCAATTTGTATCTTAGTTGAACAAAAAAAAAATCCATGAGCAATGCATTTTCCTTCCATTTTTTACGATTATTAATTATAAGCTTCGTTCTCTTTAGTTTTCAACAGATTGCCTTTAGCCAGCATCCTGCACATGCTCAAATGGCACTCAATCTAGCATCCGATATGGATGCTACGCATACTGCTATTCGCTCTGGAGATTGGAGTGATCCGAACACTTGGGACAGTTCAGTTCCTAGCACTGGAGCAAGAGTAGTCATCCCTGCAGCCTATACAGTTACGGTGGATGGTGTATTCACTGATCGGTTGGCGACGATTCGAGTGGATGGAACACTGCAATTTGCAACCAATACAAATACTGAGCTCAGAGTAGAGACCATCGTTACTATGCCACACAGTCGGTTTACTATCGGCACTCAGAATAATCCGATTCAGCCAAATTCTACAGCAAAAATTCTCATTTTAGACAATGGGAATATAGATACCAGCTATGACCCTACCCTGCTAAGTAGAGGGATTATTGCGGTTGGAGCGATCCAGTGGCATGGAGCAGAAAAAACAAACTTTGTACAAGCCGATCAATGGTTTCCAGCAGGAACTTCAAGCTTTAATCTCGGACAGTTTCCCCTTAATTGGAATGTTGGAGATCGCGTTGTTCTATCTGGTTTACAAGGGAAACACCAAGAAGAATTTACCATTCAAAACATAAACGGCAACAATATTACGCTTGATGCGCCTACCGTAAATGATCGAAGAATACTAGCAACCAATCCAGCATTTGCGGGGTTATATCCTTATATCGCCAATTATACAAGGAATGTGATTATTGAATCTGAAAATAAAACAGAGGAGCACAGAAGAGGACATATCATGTTTATGCATCAGCAGGAAGTAGATATTCGTTATGTACAATTTGAAGAACTTGGAAGAACAAACAAGGCGATTGAGCTTGAAAGTCCAGTGACTTCCCCCATGACCAATGTAGTAGGAAGATATGCAATCCACTTTCATCGAGCAGGCGATACAGACCCAAATGGTACATTCGGTTATGTGCAAGGATGCGCGCTCTGGGGAAGTCCAGGTTGGGGATATGTAAATCACGAATCCCATGTATGGTTTGAAGACAATTGCTCTTATAATGTCTTGGGTTCACACTTTACAGATGAGAATGGTAGCGAGCTTGGTGGATTCAGAAGAAACATCGCCATCTACTCTGAAGGGTCATCACCAAATGCAGGTGATTGGGTGGAAAAAACAAGAAGCGATGGAGACCACGGACATGCTGGAGTCGGATTTTGGGCCACCACAGGCGCAACAGTAAGATGGGAGGACAATGTAGCGACCGATCACAATATGTCTGGCTATGCGATCATTTCAAGGAGAGCGCCAAATGATCTTCACCCTTATGACTATACCAACCACGATGATCCAAGTCAAGGAGGTGGAATAAAACCTACCAATGCAAAAATTGTAGGCATTAACTTCTTTCGAAACAATGTCAGTTATGGAGGGCGTAACGGGATTGCAATTGTGGATTTAGAGTTAAATGGTAAATTTAACACCAACAATTTATTTGAAAACTTTACCGTATTAAATCCAATCGGAATTAATGGATTGGCGATTAGTTACATGAGAAATTTAACCTTGAAAAATGTAAAAGTACTTCGAGATGACGCAATGCAACCAGCCCATCAATGGAGCGGAGAATATGCAATAAAAGCAAATAGTACGTACGATCACCTTTTTAGGCTATCCACAAAGGGCTGGACGATTGTAGATGATGTTACTGTCTATGGTTTTCTAAATGCTTTTGAGCTATTACGCAGTAGCGAAGCGGACGAAAACAAAGTATACATTGATGCTGAAAGTCAGTTTTTCTTAAGTGGTGGTGTTATGGCTGATGCAATGGATCCTAATCACTATAGAATTAACGTCGATCTGGATCAGGTTCCTGAACGTCCTACTTTTTCAGTAACTCCTGGGACCCAAGGCAATATTGTAGAGCTTGAAATCAATGCAGAACCAGGAAGTACGATATATTACGTTCATGGTAATGGAGGAGTATGGACGGAGGCTAGTGTGATAGAAACACTTGATTTGACTAGTAACTATCAATACAATGGTGGCACCATCACGTTTACACAAAACCGTAATTACATATTTGCAATTGCAGTACGAAACGGCTTAGTCAGTCGTGTGCGCTCTGCTTGGTATTATCTCAATGAGGCACCAGCCTTAAATGTAAGCGTAAACCTTGCAGGCCCGTATGATCAGGCTAGCGGCTTAATGAACGATGATTTACGGATGCAAGGACACCTTCCCTTGTCACAACCCTACAACCTTCCCCCCTTCAGTTATGAGGGCACAGAGACGACAAATGCAACAGTACTAGGCAATACAGGGAACAGTGCTATAGTAGACTGGGTACTAGTAGAGCTAAGGGACAAGAATGATAGTACGCTTGTCGTGAATCAAAAAGCTGGATTGTTGCAACGAGACGGAAACGTAGTTGACGCAAATGGCTTGCCTTTATTTATGACAAACGCGACGGCAGATGACTACTATGTTTCCATCCGCCATCGCAATCATTTGGGAGCGATGACGCGTGCTCCATTTTCGCTGTCTAGCACACCAACTAGTATCGATTTTTCGAGTGTCATGACACATGGCACACAAGCGCTTAAGCAGGTAGGTAGTGCAAGGGCGCTCTGGGATGGGGATGCCAATCAGGACGGACTGATCAATGCAGTAGACAGGAGCCTTGCTTGGAACTATCGGAACCAAAATGGGTATTTAACTGCTGATGTTGACATGAGCGGGAGCACTAATGCCGGTGATCGGAGTATTATATGGAATAACCGAAATCGGTATAACCAGTTGCCCTAGGCTGTAGGAAAGTGCATCTGAGGCTTCCAATTTGTAAAATTTTTGAACGGTTTGTCCCTTGACTTAAGATATGGGATAATCGATCTTCACCACATTTAATCCTTTAATCAACAGGAAACGCAAGTTCGCCACTAGACTCCATCAAACATAGTTGGTTTTGCTCATCTTAGCTTCAGTATTGATGGTTCAGCTAATGTACTGAATCCAACAAACCCTTGGAAACATGCAAGGTGGGTGCTTCTTTTATTTTTGTTTATTCTTGAGAAGAATGACAAAGACTTTTATAAGGGATGCACCTAATTACCAAGTCAATACGATTAAAACTTGCAACTATTTAACCACTATTTCGTACCTATTATAAAGCCAATAGAAATTGAATTCACGCTACAACATTACCGGACTTAGGGCCTTCTGGAGAAAACTATTAGATCTTGGAAACGAACATTTGTATTCTAGGGCGCATCGTACATTAGGAAGGATTTTCAATATCATTCTTTTTATCCTTATTTTCTCCACGACAGCTTCTCTAGCGAATGAAATTATCCAACAACATTTTTATGGGTCTATCATAAGTGGATTCATTTGTTCAATCATTTTTCTTCTAAGTTTTCTAAAATTTAGAGGTAAATTATGGATTAGCTCCTTTCTTTTCAACTTGATTTTACCCTTGGGGATAACGTCCCTTATGGTGCTCTATAGTGATGTTAAGTTCTCTGTATTTTATTACTTTGCGTTTATATATTCCGGCGTTCTCTATAGTCCTAAAAACGGGGTTAAATATCTTTTCGTAGCGTATAACGTATTTTTGTTCTGTTTTACACAATGGTTTCAGATGAGTTGTGATCCTATAATGGGAAATTCGTTTCATGCACTGAGTAACGCCGCTGTTCTATTAAATTTCACGTTTGTTTTTTTGTTCCTCATCTTTCAGATTGAAAATAAACTGATCAACGCAGGAATAGAAATCGATGCCCTTAATCAAGAATTACATACACAAAATCAGAACTTAAGTAAAGAAAAAGATGAGTTAATGCGATTGGTGTCTCATGATCTTAGAGCGCCACTTAGGACAATTGGAGGTTTTACCAAACTAATTGAAAGAGGTGTCAAACCCTATAGTACACCAGAACTTGACGAATATTGTGCGTTCGTTTTCAAGGGAGTTGAAAACATGGAAAAAATGATCAAGGAAAGTCTATTGATTGCAAAAACCAACAACATTTCACAATTGAAGACGGAGTCCATTGATTTAAATTGCTTAGTTGAAGAAATTGAATCTGACTTGACGTCTAAATATAACAATTTCACCTTAACAAAAGAGAACCTCCCTACGATACAAAGTCATTATGTTATTTACAAAAAGATATTCCTAAATATTATTCAAAATGGGATAAAATATAATACTTCTGCGCTGAAGCGTATTAAGATTTCTTTCCTTAGAGAAAATGGCTTTTTCGTTTATATAATTGAAGATAATGGGATCGGAATTCCAAAGGAACAGCACGATTCTGTTTTTGAAATGTATAATAGAGGAAGTCATAGTACTGAATATGAAGGAACCGGGATAGGATTAGCGATTACGAAACAAATGGTAGAAAGTCTAAATGGTAAAATCCAGGTAAATTCGGCTAAAGACGTTGGATCAATATTTACAGTATCACTACCTTCAATATAGCTAGCTAGAATTGCCATATGGAGGTTTATTAAATTAAATTCCTCATTCATATAGTTAGATGAAGAGCTTTTTCATTCCGTTCCAATTTTTGATTTGATCAATTATTAATACCTTTGAGTATAAACAAGCAGTCATGAAAAACTCAATTCTAATTTTACCCGTGTTATTTTTATTTTTTTCCTGTCATAAGGATAAAATTGAGTACTATGAACAGTACATAACAGGAGGTAGTTCTAAGGAATGGACGATTAAATCATTAATACTCACTGGCGAACCAGAAGAGTTAGATGATTGCGCCATATCAAACAAGTTCATCTTTGTAGTTGACTACACTTATAATACTCAGCAGAACAATAGCTTATGCCAATCCCCTTCTTCATCAGGGACATGGTCAATAAGAGCAGACACACTACTATTAGATGGGTTTAAATACAGAATTGATTTGCTCACTCCTAGGAAGTTGGAATACAGTGATTTTCTTACGAATGCATCCGTGTCTTATAAGCGATAAAAAATAATTGTTAATGACTGAAAGTAACCGTTAAATCTACATTATTCGGGTTTAATGATCATTCATCAACAGAAAATAGCTCTTCGTCACTAGGATCCGTCAAAAGTAGTTCGTTTCGCGCATCTTACGATCGATGAAACAATTAAGCTACATAATAATGTTACTGGGGATGACGGTTTCCCATTCTCTTTATGGACAGTCGTCCTACACTACTGAAGTGAATCTTCTGAATTCTTATTTTAGAAGTATTCCAGAAGAAAGTCTACTGTTGAAGAGTGAAGCGGTAAGCACTTTTGATTTGTATACAAGGAGCTTCGACACCCTAAAAAACACTAGTCAGGAAAGAGTTTGGTTGGCTAAAAAGGACGAAATCCGTAAAAATCATGGGCTTAGTATATATGGAGATATGCAATGGCGTGCCCAATCAATGCCAGATGACGACAATGTGAATGTCAGCAACAGTGGATATATGCGGGGAGGTTTACAATGGAACCTTATAAAAGACGGTTTTATGCACCGCAAGATTAATGGGCAGATCGTAGATAATGAACGGGAGATTTATAATTATTCTCAAGAAGAAGAAGGGCTAAAACGAAACTACTGGTGGAGATATCAGCACATCATCTATGAATTCAATAAACGTCTGAAGTGTGAATATGAGTACTACCAGTACATGCTGCAAGATCAGCAAAAGATTGCAATTGAGCTTTATTATAAACGGCTTATCCCTTATACTCATATCTTATCGCTTAAACACAAATTGGAAGTCGTGCAAGCACAGATTTTCCATGTGAATACCTTCAATGAAAATTATCCTTACCCTACTGATCAAGAGGTCTCACTTTCCTTGTATGAAATAGACATAAACAAGGTCATCAGAGAACTGAAACCACAAGCGAGTCAAGCATCTATTCTTGCATTGGAATATGAAAATAGAAAGTTGGATTTAAAGAAACAGAATGCAATTGACTTATCTGTTCGGCTTTACCACAAGGCGTCTCTGTTAAACGATGGAACGATTCAAAATAGTCCTACATTTGCTTGTACGGTCTCCGTTCCATTGTCTAAGAAAAGTACAGAACTCGTGGATGCGGAATTAGAGATGCTTCGAGATGAGAAAGCGCTTGAACTAAACAACCGCATCAAAGAAATTAGAATTTTGCATTATGAATACACCTATAAAATCAAGCAGATCAAAGACATGTACTATAAGTCAAAACTGAAGAAAGAACAACTGTTAACAGACCTTTTTGAAAATCAATACATCCAAGTAGATACAGATATAGAATCACTGAATCGATTGAATGCTTTAATTGAACTAAAATGTGAGATGATTGATGTGATTCGCCAAATGCACCTAAAAGCCTTAAAGATCATTGCATTGGCTAATATTGAAAATGATTCCATTGGGGAATATACTCGTCTGATAAAATTAAATGAAGCGCCTGCTCATAAACCAATTGTAGAGTGGGATGCTTCTAAGGCGACAAAAAGCAGTTTGCTGTTTATGAATTACCTGAAGCGGAATAAACTGAGGTACGTGTATGTCTCTCAAGCAGATCATAGCAACTACGCCCTAGTCACTGACATGCTGCAAAAGGAAGGCTTTTATGTCTTGTCTCAATCAGATTGTCAACATGCTACAAACCACCAAGTAAAAGAATTGAAAGCATATAGAGCAGCCTTAAGTCCTGCGGATTCAGATGTTGTCATTAATGATATTCATACCATTATCTCACTTGAGAAAAAAAATATTCAGTATGAGAAATTTTAACTTTAAGACTAAAGGGTCAGTTATTCGCACCGTAAAGGAGCCGATTATCAAGAAGAAGAAAATGAGTCTTGATCGCTTGACTTATCTAGGAGTGGTTTGTTTCATTGCTTTTATCTCATTAAGATTTACTTACCTATCGCTTAATGTCATTAATGGAAATGGCCAGATTGTTTTTAAAAAAACCGCTGTTAAGTTTACAGATGATATCAGGATCGACAAGTTTTTTGTGATTGAAGGTTCTAAAGTCAAGAAAGGAGATACTCTGTTTACTTATCATGTTGAGAAAGAACGTGAGAATGCTACGATCATCATGCAAGGGGCTGAATCTAGATCTAAGATACAACGGGATGTCTTGGCGTTTGAAAAGGAAATTCTAATGCGAGAAACAAAACTAACCACCCTTCAAGTCAACATGAATAACTTGAGAATCCGATATGACCAAATGATGGAACTCGTACTATTAGAAGTGAAGACTAAAGTCGCTCTGGATAACCTAAAACTTGAAAAGAATAACCTTGTTGCTCAAATTCAGCAAGTAAAATTAGAAATCGAAGGCCTGAAAAAAATCAAAAACCAATACAGAACTATCGGCAACAGTTTGCTGGCGTCTTACCGACCTTCTAGAGAGAACTTCTATTATATTTCCCCAGTAGATGGGATCAGTGGGACGATCAATTTTGTACCGAAGGAAGTGTGTTATAGACAGCAGGATGTATTGACGATTCACGACTCTAAAACGGTGTCCATCAAAGCTTATTTTGGTCAAAAGCATGCAAAACAATTGAAACCGAATACGTTGATGAAAATTCACTTTCAAGATGGGTCTTCTAGCATGGGAAGGATAGAAAGTTCTTATGTTTCTACCTACGCGTTGCCTTCAGAATTTCAAAAGAAGTATGAGCCTACTGAACGGAATATTGTGCTAGACTTGGTTCCGATTAGTCATGAGGATGAGGCAGTTTGGAGGAAGTTGTATTTGATGGATGTTAAGTTGGAGATTAATCGGTGGAAGTTTTACAATTAGGGATGGTGCGCTGCACCTTTTCAGAAGCTAGTCAATACTATTAATCACTAGTTTAATAACTTCAAATGATTAATCAGCTTTTCCCGATAACTCTTTCCAATAGGAATGACGGATCGGTTAATGACAATTGTGTTGTCTTCGATGTCTACAATTTTATTGAGATTTAAGATGAAGGAACGATGGACTTGCATAAAGGTAGATATGGGTAAGGAGTCCTTCACACTTTTTAAGGTAGAATGGACCATCAAGGGATTTTTGCCTGTTAGGTGAATTTTTACATAATTACCTTGGGATTCGATGAAGTCAATCTCTTTAATCTCTAGACGATGGAGTTTTTTATTGATGTTAACGAAGATGTGTTCGGTTTCCGTTGTTGGGCTGGACACGTTCTTTGTTTTGCTCTCCGCCTTGCTGATGGACTTGATGAACCGACTAAACTCTATTGGCTTTAGTAAGAAGTCCAACACATTATGGTCAAATGCTTTTACCGCCTTGGTGTCATCTTGCGTTGTGATGATGACTTGTGTATTGGGTAGACTGTCTAGTAGTTCAAAACCATTTAAAATGGGCATGTGAATGTCTAGGAATACGATGTCTGCTTCTATCTTCTCCTTGAGTGCAGACAAGGCATTCATCGATTCGTTGTAGGTTCCAACGACTTCCACTTTAGCTTTGTTGCAGTAGTCAATCAATACCTCCACATAAAATGGGTCATCATCTATTATTATTGCGTTCATGTTATTTGGAATTTAGGTAGGTAAATGCGGTTTCGGTATTTTCCAATAAGAGTTGAATCTTATCATTTGAAAGCACATCTATGGTCAATTCTTTTTCTATATTTCTTGCTAGGTCAAATGGCTCTTTCATTTGTAGGAGGGAGAACTTACTTGAAACCTTATGAACAATTTGCCGAATCTCTTCTAGGTTGTTGTCGTTTAGCAATTTAGGCACTGCAAGCAGCACATTTTCAAATTCGCTTTTCAATAGTGAGATCAATCGTTCCTTATATTCTTCATCCGTTATTGTATCAAAATAGTCATACTTAGATGCTACTTTTTGAGATGAATTTGCTTCAAAAAGCGATTTAAAAACATCTAGTGTCAATGGTTTTTTAAAAGACTTTAATGGTGGATAGAGGATGGTTGATTTTTTAAGATCTGTTGTATTGCTCAATACAATGTAGTCCAGTTGCTTAAAATGCGACAGGTAATTTGAATAATGATCTGCCTTGACATACTGATCTGTGATGATTAAATCAATCGTATTGGCGCTTAAAATGGAAGCCACCTTTTCAAAGGATTGACAAATGGTAAGCTGAACATGATCAACTTGATCTGCTAACCATTCCAGGTTTCTAATATCCAATGTGTCATCTTCGATGTATAAAATATGCACCTTTTCTTTCATTAAAAAGATATTTTACTGACGGCCCAATATTCATTGATTCTTTGAATGGTTTCGTCATAGTCCTTGATTGAAAATGGCTTGACGAAATACCCAGCGACTTGATTTTCGTAGGAGAACAGGATGTCGTTCTTGTCCTCTGAAGACGTCAAGACAATAATTGGGATCTTTCTTAGCGATAGATGATTCTTAATATTTTCAAGAAACTCTAGGCCACTCATGACAGGCATTTTCAAATCTAAAATTATTATTTTGGGCAAGTGGCGCTTATTATTGACTAGAAATTCCCAGCCTAACAATCCATTTTCGAAGGATTGAATCTGCATGGTTCTGTTTAATTTGGTAAATGCCATTTCAAACTTCATTAACTCTACAGCATCGTCTTCCAGATAGAGAATATAATCTTCATTTGTCATAACTGCACTTTTTCTTTATTAATGGAAAATTCAAACACCGTATACTGATCTACCTTAGAGTCTACGGAAATTTTGCCTCCGAGTTGCTCTACTACCTTTTTCACTAGTGACAGTCCAATCCCTGTACTTTTTTTAGAAGGGGTTAGACTATTAAAGATTTGAAATATTTTGGAGTAATACTTAGACTCTATTCCAATGCCATTATCCCAAATAGAAAAGTAAAAGTAGGTCTTGTCCTCCATAACTCCTACTACGATCTTGCCTTGTTCTTTGTTGATATGGCGGATCGAATTGTCCATAAGATTGCTAAAGACTTGTGACAATTTTGTTTTGTTGGTCATAATATCAGGGAAATCGCCCTCAAACTCTATGGATACATGAAGTGGAACGTCTAGGAGCAAAATACAATCTTCGACAAGCGATTTGGTATTAAAAAACGTACGTTCTTCATCCGTCGAACTTACCCTCGAATAAGCAATAATGTTATCGATCAACTGGTACATCTTGGTGACTCGGAGCTGCATCAATTGAACGTATTCAGTCATTTTATCCGGATCTGTATTGTGCTCCATCCAACCAAGTACCGTGTTAATACCAGTAAGCGGTGCTTTTAAATCATGGGAAGCGATGTGGGCAAAACTTTCAAGGTTATCATTTACCTCAATGAGTTCTGCCACTGTTTGCTGTAATTTCTTCTCCGTGATTTTCTCCTTGTGTACATCGATGATTACAGCAAGCAGATACCTCGATTTGCTATTTTTATTACTGATTTCGGACACATGTGTGCTTCCCCAAAAGACAGCTCCATTTTTCTTTTTATAGCGTTTCTGAATACTGTATTTTCGAATGTTTCGATTGTTAAATTTTTCCGTTGATAGTTGTGAAGGTTCCACGTCTTGCTCGTAAGTGATCTCTGAAATAGACATTCCTTTCATCTCTTCTTCACTGTATCCAACAAGAGTAGAAAAGGTGCTATTGCATTGCAAAATATTTCCATCTTTCGATAACAAAACACCAACCGCTGAGTTTTCGAACAGCTGTTTATGTTCATAAGAAAGCGTATCCAACTGGTCTGAAGTTCTAGATAGTAACTCGTTTAAACCTACGTTGAGACGTTCAAGCTCTTTGTTTTTAAGATATAGCTCTAACGACTTTTCTTCGAGCAATTTTTCTGCTTGCAATCGAGCATTTTTCTCTCTTAGAAATCGTTTTTTTAAGATCTCTTCACTCATAAATTACTTTCTAACAATTAGGAATTCTACGCAGCTATTGTCCTCCTTAAGTGCCGTTCTAGAAATGGAATAATCTTCATTGAAATACTCCAACGTTGCTTCCATCAGTCCTTCGGCAAGGTCTGGCATTTTACGTTCTGAGGTATAGATCAGTTTCAATTCTTTATCTGATATTTCTTCGGTTTGAAATACAGGAAGTTTTGCTTGAGGATAAATTTTTTGAACTTCAACGTGAATGTAATTATCAATCCGCTTAAGCATTTCAAAACTGTCTTTCAAATGATGCAGCATGTCTTTGTACCGCACTGTAAATGAGTTGAACAAGTACTTCCCAAATGTTTTTAGCAATACAGGCACTTCAATCTTTGTTTTCAAGTGTAGCTGAGTCACCAGAGCAATCATTTCTGCGTCATCATACGTTCCTACGGTTGTGTAGCTCGCACCTGAGGGCAGATTGCTTTTTTCAATGATTTCTTCTGTTGTTTCCATGCCGAGCATGTTGTCTACCATTTCTAAAAATTCGACGAAAATAACTCCTTTCATAAGTTTTGATTTTATAGTTTGTAAATTTTTGCTTGTCTAGAGGATTTATGTGGATTCCAAGGGTCATCGTAAGAAGATTTGAAGAAGTACTCTTTGAAATAAGCATAGGTTCTTACAAGTCTTAAGAACGTGCCAGTATAGAACGGCATCATCCAGACAAATTTCCATAATCTCATTTCTTCTTTTCTTCGTTCTGAAAATAGATAGATGGAAAGCATCTGTACATACCCGAATACGATATAAAGCGTCAAGTTCATAAGTATGATAAACTTTAAACTTGAACTGAAATTAACGATGAGATCAATCATGTAGATCCACCACGTAAAATTGAGGATGACATTGTAGAATATGTTTTCAAATAGGGCAAAAAAGGTGTTCCATTTAAAGTTTGCATGAGGTAAGAATACATCATTGTGTTTTCGAACTCTAAAGCGTATGATTGATTTATCCCAACGCAGCCGTTGCTTGGCTAGGATTTTAAAATTCCTTGGCGCACTGGTCAAGCAAATCGCCTTAGGAGAGAAGTAGATTTTATGTCCAGATTTTCTAAACTTCACAGTGATGTCCCCGTCTAGTCCAGGGCCAATGTCCCAACCTTTTACATCGTTGATGGCATCCGCTTTGAAGGCACCAAAGGCACCAGAAATGATTTTGTAAATATTGAGGTAACTGGTTACGATTCTTCCTACGGAAACCGTTTTCAGGTACTCAATTGCTTGCAGGGTTTCCGCTAGGCTGTTTTCTGAGTTCCGGACTTTCACATTTCCGCCTACGGCGCCGATGCGCTCATCCATGTAAAAAGGAATCAGCACGTTTTCTATTGCGTCTCGATCAAATGAACAGTCTGCATCTAAATGGACAATGTACTTCCCAGAGCTAAACTGAAGGGCTAAGTTTGCAGCAGACGCCTTGCCTCCTCGCTGCTCATTTCTAAGAAACAAGTCAATCAACCCTTGCTTTTCTAAGTTGCGGCCAATCATAGGTGTGTCGTCATCAGATCCATCGTCGACGATGATTAGTTCAAAGTTTTTATAGGTTTGCTCGGCTAGGGATTTTGTGAGTTTGAATAGGTGTTTCCCTTCGTTTTTCCCTGGTATGATAATAGAAATAAACGGATTTTCTAGGAAAAGTTGCCCTTGTGCTTCCGTCCATTTTTTCTCTCTACTCTTGCTCGTAAACCAATAGATTGCTAGGATAATGTAGTCTATGACCACATAACGTGTAAATTCAAAAATCACGAAAAACCAGAAAACTCTTATGAAACGACCGAGACCTACTTCATTCCAATACGTGATGTATTCTGGTAAATGCTCTTTCATGATTCATTTACATTTTGGGATTTAATCACAAGCGTCACGTCACTTCCAAGATTATCTTCTAGCAAGATGCTTAGGTTATATCTCAACTTCTCGATTAAGTTGGAAACAGCTAGTTCTTCTTTGTCGATCATCAATAGATAGATTGTTTCTTCTTTGCGACAAGAATAGATTGGGTTGCTTACATAGTTCTTTGTTATGTCATTGATGTCTTTCCAGAATTGGTTTAAAAAACTGGCATTTAAAATTTTAAATAATTTACTTTGGATATCGATCTCAACCACAAAGCTAGAGTTTGCAGCAATGAATGTTCTGCTTTGCTCTTGCATAACCAGTTGTTCAAAAATCTTCATCCGATCTGACACACTGTTTTCTTCATTGATGACGGTCGTTCCATGTTCTACTTTCATGATGCCGTTCATGCTTATTTTATAGGCTTTGATATCCACTTCTACTAAGTCTTCCAATTTGTTCTGATGACTACAGGTATGGCATTCGCTGATAACTTCTGCATGCTGGAAGTTGTTGTCACAATTTTTACAAGAAAACACGACGGATGGCTTGTCGTAATCAATTCCGATATGTCTCAGCAGTTTGTCGCATTTTGGACAGGTCATCTCATCTTCATCCTCCTTTTTAAATTGCTTGATTGGAGCGATATGGGCACACGGAAAATGGTGGACAATATCGTGTGCCTGAATATTAATAGATTGGCACTTCGGGCATGTCTCCTTGTAAATCATATAACTATCGTAGCACTGAACGCATAGCTGCACACGGTCTTCTAGTGCATCGGTAAGCCATTCATTTTTAATGCACTGTTTAAAGAGTTTATACTTTTCAAAATCTTCACCCTTATAATAACAATCCACAAACGGATAACTGTATCCAGAAAGAATCAATCTATTTTTCTGCGGTGTCAACTTTCCATCACGGGTATACAAGTAGTTCATTAACTTAATTTCCAATGATTTGTGTGCTGTGTTTTGTCCTCCAGTGATCCTAGCAACTTTTTCATTGATACTTCGGGTGATTTCGTTTGATTTGTGCTCATTAAAAACGCCTTCAGTATGTATGATTAATCCATTAGCCGTTTTCGATAAGAAGTAAATAGGAGCTAGGTAAATAGTAGGATTCTCGTGTGTACGGATGGCTAGGATCGTTTTTTCAATTTCTGAGTCATTGGTAGAGGATAAGATAATCCCGTCATATTCTGGTAGAGATTTCTCAAACGTAAGATTCCACGTACCTATTTTTAGATACGTGAAATCTTCGTGTTTAAAACTGTTAAGCTGTTTGTTTAAAGCCTTTAACATTGGTTTTTTATATGGTTTTGTATTTTCTATTACGAACATATTTTCCGAATGTTCCCCTAATGTCAAACATAAACCCATCCTCCTTGATTAATTTGTCCAAGTTTCCTTCTTCATGGTATAAATCATGATTTACACCCATTACAACAACATCATACTCATCAGTTAGTGCATCTTCTTTCAGATCGATCTTATAGCGATCCATTGCTTCATTTTTATCTGCATATGGATCTTCTATTGTTACTGGATACCCTCTTAGTCTTAGATAGTCAACTAGGTCGATGACTTTCGAGTTTCTCAGATCTTGCACATTTTCTTTGAAGGTAATCCCTCTCACCAAAATACTGATGTCTTTGTTGTTCTTATTTGTCTTCTCCGTCATTCGTTCAATCTGGCGTCCGATATGGATATACATGTGTTCATTCGTTTCACGACTAGCAGTGATCAAGTTTGGAGTAACGCCTAGTTCATTTGCTTTGTGCATCAAGTAATAAGGATCGACTCCAATACAATGACCCCCCACAAGACCTGGAAAGAAGTTTAGAAAGTTCCATTTCGTGCCCGCCGCTTCTAGTACATCACTGATTGCAATACCAGCTTTACTGAAGATGTAGCTTAACTCGTTCATCAGGGCAATGTTTACATCTCGTTGCGTGTTTTCTACAATTTTAGACGCTTCTGCTACCTTGATGCTTGATGCTTTGTGGACTCCTGCCAATACCACTTCACTGTATACTTTAGCGACGGTGTCTAACGTTTCCTTGTTGCTTCCTGAGACTACTTTTGTGATTTGAGTGAAGGTATGCTTCTCGTCACCTGGATTGATTCGTTCTGGAGAATAGCCAATAAAGAAGTCTTCATTATATTTCAATCCAGAAATCCCTTCAAGAATTGGAACACATACTTCCTCCGTACATCCTGGATAAACAGTAGATTCAAACACCACAACGTCTCCCTTTTTCAGGTTTTTTGCCACCATTGTCGTGGCTGAAGACAGTGGATTCAAATTGGGTTGTTTGTGTTCATCAATTGGTGTAGGAACCGCTACGATAAAGAAACTGGCACTAGACAGCTCTTTATAGTCATCAGTGTAAGTAATGTCTTTGTTTTCAAACACCTTTGCATCCAATTCTCCGCAAGGATCTACATTTGATTGAATCGTTTTAACTTTTTCAGAATTGATATCATATCCTTTTACTCGAAACGTTGAAGCCATATAAACTGCTAAGGGTAATCCTACATAACCAAGACCGATGACCGCCATTTCTGCTTCTTTGTTCATAAGGCGATCAAATAGATCGTTCTTTGCTTGTTTAGGTGTGATTGTTTTAACGTTTGCTCTTTCTAATACTGCTATACTTGTCATATCGTTTAAAATTTTAGTAATTGTGTTATTGATACCTCAAATATGCACTGAAATACGACGCACGACATGACTTTATGTTTGTATTGGACCTAACTAGTGATAAAGGTCTGATAAGTGGTGACGAACGGAAAGAAGGGGAATATCTTGCGGGTTTGTTGAGAAATCAAACGATAATTCATTACGTCACCAACCACCTTAAGTGTTTTAAACTGCGCATCTTTAAACACTATTTTGTAATAGTTTGGGCATAATTCAACTATTTTCTTTACATTTCCGCTATACGAATTAAACCTTTCACATTTCAAATAGTCTTACTCAAATAATCATTATCAAACTAACATAAATGCAAAATTCACACTCAAACCGCATCTTGCTTCCTGCTCAACAGAAGGCTGGAGCTAATCTATTTAATAACATAGCGATGCACATAGGGGAAGTCCTTGTTTTATCACTCTTTCTCCTTCTGGGAACCAGCGCGTTTGCACAGAGCTTTTATGACTTAAACACGATTCAAACCATTGAAATCACTTTTGCACAAAGCAATTGGGATCAGTTGCTGGATAATGAAAAAGCTGGGAATGATGGCTATATAATGGCTCAAAGCATTTCCATCAATGGAGTTGTCTTCGATAGTATTGGAGTAAAATATAAGGGAAACAGCACCTATAACGCAAACCAAACAAAGAATCCTTTTCACATTGAACTGAATACCTATAAAGATCATATTTATGATGGCTATACAGATATCAAATTGAGCAACGTGGCAAAAGATCCATCGTTCTTAAGAGAAGTGTTGTCTTACCAGATTTTGAGACAGTACATGGATGCTCCACTGTCCAACTACGCGAATGTGACTGTTAATGGTAGTCTGATTGGTTTATACAGTAATTCTGAAGCTGTGTCCAAGAAGTTTGTCAATAAGTACTTTTACTCTAAAAAGAATACGCGCGTGAAGTGCAACCCGCCTGCAGGTGCAGGGCCACAGTCAAATGATTTTCCGAATTTAGTTTACTTGGGGCAAGACAGCAGCAATTACTACGCCGCTTATGAGCTAAAATCAGATTACGGTTGGGATCAGCTGATTGATCTGTGTGATACCCTTGCCAATAACATTAATGATATTGAGATGATCCTTGATGTGGATCGAGTGTTGTGGATGCTCGCATTTGATAATGTCCTGGTTAATCTGGACAGTTACATTGGCGGATTTGCTCAAAATTATTATTTATATCGAGACGATAACGGTCGGTTCCTTCCAGTAGTTTGGGATTTGAATGAATCGTTTGGTCGGTTTAACAGAACTGGAACGGGCAATCTCAATAGTAACCTTGCAAAACAACAGATGGATCACCTGTTACACATCAATAATTCTGATTTTCCTCTAATCAGCCAGTTGCTGGGTGTGCCGAAGTACAAACGAATGTATCTGGCACACTGTAAGACGATGTTGGAGGAGAATTTTGATGACAACTCTTACCTGACAACCGGACAAGGGTTGCAGCAAGTCATCGATGCTGCTGTTCAGGCAGATCCTAACAAGTTTTATACTCATAATGACTTCTTGTCCAATCTGACAACTGATGTTGGAGGTGGCGGTGGCCCGGGAGGTGGAACCACAATTGGCATTACCAATTTGATGGACAGTAGAAACGCCTACTTGCTTGGTCTTCCGGATTTTACACAGACAGCGCCTACCATTTCGAATGTCACGCCTTCCAACAGCACACCTGTCCTTACTGATACCGTAACTATTACAGCGGCATTGACAGATGAGACAACGGTCTATCTGGGCTTTAGAAGTGACTATAAACAACCGTTTACCAAGGTGTTAATGTATGATGATGGGGCGCACAATGATGGAGCGGCAAATGATGGTGTTTATGGGGCGGATCTGGTGATGAACAACACGTACGTTCAATACTATATCTATGCAGAAAACGCGAATGCGGGCAAGTTTTCTCCTAGACGTGCAGAGCATGAGTTTCATGTGCTTAATGCCACTGGGTCACCTACCGTTGGCAACTTGGTCATCAATGAGTTTATGGCGTCTAATAACTCCACACAAGCAGACCAAGATGGCGAATTTGACGATTGGATTGAGCTCTACAACAATGGTACAACAAGTATTGATCTGGATGGGTATTTCTTATCAGATGACGCTACAAATTTAGTGCAATGGGCGTTCCCTGCAGGTACCACGATTAATGGTGGCGATTACTTGGTTGTTTGGGCGGATAATGATGTTTCTCAAGCTGGCCTCCATGCCAATTTTAAGCTGTCTTCCGCTGCTGAAACGATCTATCTGGTTAATGCAAGTGGGATGATTGTGGACGAGATTAGTTACACAGGACAAACGGCCGATATCTCTTATGGCCGATATCCAAACGGGACGGGCAACTTCCAAACCATGACGCCTACCTTTAATGCCGAAAACACCAATGTGACAAGTATTTCGACCGTAGGCAATATCTCTTTGGACATCAAGGCATTCCCAAATCCTGCTAGTGACTTTTTCTACTTGGAAATTGTAGAAGACGCGCCAGAGGAAAGACCCGTGGCTGTTTATAACTTAAGTGGGTCACTTGTCTACGAATCTACCATAACAGACAATAAGAGAATTGAAACATCCGATTGGGCACCAGGCATGTACTTTGTGAGTATTGAACATTCTTTCCTTAAAGTTATCGTTCACTAAAAGAATCAACTGGAGCGAAGCAAAACAAACCAATTATACAACTGACTTTATTTTTTTGATCTACAATTTATGCATTGATCAAGCCTTTCTTGAAAGGCAAAATTTGTAGGTTATCGTGCAATAATTTTGCATTTAATCCGCATTATGCATGGGGAATGAAGCAGCAAGTCAAGATCACCATGGGCTAATTATTAACTTTTTAGAATACCACTTATGTTCTGTTTTAATAAGCACTACATAAACTCCACTTAACAAGGTTGACGTATCAATTTGATTTTTCTTGCTCTTTTTTTGCAAACGTCCCTCTAAATTGTAAATTTCAACCGCCTCAATTCCATCGCCACTTACCATTACAGTATGATTTGCAGGGTTTGGGTAGAGACTTGGGTAAGAAGCCGTTTCCCCATATTCTTCTATGGAAACAAGCGTATTGTCCCATCTGAAAAGTCCTCTAGGGCCAATTGGGCTATCCTCTGCTGAAAACAAGTACTCTTTTGGTCTGACATGGGTGATCCCTTCAATTTTAAATGAATATCCTCCAACTTGAACAAACGTCTTTCGATTGACTATTCCACTTGAAAATGTTGAATTGGTAATGTTGTTGACTGTTACAAAGAATGGCTCTGCAGGTGTGTACCCGCATAGGATGATCTCATTGGTGGTGGAGTCATAGTCTCCTCCTGTGACCAATCCTTGGGTATCAATGCTGTCTGTTTTACTGATGGAATAAGTACCTGGCTGTTTAGAAAGTGGGTAAATGTTTGTCCTGTAGTTTCCCCAATTTTTTGTAAAAATGTATAAGCTGTCTTTGTAAGAAATCAGTGTTTCTGCATCAAAATTTGTTGTAAAACTACTTGGAGTAAAATCGGTTTGATCGGAATAATCAAAGTTAATAATATCAGCTGTAACTGAGTTGTTTGCCAAATAATCTGCAATTAGAATCCGATAAATTTTCAAGTTCATTCGAGCACCACTGTTATTACCAAAGTCTGCTACATAAATATAGGAGTCATCATGACAAATATCTTCCCAATCTACATTTGTGGCATTACTCAAGGTTACTTGGCGTGTTACATTGCCCGTAAGGGTATCTATTTCATATAAAATAGGGTTTCCTCCTGAGTCATTGTGGGTAATTAATCGATTATCCAAGTAGATCAATCCAGAAGTTTCATTCACCATACTTGAAATTGGAGAGACAAGGGTGATGGGCTGCGTATAACCAAGGAAGGGAATGGCGAGGACAAGAAAGAATAGTATCTGTTTTATCATTTCAGTTTTTATATTGAATATACAGTTTTTTGAAGAAATGGTTTCAATTAAAGTTTGAGGTAAACTGTATGATGATGATCAAACTTAAAACCTGATTTTCGAACGGAAGATTAGAATATTGATAATTTTGTTCTTGTTGTGAAGTGTTCTAGGAACTTCATTCCACGGTACGAATTCCCTTTATGATTAAGTTTTGGGCTCCAGACTGCAATTGAATATTTACCTGGATGGAGGGCTAAAATCCCACCACCGACACCACTTTTTCCAGGCAAACCGACTTTGAAAGAGAATTCTCCAGATTCGTCATAAAATCCACAGGTTTGCATTATTGCATTGATTCTTTTTGCTTGGCTCACCGATAATACTTGCTCTTTAGATTCGTCTAAACCTCCATTTACAAGGAACATGAAGGTATTTGTAAGTTCTTGGCAATTCATTTCTAAGGAGCACATATGGAAGTAAAAATTCAAGACCTTCTCTGGGTGGTTATCAATGTTATCAAACGACTTAATAAAATTGCAGAGCGCGACATTGCGATAGCCAACAGATTTCTCGGATTCAACAATTGATTTCGAGTAGTCAATTGCTGGGTTGTTTGCAATTTTCCGAATAAATCTTAAGAAGTCATCGATTGGGTTTTCTAGGTGATTCACTAGCATATCACAAATCACCATTGCCCCAGCATTTATAAGCGGATTTCTTGGAATCCCATCATCTGTTTCTAGTTGGACGAGTGAATTAAATGGATTCCCTGATGGCTCAACGCCTACTCTATCCCAAATCTGGTCTCCTATTAGTTTGTAGGCAGCACTAAGGGATAGGACTTTAGAAATACTTTGAATAGAGAATTTAGTTTGCCAGTCTCCTACCCCATATCCGTCCTTGTCAATGGTGGTAAGGTACACTCCAAATTTTTCGGGGTCAATCTTTGCTAATTCAGGAATGTATGTCGTAATTTCTCCAATATTTTCTTGTGTCTTAACAGTATTATAAATCTCATTAATAATAACTTGGTAGTTGATTTCGTTTTGCTCCATTCGTGTGAATATTTAATATTGCGCAGTAAAAGTAATGAAATATTAAATAGCTGAGAATTTGCTTGGGTATTCCTATCAAACTACATTGTGATTATTGATGATCTATTCATTCATTTTTTAGGATATGAACTCCTATTAGAACTATTATAGTCTTAACGGCTAACAAACTAGGCTACAGGAATCTAATTTTGGTCTAGAGGAAATATCATGAGCTGGCCTAATCGGCTCGCTTTTTGCCTATCCTTAAATAGAATCGGTTATTTTAGTTTAACTGACTATTATTAATAAACAAATTCTTTCTGATCATGAAACAATTCTTCTTTCTATCTCTGATGCTTTTATCTATATTTTCTTTTGGACAAACAACTGAAGAAGATGAGGTTATACTAGAAAAATTTCGAAAAAAGGTGGTAACAAAAAACACAAAACTTACGCCAACTGACCTTCAAGAAATAGCTATTTCTGATCGGAATACGAGTCGAAGAAGCGGTGTACAAAACATTTACGTCAAACAGTTATACTGTGATATTGAAATCTATAATGCAATATCAAGCATGCATTTGCTAAAAACGGGCGATGTTCTTACGTTGAATAGTCAAATGGAAGAGAACCTGGCTAAACGAATTAAACACACTAAACCAAGCATTTCTGCAATAAAAGCAATGAAACTAATTGCTTCAGAGAAAAACTATTCTACCAAAAAGATGAAGGTTTTAGAAGCTAAAGAAGGAAAAAACCAGCAACAACTAATAACGGCAAACGGAATTGCAGAAGAGCCGATCCCAGCAAAACTAATCTACTATAAAGGGAAAGAGAGACAATTGACACTCGCCTGGAAAATTACGGTAGATGAAATCAACTCTAGTGATGTTTGGGTATTTTTCCTAGATGCTCAGACCGGAAAGATCTTGCACCGAGAGAATCGAACACTTAACTAACTAAAAACGTTCTCATAAAGTAAAAAACACTGCCCTTTTTGCTTTACGCTTAAATTTTTCTTTTCGGATAATTCATTGATTGTCAATTACTCTTTTTATCTGTTTGCATTATTTCAGTGTATACTTTGAGCAATTTAATTACTGGATTATCGAATTCATTTTTCCAACAAATTTTGGGGTCTTCCAGAATTGCCATTGAAACAATTGAGACTGAACAAATTTGGGTTGATCGAAGTAAAAATACCAGTTGATATTTTCTATTGCACCTGACACTTTTTTATGAGGTCCTTCATTTATAAAATCTACAACACTATTGTTAGAAATTTCTCGAATTTCCTTTAAGTCCTCTTGGGATAAGACCCCACTTTTTTTCCATGAAACTTTATCTTTATATAAATTTTTATTTGGACTAAGGTAAATTTTATAGTAATCACCACTATCGTAAAGCTTAGTTGCTACAGCTGTACCTATTCTAGTTTGAACATACTTTTCGAACACAACTTTTTTTTCTAGCAAATTGGGGTTTAAACCAGTTTTTACTTGAAAAAGAGGCGGTTTGGTATCTGGCATATTTGTGGTAACTTTTATTGGTTCTTGACAGCTAATAAGAAATACCGTCAAAATAAATAATATTCTAAAATCCTTGTGCAACACTATTCACTTTTATAAGGTTTCATTATATAATAGATAGATGTCAACCTTGTGCTAAAACCATTGTTTTCATAAAAATAATCCGCTAATTCTGTTTTTTCTTCGGGAGAGCAAGCATCCATTAATTCTTGAATTTTAGCATATCGATCATCATTAGAAAGGCCTGCTTGATTGAGGATGAAAGTGTTTGTTGTGACCATTATTCTTAAAGCTTCTTTCTTTTGATCCATCGTCAGATCTTCGTAGATCTTGGAAAAACCAGTTCCTAAATACGCTGTACTATTTAAAATTCTTTCAAACAATCCTACGTCCATGCCATTACTCTCATACAAATCGATCCACCATTGCATGGAAGTTTGACCAGCTAGGGAATTTGTGGGATCAGAACCTGGTTCTATATTCATATAATCATATCCGGGACCAATGCCATGCGCATTGTACAAATATCCAGCTGCATCATGTAAGGCTCCATGAGTTGCTACAGCCCCACCATCCTCAACGAATGGTAATCTTGAATTTCCTGGCCCAGCCATTCCCCCTGTAGGACTAATTAACGAACCAAATACCGCATCGATACCAAAAACATCTCCTACTATTTTACCAAATCGCAATTGAGCATTACTGGCTGAGAATTCTGAATGCTTAGTCATATCCAATGCAGGTGAAGGATTATCTACTTCATGATTGTAAACTAGTCCACGACTTTCCATCTTTGCTTTGTAATATTCAATTCCTTCTGTTTGCTTGCGCATCGCTAAATTGTATTGCCTTAAGCCTGAACCTACAGTCAAACCTCGAATAGATTCAATATGAGAAACCGTTTCATTCAACAGACTGCCCTCAGGTTTTCTGTATAGAATATTCATTGCATCTTTAAGACTCGTTGAGGCTGCCCCCACAAAGTTGGAATCGACAAGTTGTGGTAAACTTTCCATACGAATGACCAAATCTTCTTCTCCAGCCTCTTGACTACCAAACAAATTCTGTTGTATTGAATCTGATGTTGATATCAAACTCAATGCCTGTTCTAAGTCAGAACCAGACAATTCTGAACGTAAAAAAGTATCTAATCCATATGATTCTTTTGCTCTTTTATCCATGTTTTGTAGCGCTTCGAAAACCTCAGATTCATCTGTGCCATTAGATATTGTCGCATTCCATAATTGTTTAATGGAAGGATGATAATTTGATTCATTGCCATATTCCATAAGTAAATAACATTTCCAAAGATCATGTCCATTCATATCTTTTTCAATCGCAGTCATTACTATAGAATCATTGAGTAAACTTCTGTGATCTTTACATCTTGTTATCGCATCATAGACAGCTTCCTCGTCCGTTCCAAATCCTTCCGTTGCTTTAATAATCCGATCTCTTGCATCTTCTATGGTTAACTCACCTTCATCGTTCACTTTTTTGGCCAGAAAACTTACAAGACCGAATGTGTTCCCCTCGCCTTCTTTGTTTTTGTAGTCATCTGGAATCTTAGCATCTAATTTATTAGCAATATTTGTAAGAAAGGTAGACAATGGTTTAGGCAATTTCGCAGCCCATTTAATCACGCTACCTATACCACCTGTGAAGATAAAAATTATTACCTCAAGAATTGCCGCTCCAGCAACCTTACCTCTAAACTTCCATTTATCGTAATGAATTGGATGATCCCAATTTTCTTTAAAATTGGAGAACATTTCTTTAATCGCAGCCGAGAATTTATCAACAATACCCTCGCCTTCTGAGGATTGGAAGGATTCAATAATCTCGTAAAGTTTGTCAAGGTTATCACTGATACTATCTTTCACAATCTTTTCAATGGTGTCCTCCACAGCCTGAACAAGTCCCACTATGTTTTTGACGGTGGTCCAGATACCTCCGAAGAAACCCGACATCAAACCCTCTAAAAATCCTGTGACGCCTTTGGCAAGTGCAACAGCATCATCTACTAATTCAGGCCGCGTTAAGATTTCACCTGAATCTGCCATTGCCTTTATGTGGTCAATTCCAGGTAACCATATAAGAAGTCCTTCTTTAAATGTTATAGCATCATATACAGCACGGTTATCGTCTTGATTGTCAAACCAGTTAACAATACTACTTTGACTTTCATTGAACTTATCCATGTCTAAAGCAACTCCCCCTCCCTGATTAGCTAACCAAAGCCCCATGAGGAGATGCCTATCATCAAATCCAATTTTTGGAGCATAGCCTAATCCTTTATAGTGACTGATAATATCAGAAACAGGATCTTCCTTAACCGTGTACAAAGTTGATTTAGGATCAGGCAGGTGCGTCCAGATGAAGTTTTTGGCAACGTAACCTGATCCATAATCGGTAACAACAAAGTACCAGTCGCCAGGAAACTCTTTTAATATGAACACACGATAGTTGAATCCAAGCGTACCTAATTTTGTGTGCTCCTCCGTGGAAGGCTCAGATCTAAGAAATACGGGTTCGAATACAATCCCCATCTTTTCAACACGTGTTCCATCTGAAGGAACAGCGTTCCCTGGTTCTTCGGCGATAAGCTTGGCATCCGTTATTTTTTTGATGCTTGATTTGGTCTTATTGATTGCTGAAGTCGTTTGATCACCCTGCGTCATTCCCCAAACATCGAGAATAGGGGAGTAAAATTCCGACGCTTGATCGGTGTTGTCTTTCAGTTCCTTTACTTCAGGAGTCAGTTCAAAAGGATTAGAGGCCATCATCCAAACGCCAGGTTTGTCTGCGGGGTTGAATGGAGTCGTATTTCTAGTGGCTAGGTCTCTACGATCTTCTACCCAAACATGGTGCTCCATCGTGGCAGACCGAACAATCACCATTTCAGTCAATAATGGGTAATTGTTTAGCGACATGCCTAGAGAATAAGGATCTACATTATCCAAATCCTCCTTCTTAGGAATAACAACCCAAGTACCAGGTACCAACCCTCTAATTTGGCTATTTGCTTGATAATTTGATAATTTTGGGAATAGAGAAAAATCACCATATGCGGCTTGAGCCAGTCCACTCCAAGTATCTCCTGGCAAGGTTGCTATTTCAGTAGGCGCAGATATTGTTCTTGATATTGCGTTGAATTCAAGGTCCTCTTCTACTAGATCACCACCTATATATTGACGTTCAAAATCCTCAGCTTTGACTTGTGTTGATTCCAAGAAAATTGGTTTTGGCAGAAAAATTTCTTCTCCTGTTTCTAATTGTATATTAGAATTACCACCGTAATCACTTAAAGCAAGTCCTTTCTCCCAGGTCCCATATGCAATCAAAGAAAGCGAAGACCAAGAATCAGAATTTTCCACTTTGATTCTTGCGTCTGGAGCTAGACCTCGCTTGTCAAGTGGAAGTGCATCCATCTTCATCATATCAGCAACTGTAGGTAGTTGAATGATTTGACCACCTGTGTTCTTAGAAAGTGCTGTTCCTCCTTGTTGCATAACTGTTGCTGCTCCAGTATTTCCTGCATCTGTACTTAGTCCTGCAGGTTGAGCTGTTCCAGCTTTTGTTTGATGTTCTTTAATCCAGGCGACGCGTTCTTTGTGTTCGTATACTTTCTCTGCGACATATTCAAGGCTGTGGTTTCCGAGGGCAATGGTGTCTCCTGGGTTTGCTTGTTCTAGGGCTGTGGTTTCGAGTTGTTCTGGACTCCCACTCAGATTAATGTTAACAGCAAGGCTACCTCCGTCATTATAAAAAGATAGCGTTTCGGTATTGATTAGGGAAGCCATCAATTCTGCAATTTGTCCAGCTTTGTTTTTCACAAAGTCCGTTGTAATATTGTCTTTGTTCATTAACGAAAGATCGCGTAGTCGAATAGCCAAAGTACTATTTTCATTGATGTTCAACATCTCGCGAGCAATCCAGTTTACAAATAGACTTCCAGTTGCATTTTCAATATAAAAATCTACAGATTTGGAATGGACATCGTTAAAGCTGTCGCCAATTGGTAATGAAACAATTGATAAACCTGAGTTGCCAACCGGGATCGGATCCACTTCTATCCAACTTGGACCAATCTCCTCTTTAGAAGGAATAATAACAGTATCTCCCTCTTTTACTTCAGCAATTGCTGGGTTATGTTCTTGAAGTCTCCATCCTAATTTAGGTTCTCCATATGCTATACTTGCGATCGTTTCGAAGGTCTCCCATGGGTGGGCGTAATCGATCTTTCCAGGAGCCTGAATTCTTGCGTTTAACTCATCTATATAAAATTGATTCGTATGGACTAAATTGCCTATTTCGTGAAAGGGAGTTACAGGGAATACTCCACCATTTTTAAAGAACCATGCATAAATATATCTGTAATACGAAATATGCCCATATGCATTAATAGCCATAGTTTTTGCTTGTGCAAATCCATTTGCACTTGACAGGCTTGCCAACTTGTCTTCTTTTTCGCCAAATATAAGGTCACTAAGGCCCGATGCCGCACCATGTAGTACACCGTGTGCAGCATCACCAATGTCTTCAGCTGTATTCAGAATACCATTAACAGTTGTTCCGAATGGATCTCTTCCAAATCTTTCGGCAGTTTCTTCTAGCCTCTGTACAACATCTACGGCAAAATCCCATCCATCTTTTAGTATATCCTCCGCGAATTCCAATATTAAGCTTGCAAAAGCGAACGGATGTTGTAAATACTGTAATTTTTCAGCTATTGTATATGCACGTTCTACCAGAGCCTTAAGTTCAGAGTCATCACCAAAAAAGTCGGTTAAGCCGTCCTTGTTTTCTGCATTTGGTGTGGTTATACTACTTGTGGTGTTGTTTAATCCTCCCTCCTGATTTCCTCCTGCCTCATTATTTCCATAGCCTAAATCATTCATTCCTGTGCTTGGAATAATATTGGCTGAAGGTTCTACCTTTTGTTCTGCAGGTGGAGCTATCAAGCTGGGGCTCGCATCAAGAGCCTCCTGATCTCCAAAAGCTAAACTACCTTCCCAATGGACATCCGCAAATTCGCCAAGTTTTTCTTGGGCTACTGGCCAAACCTTCTCCCCTTCGAATAATCCTCCCAAAGCCTGCCACCCGGCGTAGAGTTCTAATATTGCACTAATGACAGGAGTAATTGAAACATTAACTCCAACTTCACCACCGACTCCTTTTTCGTTACTAACCAACCGTACTGAAGGATTTATAGCAACTGGGATATCAATGCCCAACCCTCCTCGGATACCAGCAAACAACTTAAGGAAGAGGACATGTCCTACTATTGCTGCATGGAGCATTACTTTTGCTGAGAAATCAATTCCCCATTGAGCTTGTAATTCGGTGTTAAAATGAGGGAATGGATCCGTTCCAGGTTTCCAATCTTCGATCGCAACTGCTCCCGTTAGATCAAGAGGAGTCGTATTCAAAGAAGCGCCAAAAGTGGCTCCCAATTCCAAAACAAAGATATACCATATCGGAATAGTTACAACTGGAGATTTGAATTCCGTAGCCCACAATTCCTCTCCGTCTATGACAGATTCAGTATATTCTAGCGATGCAGAAATGGTTGGATCCATTTCTTGGTCTAGGTGGAAGGATGCAGCGCCACTGAGTGCTTCTGTAAGTTGCATTTGTATTTCTCCTGATGCCTCAAACTCACTTCCATTTAGACTTAATGCAAGACTTCCTTCAAAGATAGGTTCTCCATCTGCTGATTTTTTCACAAATTCCAAGAGCCCACTTCCAATAAATTTGGTTTCATCCTCTTCATTAACCCAAGATAAACTGGCTTCTCCTGTAAGGGAAATCGTTCCAAACTGACCTTCAAGCGCGCCTTCTCCACCGATCTGGACAAGCTCATCATCCTTAATAATTAGACTACCTGCAATTCCATTTAAAGTTAAGAAACTATCTTCTTTTTTAAACAATTCGAACTCCGTCTCCACGGCCAATTCTGCTTCTAGAGATAGGAGGCTATTGTTAATCAAATCATACGTTATATTTGCGTCGATTTCCATTGTAAACGCCCGTTCTTCATACATAGCCTTAACGACTCCTGCGATCGTTGAAAGTTCTCCATTCTCGAAGGAGGCTTCTACTCCTGAATTTGTGAGAATCGTTACTCTACTTGTTCCAATTTCAAACTCTTTGTCTCTTAATAACAGTAACGCTGCAGTACCTTCTGATATGGACAATTCTCCTTCCTCGTCAAAAGCTACGATACCAGTATAAGATCCTCCAAACACATCCCCTTCCGTATCTTGTACGCCAAGCCCTAATGTACCATCAAGTTGCTTTAGTGCACCGTCTTCGAAAAGAATGCCTAGTGAAGAACCGCTTCGAATGTAGAGGCCGTATTGCTCTGCAGCAACTTCAATGATCTGAAGGTCTTTTAGTAAAGTAATGGTAGCTTTTGTTAAAAATTCACCTCCTCTTAAACCTGCCCCATTAAAGTCCAATTCAGCAATTTGTTCGTCCAATTGCTTCAACGCTAATTTAGAAAACACCTCAACAGCAAAGATTCCAGTCTCATCGTGATAAACAGAAAGTGTGCTACCGACCAACATGACCAGACTAAATTGTGCTCCTGGGAAGATGTCTAATTCTGCTTCAGAATAGAGTTCTAATGCTCCGTCCAGGGTAAATGAATCCAGATTAAAAATCCCGTTATAGTCGATTCGTCCAATTCGTTTTTCTGCGGTCGAAAATCCACCGGTAGCTACCAATCCGGCTTCTATTAACTCGCCGGTTTCTCCAAATTTTAATGTCAATACGGTGCCTTGATCAGCAAATTCGGTTGCAAAGTTTTGTTCCGTTAGAACGGTTTCTATATCGGGAGTTGTTAAACCTCCTGTTACAGCCAGTGTAATCGTACTTGGAAGGAAAGAAACACCTTCCGCATTAAGGACAATTGCTCCTTCTGCTAATCCTCCTGCCTGGAGGGTGCTTGCTGATTGTAAGGTCACTTGTTCAGCAAAAGGAATCAATAGTTCGATTGAAGATCCTTCATACCCAAAATCAAATGTTATGGATACACCTGCAGGAATCTCTATTTGTATACCAGGATAAATCTCAATTGGTTTTGGTTCTTGGGTACTCAGAGTAGCCTTTCCTGACCAAATCGCTGTATCTGGGTCGTAGTCAACTTCTGCCATTCCAGCAAAGAATTGATCATTCGATTCGACCCCAAGATTCCCATTAAACAAGCCACCAAGACTTAGATCCAAGACAAGTTCTCCTTCAGTGGCTTTGATGGTTTCCGTCATTTGCTGGGGTTGGGTGATTCCAACGGACATGGTGCCAGTGACTCCTGTTGCTGTCATTTTTGCGTTTATCGCTGCCTCCATGCCTAATACAGTAAATGACTCTTCAATTGTGAGTGTTGGATCTATCACTCCATCCTTATCTACATAAAGAACAAATCCCGATTTGTCGAAACTGGCAATTTTAACATTTAGTTTTGCTGATTGATAGACACCATCAGTAAAAACAACTTCAACTTTAACTAACGTTACAATCGGATTGATATCCATTGTTATATTAAGGACTTGGCTATCAATTACATTTTCCAGATTGATGTCAACTCTGGTACCCAATAAGGTGAATTCAGGGACTGCAACTTCTCCAGGGAGTTCCTCTAACTCAGCACCATCAGCAATGGTTAGTGGTGCATTGGCTAAATCATTCGTTACAACTGGCTCTACCTTGTTTACAAGCATTGCGCCTGCGTCTAGCTTTAACCCAGCAAGACCTTTACCAATAAAGCGGCCTTGTAGGGTATCTGACTTCTCCCCTTTGTTGATCGCACTTGCACCAACATCTTCTCCTCGGGCTGCTTTTTTGCCTTGTTCGTCCGCTTCTTTCTCCAATGCCTGATCGTCATTGACTGGAGTTTCTTCTAGGGTTGGCGTTCCTTCAATGATTGTTGTTGGCTTTACGCGTCCTTCCGCCTGTTGTTTGACGTGTGCTAGCTCGTGACCGATTAGCTCCTGTCCCTCTCTTGTTTCTGGTTGGTAATAGCCGTGTGCGAAATGCACTTCATTGCCTTGAGCGAATGCGTAGGCGCCCACCTCTTTTGCCTTCGTGGAGTTGGTATGGATTTCCACTTTAGAGAAATCATATTTGAAGGCTTTCGCCATTTTTTTGTTTAGCTTATGGGGCAAGCCATTTGAAGCGACACCCTGCCCATCTGTTTCATTGCCACCAAGTTGAAATCTTGATGCTTCCGGTCTTTTAGCTTGTTTTTGGATGGTTTCGCCGAGCTCAAATTCTGTTTTTTCTGGCGTTTGTGCTTTCTTTTGAATTGTATTCGGAATTTGAAAACCAGGGATCGGATTTGTTTGTTCTTCTGAGCTTGATTTTTTTAGTTGGAAGGGGCGGTCCGTCGATACGGAACTGTTTGCATTTCCAGTATTGGGTTTATTATTATTGTCTGACGGGGCTCCATCGTCTGCTGTTTGTTTGCTAGGAGCAGTTGATTCTGGTTGCTCAGTAGCCTTTACGTCGTCTTGCTGGTCTTCTGTTTCCTGGGGTGCAGCTTGTTTTTGAACAACGTCAGAAACTTGAGACTTTTCGTCTTGAGACGCTTGGTCTTTTGGTATTGAATTTTTTAATTGGAGTGTAGGTGTATTGTCTCCATTTGCGCTATTATCACTGTTACTGTCTGAGCTAGAATCATCATCATCAGCAGTTTGCAGGCTGGCTGCTGCAGACTCTTGTTTCTCCTCTGTTTTTACATCTTCTTGCAGGTCTTCTGTTTCCTCTTGTGGAGTAGGAAAGGAAAGCTCAGGAGGGAGTAAGGAACTGCCTTTAGAGGTTTTCTCCTCACGTTCAGTAACAGATGCGTTTGCCTGAGTTAAAGCGTTCTTATGAGCATAGGATTGATCATTATTTAAGTTGCTTTTATTCATTTTTTGAATATTTATTCAATTCTATCAGTCCATTTATTTCCTGGAATAGATTCCTACAAAAATTCGCCATTACACTACCTTAAAAGTTTCCTAAATCTTAAGATCTTCTACCCTAAAATGAATAAAGTAGATACCCTTAGAGTAATCAGTTAAGGAAATGTTTCGCCAATGTTTTCCTTTGTGAAGGGAGGCTTCCAAATCATCGGCCATCCACGATTTCTACTATATCTATTTTGGAAATCCACTGGAGAATTATCAGATGAAACTATACGGCCAGCAAGTTCTATAGCGGGGTTAGTTGATTTAGCAGCCAGAAGTTGGGGTACAGGCGTTCTTCATAGATCATCTATTGAAGAAACTTCATCAGTAAAAGGATTATCCTCTACCATCTCTGAAGATTTGTTACACTCAAGAAAACCTGCGGACAACATAGTAGCTGCAAGAAGGAGTTTTAAATAATTTGAAATCATGAAAAGAAATTTTTAGTTTTTTAAAAATTGTCCTGCTTGTTTGTTAACCATCTTTTATGGTGACAAATACAACACTAAACTACTTATTACAACTTCTATTTTTTTTTCATAATCTACTGATAAACGAATTCGCAACAGTTTGGAATTACAACAAAAAACTCTTTCAATCAACTAAAAGTCTGTTGTTTATAAAAAACCTATTGCCCGTTAATGCAAAGAAATGTTATTGACGAAGAAAACAATTTTAAATAAGCATTGGTTTATAAGTATCCCTGTGCTTGAAACTTAAACAGTTCTGCGTATTTGCCATCCAAAGCTAAGTTCATCATGCGAACCAATTTCTTTGAGCATCCCGTTTTCTAGAAATAAGATTCGGTCTGCCATACGTACAGTAGAAAAGCGATGAGAATTGAGCACGGTAGAGTTCCACTTGATCAAATCAGAAAACCTTAGAAAGACTTCGTGCTCTGCGCGCGCATCCAAGGCAGAAGTCGGTTCATCTAATATTAGTAACTAATTTGATACAAATTTAATCGCCTACCAGTGCTGGTTCTTAGGTGCCCAGTCATCTAAGAGATCTGTTCCATCCAGACTACTTGTTTTTACACGGAAATACTATATGAACAAGTACCATTGATTGCTTCTCCTGAAATTTTAGCAGTTACGACTAACTGCTCCTCCTCTTTGCTGGATCTAAGAATACCATCCAAAAAGGTGAATTCAGGTATTGAAAATTCCTCTCCAATTGGCATCTGCAAAAAGCCGATGCCGTTGATACGATCTAGAGTAACGGTATCCGTTTCCAAAGACTTTCTTACGGCTCCGATCTGTGTTACTTTGTTTAATTCTGCTTGTACTGTCATGTCTTTTTTATTTTTTTCTGAAACTTTTATTATTATGTGAGTAGTTGCTTTTCTTTCCTTTAGGATAGCCTCTTCTTCTTTCTTTTTGTGAGGTAGCGAGGGACTTACCACGGATTTTACATCCTCCGCATTAGGAACGGAGTTGTTAGATAACCCTCTAGGTTTATTTCTGTGGAGTGTTGTTTTGTGCATAAGAAGATGTAGTTGTTAGTTATAATCTAAATTACTAACCACCTCACATTATTTATTATACAAATTCCAGCCCACCGCCATGCAATTTTTTTATAATACGTAAATCTCTCTTTATAAGAATAAAAGAAACAATTACCATTAAAATGAGGACAAGTGCTGTTTTTTGAATTTGGTTGTGGTGTTAACTATTCAAACTAAATTGGAAATGAAACTCTTACTTGACGATATTACCAGATTATGCAATCATCACAGATCCGTGCGGCTGGATTGGGAGCTGTTACTCCAAGGAGGGCGATGCTGAACAGCTGGCCGGAATGCTTGATACAGTCGGATAGCTAGATCACTTGTATTGACAAGTTATTAGTGCTTGGTGCTTACGAAACTTCTTGGGACAATCATTAGAAAAGGACACCTTTAGTAAAGCATAAATCTTATGCTACGGAAGTTGTATCAACTAAAAGGGTGTAAATACTCCATTATTACTGTTGAATAATATTCTATCCAAACCAATGACATCTGCATCTAGATTATAGTCATAGTTGGTGTAGATAGAAAAAGCAGCGTTTGTTTTGTGCCAAAGGATAATATCAATGCCATTAATATCAAATAACTCTAGGTTGGTTTGTTCTCCATTCCCAGTATACATTCCCCATTTTCCTGGCACCATTTCTTTTTGACCAAAACCAAAACTTTTGTAAGAATCAACTAAGATGATGGCTTTGGTTTGTGCACCCATCCTGCTCTCCGGCGTATCGGCTTTGAATGCCTGTAAAACTCCTTGCTCATCAACTGTAATCACTTATTTTTCTCATGCGGGTTGTGTTTTGCACAATAATGAAGATTATTCAGCAAAGTGTCAGAATAACAGTTAACGCTTATTATACTGAGGGGGCGAATTGCAATTCGCCCTTACTTCATCCATAAACAAAAAAATGCCTTTGGACAACGCAATAAAAGTCCAAAGGCACCTCTAAAAAACCCGCATTTATGGTGAGCGTTATAAGTATTCAAACCTATATACCAATATGTGTCTTTGACTTACAACACTGACCAAGATTATAGTAAACTTTTTTACCATAAGTTGTCAACTTTGGGAAAATGTCACTACCCTCATTGACAAGTCAAAGATAAAACAATTCTTTAAACAAAACAAATTGTTTCAAACAAATATGTGCAATTATTATTCTTGCATTTGGATGCCTCCTATGAATACCGAATATTGAATTTCGAAAAAGGGAATTATTATCGTTCTGAATAAAAGAGAAACTGAATAGAACCAACTGTTTCAAGTATTATCATGCTGCTCCTTCATTCAATATCTGGTTTTTAAACCTTAGAAATTCTGCGATCGATGGCTTTAGCGTTTGATATTCCATTTAAAGGTCTACCGATATTGCATCGCTCCTTGCTGCATTCGGAACCACCGCATAGAAGGATCCAGAAAATCCCCCGTCTTCTTAGCTTTGGATATGGATTTTGTGAATTTCCGAAATCGATCTTCCTTGAAGTGCTTTTTAAACGACTTAGAGGTAAGAAACTCCGTATACACCTTTCTGTAATCAAACACCCCAAGGGCCTTAGCTCGATTAAGTGCAGCGTACATAGCAGGCAGATCATCGTTGAGCGCATACATCTCTGCTACTCGATAATCCATCAATCCTTTGTAGGAATCGCCCTTGGCATCACCAGCAGCTGCGGCGCGCTCGTAATGGGTTTGAGCCAACACAAAATCACCAGACTCTTTGGCGATATCTCCCATTACTTCATAAGGGAATGGTAAATCAGGATTCAGTTTTACTGCCTTTTTAAATTCATTCATTGCGCGCCCTGACTTTCCCATTTTCTGGTAGATCACACCACTATAGAAGTAGCACATGGCATTGCGTGGCTGCAGCAAAATTGACCTATTGATATCTGCTAGCGATTCTTGGTATTCGCCCATAAAATAATTGACCGCAGCTCGGTTGTAGTAGGCAATAAACAGTTCATCATCTCGCTCTAGTGCCTGTGTAAACAAGTCTTTTGCCTCCTGCATATCTTTTCGAACTGGATTTGCCTGATCCTGATTGAAGTAACGCGCCGCGCCAGCATTGCAATAGGCCATCGCAAAATTCGAATCAATACGAATTGCCTCTTGAAAAGACTGTAGTGCCTGGCCAAAACGGTTCAGTTCGCAGTACGTGAGTCCTAGATCGTTGTAGGAAGGTACATGAAACTTATTCAGTTGTAGCGTCTTATTATAATACGTTTCTGCTTTTTTATAATTACCACTTTTATAGCTTGTCTGTGCAGCGCCAAACGATCCATCAATGCTTGTAGGGTCTAACTTCATCAGCATCTTGAAATCCTCTATTGCGCCTTCATACTCATCGATGTACAATTGGCAATAGCCTCGAAAGTAGATGCCTTTCAAATGTTCTGGATTGTCTCTCAAAAAGATATTGAAATCAGTCACCGCATCTGCATAATTTTCCTTGCTTTTATGTACGAGTGCTGTCTTGTAGTAATGGTAATCCACTCGTGCATCAGCAGGTTGAGCAGTCATCACAACGCTCAAAAACAAAATTATTATGAGTAGATAAAGTCTATGCACGATTCGGTTTTTATAGTTGGGTTCCCATCATTGGATTACCCATAAACTCTATTATTCAATAATAATACCGAATAATATTGATAAGTCTATTCTACAATAAACAAAAACTGATGCCATAGTTTGGTACATCAGTTTTCTCTATACATCTATGCAATCATTTCATGAACAGTAATATGAGAAGGTTCAACAGTATCTTGCCAGTTCTACCTCATCAATAAATTACACACCTGTTTGAATAAACGCCCGTTTTAATGTTGTTTATTTTTTGTTAGCCAAGTTTTTATTTTTCTCGCAAAAGGTCTCAATTTTGAAACATCAAGAGCTTTTAGAACAAACAGGTTGGCGTATTTTTTTAGTCCTATCACAGTAAATGGATACAGTAGACGCCTTTTTTCGGTTCTTACAATATATGCTTTAACGTCTTCATAGTCGTTTTTTATTGATGCAGTACCGTTTGTTAACTTAAAGGTAGATTGTACAAATTGATTTCCACAAATTAGTTCAAATCCATTTTTCGAGAATACATTTGTTAAGGTCTCTAATGTAAAATGGTATGTGTGTGCATTTTGAAAGTATTTCAAAATGTTGGACTGATAGTTTTTATGAATCTCTTTTATCCCTGGAACTTCAATATACACGATTGTATCTTTAGTTATTGATTTTTTTATCATCTGCAATTCAGAATTTAAATCAAGAATATGTTCTATTACATGAGAGTAAATAATAATATCTGGTTTTTCTTCGAGTTTAATATCAGACAAAAAGCCAATTTCTAAATCTAAACCATGCTCTTTTACGCCATATGTGATGTATTCCTGTCCAAGATCAGTTCCTTTTACTTTATGACCTTTTTCTTTAAAAAAATCTAGAATTCCACCTGCTCCACAACCAATTTCTAAGATTAAAGAAGATTTGTTTTTTATTAAATTATTTTCGTTTAGGTATTTGTAAATTCTTTCTCCTTTGCGTCTTTGAGAATAAAAAAAATCATTAGTAGCAGTTTTCTTAGCGTTATATAGTTTTCTATATTCGGTGTTATAAAATTCATTATAAGAAGACTGATTCATCCTAGGATCAGTATAAATTAATCCACATTCATTACAAATCTTTGTGATATAAGAAAAACCATATCTGTCTTTCTGTCCAATACATTCTTTATTTTTTTTATCACAAACTGGACATTCTACATCTTCATATTTATAAACATTCTCATCAAGTTTACTAGAAACTTGAGTTATCATTTTTTTTTGGAGACTATTGAGCTTTAATTCGGGTTTGTTGTCGTTTGCTAATCTTTTTAAAAGCATAATTTATGTTTTGGCCAACTACTCTATATCCGCATCTACAATCTTCCCTTCGGTAAACGTCCGAAATGTACCATCAGTCCGATACCCGTTAAAATGGAACGTAGCAGACAGCTTCTTATTTGCAGCATCTAGCTTCGTGATTTTTATTTCACCTGTTGACAGCGCAGAAATTCCCGTCATAAAAGCTGCTTCTCCAGGTGCTGGTAAGAATGCAGCACTATGCGCACTACCGATCTCGAACGTATAGTCTCCTGTCGTCTGATCATCAACTGTAATTGTTAAGGCTTCTTGTGCATTGGTTTGTGCCTGAATGCTCAAAATGTCATTTATCAGTCTAATCCTAATTAAGTCAGGAGTCCATAAACCTCCATCCACCTTCATAGTGAGTGTAGTAGTATCTATAGTCGTAGCCGTTGTATCAGTTGTAGTAGGCGGTGGATCTGTTGGACTTGTGTCTTTCTTGCAAGCTTGAAGGGAGCAAGTAATTACAAGAACCAGAATTAGTGCAACGAAGGTAAAATTAAGCTTGTTCATTATATTTTTTTTTGTGTTTTGCAAAAGTACTCTTTTTCTTTGCATTGACAACTATTTATAAAATTTGCTCGAGGATAACTTAGCTTCCATATCCTTATTAGAATGTTGATGCTTTTTTTACTTAAAGACAACAGGTTTCCCCTCAGGATTTTCAATCTGTATAAGATGATACGGCTGAGTTAGCGCCATTGTATACATAGAACCTTCTTCTGGCATTCTTTCTTCGATTACTGCCACAATTTGCTTACCAGTATCCACAACTTGCTTGATCTCAATGCCATAGCCTCCATTACTCTTCATGCCCATAAAAACAGCGAGCACCTGACTTCCATTAAAATTAACACTAGGCATATTCGGTACTGGCGTTTCGTTGCTATGTATTCTAGCCCACAAGTTTCCCCATTGCTTATCTTCAGTCACCACATGTGTTTCCCTTTTCTCTATACCGCTCATGGAGCCTTGCTTCAGGGTTTGAAAATACTGTTTGGTGCCATCTACTGTTCCTGTTGACCCATTGTTGGTCTTCGGTGTGCAGCTCGCAAAGAATAACAAGCAAAAAATCAACGTGGCTGGTGTAAGATGTCTCATATTAATTGTTTTTAATTCGGTTTAGTCCGGCCTTTGCTCTGGCATGAAGGCTATTTCTATATTCATCTGGGTCAATGTCCAGACAATCTTCATAATATTGTTTTGCTTGAGTTAAATTTCCTTGATCTTCATTGATCAACCCAACCTGTAGCGCAGCATTACAAGCAAAATAATACGGCTCATATCGTCCACGCTCAATGGTGATTTGATAATTTTCGATGGCTTGATTGTCCTTACCAAGATCTTGGTAAACTCTTCCTTTTCGATAGGCTAGCTCAATCTGATCACTTGTCGTGCTGAAATCAGCTGTATTTAGTGGTTCTAAAAGCTGTTCTGCTCGGTTTAGATAACCACCATCGTACAACAGGCGCGCTTTCAGCAAGGTAGCATTGGGCGGTGATCCGTATTGTGCTTCTTTGAGCGCTTTTTTGTCTCCGCCAATGATGGCACTACCATCGGTCTTACAGCGTTGGATATAAGCATCATACTCTTTTCCATTATTGAACAGAATCGAGTGCCAAGCTAACTTCTGATTGGCTTCCTTAATGTAATTTTGCCCTTTGAAGTGCTGCAAGTACCGCTTGAAGTAGACATCTGCCTCCTCATCTAACGTATACAGCTTTGCCAATCCCATCATATAATCCAGATAATGAAAAGAATGATGCTCTTTACTAGAAGGCTTGTTTTCCAAGAGCTTTAAGGCCCGATCAGCTCGTCCGGTGTGCATTGCCACACTAGCAAGCACAAAACAAGCTAGCGGGTTCGTTTTTGCGTCTAGTTTTGGATTGTTGATAAGTGTCCAAGCTTCTTCGCTCTCATTACCAATGTGCAAGAGAATCAAGGCGTACATGACGAGTGTCTCCTCCTCAAAAATCAGTTCATTAGATTTGGCATATTCTAGGACCTCTTTGATTTCTTTCGTGCCTTGTGCAATAGTGCCGTCTAGTCCAACTAGTTTTACAGCCCACTTATAGCTATCAGGGATTGTGCCAATCATTGCATGCATCACACCAAGGCTTTTTTTGGAAGCCACAAAATCAGGGAATGTTGCTTGGTTTTGCTCAAGCATTTTATAGGCTTTCCTGATTTCTCTTAGTGCTGTGAGGTTTTCTTCAAACTTAAGTCTTGCGATGGCCCATTGTAGCTGTATTTCTGCTTGGGTGTAGAGGTAAAATGGGCTATCTATTGGCCCTTGACTAATTCGCTTCAATCTATCGTACTTATTCGCTTCTAAGGCATTGAATTCCTCATAGTCTTCGTTGATAAAAACAGTAAAAAAATCAATGTAATTGGCGACAAAGTCTGTGATCAAATTATCTGGATTCGCAATGCGCTCCTTGTTTAATAGGGTTCTGGCTTCGTCAAACTTCAGGCTGAGTGCGCTTTTGTACGCTTTTTTTGCGTTTTCGGTAAACTCGAAGTAAGGTGTGGCGGAGGACGATTCTAGCAAGCAAACAACCAGCAATAGTATAGTGATGAACCGGATGGACCAATTCACTATAGGTTTTGTCAGGTATTGATTTGCCAAATTCATATTATTATACGAATAAAAAATCCCATGAATAATCACAGGAATATAAATTCCGGAATTAAGCGTAATAGAAATTACTTCCTTACTATCGCTTAATTCCGATTCAAAAGTTATACCAATGCTACTTTGCAGTGGCAGCAGCCTCTTCAGCTTGTTGTTCAAGCGTTGCCAAGTCCGTCATAATGTTTTCATCAACAAGTATACGACCACAGTGCTCACAAACGATTACTTTTTTACGTTGTGCAAGCTCAAGTTGAGTTTGTGGTGGAATTCTGTTAAAACAACCACCGCAAGAATCTCGTTCAACAGTTACAACTGCAAGTCCATTTCTGTAGGCGCTTCTGATTTTCTCGTAAGCGTTAAGCAATCGATCTTCAATGCCTTTCTTTTGCTTTTCAGATTTCTTTTTAAGAGACGTTTCTTCTTTATCTGTACTTTTGATAATTTTTTCTAGCTCTACTTTTTTCTCCTCTAGCTGTTTGTCTTTCTTCTCAATTTTCTCTTTAAGTTCTTCAAGCTTCGTTTCTTTGTCAGCCATCAGGGCTTTACTGCCTCTAGATTTTTTCTGAGCAAGTTGAATTTCAAGGCGTTGTAGTTCAATCTCCTTGGTTAATGCTTCGAATTCTCGGTTATTTGAAACTTCTTTTTGTTGAGATTCGTATTTAAGAATTAACGTATCTGCCTCTTTTTCAGTACTAGAATACCTAGCAACCTCTTCCTGATATTTCTTAATTGTTCCTTCTAAATTTGTGAATCTAGTTCTTAAACCGATAATTTCATCTTCTAGGTCATTCACTTCCATAGGAAGTTCTCCCTTTAATACTTCGATTTCGTCAATTTTAGAATCTATTTGCTGAAGTACGAACATTCCTTTCAGCTTTTGCTCAACAGTCAAGTCTTTAGATTTCGATTTTGCCATACGTCTGAATATAATTTTCTAATTGAATGATAAACAGGAATTTGCGCCAATTCAATCCTGATGATACTAAATATATCGAACTGGATTGGTGTTCACTGTAGTCAAATGAACTGCAAAGGTACTAAATTTCTTTGTTATAAACTCATTAAGAAGCTGAATTGTAAATTGTTCACTTTCATAATGACCAATATCTGCAATAATAATTTTTCCTTCCGCATCAAAAAACTCATGATATTTGTAATCTGCCGTGATAAAAACGTCAGCTCCTGCTCGAATTGCCGCGTTCAACAAAAAGCCACCAGCACCGCCACAAACAGCTACTCGATTCACCTTTCTTCCTACGATGGCTGTATGTTTAACGCATCCAGTTTTCATTACCTTTTTCACTAGTTTTAAGAAGGCCAACGGCGCCATTCCGTCTGGCAAGTTACCGATCATCCCCGATCCGATTCTAGGATGTACTGCTTCTATTGGCATCGTGTCAAATACCGTTTCGTGGCTACCGTTTATCTTTTTTAGGGTTTGAATCACATTTCGCTCTGATGCCTCGTGATAATTGACTTCCAATCTTACTTTTGGTAAAACCGAACCATTGGCAGAACTGGCTCCCACACTACTGTAAACACTTCCTTCTACTACACCAATCTGATCTGAGTCAATAGCCAACAATGCCTTGCGAATGGTTTCTACTTGCTGGATATCAACTTGCGTATACAGTTTTTTTAATTTCCGCTTTGGCGCTAGTATCCTAGTATTCTCTAACTTCAAGCGCTGACAGATCTTAGCATTTACACCGTGTGAGACATTGTCTAGATTGGTATGTGCTGCATAAATCGCGACATCATGCTTAATTGCCTTCATGACAACCCGTTCTACGTAGTTAGAGCCATTGAATCGCTTTAGACCTTTAAAGACAATTGGGTGGTGAGCAATGACTAGATTGCAGCCTTTCGCAATCGCCTCATCAATGACGGCCTCTGTTGAGTCAAGGCACAGCAGCACACCCGTTACTTCCTCATCTGAGCTGCCAACGATTAAGCCAGCATTGTCGTAGCTTTCTTGGTAGGTGGGTGGGGCGATTGATTCTAAATAGTTTACAATGTTCCTGATTTTCAATTGAATCCTATTTTAGTGAAAAAGCAAAAATATTTTACAAAGCCCAATACTCGAACGCCGAAACATCCTGATTGAGATAAATTCCCTTCACATCGATTAATACTGGATTTTCATTGGTAATTGATTTGAAATACGCAGGACCATGATCTTTATATTCATCATGATTTACTGCTACAACTATAGCATCATAGTTATCACCGATTTGGGTTGTCAGTCCAAAGCCTGCCACTTCTTTTAACTCGTCTGAAGAAGCATATGGATCATGTACATCAACATTAACGCTAAAATCTCCAAGTTCTTTTACTAGGTCTATCACCTTAGAGTTCCGCATATCACTTACATTTTCCTTAAAAGTAATGCCCATGACCAATACGTTTGAACTTCCTGGATCTTTACCTTTATTGATCAATAGCTGCACCGTACGTTTTGCCACGTAAGCCGCCATCTGATCATTGATTCTTCTTCCACTTAGGATTACTTGCGGATCATAACCAAGCTGCTTCGCTTTATGCGTCAAATAATAAGGATCAACGCCAATACAATGTCCTCCTACAAGGCCTGGATAAAACTTTAGGAAGTTCCACTTTGTTCCAGCTGCATTGATTACTGATTGTGTATTAATGCCCATTTTTTGAAAAATGATGGACAATTCATTCATAAAGGAAATGTTTAAATCTCGTTGTGAGTTTTCAACTACTTTTGCTGCCTCTGCTACTTTTATAGTTTCTGCTTCATAAATTCCAGCGGTGATAATACTTCCGTATACAGCTGAGATCTCTTTTAATGCTTCTGCATCACTACCAGAAACGATCTTTGTTATAGTGGCAATGGTATTTTTTTTATCGCCTGGATTAATTCGTTCGGGTGAATATCCGATCTTGAATTCTCCTAGGGTTAGTCCAGAATGTTTCTCCAATAAGGGAAGGCAATCTTCTTCAGTACATCCTGGGTAAACGGTTGATTCATAGATGACATAATCTCCTTTTTTCAGTACTTTCCCAATTGTTGTGGATGCACTGATCAGTGGATTAAGGTTAGGAACTTTATGCTTATCCACTGGTGTTGGAACGGCTACAACAAAGAAATGTGCGTCAATCAGCTCATCTGGATTAGCGGTAAACTTAATATCCACTCTGTCAAAAGCTTCTGATTTTAGTTCTTGTGATGGGTCAATTCTGTTTTGCATCATTTTAACCCGTTCGCTGCTAATGTCGAACCCGATGACGCTAAACTTTTTTGCAAATTCAAGTGCGATCGGTAAACCAACATACCCTAGGCCGATCACTGCAATCTTTTTTTTCCTGGCTAGTAACTCATTGAACATTTGCTAAAATTTGACGCAAATATATACAAAATGTAAGGATAAAACCTGCATTATGCATGAGTGATTCACGATAGAGTTAAAAATTGGATAAAACAAGCGGCTTTCGAATCGATAATCTGCTGATTTAGAATGTTTGAAATTCAGGTGAAGACAATATCGCGTCGTATAATCGCTCTATTCCGATTCGGACCTCAGTATCGATACCTGTTGTCAAATAATCACTCCATGCGGTATACCAGTTAATCGTACTTAATCCACCCAATAGCTGTTTTTGAAAGTAACACAATCGATCTCCTACTGGCAATTCAACAATAAAGTATCCTAACATTTTATTAATAAGTAGATCTGCATTTGCAGCTCCTAATGGGGCTTGTGGTGTTCCTGGGCCAGCAGAAACATCGATATTGTTATTGACCCAACTCACCATATCCGTTTGATAGGGAAAGGAGGTGTTTGTCTCTCTAACTCTTCCCCTTCTGAAAGAAACACCATAGCTATATCGATCATATACATAGTTTGAAGAAAACCAATGTCTAGATCTTTCACTATCATTCCATCCTGCAAACCCTTCTACAGTTATTGGACCTCTAGGATCCAAGCCTATATTTTCTAGATGAAGTGTTGCCAATCTTGAATGATCAATTCTGAATAACTGATCGTAATATGCGGAATTAACTGGATCTCTTAAATGTGCTGCCTCCACCTGATTCTTTGTCGTAAGTAATAGTTCATAAGGTGATTTAATTAAAGATCCGATGATTTCATCATTGCTATTGGAATCATCTTCATCAAAGAAATGCACACTTTTAAACAGTTTTTTCATAACTGCAATATGACTGTATCCATTATTCAACAGTTGTGTCGCTAATGGAGTAATTACATCATTTTCGACTTCAGTGCTTATCTTATCATTGACGAAAAAGTGATACATCTTTCTAACATAAGATTTAGCGGTAGCTAATTGATCAAAAATCATATCGATAAAGTCAGAAACTTCGTTTGTCATTGTAGCCGCAGTAGATCTTCCGATAATGGTTCTATTCTGAAAGGCCGATGAAAATGTCTTGTTTGTCGAATCATGGTGATTCGGAAAGTTATACCCTACTAACAAACCAGTGTCAGGATCAACATCTTGAACGTTTGTGCTCGATTTGATCCCAGAGAGAACTCTTGCCGCTGTTGAGATGTCTGCTTCTGTATAGGTGGTGTAATTACCCGTTGCTATTTGAGGCCCTTTTAAGATCGTAAACAATTCTAAAAGCTCCCTTGCATAGTTCTCATTTGGTGCACTACCTATGTTTACATTGTTGTTTAGATAACGCAACATAGCATGGTCATAAGTAATCTTTAGTGCTAATGTTTTAATATCCTGAAAAGCCATCAATTCTAATAATCTCCAGAAATGATACTTGTAGATTCCCCCTTGGTATAAAGAAAAAATAGAGGCGAAATAATGAATAATTTTCCAATTCGCATTAGTAGAACCCATTGCTTCGTAGATTCTCCAAGATTCTATTGCACGCCTTCTATTTGTACCATTATAACTGAATCCAGGTTCATGTTTGTAGTCTGTCAAAGAAAACACTGGAGCTCCGACTGCGTCCAATGGACCATCTGGATAGATTGGAGTAGATCCGTTTGGATCAAGTAGTTCATTTACCGCTTGATTTGCGGTTCTTGTTGCATAATAATCGATCCTAGTTGGAGTAATATTATACGTCAATCTGCTCAAAAGGTGATGTGCTAAACGTCTACCTAATGCTCCAGATCTCACATTTAATGAGGCCATGTTAAATTTATTTCAATAAAAATGAATTGAGTAGGGAATAATTGGTATTGAACCTAAAAGTCGTAAATAATATGAATCACAGAATTCAAATTACTTTAAATCTGAGTTCGATTATTATTGAGAACCAAGGTTTAAGATAAGAATTTCTAATTATAATTCAAACCAAACGGTCAATTCGTTCTTAAACCCAATCAATAGTTTCTTTCGCTCTTTGTCAATAATTTCTATGATCGTAGATAAAAAAGCCCGACTCCAAACAGGTGCGATTGTCTGGGGCCGGGCAACCTAACTAACTACTCTATTAACTAATTATTCTGTAGAAGACATATTGACTCGAATATTAATAATTAATCACTACGTCTCATTTAAAAACTTCTCTGTCTTTGCTGTTTCTATCTTATTAATAAACTTTTCTGCTTCAAATTTGTCTCGAACTACTTTGGCCAATGTAAAACAACTGGATACCGAAAAAAGGAATGTCATTGCTAAAAAAGCCTTTGTTGGCAAATCCAAATCTAGATTTACCAACCCAGCAGTCATTCCAAACATTGAAACACTAAATGCGATCCAAGCCATCATATAAAATGACTTTGAATTGTGATTATCATAAATATAATTGCTCATGATTATCCGTTTTTACGAAATTGAGTTTGATCAACTTCAGGTGTAAAATTTGGTTAAAATCTATCAAATGAATAATTCAATTGACAAATCAAATCTGTCGTTATCTGAGCAGGAATTTCAATTAAATGGATCAAACGAGTCGTTTTTCAGACCAACAGACGTATCTTTTTGACAAGCGATTTTTTGCCGCTATCGAGCGAAAACCATTGATTTCATGGGCTTTAACACTTTCGATACCAGCCTAAACAGTTGAAGCAGTTTATTATATCTGCTATTAGCACCAAGGAGGTTCCATTAATGTTAACGTTCCTTAATTAATCGTTAGGATTGTGGATTTATCAAAAAAATGCCTGATCAGTATTTTCCGATCAAGCATTTTTAGCTTTTAAGTCATTTAGTCTCAAGCGTCTTGCATTTTCTAATTAGCAGATTGCACATTCGTTTGTTTTACCATTCGAAACGCTACAGTAAACAGCAAATTGTGACTAGAAAATTGGTTTTCAGCAACCTGACTATTCGGACTGACGAATGACTCATAAGGAACATAGTACTCTTGACTAGCTTGATAACTATAAGCCAAATCAAAGGAGATCCGATCTCGATAATAACCAAACCCACCTGAGTAAATCTCCCTATTGGCTCTAAGAGCACTTACATCTGGTTGAAACGGTGATCCGTAAAATGCATAGCCCAATCGAGCACGCCAATCCTTAGCAATCACAGCCTCTGCACCAACGCGCACATTCAAAGCATGTGTGTATTTGTTCTCGATATTCGAATTGACTTCCTGCTCATAGTTGAAATCAGCAGCATCAAATCTCATTTTGGCAGATCCATAGTTTACCCATTCTCCCTCAAGCGACAGAAAACCGCGCTTTGGCACAAAAAACACGGTGCTTAGAATACCTCGCATCGGCGTTACCAACTTATAGTCGTAGACACCAGTGTTTGGTGGTTCCGCGGTATAGGTAGATGGTTCGTCAATGTTAGGATAGTTGAGTGTTGTTTCCAAGTACCCACCAAAGGTATCTGTAAGATTTATCCGGGTTGGTGTGTGATAAGCCAAACCGATACGAACCAGCCTAGATAACCGATAAATAAGCCCCAGCTTCAAGTTTATCCCACTTCCTGCTGTGGTAAAATTGCTTTCCACTAAGACATTATTAAAAACAGAATCAATTCCGTCCTGATCATTTTCACGGTAAGCCGTCTCTTCCTCATAGTTTACAAAAGGAGCACCAATGCTTGCACCTATATACAACTTATGGTTATAATTGGCTCCAATACCAAAACTAAACTCAGTGATCGACCCTTTTGACTTCAAGGTATGGGATTTGTAGACATTGTCATAAGCATCCAGATCCGAAAAGTACTGATTGGTGGAGTCATTATAGATTAGTAGCGCGTCATACGCCAGCCCTTCATCAAACGGATTCAAGTCACCTGGAGAATAGCCATTGGCCAATTGTACAAACCGCTCAGAGATTGTGCCTTGGGTGGTGCCCGAAAACTCTACCGTTCTATCATAATCAGCCAATCGGTTGATTCCCACGCCATAATTGACATTTTTGAATTTTGATTCGATCACTTTCTTGCGGTTATTCCTGACATGTTTGTCTTTTTTTCCGCCAAGCCAGACCACTCCCATATTATTTAAATCGACGTCGACTTTATTGGTGTTTGTGGTGTTGCCATCAAAATCAGAGGCAGCCGTTCCTAGATTTAGTACGGGTGAAAACATTAAACTGCCTGAACGGTAACCTCCAAGTCCCGCGGGGTTGGTGCTTAGTGTTGAGAAATCTGCTCCAACTGCTCCAAACGAACCACCGATAGAAAGTGATCTTGCAGTGCCTCCCGGGACGATAGTGGAATAGCGTAATGCATCTACATCAGACTGCGCCAAAGCAGCAACACTGAGCAATACGAGTACTATAATTTTTAAAAAGATTTTCATACTTAATTTTATGTTTTTGGGAAAATAAAAAAAAGAGTGAAATTAGCTAGTAATTTCACCCTTCAATATTTTATGAATCATTGTTTAATGATGCCATTGTTTTTATTTTCCACCTCTCATACCTCCGCGAGAAGGACTTGACTTACTTCCTCCGCTACTACCACCAGATCTGCTAGGGCTATAACTTGGAGAAGAAGATCTACTTGGCTTACTATAGCTTGGAGTAGACGATCTAGTCGGTTTGTTATATCTTGGAGTAGTTGCTCTACTTGGCTTCGTTGTACTTCTTGTTGGCTTCGTATACTTAGTAGCATCTCTTGTTGGCTTCGTATACTTTGCTTTATTTTTAGTAATCGTAGGCTTTACAACTGTTCTAGTTTTGCCAATACTTGGTTTTGGCGTATTTGTCGTTGTAATTGTCTGTCCATTTCCTGCTCTTGGTCTAGTAGGAGTTGTTGTTGTTGGAGTACCAGGGACGTTATTTCCTCTAGTCGGTCTTACAATTGTAGTCGTGTTGTTTGGAGTTGTATTAAACGTACCGCTACCAGAGTATGGAGAGGCAGTACTGTATCCATTACAGTATGGATCGTACGCTGTACTTCCATAACCACCATTGTAAGTATTGCCATAACCATTGTAGGTATTTGTGTACCCATAGTTTCCGTATCCGTAAGTAGTTGTTGTATAACTATTGAAAGGATTGTAGTTATTGGTATTTATATTCCCATATTGATTACCATTTAAGATGTAAACCCATCTATTGTTTCTGTCAATTGTCCAGAATCCATTAGCAGAATTTGCATTGTAATAGTAGTTGTTATTTGCATTACCAGATCCATAGTAATTAGCATCTGTGTAACAAGGATCATAATAATTAAACCCTTGGTAAGAACGATTGAAGCGCTTAATTCTAGCAGCATAACAGAAATCGAAATCACTGTCAAAGTTGTTAGCAATTCTTTCTTCTGTGCCTTCATAGGCAACGTAATCGTCATAACTTGCTTCTTCAGCTACATCATATGACTCAAAGCTAGCAGGTGCTACTTGATCATCAGAAGGATCATAATAGACATCATCTTGAGCAATAAGTGCAGTACTTAAGCTGGAAAAAATAAGAATGAAAAAATAAATCGGTAAATTTTTCATGAAACTTTTTTTTGAATGTATTTCTTAGACTCGTGTATTCTAAACTTTAATTTCTAAATTTGCAATCACTTTTAAAAGCTTTTACTCTATTTTAACGTTTGAAAGCACTAAAAGTCACTTTATTTAATACAAATTGCATACCAAATATTATCATGGCGAAGTCAAAGGTTATAACAAGTAGAGAGGAGAATTATTCCGAATGGTATAATGATATTGTAAAAAAAGCAGGTCTCGCAGATCATTCTGCGGTTAAAGGCTGTATGGTAATCAAGCCCTACGGGTTTGCAATATGGGAAAACATGAAAGCCCAGTTGGATAAGAGATTCAAAGAAACAGGGCATCAAAATGCGTATTTCCCATTATTGATTCCAAAGAGTTTTCTGTCTAAAGAAGCAGAACACGTAGAAGGTTTTGCACAAGAATGTGCTGTGGTGACGCATTACCGATTGATGAATGATCCAAATGGCACTGGTGTCGTGGTTGATCCATCCGCACGATTAGAAGAAGAGCTCATCGTAAGACCAACATCAGAAACCATCATCTGGAATACCTATAAAAAATGGATTAACTCCTATCGTGATTTGCCATTACTGATCAACCAATGGGCAAATGTAGTGCGCTGGGAAATGCGAACGCGGCTATTCCTAAGAACTGCTGAATTCCTTTGGCAAGAAGGGCATACCGCTCACGCTACCTCTGAAGAAGCAGTAGAGGAAACGGTAAAAATGCTAGATGTTTACGCTGAATTCCTAGAAGAATATATGGCGGTTCCAGTCATCAAAGGCGTCAAAACAGCAAACGAACGGTTTCCAGGAGCAATAGACACCTATACTGTAGAAGGGTTGATGCAAGATGGTAAAGCACTGCAGTGTGGGACTTCTCACTTCCTAGGACAAAACTTTGCAAAAGCATTTGATGTCAAATATCTAGGCAAAGACAATAAAGAGCATTTAGTATGGGCCACCTCTTGGGGCGTCTCTACCCGCTTAATGGGTGCACTAATTATGATGCACTCGGATGATAGCGGATTGGTTGTGCCTCCAAAGCTGGCCCCAATACAAGTGGTGATCATTCCAATCCCTAAGCCAGGTGATGAGATCGACGCAGTTGCCAATCAGGTGATGGCAGATCTTAGAGCATTGGGCGTTTCTGTCAAGTACGACAAGGATGAAAACAGACGACCAGGCTTCAAGTTTGCAGAATGGGAAATGAAGGGTGTGCCTGTAAGACTAGGCATCGGTAAGCGAGATTTGGAGAAAGGCGTCATTGAAGTCGCCCGTCGCGACACCAAAGAAAAATCAAGTCAACCCATTGAAGGCATTGCTGCACACGTAGCTGCACTGCTTGACGAAATACAAGCCAATCTATACAACAAAGCTAAAACCTTCCGAGACCAACGCATCACCAAAGTAGACACTTGGGATGAATTTATAGAGGCACTCAACACCAAGGGCGGTTTTGTATCTGCACACTGGGATGGGACGACAGAGACAGAGCTGAAAATCAAGGAGAAGAGTAAGGCAACTACACGGTGTATACCGTTGGGTAATCCGTTGGAAGATGGGAAATGTGTATTAACGGGTAAGCCTTCTAAACAGCGGATTTTGTTTGCGAAGGCTTATTAGTAGGTTATCACTTTGTTCTACTCTGTTTTGGTAAAAAAGATACAATCATGTGGTTGTGCTTATGACACTCAACCAATTCAATACACTAAAGACTGTAATTAACCGTATAAACACCAGCAGAAAGTATTGGCAATCCCCCATCATACCAATAAAGCAACTCTACATCAAATGAACCAGTGCCAGAATTAATCCCTAGTATATTACAAATGTCAAATGTGTTTGAGGTAGCAGGATAAGGAACAGACAGCGCTGGGTCAATCCCATTGATACGGATATCATAATTTACTGTAGTCGATGTCGGATTAGTATGTGTCCATGTAGGAGTATACGTACAATTATTGAGGACATAGTTCGGCGAAGGGGCAATCAATTCAGGTGTTGTGTTTATTGTATTGGGAATTGTTGTGAAATAGCCATTATTAATTCCCCAAAGTATCTTGTCTGCTGCATTTGCGTCTGCGTCCATATTGAAATCAGAAGAGATATAAACACCGAAATTCCCATTTTCAGTAGACCATTCTATGTTGTCTTGAGCATTGATGTCATTATCCGTATAGGCATTTCCTGCAATTAACGCCCAGACATTGGGGATGATCTCCTTTTGACCAGCGCCATTCGAGGTAAAACTATTGGCAAGCGTAAAATCCTGCTCATAAACACGGTTCACAGGAGTTATTGGTGTAGCAGTCATGATCGGTAAATGACTTTGATGGCGGACTAATACATGAACATCACCTTGTATAGTATTGCTGATAACTAAAGGAGAAATACCATCAGAAGCAACCACTTTACCGTCTCGTCGTACCAATCCTGATATCGTCTCTACTAGACTAAGCGTTGCAGGATCAAGTAATTCAATTTTTACCCAATCAACTAAGGCAGTCGGCCCTGTAATGGCGTAGGTAGTTGGAAGGATGTTATCACTTAATCCGCTTGGATCAATAAGTGGTAATACCTGTTTCGTACGAAGCTCATCGCGCATCAGTTGATTCGAAGGATCAAAACTACCTTCCAATGCAATCCTCAGTTCCAATGATGGCCCAGTGCAGCTAGTAGGAACAACTACTTGACCAGCGCCATCTGTAAAGGTGACAGACTCAAAATATACTGGACCAGGCGCTACATTAACCGTTGTATCATTAGAGAACACACCAAAATCCCAATAATAGGTTTCAGGAGTTATGTCTATTGTGATGTCCGTTGGCGAGCTAACACAGTTGTTCGTCGGTAGTCCCATAAAGTGATTCATCGATTTTTGCGCTTCTGGGTTGGCAATGTTCCAATCGCTTTCAGGCATTACATTTTTAGGATCGGAGTAGGTAACACTTGCCATATCATTGAAATAAATATTATCCTTTAATATGTTGTTGTTCGGTTCTACACCAATAGGATAAATGTTTACTAGCGTTATTATATCTACCCAATGTGTTGGTTGCATATAAATATTCCCAACGGTTCTAGCATTTTGGGTTGGCAGATACCGGTGGAATATGCCGTTGTCAGTTCCTGGCGGGTCAGGTGAATCAAAAACTTCATATACTGCACGCCATCCTCTGCAGTTTGCCACATTTACTACATTCCAAGAGCGTTCGCAATCATCACTATAGTATTGAGCCATCGTTCTTTGTCCTGCGGCAATGATGTTGTCATAAAATAAGGTATGGTAGGTCATTCTCCCAGACATACCTGCAGAACTTGAATAATTAATATAATTGTGACGAACCATCCAAGCAGGTGACTTTATTGAAAATATTTCATCGTCGTTTGTCATATCAATGTTGTCAAAACTATTCCATTCAATCACATGAAATCTCCTGGGATCTCCTGTAACTGGGTAATCATGAAAAGGCGTATATCCAATACCAGTAATTATACTTTGTCCAGGTACTTTTGATTTTAATATTGTATTATGATGAAACCAACATCTTCTACTTGTATGAACTTGGGAGGTTGATATATCATCACCAAACACCAGAACAAATTGTGCATCATCAAAAATGCAATTATCAATTTCAGTATCGCTTCCTGAAGAATTTATGGTACTTTCTATTCGGAATGTTTGATAAGACGCATAGATTACATTCATATGAGTGAATCGTTGTCCTTGATTATAAACAAAGAACTCCGTATTTCGAATAGTCATGTTTGACCATGTCACCCATTTACTATACACCTCAAATCTTGTACCCATAAAGGTGACTCCATGGGGTGTTTCAGAAGTAACATAGGCTCGATTGTTATGACCAGTTCCTCCGAAATTGAAATTCGACGCAGCTCCTAACTCTACAGTGCCCCAATTATAGCTTCCATCCGCTACGATTAATAAATCTCCATCTTGTAAATTTTTATACGCAGTAATGAATGCAGCCTTTGTAGAAACAGGACCAATCACATTTAAACCTTGTGGCAATGGAAAAACAGTGGTTTGATGGCCAAACATAGATTTATTAATAGTTAGGTCAACACAGACCTCCCTGAAGGTCAATGAACAGTTCGATTGGCTTATGCTCACATTCCAAGCCAACATGAATATAACAAGAAGAGACCCTACCTGCAATTTGATTCCCATACTTTCAACTATTTTTTCGTTTATCCGAATATTTAGTAAGCCATCGGTCTACCCAATGAACATGTCTCTAAACTAACAATCAATTACCTAATAACCAAATAGATACATGACAAAACAATTATACTTATGTGAGAATAACTTCTATATTGAACTAGCTGGTGAAGGATCAATAAATAGAGTCACTCTTGCATTAATACACAAGATAAAGATAGGTTCAGTATCTTTACAAAAATTATCAAAATGAACTTATTCTCCTTAAAACGAAGCCTGATCTTGGTATCCCTGTTCTTTACAATCCAATTATCTGCTCAACCCTTCGATCTTGGATTTACGGATCTAAACCTTATCGACACGACTAGAAGCAACCGAGCAGTTCCTGTCACTGTCTATTATCCAGCAGCGTTAGGCGGAGGAGGAATGGATGTACCAGTTGCTTTAAACAATGTGCCATTAGTTGTATTGGGTCATGGTTTTGTGATGGGGATTGATGCGTATACAAACGTGGTAAATGCGTTGACTCCAAACGGATATGCCGTAGCACTTGTAGATACAGAAACAGGGTTTCTACCCAACCACACCAATTTTGGAAATGACCTCGCTTTCACGGTTGATGCGGTGATGGCATTGGGTGGTGCATTTGCAGGGAAGTTTGGGCCAAAAGCTGCAGTGATGGGACATTCAATGGGTGGAGGAGCCAGTTTTCTGATTGCTGAGACCGCAAATGTTGACTGCTTGGTTGGGTTTGCGCCTGCAGATACCAACCCCTCAGCGATTACCGCAGCAGCAAGCATCACAAAACCGACGTTGATTTTTGGTGGAGAAGATGATTGTGTTGCCAGTATCGCTGATAACCAGCAACCAATGTATGATGCATTGGCAAGTTCCTGCAAAACTCTTATCACTGTGCTTGGTGGAAGTCATTGTAAATTTGCAGAGAATAACTTTGCTTGTAGTTCTGGAGAACTCTTCTGTCAAGGAAGTCTGAGCAGAGCAGATCAGCATGCAATTGTCAGCGATTATCTGCTTCCGTATTACGATTATTTCTTAAAAGGTGATCAAAATGCCTGGACCACATTCAACACTTTACTTACTACAGATACACGGATTAGTTATCAGGATGACTGTATTTATTCTTGCCCAGATCTAACGTCTGTGACCTTTGTTTTGCCTAGTACGGTAACAGGCCTATCAAGTGTAGGGTTTGCTGTAGAAATCACAGAGCTGAATCAATTCGAAACAGATGGTTCCCCAATCAATGTTCGAATTCCTTTAGATCCACGACTAACATTTACATGGGATTCCACCTTAACTAATGTTGCGTTTTTTAATGTTGACAATTCAAGCTGGAACTATACTGGAAACAACGGGCTATTTCATAATTTCCAATACAATGGACTAATAAGTGCAGGCATGCGATCTGCCTTTGGTGCCGTTTCTAGCTATGATCCACAAGGTACTACTGGACAAACTACAATCACAGCAACAGTTGTTCCAGGGAGTGGTGGCGAATGTGTGTTTACCAACAATGGAGATTCTGAGCTATTAATATACTTTGATTAGAACTCAACCATTCAATAACTTAAATTATACATGCAAATACTGCTGTTAATTAATTTGGTATAAAACACCAACTTTGATATTTGTTAAAATCCGCTGGTTACCAACCTTTTATGTAGGATTTATTTATCAAAACAATCAATAATTCAAGGATAATTTCATAGTTTTGTTGTGGATTAAATTTAGCTCTAATCTATTAAACAAACTTCCTTTGTACAACCAATGATTTCAAACGAATCGTCAGATGTTGACCATAGAATAACTTAAATGAATGGTTAAATGATTGATTCTAAATAGAAAATCGTTGGTGCTTGCATTAAGAGATTTTAGTTCATTGTTTTAAACAAAAACCAACACAATACTTATGAAAAACCTTCTACCATTTGCCCTCTTCGTACTCACACTGTTACTGGGAAGTAACAAGATGTTTGCGCAATGCCCTGGCACACCTCCCTTGTCCTTTACATTTGAGTCTACAGAGTCGAGATGTGAGTCCAATGGAACCATTACCCTTCATATTGTTGGAGGAACTCCCTTCACAGATCTTGGGGGCAATCCCATCTATAATAATACAATCATTGCGCCCATCGTTTTACCGATTGGAGGCCAAGCAGATTCTGTATTTGCAGCACTAGCAGCAGACACATACACAGTTGAGGTGTTAGATGCGAATGGGTGTTCTGCAACTGCAGACATCACTGTTCCTGGCACACACATGCAACTGGAATTAGAAATAGAGTTTGAAGATGCTAAATGCGATGGAACTTTTGGTGGATCGATTTGTGGAACGCCAGCTGAAGGGCGTCCTTTTCCTCCTGGATACTATGAGTACCAACTATTTGATGCCAGTACAGTACCGGCAACACCGATTACTGCTAGAGGGTTGGATAGTTGTTTTCTTGATCTGGCAGCAGGATCTTATGAAATTGTAGCGTATGACAGTTGTGGCAATTTTCAAACTCGAAGTGTCATTATTAGCACTAAACAATATTCTTCTTTCCAGATTTCTGGTGGGCTTTTTTATCAAAATTGTACTGAGGCATGTTTTCGATTCGCCGCTTGGGAAGTAACTGGTGGTTTTCTACCTGAATACCCAGTTGATTGGGTAGTTTCTGCTTCAGATGATCCAGATATTTTAGGTTTATCAGGAGCTCTATCATCAAGATCAGAGTTTGATACACTATGTGTTTCTCCGATGTATCAGTCAGGCACCTATGAAATAACCTTTACTGATCTTTGTGGTCAAGTTATAACTAGAACTAATTCTATGGAAATTCGAAGCCCAATTATTGCACCGGGTTTTAGTTGTCAAGATGGAAATACAGCTTCGATTCGGCTGAACAATTATCCCTACTGTGCTAGTGGATCGATGACCTTTGAGTCAACACAAGTTCCTGCAGGATCTGCTCCTCTCCCACCACAGAATTCTCCTGTTTTCACTAATCTTGATGTTGGTTTCTACTGTTTTCTTATTACAGAATGTTGTGGATTTACGACTAACCGTTGTGTTACGATTACCGATTCACCTCCATTAATTAGGCTATTTACGAATGATGAATATGCTTGTAAACTAGGAAACGTTTCATTTGCCATTCCCAATAGCACAACTTTTGAATATATAATTACAAGTGCACCGGCTGGATATCCAATTCCACTACCAGATACGATTTCAAGTTTTGCGCTTGTGGAAGGACCTCCAGGAACTTATTGTATTACTATGGAGGATGCTTGTCGTAGTGTTGATTCTTGTTTTGTGTTTACAGATCCTTTAACTGCTGATTATGAAGCCGTCGTGACTGAAGCATGTGTCACAGGAAATTCTATTGAAATTAATTTTAATCAAACTGGTGGTAAAAACCTTGGTATAGAAGTTGATTTTTATCAAATTGCTCCGATTAACACCGTTATTCAAGAAAACCAGCAGAATTTATCTTGGTTTAACTTGTCGGCTGGAACATACTTGGTTGAATTAGAAAATACAAGAGGGAATGATTGTCCTTTTATAACCGACACAATTGTGATTGCAGAATACATTCAACCCACAATTACAGGAACTTGGGGCATCGAATGTGACAATGGAGTAGGTCTTATATCCGTAGAAGGATCCAATGGAACTCCTCCTTACACCTACGAGTTATTCCAGGGACCAGTGACAAGACCACTACAATCTACTCCTGACTTCCCAGGATTGCCACTCGGAACATACGACATCAGAATGTATGACGATTGTGGAAACTCTGAAATCACAACTCAAGCAATAGAGCCCTTCATGCCTGTAATTAAAGGGTATGGCGGGGTAGCTTGCTTAGGAGACTCAGTCACTATTTTTGTTGACTACCTAAAACTGGCCACATACGCTTGGAGTGGGCCAAATGGAAATATTTCTGATACAACTATCCTTACCATACCAAACATAACACTTGCAGACGCAGGAACTTATACCATCGATATTGATGTAGCAAATCCAGATCAAACATCTTGCATTGCCCAAACATTAACTGTGGAAATCGTTGTAGCAAATTGTACTTGTGAAATTGACACTATTCTAGCGACGGATGTCTCTTGCTTTGGCGATTCTACAGGAACAGCAACCGTTTCTATTACAAGCGGTATTTCTCCCTACACATTCGAATGGAGTAATGGAGATTCCACACAAATGGCTACTGGCCTTATGGCGGGGACCTACACCGTTACGGTAACCGATGCAGCAAATTGTATAACAACTTCCTCTGTACTCTTAGAAGAATCAGACTCTTTATATGTTTCTTTGGAACGTGCAAATACAACTTGTAATGGGGATGCTGATGGTTCAATTTTCGTTAATGCCTTGGGTGGAGATCAGTCATGCAATGCAGTTTCATTTATTTGGAATACAGGAGCAACGACTCAATTAATCAATAATTTAACACCTGGAATTTACTCTGTTACAGCGACAGATTGTAACGGATGCGTAGCAACTGGTTCTAGAGAAGTTGGCGAGCCCGACCCTCTTACAGTTTCAATGACAGGAGGTGATCCCGTATCTTGTTTCGGTGAAAGTAATGGTAGCATTTCTGTAACCGTGTCTGGAGGAAATCCAATAACGCCTTCTTGTAGCACCTATTCCTACTTATGGAGCAATGGAGCAACAACGCCTTCTATCTCAGGATTAACAGCAAGTGCTTATACCATTACCGTAACAGATTGCAAGGGATGCGCAGTCACAGCAAGCTACGCAATAGCACAACCTGCTGAATTGTCTTGTTCAGTTACAGGTACAAACATTCCTTGTAATGGGGATTCCAACGGTACAGCTTCAGCAATGGTCGTCGGTGGAACTAACCCCTATAGTTACTTATGGAGTGATGGAAGTATGACGCAGTCGATCTCTGGCCTAGCACCAGGAACCTACAATGCAACAGTAACAGATGACGCTGGTTGCACAACCACCTGTGAAGTAGAAATTACAGAACCTACCGCTCTATTTTCTTCTGGTGAGGAAACGAATATCCTGTGCGCAGGTGATACAACTGGCAATATCGACTTAACTGTTACAGGTGGTGTCGTGGATTGTCCTACTTTCGCAAGTGAGTTATTTATATCAGAATACATCGAAGGATCAAGCTTCAATAAATGTATTGAAATTTTTAATGGAACTGGAGCTCCAGTATCTATGTCAGATTATGAGCTAAGGGTTCATGCCAATGGGAATGCCAATGGAAATGCGTTATCATTACCTGCAGTAACGGTTATGCATAATGATGTTTTTGTGATTTGCCATACAAGTGCTGATGCTGCTTTTACCGCAGAAGCAGATGTATTAAATGGAAGCTTAAACTTTAATGGTGATGATGCTGTTCGGTTAAACAATATTTCAGGAACTTCTACAATCGTTGATATTTTTGGAAATCTTGGTTGTGACCCTGGCAGCTCATGGTCAGCAGGTTCTTTATCAACAAGAGATCGAACACTGGTTAGGAATTCAAACGTTACTACTGGTATTAACGTAGACAGTCCTATGTCATGTCCATTTGCTACATTAGCAACAGAGTGGACAGGATTACCTTCAGATAATGCTTCAAATTTGGGGATGCACTCTTTTGGAAATGCTCCAGGAGCGCCTTCCTATGATTATTTATGGAGCACGGGTGAAACAACAGAAGATCTATCAGGCTTGAATGCAGGTGTGTATACCGTTACGGTTTCTGACTGTAATGGATGTACAATCATTGATTCATTTGTCATTACAGCACCAGATTCAATAAACATTAGTGCTGATAGTATTGAAGATGTTTCTTGTTTTAGTGAAGCGGATGGTTCAATCAGCATTGCCGTTACTGGCGGTTCTATATCTATGACCTGCACTGACTATACCTATACGTGGAGCAATGGAGCAACAACCGCTACAAATACTGGCTTAGTTGCAGGAGAATACGAAGTAACTGTTTCTGATTGTAACGGTTGTATTGCAACAGCTTCATTTCCAATCCTAGAACCAGCAGCATTGTCCTGCTCAGTTTCAGGAGCGAATAGTACATGCAATGCAAGTTCAGACGGCTCAGCAACAGTTTCAGCGAGCGGAGGCTCTCTCCCTTATACTTACGAGTGGAGCAATGGTGCTACAACAGAGATGATCTCTGGTTTGTCAGCTGACACCTACTCAATTACTGTTTCAGATGCAGCGGGATGTACCACAACATGTGAAATCATAGTTACTAATCCAACTGCATTAACACTCTCCTCAGAAACCACAGAGATTCTGTGTTTCGGTGATAACAATGGTGCAATAGACCTTACGGTTTCTGGTGGAAATCCTGCAGACACAATTGCCTGCTCGCCGAATACGTTTATTTGGAGCAATGGTGAAACCACTGAAGATATTTCTGGTTTAACTGCAGGCACGTATACGGTAACAGTAAACGACTGTAATGGATGTTTTGCAGTTGATACGATTATGCTAGTCGAACCTGCCGCTTTGGTTCTAACTGATACAATCGAAAACATTACTTGCTCAGGTGAAATGGATGGCGTGATTACGCTAACAGTAACGGGAGGAACCCTTCAAACAATGGGTTGTACAGATTACCTGTATGACTGGAATACAGGAGAAACAACAAAATCAATCACAGGGCTTGCTGCCGGCACCTACACCGTAACTGTTTCTGACTGCAACGGATGTTCTGAAACCCAAAGCATAATGGTCACTGAACCAGACGATTTGATTGCAACAACGTTTGGCGTGCTTCCTTCCTGTTTCGGTGGTTCTGATGGATCCTATGTCGCAGTGGCGAGTGGTGGAACACCTCCTTACAGCTACGTATGGTCAAATGGTGCAACGAGTGAAGTCAACTCTGGTTTAACCGCTGGAAATTATTCTGTTACCATTACAGATTCTCTGTTGTGTACTTTAATAGATAATTTCATGTTGCTTCAACCAGATCTATTTGAAGTTTCTTTATCTGGAGTGGACTTGAGTTGTAATGGGGACCTTGACGGAATGATTACTTCAACTGTTTCTGGCGGCATTCAATCACATACGACTTGCCCAGGCGTTCAATACCTCTGGAATAATGGTGCAACGAGTGCAGACATTACAGGATTATCATCAGGTACTTATATTCTAACAGCGACAGACTGTAATGGCTGTGTCGCTATTGATTCTCTTACAATTGCAGAACCATCCGAGTTAACGTGCACTATTGAAGGAGAAGATGTTGGATGCTACAATGCAGATGATGGGTCTGCAGTGGTCACTGTAAGTGGTGGAACAATGCCTTATAGCTATAACTGGAGTAACGGGATGATGTCGAATACAATTACGAACTTATCCGCTGGAAGCTATACGGTCACAGTTACTGACAATGTTGGTTGTTCAACTACTTGCTCGGTCTCTATTGGAGAACCTGATCAATTAAATAGCACAGTAAGTATTACAAATGTAAGTTGTTCTTCAATGTCTGATGGGCAATCTACTGTTACAGGTGTTGGAGGAACTCCTGGGTACACGTATCTTTGGAATACAACTCCACCATCTTCTACAGCACTAGCAACTGGCCTTTCTGTTGGGACATACACCGTATCAATTACGGATATGAATGGTTGTTCAGACATTACAAATGTAGTCATAGATCAACTAGATTGTGATCCTTGTCAACAAGTAATCCTTGAAGATTTAGACATCTGTGATGAAATAGTCGCAAACCCTTCAAGCGGACTGGATACGTTGGATTGCGACCTTGATGGTGTGATCAACATTACTGAATGCATGGACAATACGGATCCAACAGATCCATGTGATTTTGAGGATACGAGCATTACGCTACCTGTCACTGCTGATCAGTCGGATTGCGAGAATTTATGCCCAGATTTAACTCCAATTATCACAATTCTTCCAGGGAATATCTCAGGGATTTCAGCTGTTGGTCTAGCCATCCAGATTACTGAACTTAGAAATGTAGATACGGATGGTTCTGATATTATTGTACGTGTACCTTCTGATCCAAGAATGGTCTTTACCTGGGATCCACTGTTAACCTTTGTCGCGTTTACTCCTGTAGACAACTCAGATTGGACTTATTTAGGAGATAATGGTCTCTTTCATTCATTTGAATTTTCAGGAAATACAATGATTATTAATGGAGGTACGACAAGTGCATTTGGAATGGAAGCTACTTATGACCCACAAAGCACTGATGGTCAGACGACAATTACTGCTACAATAGTTCCATTTAGTGGTGGTGAATGCAACATTACAAATAATACAGATGCAGAAAGACTTGTTTACTTTAACTAGGAGCAAATCAAAGTATTAGACGCTAAATATTTGTAAAATTTATCATGAGGGCAAGCACGAAAGTGTTTGCCCTCATGTAATATTAACATCACACTAGAGGTAAGTTGGAATGACAAGGCTATAGAACCGCAAGGGAAGCGAGCACAACAGAGAGCAGACCGTTGAATGGGAAAGTCAGAAACGTGAATTGCCAATAAATTAGCGCTCACTTACCACACTCACCTTCTTCGCAAGACTAACAGGGACTGTGATCACCTGATCCTCGTCCTCCATTTGTATTACAATGGTATGATCGGTTGCAGAGAGCACCTCAAATGCATCATCTGGGCCAATGCCCAATCGCCACAACCGAGTCACTAGATATTCGTTGATTTGTACCCCATCGATTTTTGCTTTCTGACGAGCCATCATACCACTCAAAGAGTGAACTGGCTCATTCCGCTTTTGTGGAATTGGTGAGCCGTGTGGATCAGCAACTGGGTAATCAAGATCCGCCTCCATCTCATCCAATAAGTCTTCAGTCAGTATATGCTCATACTTCTCTGCTTCTTCGTGTATCTGCTCTTCTGTGAGTCCTAGATTCTTTACTAAAAAGGTTTCCCACAACCGATGCGCACGCACCAACTTAGTCGCCTCTTCCACTCCAGACTTAGTAATGTTTAAACTAGAACCTGAAAGGCTTAAAAAGCCCAGTCCCTTTAGTGTGTTTACGTGTCGCTTCACACCAGCCTTGTCAAACCCTAATCGGTTGATCAAATTGTCCATTGTCAGTTGACTGCGTTCATCTAGTTTCAACGCTTGCTTAAGGGTATCTTCCAATTGGATTTTTAGTTGCGTCTTTCGTTTGTGAAGATAGCGGAACAACAGTCCTTTTTGTGGTGCAAAGAATACTGCAATCAAGTAAAATAGGGTTGCCATTAATACCATTGCTGGTCCTGGAGTTGTATTAAAATAAACAGCTACAACCAATCCTGTTACAGCAGACAAAATTCCCACAACTGCTGCAATCGCCAAAACCCATTTCAAACGAGTAGACAATAGCAAGGCCGTTGATGCTGGTGTAATTAACATTGCCACCACCAATATAACCCCAACCGCTTGAAGAGAAGCCACCACTGCGAAGGACAATAATAACATCAGAAAGTAGTGCACTGCATTGACTGATATGCCCATCGTTGCAGCAATTACAGGCTGAAACGTTGTTGCAAATAGAAATCGATAAAAGAAGACAACACTAAGCAATACAAAAGCTGTGATAAAGGCAGTCAAATATAAGTCCGCATTCGATAAACCAAGGACATTACCAAATAGAAAGTGATCAAGATCGAGGTGCGCTCCTTCACGACTTACCTTGGAAATTGCCATAACCCCAATAGAAAACATTGCGGTGAAGACAATACCGATTGCCGCGTCATTCTTTGTTTTTACGTTTTGCTGTATCCACGTCATTACTACAGCCGATAACAAACCAGCAGCTACTGCTCCTAGGAAAATACCGAGTGCGCTAATACCTGCTATGATAAATCCAACCACTACACCTGGCAAAACCGCATGAGATAAGGCATCTCCAATGAGTGACATGTTACGCAATACAATAAAACAACCTAGCACACCGCACATGGTGCCGACTAGGATAGATGCGATCAAAGCGCGCTGGCCTAGTGCTAGACTGAAAAATTCGAGTATTCCTTCCATAATTTATTTTTTCATTGCTGCCGTTTTATGCAGCATCGTCAATTGACCACCATAGGTCTTCGCCAGATTTTCTTCGGTAAATGTAGACTCAGTATCTCCTACCACAATCAATCGTTGATTGAGCAGAATCACTTGATCAAAGTACGCTTTCACTTTAGACAAATCATGGTGAACCACCAATAACGTTTTGCCTTCATCAGCCAATCCCTTTAAAATCTGAATGATTTTCTGTTCAGTCGTTATATCAACCCCAACGAACGGTTCGTCAAACAAGAAAATATCTGCCTGTTGGCACAAGGCACGAGCTAAAAACACCCGCTGTTGTTGACCACCAGATAATTCGCCAATCTGTCGGTCACGCAAGGGAAGAATCCCCATTTTTTCCAAGGAGGATTCTCCTATCCGAATGTCCTCCTTATTCAACCGTTCAAAAAAACCTTTGAACGGGTAGCGGCCCATCAAGACAACATCCATCACTGTGGCTGGAAACTGCCAGTCCACTTCCCCTCGCTGAGGGATGTAGACCATTCGTTTGCGTTGTGCTGCAATTTTCTTATCGAAGATTTCAATTTTACCAGAGTTGACCTCTATCAAACCAAGAATAGACTTGAAAAGAGTTGATTTCCCTGCTCCATTGGGCCCAATTACCCCATACAACTGTCCAGGGTTGATATTGAGATAGATATTACTCAGCACCGTTTTGCGATCGTAGGAGACCGACAATCCTTTTATGGTGATACTAGGCTTCATGCTGCTTCATTTTTGAAAACATGTACAACGCCCCAGCGGCAAGAAACACTCCAAAGAGGATCGTGATTAGGTTACCGCCGAAGCCACCATTTCCTACTGTCTCACTAGCAGTTTGTCCAACTGGTGCTGTTAATCCCTTAACAATGACGTCTGTATTTTGTCGAAGCATGGTGATATAAGTTGTTCCCCCGAGTTTCTCGTCTCCTAATGAATCCGATAGGAGCTTTCCACCGATCACTGCCCCCGCATCATCAGCGATCTGTTTGAGTGTTTTTGGGTTTACGGTAGACTCAATAAATACTGCTGGCACTTTTGCTGCTTTGATTACTTTCTGCAACTCGATCACATCACTCGTTTGGATATCAGAGTCTGTCGAAATACCTTGCACTGATTTCAAGGAGAGGCCGTAAGCTGTGCCAAAGTATTGAAAGGCATCGTGTGAAGTGATTAAAAAGCGTTTTGTAGCAGGAATTTTCTCTATTTCTTTTCGAATATATTGATCTGTAGCAATTAATTCTGATCGATAAGCTTGATAATTTTTCTGGAATTCCTCCTTGTGCATTGGCATCATTTTGCCTAGGGCATCTGCAATGTTTTTGGCGTATTTAACACCATTTTTTGGATCCATCCAAGCATGCGGATCTGGACTGTCATACTTTTCGCTTCTAATCGCATTTATTCCATCGGTGACGGTGACCGCTGTTGCTTTTGTGCCTGAATTTTCTATTAATTCATTGAGCCATCCTTCGAACGTCAAACCGTTTTTAAAGATGAGATCTGCTCCAGCCACTAATTTAGCATCATTCGGAGTTGGCTTGTAGGTATGTGGATCACCACCGATCGGCACAATACACTTGATCGCAACCCTGTCTTTTCCAATATTTTGAGCGATATCTGCAATCATTGAAGCGGTAGCCACAACGACTGGTTTTTCTGCGATTGCAAACAGCGAAATTGCCATTAAGCTTAGGAGAAGTGTTATTTTTTTCATCGTTATAATTTGATAAACAAGTTTTGGCTTACTTTATTACTAATAATAGATTCTTTATCCTTGTTAATGATGATTTTAAGCGACTGATCGTATTCATATTTCTCAATGATTTCGATGTGTGCTCCAAGCGTTAGGCTAATTTGACCGAGATACTGTAGAAAACTTTTTGAATGCTCTTGAACGCCTACCAAATGCCCCTTGTCTCCATTGTTGAGTGTAGCAAGGATGCTCTGGTCTCGTCGCTGCATATTTCCTTGTGCATCGGGAATTGGATCTCCATGCGGATCAAACTTCGGATAGCCCAAAAATGCATCTAACCGATTGGTCAGTTGATCTGAATTGATGTGTTCCAACTCTTCTGCTAGATCATGCACCTCATCCCAAGCGAAGCTTAGTTTTTCAAGGAGAAATACTTCCCAGAGCCGATGCTTTCTTATTAAGTCAGTTGCTTTTGCCTCTCCAGTATCAGTCAGTATAGCTCCCTTGTATTTGGTGTAATGAATGAGCTTCTTTTCAGATAATTTTTTCACCATATCCGTCACCGAAGCAGCAGCCATCATCATTTCCTTAGCAATCTGATTCGTAGAGATCGGTTTGTCCGTTTTCTCTGATAGTTTATATATGGCCTTTAGATAGTTCTCTTCTGATTGTGAAATCCTCATTTAAGCAATGTTAAAATTAATTAGTGTAAAGTTACAAAAATATTTTTAGACAAGTCTAAAAATATTTAAAGACATTCTTAAAAGTGTACGCAGATATACGTCGTTGTCCATAGTTACACTTGTTTTAGGACTTGGTTTAGTGGGCTTTGTTCTATTCCTTGGAATTCGAAGATTTAAAAAATACTTAGAAAATTATTTCTACTATAGCATTTATGATGAGGAGAAGAAACGGAAACGGAAAAAAGCATAGACGTGGGTATCAGTCAGATGAGGGTATACAAAATCAAGAGTAATATTCAAAAGATGGTCAATACCAATTAGCTAATCAAGCAACTTTAGATAGTAATCTCTTACTGTTTAAAAAAGAGTTGGCACTTCTTTGCCGTATTGAATCTACGTTAAGGAAGTGAAATTCAAACCTGCTTCAATCATAACATTTTTAGGTATCATGTTTGTTTAGTAATTTAGTAGTTGAAAGATGACCTAAGGTTCACAATCGTTCTAGCCAAGATTTATTAAAAAATGTTAAAATCCATTATACTGTGGATAGGAATGAGCATTCCTATAATTGCATACGGTCAATGCAAACAAGAGTTCAAAAGTACAGACCCAGGAACATTCGTTGCCGCAAATGGCATTACCGATGGTTTCCAAGCAGATGGTTTTCCCGACGGTGTGTTTACCAGTTATCTTGCCCCTCAATCTTATATTGAACTAAACTACCCCTTTGTAAGACAAGGAGGTGAGATCTGTATAGAAGTTGCTTACTTTTCTGCAAATTCTGAGTTTGAACTTGATTTAAACGGAACGGTCATCCCAGTATCAAACCCAGGAGGAACCAACTTCCCACAATCATTAGAAATCTGTATCCCCACAACCGTTACTGGACCACAATCCTTAAGACTGACTACACTTGCGGGGTTTGTGTTTATGGATGGCTCTTCTTCTAGTTACTGTGCCGAGTGTGATCCAGCAATTCCGGATACAGATGGTGACCAGATATGCGACATCTTAGATCAATGCCCACTTTCTGCAACCGGCGACTCAGACTTTGATGGGGTCTGCGATGATCAAGACAACTGTGCCGCTGGGAATGACTTTTTCGACCTTGATCAGGATGGGATCCCGTTTTTCTGTGATTCCTTTATTGATACGGATCAAAACGGTATAGAAGACAATCAACAACCTGGATTTCCTTTAACACTGACCTTTAGCCATACCCGTGGTTATTACTCCAGTCAATTTAAACTGGAAATGGCAGCACTTGGACCCAATGTGCAACTTAGATATACCCTAGACAATCAAAAGCCAAGTATCGCCAATGGGTTGATTTATTATGGCCCTATTTTGATTCGTAATAACACTACCGTGCGGGTGATGGCATACAACTACACCGATACAACCGAAATCATCGCTCACTCCTATTTGTTTCCTAGGGATGTAGTCAAGCAAACCAATATGTCAAACCATATTACAAGAGATTCGGTTTACGGTCCTCAGTTGAAAACGGCTTTGGCTGCCTTGCCAGTGCTATCCATCGTTTCCAATCAGATTTTTCCTAGTAGCAATATTATTCAAGAAACAGAAGTTTCTGTTGAGATGTTTTGGCCAGATTCTTCTAGAAAAGGATTTATGCTGCACAGTGGTGTTGAGACTTGGGGTGGCAGTGTCATCAATCCAAAGAAACACTACAGGCTTGAGTTTAAAGAGCAATACGGCGCAAAAAATCTTGACTACGATGTATTTGAATCGGATGGCTACGACGCTACAACCTATGCGATCAAACCAGTTAAAAAGTTTAAACGATTATTGCTGAGGGCAGGCAGTCAAGATGGCCTTAATGGAGAATTTGGTAATGAGATCCACGCTCAATTCATCCGAAATCGAGTATTGTTTGATTCATTTCTAGAAATGGGCTACCCTGCGCCACATGGCAGGTTTGTTCATCTATTTGTTAATGGGATTTATGAAGGACAATTCCATTTAATGGAACGCCCAGACGAACATTTTTTGAAATCCTATTATGGCGATGAATCTTCCAATTATGAAATTTATAAAAACGGTAAATTCCCTAATGGAAACCAAAATATATTCGACACCCTAAATCAATTAATTGATGTTTCAAATGAAGCAGACGCACTATTAGCAGCTAAAACAATCGACCTAGATCAAACAGCGGCCTACTTGCTAATGATGTCCTACGCAAGTGGTTTTGATTGGAACAAGAATACAAATTGCCTCGGTTTTGGAAGCAAAGGACTACCTTATAAATTTATGCCTTGGGACATGGATTTCTCCCTTGGAAATGGTGGAATTTATGGAACAACCGGCTCCTACGATCCTACATACTTTGAAGCGCCAGCTAGGGTTGGTCCAGTTCCTACAGCATTGCAAAACACCCTGTATTTTAATTATAAAATGGCTGATCAATTGGCTTGTAACTGCTACAACAACGGAGCACTTACTTCGAATTTCATTGACAGTATCTATCGGTATAGAGCAGACCAAGTTCGTACTTCGTTGATTACAGAATCCGCTCGTTGGGGTGATTATGACTATACCAATCCTTTTGCTCAGAATGTGCCAGAGTGGAATGTAAATGAGGAATTCGAAACGGAATTTAATCGAATTGTCACCACCTACATTCCAGCGCGAACAAATCACTTGATTCAGCATTGGAAAACAAATGGCTACACACCGAATATTGATCCAGTTTCCTACAATCAATTGGGAGGAGAGGCAGATTCAATGTTTCAATTAGTCTTGTCACATATTGACGCTACCCTTTTGATTTTTTATACCCTTGACGGGAATGATCCGCGCACATTTGCTGGAGATATAAGTCCTTCAGCTCAATTGTATACGGGTCCCGTCTCCTTGCCCAACGGTGTAATAACGGTAAAAGCAAGAGCCTTGGACAGCACTAAGACCTTGAACACCATCAACAAATGGTCCGCTATGTGTCCGCGCACATTTTATCAAAACATTGACTACGACGCGATTGTGATTAATGAAGTCATGTATCATCCTAATTCCAATTGCTCTCTAGCTGATTCTACCGAGATTCCATACATCGAGTTGACGAACACCAGTGATGAACCGATTGATCTGTCCAATTGTACGTTTACCAAAGGATTTACCTATACGTTTCCTTCACCAGCTGTTTTGAATCCTGATGATTTTATGGTTTTGTGTGAAGATAGTATTGAGTTTCGTGCTTTTTATGGTTTTGCACCTTACGGTGAATTTTTAGGTCGAATCTCAAAAGGCGGCGAGCAATTAGAACTGAGCAATCCGTTTGGCGAAGTCATAGAAACGCTGCGGTTCGACAATGCACATCCTTGGGATAAAGCACCGGATGGCAATGGCTTTTCCCTAGAATTACTCCATCCAGAATCAGACAATACAAATCCATTCAATTGGTTTCGGTCTGATTTGTCTTGCGGTACGCCTGGTCAACCTAATTCTCGAATCTGTGCTCAAACCGCACCGTCAATTGTAATCAATGAAATCAACTATAATTCAGACAATCAAAATTTTGACCCAGGAGACTGGATCGAATTGTACAATCCCGATACGGTAGCTATTGCTTTAGAAGGTTGGACATTCTACGATGATAATAATTCTTTTACCTTTCCTGACAGCGCTACTCTTGCGCCCAATGCCTTTTTAGTGCTAGTAGAAGACAGTCTTGCCTTTCGCTCTGCCTTTCCAGAAGTTAGAAATTTCTTAGGTAGTTTCCAGTTTGGACTGAATGATAAAGGTGAGCGGTTGTCCTTATTTACACCTGAGAAATGTTTGTCTGACTATGTGATTTACAATGATGGGAATGACTGGCCGATTGAAGCAAATGGCTCTGGGCCAAGCCTTTCCTTAAATGATCCATTCTCCGACAATGCAATTCACAGTTCGTGGTCAGCTTCTTCAACGATTAACGTCCCTTACGGGACACCTGGAAGAGCCAATGAACCTTGTCCTTCATTTGTTGTGAGTGCTCCAGATACTGTAAGCCAATCAACTCCCGTTTTATTGACTGCTACTAGTGATTCCTTAGCGCGATACGAGTGGTTTACTGCAAATGGTTTACCGCTGTTCGTCCTTGGCGATTCGGTTTGGATTAGTTTTAACAACGCTGGTTTAGCAAGTGTTGAGGTGACTCGATATTATTTTGAATGTGAGGAGACGCAAACCATCCATCTTCAAGTTCAAGCTTGTGGCTCGCTAGATATAACGGTATTACTAGAAGGTGCTTATGACCCAGCGACACAATTGTTGCGCACCGATCTAAATACTGGGCGAAAGGTATTGCCAGGCATGACGTTAAACCCTATTAGCGGACAGCCTTATGACCAACCTCCTTATCTATACATGGGAACAGAAGGAATCGGATGGACAGATGCCAGTTATCCCTCAACAGCAGTCGACTGGGTGTTGGTTTCATTGCGAACAGATCCTAGCAAAGCATCAGAGACGCATCAGTTGGCTGGTTTGCTGCATTCAGATGGTCACATAAGCTGGACAGAGAATTGTGTTCTCCCTTGGACGCTTAAAGATGACTATTATTTGTTAGTTGAGCACCGTAATCATGTTGGTGGAATGACGCCAATTGCTGTTGCTCCTGTCAATCGGCAATACGTTTGGGATTTTAGCCTGTCAAACAGTTATGCTGGCACTGGTTTTGGGCAGGTGAATTTAGGAAATGGAACGTGGGGTCTGATTGCGGGCGACGGTGCTCAGTTGACGGATGTGGTCAGTTATGACATCAACTCAGCCGACAATGCTAAATGGCAAGTTTCTAATGGACTATTCAACCGTTATCTCCCAGAAGATCATAACATGGACGGAGATGTCAATGCTGGGGACAGAGTGCTTTGGTTTCGAAACAATGGGAAGTTCAGTAATGTAGAGAAGTAATTCATAAGACATTTCGATTTTTCAACACACTTTAAACTAGCTTTTCTATTTACATTTTGCACAAATTTGTTCGGATCTGTCAAGGCAATTACATTTATTTTATTTGTTATCGAACTCAGGTTAATAGCTATTGCCTAACCGCTAATTATGGTAACTGCTGCGTATTGTTTCTATTGTTCCAGGTAACACTTCTATCGTTAGCATTACAAATACCATCGAGGTTGCAGTCTGAATCCAGGTAGCCGGTAAGGTTACGCCTATTCCAAACCAGACTTCTGTCACTAGCTGATATGGTAGCATCCTTATTGGTATTTCCTGCCCGCAATCCCTGTATGGAACCAATCGTTGCCTGAGCATTCGTACCATAGGTTTGAATCGTAGAAAAGTCAACCGTTGTTGCCGTATCACTTAACGACATAAGGTTTAAGGTCATACACCCTAAATGATTTCGATGTCGAACAGATACGTAATAATCATCAACCGACATATTCAGAAACCGAAGTGGACTCACTCCATCCTCAGCACGTACGACATCGCCATCTTTTTGTAACAACCCCGCAACTGTTGATAGGATATTCTGCGGATTGTTTTTATCTCTTAATTCAACTAACACCCAATCGACAATGGCGTCGTTTGTTGAAACGGACAAAACCCCTGCTCCGATTTGCTCTGATCCCTCATACATCCAAGGAGAGGTGTTATAAGGCTGGTTCACTGGAATTAATCCCGAACTTCGAAGATCATCCCTCATTAGTTGTGTGGTTACATCATAAGCTCCTTCTAGGAACATTTTTGCCTCCAATTCGACAGTAGGATTGCAATTATCCAGATTAAATTTATTGCATAAATAGTCTTCAACAGTCGTTTGTTCCAGCTTGGTTAAGGCACTTCTATAAACTAAAATTTCCGCCAGACTTCCATCTAAACCCGACGACCAATGATTAGCGATGGTCCATAGATTAGTGGTATTGTTTTTAACGTCATTTGCACCCTTGTTTTCAGAGTTAAGTAAATTACCATTCAGATACCAATAATAAGTTGTTCCTTCTTTTTTCAAAGAATAAACATTAGCCTTGCCGTTTGATGGAGGAGGAGTGGCATTAAACTGAGTATCAGCAGCTCCAGTTCCAGCATTGTAAGTATACAAACCGAGTTGCCCCCAATGCGAGGCATAAATGCCCCAATTGTAATGGTCGTGGAAGTTGATGATTTCCTGCCAGAATTCCTCCTTAGGATTGGTAACAAAAAAGACCTGCCAATCATCCGTCGGTTTTAAGATTGGAGCGTTGTTAATAATCAATTCATCATAAGGTTCAAATGTTAGGGTTAAGTCGGCGTCCATATCATTAGGATTGGATGTAGGAGGGAGATTTATAGTTGGGAATCTGGCGGGATTGGTTTGTTCCGCATGATAATTGTTCCCACTAGCATCCTTCCATCTAAACAAGGAACTATTTTGCTCGTAGTTACCTAATTCACCACCCTTAAGCCAAACTTCTAAATCTTCATAAATATCAACCGAATAACAGCTTTTTTTGGTGTATAATTTTTCAATTGTTTCGTTTTCAAGTGCTTCATTGTAGAGTCTGGTTTCGCCAATTTTACCATCGAAATAGTAATTATTGTTTCCATCACTGCCGAAATAAATATACGCTTGATTTCTATTCAGTTTACCAAAATACGTGTTTGAAACAGCGACTTCAACACCGTCTACAAACAATTTCAAACTAGATTCAGAGCAGGTCAATGCATAGAAATGCCAGTCTCGAATATCGAAATCTTGTAGATTACTTAAGTCGAAAGTAATATCCAATGTCATACCCTGGTAATTAAATACTTTAGCTTCAATGGTTTTGCTGCCTGGAATTGGAGAAAGCGAAAATACATTCGATTTATGTATTCCAATAGCCCAGTTATTCCAATTACTAGAATTACTTTTTAGCCAGGTACTGACGGTTAGATCTCCTTCAGGGGTATTGAATTTTCGTGTTCTTGTAAAGTTGTTTTTAGTCGTACTGATAAACCTGCAATCCTGTTCAACAGCTCCATATATTGGCGAACTTAGACTATCTAAATGCAAGTCATAACCAGAATTATCAAGGCCTCCAGCTTTCCATGGCCAATGGCCGATCAAGCCTTTTGTTAATTCGTTGATGGGGATCATGTGATAACCAAAATTGATTGGCTGGTTTGCTATTAATCCTGTGGGCAGCTTCATTTCAATATGTTTTACCGACCAACCATTTGAAACCGAACCGCCACCGAGTACACCATCTTTCAGGACGGTGTCTTCGAATTCATCAAACAAAATTTTAGTACCAAAACCATGATTATTTTCCAGGAGTATAAAATTCCTTGGTCGTTCATCAAGCATTGAGTCTTGCCCATTTGTTATCTGTTGCCCTTGAAGCTTTTTATTCCCTGTTAACAGAGGAATCGACTCGTAAAAACCAAGGACCTGCTTCGAATTATTGGGTGTGATTTCAACCTCAATTTCAAGGTATCCGTCGTAAAAGTTGGAAGTCCTTGTATAGTCAACATTTTGCCCTTCTATCTCACCAGATACTTGTAAGGAAGGTTTATGAATAGGTGTCTCAGAAAATTGATGCGTAGTCAACAAATAGTCTTCCCAATACCTAGTCGGTACCTGTTGCTCATCAACTGTCATAACTAAACCATTGTGGTAGGCAGGTGACCAATTGGTTGCCATAAGGGAAGTGCCATAATCTTGGTTCCAAAACGTACTGAGTCCGCCACCGACATAAGGTGTAATACCACCAACCGCACTATATAAACTATAGTGCCCAAAGGTAGGATCCTCTTCTCTTGGATGTATTGCTCTTGCATTTTCCCTTAACCGGATATACCATTGATTATTAACAGGAGTACCAAAATAAATGCTTGTGAAATATTCATCTCGCTTTACGGCTAAAAGTTCATCAGCAAAATTTTTAATATAGGGCGAACGTTCTGCTGGCCATGTATATTCGCAATCATTATCCGCAGGATGATAATAGGTATACCTGTCTTGCGCCCAATAACCAGCTTTATCTGTTCTCAAGTTGCCATTGATCCGAACGGTTACCCCATTAATACTATTCTGTAATAAATCTTGTAATTGATCATCTGATCGTTGTGTCCATTTTTCAATAGAAGGTATATTTTTTCGGCCCAATGACTTGGCTCCCCCCCATTGCTCCTGAAAAAAGCCCTGAGGAATCCGATGATTAAAGTTAAAGCCTCCTGTCATCACATATACCCCATCGCCACCTGGCTCTGGGCCAACTGTGGAATTAAAAAACTCATACGTTCTATCCATCGCTTCTCCCATAGCAGAATCTTCTGACATCGCATAATAAACAGATGTACAGTAGTTTGTAATGCCGTTATAACTGCCGCAGGGACCAATATTTTCGGGAAAGTAGCCAGCAGGATGTTGTGAGTTGATAAACCGCGCTGCATACATTCGGGATAAATCCGTGTAAAACTGGTCACCTGTTGCTTGGGCAAACGCCTCATAGGAAGGTAAAAAATGGGCTGATTGGTTTCTCGCAGAAACGATATAATCGGCATAATGTCGGTCCATCACATGACGAACGGCTTCTGTTAGCACTTCTTTGATTGCAGGGCTGACGCGCGGTGCTATCTCATGAAACTCAGGAAGTAGTTTTTGCCCAACCACAAAGGCCGCATGACCAGGATAGTCACTACCACTATAACTGGGATACGTTTCCGATTCGTCCATTTTGCAAAGAACAAGACAGAAGTTTGCGGCACATCTATTGATCAACTCTTCTTGATATTGATAGTAATGATTAAAGGGTTCATCCAGTCCAGCTAAAAAACCTAACGCCAACGATTGGACGTTTCCTCCGTTAAGCCCAATTTCTGGTGTATTTTGAAAATCATCCCAATTTCCAACTCCTGTTGCACTCCAAATTCCACCCCAGTGATCTTGATGGTTCGTATTTTGCGCAATTAATGAATTGAACACCGCGTCAGAGTAAAAAGGCCGATAAGCATTTATCAACTCCGTATTTTTTAAAGGATTTGCCAACCACTGTGCGGATTCATTGCTGTAATTTGCAGGGACCATAATAGTGGGATCCCCCAGGTTACCATTTTGTAAGATATCTTTCTTGATGTTTAATAGGTTAACCTGCCATTTATGGGATACCACTTCTCCGTTTGGTCCTTCTTCTACAGACGCATGAACCTCATTCGCCAAAGCAACGCTAGTACACATAATGAAAGGCATTCCTTTTACACTAAATTGAAAATTACTTGGCAAGTCAATACTCCAGACCTGATCATAATCTGACGGTAGAAGATCGATATCAAAATTAGAATCCAACGGTTTTACTATTCCATTTTGATCTTTAAGAAGCAGTGGCCCGGCACTTACATTAAAGTCAAGTGTTACAGCGTTTTTGGGGATGTAAAAATACATGGTTCCTGGATGTCCAGCCCATGCTCTATACGAACCATTTTGAAAAGAAACTCCATATTCCAAATCTTGAGAAAAAACGACTTTGGCCTTTGTGGTACTAATCCCTGCGTTAACTCGAATCTGGTGAACACCTTGATCGGCAAATGCAAAGCCAGCATCATTGATTGTCGTTCCTGAACTTGTTGTGAGTGGTAAAGCTGGTAAGGCGTTGTCGTAGGTGTCTTCTGGATAAAAAAGAGGACTTGCTCCTTTTGTCGGAATAAGTTGCCAATGAGTTAGCCGCTCGTCTGTATCAAATGCACGGATCATTATCGGGTGGTCACTATTGCTATTATGGTGGGCAAAGACCCTTGCTCGTGCAAATTGATTCGGGCTTTTTACAGATACATACATACTCATTGCATGAGCAATGGAAAATTCTCCCACCTCTGTTGGGTTTTCTGCTGCAGTCCAGTTTGGTATTGCAGTCCGTGGTTGAAGATAGGAATACGTACCAACTTGACTAAATAAAATGGTGTTGCTTAAGATAAACAGGAACGAAAGAATCGTATTTTTCATAATTGGATTTTTTGTTCGTTTAGCGTGTCACTGTAGTCCAAGTGAAGTGAATACCCTAATCGATAACATGCGGTACAAGTTGGAAGATAAGGAGTTTGCGGAAGCGGATCTTTACTTTAACCCGGATTATGCAATAAGAAATTCATTTTGACTTGAAACCCCTTCAAAACTGGGCACGTCCAGCAATTTTGATTCTCACCGTAACGATGGCTACGCCTGCGAGTCAAAATTACTGTGGAGCACCCATTTTTATTGGGTTTTCAACTCAAAACGAACATCCTATTGCATAATCCGGGTTTAAATTAAAAGACTTTAAGGCAGACAACCACACCTACAAGAATGTAATCAAATAACCCCTATCTTAACAAGATACTGCAAAACTTTTTTTTAGCAAAAAAAATCAAACAAAACTGCTCTCAAAGGGTTTAGAATCTAAACCTTACATACTATAATGTTCTCGATCGTTTGATCAAAAGCTTGAGCAGTTTCAACAAAACGAAATTGGTCTTTTATCCCGGTTTATGTTCGATCCATTTAATGTTTTGGATGCTATGAGCTATGGAATTCATTCTTTGGGTGGAAGCAGTCGAGTTCTGCGCTTAGTAAGATGGAAAGAAACTTGATTTACACAGTTAACTCTTGTTTCAAAAGAATAAATTGTAAATTGAACTATTTTATATAACAACGTATATTTTTAAAGCATCTTGCTAACGCCAAGCACGAGTGGAAATGTTATATTTACTCATCATAAAATTAAAAATGATGTATCACGTAAAAATAATTCAAAAACAGAAAGATTCAGAATGGATATTTGATTTGTCTAAAGATAAATTGATTGAACAAATCGTAAATCCTTATCTAGCATTGAGTAATCTGTCTATTAACGGAATAACAGTTGAATTTGAAGAAATTAATAGACTAGAAATAAGACGAACAGAAAATCCAATCAAACAAATAGCCTATGGAATTAAAAGAAGAAAGAGTGCAGCTAAGAAACTTCAAGAAGATGCAGGCGTCACTGGTTTAAGTCCGGTAGTAGTAACTTATGACGAAGCATTCATAACAGGAAATGATGTCCTTGCTGAATTT
>CALGAW010000040.1 GCA_937959115.1 uncultured Saprospiraceae bacterium
TTACCCAGAAAGAAGGTTCTTTATCCAAAAACGACCGACTCAATTAAAGAAAGTGTTTGTTAATTAGTTATTAGCAAAGTTTGTTTACTGATTAGAGTGATGATAATTTCATCACTCTTTTTTTTATTGGGGTAATTCAAAAGGCAGTCTGAATTTCTGTCGAATGCCTAATATTGGTTATTTTTAGATATGAACAAGCGACGACGAAAACCAACATTTAAGGATTACGGATCATATGAGTTCCTTAAAGTCTTGATGAATTGATACCATGTTGTTCGAATGGTTAGAAAAGTAATTGATTCCTTAGATATTGACCCAGTAATGTTTTCTGGCGCTTTAGGATTAATTCAATAAAATATATACCATTTTAATAAACTATTACATTATACATACAATAATGTTAATATATTTGTGTCGAAATAAACGAATCAATCATGAGAAATATAACGTTACTGCCTATTGTCAATGGGAATTGTGTCACCTTCGAAATTGGGAACTTGCTGATTCGTGACCCTAGAATGAAGACCTATGATCTGTTTGTCGAATTTGGCGACGGGTCTTACACTTCCTTTCAAAGTAAAGAAACAGACCCCGAGACTGACAGAACCACCGTCTTCTCGAAGTTCACCCATTCCTATAGTCAATTAGGGAGTTATCCGGTTAAAGGATGCTTCAAGGCAATTTACTCAGACGATGGAGACCCACTCTACCCTACTATCCCATCCATCGAAATTAAATCGTTTACAGATTCGCCTTGCACATCGCCTGTAACGAATAAACTACAAGCGCCTAGCGTATTGAGCGGCCCGTCCTTGCTCTCAAGTCATATGCCGAAATACGGTGAGCAAAATGTGTACATCCTCAACTACGATCAACTAGACTTTAAACAAGGAACTAGCAATCAGTTGATCCTGTTCTACAATGAAAAAGGGAAACCTTACACACAATGGGAAAGCTTACCAAACAAAGCACTCGCCGCTCACAAATGCCGACATAGTGAATCCGTAAAACTAATTGACACAGGCGCAGTGGAACGCCTTGATGAGCTGACTGCCTTTAGAAGTGATCTCCCAGATTGGCGGGAACAGTTGGACAAATATCAGCATTATGTCTTGTTTGAAGTGAGTGAAGTCAACGGTAGCTATAAGAACAATATCTTCATTGATTTGCTTGGTCACGAGGAACTAGAAACCGCAATCATGGAAGAGGAAAGCTCAGGGACTGAAAAAGTAAGTATGACGGCTTACCATCTGTTAATTGGTGACTCGGGTCTTGAGTTGAGGGACAGATTTGACTATCAAAGTGAACCATTGACACGGTTTCATGACCCTAACTACATCTATGTCTCCCCGCTAGTTGTTGATCCTGATGATATTCCGACAACCATTTGGACGTATGACCTCTCGATTAGCAATGATGGCCAAGGAACGGCCTCTGATGTTAAAGCTCATGTGTTTCTAGAAACTGATTTCTTTGATTTATCAACGATTATAGGCGTGGAGACGAAACCGTTTCGGCATGACAGGATGGAATTGGAGAAGGATGGTGTTTCTTTTTACTGGGATAGCATTGCGTTGCCTGGGATCAATTTCCCGAATGACAATAAGCTTACAATTCGTTTTTCGATACAGCCGAAATCCAATTATGTCGCCTCTGAAAAGCTATCAGCGCATGCGGAGGTCATAATGTCCGCTGGTAACATTAAGGAAACAACGTTGACTGAGGAGGTAGCAGTTACTGAAATTATAGATGCTGACAGAACCAGGCAATTCCGGATTGAAGACGTTATAACTAATTCTTCTAATACAGAACGTACTGTATAAATGCCAATTATACACTTATAATTAAAAGGTTCGTTCCAATTTATACAACAAATATTCAAATTATACTTAATTTTACAATTGATTTTTTGATAAAACTATCGTTTGAATATGAACAGCATGACTCCATCTGATTTATTGGAAAATACCAAACAAGATTTAAATAAAAAACTCTCAGAGCACTTAGAAAAAGGAATAGAGTTATTATTGAACATTATTGATGAAGATTCAAATCTAAAGCTCGACATCTATCAACAACGAGGCAAATACAATGAAATTGAGCAAGATAGCTTACAGGGCGTCATTAAATATGATGACAAAATGTTCTATACCAATAAGGTAAGAGTAGCCTTATTGGAAATTATTGACAAGCTCATTTTAAGCGACTTTGAAAAGGATAATGATCATTGGTCAGCGGAAGAAAAATTGCTCCTAGTTCAACGAAACCCCACTACTACAAGAACGACAGCAGTCTCTGCACCTGCGACAACAACCATAACAGAGGATAAAATCTATACGTATAAAGATCTTGAAATCTATAGATCACTCAATTCTGAATTACTGAAGGTTTATCCTATATTATATCGAGAAATCAGCGCGATCGTCTATCGTGGTTCAACGAACAATGAAGAGTCAACGATGTTTATGAATAGTCTAAACAGACATAAAGATGCACTTACGACCTTTAAAGTAGAATTTGATAAAGTGCTGAATTTCAGAGATGAACTGAGAAAAATGGATAAATCAGAATATTATGAACTTATGATTAAGAAATTCATTGATTTTAAATCAAGAGTTAATGCCGAATCCCTTGAAAAACTGCAGTCTAGCCTAATTGAATTGAATCAATTTACGACCCAATTGTACGAAGAAACATCCTTAAACAGCTAATCACTTTTAGATAAACAACGATCGTAAAGTCACAATATGGAAACAGTGGAATTGTTGGAAAAAACCCAAGATAAGTTAAGAAATGCCTTGCTAGAAGAGATGGAGGAAGGAATAGACAATCTTTTGTCTGCCATTGATACTGATTCTGCTCACAAAGCTGCAATCTATCAATATAAGGGCCAATACAATGAAATTGTACAGAATAGCAATCAAGGTGTTTTAAAGTATGAAACAAAAATTTTATATTCTAATAGAATTCGCGTTGGATTATTAGAGATTATTGACAAGTTGACCTTAAACGATTTCTCCATTGAAAATGATGTATTTTCGAATGAAGAAAAACAATTGATACAGAATTCAGTCAAGGGAAAGGATGACACCCCCAAAGTACCAGTTGAATCTACTACTCCAGCTAAACAACCACAAACACCAACTACTTTGCTTGCCAATAGCGCTCCGTTAAAAAAAGTAGTCATTGGAGCATCCTTTATCGGTCTATTGCTTTTCACCTATTTTATAGTAATCCCTATGTTTACCGTGAGAAAAGCCAAAACAGCAACAAGGACAACAAGCACTGCAACTGAACTTAGTGGTGGATCTACCTTAAGAGAAAGGCTAGTCATTGACAAAAACACCTTTTCAATCAATGACTTAAAGAAATACCAGGTAAAAAATGTTGATTTGATTGCATTTTATCCAAAAATAACTTCCTTGTTTAAAGATCTATTAGCCAAAAAGATTGAAGATCGAAATGTGATGATAAATCTAGTGCAGAATGTAGAAAAGTACAAACCTCAATTAGAAGCTTATAAAGCTAAATTTATTAAAGTAAATCAAACGCTACTTCAGTTGTCAACGGCTCAACGGAATAAATACAGGGATAGGTTAAAGCGACATTATGATTTCAAAACTTCCATGGATGGTAACTCAATAGGGCGCATCTCTTACAATGTAAACCAACTGGACCAGTTATACGATAAAATCTTAGCAGAACCCAACCAATAATAATGACAAAACAAGATATAACCGAATTTGTAAAACCGCTAATCATTGATGGAAAGCTCAAGGAAGCCTGTCAATACCTTACTGACTACACAAATGGAATTGATAAGTACATCGAAAGAGACTTGCTGATCCAAGCAGGCATCATCAATCAACATGAACGTGAACATACGAACAAGCTGATCTCTAAAGAAAACTACAATATGGCGCTTGCGCAAGCTAGATATGCCATCACTCAAATCCTTGACCGCCTACCAGAACAGGGAAATCCAGTAGCTGACGCCTTAAATTCTGCAACAGATCAGCTCACGAACATCTTGTTTCTCAGTGCAAACCCTAAAAACACAAGCCAGCTAAGACTTGGTGAGGAACTCCGTAAAATCAAAGACAGCCTAGCGGCTAGCACCTACAGACATAAGTTCTCGCTCTCCAGTGAATCAGCCGTTCGCGTTCCTACAATCACTAAAGCGCTTCAAAGCCAACGCCCAGAAATTGTGCATTTTGCAGGACACGGAATTGGTGAAGAAGGCCTCATCGTAGAAAATGACCTAGGAGACATCGTAAAATTCCCAACCGCAGGCCTCGATAGACTGTTTAAGCGGTTTGCAGAGCATCTACAATGTGTCGTTATGAATGCTTGTTATTCAAAGGAGCAGGCAGAAGTGATCAGTAAGCATGGCATCTATGTTGTCGGCATGAACAAAGCCATTGGCGACAAGGCAGCACTTGATTTCTCCGTCGGCTTTTATCAAAGTCTAGGAGAAGGAAATGACTATGAATTTGCTTTCGATATGGCGATGGTCAACAATTCAGTGAATCGGAAGGATGTAGAAACACCTGAGCTTTGGCTGAATGGCAAGGTAGTTCAACTGTAATTTACTTAGTTTAAATGTTCGCCAACACCGATTAACGAACTCATAACACATAATTTTAATCAATTTTTGTAGCTTTACGGCAAAATGAGAAACAAGCTTTCTATGCACAGACCTATTTTTATGTTTTTTTGTTTTGCTATCTTTTTCACCGCTTGCAAATCAACAAAACCAGCTACTCAAATTTCAATGGATGAGCTCTATAAGACTTGGAGCGTCGATTCTGTATATATGGAAGGCAATTTCCTTCCGAATAGTGAGCTCTTAGGTGGCTCTATTGAGTTTACAAAGGATAAAAAACTAATCTCAAAAACTGGAAAAAGAGTAAACAATATTACCTTTGATCTTATTGATAACAAAATTGTCAATGTCGATAAACCAACCGACCCAAGCCTTACAATTGAACAACTGAGCAAAGAGCAGCTTATACTGAAAAGTGAAAATGGAGGAATTACTAAATTAAGAATGATCTTATCTCCCCTAAAATATTAATTGTGAAAAATTATACGTTAATCTTATTAATTGCAACAATTGCCTTGACCGGATGCAATCAGGAAGCAAAGAAGATGGTAAGCGATATTCAAGGAAAATGGATGTTGGATTCTGCTACCAGAAACGGAAAACCAACTAAAACACTATCAGGTGTTTATGTCCACTTCCTAGACGAGAATAAGCTGGAAAGCAACTTACCTTACAGCAAATCTGTAACAGGGAAATATACCTACACATATCTGATTGATGATAAATCAGTCAAATGTCCTGAAGCACCAGATTTCTCTATGAAAATCAAATCATTAGAAGGAAATTCATTGGTGATGTTGGATACACTTTACAATTTTCCATTCGAATTTACCTTTAAAAAAGAAGCGAGTTAGTCAAGATAGTTCTTATTATTTTTGCTATTTTTGCGCTTTACTTGATCGTCAACAAACATTAATCAAAACACCTATGTCATATAACAATATTCAATCGTTGTTGGGTAAAGATGCAGAACACCTGCTTGGTTACAAAACCGATAAAATTGACAAATCCAGACTCCATAAACCAGGTCCTGACTTTATAGATCAAACATGGCTTGGTTCTAATAGAAATATACAGACAATTAGAAGTCTGACCACGTTGTTTAACCATGGCCGCCTATCTGGAAGTGGTTATTTATCTATCCTTCCCGTTGATCAAGGAATCGAACACGCTGCTGGAGCTTCATTCGCACCCAATGCAGACTATTTTGATCCTGAGAACATTGTGAAGCTAGCCATGGAAGGAGGCTGCAATGCAGTAGCAAGTACCTATGGTGTTTTGGCTTCAGTAGCTAGAAAATACGCACACAAAATACCGTTTGTCGTGAAAATAAATCACAACGAACTACTTACCTATCCAGGTAAATACGATCAAATATCATTTGGTACAATTGACAGTGCTTGGGATATGGGTGCTGTAGCTGTTGGAGCAACAATCTACTTCGGACATGAGAATTCTAGCCGTCAGATTGTAGAAATTGCCAAAGCATTCGAATATGCGCATCAACTGGGTATGGCAACCATTCTCTGGTGTTATGTGCGAAACAGCGCTTTCAAACACGAAGGAACAGACTACCATGCTTCTGCGGATATCACAGCACAAGCTAATCATATCGGAGTTACCATTCAAGCTGACATTATCAAGCAGAAACTACCAACCAACAACGGCGCTTACAAGGCGATCGGATTTGGTAAAACGCATGACAAAGTCTACTCAGAGTTATCAAGTGATCACCCTATCGACCTTTGCAGATATCAAGTAGCCAACTGCTATATGGGACGTGCTGGTCTCATCAACTCTGGTGGTGCGTCAGGCGGCGATTCAGATCTTTCAGATGCTGTAGCGACGGCTGTCATCAACAAACGTGCAGGCGGTACAGGACTAATCTTGGGCCGTAAAGCGTTTCAACGTCCAGTAAAAGAAGGCATCGAATTGCTAAATGCGGTACAGGATGTGTATCTTTGTAAAGATATCGACTTAGCCTAATGCTTGAGTTTATTCTCTACTAAGCATTAATTACTAAGCACTAAACGCCAGTAACAACAAATACAACGCTTTATTATTCACCCTGTAAATGAGTTAAACTATGGGATGGTTTAAACGACTGAAAGAAGGTATTAATACGAGAAGAAAAAAAGTTATTCCTGATGGAGTATGGTACATGTGCCCAGATTGCAGAACAGCGATCACTTCAAAGGAACATGCTCAAAACTACTATGTCTGCTTGACAGAGGATTGCTTGTATCATACAAGAATTGGTTCAGCAGAATACTTTGATATAATATTCGATGGTCGCAGAACCTATTTGTTCGACAATCTCGTTTCCAAGGATTTTCTCAATTTCAAAGATCTAAAAACCTACGAAGATAGACTAGTTGCTGCCAAGGAGAAAACGAACCTCAATGATGCTATCACTGTCGCTCGTGGAAAGGTCAATCGCCTTGATTTGGTGGTTGCCGCAATGGATTTTAAATTTATCGGTGGCTCAATGGGTTCTGTTGTAGGTGAAAAAATCGCCTTATCTATTGACTATTGCTTAGAGCATAAAGTCCCATTCTTATTGATCTCAAAGTCTGGTGGTGCAAGGATGATGGAATCCGCGTTTTCCTTGATGCAAATGGCTAAAACCGCTTCTCGACTCACACGACTAGCTAAGGCTAAGATCCCATACTTCTCAATGATGACAGATCCGACTACCGGAGGAGTTACTGCCTCTTACGCAATGCTTGGAGACATCAATTTTGCTGAGCCCAAAGCACTCATTGGTTTTGCAGGACCACGGGTGATCAAAGAAACCATCAAAAAGGATTTACCAGCAGGTTTTCAGACCTCAGAATTCCTCTTAGATCATGGTTTCCTAGATTTTATAGTGCATCGCAAAGACTTGAAGCAAAAAATCGGTGATCTGTTACATTTGTTCCGCCCTGCTAAAGAGAAAGAATCAGGAGAAGAAACTGAAAAAGTGGAAGTTCCAGTAAAGGTGGAAGCAAATAAGGAAGAGAAGGTTATTAAAAAGGAAAAAACTTGATTAATTCTTATTCATGATGAAGGAACCGAAGCCTTCACAAAGAGCCTTAAGCAAGTCTAGCTAAAACGTCACCTACAACTAAAAACTGTTCACAACTTGAATTGAATGGTTTTGAACACTAGTAAAGCATTAAGCCACTACTCTTTATCTCTTTTCTAGAATTTAACTCATTGACCCTTCACCAAATGTTGGTCTTTACGCAAATCCAATAGTCGTTTTTGAATTATAAATTCCTTACAAAAAACACTTCCCTTCCCCACGATACGTATCCACCTCATCCAAAATCTTCCCCTTAGAAATCAGATACAACTGATTAAACCGTTCACAGAGCTCCCCTGCTTTGCTATGCCTCATAAACACAGGATCCCCGATATGAAGACCTTCAGATCCCTTATAAACAACAGGAGTCTGTACTTCACCAGCCATTTCGTTCTTAGTAAGGCTAGCACCTTCTGGTAAATAGACACTCGGTGCTTTATCCGTCCCTGGCATCCCAGAAGCCACATAGCCACCACCAAGGCAGGTGTAAATATCTTCATCGGGAATTCGAACCACCTCAATAGCGTAAACAGCTGCTGGTAGATGACGGAATTTCAGATAAGAGTCAAACAAAGTTGAGGTGTAAAATCCAGACCCGATCGTGACTTCCGTAACCCAGTCTTCTTTTGTCGTAGTTTCTAGACTACCAGTACCACCACCATTCACAAAATCAAGCGTATGTCCTTCCGCTTTTACTAGAGCGACAACTGCCTCACGACGCTTCGTAATTTCCTTCAAAGACTTAGCCTTCAACCGTCTGACAACTGAATTCTTTAGTGATTGTCCTCGAACATTGTCTCCTAATCCAGCAATTTGGGCTTCATATCCCATTACCCCTTTCAACGCAACATTTGGGCAATCGTTTAGTGCGCTTAAGTACCGCTTACACCCATCAACTGAGGCAACACTAGATCGATGTACACCAAAGTGTAGGCCGGGGAATTTACTAGACATATCAAGATCCAAACAAACAGGAAGACAGACGTCCATTTTTGTTCCAGCAGCATTGATTCGCTGTAAATGCTCGGGAAGATCAGTCATCAAGTAAATTCGCTTGCCTTTTTTTACTTCTTTTGCTACGGCTTCCAAGTGATTTGGATGTACGGTTGGATAAGCGATTAACAGATCATCATATCCTTGTTTGCTTAGCCAGATGGCTTCTGGCGCAGTAAAGCACATCAACCCTTGAATCTGATCGCTCTCCTTAAATAAGGTATCCAGTATTGACCGACAGCGAATGGACTTAGTTGCCAGTCGAACCTTTTTATTATGAGATCGGATCAGTAGTTGTTTAGTATTCTCTTTTAGGATATCGAGGTCGATAAAAGCATAAGGCATTTCCTTACCATCAAAGAGTTTTTTATAGTACGGATAAGTCATATTATGGAACGATTTCGAGCACTACATCCAAAGCACGGTATTTTCCTGTAATCTGTCCACCTGCAGCAGTTCCTTCTTGAACTGGCACTCTGACCGTTCGTTCCAAATGGGCAGTGACGGGCCCCAAATCAATTTTCCTAAGAAGCGCTTGATCCATATATACGGTTGTAGATCCTACTACCGTTTGGAAAAATTCCTCATCTCCTACCAACATATCCACTCGTTGATTTTCTCCTAGTGGTGTGCCAAGCCAAAGAACATGAATATTTTCAGTTTGTGAAAGTGTATCAAGTATCGGTTCAAAGAATATTGGTTCTACTGGAGGAATTGTATTCGTAAACACTTCCCCAGTTTCCAATCTCAAATTGATCGTACCTGTAGTAAACTGTCCTCCAGAAAACTCAACTGCATAAGAACTGATATCCTCAATGTATTTCATTGTATCACTATCATACTTCAGAAGCGCTTCATCATCTAGCTTTAAAAGTTCAGCAGTTTCACTGTTTCTGAATTGAGCGTATACTGTTGTCTCGTTTGTGTTTTCATCATAAGTCACATCATAAGTACTGTACATCTTATCAAGATCAAAAGATGGTTCTGACTTCTTACAACTGATTACGACTAGACTAATAATCAAGAGAAATAGGATCGGATTTAATCGCTGCATATTGTTATTTTTTCGTAAAGGTAACAAACGCTACAAATACCTGACCAATCCAGCAAAAGAAATAATATGAATTACCAAAGGAAAAAGAATATCTGCATAACGACCAAATTATTAGTACCTTTGCAGAAATAATTTACCTCTTCCAGCAAATTTTGGGTTTGCGATATTGGTTTGTGTGGCTAGAGTAACCTAATAATTTGTGTTTATGAAGTTCGAAGAGTTGGATCTAGTCGATCCAATATTAAAAGCTATTGAGAATAAAGGTTATAAAGAACCTACTCCTATTCAAAAAAGTGCTATTCCAGTTGTTTTAAATAGAGATGATATCCTTGGTATCGCTCAAACTGGAACAGGTAAAACTGCAGCATTTGCAATTCCTATTATCCAATTAATCTATCGTATTGATTCGAAACCGACTAATCGTCCTAAATTGCGAGCACTGATCTTAACGCCTACGCGTGAGTTAGCGATTCAAATTGAAGATAATATTCGAGATTACAATCAATACACAAGAATCAAACATACTGTTATTTTTGGCGGAGTTAAGCAAGGAAAACAAGTCGATACGCTTAAAAGAGGTGTTCAAATACTTGTTGCTACTCCTGGTCGTTTACTGGATTTAATCGGTCAAGGTCATATAACATTAGACGACCTAAAGATTTTCGTACTAGACGAAGCAGACAGGATGTTAGACATGGGTTTTATACATGACATTAGAAAATTGATAAAAATCCTACCCAAAAAAAGACAAACACTTTTCTTTTCCGCGACAATGCCTGAAAACATTCTTCAATTATCTAAAACAATCCTTCATAATCCTGTGCGGGTTGAGGTAGCAACAAGATCTACTCCTACGGAGAATGTTGATCAAAAACTATATTATACTGACAAAGCAACTAAACTAGATCTGTTAATTCATATACTAGATGATGTTAGAGGCCAAGTGCTAGTCTTTTCTAGAACAAAGTATGGTGCAGACAAACTAGTTAGAAAGCTAAATAAAGCAGGATTCTCTTCTGTGGCAATTCACGGGAATAAGTCTCAAAATCAAAGACAAAGTGCTTTAAAGAGCTTCAAAAATGGGTCTAAAATGATCATGGTGGCAACTGATATTGCAGCCAGAGGAATTGACATCAAAAATCTGGCGCTTGTCATAAATTATAACGTTCCAAATGTAGCCGAAACATATGTACATCGTATCGGTCGATCAGGAAGAGCAGGAGAAAAAGGTGCTGCAATTACAATTGTTGAAGGTGAAGAAAGAAAGCTAGTAAAGCCAATCGAACGGTTAATGAAAAAATCAGTAACTGTGGTTGAAGATCACCCTTACCCAGCTTCCAGATATCAACCAGAACCAGCAAAAAAAAGTCCACCAAGACGCAACAAACGTAGATATAGAGGACGGTAGTGGTAATTATTAATTAACAATTCTTAATGTAAATTTCCAGCCCTTGGTGGTGATTTTTGAATCTTTCTAATTGTAAATTCTTTACTATTCAAAAATAATTAGCTACTAAGGCATGTTCTTTGTGCAGTGGAATATGTTTTAGTTTTATACAACATGAAGAGGCAGTTATCCGTATAAAGCAAGTGAATCAAATAAAATGCTTTATATTTGTTTGATTTTTAATTGAAATAATAAGAAAGACCTACAAATAATTCTGTAAATGAGGCAATTACTTACATCCATCTTAGTCCTTATTTTTTTAACGAGTGTTCAAGGACAGGACAAGCATTTCAGTCAATACTATGCTTTACCGCTTAACTTAAATCCCGCGTTGACTGGTGCAATGGGAGGAAAGTATAGAGCAAGCATCATCTACAGAAATCAATGGCAGACAGTAACACCAAATCCATTTAAGACCATTGGTGGCTCGTTTGATGTGAAATTCCCTATTGGTATAAAGTCAGATGAAATTGGAGCGGGGATGCTATTCTACTCAGACAAGGCAGGTCTATCCAACTTCAGCACCAACTATATTTCTCTTTCAAGCGCTTATCACAAAGCTCTTAGTCTAAATAGTAACCAATATTTGTCAGCAGGATTTCAAATTGGAATTGCACAACGCTCTTTTAGCTACGAAAACCTCTCCTTTCATGATCAGTTTGATGGAGAATCAGAATACAGCTTTGACACCTTTGAAGTATTACCAGCCAACAGCTTCGCCTACGCTGATATGAGTGCCGGTGTTTTTTACAATATGAAACCAAGCAAAAGAACCTCCTTTCAAATGGGTTTGTCTGGTTTTCACGTGAATTTACCGAACGGGTCATTTGACAGAGATCAAGTAGACAGAATAAGCCCAAGAATTGCCATAAATATTGGAGGTCAAGCTCCGTTAACACGACAAATTGATATTCTGCCAAGATTATTAGTGTACTATCAAGATCCTCATCTAGAAACAAACATTGGATCAAATTTTAAATTTACAGTTCCAAATTTCTCCAACATAAAAATGTATCTAGGAGGATGGGTAAGAGCAGCTCTCGATGAAGAAAACTCAGTATTGGTAGACGCATTAGTTCTTTTAGCAGCTTTTGAAGTTGATGGTGTTCGCTTTGGATTAAGCTTTGATGGCAATCTATCTCCCTTGTCAAAATCAAGCCATGGGTTTGGTGCATTCGAACTCTCGCTAAGCTATACAGGACAAGATGATGATACTGGAGTTATCTGCCCTTCGTTCTAAATTTTCCATTGGTTAATCAAATGACCATTTAAATACAAAACACCCTGATTTCTATAAGAAAATGTAGGCATAAATGCTAGGCACACCCTAAATTCTAGCACAACCTACCTAAAACGTTAAACCTTCCTAGTCACAGTAGCCAGGGCCTTATCTTTTTTATAATCAAAGAGTGAACAATAAAAAGCGCCACCTATCAGACAAAAAGACCTTGTAGATTACGTTGGTTTAGCTCTAATAAAGCTTCAGTTTCTTCTTAAAAAATCATTCTCAATTCTCAATTATTATGTCTTTTATTCGACGTTATAGAAAATGAGTATTCATATTTTTTTAATTATTCCAATAGATTAACTACTTTGAGCGATCTTTTTGTCGAGCAAATATTAGTAAAATACTGACGTTATATCATAAATGGACTTACAATCTAGAAATATAATAGCAGTGTTAAAGAAAATTGAATAACAAAATACAACACGAATGCACCTTACGCGCAACCTATTGATTTTCTATTTGTTACTTATCTCTTCATTCCTCTATGCTCAAGCTCCTGCTAATGATGACTGCTCAGCTGCTACACTTATCAGCATGCCTACAAGTTATTGTTCTGGAGTTGCAGAATTCACGAATGTAAATGCAACAACCTCACCTGGTATTGGCCTTCCAACAAATTGTACCCCATCATGGAGCAATGAAATGGAGGATGTTTGGTTTAGTTTCCTTACGCCGTTATCAACCACAGGTAGTTTTGAGATTACAGTAACTGGGAATACGTTGACTCAACCTCAGGTCGCCTTATATCGTGGTAATTGTCCGCTTATCGTAGAAGAAGCTTGTGCCGTTTCTGCTTCAGGTAGCAACACAGTTGTCCTTTCAGTAAGTGCATTGAATCCTGGTAGTCAATACTGGATTCGAGTTAATGATGATGGAGTCGCAGGTGATTTTCAATTATGTATGGAAGAATTTCAACCACCAATTAACATGATGAATGGTTCGTCTGGTTCTTGTACAGGAACAATCTATGATAGTGGTGGACCGACTGGCCCATATGGACCAAATGAATTGTTGATTTACACCATCTGCCCAACACAACCGCATACTTGCTTAGTATTAGATATATCTACCTATGACATAGAAACGAACTTTGATGTTCTAACTATTCATAACGGACCAAATACGCTTGGACCAGTGATTGGACAAATTTCTGGAGTTGGTATCAATAAAACAATCGAAGCCAACAGCGGTTGTATGACTCTTTCTTGGTTTTCTGGTCCAACCGTAAATAACGCTGGATGGGAAGCAACGTGGGAGTGTCTACAAACGCCTTGCTCGCCTGACGGAAGTGGTATAAGTCCACCAGACCAAGTTGCTTGTAGCGGTGACTTTTACGATAGCGGTTTAGACACCACAGGCTATCTTAATAATGAAAATTGGGAGTTTAGTATTTGTCCTAATGTCCCGAACAGTTGTATCATTCTTACACTTGACAACTACGACACGCAAGCTGGTGTTGATGTTCTATCCTTTTATGATGGACCAACTTCAGCTGGTCAACCGATCTCTACAATATCAGGAACTGGTGCTGGAGCAACAATTGTAGCATCATCTGGCTGTTTAACAGTCACGTTTGTCTCTGATTTTGCTCTTGAAGGAAATGGGTGGCAAGGCTCTTGGGTCTGCACTACTGATCCCTGTCCGATTCCAACTCCAGTCGTCATAACGCCTGGTGTCCCAGATTCTGTTTTAATTGATAATATATCTTCACCAGAAGTTGTTGTTTCTAATGTTACACTGACCTGTGATCAATTAGCATATGGTACTTTCAATGTGTCAGGATTATCTGAATTCGGTCTTCAAAATGGGATTGTGCTTTCTAGTGGAGAAGCAGTTGATGCATCAGGACCAAATTCAGCGACTGGAACAGGTACTGATCTTGGCCAACCTGGTGATATAAGCCTCGATTCGATTTTAACAGGAACATTTCAAACACAAGATGCATGCGCCTTAGAATTTGACGTGTATGCTGCTACGAACGTTCTATCCTTCAATTATGTGTTTGGATCTGAAGAATACCCAGAATTTGCACCTCCGAACAGCTCTACATTCAATGATGTATTTGGGTTCTTTATCTCAGGACCAGGTATCCCTGGAGAAAAAAATATTGCAATTGTTCCGAATGCAAATGTTCCGGTTTCTATTAATAATGTAAATGTTCAAACCAATCAACAATATTATATAGATAACGGAAATGGTGTTACCACTGAATATGACGCATTTACAACCGTACTTAAAGCAGAGACAACGGTAATACCATGTGACACCTATCATTTAAAGCTTGTCATTGCTGATGTTGGTGATGGCGTTTGGGATTCAGGTGTTTTTATTGAAGCCGGTAGTTTATCCAGTGGTGTCGCTACAATTACACCTACGTTTGACTTCAGTCCTGACATAGAATACACGATAGAAGGCTGTGCTCAAGGATTCATTACGGTACAACTCAGTCAAGCTCAAGGAGATTCAGTTGTGATTTACCTTAACACGGGAGGAACAGCAACGAATGGAGATGACTACAATATGCTTCCTGACTCAATCGTATTTACTCCTGGTCAAACATCGATTGATGTTCCCTTTAACCCAACGCTTGACACCTTAACTGAAGGCATTGAATATGCGGTTATTTTGCTACAGCAAATTACAGGTTGTGGTACTTTTGTGTATGATTCAGCTGTTGTTGAAATTCATGATAATATTAATATTGAATTTGGTCCCTATAACGGAGGAGATACAATTTTTATCTGTAAAGGAGATTCTATTCAATTAGAATCATCAGGCGGTGTTGATTATCTATGGTTTCCAAATTTATTCATTAATGATGATACCATAAGTAATCCAATCGTCTATCCCGACAGCAGTCGTTGGTATTACTTAACTGCAGGTGTAGCCACTTGTACAAAAACAGACTCCATTTATGTCAGGGTTTACGATCAAGAAATAAATGTGTTAATGCCAGATACAGTATCCGTTTGCGCTACAAGTCCATTGATTCAGCTCTTGTCTGAACCAAATGAATATGGTGGAACTTACACTTGGACACCTGGTGGGCAAGTGATTGACTCAACGCTCCAAAATCCGGCAGTCCTTCCAGACAGTGCAGGATACTTCTATGTCACTTATGACCTTGAAGGTTGTAGCTCTCAAGACAGTGTTTATATTGATTATGGCGGAGTCGTACCACTTTTCGTGATTCCAGACACCTCTATTTGTCTTGGAGAAGGGATTATTCTCGGTGCAACGCCAAACGGAGCCGTTTATACTTGGACTCCGACCCTTGGATTAAGTAATCCGAATGTTGCCAACCCTGCTGCATTCCCAACTCAAACAACCACTTACTACGTAACAGGAAGTGACGGCCAAGGAAACTGCTTAGTCATGGACTCTGTAACAATAGAAGTTGGACCAGGGATAGAAGTGGACGCAGGACCTGATTTATCAATTTGTGATGACGATACGGTTCAGCTAATGGCCATGTCTCAAGATTCAGGAGATTATCTATGGGTCCCTAGCTTTGGGTTAGACGATCCGTTCTCTCCTACTCCAATTGCGTCACCAGACACGACAACAACATACATTGTTTATCTGATGAATGGATTCTGTGAAGCGAGTGACACGGTTGTCGTTAACGTTCAATCTGGAACTGGAGCAACCGTCGTTCCCGGTGCTAGTATCTGCCTGGGCGACTCCACTCCAATTGGTGGGCCAGCAACTCCTGGCACCACATACATTTGGACACCAGCACTTGGCTTGGATGATGCGACTGCTGCCAACCCAATTGCTTCCCCGCAACAGACTACAACCTATACCTTAAATGCCGCATCAGGCAACTGCGCAGCAATATTATCTGTCACTGTGACTGTAGAACCACGTCCTACAATTGTAGCTGGTCCTGATCAGTTTATCTGTGACACCGATCCGGTAACGCTTTCTGTTAGTGGAACAGGTGGAACGATTGCTTGGTCACCGCATCCTACACTTAGTTGCACGAATTGTACTGATCCAACTGCAACGCCTTCGCAGACAACTACCTACTATGTAACGAATTCAAATGGGATTTGCTCAGTGGTCGATAGTGTTACAGTGGTAGTTTCTACTAGCTTTACCCTTCAAGTGATTCCTGACAACGCTACAATTGAACTTGGAGATACTATAGAACTGACAGCTATTGGTGGCGGACAAGGACTAACTTATACTTGGACACCAAGTGACGGTATCCTCGATCAAGCTGGTCCTTCAATTATAGTTTCTCCGAGTGAAACGACCACGTACATGGTTTCAGGTACCACAGCGAATTGTGATGCCTCAGGACAGGCAACAGTCAATATTCGAATTCCAGATTATGGGATACCAAATGTATTTTCGCCTAATGGGGACGGTTTAAATGATCTATTCTCACTTTCATCTTCTACAGCTAATCTATCCATTGAAGAGTTCCAAATATTTGATCGATGGGGACAATTGTTATTTAACAATGAAGATCCTAATGGATGGAATGGTGAATTTAATGGAAAAGAAATGACCCAAGAGGTTTATGTTTATAAAATCGTAGTAAGATTACCAAATGATGTATTGAAAACACATGTTGGTGATGTATTATTACTGAGATAAATATAAAAACAATTTTTCAAGCCCTTTTTCTTTCGGAAAAGGGCTTTTTTGTTGCCATTTCTCTTATTTTTGAGAAAAATTAAAATACATATGAAAAAGGTGTTTGCCAATGCTGAAGAAGCAATTTTCGATATTAAGGATGACTCCGTGCTCATGCTTGGAGGATTTGGATTGTGTGGTATTCCTGAAAACGCCATTTCTGCCCTAGTAAAGAAAGGTGTGAAAGGTTTGACTTGTATTTCTAATAATGCAGGAGTTGATGATTTTGGTATTGGATTGATGCTTCAAACCAGGCAAGTCAAGAAAATGGTTTCTTCCTATGTAGGAGAAAACGCCGAATTTGAGCGTCAACTGCTTTCTGGTGAGCTGGAAGTCGATCTTGTACCTCAAGGCACGCTAGCAGAACGAATAAGAGCTGGAGGAGCTGGAATCCCCGCCTTCTTCACTGCAACTGGTTACGGAACTGAAATAGCAGAAGGCAAAGAAGCCAGACAGATTGACGGACGTTGGTATATCCTAGAATCAGCATTGCATGCAGACTTCGCTTTAGTAAAAGCCTGGAAAGGAGATACCCTTGGAAATTTAATCTTCAAAGGAACAGCAAGAAACTTCAACCCAATGATGGCGACAGCTGGAAAGATTACAATCGCAGAAGTAGATGAATTAGTCGAACCAGGAGCGCTAGATCCTGCCTACATCCATACTCCAGGTATCTTTGTTCAACGGATTTTTAAGGGTACAAACTACGAAAAACGAATAGAACAACGCACCGTTAATAATGCTTAATTAGGCATTGATAATTAACCATTAAACATTAAAAAAATGGCTTTAGATAAAAATGGGATTGCTAAACGAATAGCAAAAGAGTTACAAGACGGATATTACGTTAATTTGGGCATAGGCATCCCTACCTTGGTTGCTAATTATATTCCTAATGGTATCAACGTTTTTCTTCAATCTGAAAACGGTTTACTTGGTATGGGGCCATTCCCTAGGGAAGAAGATGTAGATGCTGACTTGATCAATGCAGGAAAGCAAACAGTAACGACCTTACCAGGCGCGTCTCTATTTAGCTCGTCTGAGAGTTTTGAGATGATAAGAGGAGGACACATCGATCTCACAGTACTTGGCGCAATGGAAGTTGCCCAAAATGGTGATATCGCCAATTGGAAGATCCCAGGTAAAATGGTCAAAGGAATGGGTGGAGCAATGGACTTAGTAGCCGCAGCTAGAAACATCATCGTCGCCATGAGACATACCAATCGTGCTGGAGCCTCAAAATTACTAGAAAGCTGTTCTCTCCCACTGACAGGAGTCAACTGCATCAAGAAAGTAGTCACAGACTTAGCGGTGATGGAAATCAAGGATGGTGCCTTTCATCTGCTAGAACGCGCACCAGGTGTAAGTGTGGAAGAGATCAAGGAAAAAACAGCCGGAAAACTTATCGTTGAAGGTGATATTCCCGAAATGGCAATAGATTAATAACGTTGTCTTCCAAACTATTCAACTACAACGGGAATCTTATTGATCCTGACACTCCAATTTTTCATGCGACTAATAGAGGTGTTGCTTATGGAGACGGATTATTCGAAACCATTAGAATGATTGAAGGCTCAATACCTTTCTTATCCAGTCATTACAATCGACTACTAAAAGGAATGAGTTATCTAGGATTTGACATCCCAAAAACATTCACCCAAGCATTCCTAAAGGCTGAAATCAAAAAAGTCTCGGCAGGTAATTCAAGAATACGGATCACCTTGACTAGAACAAAAGGTGGCAAGTACTTACCAACCATTAATAATTTCAACTATTTAATTGAAAGTGAATCATTAGGCAAATCCGAGTTCGAATTAAACTCCAAGGGCAAGCGTATTGATATATTTAAAAGGGAATACCTTACCTGTACGCCATTGTCTAATCTAAAAACTTGCAATTCCTTGCCTTACATACTAGCCAGTCAATTCTATAAAGCTCAAGGAAATGATGATGCCCTTCTCTTAAATGAATATGGGAGGGTCTGTGAAGCAAGTAGTTCCAATATCTTCCTAGTAAAGCAGCACTTGGTAACCACCCCACCCTTATCAGAAGGCTGTATTGAAGGCGTTACAAGAAAATTTGTTTTAGAGATGCTAGAAGAAAATAAAATTAGAATTGAGGAACGTCCAATCACTGTAAAACAAGTTACAGAAGCTGATGAAATATGGCTGACTAACAGTATTCAAGGTATTCAATGGGTTGAGTCAATGAAGGAGCATCAGTATACTAATAAACTAGCTCAGCAAGCAGTTGACTGGTTGAATGCGGCTGTATGAAGTCCTAGTTAGCTGTATAGCTAGATGATGGTATCGTACTTTCAATAGGCTAACGATTGATCCGATTTTTCCTAGGGTTTGCACCCTAGGCTGATATCTATCGCACGTTCAGCGCTTTATTAATTAAAATCTACTTCAAGGACATCAATTCCACGAAAATATTCAAACAAAGAACATTGAATTTGACCATTATCAGAAGGAGCACCTTCAGCATTCCTAAATCTTCACTTGATATTCTGAATTCCTTCCCTTCTACTTCGTTGCAGAATTATTTTCAGCTTGCATTAGCTCAACATAAAAAACCAATTCTGAGTTCGGTTGAATCTTTGGAGGACTGCCTGTTTCACCGTAACCAAGTTCTGAGGGGATAAACAGATATGCTTTAGATCCTGGATTAAGTAAGGCAATGCCTTCATCCCAACCTTTAATCACCCGTCCCATTCCTAGTGGAAATTTGATTGGGTCGCCTCTACCGAAAGAAGAGTCAAACTCAGTTCCATCAGTAAGGTGACCGGAGTAATGCACACTGACGGTACTTCCTTTAACTGCATTTGCGCCACTTCCTTTTTGAGTGATTAAATATTTGAGGCCAGAACTTGTGGTCTTAAGATCTAGTTTATTGGCTTTATAGTCAGCAATAGTTTTTTCAGCATCTTTCTTAACAGAATCGTATCGCTTGAGAACAGAAGACTTGTTTGCCTCTTGCAATTTTGCACGTTTTTCTTCTTGTTTTTTCTGTTCAGCAATTTGCTTATCAACTTCAGATTTAGGGACGATATCTAGTGTCTTCAACTGGAACAACCCGACGTCGCCAGACTGAAAACCCCATTCAGGTCGTACCTGATTACGCATTGAATCAAATTCGATGGCCATGTGCATGCTATCTCCGAGTGCCATGTAGCAGAGTGCATCCATTATTGGATTCTTTTTCCTGTTTTCTGCACTTCCTTCTGGTGGGATCTGAAGTCTAAAGTCTCGTTTTAGATCAAATGAGGAGTACACCTTTTTTTGCCCTTTATTCAATACAAGAGAATAGGTGATGCCATCCCCAGGTTTTGGCTTTTTGCCTTTCGTATCAACGATTTTGTTCATCAGGAAGCCATTTTCACTTGGCTTGAATGCAGATAGCAATGTTTCTTTTTCTTTCACCACATCCGCTTTCAGCATAATGTCTTTAAGCACAAGATCAATATAGATTAGATCTCCATCTTCATAGCTAACAGGCAATTTCTGTTTAACTGAGTCTTTATGGCGTACCATTGTCATGCTATCACCTTTAGACATCATAAGGATCATCTCTCTAAGGTAATTCCCATCATCTGCTTCTGGTATGGTAAGCTCAATTGGTACAATCTCTCTTCTAGAAGAAGTTACGATCGAATCATCTTTTCTAAAATCAATGTGATAGTAAACTTTATCCCCAGGGTTTGCTTTTGCAGCACCTGTCTTGATGTGGTGTTTATAAACCAACCCGGAAGAAGAGGTTGTAAAATCCTTTAATCCTCCTTGTTCACAAGAAAAAAGGAATAAAATTGTTAGTAGTAATAAAATGCTTATAGTTCTCATAGTATATATTTCTTAATAGTGGATCGGTTGCGTTAATTCTTCTGCATATTTCGGAAGAATTTCAGCAAATTGTTTCTTTGTATCTTCTAGTGATAATTTGGACATACCGCCAGAAGCATTTCTATGCCCTCCTCCTTTAAAGTACTTAGAGGCGATTTCTTGAACGGAAAACGTTCCTTTTGACCGTAAGGACAATTTCACAAACCCTTCTCTTTCAGTAATTAACGCAGCAAGTTTAATCTTTTTAATTCGAAGAATATTATTTACAATACCTTCAGTATCTCCTCGTTGAATTCTCCAATTTTTATAATCTGCTTTTGTTAATACAATAACACCAGTATTATATTCATGGAAAATAGTTAATACATCAGGACTCAAGCAGTAGCCTAATAACCGAAGCTGTTTTGCGGTTTGACTATTGAAAATCTTGTTTTGAAGATCAATATCATCAACCCCTCTGTCCTTTAATTCTGCAACAATTCTATAGAGTTTTGCGCTTGTACAATACCGAAAAGAACCAGTGTCCGTAATGATCCCTGTGAGTATACATTCTCCCATGATATCATCGATTTTGTCTAAGTCATCCATTAATTCAATGAAGTCATAGATTAACTCACAGGTAGAACTTGCATCTGTATTTGAAATCGAATATTCAGCAAAATCTTCAGGATAAAGATGATGGTCAATCAACACTTTAGGAATTTCTGTTCGTTCTTCGATTTTCTCACCTAGTTTATCGATTCGGTGTAAGGCATTAAAATCTAAGCAAAAAACAATGTCTGCTTCTGCTATCATTTTATTGGCTTTCTCCTTCTGTTTATCATGAATCAGGATATACTCAGCACCAGGCATCCATCTGAAGATTGGTGGATATTCTGAAGGAAATGCAATAGTTGCATCGTGCCCATGTCTACTTAAATAGTGAAACAAGGCTAAAGAAGATCCGATCGCATCTCCATCAGGATTACGGTGAGATACGATTGCCACTTTTCGTGGTTTACTTAAGAATTCTTTTAACGCTGTTATATTTTCCATAAGTCTGGTCTGGGGTAATTTTGCACAAAAATAACCTATTTTGACAAAAAAACAATTTGAAATCAAAAGATTAAATTTTGAATCCTTACATTTGCAGCAATTTTAAAATCATTTCAAATAAAATTGAAAAAAATGGCAACGAATAAAACACTGACTATGATTAAGCCGGACGCTGTAAAAGCCGGTTCTATTGGAGGAATTCTAGCAATGATCAATAAAGCTGGTTTTCGAATTGTTTCAATGAAAATGACCCACCTTACAACTGAAAAAGCGCAAGAGTTTTACAGTGTACACAAAGAACGTCCTTTCTTTGGTGAATTAGTAGAATTTATGACATCAGGTCCTATTGTTGCTGCCATTCTTGAAAAAGACAACGCTGTAGCTGATTTTAGAACGCTAATCGGTGCTACAAACCCTGCAGATGCCGCTCCTGGCACAATTAGAGCATTGTATGCAAAAAGCATTGGCGAGAACGCTGTGCATGGCTCTGACTCTGATGAAAACGCTGCCATTGAGGGTGCATTTCACTTTGGAGGAACAGAAATGTTCTAGAAATAATGTTTAACTCTTAGTTTTTAATGATTAATGAAATGCATCGGATATCCTTTATCTACTTAATTGTAGAATGATTTTGTGTTTCATTAATCATTAATAATTAAACATTAACAATTAAAATAAATGTCAAGTCCTAGATTAATTCAGCTACAAGAACTATTGAAGGGAAGTCCAACCGACTCCTTCCTCTTGTTTGCTATTGCTAAGGAATATGAAGGACTGGACAACCTTGAGTCGGCATTGACCAATTATCAAATGCTCAAGAAACATGATCCTGAGTACACTGGGCTGTATTACCACCTAGGAAAACTATATGAGCTTTTGGATGAAGAGGATCAAGCATTATCCATCTATCAAGAAGGCATTGATCACTGTATTAAGGTAGGTGATCATCATGCATTAAATGAGTTAAAAGGTGCTAAATTAAATCTTGAGCTATTATAGCCTAATCTGTTCTAATTCAGAATTTTAAACGTTCTGCTTTCCATAGAAAATACGCCTTTCCCGTTCTCTACATTTGAATGAACAATTACAGGTTCAGCAAATGGATTTCCCTCGGCATTAAATGAAGCTAATATAGATTTAGACAGGAAATACTTGTCCTTAGAAATCACTCGAAAGTCAATTGCAATCTGAAAAGAAGGATCGTATAGTGGATCCGAAATAATTACTAGATTGTACAGTTTTCCATCAAAAATATCATCATTAAAAAGAGGTGCTTGCCAGCCTGGTTCCATGATTGGATCGAGGCTCCATGTAGACACCCCATAATCACTAAAGCCAGTCGTATCCGGTAAATGTTTAATGACAATTTGGTAATAATTATCCGTGCCAGCTTGGTCTTGAAAATCAAATGTTATCTTATCTTGAAGGTATCCATCAAGTGTGACTCCACCTTCAGGATCGTACATACAGTTTTGCAATTGAACCGCTTCAGGCAACGTCTGAACTGCGCTTACGGATTCATATCCAGTTGCTGAAGCCTCTAACCGATATTCTCTTCCAGGCAATAGTGGTGTACTAAGCTGTTGCACATAAACACCTTCCGTTATTTCTGGAATTGCAAACAGTAGGTTTCCATCTTCGTAGAAATTAATCGTCGCCCCTTCTATCGGCTTAATCAAGGAATCACGATCTAAAACACTGATCGAGTTGGTCAGTAACACCACAATTGAATCATCCCCTGAAACATAAAAGCTAGACATCACAATCTCTGAAGTATGCTCAGGGATGGGCACGTCAATCACTTGCTCACAACTCCAAATAGTAAACAAAGAAAAGATAAACAGTGTATTGAATAATATAGTTCGCATGATTAAAATTTAAAGCTATAACTAAATGATGGCAAGATTGGGAAGAGACTAAGTTGCTTGAAAACATCCTGATCGGTGTTAAAATCGTAGGTCTCATAAATGAAGAACGGATTTCTACGGTTGTATAGGTTATAAAATCCGATCGTAAACTTACGCTCGTAGCGCTTCTTCTTCTTGACAAAATCAACGCCGATATCTGCTCTGTGATAACTGTTCATCCTAAAGCTATTCTTGCTTTTTGGTGAAGAGGTGGTTTCTCCACCGATAACTCCCGGCTCATTCCAATAATCACTAGGATAAGCTGTGAAATAAGAGTATTCAGGAAGCGTGATTGCATTTCCAGTTCCGTAAACCCAAGTCGCAGAGATTTGGATTTTAGGGCCAAACTCATGCATAAAGACTAAAGAGATATCATGTCGGCGATCGTATTTAAAGGGATACCATTCTTCTCCATTGATATTATTGAATTTTCGGTTACTCCAACTAAGCGTATATCCAGCCCAACCTGTGGTTTTACCAAATTTCTTTTGAGCGAATACCTCTACTCCATAGGAATAGCCTTCACCAATTTCAACCTTATCCTGCCAATCTCCAAAACCGAAGAAATTAGCGCCTTCTTTGTAGCTGATTAGGTTTTTCATCTCCTTGTAATAACCTTCCACACTTACTTCAAACTTATCATCAAATGTCTTTGCAACTCCTAGGGCAGCCTGCCAAGAACTTTCCGGCTTAATTTGTTTAGTAGAGGGCAGCCATAAATCAGTTGGCAAACCAATGCCTTCATTTGTAAGCAAGTGTAAGTATTGATACATCGTAGCAAATGAAGCCTTGAGCGCGTAGGACTTTGGAAGCATATACTTCATTCCTAGCCTTGGCTGAACAGAATAATAAGGTTCTTTTTCAACAAGGAACGTCGAGAAATGAACTCCGATGTTTGCTTTAAAATTTTTGCCAATGGACAAATCATCCTCTACATAAGCAGTCATGTCCCATGAACCAACATTTACAGAGCCAACAGTTGTGTCCAACTCAGTCTGATTGTCAGTATCCAACTTAAAGTTGATGGCTCCTGGGCGGAAGGTGTGGTGTGTTGCACTTGCACCAAATTTAACATAGTGAGATGGATTTGGAACGAAGTCAAAATCTACCTTTCCAGCATAATCTTCAATACCTGACTTATACTTGGCAATCCATTGAATTTCTTCCTCTCTGATCAAGTCTTTTTCAGCGATGTTCAATCCAGTATCAAATTGGTATCTACTGTAAGTCATTGCTATATTACTGAATAGCTTGTTGCTAAACATGTGATTGTACCGCAGTGTTCCGGTAAGATTACCCCAATCAAGTCCAAAGCCATATTCACTTTCAAAATCCTGATATTTTTCTTCTGTATCAGCGTAAAATTTATCGTTACCACCATAGAAACTAAGATACAGTCTATCCTTGTCACTGAATTTATGGTTGAGTTTTATATTCCCATCATAAAAATAATAGCCCCCTGAAACTGAAAAATCTTCATCGTTCTGCGAAGCCTTAATGAACGGCTGTGCAAGGAGATCAATATACGTTCTTCGACCAGAGATAAGGAAGGAGGTCTTGTCTTTTACGATCGGGCCTTCTAGGGTTAGCTTAGATGCAAGCAGACCAATTGTCCCATTTGCTTTAAACTTCTTCATGTTTCCTTCCTTCATGTTAATTTCCAATACAGAGGACAATCGTCCACCATATCGAGCAGGAAATCCCCCTTTAATCAAGGATATGTTATTTATGGCATCCGCGTTAAACACAGAGAAGAATCCAAAGAGGTGTGATGCGTTGTAAACTGGAGCACCATCCAGCAACATTAGTACTTGATCGGGACTTCCACCACGGACATATAGGCCGCTTGTCCCTTCCCCTCCAGATTGCACACCTGGCATGAGCTGAAGTGTTTTTAGAACATCTACTTCCCCAAGGAGAGCGGGTAGTTTTTTTATTTGTTGAATGGGGATACTAACTTCACTCATCTGAGTTTTGTCTTCTATTCTGTCTTGGCGTTCTGCTGACACCTCAACAACTTCCATAGACTCTACCCCCATTTGAATATTTAGTGTGACATCTTCCTTCAAGTCAATTCGGAAATATTGAGTTTGATATCCAACATAGCTTACTGCGAGATACACTGAATCTGCAGGAAGTGTAAGACTGTAAAACCCATAGACATTGGTATTGGTTCCTTTAGTCTCGCCTACTACATAAACGGTTGCTGCGATTAGCTTTTCAGAATTGTCGATGTCTTCCACGTATCCTGAGATCGTGTATCGTTCTTGTGCTTGGAGGTAGAAACTTGAGAGGAGAAGCACTAAAACGCAGGATAATTTCAAAAGTAGTTTATACATATCGTTAAATATTCATGATCATTTCTATATCTATGACAAACGTCAATGTCAATACACTTATTGCAACACCTATTATTTTGAAAATTCTTAGAGCAAATTAGTGCATTGTTAATGCTGCTATTCCAAATCCAATCAAGATGGCAACCAGTCTATTAGTGTCCAATTTATGCGAATTAGATTCAAACAAAATTGTTGTTGATATATGTAAAAAAGACCCAATTACAATGCCAACTAAGCTTGGTATCCATTCTTGCGTTAGTATCGAAGCTTTGCTTAACATTTCAGCTGAGAATGCACCTAGTGGTGACATTAGTGAAAAGACGACTAGGGAGAGAATCGTTACTTTTTTGGAAAATCCAGAGATGATAAATATTAGTACCAACGCAAAAGCTGCTGGCAATTTATGGATTATTATTCCCCAGAGTAGATGGTTGTGTGCATGTGCTTGCATTTCTGGATAGGAGCTAATTGGAATGCCTTCTAGAAAAGAGTGTAAGCACAAGCCTAACATAATGCTTAGAGCAAAAGAGCTGTCTGTATGGCCTGTATGTATGTGTCCATGTTCAATTCCTTGGGAAAGATGTTCTAATAATATTTGAACGACAAACCCGACGAGAATGAACAACCCTATATCAGTGCCGCCTGCAGCATAGGTTTCTGGTATAAGATGTAGCATTACGATACCTAACAGATAGGCGCCGCTGAATGCAAGAATGACATCTAGTACTTTCTTATTTGTTTTTCGAAAATAGAAAGCTAGTCCTCCACCGAAGATTACTGAAAAAATTAATAAGAGGTATTCCCAAATTTCCATTCCGCAAAAGTATAAATTTTATCTAGTTTTATTCCATCTTTTTTAACAACCGAACGTGAGATTTTGTCCATCTCGAGCATATTTCTCCTAGAAAATAGCCAATAAGGCAACCAAGAATTGCTCCTCCAATTACATCAAATGGATAATGCACTCCAACGTATACTTGACTTATAGATATAATTGCTGCCCAGAGCAATAGTAACCAACGCCCTTTAAATTGAAGCACCAAAATAAGGTACATCGCTAAGGCAAAATGATTTGTTGCGTGAGAAGAGGTAAAACTATACCCCTGTCCACAATGTACAAGCAATTTCACACTCTTTTTCAATTGAACATCATTGCAAGGCCTCAATCGTTCTATTTGAGGCTTGACGACTTTGCTGCTTGTAAAATCAGAAGCAAAGATGGTAAGCCCAGCAAATAAAAGGATAAATATTGCTTTGTTTGTGTGATTGATCAGAATAAAAACAAATAAAAACAGGTACAGTGGAATCCAAAGAAGCTTATTTCTTAAAAATGGCAAAACGGCATTAAAGAAGCTATTGTGCCAATCATTGTTGACGATTTGAAACAACTGGATATCCCATTGTAATAATTGTTCAATCATTCTTTCTACCGATTATTATGAGGCGTGGAGAGGTCATTTCCTTGAATTTGCTTAACTGATAATCTCCAAATGTATCCACGATTTCAATTTTCGCATTGTTTAGTAAGGTTTTAAAATCAGCAAGCTTATATCCTCTAACTCGTTCCTGAAAGCTAAATTGTTGGTTTTGATCAGAAAACTCAATATTTTTTGTGATATAGCCATTTATAAAGGCTCTAGTGATCTCAAACTTAATTCCTCCTTCAGTTTTGGTCTCTTTTGTTACAAGGTTATCAAGGACTTTTGCTGTATTTAGAAAATCAATCACCACCGTACTGTTCGGCCGAAGAGATTTTTGTATGCTGTTGAGGGTTTTCTGATGTTCACGTTCTGTTTCAAAGTACCCAAAACTAGTAAACAGGTTGAACACATAATCGAAGTAATTGATTCGGACGGGTGTTCTCATATCGTGTTGGTAAAACGTAAGTTCTGGTCCTTCAAATGCTTTTGCAGACTTAATGCTATTTACTGATAAGTCGACACCGATGGTATTGAATCCGCAGTTTGCTAGAAATCTGGAGTGTCTTCCTTTCCCACAAGCTAAGTCTAGCGCTCTTGCGGGGAATGTGGGATTCAAGTAATCAATTAAATTCGTGATAAACTCTTTTGCCTCCTCCTCATTTCTATTCTTGTATAATAGGTGGTAATACTCAGAATCAAACCAACTTTTAAACCATGTATTGTTATTCTTCATTCTATAATTTTAATGAACAAATATATCTCAATTTGAAGTATTTTTGGAATTTTCACCTAGAAAGCAATTAGTTTGTGTGTTTTAAATAGTATTAAATAAGGAAGCTAGTTAATGATTTTCTATTAAAAATAAAATTATATTATTATTACATCCATTCTATTTAAATTCGATTTGTTCAATTATCATTTATTCATTTTGTTACACATGCCCATTTATTGTAATGGATTAGAAAATTAAATTTCCGATGTTTATCATTTTTTTAGCATAAATGGATGGTAAACTAAAATAATTTGATACTTTTGCAGTCCAAAAAACAGAGAACTTTGACACTAATTAAATCCATATCAGGTACAAGAGGAACAATTGGCGGACAGCCAGGAGATAATCTGACACCAGTAGACATCGTTCAAACTGCTTCAGCCTATGGTTGGTGGTTAAAAAGATCGTACGACAAGCCCAAAGTGGTTATTGGTAGAGATGCCCGTATTTCCGGTCCTATTGTTAACAACCTAGTGGTTAACACACTCTTGGCAATGGGAATTGATGTGGTAGATATCGGCTTATCAACGACACCTACAGTAGCAATGGTAGCTCCAGAGGAAAAGGCTTCAGGTGGCATCGTCATTACTGCTAGTCATAACCCTAAACAGTGGAATGCATTAAAGTTTCTGAATCACAAAGGAGAATTCATCTCAGCACAAGACGGAAAAGAGATTCTTGAAATTGCTCAATCAGATGAGATTGAATATGCTCAAGTAGAAAATTTAGGTGAACTGAAGACTGCTGATCACTATATTGACTGGCACATACAAGAAATTCTAAAACTTGACCTCGTAGATGTAGACGCAATCAAAGAGAAAAACCTTACTGTTGTTGTAGATTGTATCAACTCATCAGGTGCTGTGAGTGTTCCTCCATTACTAGAGGCACTTGGCTGTACAGTAAAACTAATAAACGAAGAGCCGAACGGTCGTTTTGCACACAATCCTGAGCCACTTCCTGAAAATCTAAATGAACTGACACGCGAAGTGATCAACTGTAATGCGGATCTTGGTATCATTGTAGATCCTGACGTAGATCGGTTAGCGTTTGTTTGTGAAGATGGTGAAGTGTTTGGCGAAGAATACACCCTAGTAGCAATTTCAGATTTTATATTAAAGAATACACCCGGAAATACAGTTTCCAACCTATCATCCACGCAAGCACTCAAAGAAGTTACAGCGAAATATGATCAACAGCATTTTTCCTCTAAAGTAGGCGAAGTGAATGTAGTTGAAAAAATGAAGGAAGTTAATGCTGTGATTGGTGGAGAAGGAAATGGTGGTGTGATCTATCCAGAATTACACTACGGACGTGATGCCCTTGTAGGAATTGGATTGTTTTTGACACATATTGCTCAATTTGGCAAACCAGTTTCTTTCCTTAGAAACTCCTATCCTGACTATTTTATTTCGAAGAACAAAATTCAGCTAACGCCTGATATCGATCTTGACTTACTTTTCGAGCAATTAAAACAGAAGTATAGCAATCAACCACAAATAGTAATCGATGGCTTAAAGATTGAATTCGACGCGGATTGGATCCATCTTAGAAAGTCGAATACGGAGCCAATTATCAGAATTTACACTGAAAGTACTTCAGAAGTAATGGCCACAAATCTGGCAAATAAAATAAAAGCTGATATTAGGGAATTACTGAAGACCACCGTATAAATTAATACACCTCACATGAGAATTTACTTCGACAATGCTGCCTCTACACCAATGAGTGATGCAGTATTATCAGTAATGCATCAACATCTCAAAGCGTCTTTTGGAAATCCATCTTCGATTCATGCCGATGGTAGAAAAGCTAGAACAGTAATCGAACAAGCAAGAAAAACCATTGCTGGTTATCTAAATGCTTCTATCGGTGAGATATTTTTCACATCAGGTGGCTCGGAATCGAATAATATGGCAATCAAATGCGCGGTGAGAGACCTTGGCATAAAAACGATCATTAGCAGCCCATTGGAGCATCATTGTGTATTGCATAGCATAGCGAATGTTTCTAAGTTCTCTGAAGTCAATGTGATTCATACAAGGGTAGATAAAAAGGGAAGAATCGATATTGCGCACCTAGCGGAGTTAATCAAGGAAAACAATACAGGATCTATGGTTTCCTTGATGCACGCCAACAATGAAATCGGAACACTGGCAAACTTAAAAGAGATTGCTGATTTGTGCAAGGAGCATGGCGTTTTGTTTCATTCAGATACCGTGCAAACAGTTGGCAAGCTTTCAATTGATGTGGCTGAGACACCGATAAGTTTTTTAACAGGCAGCGGGCATAAATTTCATGGTCCAAACGGTGTAGGCTTTATTTATATCAACAGTGACAACATTATTGGCCCTTATATTGATGGCGGGGCTCAAGAACGAAATATGCGGGCAGGGACGGAAAACATAGCGGGGATATCAGCACTTGCTAAAGCTTTTGAATTGGCCAACGTGGAGCTTGAACCAAGAAAGCAACATATTGAAGTGCTAAGGGCTTATCTGATCGAACAACTACAAGCCAATTTCAAGGATATCCAATTTAACGGAGATTGGGAGGGCAGTTTTCTATATACGATCTTGAGCGTTTCATTTCCAGCAACCTCAAAGACAGATTTGCTAGTATTTAGTTTGGATATTGCAGGTATCAGTTGTTCTGGAGGCAGTGCTTGTAGTTCAGGTGTCGAGAAGGGATCTCATGTTATGGGAACACTTTTTCCTGATCAGGATAGAAAAACAATACGATTTTCTTTTTCTCATTATAATACAAAGCAAGAAATTGACATTCTGATAGGAAAGTTGAAAGAAATTTTATAAATTGCTATGAAACAAATAATTATACTTTTTGTTTTTTTTGTTTTTTCTTGTGAGAATCATCCAAACTCGTCACTAAATTCTATTCCAACTAATTCTTGTAATCAATTAGAACAACAAGTCAAGCAACTAAAATTAGATTTAAACAGTCAATATAAAGGGTATATAGGTCATGACGTATATTTAAAATTGAAGAATTTGGAAGATATGCCGAAAGTGACTGATGCATTATATAGCCTGAAAAATGTGAACGGAGTGGAAGCCATTAAAGTTGGCCCCTTCAAGAATCTAGGAGATAAAAGGGCATTGAATTATGATGTAAAAATGCAAATGTACTTTAAAAATGAGACGGCCTATAAATTTTACAATAAAGACTCTACTCACCTAAACGTGAGAGCACAACTAGGATCCTTGCTTGCAAGTCCACCAGCTTCTTTTGATTTTATTGTAAAATAGTAGGTATAATTGGTATTAAAATTGTCTCAAAGAAATTCGGAATGCAACTTATATAATTGAATTTCGTTTAACTTTGAAGGATAAGAATATAGAGTTATTAAAATATACAGTAAAACAACAAATAAATCGAGCATGAACCGAATTCAAAACGCTCGGGCAACAAGGGTAAATTCAGTTAATATTTTGTCAAAAATAGTACTGGTATTTATTGCTGTTTCAGTTCTAGGAACAAGCAATATCTATAGTCAGATAAAATTACTGAATGCACACAGAATTACTGATGCTCCGAAAATAGATGGAAGTTTAAGTGATGCTTCATGGCGTGAAGCTATGGGAGGAACCGACTTCGTTGAGTTTAGCCCAGACCCAAACACACCTTCAAGCCAACGAACCGTTGTCAAAGTAATGTACGACGATAAGGCGATTTATATCTCTTCAAAAATGTATGATTCTAATGGAGGTATTCGCCGCGAATTGGGACTAAGAGATGATGACAATGTTAACGCAGATCGTTTTGAAATTTATATTGACCCATTTATGAGTGGACAAAACGCTTATAAATTTGGAGTCACCTCTTCCGGAGTTCAACTAGATTCAAGAATCACACCTGATGGTGAGGAAATCGCTTGGGATGAAGTCTGGACCGCCGACACCCACATAGAGATTGACGGCTGGGTGGCAGAATTCAAGATCCCCTACTCTGCCTTCCGATTTCCTGAACGAGATTTCCAGACATGGGGCGTCAACTTTAAGCGGGTGATCCGTTCTACAAGAGAAGAATCTTACTGGAATACCGTATTACCAGATATCGATGGTTTTGCAAATCAATTTGGGATATTACAAGGAATGGGCCGCATAGAACCGCCTCTTCGGTTTTCGCTAACCCCATTTTTGGTTTCGAACTTCCTTAAGGTCTATAAAGAGAATAGGGATGATCAAGGGTGGGATACTAAGTTTTCAGGTGGTATAGACTTAAAACTAGGTCTAAATGAAAGCTATACACTAGACATGACCTTGATCCCTGATTTTGGTCAGGTACAATTTGATGATGTTGTCTTGAATCTTACACCTTTTGAGCAGCGATTTGATGAAAACCGCCCTTTCTTTACGGAGGGCACAGACCTATTCAAGCGTTTTGGTGATCTATTTTACTCTAGGCGAATAGGTGGTAAGCCGATTTTGCATGATGAGATTGCCGCTGATGCAGCACTTCTTGATAATGAGCGACAAATATTAGATGATCAGGAGATTTTAACCTTCAACCCTATTAGATCGAACCTTTGGAATGCCATAAAATTTACTGGGAGAAACAGAGGTGGACTCGGTATTGGTATATTTAATGGGATTTCTGGACCAACTGATGCCTCAATTATAGTTGGCCAAGATGGAGAAATCATTAAAAATTACTTGATCAATCCTTTGACCAATTATAATGCAATTGTAGTCGATCAGTTATTTACAAATAACTCTTACGTAAGCTTTATCAATACGAATGTCACTAGAAAGAAGTTTGAAGAAGAGGAAAACTATAATCAAGTAAATCAACGTTTTGGAGATGCGAACGTTACTGGAGCAAAATTTAGATTCGCTTCGAAAAATAATACTTATGCTGTATTTGGAAACGGAATCATCAGTCAAAAGTTCTTAGTTGATAAGGATAGTGATCCTGTTGGAGCAAGCGGCTTTGCTTATGGTGCAGGTGTAGGAAAGGTAAGTGGTAGATTTAGATGGGAGCTTAGCAGGGATACAAAAAACGATACGTACGATCCAAACGATCTTGGCTTCTTACTTAGAAACAACATCACTACGAATAGTGCAAGGATAGAATACAAAATATTCAAGCCTTTTAGCATCTTCAACAATTTCAACACGTACGCAACTGTAAATCACGAAGAGCTATACCGTCCTAGCTCTTTTATGGCATTAAAGTATGAGGCAGGTTTTTATACCACAATGAAAAACTTTATCTCCTTTGGACTAGGTGGTTTGTATAATCCCTGGAATTCTTTTGATTTTTATGAGCCACGAGTAGAAGGCTTCAAGTTTAAAGTCCCCAAACACTTTAGTGTAGATGGATTTGTCTCTACAGATTACAGAAAAGCAATTGCTCTTGATTTGAATGGAGAATATAAAGTCATTCCTGAATGGAGTCAAACTAAATTATATGCCTCTGTAGCGCCTAGGATTCGTTTCACAAACTGGTTTACTGTCATTCCTAAGGTAGAGTATACCAACATATCAAATGATCGTGGATTTGTTGACTTTGACCCAGACAATCTTCCTATATTCGGAGTTCGAAATAGAAATGATATTTCCTACTCAGCAACAGCGAATCTCCTATTTAACAAGGACATGTCTATCAGTGTAAGAGGAAGACTCTACAATGCAACTGTTGACTATATAGATGATCTGTATTTACTAAAGAAAGATGGCATATTCGGAAGTCCGATAAATATAGGAGATCAAGATCGAAGATTTGAAACGCTTAACATTGATATGGTTTACAGATATCGTTTCGCCCCAGGTAGTGAAATCAATTTTATCTGGAAACAAGCTTCAATTGCAAGTAGTCTAGGACAGGCTCCGATCATCCAAAATCCGCCAACCAACTTGTTCTCCGTTAAGGTATTGTACTTCCTTAATTATTTAACATTAAGAAAAACACGACCAGTCGATCAATTGGAAGGATTTGAATAAATAATGGTATTTTAATACGCTTAACAGCTAGGAAAATAAATCACATAACTGCTAAACTTTCAAAAATAATTGAAAGTTCAATAAAAAAAGCATAACTTGTCAGTGAATCAACTTTCAAAGACGTGACTCAACAAGTATCATCATTATTCTCTGACAATAACTTAGCCGTCGAACTAAAGGACATCGCAACAAAAGTCCTTAATAATCAACGAATTACAGCACCAGAAGGTTTATACCTTTTCAATAATGCCCCGCTCGGGTACTTAGGTATCCTGGCAAACTACATTCGAGAACAACGACACGGATCTACCACGTACTTTAATCGAAATTTTCATTTGGAACCTACGAATGTCTGTCTTTACACTTGCACATTCTGTTCTTATTCCCGCTTGATAAAAAAACGGGAAGAAGGTTGGGAATACACCCTAGATGAATTGCTAGAAATGATTAAAAAATACGATGATGAGCCAGTTACTGAAGTGCACATTGTTGGAGGGGTTTTACCACAATATGATCTTGAGTTTTATACAAATTTGTATAAAGCGATTAAAAAACACCGCCCTGAGCTTCATGTAAAAGCGCTAACACCAGTAGAGTATCACTATATTTTCAAAAAAGCAAAAGTGTCATACGAAGAAGGCATGAAGCAAATGGTGGAAGCCGGATTAGATTCAATGCCAGGCGGAGGAGCAGAAATCTTTCATCCAGAAATTAGAGATAAGATTGCAGGTGGAAAGTGTGACGCGGATCAATGGTTGGATATTCACAGGATATTACATCAACTCGGCAAACGGTCAAATGCTACCATGCTATATGGACATATTGAGAACTTCCAACACAGAGTTGACCATATGGAACGTCTTAGACGATTGCAAGACGAGACTAAAGGCTTTCAGACCTTCATTCCATTGAAATTCCGAAATAAGAACAATGAAATGGCGCATGTGCCAGAAAGCTCCGTTATTGAAGATCTTAGAAACTATGCGATTTCAAGAATTTACTTGGACAACTTTGATCACATCAAGGCTTACTGGCCAATGATTGGCAAAGCAACAGCCCAAATGTCCCTTTCATTTGGTGTGGATGATCTCGACGGAACAATAGACGACACCACTAAAATTTATTCAATGGCTGGAGCAGAGGAGAAAAACCCTGCAATGTCAACAAAAGACTTGGTCAAAATGATCAAACAAGTAAATCGTAGCCCTATTGAACGGGATACGTTATACAATGTAGTTACCGATTACAATGAGGTTGAATTTGAGGACGATAATGAATTTAAAGGATATCTAAATTTGCCTGTCGTTCAACAGAAATGATCCAAGCTAAAGAAATGGAAATATACCTACTAAGACACGGAGAAACAGACTATAACAAAAATAGAATCATTCAAGGAGGTGGAATCGATTCTCAACTAAATTTAACTGGTATTTATCAAAGTGATTCATTCTTTAAACACTATAAAAAAGAGGCTTTTAACCTAGTCATCACCTCTACATTGCAACGGACGTATCAAACTGTAAAATCGTTTGTGCAATCAAATGTAAGGCATGAAGCCACTCCGTTGATCAATGAAATCCATTGGGGTGAGTATGAAGGTAAAAAAGGAAATCCTAAAATGCATCTCGAATACATAAAGCTGACAGAAAACTGGAAAAATGGTGTTTGGGACGCAAAAATAAAAAATGGGGAAAGTGCCAACGAGTTAAAACAGCGCTTAGATCAATTCATTCAATACATAAAACAGCTTTCTGCCACCAAAATACTAGTTTGTTCGCATGGAAGAACGCTGAAAGGATTACTAGCAATGATGATCAACCAATCAATCGGAGAAATGCATCATTATAAAATTCAAAATACTGGATTGTCAAAAATCCTGTTCAAAGATGAAACGTTCACGGTTGATTTTATTAATGACCTATCACATTTAAAGGGTATAAGGATATGAACAGAATCAAAATTGCAGCTGTTTCTTATTTAAATACCAAACCATTTATAGATGGTCTTTCCTCTAGTGCACTATCTGATCAGATCGACCTTACGCTTGAAATTCCTTCAAAATGTGCGGAGCGACTGATTTCAGGAGAAGTTGACCTGAGTTTGATCCCTGTTGCTGAATTGCTAAAAATTAAATCTGCGAATATTATTTCTGATTATTGTATTGGAGCGAATGGGCCTGTGCATTCTGTTGCCATTTATGCCCAGCGCCCTATCCATGAGCTTAAGCGGATTTTTCTAGATTACCAGAGTCGCACAAGTGTTGCATTGACAAAGGTATTGCTAAAGAAACATTGGCAGTTAACACCAGAGCTGATTCAAGCAACGCCAGGCTACGAAAATCAAATTGGAGGAGACACCGGAGGACTAATCATTGGAGACCGAGCATTTGAAGCCAATCAGCGCTTTGACTATATATATGATTTAGGTGATCATTGGAAACAGCTGACTGATATGCCTTTTGTTTTTGCTGCGTGGGTTGCCAACAAGCCACTACCCTTCTCTTTTGTTCAAGCGTTTAACATCGCATTGAAAACTGGACTAGAAAATATCAAGGAAACCATTGATCATTATCAGCCAAAGTACAAAAGCATCAGTGTTAAAGAATATTTTTCAAACCATATTAGCTTTCATCTAGATGCCCAAAAGAAGCAAGCACTCCAACAGTTTCTCAAGTATTATGAATCAATTGATGATCAGGTAAAAATCCCAGAACTTTCCTTTCGTTAGAGTTTCTTAAGTTCATATAATAAGCATTCGTGTTTTTATCCTATTGCTTGGTTTAACGATTATATAATCTTTGCTGATTGAACTATAATTAAACAACTAGCCTAAACCTAGGTTAAAACGATAAAAATTATCAATTAAATACTACCTTTGCCGCAATAAAACAAATGATTTGTCATGAGTAAAGATAAAGTAGTTGAAACGAAAGAAATCACCATTTCTGTAGGATTAGACGACAGCAATATGCCTGTCCATATGGAATGGACTACAGAAGGAAAGACCCAAGAAATCAAGGGAATGCTACTTTCTGTTTTTGATAAGGAATACCGAGACACCTACAAGGTAGATCTATGGACCATGGACATGCAAATCCAGGAAATGGACCGGCTTTTCTATCAAACACTTCGAGGGATGGCTGACACTTACTTTACAGCCACAAAAAACAACAAACTGGCATCAGAAATGCGCCAGTTTGTCGAGTACTTTGGCGAACAATCAGGTGCTCTGCCAAAGGAAAATTAATAGATAGATTAATAAAGGATCTTATAGTTTAGAGGATCGAAACTTTCCTGTTGAAAGATTCTTCTCCAATAATTGCTTGCAAAATGTAGGTTCCTTTTCCTAGTTGATTCTCAAGTTGCAGCTCAATTGTTGAAATACCACTTTCTAATTGAACCGTTTGAGTGATTACTTTTCTCCCCATCATATCGTATAGCAGAATTTCTACATCTTGATTGCTACTTGTTCTAAATTCCAAGGTTAACTGACGACCTCTGTACGCTGGATTTGGGTATACGGAAAGCATTGGCTTGTCATTTTCAAATCGAACAAACTTTATCTCGGAATAAGTAGCAAGACCATCGATATCTACTGACTTTATTCTGTAGTAGTTTAAGCCTGTGTTTGGCTTTCTATCCACAAAATGATAAGCGGTAGAAGTAGTGCTATTCCCAATCGCAGTCACTTCCCCGATTGCCTTGAATGCTTCGCCATGTTGGCTTCTTTCAATGAAAAAGATATCGTTGTTAAGTTCTGAAGCTGTGCTCCACTCTAACAATGCAGTGACTCCTTCTGCCTCAACCATAAAATCTGTTAATTCAACAGCTAATAGATCACAGCCTGTATTGTTGATCGAGCCAGATGTAATCTCTCCGATCGAGTTTAAGATTTCGCCATTTGTCCCAGCAGTAGCTCCTACAGGCGAGCCTTGACAGTTACTTACGGGATGGACGTTTGTTCCTGGAACACCTCCTACGGAAGAAACTAAAGCCATGGCTGGGTAAGCGCCCTCAAACTTAACGATTCCTCCAGAGCCGCCACCTCCAGGTCCCCAACAACGAGGATTAGAGTTATCGCTAACACTTCCGCCATCACCACCTTCTATTGTAATATTTAAGGGTGTTGTAAACAACGGGCACTCTAGGAAAACACTTCCTCCAGCACCACCACCGCCGCCACCATCTCCGCCAGCAGTTACAGGTACATCTAACCCGTTCGAAATAATAGCATTTGAGTTTCCAGTGATTTGACTAGCGATTATAATAACAATTCCACCACCAGTCCCACCAGATGTTCCTACATTGTTGTTTCCTTGACCAGCACCACCGCCACCACCAAGAAACAATCGATTGGTAGAGAATAGTGGGTAACCACCGATCCCAGGGTGTGTTCCTTTACAATTAAAAAAACCAGCTTCTCCGTTTTCACCTCCTAGGCCACCTGCAATCGTATTGCTACCTCCAGCGCCTCCAGCATTGTGGTCATTTCCTCCACCCCCTCCATTCGCACAAGCTCCTTTACCGTATTGGCGGGAAGCAGGTAATACAGCAATGCTCTCCCCTTTTTGTCCTCCATCATCTGAACTTGGATAAAAGTAATCTGGACGGGAAGTTAAAAAAGTACAGTTAAAGCCGGAATTGGCAAATGTTCCACCTCTAAATCCTTTTCCGGACATATCAATGTTACCAGCCAATATAAGATTGCTGGCTTCTAGCACAAAGACACCGCCCTCAGAGCCGTTCCAAGCTGGAGCGTCTACTGTTCCATTGACTACGACATCTGCATAAATAGGAATCTTTATAATTTGTACAATCCCTGCTGGATCATAAGTAAGGTCTAATAAATAATCAAGAATCAACGCATTCCCGACGATATCACAGATCTGTGCTATTTCATAATTACCAGCACCATTGTAATCACTCACACTACCAAAGGCAGCAGTGTTTGTTTGATTTACTACAGCTCCTTGCATTTGGATCACAAGAATTTTATCATTGATGGCAAATCCAGAAGGATTAGCAACATTAACGGTAGCAGTCGTAGGAGTAATTGTTGTAGCAACAGTTTGTGTATAAAATTGTGTTCCTGAAATAGCTACTTGTGCAGAAACTGAAATTGATAGTGTAAAAAATAAAAATGGGAGGATTACCTTTAAAAATGTAAAAGTTCGCTTCATCTGTGGGCTTTTAAGTTAAAATAATAGTGTAAAGATACTACGTCATTCAGACGGATACAAAGCTAAATGTCACATTTTTGAAAAACAAACCTATTTTTTGAGCAATAGAATATTTTGAATATTAAAATTCTAAGGGTTTAACTTATTTGATAGAATTTACTACAAAATGAATTGAACACACAAATTGTACAATAACAGCATCTTATATTCATTTTACCTATTGACCCCTTCTGTCCAAAGGTATTTTTTTAGAAGATTTTGAAAATTATCATTGGTTCAATATTCTTCTTATTTTTGAACTGAAGATTGTAGCATGTTTTTTGATTCAAGAGATCATATGATTCGGTTAATTTTCGTCTTTATTTTATACACCAATATTGCAATTGGCCAGCAGAATGCGTTCAAGAGCGTGCAATGGGATACACTTGTCCACAATTTTGACACCTTGTATTCCAAAGAATCTGTCTACTACGAATTTGAATTTACAAGTCTGAAAGATATGCCTCTTCTGATTGATAACGTACGGACTACTTGTGGCTGTGCTGCACCAGACTGGTCTTATGACCCGATTGAGCCGAAATCTAGAAATAAGATCAACATCAAATTTACGCCTAAAACAACTGGGTATTTTGAGAAAAAAATAAAAGTGTTTTTCAATGAACAAAAAAAGCCTGATTTACTATTAATCAAGGGTTTTGTAGTATTATAATCTTGCAATGAATCGTTTTTCAGAAGAAGTTTTCAAGGGCAAACAATACACAGACAGCCCATTAGAGAAGGGCAAATACATTGATTGTGAATTCCAGAATTGCAGCTTCCTGTCTTCCAATCTCCTCGATATTGAGTTCATAGAATGTATCTTTACTGATTGTGATCTAAGCCTTTGCGCAATCGGCAATACCGCCTTCAAAGATATTAAGTTTGTCGACTGTAAACTACTAGGAATCGATTTCAGTACCTGCAATGATTTTCTGCTGGCTCTTGATTTTCAGTCCTGTAACTTAAGCAACGCCAACTTCTACAAGCTCACCCTCCAATCAACCCAGTTCTATACTTGTCAATTGAAGGGTGTAGATTTCTCTAATTGTGATTTACAGAAGGCTGTTTTTACTGATTCAAATTTGGATCAAGCTGTGTTCGAAAAGACCAATCTCGAAAAAGCTGATTTTAGATCTGCAATTGGCTATTCGATTGACCCAGAGCACAATAATATTAAAGGAGCCAAGTTTTCTCGTGCCTCTATTGATGGACTTTTAGCAAAATATCGGGTTATAATTGTTAATGATTAATATTTAATTGGCCAAGGATCGTACTCGGTTTTCATTTCTCATAAGATTTTCATTTCATTCCGCTTAGTTCCGAACCTTCTTAATTCCGAAAAGGAACCCGCATATTCTCCAACTTTGCATTGTTAAGTAACACCACCTTCCCTTTTCGTCCTCCTTTCCCAATCACTCGAATGCCTGCCCACTGTTCATCGCAATCATTTTCTATTGTTGCACCGTCTAGAATCAGTGTTGCGCCTTTCTGAACAACGATTTGGGCTTCTCTAGGCAAAGATACCCGACATTTGATCGTTAGAGTATTGCCAGGCTGAATCACGATGTGGCTTTCTAGATCTCTTGCCCCTTTCCAAGTTATGTCTTTTTCAATCATTACAGGATTGTCATTGTCTAATTCGCACCAAGTACGCACAAGCACTTTTCGTTGAGAGGAACGTTTGTTGGCAAAGTTTCGCTGAACGATGCCTATTTGACAAGGTGACCAACTGTTTTGGTGTGTGTTATAATCCATCACATTGTTCGACCAGTTTTCTCTGCAGTTACCTCTTCCCTGGCCTTGTGAGTAGCAGTTGTTGTGGTTGGGTGTATCCTCGCAGCCATCATTGCCTCCCCAGGTGTGCGCTAGGCCGAGTACGTGTCCCAGTTCATGATTATAGACGCCGTGACAGAACCAGGCACTTCGAACAAACGGTTTCCCCTTTTTGATGATCGTGTCTTTTAGTGTGGCATAGGAGCCTGCAATCTTTGTCCAATTTTGTGAAGGAAATGCAATACCACATAGCTGATTTCTGTAGGACTTCGATTCTAAACTATCAGGATGATGTGGCATCACAAAAACATTGAGCACCTCGTTCTTTAGATGGCCATATTTCTCAAACACGCCTTTGCTATAGTCATTTCTAGTTTTCCCTTTGTTGACAAACCAATACAATTCATCATCATAATGGTAATAAATCCCAGTATCATTCTTTTTGTTCGGATCTGGAGTTAAAACATATTGATAACCAGGATATAAAGCAGGATTATTATTATTTAATGGTAAATGCATTTTTACATTCTTCTTGATCTTATGGTTGATGTTCCAAATCAACTCTTTGATATAGGCAGGGGCTTTTTCCTTACTAATATTATTATTCCCATTTTTATCATACATAAAATGAAAATTTACTTTAACCTGACGCGAAGGCATGTGATTCGGAAAATCTGGATCTGGCAAATAATTTAAAGGGTCGCCACAATTCACTGGATCTGAGTCGTTAACATCAGTATTTAAAGGAGATAAACCAGTTTCAGCAACGATAACATCATCCTTTGAAACGTACGCTCCCTCTTCTTTTGACCAAATTGTTAGGGAAAAAATTCCAATGATTGTAACAATTAATATTCTCATGTTGATAAATTTACTTCAAAAGATTTAAATTTGCATTTTAATGTTTAATTCAAAGGAGGTTTATTGTGCTAAATTTGCTTTAAATTGCCCATAAAATCAAACATTAGTTATTATTAATCAAAATTTAGACCTAAAATAAAAGCAGTTTGTTTTTCAATATTTTAACTATGAAAATAAATATCATTCTAACCATGCTCGCGTTTTGTTTATTTGCAACTTCTTGTACCCAATCTGGAAGTGATCAAATTGCAGAGTTGGAGAAAAAAACGAAAGAAGCTCCGAACAAAGATGACTTTATCGAATTAGAACGAAGCTATGTAAAGTATGTTAAGAAAAATCCGTCAAATACAGAATGGAATGGCCGTTACCTTTACAGAGCGGGGGCGCTTAACTATCAAATTCAGAATTTCAAAAAAGCTGAAGCGCTACTTAAACAAGGGATTGAAGAGTTTGGTAGCTCTCCAGCAACACCTAATAGTGCCGTATTGTTAGCAAAAATCTATGAAGAAAACTTCAGAAAAAAAGAGGAAGCAACGAAGTACTACAAAATGGTTTTTGACAATCATAAAGGCACTGATGCTTGGAAGGAAGCTGAATTATACTTTATGCCCAAAGATCAAAAACTGGAGGTTTACATAGCACGTCAAGAAAAGAAATTGGCTGAAAATCCTGGAAAATCTGGTATTAACCTTAACGCTGCGACAGAGTTACGCAAGTTTTACAACGAATATATCAATACGGTAGAAGGCAAGTCTGATATGAAGAGTGATGTGTTGCTTAAAAGTGCCGTCTTGAATTTACGGACAAACAACTTGACTTCTGCTACAGCCAACCTAAAGCAAATAATTGATAATGAATCATTTAAAAAGAACAAACCAGAAGCGTTACTTACACTAGCTGATCTCTATGAGAATGATTTGAATCGTTATGCTGATGCTAAAGAAATGAGTGATTTGTTTATCAAAGAATACCCAAATCACAAAAATGTGAGCATCGCAAAAGAGTTTTCTCTTCCTAAAAACGATAAGATTAGAGCCAAAATTAAAAAACTGGAAGCCGAAATCTACTCTAAAGAGCAAAAGGGACGACTAGATCGTAGAAAAGCATCTCGCTTGATCAACGCATATGAAGCACATGCAAAGGAACTGCCAAAGGACCCTAATACGCCTGAATATTTATATAAGGCTGGAGAAGTAGCGCGTTCTATCAATGATTTTAGTAGGGCAATCTCTTCTTGGGAGAAAATTTATGCTGACTACAGAAGTTTCAAAAAAGCGCCTCAAGCATTATTCCTTCAGGGTTTTATCTATGAAAATGATTACAAAGACTTAGACAAAGCAACTAAGATCTACAAAACATTCCTTTCTAAGTATCCAAAACATGACTTAGCAGATGATGTCCAATTTTCATTAAAACACCTAGGAAAACCTGCTGACGAAATCATTCAGGGCTTTAGTAAGGAGAAGGGGAAGTAATTACTAATTATCCGCTAAATCTGAGCGTAAAGAGGAAACAGTTGATTGAAATCAGTCTCCTCTATTTAATTATAAATTGAGATAACATCTTTCGAATTTTGCCGTTAATGCATTAAAAAGAACTATGCGAATTCTGTTTTTAATTCTAATTGTTGGTCTTACTGCAGGTCAGGCGGTTGCTCAGTCTGTACTTGCATTGGTGAAGAAAGCTGATAAGTTTGGTTTCATAAATACAGAAGGCAATATCTCTATTCCGATACAATACGAAGATGCCTACTCTTTTCATGACGGGCTCGCCCCTGTAAAGCTCGATGGAAAATGGGGATATGTTGACAAATCAGGCAAAACTGTCATCCCTCATCAGTTTGATGAGGCTGTCTGGTTTTGGGAAGGCGTTGGTGCAGTAAAAAAAGGAGATTACTGGGGATTCATCAGCCCAACAGGCAATACGGTCATCCCTTTTGAGTATGAATATGCCTTTGCCTTTTCAGAAGGACTAGCAGCTGTGGTAAAAGATGACCGTTCTGGCTATATTGATAAAACAGGAAAAACAGTGATTCCATTTATCTATAACGACGCGTTTGACTTCCACAAAGGCATTGGGCCAGTCACAGACACTCTTGGATACATCAAATTCATTGACAAACAGCATAATGAAATAGAAAAGCCCTACCTAAATCAACTCATCATCAAAAAAGCAACGGTGCTAACCTACTATGGTAAAAATGAGAAAATCGGCATCAAAGGCAAGCGTGGCAAGGTCCTTACAGAACCCAAGTATGACGCACTCAGCTCTTTCAAATACGGTAAAGCATTCTACAAAATCGAAGACAGCAAATACGGTCTTGTCAACAAATGTGGCAAAGTGATTTTCAATCCAATGTACGATGATGCTGGCGGTTTCAATGATAAGCTCGCACCGGTAAAAATTGATGGGAAATGGGGATACATCCACCACCGAAAAGGCTTTAAGATCTCTCCCAAATTTGTACGCGCTGGTTCCTTCAACAACAAAATGGCTCCTGTGGCGAATGAAGAAGGGTTCTGGGGATTCATTAATATCGACGGGAAATTAGTGGTTGACTATTTGTATGAGGAGCATTCTGACATGGGATTTTACTAGTGGAAAATACAGCATTAGGATTGTATTGATTGATTGGATCTTTATATTGGTTTTAAATCATTCGTCCTAGTAAAGACAATGGTTCAACCTAATCCGAATTCTACACCAACTCCTTCACCGCTCGCCTTAACTCAGGCAACTCCATAGGCAGCTTAGCCGTCTCCAGCCACCATTTCAAATTATTAAGCGCAAACGGGATGCTCTCTACAAAATGTGCCTTGCCCTCAATGAGCCCACGGAATCCATAAGCGCCTAATACTTGCAAGAAACGGATCAACTGAAAACCAGCATACCGCGATCGGAAATCAGCAGTATCAATGCTAGTCAGCTGACTAGCAACCAACAAATAGTGTTCTAGTAACTCTTCTCTTACTGAATGCGGGAGATTGGCTTTTGCCTGATATAGTAAGGAAATCACATCGTATGGCAACGCTCCACGTCGTCCGCCTTGAAAATCGATAAACCAAGGTCGCCCCTCGTGAATCATGATGTTGCGCGCTTGGAAATCGCGAAACATAAAAAAATCGGATGCAGCCTCTACTAGATAATCAGCTAATCGGTGAAAATCATCTTCTAAGGCTTGTTCATTGTAGCCTGTGCTTTTGATGCGAAGGAAATAGTACTTGAAATAATTGAGATCCCAAAGCATTGATTGCTTGTCAAATCGCTTGCGTTCCCAGCACAAACCGTCATCTAAGTCAGCTCCAGCGTTGATTTGAAGATACGCCAATTGCTCAAGGGCTTGTTTGTAGTAGTTAATGATCTCTGAGGGTGCCTTATCCCCTACTCTTTTGGCTTCTAATAAGTTTAACAGCGTTGTGTCCCCCAAATCTTCTACAAGGTAATGTAAGCCATCTGCTGCTGTCGCAATGATTTTTGGAACAGGCACTTCATGCGTCAAGAAATGAGCTGTCATTCCAATATATGCGTGATTTTCAAGTGGGTTGGGATTGTAAACACCAAGCACTGAGCCTCCCGCATGTTTTAGCCGAACGTATTGTCGCTTAGAGCCACCTTGCGATAAGGCTTTGCATTCTAATACTTCAACTCCCAAGGAAGATTCAGCTAACAGATATAAGTTTCGAATTAAGGGATCCACCAGTTGGTCATTTAAGCGTTACACGCATTAGTGATTTGTTCAATGATATAGTCAATCTGTTCATCTGCTAGTTCATAATAAAACGGCAGCCGAACTAGGCAATCTGCAAAGCGATCACAGTTAGGCAGTTCCAATCCGCTGTGCTTGTCTTGATAGTAGGGACTTTTATGCAACGACAGGTAATGAAACACGGCATGAATCTCCTTAGATCTTAGGTATTTGATAAAGGATTGTCGCTTTGTCAAATTAGGCAGCACCAGATAAAACATGTGTGCATTGTTCGTAGCATAATCCGGGATGACAGGCAAATCAAAATGCCCTTTTTCTGCTAAGGGTTTTAATCCATTATAGTATCGATCCCAAATTGCTCTTCGGCGATCTTGTATGTCCGCTAGATTTTCTAGTTGAGCAAACAAGAACGCAGCGATAATCTCAGAGGGCAAAAACGAAGAGCCGATATCCACCCATCCGTATTTATCAACTTCACCACGGAAGAATGCAGAACGATTGGTTCCTTTCTCCCAGATAATCTCAGAGCGGTCTGCATATCGTTTATCATTGACGACAAGCATTCCGCCTTCTCCACTGATAATGTTTTTAGTTTCGTGAAACGAAAAGGCGGACAGATGACCAATTCCCCCGAGCGGTTTGCCTTTGTAGAAAGAATCAACTGCTTGAGCGGCATCTTCAACGACTAGGAGGTTGTGTTTGTTGGCGATGTCCATAATCGCATCCATATCACAAGCTACGCCTGCATAATGCACGACCACGATTGCCTTTGTCTTCGGTGTAATCAAGGCTTCAAGGCAGGCTGGATCTACATTTGGCTGATCAGGATAAGAATCTGCGAATACAATCTTGGCCCCGCGGAGCACAAACGCATTTGAAGTAGAAACGAAGGTGTACGAAGGCATAATCACTTCATCTCCTTGCTCTATATCTATCAATAGGGCAGCCATTTCCAAGGCGTCGGTACACGATGTAGTCAGGAGCGTTTTATGAAAATTATAATTGGTTTCGAAGTAAGCATGACACTTTTTCGTAAACATTCCATTTCCTGAAAGTTTCTTGGAATCTACTGCTTGATAGATGTAGTGTGTTTCTTTTCCCGTAAGGTAAGGCTTATTGAAATTGATCATAATATGATTTTAAAGCGTTACTAATCTTCTACTTTATTTCCACTAGGAACAACCGTATATTTCTTGTTTTTAATTCGAATAAATCGCTTCTCAAAATAATGGTAAGAAGTATAGCTCAATATCAAAGTCAATCCAATTATTGATGAATAAACCGCAATATTGTAGGCTACAACATTAGATTTCAGTGGAACTACAGAATTAAAAAAACTATAAACAAGATACATTGCTATTGGATGGAACATATAAATTCCGTAGGAAATTTCTCCAAGTTTATTCAGAATTGAATTTCTAAGATTGATCTTAAAGTTCGTTTGAATGATGAATATAATCTCCAACGCTACCACGGTTCCAAGCAATACTTTATCATAGCCTGAGGACATCAGGATTCCAAGAAAAATAGTGTTTATCATAAACAAAATTGGATTTGTAAAAATCGTTGCAAACACCTTAGGAAACTGAAATAGTAAGAACGCAGCTAATGCACCAATTCCCATAATATGAATGGGCACCAAATCAGTAAAGTACTTGATATTAGCAGCTAATTCTGGATTCGAAGGTTTTATTGGGATCGCCCAATAAGGCAGAGAAATAATAATGATAAATGGAATCGCTAAATATTTACTTTTTACTAAGTTGACGATATTTGGCCAGATCAAATAAAACTGCTCTTCTACCCCAACCGACCATGCCTGCGAAGCACCTACCACCGCTGGTTTCAGCTTCAGGGCAAGATTTGGTAGGAATACCATAAACAACAGCAATGGTGTCCAAAAGTCATTTTGCAACAATTTCACTAATCTAAAGTAGTGGGCTTCGTGCTGCATAGATTCAAAAAAACCAGCTGCCGGTGGGATGAGAAAAAAAGCAATGAAAATAATCAGATAATACAATGGCCAAATCCGAAGCAATCGTCTTATGTAAAATTTCTTAAGATTGATCTTGGTTTTAACGCGCTTCTCTTCTAGTAAAAGATAGGTAATCAGGAATCCACTCAATACGAAGAAGATATAGACACCGTTTTTCCCCAATTCAGAGATAAACGTCTTGAGAAACGTGTGATATAGGCTTGGCAATTGATCTCTGAACTTATAGAGTTCGACGTGGTGAAACAAAACACAAAGTGCAGCGATTGCTCTTATCTCGTTCAAGCCTTGAAAGAATATCCGTTTCTTCTTCGTAGGAGCTACTGGCTTCCTAGATATTGGATTTTCTTTTTTCTTACCAGGTTTTGCTTTCTTTTTAGCCATTTATGATGGTATAATTGTATGTTATTGGATTAATCTAGCTGGATTTCCGACATATAATCCGGGTTGTTCAATGTTTTTTATAATAACGGTCCCTCCGCCTGTTTGCGTCCCCTCTGCAATCGAAATATTATCAATAACCGTGGTGTTGATACCAATGTTACATCCTTTCCCAACACTTACAAAACCAGCCAAACAGACACCAGGAGACAGAAAAGAGTGATCACCTACTGTTGAATCATGGGCAATGGTTACTGATGTGTTCAACAGCACATTATCGCCTAGTTTTACATTCATATCAAGCGTACAATTTGGGTAGATGAATGCGCCTTCCCCAATACTTGCAGACGGATCAATATATGCACTTGGATGAATCACTTTTGCAAATGGGATCTTACCTTTAAATTGTTCAAAAATCGATTTCCGAAAGGCGAAATGTTTGTAGCCAATTCCGACCATAAGGACATCAAACCCTCCTTGGTCAAAAGTGTTCTGAATATCGTCTTTTCCTCCTAGGATTTCATGACCATGTGCATCCTCTCCAATTGATTTATAATCATTAAAGAAACCGACAACCTCATACAATCCAGCAGTTTGCGCATGATATGCAATGTGGTAACCAAGATCGCCAGAACCAATGATTGCTAGTTTCTTCATTTAGTTTGATGATTGCTTTTCTTGATTGTGGCCTCGTCCACTATGAATATGCTTAACAGAATAATTTGGTCGATTCGTAGTTTTAAGATTAATTCGCTGTATGTATTCTCCTAGGATTCCTAATCCAAGTAATACCGCACCGAAACCGAAACTCAGCATAGATACAAGCGTAGGAAAACCCGCATCATATTCTTTAATTGTCATTGAGCTGACCACTATAAAAATAGCGTAGATAAAGCTAAAGACGAAGAACAATATGGAGAAGTAGGACAACAATCGAATCGGCAGATTAGAAAAGGTGACAAAGATATTAATCGAATGTTCTATTAACTTTTTTATGCTGTAAGAACTATTCCCTGCTTGGCTTTCACCGTGCGAAACTTGCACAGAAGCAACATTTGAAGTCACCCATGTCAAGTAGCCATCTAGGAATGTGTAGGAATTTTTCATCTCAATGGTACTCTTGGCAACACTAGTTTTAATCAATCTAAAAGAGGAGTAGTCTGCATTTAATTCTGGGATACCGATGGCTAGTAGTTTTTTTAAAACACTGCTTGTGAAATTTCTAAAAAAGGTGTGATTTTTCTCCGTATAAACACCATAAACCACATCTGCATCTTCCGCTTTCTGCTTGTTGATCAAAAGGTTGATATCTTTTGGGAAGTGCTGTAGATCTTCATCTAGTGTGATGATAAAATCAGATTTTCCAGCCATTTCAAAACCACAAATTGTTGCATTGTGCTGACCATAGTTTCTAGTCAACTCTATTCCTTTTACCAGTGGATTTTTAAGACTCAGTTCTTTGATCTTAGCCAACGATTCTTTCAGTCCACAGTCGTATACCAATACAATTTCCACTAAGCTATTCCCTAGCACACTAGACAACTGCTCTACCAACGTTGGTAAGGTATCAACCGCTCTATATACTGGTATGACTACAGAATATTGAAATGACATGGACTGAGTTTTTGCTTGGAGTACTGATTTAAAACAATCTCCTTTTGAAGCGCATTTATTGGCTGATTTTCCAAGGGGTAATTTTTGTTAAAGATAAGTCAAAGAACATAGGATATAAAATAATATTGATTTTTGATGAAATTTTATTCTAATTCGTACTGAATCACATCATTAGGATTTAAAACCACCTTATTTTGTTCATGTTTATACAAGACCAATCCCGCTCGTTTTCCTGAAACATTAATGACTTCCGCGATTTCATCACCAATATTAAGAATAGAAATAGCTTGAACAACACCTTCGAAGTTTTCTTGATTATTTTGAATTGATTTAATTTTTCCAGCAGGAGGAAATACATAATAAACACCGCTGTAATTATCATTTAACGTAGTAGTATCAATGGTTTTAAAATCTCCCATTGCTACATCTATGACACCCTTTACAAAATCATAGCCGGTAGACAATTGCACCATATCAGACCCAATTAGATCTCCGCCCATTCTCCCAGCAATTTCGCAAATCATCACTTCATTCGCAGTCGTAAGAAATACCTCTGAGTGACTTGCTCCATACTCGATACCAAGCACATTCAATGCATTAATCACAAGCTCGTTTATCTTCTTGCCAATCGCAGCAGGCACAGCGGCTGGCTGATGATGTTCCTGCTCAACGAAAAATGGCGCACCAGTTGTAACCTTATCGGTGATCGCTAATGGAAAGTGTTCCCCTTTAAAGGAAATCATCTCTACACTGAACTCACGTCCTTCGACAAACTCCTCAACGATTGCATTTTTCTTCAGGGAATGACCTAGTGCAATTTCTAAGTTTTTGTTTATATCCTCTGGACGCTCAGTTTTAGTTACTCCCTTAGAACCAGAGCGATCTGTCGGTTTTACAATCACAGGAAAGGTAAATTGTTTGTGATCTTCAAAATCTGGCGTTTTATACAACTCAAACCTAGGGCAAGGAAGTCCTGCAGCAGATAAGGCTTGCCTCATTTCAAATTTATCAGTAGTCACCAAACCAGCTTGTAAGCTATTGCCAATCAAGCCCATTTCATGCGCAACAAAATTTACAGTAGGCATGGCGATATCCGAACTGATGGAGGTAATCCCATTGATTTCAACCGTTTTACAGACGGCAAGTATCTCCTCTTTTTCAATAATCGAAATCGGATAATAGTGGTCGGCGATATCCTCTACCACATTGCCTTCTCGCCAGGCAAACACATGAGTTTCTAGTCCTAAGTCTACCGCTTTCTGTACCAACGGACGTTGAAGATAAGAAGCTCCTATTATGGCAATTTTCCTTTTATTCATCAGGAGAATGAAGGCTTGAGTTTTAAAATATTACAGCTTTTCGATTTCTTTTACACTAGGCCGAAACTGTCGATTGGTCCAAGTAAAACTACCACCATCAATCCAAGGCTGCTTCATTTCTTTATTTAAAAAATTACGTTCCCACTTTCGTGGAATTCTCACCTTTTTCACTTTTACATTGAACTTAGCGTTGTTCAGATCAATTTTATTTTTGTGCGCCCAAAAGGCAGAAAAGTCTCTTAAGCCTCTAAGCATTAAGCCTTGATTTACGTAGGTGCCATTGACACGAAACGTCCATTTCACCCAGTTAAAACCAGAGTTGTACCAATCAGGCATCCCGTTTTGGTCGATGATTGGCAGCCAAGTTTCCTTACCGTTATTCTCATAGGTCACAGCAACAATATGATTGTATCCATTGAAGTGACCATCCATAAACACTGGATGGTTGGTAATACCCATTAATCGCTTTGAATACCATTCTGAGTTACGGGTAAACTTCTGAACACTTTTACCGAAGCCTGCCTTGTTAAAACCGGCCAAGCCGTTTGCAATAATCCCCGAGTTATACGTCACTAAGAGTTGAAGGACACAGAGCACAATGACACCAATCCCAACCCACTTCACTTTAAAATCGCGTACCGTTGTATCACCATATAGCTTTCTTTTCCGATCTGAAAGTGGCAATGTGATCCCCGCTTCCGCAAATGCCTTGCCGCTTTTAGTGGCTTTAGTGTGATCTGTAACGAATCGATCCACTTTTGCTCTTAAGGCGTTAAATCCTGGGAATTTGGATAAGATCGTCTTCCACCAGCCAACAGGCACCATCAAAGCATAAAGCGCCACGACACACAAGGCAAACCAAGGAATCGGGAACTCCATTAAAATACCAAGGTGCAAACCAACCCCAATGATCAGCAATGGGACTCGAAAGGGCTTAAACCAAAACAGGAAGATGAAGGCTGCTTCAAAGAATATCGTAAAATAGCCTAGCGCCATCGCCAACCCTTTTATATTCATCAGTGGTGTAGAGTTAAAATGCGAGATCTGTGGTAGATTGGATGGTAACCACATGCCCAGCCCATTCATCCAGTTGTAGGAAATCAATTTATAAAATACGGAATCCGTATAAACAAAAGCGCCTGCAACCAACATTGGGATGAGATATGCTAAACTACTGACCTTCCTAGGCGGTGTATAAGCCTTTTGAGGGGTTGAGTATTTGAGACGCTCTCGAATCCTGTCGACACTTAAGCAGCGAGCTACAGGTAAAAACAGAATCAAAGCATTCAGTCCCATATAAGCATAAAACACATGGTATTCGTAGGAACGAATTGTGCCAATTAAGGAAAGCGCCATTACATAATTAACGATGACAGCAATTCGAGTGTAAGCGCCAAACAACATAAAAACTACACTGATCGCCCAGAGAATCAAGGGAAAAGCAAAGTTAATTTCAGCCGCATCTATGTATGGTATTTTATCAAAAATAAGATGTCTAAAGTAGTATATCTGTTTGATTTCAAACAATAAGACAAGCGAATAGAGTATTCGGAACACTGCTAGACCAGTTCCATCGATCTTTTTATCGTATGCTTTTTTAAATCTGTCAGTTAAGAATTTCATGAGTTAAGTTGTATAAAGGGTTTGTTATTCTTCGATTTCTTCAGTTGCTGCTTCAACAATTTCTTCTGTTGTTTTCTCTGGTCTAAACTTCCAAACGAGCAAGCCAAATGCCGCTAAAAACAGCAAAGAAACGATTAATCCAGGATAGAAAAGTGTTGGGAAATACCGCAATTCGATTTCATGTTGACCTGCGTCGACAATAATTCCAGTAAAACCAATACTCATTAGTTGAGTAGGGACTTCCTTGCCATCAACGGTTGCTTTCCAGCCTTCATCGTAAGGAATTGTAAACAGTACAGCCTGTTTTGTAGCCAGATTTACTGTCCCGTTGATTAGGTTTTGACCATGTCGTTTCATCTTCATCCCAGTCGTTCGTCTAGCATTTACATCTGCTGAAAACACTTGAGGGGTGAGTTGAGCAGGATCACGTGGAATCGTTCCTAGGTTCATTGGGCGCATTCCATAACCTGTGAAAGCAGATACTTCATTATCCTCTACCACAACACCACGTAGTAAGGCAACTTCACGTGCAATCTGTGGAAGTTTATTAAATTGGCTCCTAGTTACGAATTCTTGATAGGCCAAACCAAGCGGTAAGGCATTGGAATTTTTATACAAAGTAACATCTCCAAATGAATTGACTTTAGTGAATCCAAAACCAGCATTTTGTGCTTCCCCTTGCTTGAATTTCATCGTTTTATACTTCACACTAGTAAAGATTTCAAGCAAAGGTCTATTTCTAATTCCTGCAGCCCACCGCGTCTGTGTTTCATTGGTTGCGTTGATGGCACCAGCGGCTTGTAAAAATTCTATGTAGTATTTTTGATTAAATGAATGATAGGAGGAAGTACCATAGTAGCCTTGCATTTTACCATCATTTAAACTTCCATGCATTGCTCCACCAGAAGCATAATTTTTTGTTACACGGAAGAAGTCTTTATCTGTTGCTTTTACACTTTTAATGGCATCAACTGTATAATCGTTGTAATCCATCTTTTTCTTGTATTCTGCTGCAGTCACTGCCCTTCTATTATTCAAAGACGGATAATTGATTGCCAGTAGCTCAATACAAATCAACGCTAAAAAGCCAATTCTAAATGTCTTGTAATTGAGCTTGCCTAACGCTGTGATAGATATGAGTACTGCACTAGCAACCAAGAAAAACAAGGCCAACCCGAATTGTCCACCATTAATAACTTTAGCAAACGTGCTATTGGCGTAAAACATCAAGCCCATTAGGACAATGGCTGTTCCGCCAAGGAGCATCACATTGATATTTTTCAACTGTGGATCCTTGTTCAATACCTTAAGCGCATAGAAGAAAAGGATAAAACTGATAAACAAAGAGAACGTTCTATAATAGTCTCCAGAAAAGAGCCAGAATGCATTTCTAAACCAAGGAAAAACAAGCGTTAAGACAACAAATAACAATGGTAATGCATACAACACTCGCTTCGCAGTAGACAGCTTCCCTGTAAACACCTGTGGGAAGAGCAACAAGGATGGAATACCGATATACAGCATCGGCGCTTCTAGATAGTTTCTCCAGCCTTTGAAGGCAACTGCTCCTCCAATCAAGTCATTCCCAAAAAAGCGGAGTAATGCCGTTAAATTGTGCGCAGCACCCTCCATACCAAACATTGGCTTTGCCATGAGCTTAGCAGATAGTGAAGAATCACCTCCTACCCTTGGACTTTGAAGGATTTCCTGAATATTGCTAAACAGGAAGACAGAACTCATTCCAACTCCCAATACGCCAAGTCCTACTATTTTAAGCACAAGAGCGAAAAACTCCTTGGTATCCCAACCATGTTGATCTATAAATCGGAATACTACATAAAGTCCTAGAAATTCAGCAAACAAGAAGAGATCAAAGGGTAATGTGGCCCCAATAATACAGACAAACAAAGGCAACATCCAGTAATCTCGGCCTTGCATCAATCGTTCAATTGCCAATAACAATAAAGCAAATTGAAGCGCTTGTGTCGAGAATACATACCATCCACAACCAACAATCATAAACCCGGAAAACGAGAACAGCAATGCGCCAATTGTCGCCACATAGCTATCATATTCAATCGTTTTCAGGTACTTGTAAATCACAAACCCAGACAGCACGATTTTAAGGTACTCCACCCAAGCATAGGCAAACGGGAGCGACTTGCTTCCAACCATGATGTATAACCAATGAAACGGATTTCCTAAACTATGCGGCAATATATTTTGACCAAGACCTTGCTGGAACGACCATTTCGGTAGGCCATTCGTTCTCACATAATCAGCTAAATGGGCGTATGTCGGATGAAAGATATTAATAGAATCACTTCCGATATCCCTAAACAGGAATAGCTTATTAAACAAAAGGTAATTTGCTAGTATGAGAAACCCAATAACGGCAATTAGCACCAAGGAGAACACGGTTCCGTTTCCTGTGATCTTTGCATATAAGTCTGCAATGCCTGATGAAGCGGCGGGCGCACTGGAATGTGATTGCTGTTTTCTGGTCTGATTTTTCTTTTTTACTTTTCCCTGATTTCTCTGTTTAGCCATAGGTCGCCGTGTGATTTCATAATGAGATTTCGCCTATAAACTGTCCTATAAAACAGCGAGGCATAAATAAGGGAGTAATATTAATATTAATTTAAGAAAATATCTAATTTTTATGGCATGGGTTATAGGGAATGAAGAATATCTAGTAAAGAACAACTTCGTTATTGACTTTAATAGACAGTTGTATTATTATTAATCACTTTCTTTAGTGCTTCAATGTTCTTCACCTCTTGCTTCGTAAACGAATCGGTAAACAAATTCATAACGGCAAACATGGAGCGCATTAGAATTCCCTTTCCTGCTACTTTAGAGTCTGTTTTAATGGTTGTTACTCCTCCGACTTCTGAGAAGGAAGTTGTTTGATCAAAGCGCATCATTTCACTATCAAAACTCAATTCAATATGCTCAGGTGTTTTATAGGAAACAATGGTTTCAATCATCTCAAAATCTGGTTGCCCATCACCTGGATTGACGATAACCCTGTATTTGCTACCTACTGCTTCTGGTTCTCCGCTGATAAGCTCAATGCTTTTAAATCCTTCCAACCATTCTCCATATTTGGAATCATCCTTATGCACTGCCCAAGCTTCAGCGATTGGTTTGTTTACAGTGATCTGATGACCATATTGAATGGATGGTGTAAATAAGCCGATCGCAAAGAATAGAAGAATAAGTCCAAGGAAGAAGAATAGAAGATATTTCAAAATTCTCATAGTGTATGTTTTTGACTGGCAAGTTAATATAAAATACTGGGACAACAAAAGAGACAGGAGACCAAACGGCTGAAGTGGGAAAAGCGTTCGAATGTGGGTTAAATCAAAATGAAATAAGAGGAAGGTAAGGCTTACAAAAATGGAAGTCTTAACTGCTGAGGTGATTGCTAGGAAAGACTAGTGCTTAATTGATCCGATTAATCCCTACATAGAATACAAGGAACCACTTCCCTTCTTCAAGTGCAAAATGACGTTCTAGGCCAAAACCGTTCCCCATATTGATCGATTCTTTGACTTGCCCTTGCTCCTTGACTAGATTTTGGCTAAGGTCTGGAAACGCATCATAATTAATAAGCAAATGCTGCTCCCAGTCATCCCGTTGCCACCGAAAACGCTCTCCTGTGAACTGTGCTTCCTCTGCAAAGCTAGGCAGCCCTTCCAAGGGAAAGGTGATTCGAGACATCTGGAATAAGCTATCGGTGTGAAACCGCTTGTAAAACTGATCAAAGTTCTCTGCTTTATTGCTATGCGCTGGCTTGAACACACTGCAAGAATACAGCAAACTGCTCACTGCAAACAATAGAATGATTCGTCCGATCATCTTACTGGATTGAGGTCAGCATAATAAATTAGATTCCACGCAGATCCATTGTAGTAAAATCGACGGACTAACATGAAGTTTTGGCTGTTGATGATGCGTTCCGTCACCAACACATCTCCCATATCAAATTCACGTCTAAATTCACCTGAATTTGTGTCTACTGGCTTATGCATTTGCCAATCTTTCTTTTGCCAATGAAAGGCACTTACGCCATCGTAGATAGTATCAGCAACTGACGGAACGCCTTCTAAAGGGAACGTAATATGTGACATTTGAAAAACGCTATCCGAATGGAATTTTTTATAAAAATCAATAAATCCATTAGAATCTTCTATGATTTCAGTCTCATGACTAGAAGATTGATCAGCATCACCTTTACATCCTACTAAGATAAATACTAGGATGATGGACAGGAATTTAACTATTTTATTCATTTGCGACAATTAATGGAATACTATTAGATTTTAAAAGCAATTGATCGTTCTATTTTGTTTAAACGCACTAGTTAGCTCTTTCAACGACATAAACAAACATAAAATTGCCAAGTTTTTCAAAAAATACATCAAAATTAGCTTTAAAAGCTCCTTTTTTCACAATAGCAGTTGTTCTACCCTTTTCTTCATACTTAAACGGTTTCACATGTAAATGTTGCTTGTAGTCTAACTCTTTTCTTCCATAAGCTTTATAAAGCGCTTCTTTTGCACCCCAATAGATATGCAGATGCTCGATCCGTGAAGCTTTTCTTAAACTTTTTGTTTCTACTGGCCGCATGTATTTATGGGCAATTCGTTCGATTTTAGATACGATCTTTTGAATATCAATACCGCAATTAAAATCCTTATCCACGACCACAGCTACCAATTCCCGACTATGACTGATCGATAATTCAAAGAGATTTCCTTCCAAATAAGGTTTTCCAAATTCATCATATAAACAAGCAATACGGTGGCCTCCACCAGTTAACTGATGAAGGAGCCAACGTCCCACGAGCCATTCTCTGCGGCGATTACCTTTCAAGCCTTGCAGTTTCACCTTTTCCTCCCTAGATAATCGTAGATCGCTTAAGAAAAAATCTTCTCGCTCCTCCATTTTCCAAATGGCATATGTTGCTGTATCGCTAACGTTTCTTTTTAATAATAATGGCACCTATTTTTAATTATTAATGATTAATGATTGATAAAACAAATGATTTCTGGAATGAACTAAAACAATCTTAGATAGTCTAAATTTTCATAACTACGTCAAATGTAGGAATTCTAATAGAATCCTTCTATTTTTGAGAACATATAATTATTACGTGAAAGTAGAAATTTTAAAGGTTAATCGATTTACTGGACATGAGGGATCAGTATATTCACTCTGCAAGGGAAAAACGGATCATTCCTTTATTTCTGCTGGAGGTGATGGACGCGTGATAGAGTGGGATTTGGATAATCCTGATGCGGCAAAAGTACTCGCCTCTAGTCCTGAGACCTTGTTTAAGGTATGGTACGATAAGTTTACGCATTCCCTTCTTTTTGGAAATATGAATGGTGGGTTGCATTGGGTCAACCTCAAACAAAAAGCCAATACCAATAACATCGCAGCCCATAAAAAAGGAGTGTTTGATATTCAGCTAGTAGGAAATCACTTGCTTACCATTGGTGGCGATGGCCAGATCGTACAATGGAATTATGACCAACAACGCTCCACACAAAGTATACAGTTTAGCCAAAAAGCGATGCGTGAAATGGCGCATCATCCAACCGTGAATCAGATTGCAATTGCAAGTAGTGATTATGCTGTTTATATCTTAAATGCGGAAACACTAGAACTTGAGCATCAGATCAATGCAGCACATACCAACTCCGTGTTTTGTGTCACCTTTACGACAGATGGCCGTTATTTAATCACGGGTGGCCGAGATGCTCAGATTCGAATTTGGGATGTAGGAGATGGTTATTCGTTGGTCGAACAGATCCCCGCACATCTGTTTACAGTGAATCGATTGCGGTCGCAACCTGGTGGGAAGCTGCTTGCTTCTGCCAGTCGAGACAAAACAATAAAACTCTGGGAAACAGACAGCTTTAACTTAGTAAAAGTGATTGATTTTCTAAAATTTCAAAGTCATGTCAATTCAGTGAACGACCTACTTTGGCTGTCCGATAATGACTTGATCAGTTGTGGAGATGATCGTACTATTTATCACTGGAAAATAACTGTTGTAGCGTAGGATTTGAGGACAAACTGATATTGCATTATTGAAGAAAAACAACTAAATTGACCTTACCATTATTTACCATCAAATATAATCTTTGTAACAAAAAAGAAGGATTTATATTTCTAAATTGTCTATAATAATGAATATATTGTATTTTAATTCCAAACTTGAAACCTAATCATTTGATTGAAAAACTTTTTCTGTTCGTATCAAACCATTACAATGATTAGTACAACTACCCGTTACCTTCTCTTAATTGTGTTCATTCTGATGAGTTTCTTCGCCTTTTCTCAACCAAGAGAAGTCAAAGTAGCTTATAATAAAGCCGTTCATCATTATAAAATGGAAAATTATGATCATGCGCTTGTTTATCTAACAGAAGCCGCTGGTCTGGATCCAAATTTTGAACCCGCCTATCATCTAATGGCCATTTGCTACGACAAGCAAAATGAATCAGCCAAGGCAGTTAAAAGCTACGAACAGGCATTGCGTATTAAACCTGAGCAAGAAAAAGCTTGGTATAATCTTGCCTTGCTTTACGAAGAAGAACAAAAAACAAAAAATGCGATTGAAGCCTTAGAAAGAGCGATAGATCTCAATCCAGATTACGCGAAAGCACACAATAAGTTGGGTATATTGTATTCTAGTATCAACAAATCTGATGTCGCGCAGGCGCACTTAGCAAGTGCACAACAAAAAGGAGCGAGTGCAAACACCGAATACAGCCTTGCCCTTGCCTACTATAAAAAAGAAGACTATAAATTAGCTTTAGAGCAAGCAAAGTTAGCTGTTGAACGGGAGCCGATTGCCAATACGTTTTACTTACTAGGCATGTGTTATCAAAAGAATGGTAAGGTTAAGGATGCACTAGCAAATTATGAGAAATCAATTGAGTTGAATGACAAGCATTATGAAGCTTATATGAGTAAGGGTGTATTAGCCTATAATGAGGAGAATTTTGACGAGGCCGTTCGTTTGTTTACCAAGACGACAAAACTAAATCCAGAGGATCCTCAATCCTTTAAATTTCTTGGAAGGTCTTATCTATCTAAGCAAGATGGGCATAAGGCAGTTGAGAAACTTAAAGAGTCTATTGCGATCAAAGATGATGACGGGGAAACGCATTATTATATGGCTCGGGCATTCCAGATGATTGATGATAATATCATGGTATCTTATCATTACAAAAAATCTCAATTCCTAGGCTATAGTCGAGCTGAGGAAGGTCGAAAATCAGCGCGCAACAAACTATATAACAAGGCATTGGTCGCACTACGTAAAGAGAAATACAATGAATCCATTAAAGGGTTTAAAAGTGCCTTGGATGTGGATCCACAAAATCCTAGATACTTGTTTAATTTAGGAAGAGCTTATGCAGGAGCTGGTCAGGTGGATAAAGCTGTAAATACCATCAAGAATGCTATAGACATTAATCCGCAATACGCTGAAGCACATCTTTTTCTGGGCAACCTCTTCCAAAACAGAGGAGATTTTGACCAAGCAGCAATTGGCTTTGAGGCCGCTGTAAAACACGGGATCAATGATTCTGAGATGTATAATAATTTGGGGCATGCCTATTTTTCTGATGAGCAATTAGTAAAGGCCATTAAGAATTTTGAGTTGGCCGTAAGTAAAAGTCCAAAGAATGCGGAGTACAATTATAATTTAGGATTGGCCTATTCAAAAGATGGAAAATTCAGTCGAGCAATATCAGCCTACGAAAGAGCGATAGCATTGAATGGTAAGTACAAGGAAGCTTATTACAACCTCGGTGTCACCTATGAAAAACTAGAACAATACCAAAAGGGGTTAGCCATTGGCGATCAGCTCATCAAATTGGATCCAGACTATGCTAAAGGCTATTTAATCAAAGCAGTCATTTACAATAGAATGAATGACGCTTACAATGAAGGCATCTATCTAAAAATGGCTAAGAAAAGAGATTCTAGTATTCGCTAGGAAGAAGGCCGAAGACAGGAGAAGTGTGTTTCGTTTTTCAATTTATTTTTGGCTATTCCTTAACAGTAATTTTCTTGTTTCAGATATTCATTATTTCTTGCGTTATTCCACTAATTCTAGACAGTGATTGAAGGAAGATCCATTGAGTGTTTGGCTTTCCTACTCTAGTGCATATTTCTTCTTTCCACCTTCGGTCTTCTGTTTCCTTCTTCTGTCTCTAATCCACCGTCCGCAGAACTAATTTTTCATAGTTGATTCACTCCCTTGCAATGCTCAAGCCAAGTGTATACCTCATTTCCTACATCTGATGTAATATTGTACTATTTATTGGATTATTTTAATTGTTTTCAAAAGCGAAACAACCATCATAAGACCTCGTTCAATTATAGAACTAATTAAAGCATTCTATAAGCATGAAACAACTAATATTTACTTTAGTAAGTACTTTGATATTAAGTACATTACTAAGCAGTCAATCTGTATTGAACAATCCCTATGAATCAGCATTTGTGAACGAGTATCTTGAAATAATCAATAAAAGACAAGCTCAACCGATCAATCTGCCGACGTTTAACGGACCTAAGCAAAAAATGGATTCAGTGATTACTCAAGTCTACTCTTCCTTTCAATGGGTGAATCAAACAAAAACGCGTCATACATATGACCATTCTGAAAATGAGGTATCTCGAATCACTTATAAATGGGATATTTCAATTGACCAATGGGTAGCAAATAAGAAGTTTATTAAAACCTTTGATACTAATGGGAATCATACCTTCTATTACGAGCAAGAATGGAACTCAAATCTTGACTCATGGATACCAATAGCGCTTGATGAATTTACTTTTGACCAACACGATCAACTAATCAGCAAAGTCGTATATCGATCCTGGAACCCGACAGCTAAAAACTGGAAAAATGGTTACCGGTATACTTATTACTACAGGGATGGAAACTTAACCGAAGAAATAAGAAGTGAAATTGATCTAGCAACCCGCCTGTGGAAGTTTAAATCAGTAGATAAATACACCTATAATCTTAACAACGATCCTATAACCAAGCAATCTCTCGTTTGGAATGACAAGAATGAGCTTTTTGAAGCGAAGTATTTAGACGAAATTAATTATGTTAATGATAGACTTAGTAGAACTGTTCGTCATTTGTGGCTAGGACATTGGAAGCCAATTGTTCAACTAAATTATGACTATGGAACAGATGGATTCTTAGATCAAATGAGGCTTTTGACGTGGTCTTCGTTTACAAGCAGCTGGGAAGTAAAACGAAAGAATGTATTAGACTACAATTATAAAGGTACATTAATTGAGAATCAAGCATACATTACGGTTGGTGGAAATTGGATGGGCACTTCAAAGTTTAACAAGGAGTATGATTCAGTAGGCAATCATGATTGTTTGACACTATATGATTGGAATGCGGCAGCACAAGTTTGGACAAACAAACGAAAATCCACTTCAAGCTTTGACCTATCCACCTCAATAAGTGAACTGATCACTCCTTTTGATATTGGTGAGGATCGACATAAAAAAACAGTTGATTCAAGCCAAGTATGGAGCTCATTTTTGAACGATTGGTCAACTACAGAACGTAAATTCTACTATTATTCCTTTGAATCATTAGTAACAACTGATAATCAAGAACCAAAATCGACCAAGAAAGGACAAGTATATCCCAATCCAGTTCATGATGTATTGAATTTTGATTATTCATTTACAAGCGAGACAACAACCGTCTTCTTTTATCAAACAGATGGTAAACTGGCATACACAACAACTTTAAGAAATAATAGGGTGAATTTATCCGACTTGACCAGTGGGATTTATATTTATCGAATCATTGACGGTCAGCACCAATATTCTGGAAGAATTATCAAACAATAAATTGGTTAACACCTAGCGAATTTGCATGTTAATTGTTTGATTTACCGATGCTTAAAAAGGAATGGACCATCTATTTAGCGAATTCACTAATAAATTAGAAACTTAACATTTTTAGGGTTTTAGATTTTAGCGTATCTTGCACCGGCAAAGCACAACAATTTACATTGAACTTATTAGTTAATAAACAATATAAATTTGATAACAATAATTTTACATTAATAAAGAAATAAATGATCAAGTTATTGTAATTTTGTACTTGAAATTAGTTAACCAGAATTGATAAATTTTAAACTCGTATACTCATAAAAATCCAACTTCATTATGAAAAAAGCTATACTATTACTCTCTTTTTTGACCTACTCTATTTTTAGTTTTGCTCAGTGTGATCAAGTATTCATTTCTGAATACATTGAGGGAAGCAATCACAATAAGGCATTAGAGTTCTACAACCCTACTAATACCGCAATAGACCTAAGCACTTACCGAGTTGTTAGATGGAGAAATGGAGGGAACACCTTCAGCTCTGGTAGCACCATTCAGCTTACAGGAACGATTCCTGCTCTAGGCACCTATGTAGCTGTGAAAGAAGCTGGAACTCAACAAGATGGTACACCCGAAACTGTTGCACCTGCCTTAGAAGCAAAAGCAGATGGTTTTTACTGTATAGACTACAACACTAGTTCTGCTTTTTACTTTAATGGAGACGACGCTATTTCTCTTGACAAATTTGAGAATGGTGTATGGACAATTGTTGACTTTTTTGGAACTACTGCAACTGGAGACCCAGGAAGTGGTTGGAATGATATTCCACCATTATATACTACTCCAAATTACTATGAATCATGGACAACTGATCAAACAATGGTTCGAAAGCCATCAATAATTGACGGTTTTGACTCTCCTACTTATGATCCTTCTGGATCAATCGTAACCAATGTTCCTGCAGTGTTTAATCCAGCAATACAATGGGACACGTTAGCTGAAAACACTTTTTCAGGTCTTGGTGCGCACGCTTGTTGGTGCGATCCTACAAACACTGAAGAAATTATAGAGGCAGTTGAATTGGAATTATTTCCTAACCCTCTAAGTAAAGAGGAGAACAACTTAATGATTACAGCTTCTGAGTCCATCGAAAAAATTGAATTATACAATATTGTTGGTCAACAAATGGATTTCACTTCATTTGATAACCAAGCAAAAGAAATTAACTATCCGATCGAAGGAAATATAAATCCTGGAGTGTACTTGGTAAAAATTGGATTTGCCAATAACAAATCAGCAGTAAGAAAGCTGATCATTAAGTAATCAAAAAAAAACTTTGTGAAGCCAGTAATACAACAAATTACTGGCTTCCTTTTGTTATCTAATCATCTAATTGTTAATCCGTAGTATGAAATCGCTCCTTTCACTCCTTCTAATTCTTTTTATCTATTCCGGAATCCTTCAAGCACAAACAACAATTGTATCAGGTAAAATCTTTGATGGGGAAACCAACGAACCATTGATGTTCTCAAACGTTTCCTGTAATGATGCTGGTATAGCCAGTGACCTAGACGGAAACTACTCCATTGAACTACCAAACGGAACTCAGGAACTAACCTTCTCCTACGTCGGATATGAAAACCAAGTCAAAACAGTTGAACTGACAGGTGGTACAATGACATTAGATGTGGCGATGGGATCTAGTGTTACGCTTAAAGAAATTGAGATCGTAGCAGATATTGCAATGGATCGTAAAACGCCAGTAGCGTTCACCAATATTCCAACTAAAAAAATCTTAGAGGAAATCTCTGGGGGAGATATCGCACAAATGGTCAACACAGTACCAGGCGCCCAGTACACAGCCCAAGGAGGTGGAGACGGTGATGCTAGAATCACAATAAGAGGATTCAGTCAACGAAATGTAGCTGTCATGTTGGACGGTATTCCTGTAAACGATATGGAAAATGGTTGGGTCTATTGGTCTAATTGGTTTGGACTGGACGTAGCAACTAAGACTGTACAAGTGCAACGTGGACTTGGAGCTTCAAAACTAGCACTACCTTCAGTTGGAGGAACCATGAATATTATTACCCGTGGAATAGAGTCTAAACGAAGAATACAATTAAAGCAACAGGTCGGCAACGACGGATTTACACAAACCACGTTAGGTGTTACTTCAGGAAGGATGAATGGCGGATTCGGTTTAGCCGCAGCACTCTCCTATAAACAGGGACGTGGCTACGTTGATCAGAATTTTACGCAAGGCTCTTTCTACTATTTAAAGGTTGATAAGACCTTCGGCAATCACATTCTTACCTTGTCTGGAATGGGCGCACCTCAGCAACACGGACAACGATCATTCAAGACCTTTGCAAGTATCTATGCTTCTGAATATGCAAAAGACAAACTGGGATTTACGGATGAGGAGATCTTAGAACAGCACTATCAGTTTTTTGGATATGGAGACCCTAACAACTTCCTTCGTGATAGTTTCAATATCGATGATTTCCGAAAGGATAGAAGGTACAATCAGCACTGGGGTGAATACACTACTGATGAAGGAGAGACAAAACGACTGACCGAACGAAAAAACTTTTATCACAAACCACAATTCAGTTTACGGCACACGTGGGATAACCAGAAAAAGTTGTTTTTATCTAATATCCTCTATGCTTCTATTGGTAATGGAGGAGGAACGGGCACAGATGGTAACTTCCCATTAGCTACAGGCCTCAATGATCGAGGATCTGAATTCTTTGGACAAAGGAACTTGCAAGCCGTTTATCTAGGTAACCGAGCTCAACCTGACTCAACCGGCGAATTTGGCGCCTCTTCTATCCTTAGAGCAAGTATAAATAACCACCAATGGTTTGGGTTACTGTCTACACTTAACTATGAGCTGAATGATTTGTTTACCTTTTCTGGGGGTTTTGACCTTCGGACTTACAAGGGAGAACACAAGCGAATCGTTTATGATTTAATTGGAGGCGACTTCTTAAATACTTCGAGGCGAAATGCGAATGAAGATCCAAACAAAAAGCTAAGAGTTGGCGATCAGTATTTTTATCATGATTTTGGACTTGTCCGTTGGGGTGGTGTTTTTGGATTGCTACAATTTGAAAAAGATAAAGTTGCTGCTTTTGTAAATGTTACTTCTGCATTAACCGGATACAATGTTGTAGATTTCCACCGCCCAAAGGCTTTAAACTTAGGAGACACTACTCTGATAATTGGTTATGATAGCGTTGCTACTTACAATGGACAGACGTATGATCGGAATTCAGCGGGGCTTGAGTATCAAGAATCTGGCTGGAGAACGATTCCTGGTTACACGGTCAAAGCTGGAGCTAAATATAATATCAACAAGCAACATAGTATTTTTGCCAACTTAGGCTATCTAAGTAAAGCGGCACAGTTTGATAATGTATTGTTTGGATTAAATTTCTATGAAGATTATAAAAACGAAATTATACAGGCTGCAGAAATAGGCTACAACTACAAGAGCAAACTATTCGCAACTAAATTAAATGGTTATGTAACCAATTGGCTGAACAAACCCGAAACGTTTAGTTATACAGATCAAAGTAATGGTGAACGATACAGTGGAAATATCAACGGAATATCGGCATTGCACTCGGGTGTTGAACTTGACTTTGCTATTAAGCCCATAAAAATGCTTTCTATTGAAGGATTAGTTTCCCTTGGAAATTGGGTATGGAATTCAGGTGGAAGATATACTCCAGTCGATGAATCAGGAACTCGTGTTTTAGATGATGCTGGCGAGCCGGTAGAGATTGAATTCGATGCTACTGGAGTGCACGTTGGAGATGCTGCCCAATCTCAAGTAGGAGGACTGATTAGAGTAGAACCGATTAAGAACTTATATTTCAAATTTAAAGGCACTTATTTCGGAAATTATTACTCAAGTTTTAATGTGAATACCCTTCAAGGAGAAAATGGAGGAAGAGAATCCTGGAAGATACCTGATTACATGCTTTTTAGCATACACACAGGTTACAGTTATAAACTAAAGAAAGGAACTCGTTTAGGTATTCGGTTTAATGTACAAAACCTGTTTGATTCAACTTACATCAGTGATGCGCTAAACAATGATCAGTTCTTGCCTGGTCAACAATATAACTTTGATGCACAATCGGCTTCTATGTTTGTAGGACAAGGGCGGCGCTGGAGTACTTCTTTTTCAATTACCTTCTAACAAATAAATACAAGAATTCAAAAAGCTTATTTATATGAAAAAACTACTTTATCTAACAGTTATGCTGTTCATTCATCTTGCACTGACAGCACAAACCACACTACCAACATCGCATAGTTTTGATGTTGCATTACCGAACGGGTGGACTGAAAGCGGAACTAACTTTTACACGAGTACCGTTGCCAATACTCCGCCTTCTTGCAAACTAGATGGTGATGGAGACTATGTTCAAATTCACTTTACGGATGCAGCTGGACCTATAGAATATTATCTTTCAGGAACAGGTTCTCAACAAGGGATTTTCCATATTGAAGAATCTGCGGATAATATTACATGGACTGTATTGGATATGTATACAAATAATCTTCCTTCTTCAAATTCTCTATTAACAACGCCTTTACCACAAGCTAGCTCTAGATATATCCGATTCATTTTGGTCGATAAAATTTCTGGAAGTAATGCTTCATTAGATGATATTATGATTCCTCTAGCACCAGCAGGTCCTATGCAGGAAATTAATGTTGTTGAAAGCATGAATTCTGTACCTAACAATGGTGACGTAACAACCACTTCCCCTACTGGTACTCCTAAGGTCATCAGTTTAACAATTGAGAATCAGGGAACCGCGAATACACTTAATGTACTAAGTGCATTGCTAACCAACAATGCTGAATTTACAATATCACCCTTTATGCCTGCTACAATTCCTGCGAATAGTAGTATCAATCTAGATGTAACATTCACACCAAGTGCATCTGGAACATTTACGGATCAGCTTGTTATTTCAAGTGATGATTCAGACGAATCGATCTATACAATCAATCTAGTTGGATATGGTGACGGTCTAGCATCAGAACCAACAGCACAGCCAACTATGTTTACCGTTTCTAATGTTAAATCTTATCGATTCGACAATGTACTGACGCCTGCACCTGGATCAGAAGGACATATCATCTTGCAAACAGATGCTGCTTTTTCTGATGCACCAGTAGATGGAGTTTCCTATTCTCCTGGAGATGTAGTTGGAAATTCTAAAGTGGTACACGTTGGTCCAGCAACTAGTTTCTTTACAAAAGGCATCATCGCGAACACTGATTATCATTACTCGATATTCTCTTATAATGGATCTGGCGCATTTACGAATTACCTTCAAGCTGGACCATTAACAGAAACCGTTACAAGTGCAGATGGAAACCCTAATACTTATTATGACAATATTAATACTACTTCACCGACATTTGTTGCAGATTTAACTGCGTTAATCCACCCTCACTTTCAACAGTTTTACGGCAACTACCACCGTTCAATGATTGATAAGTTCTACAGCGTAGATACCATTAACGGTCAAAGTACAATTTCTGGCAACTATTCTTCTGATGTGCTGATGTATAACAACCCGTTTAGCTGGACAGCAACGAACTATTCAAGAGAACACACGCTTCCACATGCTTGGATGCCTTCATTCAATGATCAAAGCACACCACAGTATAGCGATTATCACAACCTATTTCCAGTAGAAGGTTCAGTGAATACGAATAGAGGAACATTTCCTTTTGATGAAGTCGTCACACCACAATACACTTATCTAGAAGCGACACAAGGTTTTGAGAATTCTGGCTATGATGTTGTATTTGAGCCTAGAGACGCAAATAAAGGAGATGTGGCACGGACATTAATGTATATGATGACTTGTTACAACGGGCAATCAGGTAGTTGGGCACTTAAAGACCTAGGAAGCCAAGGACCAATGCAAGATCCACTATTATTAATGCAGTGGCACTGTCAGGATCCACCAAGCAACGTTGAAATTGCTAGAAACGATTTTATTGATTCCTTGCAAAATAACAGGAATCCTTTTGTTGATCATCCTGAATATGCGCATGAAATTGATTGGTATACCTTAACTAAAAAACAATGGACAACAGACTGTACAAATGTTGCGAATGAAGACGTTGCCGCATTAAAGAATAGTCTTGAAGTCTTTCCTACACCAGCATCTGACTTGATTAACCTACAAATCACGAACGAGTTTACGGGTCTAATGACAATAGAGATAACAGATATCAGTGGAAAAGTTATCCAAACTCAAACGATAGAAAAACAAGCAGAGCAGTTCACTCAAGCGCTTAACATAGAGCAGTTGAGCAGTGGATTTTACTTAATGAACGTAAGACAAAACGGACATGCTGCAGCTACAAAATTTGTTGTAGAATAAAGTAATAAATGAATTTGGAAATGGAGCCTGAAGTTAGTTACTTTGGGCTTCATTCATTTTAAGCATATGAAAAAACCACCAAGTTGGCTGTCTAGCGTTATTCAAACGAAGTGCGCACGTTGTCGTACAGGACCGATGTTTGCTCCTGTACAAAAGCTTAGTGACTGGTTTACAATGCATGATTACTGCCCAAATTGCAATGTCCATTTGTATATTGAGCCAGGTTTTTACTGGGGTGCGATGTATGTTTCGTATGCGATAAGCTCAGCGCTTGTTTTCATTCTATTTTTTTTAGCATACTTTGGTTTTGGCTGGTCGCTCACCGGATCTTTTGCTTTTTTGACAATTGTGGTGGTGTTTCTTTCTCCTTACATATATCGATTATCTCGAAGTTTTTGGTTTGCGGCATTCAAAAAGTATGACCCTTCCATTCTAAAAAAAGAGTAAAAAACGTTTAATTCATTCTAATAAATACATTTTTTAAACTTATTACACAGGAAAAACGACTACGTTCAGTGTTTTATAGGTTGTTCTATTTACGCTATTTGTGATCCGTACTTACAGCGCTAGACGTTATTTTTTCTTAGGGTCTCACCCTGGGATTAGATCTTTCGCGCCTTGAGCGCTATATCGTTTGTAGTATTTTCATAGGTTAAGAATTTTAAGTGGATGAAGTAACAACTTCCAGCCCAAATATCTAATCTTAGAATATTTTAAACAACTTAACTTAACAATTTCCGTTACCTTATGTTAATAGATATATTGGATATTTGCGATTTCTAATAGATTGCCGTGTTTATTGCTATCTTTGCCAAACATTTGAATCACTGCTTTTAAATTACTTGCCTTTGAGATTTGATGAGTTTAATTTTGACTATGACTTACTAGATGGACTTGATGCCATGGGGTTTGTCAACGCTACACCAATCCAGGAGCAAGCCATTCCGCTTATCCTTGACAGAGAAGACCTAATTGCTTGTGCGCAAACAGGAACTGGGAAAACAGCCGCCTTTCTACTTCCAGTTATTCAGCTTATCATGGATCGTAGAGAACGGAAAGGAATCAGCGCAATCATCATTGTCCCGACTAGGGAACTTGCCATCCAAATTGATAAACAGCTCGAAGGTCTTGGCTACTACACAGGAGTTAGTTCTCTCCCTGTATATGGTGGTGGCGATAGTAAATCTTGGGACCGCCAGAAAAAAGCGCTAACAAAAGGAGCAGACATCATCATCGCTACACCAGGACGAATGATCTCTCACCTCAATCTTGGGTACGTAGATTTAAAGTCAGTAGAACATTTGATCCTTGATGAAGCAGACAGAATGCTAGATATGGGATTCTTTGACGACATCATGCTGATTATCAACAATTTGCCTAAAAAACGTCAGAATTTGATGTTCTCAGCTACCATGCCTCCGAAAATCAGAAAGTTGGCCAAAGAAATGATGGATTCAGAGCCTAAACAAATCACGTTATCTCTTTCTAAACCAGCCGATGGCGTTATGCAAATCGTTTACATGGTCTATGAACGATATAAAATCGAACTGATTTGTAAATTGATTGATGGGAAGAAAAAATATCCAAGTATCCTTGTATTTTCCTCTACGAAAAAGACAGTTCGCGAAATTACGAAGGCACTTATTAAGCGAAAACTGCCTGCTAGAGCAATTTCGTCTGATCTAGAGCAAGGAGAACGCGAAACAGTTCTCCAAGAGTTCAGAGCGCGCAAAGTACAAATACTTGTCGCTACAGACATCCTAGCACGTGGTATCGACATTAAAGACATCAACTTAGTCATTAACTACGACATCCCACGTGATGCGGAAGACTATGTTCATAGGATTGGTCGTACAGCTCGTGCCGACACCTCAGGCGTTGCCATTACGTTTATCAGTGAAAATGACCAGTATCGTTTTGGTAAAATAGAGAAGCTCATCGAACAAGAAGTAAGAAAATACGACACCCCGATTGAGATCGGCGAATCACCTAAATACCAACCTAACAAAAAAGGAAATAACTTCCGAGGACGTGGTAGCAACCATCGAGGAAAGGGGAAAGGCGGAAATCGATATAAAGGTTCTAAAAGACGTTAAATCAATAAAACCTTAGGTTTTAACAAAATCACTTAATTTCTTGGTACGGAGGAGGAAATACCGTTATCATCATGCCATGGTAACTTGTCTACGGTATTGATGTCTCCATATAGATTAATATCAACAATTTTGTAAAGATTGTATAGGCAAGATTAAATTTCATACTTTATTACTAGTAAAGCGAGGCTGTATAATTAACGAATAAAAGTTATTCTTTTAGTAGGCCAACTATTTTAATAATATCGGTAAGGTGTGTCCATAAAACGATAGGAACGACTGTTGCTGGGAGAAGCACAAATGGGAAATAGGTAACTGCTAGGTTCGGTTGATCAAACCCGAACAGCTGAATTGGTAATTCTGCAGAAAATATTCCAGATATCAGTATGAAAGAGATTAAAAAGAGTCCAATTACATTCCAAAGAAGTAAGCCTTTCTCTGACAACCAATTCTTCAAAAACAGAATACCAATGATTGGAGCGGTAATTCCCATAATAATATCAAAATTCTTACCCTCAAACGTCATCAGTTCAGGGATCATTTTGTAGATAAAAAGCTGAAAAAGAATAATCTCAATTGGAAAACGAATACTATGCAAGAACGTACTAACCTTTAAATCTCTTTTTTCGATCACCCTTTTTCTAATGCTTGGAAGTAAGCTGTATGCAAACAATACAAATAGGGGCAAAAGTACTAAACCATACCTAGGAGGGACTGCTTCTGTGTTCAAGTAAAAACCTTGGTATGAAAGTAAAGAATGAACGATAGACCAAAGAACAATTATGGCTGTTATTTTAAAGGGTTTTCCATTAGAATAATAAAAAAACACAATGGTTAGTATTGTCGTAAAAATAAAAAGTACGTCGACCCATTTAGGAAGTGTTTCAATCATCTTTTGTTAAAATAAAACGTGTTTTCAAGTTAAATTTCTGTTGTTCAAACGAAAGATATAGAATTGTTTTCAATAGTGGACTATCTTTTCCAACCATTACTCATATATCCTGACTGTTTTCAATTAATTTCAATCGTAAGAATTGACAGCATCAATTCAATCATTAAACGAGTGGTGAAACATTCTTTTTAGTCGATACTACCCTCTTATTCATTGCCTTTACGTGAAGATGACACAATTATGACGGTAGCATGATAATTCAGTATGATAAATTACGTTTCTTTGTAAAAATGGCTAAATATAAATGAAGTCTAGAGTTTTATTCTCAATATTGTACTTGCTTGTCGTTACAAGTTTGCATGGACAGACACAAAACGTTCTACCAGAAACTGATAGTATATTCACAACGATCGATCTAGATCAGTTTGTCGTAACTGGACAGTTTGCACCTACTGATTCCAGAAGTTCTATCTATGATGTTAAGGTCATCGACCGAAAAACAATTGAGCTAAGTGGAAACACCAATCTGCAGCAAGCGCTCACCAATGAATTAAACATTGATTTTAAGTTAGACCAATTTCTTGGTGGTAGTGTAAGCATGCAAGGTACAAGTGAAGAAAACATAAAAATACTGAAAGACGGTGTACCAATGATTGGTAGACAAGGTGGTAATATTGATTTATCGCAGATCAGCCTAAGCAATGTGGAACGAATTGAAATCATTGAAGGTCCCGTTTCAGCGATTTATGGTAACAATGCACTGGGTGGTGTTATCAATATCATTACCAAGGCTTCTCAGGTGCATCCTTTTGAAATGGATTTAAACTATTTTGCTGAATCAATTCGTAAATTTGGCTATGATACTCGAATTGGGGCACGTTTTGGCAAGTCTTTCATTCAACTGACAGGCGGTTTATTCGACTTTAACGGTTTTTCTACCGATACGACACGTTCTGTATTTTTCAATCCTAAAAACAACGCTGAGGTAGGCGCTTTGTATCGATATATTGGAAAAAAGGATCAGTCTTTCAAGGTTGATTTTCATTATTCTAAGGAAAAGCTAAGTGATCTAGGAGATATTCGACGTCCACAATTTAAGCCGTATGCTTTTGACGACTATTTTTATACTGAGCGCTTGGGCGTCGGTATGCACTATAGTAGTCAAGTGTTTAAAAAATACTTCATCAATTTTTCTTCTGGCTATAATCACTATGAACGAAAAAATGAATCTTATCAGTATTTCTTTGAAACCTTAGAACGAGAGCGACTTACCATAGCTGAGGACACGACTGACAACACCTCTCTCTTTGGAAGAGCAACATTTTCAAGTCAATACGATGGCAAAATTAACGTTCAAGCAGGATTCGATTTAAATTATGAATCAATCACTGGAGAGCGAATTTCTGATACCTTGGCAACCCAAGAAAACTATGCTGAATTAGGGGATTACAGTGTATTTGTTAGTCTGCGATTTACACCGCTAAAACGGTTAACCATCTCGCCTGCTGTAAGGGCCACCTATCATACAAAATACGCAGCACCAATCACACCTTCTCTGAATATCAAATATGACGTTACAGACGAGTTTAGTGTGCGTGCTGGCTATGCTCGTGGTTTTAGAGCGCCCTCCTTGAAAGAATTGTATCATCGGTTTGACGATATCAACCACACGATCTATGGCAACCCTAGCCTTGAAGCAGAAACTTCGAATAACTATCAGCTAAACCTTAAATACAAAACACAAATAGATAAGCGAAGTAAGATGACGCTGACTGCTGGTGGTTTTTTCAATCAGTTTTACAACCGAATTGACCTACAAGAAAACCGTGGCGGGCAATCAGAACTTTGGTACCAGTACAAAAACTACGGTGATACGCTTACCTTCGGTGGTAATGGGAACATCCGATTTGACATCAGTAATATTTCTGTAAGTGCAGGCATTGGTGTAAACGCATTTGAAAATGATTTACCAGCAGACAGTATTCAGTTTCCTGCCTTCTCCTACGCAGTAAATTCCTCTCAAAGGATCACTTATAACTGGAAAAAACAGAACGTCAAATTTAACTTAACCAGAAAGGATTTTGCTAAGCGCTCCTGGTATTTCAAGGAAAATGGTCTAGTAAATGAAGGTTTTAGAGATGGGTTTGGTCTCATGGACTTCTCTATCAACAAAACCCTTTGGAAAGATCATGTAAGCATTACCGTCGGTGTAAACAATGTCCTCAATGTTACGGATGTAGGATCTTTTGGTCCACAGGAGGTTCATGCTAGTTCCGAAACAAGTTCGACTGTTGGTATCGGTAGATCTTTTTTCATAAAACTGAATACCCGCTTCTACTCCGTTAGTGAATAAGCAAATGTTGTGCTTGTTGTACTTGACGCTTTTTCGCATCTATTCCTAGGGTTTCCCTCCTAATTCCGTCAGTTAAGGCTTTTAAACCGAATACGACACCCTACAGGGTAGAATGATCTGTACTATTGGTTATTTTATTTCTAACCTACTATGACTATGCCGTACTCATTTCTTATGAGATCTATCGCACCTTCAGAGCTTTATCGTTGAAACTGTTATGAAATAAATTAGAGTGACTTACCTGAGATAAACTGTCGGGATGTTCGCTATTCGAAAGACGTTTTAGATCGGAAACTGATTCTACCGATGTTAGACGTCCCATACCCCAATTAAACACATAAATTCTAATCCAGATAACTTATTTCGGATATCCTTTTACCGCATCCGCCCTTTAAAGAAATTCATGTCCATTGGATCGGCTAAGGTGATTTCTAGTACACCACCATCTTTCATTTTTGTCTTCAATTCGTTCTTCTTCAGTGAGAAAAGAACATCATTATACGACTCATTGGAAGAAACAGTTTTCAAAATACGGTTTTGATAGGTGATGTAGTACCAATCCTCGCTCGGTGATTCGATTAGAATTGAGAATTTATCCTGTTGTCCAAATATTTTTTGAATCTCTAGATAACCAGAAATCATTCGTTCAATTTTCTTATTGTTGATTGAATGAAGACCAATCTTTCCTTTACTTTGAAAACCAAGTAAATCTCTATCCCATTTCATATTCAATTTACTAATAAAAAAGTCGTGTTGTTCTTTTTCAGGTAAGGCGAAAGAGAATCCTTCTTTGGCTGAGGTAACGGCTCTGTTATACAATTTCTCCTCGGAAATAAACTCAGCGAGTGTATTGTCAACATGTGATCCGTAGGTGATTTGAGGGAGATCTGATGTGTAGGAATTTAGGTCGTTTGCAATGACTTCTAGCAATTTATCTGGCAATGGTAAGTCGATTGCCATCATAAGCTCCATTCTCACTTTTTCCTTATTCACAAAACTGGTTTGTACTTTTCCTGCCGTGATCAAGCTCACATTTTTGAAAAACCCTTTATCCAGATTATATCGACCTTCACAAATGATTGCTCCTGAATTTTCATCAAAAACCATTTTATTTCCTTTCAAAGCTCCTGCAGCTACTTTTGCTGAATCACCCATGATAAATTGGTTGGATGATTTATCATGTTTCACAATTCCATGAGCAGTGAAAAACTTCATGTCCTTCCTAGCTCTGGGTGCGCGCATTATAGAGGGATAGACAAGAGCAGTATCCAAGTCAACTAATAACCCGCTGTGTAGCTTAATCCCATCTTGATTGACCAGTTTCTTAAACTCAAGGAGGACATTCTTTTTATCTACTTTACTTTTAATAGAAAACCAATCTGTTCTAGGAATTTTCGTAGAGTTCAATTTGGCATATCCTTTAAACACAAGGTTTTTACTATTAGAACTAAGGTTCACACTTCCATGGTAAGAAATTCGCTCATCTACTAGGAAGTTATCAGCGGGTCTAATTATGCCAGATCCAGCACTTACGTATTGTTTCTTTTTTGTCCGTTTGACTTGAATATTGTTAAACTCAATTTCCTGTTGCTTGTTTGGAATATTGTATTCGTAGAAGCCATTCGCAGTGTACTTGTTTCGCCCTTCAACAGTTACATTTGCCTTGTTAATTGTATGGTATTTGTTGGTGACACTAGCCAAAATCGTAGCATTCGTCAATTGCTGGATTTGTGCCCCAGGATTGATAACCACTTTACCATCAGAAGGCGTAATTATCGCGTCTGCGACTTTGATATTCGGTACGCCTTCTATTTTTAGAATGTTCGTATTCAGATTATAACCCGCATTTGTTCCATTAAAGTTTAACGAGTCTTGAGATCGTTTGGTTGAAACGAATGACCCTACACCTGTTGAAGACCGGAACATAATATTCTGCCCTTTCATATCCCAATCAAATTTGTCCATTGACGTTCTAAATTCGTTGAAGGGAAGTTCCGTATTGGCTTTTTTCTTATCGTTAGATTCAAAAGTAGCAAGGCCTTTATCAAAGTCTAGTTTAGTAGAAACATTTTTGGTATTGAATGCCAATTTTTCATCTTGTGAGTCTAAGGCCTTAATGGAAAGATTTGCAGTGTCAGAGCTCACACCATTCGCACCAAAAAGCATTGCCTTTGAGGACATAGAAGCTTCATCCCAATTCAATGTGCCTTCGCCAAACAAGCCACCAGGAGACAACACTAGACCACCGTCCAATTTCTTTTCTTTGTCAAAGAATTCAAACGGTTTTTCTTCAGTAGACTTGATATACATACTGTCTTTATAAGGTTCCCAATCTACTAGTACTTCATCTGCACTTACTTCAGGGAATTCGACATCACCGCCTCTTTTCTCTTCCATCCCAAAACTTTTCGATTTCGCTTGCATTTTGTCTGGTAAGAAAAGAATTTCATCTGATTCAATTTCAGCATTGATATAGTTGATTTCTCCTTTTCCGATTAGTCCTTTATTACTAAGAGAAATTTCATTGTCAAACTTTCCTTTAGGAGAACCGTCTTTGCTATATAAATCAAAACCACCAGGAGGTGCTTTCGAAGTAAAACCAAGGGATTGATCATCTGATTGAATCCGTAGTTTTTCTTTAAAAGCTGGAAAGATGCCCGCTGTATTCATTTCTCCCTCAAAGCCAAGACCTGAAGGATCAAAGCCATCTAAGCTATCCAATGTAAACGGTTCTAATTCAAAATAGAAATCGTCCTTTTTATAAGCTCTGTTCTGAGTTTTTCTATCCTGGTAATAAACTCTTGACTTCGTTAAGCTCTCAAAGGATGGGAATTCTGCAATATTTTCTGTACTACTTTTATTGCCAGGAGCATCAATCTGAATAGAGCCACGCATGCCTTCTATCCTAGAGGACAGTGGAGCGATAATTGGCGTTCCATCCACGTCCTCATCTACTTGAGTCCGAATGACTAAAGACTTAACAGTATCCATACTGATGTTAAACAGCTTATAGTTAAACTTATTACCGATACCATTGAAAATTCCGAATCCCGCATATACCTGACCGTCAAATTCCATGTCTCTGTTTTTCATGACCTTTAGGTCGCCGTCAAGCGGCTTGGCAACTACGAGCTGTGAATCACTTATGATCATGTTTTTCACTCCGTATAGCTCCATGCTATTGTCTTCTAGGTTGATGCTACCGCTTGCTTTCTTCTCCTTATTTTTATCGGAGACTTTTTCCATGGTCCCTCGAATTCTGAGGACGTCAAAATCTACCTTTTTGGTTTTAGCATCTGCCCAGTTAAACACTTTTTCCTTAATGGTTACCATTTTCGTCTCAGGATTGTAATAGACAAACCCGTCTTCTACTAGATTATTGATGGTGGACAGAATAATAGACAAATCATACTTTGGATTCATTGCAGTTGCCAGATCTTCCCCATGAATTTCGCGGGTATCCATTTTCTCAGCATAATTACGGATTTGGGCTAAAGGATTTGTCGTACCGATTCCTTGATATTTCAGGTATTTTCGTTCATCAAAATAATTGAATGATTCAAGTGTAATTCGTGGATCTGAAGAGGAAGTCAGCGTTTGTTTACCAATTTGAATCTCTTGACCATCAATCATCCAGACGATATTCTTTGTCTTCAAATCGAACTTATGATAAGAATCAAAAAATGGAGAATTCCTTGAACCGCTTCCTTCTCTTGATAGGGTAAGTGTTCGTTCTTCAATATCAAATTGAAACCCAACATTAGGATGATAGATGGAATCTTCATTAAAATACATAGAAGCACTTGCTCCTTTTGAAACAACTGTTTTTGTATTTCGAATGATGAAGTCGTTCGAAACAGCACGGACAGCCAGTTCGTTTTTACTATTATAAAAATCAATCGTAGCAGATAGATCTTTTTGACCAAAACCAACAACATCAACCCCGTAAAGACTAAATCCACCAGTATACACGATTCCTTTACCGATATTATCAATCGTCAATTTTGAGACTTCGGAATCAAATCTTGGATAGGAAGTAGCAACGCCAGCACCGGTAACAATTCGATCTTTGAACGATCCTTTTACTTTATTTTTAAAAAAAGCTGGATACGTCAATTCTGCTTCTTTTACTTCATATGCAGATTTCTTTACTTCAAGCACATAATCTTCGAAATTAACGACCGCGGTACTACCAGACATCTCCTGTCGTTCCCAATCTACTGTTCCTTTTGTTCCCTTCCAAATGAAATCAGTTGGATAATAGCGGCCTGAAGTCTTTTTTATTTTTATTGAATCTTTATTTCTGTATCCAACTAAATCAATGTCTTCGTAAACGACTGTTGGCTTATCACCATCCATTTCAAACTTAAAGCTGCTGCTACTAGGGGTCCATCCTCCACTAGAGGTTGCGTAGAGTGCATTTTTCTCAAAAAGGACGTTTGTAAAACTTAGAAAATTCTTATACGGTGTGTACCTACCTGTCTTAAGTGTACCAATTACTTTCTCTACAGTGGAAAGATAGGATTCAATTTTTGAGGTTTGATTTTCCTCTGCCATCACATTCAACGATCGGAAAAAATGCTCAAAATGCGGAAAAACCCTCATTTTCATAGATAACATCTTTTCGGAAATATCCCTAATTCTAACCATTTGATCTGGGTTATAACTTTTTGCAAAGTACTTAGGCATTTCAGAAGCGGTTTCTTTACACTTTTCATGGTCTGAATCGCCAATAAGTGAGATGGCTTGCTTTACAAACGTGGTTTGATCTAGCGCAAAGGAATCAATTGATTGTGCAATCGAAAAATTAGAGATTAATCCTAGAGAGATTAGTAGTATCAGGCGTTTCATGAATGCAATGTTTATAATCTGGTTAGGTGTATGCATATCCATTCTTTGTTCGTCAGTATTTCTTTTAAGATAAAATTATTTTTATTGATAGAATCAATAACTAGCTCCTTGTCTTTCAACAGAATACCAGAAAGCAGCAATGCTCCATTGGCACTTAAAATCCGAAATAATTTGTCAAGGGAATTTAGGATAACAGTTAAGTTAATATTGGCTAGAATGACTTGATATTTTTCATCAGGTATGTCTTTCCCTTCCCCCAATTGTATATGTACATTTCTGGTTTGATTCAATATAGTATTTTCCTTCGTATTTTCGAAACATAACGGATCATAATCAATTGCAAACACGGATGATGCGCCCATCTTAGAAGCAAGGATTGCCAGTATACCAGTACCGCAACCAAAATCCAAAACCGACTTACCGGCAAACTCGATTTCACCCATTCGTTGCATCATCATAAACGTAGTTGAGTGGTGTCCAGTTCCAAAGGCCATTTTGGGCTCTATCACAATCTCATATTTCACTTGATCCACTTGCTCATGAAAAGGAGCCCTTACCACACATAAATCTCCTACAGTGATTGGTGTAAAGTTACTCTCCCAAACGGCGTTCCAATTTTTCTGTTTTATGAGTTCCCAAGATGATTCGAAGTCAAATTGTTGCTTGTATTTATCAGCTACTGCCTTGCCTGCTTCTAGGGATTGATGCGCTGGCCAGTAAGCCAAAAAACCACTCTCCGTTTCCTGAAAACCTGAAAACGGCTCCATTCCCAGAAAGGCCATCAACAGTTCCGTGGTTGCTGGAGTTGTGATAACTGTCAAACAATAATAATCAGAGATGTTTGGATGAATCTTGCTCATAGGTTAGGCTGACGCTCTTTTATTAATCAAGGATAAAAAGTCAGTTGCTTTCAGTGAAGCGCCACCGATCAGTCCACCGTCTACATCTGGCTGAGCAAACAGTTCGTCCGCATTTGCAGGTTTACAGCTTCCTCCATATAAAATTGTCATGTCCTGCGCAATACGATCTGAGTAGGCATTGCCAACCGCTTTTCTGATTTCTTTGTGCATAGCCTGTGCCTGCTCTGGTGAAGCAACCTTCCCAGTACCGATTGCCCAGACTGGCTCATAAGCAATCACTACATTTTTGATTTCTTTCTCATATAGGTGGAACAGACTTTCTCTAAGCTGCTTTTTAACAATTGCGTTGTGTGCTTCATCTTCTCTAGCAGCAAGTGATTCTCCACAACAAAATATGACCTTTAGGCCAGCGGCAACTGCCTGATTGACCTTAGCAGCAAGCATTTTCTTTGTTTCATCAAAGTGATTCCTACGTTCTGAATGTCCAATAATCACATAATCGGCTCCCACTGACTTGAGCATTGTTGCTGAGATCTCGCCAGTGTATGCACCAGCTGATTCTTGATGGCAGTTTTGTGCTGCAAGAAAGACATTGCTCTGGTTACCAATAATCTGTCTTACAGCATCCAATAAGTAGTAAGGAGGCGCTATTACCGTTGCGACAGAAGAGTCCCCTACTCCATTTACAATTTGTTGTGCTAGCGCTTGTCCCTCAGAAAAAGTCTTATTCATTTTCCAGTTGCCAGCAATCATTTTTGTTCGGCTCATATCAAATCAGTTAAATCGGTATGTTAATTTTTTCACCTAAAAATTTAGGTTTTGTCTTAAGAATATGCACATCCAACAAGGCTTTTAGTCGAGCTAGATATTCGCGATTATAAGGTCTTCTAGTTTGGGAGATCACTGTTTTTGCATTGTAAGCAACGGCATTTATTCCAAAATATTTGGCGATATATGCTGCTCTATAGTTGTGAAACTCTTGGGAGATAATTGTAAAATCGTTTTGTTGAAAAACCTCCTTGCATCGAACTACAGAGTCAAACGTTCTGAATCCGGCATAATCAAGTGTTATACAATTGTCTGGTATGTCAAGCTTCACCAATGCCTGATACATTTTACGGGGTTCGTTGTAATTGGTTTGGCTATTGTCTCCACTAACGATAATATGTTTGATTTTTTCTTGCTTAAACAACTCTGCCGCGGCTTCCACACGATATTTAAAAAATAGATTCGTATTTCCATTTACAAGTCGATTGCTAGTACCAAGGACAAGGCCAACGTCTTTATTCGGTAAATCATTTATAGAGTCAAATACAATGGCTTTACTTTGCTGTACGATCCAGATGTTTCCTAAAAGTATAATTAGAAACGGAGTAAGCGCAAAGATCAAAATGGTTTGCCACCAATATCTACGTAGTAATTTAATAATCAATTGACTGCTTGTTAATTAATTTCATGTACTCGTAATGAATTCCTGTTCTCGCAATATATGTTCTATTGTTGAATAGTAAAAACTGTAGCAGATAAAAGGGGCCATCTTAACAAATATTTATTATTGGTTTTTTCCTAGCTCAATTGCGCGTTCATGTGCAGCTCTAGTGCCACTATTGATTCCAGTGTCTACAGAATTGCTAGCAAACGAATTCATAGCTGCTTCTGTAGTTCCTCCTTTAGACGCTACTTTTTGTATCCAGTCTTTGCAGGATAGCTCATTCCTGTTTTGCAGATGCACTGATCCCATAAAGGTTTGGCCAACGAGCAACTCTGCTTCTGATTCGCTGAATCCTAATTCTTTAGCTGAATCAATCATTGCATTCATAAAATAGTAGACGTAGGCTGGTCCGCTTCCAGAAATTGCAGTAGCTGCGTCGATTAGTTGTTCTGATTCCACATAAATGGTTTTTCCTGTGGTGTTTAGAAGGTTTTGAACGGTGACTAGCTCAATTCTTGTAATATCATCTGTGCTTGTAAAAACGGTCATTCCCATTCCGATTTGCGCTGGGAGGTTTGGCATTGCTCTGATAATCTTTGTCACACCGAGCGAAGAAGCAATGAAATCCATTTTAACGCCTGCCATGATCGACAATACGACCTGCTGAGCATCCATGTATGGACGAATGGTATCAAATAACATGGATGTATCTTGCGGTTTTACTGCTAGAATGATAAGGTCTGCCTTCTTTAAACAGTCTTCAGGAGTTCCATAGACGGATCCCACGTTTTGTGAATTTAGAAGTTGAGCTCTATCCTCTGATTTTTCTAGTATCATTAGGTCTTTCTCTTCTGCAACACGTGCTTTTAAAAAGCTATGTGCATAAGTGATTCCCATATTCCCACCTCCGATGATCAGTGTTTTCATTGTTAAAATTTATTCTTCCACATCATTGATTCTGTCGGCTTTTTGCTGACTTTGTTGTATTTGGCGTTTTTCTTTTTGTTGTAATAATTTTCAATTTCACCATCTACAGCAAAATAGATGAGTTGCCCAATAGGCATTCCTGCATAGATTCGAACGGGCTGTACACAGGAGATTTCGAGCGTCCAGTTATTGCAGAATCCTACATCTCCTTTACCAGCAGTAGCGTGAATATCAATTCCGAGTCGACCAACACTTGATTTCCCTTCTAGGAAGGGAACGGAATTATGTGTTTCTGTATACTCTACTGTTGCACCTAAATAAAGTGTACCAGGTGCAATGATAAACCCTTCTTCTGGTATCAGTACTTCCTCTATTTCATTATGGCTTTTCGCATCAAGCACTCGACTTTTGTATACAGCAAGATACTTTGAAAGATGAACATCATATGAATTCGTTCCAAGACATTCTTTCTTATAGGGTTCTATTACAATGGAGCCATCCTTGATCGATTCGAGTATTTTCTTATCAGATAATATCATTTGTTGCGGATTTAAGGATGTAAAAGTAATGTTTAATTTTTAATGTTTAATGGTTAATTATTAAGGAATAATTGATAATGTTTAATTACCTCTGGTACTTGGGTATAAACGGGTTAGAAATGAGAGCACAATACTTCCTAACCCAGCATTATCGCATGAATCAATGACGATCGAGCAATTAAACATTTAAAATAAAAGACTTCCTATTCTAACCATTGTGCTTCCTTCTTCAATCGCTAGCTTATAATCGCCTGACATTCCCATTGAAATTTGGTTGAAATCAGAAGATTGCAAAAAATAATCCGATTTCATCTTTTCAGAAATAGTCTTTAATGTTTGAAACTCTTTTTTTACTATTGATTTGTCATGTGTGAAGGTAGCCATTCCCATCACTCCAACAATTTGAATATGCTCTAGATTATTGAAGGTTTCACTGTTCAACATCTCAATTGCAGAAGATTGTGTGAATCCATATTTCGTTTCTTCGGTAGCAATTTTAAATTGAAGGAGGCATTTGATTGTTCGATGATTGATTTTAGCTTGTTTATTAATTTCCTTTAAAAGTTTAAAACTATCTACACTATGAATGAGCTCAATAAAAGAAGCTATTTGTTTCACCTTATTTGTTTGTAGGTGACCGATCATATGCCATTGAACATCATCAGGAAGTTGGTTTACTTTTTGAAGGAGTTCCTGTACACGGTTTTCACCAAAAGTACGTTGCCCATACTTATAAAGACGATTCAATTGGTCTATTGTTCTGGTTTTGGAGACCGCTACAAGATGCGCATTATGATCATTTAGATATTCAAGTAAATTATTATATTCATCTTGATTCATATTTCATTAACTTTGTGCTTTAAAATTTGTACAAATGTCAGTTTTTTTATTGAAAAATTATCCTTTCGTCTTCGCTTTTTGTCTTTTATTAGCAGCGTGTAATGCTGAATCTCCTGTTATTCCAACGAGTACTAACGAAAAATTTGAGATCTCAGAGGAAGAGATGGTTAACATTTTAACGGATGTCCATATTGCTGAAGGATTGATTCAAGTATCAGAAGGCAGCATTAAAGATAGTGTTGCTAATGCAAACTACCAGAAGATTTATAAGCATTATTCTATTGATGAAGAAAAGTTTGACGAAAGTCTAAAACAATACCTAAGAAATCCAGTATTAGCCGACAAGGTCTATAAACAAGTGTTAGAAAACTTAACAAAGCTTGAGGCGAAACCAGATCCAAAAGCTAAAGGAATGAAACAATCAATTGAGACAATAAATTCTAAAAAATAAACTAGTAAAATGAATGAACAAGTGTCCAAGGTATTGATTGTAGATGATGAGGAAGATATTCTAGAATTCATTCAATATAATCTAGAAAAGGAAGGGTATGATGTCTATACTGCAAAAAATGGCCTTGAAGGAATTACTGTCGCCAAAAAAGTGCTTCCTCAATTAATTTTATTAGATGTGATGATGCCAGAAATGGATGGAATAGAGGTATGCAGAACCTTGAGAGCCGATGCTAGATTTAAACAAACAATTATTGCTTTTCTTTCAGCTAGAAGTGAAGATTACACTCAAATTGCGGGGTTAGATGTTGGAGGTGATGACTATATCACAAAACCAATCCGCCCGAGACTCTTGATAAGCAGAATAAAGGCGTTGCTGAGAAGGGCAGAAAAATCTGAAGAGGTGGCAACTGACACGCTGATTTTTGGAAAACTGACAATTAATAAAGAACAGGTTTCAGTGATGATAGACGACCAGCAAATTCCGTTTGCAAAAAAAGAGTTTGCCCTACTACACCTATTGGCATCAAAGCCGGGAAAGGTTTTTGAAAGACAAGAGATCTATAATAAAGTCTGGGGAACTGATGTCATTGTTGGAGATCGAACAATTGATGTTCATATTAGAAAACTAAGAGAAAAAATTGGCTCCGACTACATTAAAACAATCAAAGGAATTGGATATAAATTTGAATCAGCAGAATGAGTTTAATCAACCTTAAGAATCAAACTCCTTTACAATTAGCCCGATATTCTGCATCGATCATAACGTTGTCGAATCTAGTAGGTCTAGTATTGCTTAAATTTTGGTTTATCCCCTCGTTTTCCATCTGGTTAATGCTTGGGCTTTCTGTCATTATATTCATCGTGGCTTACTTCCTGGTTGTTGGTATCCTAGAACGCTATATCTACCACAGAGTCAAGCTTATCCATAAAACAATACATCGATTTAAGTCCAAAAGAAACGAATCGCTTTCAGACAAACTAGATCTCAAACACCGCCTCATCGATGAAGTAGAACACGAGGTATTAGAATGGGCGAAGGATCAGGAAAAAGAAATGGACGATCTCCGTGAACTTGAAGTCTACAGACGAGAGTTTATGGGAAACATCTCCCACGAGCTAAAAACCCCTATTTTCAACATGCAAGGTTATTTGTACACCCTTATTGAAGGTGGGTTGTACGATGAGAACATCAATATGAGTTACCTCAAACGTACCGCCAAAAATCTAGAGCGATTACAAGTTATTGTTGAAGAGTTAGACATGATTTCTCGCTTCGAGTCCAATCAACTTAAAATCGAGTCTAAGGCTTTTGACCTCCCAACACTTATTCTCGAAGCATTTCAAGCAACTGAGCTCACTGCAAAGGAAAAGGGCATCTCTCTATATATCAGAAGTGATATGCCAACTGGATATCTAGTGGATGCAGATCGTGACAAAATCAAACAAGTATTCATCAATCTACTGATCAATTCTGTTAAATATGGTGATAAAAACGGCAATACAGTCGTCAGTTTCTATAACGTTGACGATCAAACATGCCTGATAGAAGTTACTGACAACGGGATGGGCATAGCAGCGCAACACTTGCCTAGGCTTTTTGAACGGTTTTATCGCGTAGATACAAGTCGATCAAGAGATGAGGGCGGAACTGGTTTAGGGCTAGCCATTGTCAAGCACATCATTGAAGCGCACAATCAAACGATTAATGTTAGGAGTACGGTGGATGTGGGTTCTACGTTTGCTTTTACGTTGAAGAGAAGTTAGGGCGTGTTGTCTATTTTAACAAAACAGAAAAATCGTCGAATCGGGCATCTTCATTTTTCATTTCTAGGAAGTCGACCATGTCTCCTACTGGCAGTCCAATTTCATCAAGGATATCAAGGGTTTCGGAGGTTCTGATTTCAATTTTTCCGGCTTTGATTTGTTCCATTCTCCACTGGTAGGTATTTTGCATTTTGTCCCAGATCTCTTGATTTATGATCGTGTGGTCATCATTTGGACTCATTTGCTTGGCATCTTTAAAGGCTTTGTTGTTTCTAGCAAACAGTTCACCAATCTCCATGATGTAGTAGGCGGTGTGTGCCCATTTTTCTTCCTTGTCTAGAAGTTTAGAATAGAATACCAATTGTAGATCTTCTCGATTTCGAATGTTTTCTTTAAGATAGGAACGGTTGGGCCACTTTAGATCAATGATTGCTCGATCATCTCCACGTTCTAGGACTAAATCAGCTTTTCCGTTCACTGGAACACCCATAAATTCTCCCTCCAATTCTATCTCTGTGCCTCTTATTTTCCAATTGTTTTCTTTGATATGTTTTAACAAGGTGTGCACAGCATAATTCAATTTATTCAGGAAGCCGATACGTTCAGGTTCTCTTCCATAGAGCAATAAAGTTGCTCCTTCACTTTCAAGAACATCGGTCATCGTATGATCAATGAAGTCATCAATTTGCTCATTGGAAAGTGCTAGTACATTTTCTACAGCGAATAGTCGTTCAAACAATAGATGAGATAGGTTTCCAAACAATGTTTTATCCGTTACAACGCTAAGGATAGTGGACTTTTTAAGTTTCAATTTATGTCTGAATGCCCACTTATAAGGATAATAAAACAAATCAGACAAACTACTAAACGATTCTTTGTCGCGTTCGCTCAATTGTTTGTTTGAGGCGATTTCCAAATAGGGATCTTGCTTTTTTGGCGCTCGTCGCTTTAATTCAATTTGCTCTGGGAGTTTGAACGCACTCATAAGCTCAAGATTCGACTGATTCGCCATATCACAGCTAATGAGTGATAAATCAGTAAAAACCGCATGCAGATCTCCGTAAAGTGGATGTGGTTGAGCTTCATTGCCATTTATCCTTGCTTGCACAACGAGAATGAGCCTATCAGTGGTTTGAAGGACGGGTCTCAACCGTTGCCAAAGCAAACGCTTCCCTTCTAATTCAGGCGATTCTGTCTTGAGATGCAAGGCTTCAAGGTAATCGATTTCTTGGGTGTACCATTTAGGAAAACGATGTTCTTCTTCATGATCATTAAAATTCATCCAAAGGGTATCCTTCGTCTGTCTTACAATCGCAGAGTGATGATGGACGAAGGGCAAACTCCCTACTTCTGTACTCGACAATTGAACATTTGAAGGTTCGTCTATGGTTCGAACGATGCGCTCAATTTGCAAGGCGGTTAACTCTGTTTCGGCAGGCGGAAGAAGGGCCAATAAATCTCTTATCTTTTTTGCTTGTGCGCTCAATGTTAAGAGTGATTGTTCTTTTCCTTGGTATTCATCGTATTGTTTCTTTGCCCATTGTGTTAGATAATTAAAAATTTTGATCACATCCTCCTTTGGCACTTTTCCATTGATATCATGCCGTTTGCGGCTAAACCAAAAGTCGTATTGAAATCGAATATCTTTTATTTTTATGGATTTGTCATGCTCGGCACGTTCTTCCAATCTCTTAAAGTAACCAAAGACCTTCTTTCTCCACTCTTCACTATTAATCCCAGGGCTTTTTGCAATGGAATTTGCGATGATATATCCTAACTCGTAATGCAACGGCTTAACGGAAAGCGAGACAAATTGTAAGATCTTATAAGGGTCAACGGGTTTCCAGAGAAAAGCAGCGACCAATTTCAAGATTTGCAGTGTTGGCCTAGCTCTAGAAGAAGAAAGAATACCCATCGCTGGCAATCCTTCCTGAATCATGGTATTTTCAAGGGTTCGATTTTGCTCTGGAATCAAGCAAACTGGTTGGTAATCAGGATTTAATTTGAATAGTTTTGCGAAATTTGCTGCGTTGTCCGTTTCACGTTCTGCTTTTACGATGATCAATGATCCATCCCCCTTTGGTTGTATCTTCCCTTTTTTCCCAACGCGTTCGAGTAACGCATTTTGAAATACTGCGAGGTCATTATCTCCTTTAAATTCAGCTGTTTTTGCCTGTTCAATGGTAACACCAATTTCTTGAAGCAATAGAAAAAGAGATTGAAAGTGAGGAGGTAACAACTCTAGTGGTTCATTTAAATGGATGCTACTGATGCCTAGCTGAATATCTGTAATCAGATTGGCTACTTCAATAAAACGATCAGCAAATCCATTAACTTTCTGCCCAGTTCCTTCGTAGAGGTGCTGAACGTTTGCTAATGTCTGAAGTCTTTCTGGTGTTTTGTCATTAATATGAAAATCCCAACCAACCAAGAGCATTTCATCTCTTCTTGCCAATAGGTATTCAGCCGTGGCGAATGCATCTGCAGCCAATGATCGAGTGTAGTAGGCGTTTGGGTTGTTTTCTGCAAATCGGTATAAGGCTTGTCTGAATTGCTCAATTCTGATGTATTCAAGGTCAGCTTCCTGAGGAGGAATGCCTATTTGCTCTTCTAGGAAATTGATTAATCCGAACGGGCCACAGTAAACCATTCCTTCTGGATACTCTGAATGGATTTGATGGAGGGGCGGATAAACAAGATCATCTAGCTTTAGGCCAAAGTGGATTGTCATTTTTTGGTGTTTTGAATCGAAAGATAACAAATTAACTGCTTAAGTTATTAGATTCGTTCAATTACTGGGATGTCTTTTACCACCATTTGGGCATTATTTCTAATTCGTTCTTCCAAAATTACCATTTTCCCTTTTTTAAGACGTTCAATAACTTCATGCTTGTAATGTCTAATGGTAATTAATTCTAAATTTTCATCTTTTAAAACCTTAAAATCTTTTGTCAAATCTTCCAATAACCCTTTGATTCTTCTGATTTTGTTGTCAACACAAACGGAGAAACTAATGGCACTATTTTGCATCATGTTTACTTTGATTCGGTGCTTGGCAAAGGCAAGGAAAATTGCACTCAAATTATCTTCTGCAACGAAGGAGAAATTTCGGGTAGAGATGTGCAATAATACTTGATTTTTCTCTACTACAATTACAGGAGGATACTGGCTTTCTAGATTTGCTGAAATGATGGTTCCACTTCCTTCTGGCTCTATAAACGATTTGACATACAGCGTAATGTTTTTATTTTGAAGGGGTTTGATTGTCTTTGGATGAATCACTTTAGCTCCATAATAAGTCATTTCGATAGCTTCACGGTAAGACAGTCGATCTATCTTGGTTACGTGCTTGAATAGTCTTGGGTCTGCCGTCAAAACGCCTGGAACATCTTTCCAGATTGACATAGACTTTGCGTTGAGGCAATAGGCGAAAATGGCCGCTGAGTAATCGGATCCTTCTCGACCTAGGGTTGTTGTAAAATTCTCAGACGTAGATCCAATAAATCCTTGAGTGATAACAAGTCCCTTTTTTGCTTGATCAGGAACGATCTCATTCATTGTTTTTTCAGTGGTATACCAGTCAACTTTGGCTTCGCGGTGGGTATTATTCGTGTGAATGACATCTCTTGCGTCTAACCATTGGGCGGGTATTCCCGATTTGTTGAGGAATGCGGCTACTATTTTGGTAGAGACCATTTCTCCGATTGATACGATTTGATCGTAGATGTAGTCGTATTGTTCTTGGGGCTCATCTTCTAGAATCCAATCAATTTCCACGAAGGAGTCGTTTATACTGGCGAACACTTCATCTGATGGATCGAAGAGTTGTTTTAGGAGTTCAAAGTGCTGATTTCTGATGGCAGTGAGCGGTTCTTGGGCGTTTTTTTTCGGATCGAAGTACGCGTCTACGACTTGCTCAAGGGCGTTGGTCGTTTTACCCATTGCGGAGATCACAACGACTGTGTGTTCGTCTGCGTATTGCTCTAAAATACGAACAACATTTTTTATTCCATCTGCATCTTTTACGGATGCACCTCCAAACTTAAATACTTTCATGTTCACTAAATTGAGGCGCAAATTTAATCAAAATTTGAAATCCAGAAAATAAAGTTTTTAACCTGGGCCTTAAGAACTACTAGTAGCAAGTTGATACTAGCAAAAAAATAGTGCCTGAATTACATAAACTCAGGCACCACTTTATAGCCTTTACTTTACTGAAAGTAGATCAATAATTCAGAGTCGGCGTTATTTGCTGGATTCGTTTCTCCTCCACTGAAAGGCACCACCGTAACGGAAATAGTCGTCTGCCCATTCGTGTTTTGAGGATCATAAAAACCGATAAAGCCAAAGGATAAACTGTTACTAGCACTCAGCACACCACTAAATTCAAAATTATGGAAGATGCCATTATCACCAGTATAGTTCCAAGCCGTATTGTCAACTATGTTAAAACCGATTTGAGTCAACCCTGGATCCCAAATGAAGTTGTATCGATCGTCTGACGGCACTCGCACTTTTATCATAGAACCCTCTGTATCGTAACCAGCGACTTCTGACACCTTAATCACCGTAGAAACAGTTGAGACGCCCTGCACATTCGCAGGAATAACAGTGGCAACAACAGATAAGTCAGGATCACCACAAGAACCTGAACCGCCAACTACGACACTCTGAATATCGCACAGCGTCCCATCACTATATTGAAATTGAACAAGATAAGTACCTGGATTTACCGTAAGGGAAGGATTCGTCCCATTTGAACAACTTGTCAGCCAAGTCGCACACAACCAATCGACTAAGGTGTAATCAGGATTCATTACCTTCACATAATCGACATCGCCTGCATTGATCGTAACAGAAATTGAGTTACTTCCTGCTGAGATCACTCCACCATTACAATCCGTATAGTCTGTTCCACAGCCAGTTCCTAGGCAGGTGCAACCATCTGCTTGTATTTCATCGTTGCTTGTATTTGGATCTCCGTCGTCGCATGAAGTACCAGGAGTTGTTGGTACATTGGGATCATTATCATCACAATCTTCAGCAGTACAGACGCCATCTCCATCATTATCACTAACGATGACCGATATATTATCTATTTGGCAAACCGTACCATCTAAATACTGGACTTGAACAATGTAAGTGCCTGCTGCTACAGTCGCTTGAGCGTTTAACCCATTCGTACAAGTTGGAGTTAACCAAGCAGCACAGAACCAATCAACTAGGGTATAATCTGGCAACATGATTTTGGCAAATTCAAGATCAGTTCCAGTAACATCTACTGAAACAGTTCCTGAGCCTACAGTTACGTTGACTCCAGTACAAGAGACATAGGTGGTATCACATCCGCCAGTAGGTGGTACAATTCCCAGACAGGTGCATCCATCTCCTTGAATAACATCTCCTGAGGTAGCTGGATTTCCATCATCACATACAGTACCTGGAGTTGTTGGAATGTTAGGATTATTGTCGTCGCAATCCACTGCTGCACATACATTATCATTGTCCATGTCTACGCAGCTGCCGGGTACAACGACTGTTGATTGGCAAGTCGTTCCATCAGAATAGCCAATTTCTACGGTATATGTACCAGGTGTTACAGTTGCATTGTTTGTACTACCATTTGAACAAGGAGTAGCCGTAGAGGAGCATATAGTTCCGACTACCGTAGCACCACTTAAAACGTTGATAAAATCGACATTCCCTGCCGTGATCGTTGCACTGATTGTATTCGGAGTGACAGAGATATTAGCTCCTGTACAAGGCGCACCAGTTAGTTTGATATAAGCAGGCATCCTTGTCGCATTGATGATTGTTGTGGCCCCTGGAGACGTTCCTGTTACTGCGTTGAAGGTATTACCAGTTGTTGGAGTGTAAGGCTCGTTCACTTCATCTCCTGTCGTTGCAAAGAAAGTTGCTGCATTACTAGAAACTGCATAGTTATTCGGAAGTGTAACAGCTTGATTCACGCTGACTTGATTGAATAAAGTGTTATCTTCTGAGTGTGTTGGATTCCAGAACACTAGGTAAGCATCGCTGCCATCAGGTTCTGCAATAATATAAGCATACACCTCATTGGTCTCAGCGACTGCTTCATAAAACACCTTTGTCTTAAACATTGTCTGAAATTCATACAAAGAAAAGAAGGATGCTTTAGGATTTGCCCCATGTGCAGGATCCGCAGATCCACTGTTCCAAACTGGATGCAAGCCTAGTTCCCAGAAACCACTACTGCTGTAATAATCACCGTGATAGATGTTTGTCGTCCTATTTAGATCAAATGCCATATAAAAATCAACACGCTCCATGTGATACCTACTCGTTATCATGTACATTCTTAGTATGTAAGCCGCTTGAGTTAATTCACCAACACCAACTGCTAAACCTGATCCATTATCTACATTCCAAGAGTCATATCCTGTTTCTGTAAGCCATATTCCCTTATCTTTTAGAAGAGGATTTGAATCTCTAAATGCTAAACTAGCTATAAATCCAAGAAACTCGTTGTTTGGTTTTTCAGGATGCACCAGATCCAACGTACCTTCATCAAACGGATAAGAATGTATGTTGATGGCATGTAAATCTTCTAAAACAGTGCAATTCCCGATGTTTAGATAGTCCCCGATTTGGTTAAACATATCAACACTGGAACCACAGTTAGAAAAATCTCGTTGAGAAGAAGTACAGATATTATCTCTTGTAAATGCTTGAAATGACCCCGGCATAAGCTTGACTGGCCAAGTTGATTCATCTGCTCCATACTTTGCAACAAATGCATTATGGGCTCCTTGCATCATAGCATGATAATCCTCCTCTATTGGATAATCCCAAAGCTCATTTCCTACTTGATAGTAATCTACTATTACATTATTCGGATCGCCATATCGATCTAAAAAAGTAGTTGTATAATTCTCGTAAGACTGTTCGATTTGCTGCGGAATTGTTAATCCACTTCCTGATGGCCACCAATCAGATTCGTTCCAAATCTTTTCTTTCCAAGTAAGTGGATCCTTGTTTAAAATCTCCGTCGCAGAGCTAATACTGGTAATCCCTTGATGATTGACAAAATTATCGTAGTTACCATTTCCAACGCCAAGAAACTGTGGGAATCCATTGACATCTTTCGGTTTTGTAAGACTGGCATAAGGCGTTCCAAATTGAAGTCCTTGATTAAAATCATAATCCATCGCTCGAAAAGCACGCATCTTAGTCGTGAGGAATCGAATTGGATTTTGCTTTTGTCCCAACCCTTGAAATTGCCCAGCATCATTTACACCAAACATATCGCCGTAAGCATATGGACTAGGCTTGTTATAGTCATTTGCCAGGTTTACTCGATCAGCGGGGTCTGAACCAGCATCTTTGTCAAGTAGACATTGAGAAAATCCGAAAAAGGGAATTAGAAAAATAGAAAGTAGAAGGGTAATTTTTTTCATGGTCAGTAGTTTGTTAGTTATCTTAAAATCCTCAATGTAGTTCGATTGAAAACAACTTATATTGGGTTAGGGAAACCAATATTAGAATAGTGGGTGACAATCTGATGATGCATTATAAATAAAAATAATAAAAACTCCGTGATTTCCTTAAGAAAGGCTTAGATATTTCACTTAACCGTAAGATATAATCCCTTTGAATTATTCAGTTCATCGATTATTCTAAACACGTTGTGTTATAAGGATGTTTTTGGGGCCTACCCTCATTTCAGCCTCTTGGCCTCATTTCGTGTCGGGCTCTTCGACACTCTTTACGCTGCACTCCATTCAAACAACATCTGCGATCCCTAGGCCGTTCCAATTTATTGCCTTGCGACCTTCCGAATCAGTGCCCAAGCCTCTTTCACATGCGTAGCGTTCACATTGGTCTGTGCGATACAAAGACGGATGGTATACTTCCCATTCAGTTTTGTGTGTGTTAGAAACAACTCGCCAGAATCATTTAACTGGCCAACGATACGAGCATTTAATGCATTCAACGCCTCTTCAGTCAACTCTTTATCCGTTGGGCGATATCGAAAACACAACAAACAAAAGTAACGAGGAGAAAGCAGTTCGAAATCAGCAGTCTCACGTATTTCTGCTTCTAGGTTTTCCGCTAGCATGATATGCGTTCTAAGCCGTTCTTGAATACCAGTTACACCGAAATTTCGAATGACAAACCAGAGCTTTAATGCACGAAAGCGTCGCCCTAGTTGTATTCCCCAGTCCTTGTAATTGATAACCGTATCGTCATTCCTAGTTTTTAGATATTCAGGTAAAATGCTAAATGCTCTAATCATCACATCCTTGTCCTTGACAAAGTAAGCGGAGCAATCGAAGTTTGTAAACATCCATTTATGCGGATTAAAGACAAAACTATCCGCTAGCTCTACTCCATTGATTTGATGACGGTGTTCTGGCAAAACCATTGCGGTACCAGCAAACGCTGCGTCTACATGGAGCCAAATATCGTACCGCTGGCAGATCTCAGCTATTTGTTTTAACGGATCAACTGCAGTTGAACTGGTAGTTCCAATAGCGACAACAACGCAGGCAGGCTTCTTTCCATTTGCAATATCGTCTTTGATTGCAGTTTCCAATAGATCTGGTCGCATAGCGAAGTTCTGGTCTACGCCAATTGCTCTATAGTTATCAGACCCCATACCTGCAAGGCGCACTGCTTTTTCGATGGAAGAGTGAATGTGCTCGGAGGCGTAGACGGTGAGTGGCTGATGAACTCCTTTTTTGTTTGTGGTGTATCCGCTATACTTTTCACGAGCAGAGATGATTGCTACTAAAGTTGAGGAAGAGGCACTTACTTGAATACAGCCGTCCCAGTTCTTCGGAAGTTGTAGGAGGTCGATCAGCCAATTCATCACACGTTCTTCCATTTCTGTAGCTGCGGGGCTGGTTTCCCAGAGCATGCCTTGTGCTCCCATTGTAGCCGTCAGCATTTCTGCAAGTAGTGAGGGATAGCTTGAGTTTGCAGGAAAATAAGCAAAATACTTAGGATGTTGCCAATGCGTCATCCCTGGGACAACAATCCGCTTAAAGTCCTCAAATATTGTTTGGATTGACTCTGGTTCTTGTGGCGGATTTTCTGGTAATTGATTATAAATCTCACCAGGTTTCACCTGAGAACGGACGGGTAGCTCCTCGATTTGCTCTAAGTAATCAGCCATCCAATCGACAAACTGATGAGCAGTTGCTCTAAACTCTTTTGAATTCATAGTTGTGAATTGTTCTACGAAAGTAGGGATTAATAACATATTAAACCAAAAACTTTTATTGACCATATCCTGCCTTAAACATGTCCTGGTTTAACATCTTCTTTTGTTAAGAAGGTCAACCCCGCACTATAACTACCCAACCAACAGACTATCAACCAATTACTTGTCATTCTACTAGGATTTACAACTGTTAAATCGCCTTATCGATTAACAAATTATTAATAACTCGCCAATTATTCTTAATAAAAAAATAACGCACCAGAACACCCAAAATACAGTAAATCAGACGTTTAAACATAAGTCTGGCATAAGAATGGCAATAACAGATTTCATATTTGATAATTGAATAAAAACATCTTACAAATTGCTTTACTAAACTAATTTATCAACTCAACCCGAAGGACTAGCTTAAGAATTTGGGATTAAACAACTGAATCATGAAAAAGAAAATTTGCATATTTATCTTGAATCTAGTTACCATCACAATGTTCGCTCAATCATATAAAACAGCAGCAGGACTAAGACTAGGAACGAATTATGGAATTTCTGTTCAGCAAAAAATAACAGATGATCTTACTGTTGAAGGCGTTGCACATTACGATTTTAGAAGCAAAGCAGACTTTAGTCTTGTTGGAAAACAGTACAAGAAATTGTTGATCAAAAACCTAACTTACTTCTACGGTGCAGGTTTACACAAGGGATGGATTAAGGATTATTATATCAATGATGAAGGAAATAGAATAGAGTTAGAAGGCCAAGAAACAAAAGATCCGATTGGCATAACAGGAACAGCAGGTGTAGAAGTAACACTAGGAAAAATCAATGTATCGTTTGATTATCGTCCAAAGATCAATATCAGTGGCGGCCCGGGTTTGCTCAATCATGATACAGCACTTACGCTACGCTATGTATTGATTAAAGAGAATAAAAAGGCATTGTTTGGTGGAAATAAGGGAAAAAACAAAGGAAAAACTACGAAACCTAAAATTGGGAAACGTGGATAATATAGAATGGAAATTTAGTGTTGTTATGTAAAATAGAACTTTATACAAAATGTATTTGGTAATACCGGAGTCTGATCAATCAGATTTCGGTATTTTTGTTTGCATACAGCACATATTTTTAATTTAATTTTATGTTTCACAAATAAACATAAATGGAACTATATTTTTCTATAATTAAAATTTGGCAAATTTTATATTGATAATCGACACTTCATCTTATACATAATTATTTGCAATTTCAACAAAATTGTAATACTTTAATAAGAAATAATTTATTTCAACCACCTAACCTCCACTCTTATGAAAGTCAATTCAATTACAATTGTTCTATTCCTTTTTTGTCATTTAACCTGCTCTATTTGCCTTTCTGGGCAGACAAATTGCAGCACTGCAGCAACTATTTTTCCACTTACGCTTCAATGTGGGACCTCTCAGGGAAATATGGGCGAATTTCCTGCTGATGGTTCTGCACCAATGAACACTTGTGGGGTCAACTATAATGATGATGAATATTGGTTTCAAATCACTGGGAATGGGACGCAAGGGATTAGAATCAATATCACTAGCATTAGTAACAGTTATGTGGGTGTATTTCTGTATGAAGGATGTCCTTCTTCTGGGGGCACTTGCATAAGTAGCGATGTAAACACCATCAGTACTGCCAACTTAAACATTACAACAGCAACAACACTTAAGAGTGGTGTAGTTTACTACGTTGTTGTCGCTAATTGGGGTGCTCCAAATTACACTAATTTTTGCCTTGATGCTACCTTAATCGTTCCCCCTACCCCTCCAGCAAACAATGACTGTACCAGTGCAATTGTCTTAACGATTCAGCCAGACAACTGTACGACTTTTACAGCTGGAAGCAATGTCAATGCAACAAATTCGAACGAGGGGACACCCTCCTGTGGCGATTTTCAGGGAGGTGATGTCTGGTACTCAATCACCACAACTTCTACTTCAGATGTGAATTTTGATGTCAGCAATGTCCAATGGCCCTTTGCTAATGCTTCGCTCTATTCAGGTTCTTGCGGAGGAGGCTTAACAGAAATCGCCTGCACTCAGTTTTCAACTGGATGGCCCTTTGCGTTTTTAGGCTTAACGGCAGGCACTTATTATCTACGGGTCTGGGACTATTCAAACAACCAAACTGGCACCTTTCAAGTCTGCGCCTTCAGCCCGCCTGCCAATCAGGTGCCGACGTCCAAATGTGGAATGTTTTCTAGTACACCAAATGCTATAATCAATGACTCTAACGACCCACAAGATAACTTGGTCGTATCTGGAACTGGACAGCTTATCGGAGATCTAAATGTAGCCATGCGCATTGATCATACCTTCCTAGCAGACCTTGAGATTGCGCTTACTAGTCCTGAAGGAACAACTGTAAATATTATGTTTGACAAGTGCTTATCCAATGATGACTTAAATGTTGAATTTGACGATGAAGGCAGTCCTCTAATTTGCGGTACACCGACGATTGGCAACTACATTCCTCCTAGCGGTACATTATCCTCATTTGATGGAGAAGTGTTCGATGGGACTTGGACCATTTCCGTTGTAGATGACTCGAATGGTGATCATGGAGAATTGGTGCAGTGGTGTCTGATTCCAAAGTATCTTGTCCCCTGCAATATGGTAGCTTATGCCTCTACGATCAATGTAAGTTGCAACAACACCAATGATGGTACTGCTACCCTTATCGGTTCTCTTGGCACTGAGCCTTACTCCTATCAATGGGATGCTGCTGCTGGGCATCAAACTGAAGCGACAGCAACCGGTTTAGCGGCTGGCTTTTATCAGGCAACCGTTGCTGATAATGAATTGTGTTCTGTTGTCATCGGCGTTCAAATCGTAAATACCCCTTGTAATCCTTGTAGTGATGCCAGTTTAGATATTTGTGCAATCCTAACTGCTAATCCAGCGGATCCTTCTGGTGCGCTTGACTGTGATGGAGATGGCGTTGTTAACGTCAAAGAATGTTCTGATATGACAGATCCAAGAGATGCGTGTCTCTTCAGTTCAGGGAGTATCTCCCTGCCTGTTACAGCAGATCAGAGTGGTTGTTTGAATCTATGCGCTGACCTGACACCGATTTCTACGATTCTACCTGGAAATATCACTGGAGTTTCCACTGTTTGTGCGGCTGTAGAAGTTTCTGAAATTAATTTTATTGATACAGATGGGACGGTACCCATTATCGTGCGGATTCCATTAGATCCAAGATACCCTATCCTATTTAATCCAAACGGATCTCCATGTGCACTTACACCACACAATAACTCAGATTGGAACTATACATCAAGTGCTTTTACACATAATTTCACCTATGTTGGGTCACCAATATTGGCGGGAGAGACAAAAGCTTTCGCATTTGAAGGGTCTTATGATCCCTCTGGAACTTCAGGCCAAACCACTATAACTGCTTCTGTAGTACCAGGAAACGGAGGTGGAGAATGCAACATATTAAACAATACAGATTCAGAACGATTAGTTTACTTTAATTAAAATATGTTGAACTGATTGGTAATTTTCATTGAGTTTGTTAAATTTATAAGCGCTCGATCCGATTTGTTTCTAGCAAAAGAATACATTAAACCCAATCCACTATTAAGCTCCTTATCGTTTGATGAGGGGCTTTTTTTTGAACAAACAGGTTGTTTAGCTGTTCTTTTTCTATTAAATTGTGATCAAATGAAAACAGTATTCAAGCGGATTTGGGCCTGTTATGGAATGATAGTCATGTCATTTTTTATAATGGGATATACCCTGCTTGCGTTTCCTGTTTTGCTGATTTTCGGAAAACGTTCTGAGCGTCTTATCTTAAAGATTGGTTATAAGCTACTTGCAAGACTTATAAGCATCTTACTTCTGATTCGATATAAATTACGATCTAAAATTTCCGTAAGTAAAAAAGAGAGCTATGTGTTGGTGAGCAATCACAAATCAATTGTTGATGTCTTTGCAAGTGAGGTGACTAGCCCAGTTATATTTAAATTTTTAGGTAAGATTGCCACAGGGCGCATTCCGGTTTGGGGATTGCTAATAAGGCGGTTGTGCGTGCTGATCGACCGTTCAAGTAAGGTCTCTAAGCAGTTTGGTTATCAGACGATGGCACGGAATCTCAAGGCTGGATTTTCTATTTTTATATTTCCTGAAGGTACGCGCAACATAACCACTCAACCCTTGAAACAATTTTACAATGGGGCATTTCGATTAGCCATCGAAGAAAAGAAATCAATCCTTGTACAAACACTTATTGGTTCAGAAAAGATCACGAATCCACTACAAGGCTTTAATCTAAGTCCTGGTAATGTAACCGTTTATTGGGATGGACCGATAGACACAACTGGGTATACCCTTGACAACTTAGAGGAACTGCGGGACCGTGTGAAAGCGATTATGTTGGATCGGATCAAGAAACATTGTGATTAATAATTAACACAGGGACTGAAATACTATTTCTGAGAAAAATTTAACGACCATTTATACTTAATGGAGAGGTAACGCACCAGGATAACAATGAGAATTGAGGAAATAATGTTTAAGTTTTCAAAGGAACTAATTTTCATTAAAACTAGATAGACAACACCACCTATTAAACAGGCTGTTGCGTAAATTTCATTTCTAAAAATAAGTGGAATTTCATTGGTCAATACATCTCTTATTACACCACCAAAACAAGCAGAAATCACTCCCATAATCAAGCATACCTCAACATTTAGTTTGTATTGCAGGGCAATTTGGATACCTAGAATCGTGAATAGGCCAATTCCGATGGTATCAAAAAGAAACATACTTCGTTTAAACCTCACCACCTTATTCTGAAAGATATAAGCAATAAGGTATCCTATAAAAATGACAATAAAATAATTTCTATCATTTAACCATCCTACAGGAAACCGTCCAATCAACAAGTCTCTTAGGGTACCGCCTCCAATAGCCGTCACAAATCCAATAATCAAGGTACCAACTAGATCAAATTCCTTGCGAATCGCAGTCAGGACACCTGAAATTGCGAAGATACATGTGCCAAACAAATCAAGAAAATAGATCCAACTCATTCCTTCTAATTATAAGTAGTTTATCAGAGCGCAAATATAGAAATAAAATACTCTAGCGAGTCTTTTTCCTCTACAGAGAAAGAAAGGAGAACAGTTTCAAGCAAAGACAATGCTTTACAGTTCGTCGAGTTTTACTAGAAGGCAATAGATAATAGTCGAATCAGTTCAGAAAGTTAGATAAATTCAGTAATTAGTTTTCTTAAATTAAAAACTCTTAGCTATGAGCACAAAAGAAGTTTGGAAGGGAGCGCCTTCTCACAAGCCACGGTTAGCGATTTTAAAGATATTGGGTAGTAATCCAGTTCTTGGGGTACTTGTCTTCGCTCCTTTAATTGGTAGTTTCGTTTTAGGAAACAATTTGATTTTTGGCGGTGCACTTCTTGTGTTTGTATTAATAACGGTCATCCCTGAAATCCATAAGTCAATTAGACGGAAGGAAACGCAGTACAAGTTGTTGGAAGATCGATTGGTCATTAAAGACTATTGGTATGGTCATACGAAGGAGAATGCCCTCTTTTTTAATCAAATTACTAAAATGTATGTCGATAAGAACAAAAATGACTTTGGAACAATCTACTTCATTGTAAACGGTGATCGGCCTTTTAACACTAGAGGTTTTTGGAGTGGTGAAAAAAGACATCATATCACGTTTGAAGATCTTGTGGATGTTTCTCAGTCGTTTGATTTGATCAAAAAATTATTAAAAGAGTCTAAAAGTAGTTAGATGAAAATTCACAATAAAAAAATACAACATACGCTGCTTAACAATGGTTGAAGAGAAAGAATCGTCTAGCGAACCAAAATCTCGAATGCCTGCTCCAACCGAAATCCCTCCTCATCTACCAACGTCAAGACATGCCTCCCGGGCGCCGGATTAAACGCCAACTGGTGAAAGTCATTCGTCTGCCCGGCATAAGCATCATCCAAATGCCAATAGATTGTGGAAGTGCGCTTGCGGTGAGCCACTCGAAAAACAGTTCGACTCTTTTCTCCATCCAAGTCCTTAGGAATATAGATTTTAGAAACCTCTCTTGGATAAATTAACTGCATTGGCTTATTGGCTTCTGCCATCATCCCTTTGCAATCTTCTCGAAATGGAGGCAGCACCTCGTAACTTGGGTTGTTTTTCTTGAAGAAATGCTCCTGGATAGGTGGTAGCACAAACCATGAAGCATGTGCCATATTGTTTGGCGATTCACAATCGCTATGCACTTGATATTCCTTGTCTGCATCTAGATGAACTAATCGATGAAATGGGCATGCGTCGCTTCTCAGACCAGCAGTTGCGACCAAGATGGTATCCGCCTCACTGCAATTTTCAGAAACCCGAAAACCACTGGATTTACAAATGGGAACAGCCACAAGTTCATCAAACGGTGGATCAAACCAATCGCCTTGAGGCAATAGTTCCACTAATTCAAACAACAATGGAGCTGCAGCGTGTACTCCAACTAACGTTGGACGCCCTTCTCCATCCGCATTGCCTACCCACACGCCTACCGCATAGTTCGGCATGACGCCAACAGCCCAGGCATCTCTAAACCCATGACTGGTTCCTGTTTTCCAAGCGATGGGGCGAGATGATTCGTAATAATCCCAAGCGCCTGAAGTATTGGGCCGCTCTACTTCTTGCATGGCTTCAAAGGTAAACCAGCTCGCTGCTGCACTGATATTCGGCGGATCTATTAATAATTTTGATTTTGGAGTTCCTTTGTGTTCTGCTCCAAAAACATAGTTTGGCGGTCTGAAATCTGCTGGATCATACCGACTACTTTGGTCATAAAAATGAAGCAGTGTCCTTGCCATACTTGCATATGTATTTGTAACCTCCCAAAGCTTCACCTCAGCACCTCCTAGGATTAGAGAAAGCCCATAGTGGTCTGCAGGTTTTGTGATGGTTGATATTCCTGCTTGCTTTAATTCAAGATGAAATTTATGAATCCCATGCTTTTCAAGCATTTTCACGGTTGGCACATTTAACGATCTTGACAACGCCTTCTTTGCTGGCACTGCACCATCATAATCATTATTATAATTCTTAGGCGAAAAACTACCCATGTTAACAGGGATATCCGATATTAGCTGACTTGGTAATAGGCTTCCCTCTTGTATCATTCCTGCATATAGTAATGGTTTGATAATACTTCCTGTACTCCTTGAAGCCATGATCAAATCAACCTCTTCCCCATTCTCTTTTCCACTGGGCACATTTCCTACGTAAGCCACCACATTCCCCGTTTCTACTTCCATGATCACTGCTGCAAGGTTGTTGATCCCGTTCTGTCTCAATCGGAGGTGATGTTGCTTGGCGATTCTAGAGGCTTGCTCTTGCAGTGTACGATCTATTGTTGTTCTAAGTCGGGTAACTACCCCACTCTTGCCTGAGAATTGTTCCGCGTAAGCACGTTCGAGCAAATGTGGTGCTAGTCTTGGTAAGGGATGTGGCTTTTCTGGCAACGGTTCTTCCTTGGATAATTCACATGTCAATTGGTCTATTTTCCCTGCGGCATGGATTCGATCTAAGAGGCGATTGCGTTTTGCTCTCAGGACATTTCTATTTTTTCCTGGGTGGACTAACGAAGGGCTGTTTGGCAATACCGCTAAGGTAGCAGCCTCGCCCCAAGAGAGCAATTCAGGTGCTTTGGCATAATATCGCCACGAAGCCGCATCTAAGCCAACGACATTGCCGCCAAAGGGTGCATTAGAGCTGTAGTAGGCTAATATCTCGTCTTTGCTGTAGGTGAGCTCCATCCGAGTTGCCATAATCGCCTCAATCGCCTTATTCCATACAGAGCGTGACGAGGCCCCTCTTGCCATTCGCATCAGCTGCATTGTTAACGTGCTTCCTCCGCTCACAATACTACGATTTCTAATATTCTGATCCATTGCTCTAGCAATCGCTTTAGCATCAATCCCTGGATGACTGTAAAACCGTCGATCCTCAAATTCTAGTAGCGCAGTGGCAAACTTATGTGGGATGCTATCTCTGTAAGGAAACCGCCATTGCCCATCTGCTGCAATTCTAGCGCCGAGTAACTGGTTATCTTTGTCCAGTACCACCATGCTTGTTAACGTATCAAACAATGGTCGAGGCAAGCAAAACCAGTAGGCAACTAAGCTAATTACAAGCAAAGTGACACTCTTTTTCTTATGTTTGACAAAGAAAAAACGAATACTATTTTTAACCCATTTTTTCACTTAACTAGTATTTGCTCGATTTGTTTTAATAATGCTTTTCCATCATCATTTAGCTTGTTATACCTTGCTTTATCCTTCTTTGACAGGGCCAACAGTGCGAAGTTGTCTGCTAGTATCTCATCAGGATGGATGATGTAATCAGTGTTATTTCCAATTTGTGCTCTAAACTCTGGATGTGCAGTGTGGCTCACTGTGCTTAAGTAGCCAGTTGGTGTAGTTAAGACCTGCCAACCTGCTGTTGTTGAATCAATCTGGTAAAGATCAAACGCCATATGATGCAAGTAATCTTTCTTCTGTTTTTCTACGCCTTCACTAAAAGAGAACGTAAACGGTATCGCTTTAAACGATTGGCCTTCCTTGTCTTTAAGACGAATTGCATATCGTAGATCCATTCCATCTGGATTAAGCAACCGCTTGCGTTTCATCAGTTCCGTTAATAAAAGCTTGTCAATCGGCTGAAAACCAATCGTAGCGTACAGCTCTTCCTTTTTTACCTTGTTCTTTCGTGAATACAAATGAAAAATTTCGTGTAGCATTGTTTCTAGGAAATACTCGGGCGTTCTATACCCTGCTTTCAATTTCTGTGCGGGAACAACAATTGCATTTTCCCTAGTATAATATACATTCTCACCATAGTTATCGGCTTCATACTTGATCAGTTGAATTGGTTCATTAAACAAATCTCCTACAAAAGGACTGGAGAGTTGTTTTGCCTCTTCTAGAATACCTAAGACGTATATTTTTTCACTTTCGTTGAATGACACGCAGCCTTTTTTTAATACTTGTTTATAGTTCTGAAGGATTTCACCGAAAGGTGTCTCATCTTTTTCATCCAGTTTCAACTGAATTCTTAGATCTGTTGCATTAATCAACTCAAAGAATCGTTCGATTGTATCCCTTGTAATTTGCATTGCGGCCTCCTCTTGGTCAAGGAGTTGAAAATGCTTGGTTAAGGATTCAAATTCAGATAATTTACGATCAATGCTTTGCTTGCAGCCACAAGCTAGTACTAAGATTGTGGCTACAATCAAAACAGTATATGTTCCGTTAATTTTCACGGTGTTCTCTTCTTAACTGGTCATTTTAACTAATTGCCAGGTCTGAAAACTTCTACCCATTGTCCTGGTTGTCTGGCGTTAATGGTGTTGTCATACATGGCTTCACAATAGGTTGAAGGTAAGTAATATTTTCCAACATATGCTGCATTCAATTGAACATTGTACACTTGCTCTTCTGTAGCACGAATGTCAAAATAGCTGTAGACTCTATCGTCTCGGATATCTTGATATTCAGGTGTTGAAGCTTTTAAATTGTTACTTACATTATTCATCCTAGAATTATGAATCTCCCATCCACTTGGAAAAATCTGACTCAGTGCCATTTCGTTGTATCGACCATGAAGTCCTGGATTTTTCAGTCGTACTTGAGCAATGAAATCTGTGCCTTGTTCTAGTTTACTAATGTTAATCGTATCGCCTTCTAGACTAAGGTAATTGACCTTCATTACTAGTTTGTTGGCTGCTTTGGTCTTGTCCCCTACAATTGGTTGTCCCTGTAATACAAGGCGAGCGAATACAATTCCATCTGTTGTATTCGAGATTGAAATTGACTTATTGGATAGATTATCAACTCCCAGCGGAATCTGCACAACTGCTTTATCCGACCCTGCATTTATAGGACTTTGATTTCCAATTTTATAGGTAAAGTTAAATTTCTTAGACAAGTCTTTCTCTCCAACAAACTTCCCACAAGCAAGTAAGCAGTATGAAATTGTCTGAGTAGAATGCCAGCCGTTAGAACTCAATTGATCAGAGATCTGTTTCATAACCTCAGCAGCACGTTTCCGATCATCTAGCAAAACTAGCGTCTCAAGGATCATTGCTCTGTCTCTCAAGGCAGATCCGTAGGTATAGCTCAATTCTCGGTAAGGCTTGATTTCTGTCGTTAAGCCATTGATCATCTCTTTGGCGACTTCTGGTTTCCCAGCAAGGACGTAAGCTGCAGCAAGTCTCCATTTTGCAGTAGCAGGTAATTCCTTCACCTCTCGCATACGGTTCATAGAACCAAGTTCAGGCGACTTGGCTAAGGCAAGCATATACAAGCGGTATGACTGAACTAGATGGACATTTCCACGATAGCCCCATTTATAAGGATAATCTTCTGGTCGCCAAGAGCGTACTGTTTTCTTTTGGAAATTCACCAAGTTATTCAACAAGGCTTCTGGTACATTGTATCCTGCATTTTTCGCTTCTATGAGAAAGTGTCCTGCATAGTTTGATCCCCAGTAACTTGGGTAGGTAGCACCGGGCCAATATCCAAGTCCACCTGAACCAATTTGGAACCGTTTGATTTTAGCAATTGCTTCTTTGATGTTGTATTCCGCTTCCTTCTTTTGAGCATCCGTCAAGTCAAGCAATCGACCAGCGAATAACTGAGGAAAAACGGCTGAAGTCGTTTGCTCAATACATCCATGCGGATAGCGAATAAGGTATTCCATTCTGCGACCAAGGTTTAATGGTGGAATGCTTGAAACTTCTAGAATACCAGAGTTTGTGCCTTTGGTTCCTACGAGTTTAAAGTCTTCGTTCCAGGTTTCTCCCTTTTCTAGGACTCTAGCTGCTACATCGGTGACCTTTGGATTTGGATTTCGCACATCGAGCTCTATCTCTTGTGTTGCGGTTTCTCCTCCTCCAGTTGTGATTACTTTTACCTTGCCGACTCCAATGCCTTTGGTTACTTTTAAGTCAAAAGTGACTACTTTTTCATCTGGTTTATCGAAACGGACTTTCTGGGAAGATGGACCAACGACTTCAAACAGTGCACTAGGTTCTATGCGTACATCTACCTCTTTCACTTTGTTCTCCATTGCGAAGACAGTCACTGGGAGTTTTACCGTTTCGGTTGGCCCTAGTACTCTTGGCAATGTTGCTAGTACCATGAGCGGTTTACGTACTGGTGTTGTCTTGTCTGCATTGCCATAGGCGCCTTCGTTTGCTGCTACCACCATTGTGCGGACAGATCCGACATAATTTGCCATTTCCAGTTCATGTGTTGCCTTTGATCCTTTTTTAAGTTCAAATGGACCTAGGAAACTGACAACGGGTTTAAAACGGTTGGCTTTCTTTGCATTTTTAGGTTTAACAGCACCATCACCACCAATGGCCATGATCCGTTCTAAATCGCCACCGTAAGCACCGAGGACATAATTGTACATATCCCATGATTTAACGCCTAGTGCTTCTTTAGCGTAAAAGGTATTCCAAGGATCAGGTGTTTTAAATCGCGTTAAATCAAGTAATCCTTCATCGACGACAGCGATGGTATACGCCATTGGTTTACCACTCTTTTCCTTTACTTGAACCGTATATTTTTCCTCGGGTTTTAGGACATCATCCATCACAATTTGCGGTTCAATTCTAGTGTTTGGATCTTCGATGTAGATTGGAATTACCCCATACATTCTAACGGGCAAATCGTTTTTCACTTGGCCATGCGGCTGAATTAAGGTAACATGCGCATATACATTAGGTGTCATGGACTCCGTTGCGTAGAATTGGAATTTGGTTTCTCCTTTCTTTGCATTGACCCAGTAACTTTCTAGTACTCTTGAGCCATTCTCAATAGTTACGAGTGCTTTGCCTTCTTGCCCAGTGGGTATTTTAAGGGTGACTGTTTCGCCTACTGCATATTTCTTTTTGTCTGAAGAAAAAGCTAGCATGGTTGCCCCAGCTCTTGATCCGCCGTTCTCATCATCCCAAGGGCTGCCTGCGTAGGCAAAATCACCAGCACAGTGCCCAGATTCTGGATCACACACTCTGATCATGTACCGTCCCCAGCCTTCTGGTTTCACAGACCAAGATGCGGTTCCGTTTCCATTGGAGGTGACTTCTGTTTTTGTGACTGCGTTTAGATGGGTTGTACTGTTGTAGCGTCCTAGGTTATCACTTGAACGTTCCCACCACCACCGCCAATCTACCCGATAGAGACCAACATTCAATTTCTTGTTTTTAATTGGTTTTCCATTTGCATCAACCACTACGACCTCCACTCTATTGTTTTTTCCGATATCAAACCGCTTTGAGTTGTATTTGTTTTTCGGGATATTAATTCCTGCAAAGGATTCATAAGGATTAAAATCCATTGCAAAGTTGTCTGAGCTAAAATCGCCACCGCTTTCAAATGCTCTTGCGCTAAAGAATACCTTCATCTTTCCAGGTACTTCATCGTTGGTGTTTAATTTCGATTTGAACGTCGTGTAACCATCATCATTAACTTTTCCATCAAAAATTGTCTTTGGTTCAACCTCAAAAGCTCTTGCTGGGTCATCAAACATAAAATCATCGTAGGTTTTAAAGCGAGTTGTTACTGGTTTCATTTCCATTTTGATTTCAGTACGCACGCCTTTTGCTGGAGCACCATGCAGCCAATTTACTTTAATGATACCTTCTAAATTCTTATCTGCTGCTTGTAACACTTGCCTTCCAAAATCGATGTTTAGTTTAAGTCGATTGGGCTTCACCGTTTCCACTCTGATATTTTTATAGAATTTGGCTCCTCCGACTTCTATCAATGCTGACCAATTTCCAGTAGGCGCTTCTTGGGAAGTTGCCGTCTTGAAATTATACATGTGCTTCACATGGCTTGTTCTTGTTGTAGTTTGCTGTAGTTGTCCTTTAGGATCTTTAAATTTAAACGTAACTGGATGGTTGTCCGGGAGTTTGTTTTGTTTGTCTTCAAGAATGAAACTCAGGTAAATAGAATCACCAGGACGCCAAACGCCACGTTCTCCATAGATGTATCCTTTCAATCCCTTCTGCGTTTGAGCACCCGACACTTCGAACTTACTCAATGAATTAGAAGATCCGTCAGCTAGTTTCAAGTAACCGACCTCATCGCCTCTTTTTACCGAAACAGCAAAAGGATTCCGTTTTGTATCAATGAAAAGTATTCCATCAGAATCAGATTTAAAATTACCTAACGATTGCTGTTGGTAATCGAACAGTTCAATATCAGCACCGGCGATAGGCTTTGCAGTAATTAGATCCGTGACGGCAATCATCAGATTTCCATCAGTTCCTTGCTTACCGATGATTCCGATATTAGAAGCAAATACATTTCTTTTCACCCAATTTCTGGAAGTATAGTAGGCAGGATAACAAGGATCATTTCTATGTTTGTACTTATATCCAGGGTAATTATAACTACGATATGGATTATCCCAAAAACTAACTAACTCTTCCTCCTCCGACCGTTCGTTTAATGAAACACGTTCCAAGTCATTGGTTTCATTTTCATTTTCGTCACAACTATAGGCTCTGTATTCTTCCTTAAAACCAATTCTCACTTGGTAGATGGCACCAGGATCTGTCTGAGTCATTTTACTAAGATCCAATCCATACCTAGTCCATTCGGCAGCGTTGGCAGAGGCATTCAGTGCATTTAAGGGTACTTTCTCCTGGTGCACTACTCGACCGACTCTGTAGAAATCGTAGGTACTATTGAAATCGTTATTTTGAAAAAACTGAAGGATATTATTCTGGAAAATCTTAAACACCTCAACATCAATTGCCTTAAGATTTACGGCGTCAAACGGAAAAATCAGTCCATCAGTCCCTGGCATAATCACACCATTACCGACTAGCTTCACCTTTGGTGGAAGGGTGCTAAATGTCAATGACCATTTGCCAGACTTCTCCATTTTAAAGGATTGAGAATTGCGGATGCCTGGAGTAAAACTCACGTCTTTTGCCCCTTGCAGGCGAACGCCTGGGTATACTCTTAGTTCATTACCATCGATCTTGTAACGGTAGTTTGACGTATTTGCTCCAGAGATTTTCACCAACCCGCTTAGATTTTGATCCGCTTTTAAGGGATCACTGAATTTTGCTAGGATGTATTGTTCCGTCCCCTTGATCACTCTAGCGTCAAGCACTTTAAAATCTCCTAGGGCTGGAACTTCTACTTCCTTGGAATCTGAGCTTCTTACTCCGATCTGTTTTCCATTCCAACTCAAGTCAACCTTTGAGGCTTTATTTGAACGCACCACATTATCAATTGTAAAATGGTGGGTCTCTTGATTTACATCATGTGTCCAGTTGATTTTTAGCTGATTGTTGCTTGGTTGGGAGAAGCTCAGCATTTGTTTGACGGCTTCAATATCAGCGTGATCAGCCGTCTGAATTTTCCCAAGTAGTTGCTGTTTATTAAGATCAGAAACATCAGGTGTATTCAACCCCTCTACGATAATAGAATAGTCTTGTTTTTTCGTTTGGAAGAAATACTCAAATGTGGACAACTTAGAAGGGACATCCTCGTAAAGTTTATTTAGTTTAACTCTAACGGTGTATTCAGTATCTTCTTTTAAGTGGTTTGCAGGAGTAAACTTAATCGTTCTCTGGTCTTGCCATATAGCTGTTCCTTTAGTAGAAGGTGAAAGACTGATGACATTAGATTCAAGGGATTGGCCAATTTCGGATTGTTCGATAGCCGCTTCATTCAATTTTACAATAAGTGGGGTTGTCTTTGAGATCACACCACTGGAATAGGCGTAAATGTAGGAACCAAACCCAGGGTCTATTGTTGGGTAGGCTGTTTTCTTTTTTTGTTTACAAGAGGTAATTAGAATCGATGTACAAAGGAAGAATAGAAGAAGTGTAATGATTGAAAAGGAAGAGCGTACGTTTTTTTTCATTTTGATTTGACGAATTGAAAAGGTGAAGAATTTTATTAGTGTGTTTTAACCCTTTATCATGTCCTAGGAAATCGGGTTTAAAGTTATAACGCAATTAACTATCTTTTTAGTTCAACAACATTTTGCGTCTTTGGTTAAAGTTATGTTATTCTGTCTTAAGCAATTCTTAATGTGCTACTAATCCACCAAAAATGACTTAAAAAGAACCTATTAATAAGTAGTGAAGTTTTAAACTGGCTATAAAACACCATATATAAAACATTCATTTTCAACTAAGGTTACCGTGTAAAAATTATTGGGAAAGGAAATCAACAGTTAGATTATTTCTTATTTACTAAGATATAATAATTTTTTAATAAGAAGAAATTGGGTTGTCGAATTAATGAATGAGAGTCAGCAATCTTAGAGATCTCATTGTAGTTAACTCCTTGAATTTGAAAAAAGATAAGACCTGTCTGCTGTACATCTTCCTTCTAAACCATTCAATTTCTGACATTAACGATGATAAAAAACGGGGCTTACCAGCCCAACTGGGATCATATAAAATTGCTTCGTTTCATTAATGGCATTACTCCACTGAATGATTTCTTCTGCGGAAAATGAATGTAATCTTATTTTGTACTGGTTTTGGTCTACGCTTTCTATAGAAAAAGGAATCGCTTTTGATTCAATTAATTCTCGGATCTCTTCTGAGGTTTTAGGATGGAGTGGCACCAGTGTTATTTCACGTTGTAAAATTAAACCTCCTACTAAAGGTCCATTGGGTATGGATTGATTGTATGAAAAAAGTAATTTTGATATTCTAGAACGCGCTATACTGTCTAGTTTTTCAGGAATCTTATAGACTTGAATATCGAAACTCGTTTCTCCTAAGACAATATGATTTTTCCTTCTTCTTTTTTCTTTTTTTTCTAGAATAACGTTAGATGAAACGAATCCTTCCTTTATTAGTTCATCTGCCAATAATTTTCCTTTTTCATAATCTAAAATAGCTAAACCAAACCGATTTGGTTGTTTGATGTATGGATATCTTATATTTCCAGAAGAATAATACCCGTGCCTTTTTTTACCCAGTACAATTGTGATTGAGCTACTAACATAATAGTTTAATATATCCTCCAATTGATAGGTTTCTTGTTGGTAGTTCCAATGCTTTATAATTAAAGTCCCCTTTTTATTTATTTTTGAAAAGCAATATTCTTTTCTACTTCGATCATATTTCCCTTTGTTTTTTTTACCATCTGATTCAATAATATAAACATTTGCGTTTTTTATGTATTGATTATAAGGACTAAACAATCTTATTTCTAAGCTATTTAGTGCGATGAGTTGATTGTGACAACTTGAGCATGCAAGTAATGAAAATAATAAAGCGATCGAAAAATTTAATTTTGTGGGAATCATATTCGTATTAATTACTGGTTAAAGTAAGGGGATGGAGCGGAATCATACATTTATAATTGGTAAATCAATTCGCAATTTTACAGATAAGATGAGGTTTGAATTGTTTTTGGTGGGTACGTTTAACCCTCATTATGCATTAAGAATCAACTTTTGTCCTCAAACTACTTCAAAATCAAGCACGTCCGCCTATTTTTAATTTCACCATAGGGGTTACTATGCTTTCAATGAAAAATAGGCGTGGAGTACTTGATTTTATTGTATTTTAAACCCAAAAGCTAATTCCCAATGCATAATGAGGGTTTAAGTTTTAGTGGAAATTTGTTGGTAATACTAGGCTAAATTTAATTCCTGTAATGAACAATGGAAACTATTAGTAGAAACCTCCTAGGTCGAAAAAAGACCTAGAAGGTTCGTTGTTTGATGTTTGCGTATTAGGGAACTCCATCCTTGAAAACTCCTACATCCCTGAACCCTGTCATCGAAGGATAGCGCACCTAATGCCGTTAAAAGGGATTCGGTGACTTGGTGTTAATTAAGGTCGCCAAGCATGCCTGATAACATGTCGCGAAATGACATTTTTGATTCTAGGACTTCCTTTGTTACAACGTCGAACTGTGCTAGGCCGTGCAGGATTAACTCCATGGTCAAGAGTTTTGGCTCGTTTTTACTTGCATATAGGGTTGCTAGTTTGCCCAGGCCTGCTACTTGTTCTAGTGCTTTTTGGTAGTCCGCATCTGATCCATCATTTAATAACTCAACCGTATTGCCTGCTGCGAACCAGGTACGAATAATACCATAGGGATCTCGCTCGTCTTCTCTTTGTAGTTTGTCAGGATTAGGGAAGCGCTCTAGGAACTCTTTCTTAGTTGCTTGGCCGATAAGCTCGAGGGCGACCGCGTATGGTCCTTCTTGTTCTCCCTCGTAGACGAGCTCTACCTTTCCAGTAATGGCGGGAATCATTCCCCAGAAATCAGTAATTCGAACGTCTGTTTGTTTGTCGCCGCTTAATAGCATTCGGCGTTCAGCGGAGCTACATAGGTTTTCCATACCGGAGATGGTGAGTCGAGCAGACACCCCACTCTTTTCATCGATAAACTCACTTTCTCTTGCTTGAAAGGAAATTCGCTCTAGTAGCGTTCGAATGGTTTCTGAGATCCGAACATTCATTTGCTGATTTTCAGATAGCCGTGCTTCTTGAAGCGTAATCGACTTGGAGAGCTCGATTGTTTTCGGGTAATGGGTTAGTATCTGACTTTCTATTCTGTCTTTCAGTGGTGTGATGATGCTTCCTCGGTTCGTGTAATCTTCTGGATTTGCTGTAAATACGAATTGGATATCAAGTGGAAGTCGAAGTTTGAAGCCTCTAATTTGAATGTCTCCTTCTTGAAGGATATTAAACAATGACACTTGGATTCGTGCTTGCAAATCTGGCAATTCATTGATCACAAAAATACAGCGATGCGAGCGGGGAATTAACCCGAAATGGATGACCCGTTCATCAGAATAATCTAGTTTGAGCGTAGCCGCTTTGATGGGATCCACATCACCGATTAAATCAGCAACACTCACGTCTGGCGTAGCTAGTTTTTCTATATAGCGCGCATTTCTATGCACCCATTCAATTGGTGTTTTGTCTCCATGTTCTGCGATCAGATCGTGTGCGTATCTAGAAAGCGGTTGAAATGGGTCATCGTTTAACTCTGAACCAGCAACAATAGGCATGTATTCATCCATCAGATGAACTAATAGACGCGCAATCTTGGTTTTTGCCTGGCCGCGTAAACCTAGGAGCAGTATATTGTGTTTGGATAAGATGGCTCGCTCAATATCTGGTAATACAGTATCGTCAAAGCCAATGACTCCTTCAAACACCTTTTCCTTATTTCTAAGCTTTTCGATTAGGTTTAAACGAAGCTCCTCTTTAAGCGATTTAGACTGGTAGGCACTCTTTTTAAGCGCTCCGATTGTCTTTATTTTTGATACGTCCATAATGCAATTAACAAAAACTGTTCATGATTGTTTGCGTTAAGCAAATTAAAATTTAAAAATACAGTTAGTATTCAACAACAACCTCTCTTTTTAGAAAGTATTTTTTAAAAACTATATAATCGTGTTATTATTCCTTTTTAGATTTTAATTTCCATAAACAGCCTTGTCTCCAAACTTAACTTGCAACTCCATCCTAAAAAAATAATCCATTTACATCGTATTGCTTAACGATCAATCCTACTTGCAACAATTCTAAACTAGCTGCGTAAACTTAGGAAATAACTAATTTATAATAAAATCTAATCAGTTTATGAACACAACACAAGTTGCTCAACAGTACATCGAATTTTGTAAAAAAGGTGAAACGACAGAATGTTTGAATACGCTTTATAGTCCTACCGCTGTAAGTTATGAGCCAAAAGGTGCTCCAACGGAAATGGTAAATGGTATCGAGGGTATTAGAAATAAGCAAGAAAATTGGAGAAACTCTGTAGAAGAAGTCCATAACATGGAGATTTCTGAGCCATTAGTGGCAGGCAACCATTTTTCCTGTACGATGCAAATGGATGTGACTTATAAAGGTCAACCTAGATCACAATTTGAAGAAGTTTGTGTATTTGAAGTTGAGAACGGCAAGATCGTAAATGAGCGATTTTTCTATAATGTCCCTGTTCCCCAAGAAGTTAATAACTAGATTTCGTTTAGTTATCTCAATTTTACAAAACTACAGCCTGTATTCTGATTTGAATACAGGTTTTTTTATGGGGTGAATAGTCATGGTGAGCCTACTTAGGAACCGAAGAAAAGACACCGTTATTATATTGCCACATGATTCGATCGGCTCCGTTTACATCACCATCTTGATTTAGATCGCCAGGAAGATATGCGTTGAAGAGGCCATTTTGGACTTGCCAGATCGCTTTGTCTGATCCATTGATGTCATAACCTCCAACATCTGTTTGATCGATATCACCTGCTGGCATGCCCCAATTTCCATTTGTCAATTCCTTTTGTCCAATGCCTGCGCCTATTCGGTAACTATCAGCTACTCGAAAATCATAGCTTAGCCGATTGTCAGTCACAGAGATCAGTTGAGGCGTCATGATACCAATATGATTTCTGTGCTCGAGGACGGTATATAATTGAGTTGTGGAATTCGCAGGAATGCCACTCCCCTCAGGGAAATAGATACAGCCATCCGTCTGAAGCAAACCAGCAGTTTGAGCAATTTCATCTACCTTCAAGGGCGAAGTGCGAAAAGAAACGAGTAGCCAGTCCACCACATTACTAATCTCAAGGGTTTCTGTGCCAAGATAGTTCCAAGGCGATTGATTATAGGGTTGAGTCAATGGAAGAAGGTTTCGAGTTTCAAGTAGATTCGTCATTTTGTTTGCTGTACTGTCATAAGTTGCTTCTAGGAAAACACAAAGATCTAAGGTCGCAGGACAATACTGGATTGAAGAATAGTTACTCAAGTAGATTTGATTGATTTGACTTTGATCTAGCGCACAGGAATAGATCCGCATTTCATCTAGTTTTCCGTCTAAATTTCTAGTACCGCCAGTGGCTGAACTGGGTTGATTTCCTAGGGCAACATCTACGAACGGATCGGTTAGAATGATTCCTGTTTTAGGCATGGAAGCAATAAGACTGGCATTCTTGTAGATTTTCATCTCAGCACCATCATAAGTCGCAGTCAAGAACGTCCATTCATTTAGCAGTACCTCTCCTGCAGGACTGACCAAGGTGCTTGTCGCCCCTGAAGAGGTTTGAAGGCGGAATCTAAATTTTGAATCATTCAGTGTAGACAACATCCAAAAATGGTCTACATCATATTGGCCTTGAGCTTTGGAGATAAACCGAGCATCCGATACTGTGTAACTGTTGAGATATGCCCAAAAAGTAAAGGAGACTTCGTTGCTGTAAATATCTAAGTTTCCTGCGTCTACCCTATCTGTAGGATTCGTAAACGAAAGACTGTGATTACTGCCATCGGGCGAATCCGTTGAATAGGTGGCATTTTCTATCGCGCCTTCATTGTTATTGGGTGAACTGTCTTCTACGGTGCCGCCTGATCCTTCCTCAAATGACCAACGAGCGACAAGGCAATTTAGGTAATCGTTAAGGATGGAAACCACTTGAACTACAACGATATCATAATCTACAGCTCCATAAATATCTTCTACTTCAATTTTGAAGGTATAACATCCTGGTTCTGTTGGGGTAAAATTGGCCACTGTTTCATCTTCATCCGCGATGACAACTAGCGGACCACCGATTTGTACCCAAGACTCTTGCAGTTCTAGGGGATTACCATCCGGGTCATACGTTCCAGAACCATTGAGGGTAACAATGGTATTGACTTCCATGATCAAATCTGGTCCTGCATCAGCAATAGGTGGTATGTTTGGAATTTGCCCAATGGTGTAATCGCCACAGGTCACTATACTCGGCAGAAATCCGGGTTCGTAGGAGATGGCCTTTATTTGCATGCTACTGTTTACGGGGATTGGCGTGTTATAAATCTGGCTGGTGTTGTCTGGAATGCTTCCGTCGGTGGTATAATATAATGTCGCATTACTTGAACCGTTGATTGTCACTATTTGTGAGTTATTGTATTGGCCTGGTGGAGGACTGAAGGTCGGTGTTTGACTCATAGCCATTCCGCTGTATCGGATTTTATGGATTTCTCCATTCCCTGTTTCGTAATCGGTCATACAGTAGTATAGATCATCGTCTGGGCCAATCTTTAGCATCACTGGTTTTAGCTCGCCTCCAATGATTACTTGATCGTAAAAGATGACTGGATTCGGGTTAGTTTCTGAGGGTGCTCTTGTGATATGTCCTGGTGCGCCTGCGGAGTTTGATCCCCAGAAGGCTGCGAAGTAGTTTTCCTTGTAGGTGGCTGGCCAATATCCTGTATTCGGATACCACGCGCCACCTGTGATCACTTTTGCGCTGTTGGTGGACATGTTTGCCCAGATGTTTGAGGCGGTGCCGATCCCTGTATAGCCGTCATGTCCGTAGTTGTTTCCTGCGCTTAGCTGTATTACGCTTGCCTTGTCGCCACCTACGGCGTCATTGACATAGATCTTATTGGTTGGAGACAAGTTGGAGAAGGCGTAGGGGTTTCTAAATCCTAGGGCATAAATTGCTCTGAAAGTACCGTTTGCTTGGTTATAAAATGGGTTGTCTGTTGGGATGGTTCCGTCTTTGTTCAACCGCCAGACTTTCCCTGTGAAGGTGGCTAGGCTCTGAACATTGTCTCCACCGTTCCAACCATCACCAGTGGTGAAGTACAATTTGCCATCACTGCCAAACATGACGTCTCCACCGTTATGGCTTCCACTGGAGGAACTGTTATTAAATGGAACTTCCATCAGTAAGGTCTCTCCTGGTAATGCGACATCTGGATTGTTTGGATTTGCTTGAATTCGGACCAGTCTATTATGCCGAGGATTGTCTTTCATGTAGAAGGCATAGATGTACCCATTTGCGGTGAAGTTAGGATCAAATGCAAACCCTCTCACGCCAGAGGATCTGTGTCTTTGTTGTGGGACGTCGAACTGATAAAACGGTGTTGCTTTTGAGACGAATTTATTGGTTGCTGGGTCTAGGCTGGCTACTTTCAGCTCTCCCGTTATTCGTTCGCCGTAGAACAGTCGACCATCAGGGGCGAACTCAAAACTAGCAGGATCTTGCATGTTTCTCAGCATCCAATCAGACACAAACCCGTTTTCTAGTTGTTGGGAGGAGAGGGAAATAGTGCTGCTCATTAAAAGTGCAACAAAAACGAAACACCTTGCCTTTTGAAATTCAAGTATTGTTCTCATTTCTTATTTTTTGTCTGTTTATCATTAGGACTGCTTGACAACTGCAACAATTCTGTCAATCTTGCTGTATTCCTTATGAACAATTTGTCTTAGTTTACCGCTTGTTTGATACAATTCTCCTATAATTTTTTGGTGTTATTTTCAATTCATTTTAAAAAACCGAATAAATGCCCTTGCCTCAGAAAACCCTAGAAGATAACTAATTTCATCTATATTTCGGTCTTCAATAACGATAAATTTCTTTACCAATTTCATCTCAATGTGCTTAAAGCTAGTGTTTTGTTCGTATAATTTCCTTAGTAACGTCCTTATCGATAAGTCCAGTCCAAGACTGACTTCTTTTAGAATAGATTTTGTGGTAATGTATCTAATATTATTCTTTTAACTTGTTCTGCTTTCTCTACCTTTCCAGTAATTTAGTTAGGATTACAAGAGCATCCAGATCTTTATTTCAATTGAAAAATCAAGCATTTTCAGTTAATGAAAGTAAGTTGCCATCAGGATCTTTAAACCATGCTACCTTTGCTTTGCTTGGTGATGTCCAAATACCTAGATCATCCTGTGTAAGACCATTGTATCGTTCAAATACAACACCTTTTTTAATTAGGGATTTTGCTTGGAGCTCTATCCCTTCAATCTTAAAGCCTAAAACGGTAAATGGTTGAGGATTTAAAATATCAACAATTGTAATTCTTAAGCAGACGCCATTCCCTTCAAACTCTAGTGCATAGTTGTCTTCAGACACTAATCTTAGTCCTAGTGTATTCAAGAAGAATTGCTTGGACTGTTCTGGTTTTACGGTAGGTAAAAAGGCTGTTATTGTTGGTTCAAATAACATTTTCTTGTGTGATTAAACTTGTGATTGATCGTTATGGTAGTATTTCTAATAAATCTTAAAATAATGATTCTTAAGGATATATTGACAGAATGAATCAATTTCCTGTGTTCAATCAACACTCCTTTTGGCTTTCCTGTTTATTCTTCTGCGAGTCTACCCTGTCTTCTGAGCTTTTTAACGGTACGTTCGTTGGGTAAATCTTCTGGATAAAACAGAATTTGTCTACCCAAGGTCCCTTTTAATCGATAGAAAAAGGATTCCCTTTCCTTGATGGAAATAAAATCCTCTTCAATTGCGACCTGTCCATTAATCGAAGGATCGGTATAATTTGCAGTGTTAATTGAATCTAAGATCAGAGGGATAAGATCAATCGGCAATTCCAGTTTGTTGACCATTCCTTTCAATGATTTTGCTTGAAACGGATCTGTAGCAAAAGCGACTCTTTCTAGTCCGTTTCTTTTAGCAACTAAGTAACCATAGTAAACGTTTTCAGAGCTGTGTTCAGCCAGCGTATCTAGTAGAATATTTGAGGGAGACACACCTAGGGCCTTGCCATATTCTGCCATTATTTTGGCTTCTGAGTATTGTGTATAAACAGCTCCTCCAGAATAGATGATGTTCTCTGTAATTCCGTGTTCATACAGATAATAAGACCATAGTACTCTATTTCGCATTGTTGGAGACCAAGTCAATCCATCGAACGGAACGCCAGGAACAATGATCGCATCGTAGGGCGCTTTTGCTTGAGCTTCTTTGTAAAGACTTAATGACTTCTTAGTTGAAAATGAACAGCTTGAGACCAAGATTGTAAGGAGAATTATACTGAGTGATTTTGTCATTTAGATGATGATTAAAGGGAAGCTACTTGTTTTCTTTATTAATACTAAACATTGGTCGCAATGTACTTTTGTCCAAATTTAGTAAAAACGTTGGTTAGATTGTGTTTTTTATTGAATACAAGGCTTCAAAACCACAAGGTTCTATTTGTAGTATTTTATAATCGTTCCATTTTTGTCTATGATTTGCATAATATGGCGTGTACCCACATAGGGCGCTTGAACATTTTACACTACATTGTGTGTAGTTTTCCTTTTTTCCATATTGCAATGTCTTCTATTAATTTATCAGCTTCTTGGATTTTAGAAGAGTGATTCCAGAAAGTATGGAACATTTCATCATATTTTATAAGCGTTGTTTCGGTATTGAGAGCCTTTAAGTTTTCATTTAGCCTCAGTACTTGGTCTAATAACATTTCGTGCGTTCCAATGGCGATAAGAGTCTTTGGGAGTTTGACCAAGTTAGTTGAATTAAACCCTACTGGGTATTCATGTTGAATTTCTTTTTTGCCTACATAGGTGTTGTAACATTCAATCAAATAATCACCATCAGCCACATCTTTTTCTTTGTTTGTTTGAATAGTCCCAGTTTTAGAAGTTGGTTCTACCCATGGTGAAATTAAAAAGCAACCTTTTATTCTTGATTTATTAGCAGGCGTCATATTCCTAAAAACGGATAGAACCAATGCCCCTCCTGCCGAATCTCCACCCAAGTGGAATTTGTTGTCCTTATGCTCATTCAATATCGATTCTACAAATTTGGTAGAAAATACATGCGCTTTAGGGTACGGTTCTTCTGGAGCAGTTGGATAGAACGGAGCAAGTACTTCCGAGTTTGTACTTAAAGCCAATTTTGAAATAAATTCTATAATTACGATTGGAGAACCTGTGACATATCCTCCGCCGTGGAAGTAGATAATCGAGTTTTCTATTTTACCCTCTGTTTTTGGTGTAATCTTTAAATAACTTCTCCCCTCATTTTGTATTTTTTTAACAACGAGTTGGTTTCCAAATTTTGCTTTTGGCTTATAATTTTTGGACAACGATTTTAACCATGTTAGCCCGAACTTATTAGAGGTTAAAAGTGTATATCTTGTTGTAGCCCAAATCAACTCCGTTTGCAGATTCCAATTACTTACATGCTTTTTCCCCAAAAGACGTTTGCAAAGAACCTCAATTATTTTTACTAAAATTCCAATTGTATACCTAAATACTTTCATCTTATTTGTTTATTATACACAACGGTCAGTAGTCTCGCCGTAGTAATAGCACGAGCAAATATATAAACTTAAGATTTAGCACAAACATTAGATGCTAGGAAAATTGAAAATTATTCCAAGCAATTTTACTAGCAGTGTGTTGTTGGTATGTAGCCTGCTGTATCCCAAGTATTTGAAATTGCGGCCGTGTTACATTCTTATGAACATAATTGGTTATCGGATCACCCAACATATAAAGTGGATTGGATGGATTGGTGTTACCATAATTTGACGTTAGAAAATAAAGTCTTACATTTATGGTACATCTAGAGATTCATTTATTCTTACCAAATTCACTACTGTTCATTTTTTTTTCAAGCCTCTATACTAAGCCAGTTTCTATAATTGTCAGGTGTTAATCATGTGACTAAATTTTAAGATTAATGTGTATGAAGCGTTTATTTCTAGTCAATTGTTTCTTGTTCATTGTATTTTTACAAGCATCGGCACAATTGCATGTTACAGAATTTGGAACATCAATTAGAGCGGACACTGCTGCTCCACATCCGAGCTCCATACTTGATGTTCAAAGCTCAAGTAAAGGGGTCTTAGTTCCTAGAATGACAGGAGCCAACAAATTTGCTATAGCTTTGCCTGCTAAAGGTCTTTTAGTCTTCGATACAGATCGTAATTGCTATTCATATTATGATGGCATACAGTGGGTTGATATTGCTAAAGCCAATAGTGATTTGTTGACGCTGGAACAAGCAAAATTGATCAAAGTAGAAGGAGATTATTTAGAAACAACTGGCTATTATATAAATGGCGACGGTGGCGATGGCAAGTACATTAAAGGGACTCCGACTGTTCCATTGTTGGGGTTTACTGATTTATCTGGGCAAGATTGGAAACTAATCGATCCAATCATTAAGCCTGAACATGCTGGCTCAGATGGGACAGTAATAAAAGACACACCAGCCATGCTTGCAATTGCTTCGGATCCTCGGAAAAAGCGAATCAACGGCGCATACAAAGTCAATAGTGATATTGATCTGGCGGGGAACTCCATATGGGAAGGGACTGGATCTATTGAGCTAGACAATGCCAGCATAACTGCAGGATTGGTGGCAGATGCTAGACACATATATTTCGGAGCCATAAAATTATCATTGATAAATAGTTCAACGAACTACGCTATTAAATTGGGGTATTTAGCAAGGAGAATACATTTTGATAAAACTAAGATTCTTGGCTCTACTGGTCATGGTGTTTGGGTCAATGGCGCTTACATTATCGATTGGGATGTTCCCTACATTGTTAATGTTGCTGGAAGGGCTTTATGTGTTGAGCATAACACTACTTTTGATACAGGAGGCAATGCGATAAACTTCAACGGTGGAGAAATTCAAAATGTTGGATTTGGCCAAAGTGTTTGGGCTATTTATCTTGAAAAAGTAAAGCAAATAACGTTTGACAAAACGATCATAGAAGGTGTTTATGGTGGCATTGAAACAGGAAAAGAAGTTCTTGGTTTGAATCTTGAAGCAAAATACTTTGAAGGATGCAAGGAAGGAATATTAAAATCGAAAGGCACTGCTACTGATGCTCAAGCTGACAGAGGTGGTCAAGTGGTAGGGCTAAATATCCCTGCAGGTACGGTGCTGTTTCAACGATCGTCAGAATTAACAACCATCATAGAGTTGGACGATGTTATTGAATGGACGTGGCCATCTGGTTCTGCAATATACGCTGAAGCAAATGCAGCAGGTGATCCTATTGTGAAAATTGGCGAGCTTGCTCCTAACCGGGCACGAGGTGGTATCGGGAAGCAGTACTTGACAGCACCAAATAGTTTTCTTCAGAACAACACCCGTCGATTCGGGTTTCCGAAAACACGTAATTTTAATCTGGACAAACCATTGTCGGCAACAGGGACATCTGAACGCTGTTATTTCGACCTCACTGGACTTAGTTACCCTGCAAGGATGTATGATCTTGTTTTGCTAGTCGATACAGATAGCTCGGGTGATGCCGTTTTTCAGGTGTCTGGGGTTCGTGCGGATGGCACCTATACAGAAACCGGCTCAGGAGGATGGAGAACGTTAACACGTACTGTGCCAGCTGGAATGTCGAAAATTGTGCTCTTTGGAGCGCTTCATGATGGTGGTTGGCCAGTGGTGTTGCCTGAGTACGTGCGACTGCGACGAGTAGGCGGTGCATCGGCCGACACGGCTGGTGAAGTAAAAATAATATCCGCAAACATAACGACGTATGAAAACAATGTAGATTAATGTGCGAGCCTCTAGCTCTTTTTCTGATTTATTTCCTAGAGATTACATTTCTGGAAATTGTCAAAAGATAAAAATGATCGTTTACGTCAATATTATAGTGCATAAAAAAATGAAATAGAATTAATGAACGAATTAAAAATCACAGGTGGAGCAAGAATTGGAATGGCAAATGCTACATGGCCATTTGCAACTTTAAAAGTCAACAAGGATAAATTAGAACTCAATGCATCAATTGTAGGCAATCTTGTTTTTCAACCGTCAAACATAAATTCCATTGAACCATATACACAGATCCCCCTAATAGGACAAGGAATCAAAATCAATCATAATGTTGACTCATACAAGGAAAAAGTAATTTTTTGGACATTCAAGAATCCTCAAACTGTAATTAACCAAATTAAACAAACCGGATTCTTGAACAAAGAAAAAGAACCAAAAGTGAATTCAAACGAAGAAATTCAAAACAGACAAAAAAGTGGTGGATCCCCAGTTAAAAAATCAATAGCAATAGGTGCCGTAGTTATTTGGAATCTCCTTTTTCTAATTGATTTCATTCCATTTTTTCAAGGTAAATCAGAAGGACTGCCAATTGGAAATGGAATACTAACGGCATTAGGGCTTTTATTCTTAAGTGCTTTACTAAGTCTAATATCATCAGATTTCAGAGGATTGATATTGAAAGATGGTAGAACTCTTGAAGACATAAAGAAGTTCTCAATTTTCATTATGTTAATTAGTGGCTTCATGATGTTCAATTTTGTAATAATAACAAAAACAATGAATTGAAAATACGACACCATAACAATAGATGATGATGATCGCATATCTCTTCGTGCCTCAGAGAGACGTTTTAATGAGGTGGCTTTTTTAGAAATATTCAAGGATCTAAGGTTCGTACAATGTTCAAGAATAAGCGTTTCAAAGAATACAGTTAAACATTACGTACCCCAAATAATAAGGCTTCAGGAAGGTAAGACTTACGCTTTTTGATAAGGGGAACCAGCCTGCATCACCATAAATATTCAATCGATTTTAATCCATTTTTGCAATTTTATGACGTTAGCATCCTGCTTGATCATCATGAGATAAACTCCAGGAGGGTAATCCTCTATCCGCAACTTGGTTTGTGTAGATGTAGTCGTATTTTTTTTGAGTAGAATTCCCTGCATATTGTATATAAGCAGCTCTATTGGTTGTTCAACGGGTTGTTCAACGATTAGGAATTTGTTTGTTGGATTCGGAAAAATTGAAATAGAGGGATTAGAAAAATCTAGCGTGTTTACTGGCGGGTTTAAAGGATTTCCTGGGATTTTAGATGCTAAATCCACAAAACTATGTACGGGATAAATGCACTGGACTACCCGATCACCTACATCCGCAATATTATTTTTCACCACAATCGAAACAATCTGGCTTTGAAAATCGGGATTTCCGTGTCCAAATCCTACGAAGATGGTATCCTTTTTCATTAAGGCACCATAAGCATTGAGTCCACTAATAGAAATACTCAATGGAAATCGGTTTATAATATTCCCAAATCGATTCATGCAAATAAGGGTATCCATGCGGCCTACACCTGAAAAGAACCATGCCCTTCCTAAATCATCTACAGCAATATCCGCAATTTGATTATAATACGAAGAAATAAGTGTAGGTGCATTTTCACCATCAAAATGAAAAATGCCATCACTGTTACCTCGCAAAATGAAATAGAAATCGTTTTTAAAACCACCTAAGCCTGCAGTAAACGTAGGCAAGGTGTATGCAAATGACACCCAGTTACTCCCATTCCAATAACTTAAGCCATTATTGCCTCCAGTACAGGTAACAAAGGTGTTTAAAGTAGTATCCGGGCTAATTGGAATATGTCCAATAGCAAATTCTCCTAAGCGTCCAGACACGAAGTCACCTTTGTAGATAGGAGTCTGACCATCAATTTCCCATGATTTAATCGTGGAGTTAAACGTTGTCCAGATGCAATTATCATGACAGTCTGTCAAGTCAACAATTACCTGACCTTGCAGGATGGTCGTTAAGCCTAGAAGGCAAATTATCTGTGTGATTTTATTCAAAATACTGCTATTTAATACTTACAATGGCAACTCTAAATACTGAACATGATCTGCGCATTCGTCTTTCTTAATTCTGAATTGGTTTGAGCATGAAGGATGCAGGAAATACCTACCAATAGAAGTGTTGTTAATTTCGAACGCAGACATCGTTTCTTTTTAAAATTTTATCCGTTTATAGAATTAATTACTTAGTATAAATATATAGATTTTTTTTTGGTGACGGAGTAATTTCTATATATAATATTTGCACACCAATGAAAAGTTGTTGCTTTTATAAGCATTAAATTAAGCGTCAATTGCTTCCCATTTTTCATTAATAGTATTAAGGGTTATGATTAGAAAAACTAAAGAAATTATTTCAAAAAGTACTCTTAACCAATGCATAAATTCCCATTTTTTTAATGCAGATTTTAAATCGTTCGCATTAAGATATACATTGTAGAATTGCTGATTAGCATCCTTAAAATAGATATAGAAAATTGCAATTATTAAAAGAGCAAAAAAAGAAGAGACAATTGAATATTTTAAAGCACTAAGTTGGTTAAAAAAACAATAAGCGCTAATGCTTATAGGAATCATTGTAGCGATAATCGTTAGAATGGAAAAAAATCTGCCAATTAGCGGGCCAAATTTAGAATAGTATTCATAAAACTCTGTTTTAGATAACGACTTCCAATATGGAACTAATAAAAGACCTTCTGTAATTTGACTTCCTAAAAAAATGGAAAAAACTATAATTGATAAAAAAAATAAAATCCGATTCATACAATGACTATTTTATAGTTTAAACAAGCCCCTAAAAAGGCAATGCCTACAATAATTTTCAATGCAAAGGAAAATACTTTTCTGTGTTGTTACATTTACATAAGTAATTAAAATCAGAAATCTTTTAACTTTTTTCGAATTCGACTTAATTGAGTGGGTGAAATGCCTAAATATGAAGCAATGTAATATTGTGGAATTATAGTTTCAATAGATGGGAATTTTTGTCGCATTATTAAATATCTTTTGTCAGCATCTAATAGAGCCATTTCAATTTCTTTCTGTTCTTTTTCTAAAAAATAAAATTCAGCAATTTTTCTGCCTAATCTTTCTAAATCGTGAAATTTAGTATAGAGTTTTTCCATTTCTTTATAGTTCGCAACCAAGATTTCACAATCAGTTAGAGCTTGTTGTGCTATCTTGTTCGGTTGCCTTGTTAATAAAGAGTTGTAAGCTCCTATTATGGCAGAACCTACAAAAAATTGTTTCGTATATTCTTTTCCTTCTTGATTTACGAAAAATGCTCTAACAATCCCTTTTTTTAAGAACCCTATTTGTTGTGCATATTCATTTTCTTTGACAAAAAACTCATTTTTGTTAAGTTGTAAAGGTTTGAAGCATTTTTTCAATTCCTTGAAGGTAACTTCCTTAATAGGACTAATTTGATTTATGTAGGTTAATAGTTCTTTCATTCGCTAAGGTAGTAACTTAATGGTTTGTCCTAATGGCGTAGAACGTATAATGGTATTCGGTCGTCTCTCTGAGGTCCGAATAGATATGCGATCATATCTATTGTTACAAGCTGCCATTCTTGCGCGTCATTTTGTTTTATCAAAACATTTACAAATTTCTTTTGTTGGATTCAATGGCAATGAATTCTGGTAAATATTCAGGAGTACAGCCTTTTGAAACCATTTTGTCTTTATACAGCCCTGTTTTTTCTCCAAGTTTTACACATCGGTTCCGATATTTTTTTTCATAAACGCCAATCCAACCTGCTGTAAAATTCATTGCCCATTGTACTTCAGGTTCTTCGTTTTCTATTTGTTTTTCGATAGAGGATAATACTTCTTCACTATTTGATTGTATTTTACCCATCCACCGTAAGCGACCCTGGTAATACCAATAAACTCGCCTTTTAAGTGAAGTCGGGTTGTTTACCCAATTTTCAATTAAGGCAAGTATCTTTTTGTCTTTGGTGAGTTGGTTTGCCATTAGCCAATCAATAAGTTGAAGTTTTTCTTTTTCGTCGTGTTGGTTGATGTCGCTAACTAAATCGTCAATAACTTCATCAATGAGAAGTTTTTTGTCCATAATTAAGATTGCTAACAGTCTGGCTAAAAAATGTTCAGCGGACCAAAGCTCTATAGCAAGTTGGTGGTCTTTTTTTATTTCTTTCGCAATTTTCCGCAAGTCTCCAAGTTTCGTATTCTTATCACCAATTTGTTTCAATATATTTTTTGCTTTGGACGAAAGTTTCATTTTAATATTTTTTTTGGGTTAACAATTGAGTTTCGTTGCTTGTCATGGTCTGTTCGATGCGTCCTGCGACCAAAGGGAGCATGATCGTCATCCGAGCTTATCAGGCACAGGCCTTTTATTTTTCAACTATTGCAGAATTTACCCTTTCGCCATATTCTGCTCGTTTAGAATCTAGTATTCTATGACTTATTTCCTTGCCAATAGCCCAATTCATAATTATCGTAATAGAATTAGCTTCATATAGAATTTTAGGTTTTTAGGCCTATTAAGGGTGATAAAGTAATTCATTAAATTTTATTTTATGTACAATTTAGTTATTGGTTTGGACATCTCCAAATCTTCAGTTGACGCTACCATTTAGACTGTATTCCGCTTATTCTATTTCCATATTACATTTTCACCCATCGCCACCGAAGGCTTCAGTGCAACAAGGGGCTTCAGTGCTTGGCACTTTGTGCCGTATGAAGCCTTATTTATTATTTTTGTTTGGTTTTTCGCTTAGCACTAATCTAGTAAGCATTGCTTCCATATTATTATTTTGATTTATCTGTATGTAAAAATGCAACATAAATACTTATATTAGAGCTGGTTGTAATGTACTTTTATTAAACAGAAAAATTATCATTATGAAACATCTCCTTCTTCATGTATTTCAACTAGTGTGCTTGTTGTTGACCGTCTTCAACTTAATCGCAAAACCACATCTGGTTGTTGCTGCCTGTCCATCTACGAATGCATTTGCAACTACTTCTTTGTGCAGGGGAACATTGGACTTTTCCAATAGTTTCAAGCAAAATGCCATCGTTACTTGTAACTTTTCTGTCTTGCTGGAAGGAGCATATGACCTTTCTACTGGAAACATGAAAACGACATTAAGACAAGCGGGAAGGATTCCAAATCAGCAGCCTTACAATCATTCCAACTGGAATTATCTAGGGCAAGAACAGATAGCATCTTTACCTACAGGAATGGTAGACTGGGTGCTCCTTTCTTTTCGCGAATCACTTTCTAGTGGATGCATTACACGAAAGGCAGCAGTTTTACTGGATGATGGTACAATTGAACCATTTGACATCGATATTCCTTCCAATTTGAGTGCAGTCTTTGTGATGGTAGAACATCGTAACCACCTGCCTGTCATTACTGACCAACCGATCCCTATCACTAATGGAGTACTTACTTTTGATTTTACCCAAACAGAAGGCTATACAGGAATTGGAAGTGGACAAAAACAACTTGGCAATAAATGGGGCCTCATTGCTGGAAATGGTGACCAAAATTCAAGAACGGGTTATGACCTTAATGCCTTAGATATTGCTTTTTGGAATCCGGTAAACGGTACATTTAATGTTTATAATCCTGCAGACTATAATATGGACAATGATGTATCTGCTAATGATCGTGTCTTATGGGGCGCTAATAATGGTATATTTTCTGGAATACCTAAGTTAAATTGTAGTATTCCTGACGAACTTCAAACGCTAACACTGACCTGCATTTTTGAAGAAAACTTTGACGCACAACCAGATTTTTCTAATCCAACAAATAACTTTTATTGTCGCGTGGGTGCGGGCCCTGGCTGCACTGTCATGCCGACAGGATGGTCTGATTTTACTGTGTCTAATGAGCGATTTCACCCAATCGAGCAGAACGATCCGAGCCTTGAACCAAATCTTCAAATCAATAGTACCCAAGCAAGAGGCTCATCTGGTAAAAGCCTTCTGTTGTATGATGAGTCATTTGGGAATTCAGGCCAATGGGGCTCGGATGTAATGTTGGCAAAGAAACTGGATACTGGCTATTCGGATTTGTATGTGGAAATGTGGATCAAGTTTCAACCTGGTTATCGTTGGCATCTCGTCGAATTAGGAAATGGTCAAAATTCAGCAAAAATATTAAGAATTGGCCATCGAGAACCTGGTCAGGACGGATTGTCCTTTGGGGCGAATAGATACAATGGACCCATGGCATTTATAAATGCGATGATTTGGGCTCAAACGAGTACCGGTAGCAACAGAGCAGTATTGAAGGCTTCCCCGAGATGCGACCCTCAACAAACTGACTATTTTTGTCCGGACTACAATGGTGGCAATATCCAGGGGTTTTTAAACAACCAAGGCACATTTGCACAGACCTTTGGTGATGGCAATTGGCACAAGATTGGAGCTCGTATGAAACTGAATTCCAGCCCGGGAGTCCATGACGGAATCATGATGTTATTTTACGACGATGAGCTAGTAGTATCTGTTAATGATATTCCCTGGAGAGCAATAGGTTCACCAGCGGGTACTTTATTGAATTCAGTGATCATCGGGGGTAATATGCACAACTACCCTGAACCCGAAGCTAATATGTTTGAACAATGGTATGCAATCGACGATGTAAAAATTTACTCCATCCAATAAAAACTAAAATTCTTCCGCTTAGCACAGTAACCAGGGGCGTTTTTTAAAAGCCAGTTTAAATTTAATGATTATTTTCTATTTTTAAACTGTCATAATTTTACGTAAGCCTACAGTGTAACCCGAATGGTATGTGTTAATATAATAAGAAAAAGAGTGAAAATCTAATTGATTTTTACTTTTTAAGCACCTTGAAAACCAAGCAAAAATGCGTTGCGTTCTCCATTGATTAAAGTATATTTCAAGCAATAGAATTTAAGCAATCAGTGATTTAATAAGGTTTATATGGTTTAGTCTTTTGAAAATGACGATTAACTCTCTTCTGGATTACTTTGCATTATCCGTTTTTTATAAATAAAGACGCTTCATCTTGCATTATCAGTTAAAAATACATTATCCCAAACCAATAATCCTCTATAAAACGTTGATTTATATTGGAAATTGATTGAATTCATTTTTCAGATAAAGTCGCTTGCATTCTAGTATAATTGTCAAATAATGGAAAATATTTAAATGAAAAAATCTTGATATTTATATAGCGGTATTTAAGATTACATATTAATCAAGGTAGTAAATATTAGAATCCTATATGTTGATTCAATGCAGTTTTAGCAATGCTTATAAAAAATGTAAAACGACACTATGTGATCGGTCAAAATAAGTTTAGCCAATCTATGTCTTCCTTTTTGAAGACATATCGACTCGAACTATCGATCCTTAAAAAAAGAATCAAGTTTAGACTAAAACTTAAAGCTATCGCTATATCGAATCGTAGGATCACTGAAGTTCGGACCATCATTTTTCAACGCTCAATAGTTGAGATGTTGGTCTAGTTCGTTCTTTAAAATAGCGGCGCATTTTGGGCTCTGTTTATTTTATCTCTTCACGAATTCAATGTATCTATTAACTTAATTAAATATATTAACTATGGAAATTTTCAATTTAAAGCTAATGTTAATCAGCATAGCAATATGCACCAGCTCATTCTTTTTTACCTCTTGTCAACAGGATGCATTGGATCTTACCGATACACAAGAAATGATTATGGAAGAAGCCTCTGACGATCATTCCAAGCGTATAGAACTGACTAGCGAAAATGGATTAAGTAAAATTTTTATCTCTGTTTCAAGTAATGACGAAGCACGATTACAGGAAATTCGCTCTGAGGACTTTAAAATTGCTCCAATTTTTGAAAAACCCAACGAAACTGAAAATCATATTTTGTTTGATGAAAATAATAATGAATCAGAAGAAATGGAGGTTATCAGTGGTCAGGTACCTGTAACTTTTTCTGTAGATAAGGAGGAATTGGAAGAAGGAGCAATTGGCTACAGTGTAGACGTTAAGCGAAAAGGTTCATCTGGTCGTGCCTGGGAATATGATAACTGGAAAACATCTCATGACAACATGTGGTTCAAGGTAACTTCGGCTTGTATCTATCCCTATTTTTATACTAAAGATTACTGCCAAAACAGTTTTATGTTTAAAGCTAGTACCTCCTTGTGTAATGGTTGGGCTGCAACTAGCACCCAAAGACATTCCTGCCAAATGTATGCCAAGATTCGATGGAACAATAGTTACTACACTTGGTATAAGTTTAAGTTCTATACCTAATGCTAAGTGACGCTTCACTAAGCCAAAATCAAATAAAAAAGTTTCAAGGAGAAGCTGAAAAGATTAGAGCCTTCCATAATCTTTTCAGCTTCTCTGGCTTATTCCTACAGAAAACATACTTTTTATAACTGCTAGTTGTAAGGGAGGTTTTGCCACAACAGGGAGAGTGCCGAAGAGCGCGACACGGAGCTGGGTGGAAGCAGTGCCAAGAGGGAGGACTACCCAGCTGAGTGAAAGCCCCATAATAAACTGATTGCGAAATTTGCCCGATAACTTCGCTGGAGAACATCCGCAGTAATTATGCAGAATAACCCCCAATTCGTACAACTCATTCCCCTTAAAACAACCCTTCAATTTCTCCCCCCTCACCAATATCAATGTGCTCCGCGGAAGGTACAGATGGCAGTCCAGGCATCCGTAGTATATCCCCAGTAATCGGAACCAAGAATCCAGCTCCAGCCGCAATCTCTATCTGGCGCACCGTAACAATAAAGTCTTTGGGTCTACCGAGCAATTTCGGATTGTCTGAGAGCGATTTCTGGGTTTTGGCAATACAGACAGGCAACGCTTCTAAATTGAGCTTCTTGATGCGTCTGAGGTCGCGTTTGGCTTGTTTCGTATAGTCAATGGCTTTGGCTCCATAGATCTTCTTGGCAATCGTTTCAATTTTTTGTTCAACCGACCAGTTCCAATCATATAAAGGTTTAAAAGACTCCGTGCACTCAGCTACGACTTGCTTAACATGCTCAGCCAGTTGCAATGCGCCTCCCCCACCCTTGGCCCACACGTCAATCGGCGCTGCAGCAATGCCTAACGACTTGCAACGGTCTAGGATGGCTTGTACTTCTGCATCTGTGTCTGAGGTAAATCGGTTGACCGCCACCACAGGCTTTACGTTAAACTGCGCAATATTTTCTAGGTGTTTTTCCATATTGACTAACCCACGTTTCACCGCATCTGCATCTGGTTTGTTCAATTCTTTTAAGTCAACACCGCCGTGATATTTCAACGCACGCACCGTGGCGACTAGGACAATTGCCTTTGGAGACAACCCAGCAGACTGACACTTGATGTCTAGGAACTTCTCAGCGCCCAAATCAAATCCAAAACCGGCTTCCGTAACGACATAATCAGAAAGGGACAGTCCCATCTTAGTCGCCAAAACAGAATTGGTGCCCTGTGCAATATTAGCAAACGGGCCACCATGGATGATTGCTGGTGTGCCTTCAATGGTTTGTACAAGATTTGGCTTGATTGCGTCCTTTAACAAGGCTGCCATTGCGCCTTGGGCATTTAGATCTCTAGCATAGACTGGCGATTTATCAAACTTGAAACCAATGAAGATATTCCCTAGGCGCTCCTTCAAATCCTTGAGTCCAGTCGTCAAGCAGAGAATCGCCATGATCTCTGAGGCCGCTGTAATGTCGAAGCCGGTTTCTCTAGGGATTCCAGAACCAGTGCCGCCTAGACCAACGACTACGTTTCTTAGGGAACGATCGTTCATATCCATCACCCGTTTCCAACTGACTGTCCTAGGATCAATGTTGATGGATCTTGTTTTACTTTGTATGTTGTTGTCGATTAGTGCGGCTAGGAGATTGTTTGCTTTTTCGATCGCGGAGAAATCGCCTGTAAAATGTAGGTTGATATCTTCCATGGGTAATACTTGGGAATAGCCACCTCCTGCTGCGCCTCCTTTCATTCCGAATACAGGACCAAGGGAAGGCTCGCGTAAAACCACGGTGGTATTCAATCCAATCCGATTCATCCCTTGCGACAATCCGATCGAAGTGGTCGTTTTTCCTTCGCCAGCGGGTGTTGGTGAAATGGCTGAAACTAAAATCAAGTTACTCTTTTTTACCGCTTCTTCGTTGATTAAAGATAGGTTGAGTTTTGCTTTGAACTTGCCATATTGCATGATGTCATCTTCTTGCAGACCCAGGGCATTTGCGATTTCCTTGATTGGTTTCATAGCGGCCGCTCGGGCGATTTGTATGTCTGTCATAGTGTTTTACGTTTATACTGATCTAATTCTTCAGGAGTGTTTACATTCAACAACAATTGATTGTCCTGCGGATGAATTTCGTTTATATTACTATTGATCAACACCTTACGTGGACAGCTATACCCCCAACTCAAAAACTGGAGCAATGTGGGATAACTTTTGGGCTCCCAAATGGTGAATAACGGATCTGGAAACCCAGTAACTGAATTGTGAAAGGCTGTTGCAAGTTTCGATGGATCTCTGTTCTCAAGTAAATAGTTGATCGCTCGGGTATTCAAATGTGGTAGATCGCTGGCCACTACGAGCCAAGCTGCTTGTGGATCTTGCTGAAAGGCAGTGAGGATGGCTCCAAAGGGACCAAGGCCAATCATCTTATCTGGCAAAATCGGATACGCCTTTAGCGCTTCTTGTTGATCGTGTCTGCAAGATAATTGTACGGATTCGCAGCAAGGTTCTAGTAGGCTGAGTAGGTGTTCCCGCTGCGGCTTTCCGTGGTAGCTGATGACGGTTTTGTCATGGCCCATCCGTTGGCTTTTTCCTCCTGCGAGCACTAAGCCTTTTACTTTTGGGATGGCGGCTTTCAATTGTTCATTTATCCAAGCAGCTATTTTGTCAATTTGATGGGTGCTGAATCTTGGAATGCGATCCAACTCTGGCAAGTGACTTGTGAGATAATCTGGGATGCTAGCGTCTCCTTCTACTAGGATACATTGCACATCTGTCAACCGATCTAACTTCCTACTGAGTGACTCTTCTTTTCTGGGATCGATGACCACAATTTGCTGCTTGGCTTTGTAGTGATTCCCATTTACAAGGACAAGATCCTGTTCATTAAATAACTGTCTGAACTGAAAACTGTTTGGTTCTTGCGTTTGATTGATCGAATATTGACTGATATTATTGGTCACTACCTTTTGCGCATTGTGGTAAAGAGGATCTGATGCATCGATGGGTCGTTCTTTATGATCAGCATCAATATAGCCAATATTGTAGGTGGAGGAAAGTTCCTTTATGACTCCAAAAGCAATCCGTTTTAAATTACCGCAAGGTGTTCCAATTATAGCCAATTCATTCCTAGAGAATTGCCCAAATTCTGGACGTTTTAATTTTGCATGTTTTTGATGTGCCAAGATTTTTTATTGTTAAACCCTGTTTATGCAGGAATCCGAGTTAAAATTTAAAATAACGATAATAATTTTCCTTCTTATAAACTAGCTCCCCTTTTGGTAACTCCACAAAGCCATCTGTATGTACAAGATTAGCAAAATCACCAGAACCATTTCCCTTAAAAGGATGGGCGATGACGGCATTGTTTACTACTTCAAGCTTAACAGGAACAAAATAGGTTAAATCTGGTTTAAAATGAACATCTTCACTTAATTTATAGGATAATTTCATCTCAGGCTTAGCGCCTAACTGTTGATTTAACCAAGGGAATATATATCGATGCGCACAGATGAAGGTAGAGACGGGGTTTCCTGGCAAGGCAAAAACGATGGTGCTGTGTAGCGAAGAATAACCAAACCAAAATGGCTTGCCTGGTCGTTGTTTTACTTTATGAAATACCTTGTGCACCCCCAATGATTCGAAGGCTTCTGGGAGATAATCAAATTTCCCTTTAGACACACCACCACTTAAGATTAGCACATCCTGACTTTTTATCAACTCTTCTAAGGCGAACAAAATCTCTTGTTTGTTATCTTTTAAATGGTGCAAACTACTTGGAACGCCTCGTTCACTCAATGCTGCAGCCAACATATGGCTATTCGACCTTCGGATTTGATGGGACAATGGCTCCTGCTCTACTTTCACAAGTTCATCTCCCGTAGAAATAATGGCAATATTCGGCAATGAACGTACTTGAACAGTGGTTTTTCCTACACTTGCTAGAATGGCCATTTCTGCCGCTCTAATTGTGGTGTTAATTGCAACGATCTCCGTTCCTATCGTTCTATCAGACCCTTGTCTATGAACATTTTGCCCATCTTTTAATTTGTCAACAGCTACCGTCGCCACTCCGTTTTCAATTTGCAAATCCTCATATCGGATCACGGTATCCGCATCGTTTGGCAATACTGCTCCTGTCATTACCTCTAAGCAAGTATTCGACTGCTCAAGCGTCTTTTGCCGATCACCAGCTGCTTGTATTCCTTGAATTGGAAATTGCCGATTCCCTTGTTCAAAATCGTTATATCGTATGGCAATACCATCCATTGTAATCCTATGAAAAGGTGGAAAGTCTCGATCTGCAACGACTGATTCAGCAAGAATTCTCCCTAGGGAATCTTCCATAGAAACCTCCTGGATAGCCAATGAAATAGATTGTTCAAAAATAAGCTCGAGCGCCTTGTCTACTTCAATTATTGATAAGTTCGAGTTGATAATTGTTAATTATTAATTGATAATTATTCCTCTGGTTTTAGAAGAATTTCGATTTTGATTACTTCTTGATCAACGTCTTGTTCGGTCAATAGGATTAGTCGGACAGAGCTATTTGGCACTTCAATTCCTTTAGCGCTGAAAGCTTCTGTCAGTGCGTTTCTCAAGGCAATCAATTTAAGGATGAATATCTTTTCAAAGCTAAGTTCGCCATTCGCTACGTTTATTGTATTAAAGCTATCATCGATGCTGTAGTTGCTAGTAGCAGGATTTCCGAATTCGCCTTCATAGCTGTATCCCGAATCAAAGTCTAACTCTTCTTTGGTTTCAGCAAGCTTTAGAGAGAGAGAGATCTCCTGAAGTTCAGGTTCCATCTTTGGTAACCGACAAGGATTTAAGGCATCGTGTGTAATGTCTACCACCTCATTGACCAGCCGTTTCACTTCCCCTGAAAGATTGTATTCTTCTTGATAAACTGAATACTCATAATTTAGGGCGCGGTTCGTTTCTTTGAGGCTATGGGTTGCATTGACAAAGTCGAAATCGAGTTCTAGCAAATTTGCGCGTTCTTGCATTCGATTGGGTCTAAACCAGATTCCATTTCTATTGTCGATTGCAGCACAAGGATCTTTTTTGGCTTCTTCCTCTTTTAATTTAGCTGCTGCTGCATCTTCCTCTGCTTTTCGTTTGCGTTCTATTTCTGCTAGACGTTCTTTCTCTTTTGCTGCCGCTTCTGCTTCTTTTGCTGCCTTAGCTGCTTCTTCTTCCTGTTTTTTCTTTGAAAGCGCTGCTAACCGTTCTGCTTCTTTTTCTGCTTGGGCTTTTTCCTTAGCTGCTTGTGTTTTTTCTTTATCGGCAATGGCCTGTGCTTTTTCTTCAGCTTTTCGCTGTTCTTCTGCGATTCTTGCGTCTTCTTTTGCTTTTGCGTCAGCAAGTTTGGCGTCTTCTTTTGCCTTCGCTTCGGCAAGTCTAGCTTCTTCCTCTGCTTTTTTAGCGGCTTGTTTACGTTCTTCCTCTTCTTTTTGAGCAAGTGCCTTTGCATCCTCCTCCGCTTTTTTTGCAGCAATCTTTGCTTCTTCTGCTTTCTTTTTTGCTTGTAGATCTGCCAATCTAGCTGCTTCTTTTTCCGCTGCTTCTTTTTCTTTCTTATTGCGTTCTTCTTCCGCTTTAGCTTCTTTAAGCGCCAAATCTCTTGCCTCTTCAGCTAGCTTGCGCTCTTCCTCTTCTTTTTTAGCAAGCGCCTTTGCCTCATCGGCTTCCTGCTTAGCGATAGCGGCTTTTGCTTTATCAATTTCTTTTTGCTCTAATCTTGCTTCAAGTACTGGTGGTTTCTTTCTACCAAAAGCATAGTTTAAGCCAACTTCAAATGAAGTCCCTAGTTGGGTATGGAACTCGTACGATCCTGAAATTTCAAGGTTATGCACTGGTTTTAAACCAAGAGAACCGTAATAACCAGCACCATTTGTTCTGAATCCCCCACCAAACCAAGCGGCATCCATTAAGTGAATTCTGAGGCCTGCATCGAGTCCACCTCCTCCTAGTGCTCTGCCAGCTAACCCACGATAGGAAATAGCGGGTTCTAGCCCTAGCTTGTAGTAAGCCTGTCCGTTTATTTCTGATTTAGAAAAATTAAATCGCACTCTTGCAGTTGGAAGTAAGTGCGTATGCAAGAAATAATTGGAGGTATCTGTAATTTTAGTTTCGCTAGGCAATTGAAAACTTGAAACACCAATGTTCGCTTCAACTGTTGGTGTTTTATACTTTAGGTTTAAACCTCCACCAATATCCATCAAAAAGTCGGATTGACCCGCTGCTTCTTGGTAAATTGGATCAAATGTATTCGCGACTTCGATTCCTGTAAAATTGTAGCCATTGTTTACTCCTCCTAGTCGAATTCCTGCTGAAAGCTTTAAGCTATTGCTTAGTAAAACATGTCCAGCAACACTTACATTTGCACTTGTTCTATTGATTACGTGCGCTCTATCACTCATGACATTAACACCAATGCCTAGATGGGTAGAATTGCTTTCTCCTATTCCGAATGGTGCACCATCATAATTGGCTATAATGGCGGTTGGTCGGTCTTCACCAAAGCTCAACCACTGTGTTCTGTAACCTAGTGCAACGCGGTGTTCGTTAAGGTCAACACCACCAGCATTTGCTGGATTAATAAGAAAGTTATTATACACATAATTATTAAAAATAGTGGCTTGCTGCCCCAATAGGCTATTCCCTCCAATGAAACTCAATAGGAGGAAAAAGGCAAAGGAGATGAAGTGTTGTTTGCTAAGTACCATTCGTAATTTATCTGTATAGGGAGTATCCGACAGCACTACTGCTGTCGGATCGATTAACTATTATTAATTTGCTGCTTTTTCAAGGTTAATGATTACACTCGTTGTTCTTAGGTAATCATTATCTTCCATTCCAGTTGTCAGTTCTAAAATAAAGTTTGTTTTAGTAACTTTCATCCCTTGTGCATTTAGTGATTTAATCAATGCATCTCTTAAACTAATCAGTTTGATCAGTGCTAACTCTTGATTATTAATCGCACCAGTCGTTATTTTCTTGGTTTCAAGTGTACCATCTAATTTGTAAGAAATATCAATTGTAGCACCGAGTTCACCATCATATCCAGTCTCTGCATCAAATGAAAGGTCTTCTTTTGAGTCGAGCAATTCACTTTTGATTGAAATCGAATTGATATTATCTTTCAATCTAGGTGTTTTACATTGATCAAGTGCATCCACAACCACTTCTGTTATTTCAGCCACCCACTTTCTACTATTGTTGTCAACTTGGTACTTATCAGATTCGTCAGAATAGATATAAGAGATGTTGACCATTGAGTTAGACGACTTATAGCTCGCTTTTGCTAGGTCATTAGATGTATTTCGTTTTTCAAGTAGATCCTGAAGGCCATTTGGACGAATCCAATTTGGTACTTTGGTTGCAATATTAGAGCAAGGATCTGCTTTTTCAGCAGCTTCTTTCGCCTCTTTTTCTTTTCGCGCTTTTAATTCAGCTTCCTTACGCGCTTTTGCTTCAGCTTCTTTGCGTGCTTTTAACTCAGCAGCTTCTTTCGCGTTTAGCTTGTCTTCAGCGGCTTTCTTAGCATCAGCTTCAGCTTTTGCTTTTGCATCAGCGGCTTTTTTAGCTTCGGCTTCCTCTTTGCTTTTTGCTTCAGCAGCTAATTTTTCTTTTCTTAAGCGTTCTTTCTCAGCAGCTTTTTTTGAATCAGCGTCTGCTTTTGCTATTCTATCGGCTTCTTCCTGCTTTGCTTTTTTAGCATCTTCCTCAGCTCTTCGTTTCGCTTCAGCGATTGCCTCCTGTTCTTTGATGGCTGCTTGTCTTGCTTCCTCTTCCCTTTTAACTCGTTCTTTCTCTAAGCGTTCTTTATCCTGTTGCTCTCTTTTCTTGATGGCCTCTGCTTCCTTTTGCGTCTGGAGCATCGCTAACTCCTCTTTTCTATTTTGCTTAGCTTCTAGCTCTTCAGCTGTTTGTGGACGTCCAAACATAAAGCCAAGACCGACCTCAAAAGAAGAACCAAGTGCACTGTGCAACTCATAGGAGCCAAAGATATTTAAATTCCGTTGAGGAATTACACCGAGTGAAAAGTGAAGACCAGAATTCTGCGTACGCATAGCACCACCTAGCCAGACCTTATCGACTTTGTCGTAGCCCATATAGCTTAATCTTGCGCCAAATTCAAGCTCTCCTCCTCCAACATTACCGATCGCACTTCTATAGAGGACAAGCGGCTCGATTCCTATGTTACCTGTATTAATCCGTACACTAATATTGCTTAGAATATGCGAATTCAAATCAAAACTCTGCGTGGTAGTTATCGTATTAGGTTTTACTTTAAAATCTTCTAAAAGTGTTGGAAGTTGTTGCACAGCTGTTCCAAGTTTAAAAACGACTTGATCGGAAGTATATTTATAATTAAATCCGAAGCCAGCATCAAATTTCAAAAATGTATTCACTTCTCCAGCCCAAAATGTTTCAGGATTAGTCACCATGCTTTCTGTATATCTAAATTGTCTGTTGGCGATTCCTCCTGCTAGTCCTAAGGAGAAATCATGTTCTGGCGTCAATACGATGTGGTAGGCATATTGAAGGTGAGCTCTTAAACTAGAAACAAATTTATTTGCTTGGTCATTTTCTAAGAAAACACCTAACCCCATTTTGTTATTCTTCTTAAATGGACTACCGCTAAAGCTGATTACTTGAGAGACTGGTGCCTCATCAAATCCTTGCCAATGGTTACGATAGTTTAGAAATGCTTCCCATCCTGTTTCTCCTCCAATAGCTGCAGGATTATACATCTTAGATTCGTAAAGGTATTGATTTAATACAGGGATTTGTTGTGCATAAATTGTTGTCATTGAACCAACAACAAAACAACTTAGCGCGATTATATTTTTAATTATCTTTTTCATGATCGTTTAAATTAATAGCTGCTTAAAAATTATTGTTGGACCAGTACAGAACCGGTTTTTACTTTAGTTGTTCCATCAGTAATGATGTAATAATATACTCCATCCTGAACATTGTCTGCTGTCCAAGCAGTTGTTAAGGTGTTATCATGAACCTTTGCTCCACTTCTATTAAAGACTTGAAGGTTAAAGGCAGAAGCACCAACATCCGCATCTGATACACGGATATCCCAACCTCCGGGGTCTAGACTTTTTATATAGACATCGGGGATAAAGAATGTTGCTGTTTCTCCATCTGGTAAGATGATTACTTCCATTGCAACAGAATCACCAAGGCATTCTTGGCCAGAAGGCAATAAAAATACTGGAACAACAGAGTATGTTGCTAGACCAGTTGTATTTTTATTATCGACCGTGAATGTTTCAGTCAATTCATCTTCAGTTTGACCTGAATTCGCATTCTGCGCATCGCAATTTCCACTTAGATATGTTCGATCCCAGTTATAGCTAATACTATCATTGGTAGAAAATTGATCTAAATCGATTAAAAAAGGATCATTTTCACTAATCGTAATTGGGTCGATTGCTGACATAACAGGAGGAGCTAATCCAGTAATTGTGTTTGTAACTTCTCCTACACAACCATTGATAATATCCGTTGCAGTAACGCTGAAAACTTCAGTTGCACTGTTTACCATGATTGTGGCAGCATTTCCTTGCGTTCCATTGCTCCAAGAATAGGTATAATCATTGGGGTTTGTTCCTGCACCTCCTGTTGCATTGGCAGTGATCGTTTCTTCGATTCCAATACAGGTAACCATATTGATACTGGGGAAAGTAATCATCACTTCAGCAGGTTCTCCTACGGTAGCAGATGCCGTTGCAACACAGCCATTCGCATCAGTAATTGAAGCGAAATAGGTACCCGCTGCTAACCCATTTGCAGTAAAAGTAGTTTGACTTCCTGCGTTTGCATCCCAAATAACAGAATTCATACCAGCTCCTCCATTAGGAGTGATTACTGCTGTGCCATCTGTGTAACCGAAGCACTGTGCATCCTGAGATGTTGCAGAAGCGGTGTAAATTTGAGCGTTGCTTATCTGAATGTTATCTTTAACTAATATACAACCATTCGCATCGGTAACAGTAACCTCATGTGTACCAGAGGTTAGATTTATTGCTGTAGCTGTTGTCTCTCCATTATCCCACTCATATGTGTAAGGAGCGGTACCACCATTCGGATTTATAGTAGAAGTCCCATCATCACCATTAAAGCAACTTACAGCACCTGGTGCAGGGTTTGGTGCAGATAAAATTGCTGGTTGACTAACAAATATGGTTCCACTTGAAAAGCAACCATTCGCATCTATTACGGTATAAGGGATTGTTCCAGATGGTAAACTTGTCGAAATTGGCCCTCCCGGCAATTGATTCCAGATATAGGTAAATGGACCAGTTCCTCCAGAATGTGAAATGGTTCCGACGCCATCAGATAATCCATTACAGGTAACGTCTGAAGTGATTGTTGCGCTGACTACCAAAACATCCGGTTCTGTGATTGCAACAGATCCGACGAAGGTACATCCTCTGAAGTCAGTTACTGTGTAACTTGTTGTACCGTTTGCTAGAGCATTGGCAGTATCACCTGTCTCTCCATTCCCCCAAACATAAGTATAGGAGTTTGTATTTCCGCCAGAAGGCGCAATTGTAGCAGATCCATTGCTTTCTCCATTACAAAGCACATGATTATTTACACTAGTAGAAGCAACTAATAAGGATGGTTCAGTAATCAGTACCTCTCCGGTTTTGATACAACCATTTGCATCCTCTACAATATACCCTTGGATTCCTGCAGCTAAATCATTTGCAGTTGAGGATGTGCTAGAACTATTTGTCCAAGAATAAGAAAGTGGAGCGGTTCCACCACCTGCAGTAATAATACCAACACCGTTAGATTCTCCATTACAACGAACTGGCGTATCTTCACTTGCACTTGCGGTAATTTGAGTTTGGCTTGTCAATGTAAATGTTTGAATCGACTGACATCCACTTATATCAGTTACTGTAACACTATTCGGTCCAGCAACTAGGTCCATGGCAGTTTGCGAAGTAGCACCTGAAGACCATAGATAACCGTATGGTGCTGTTCCACCATTAGCTGTAGCGGTTGCGATTCCATCATTTCCACCAAAACATTTTGGGCCAGACGTAACTGAGATATTAATGGTAATTGCTGCTGGCTCATTCACTTGAATTCCAGGCAATACAGTTGTACATCCAGTAGGAACATCTGTGATGGTAACTAAATAAGTTCCTGCAGATAAACTTCCAATATTTTGTGAGGTTGCATTGTTTGACCACAGATAAGTATAATTGGTATTAGGAGGAGGAGATAAAGAAATCGCCCCATCATTTCCATTGTTGCAGGTCACATCTGTAGTAGAAAATCCTGCAGTAGGACCTGTTGGATCTGACAAGGTTGCCGTTGCTGTTGCAAAGCATGTATTCGGATTAATTTTTCCGATTGCATCAGTATACTGAACCAAAATTGTATACGTCCCAGAGCATAAATTCTGGATAATTGGATTCGTGTCCCAGGGGTTTGGTTGAAGCTTATAGCTTATTCCTCCTAGAGCGGTATTTACATTGTTAGCGATTATTGTAATGGTTCCGTCACAACCACCACAAGTTGTAGGATTTTGAGGTAAAGTGACTACTGTTGGAATATTAAATATTTTTAAATCAATCGGAGTTGACGTTATCTTAAAACATCCAGCTGAATTGACATTGCTTATATTGTTGCCAGACCCCGTGCCTGTTAGAGGCTCATGATGTCCAATTGCTTGTATCAAATAAGGGTTATTAGGAAGACCTGCAATGAAGCTATTTACCTGTGCAATAGTGCTAAAATTACTTACAATTGCTCCATTAGGAGCTGTAATAAAATAGGTTGTCTGAATGGAACAGGTGTTATCAGGCGATACATGATTGAATGTAGCAGCGCCCATAAAATTTGGATTTGTTCCTTCACAAATATTCATTTCATCAATAAATACTCCGTTTTGATCTTTAAAATTAGCATTACTAATGGTACTTTCTGTAGTACAAGACATTGCACCGCCAACAACGGCTCCTAGTAAGCTTCCATCACAAACAGAGCGAATAAAAAAGTTATATTCTGTGCAAGGTTCTAGATTTTCAATCGTTATTTGATCATTGCTTCCAAATAGCTTATGATAAACTTTTTGATCTTGGTTAATCGCACCAGGAGAATATTGAATTTCTTGCCAAGTAAAATCGTTTGGTGTATCTCCAATAAGAAGGTTACCAGGACTATTAGAAGAAAGTCCAATTGAATTAAGTGTGCTTGAAATTGATAATGTTGGTTGAGCAACTGCACCACTAAATACTGGATGAACTGTGGACGCTCCTATATCTGGAGAACCATTCGGATTTCCAAAAGAAAGAAACTCAATCAATTTATCTTCTCTAGGACAATCACAAGAATTTCCTTCGTAATATAGACCAATATAGCCTCCTCCACCATCAAGATTTTCCTGATCCCATAGGAGGTCGTGGTAATTATTTAAGGAATTATCCAATCTACCTGTTAAATTTCGAATACCATTGTTTCCAGCAGATCTATTTCCATTTGCTCTGAACAGTTGTACTTTATAACACTCTAATTCTAGTTCATCTGGACCAATAATCTCAAACCCTCTATCACTGAACAGTCCTCGGTATCTTATTTCATTGATCCAAGGATCTTTGTTCTGAGTTGCTGAGTTATAGCTTGGAGCTCCAATTTCTCTATAAAAGACATTATACCCTTCTGGACTAATAATTGGGCCAAAAGGCGGTGTCCAAGAAACGTTAACTGCTGTTGGACTTACAACAGTACACACGATATTTGACACATCGGGGCATTGTGCGTAGATGTCAAATGTAAGGTAGAACGTGAGTAAAAATAAAATCTTGAAATGTCTCATTCTTTAATGATTATGCGTTTAATTAGGAATAATGCTAATATACTAATTTCGTAAATTATAAATTTCATTAAAAAGCAATTAGTTATACTCCGTATAGATATTTTTTATTTTCCAGAGCCAATCATTGTGATTGCCCCTCGTTTAATTATTTCGTTATTATCAACTACAATGTACCAATACGATCCATCTGGCAAGAATTCTCCATTGTTATAGTATCTTCCATTCCAATAGTCCTTCTCTCCTACGATTCCTTCATATACCTGTGCCCCACTTCTATTGTAGATCTTAACAACTGCATCTTGTTTATCTTCATCGACATAGTAAATAAAGAATTCATCGTTTCTTGAATCTCCATTCGGTGTAATTATTTCAGTAAATGCTTCCGTTTTATCACCAATAGCCTCTAGGTCTATGACTACTGTTAATAGTTCTCCCTTGCAGTCATTATCTATGGAATATGACTGGACGGTATAGCTTACTATTCTAACAACATCTAGGCTATCTGCTTGGTATTTAAAAGAGTCTGACAACAAAGATGAAGTCATTCCTGATAGCGGTTTACCTACCGTATCAATTAACTCTGCTTCGTATACGGCAGTCCAAGTATATTCTGCATCCTGATCAAAATAATCGTCTAGTTCAATTTCAAATACTTCTAAATCAATAATGGAGATGATAACCGTGTCATTTGAGACCGTGTTTCTAGGATATTCTTCTATATTTATTGTAATTGTAGTGTCGGTAGCACATCCATCACAATTTGTTGCTGTTACAGCGTAAACGGTGTTATCTGCAAGAGGACTTACCATTACATCAGGAGACTGGACACCGTTCCCCCAGTTGAAGTCAAAGCTATTGCAATTCCCGCCAAACGCAGATGCAACAAGTAACGTCGAATCCGTCTCACAGACAGGCGAATTTCCTGATATGTTGGCCACAACAGGTGATGGGTCATTAATCGTAAAGTTGCCTCCAAGTGTACAGAATAAACTGTCTGCAGCGTTATAAAAGTATTGTCCTGCTGGTAGATTAGAGATGGAAGGCGTAGTATTACCTATAAATTGCAGCCAGATATACTGATAAGGAGGAGTGCCCCCAAACAAGTGAATTGAGGCCGTTCCATTGCTATCTCCGTGGCAAGTAGGAATTTTAAAGAAAATAGAATCAATAAACTCAGGACGCTGTTCTACCTGTATAGAGTCTATAATCATACACCCATTATTATCTGTTACTGAGACATGGTAGACTCCAGCGCATGCATTTGTTATCGTTTGACCAAACTGATTGTTACTCCATTGATAGGTATGTGGCAAGGTTCCACCCATTGCAGAGGCCGACAAGGTAGCTGTGCAATCTCCATAACATTTAATCGTATCTGCGGTTACAAAATCAAAAGACATTAGGGTTGTTCCATTTATATTGATACTATTGGATTTCACGCACCCATTCCCATCTGTAACGGTAAACGTATACATTCCAGGACTTAGCCCAGTAGCTGTTTGATTCGTTTGACCGTTTGACCAATTGTAGGTGTATGGAGGAACGCCACCATCACCTGAAACAGTTGCCATTCCGTTGCTCTGTCCGAAACACAGTACACTAGACACATTGTAGATCAGGGTATTGAGAATAGTAGCAGGTTCTGTAATTGTTATCGTTGTAATGGATGGGCACATGGAAACTGGATCAGAAACCGTAACAGAATAGTTGCCAGCTAAGGCGGTGATATCTTCCGTTGTTTCTCCATTGCTCCAATTATATACAAAAGGACCAGCAACGCCTGAAACCGTTAAGTCAATTGAGGCAACATCTCCTTTACAAGCAGGTCCATTACTAGTAATTCCTAGAATAGGGCTATCTGGATCAACAAGATCGAATGTATCTGAAGAGATGCAGAATGGTGCTTCTAATGTTCTAACTTCTATTACATAACCATTGAGGGCGCCTAGGCCTGTAAACTGATTTGAAGACTGCCAACTAGTTGAAATTGGAATCAAACGATACTGAAACGTACCAATACTTGGTTCTACAACAACTGTTATTGATCCATTGGCTCCATTACAGACCGTTGGATTGTTAATTTGAATGCTATCGATAATTGGGGTATCGTAAACGTTTAAGGAAACATTACTAAACAAGAAATTAATACACCCGGTTGAAACGACATCAGCAATATCATTTCCGATGGCATTACCAGAAATTGGTTGATTGTGTCCAATTACATTAATCTCGTAAATGCCCTCATCCAAATCAGGAATATCCATGTTGAGATCAGCAGGTGTGGAGTAATACCCAACTATTGAATCGTTTTTTGTGATCAGATAAAGCGTATTTATGCAAGGATCAGGATTATTATTGTTATCCGTAAACTGAGCTGTGCAGTTAAATCCTGGATCATCTCCAGTACAAATCAAAATATTGGAACAGGCAACGCCATTTGGGTCAAGTAAGACACCTGTGCCGATTGTATTTTGAGTAAAACAAACGGTTGGTATTGTGTCCCAAGGTCCAAATAATGATGGATTTCCGTTGGGGTTTGTGCATGCCGATATTGATCTTATTCTAAAATTATATCCAGTACAGCCATTTAGTCGTTCAAAATCGATTGTTTCATTGTTTTGGGTAAGGATAGATGCCACTTCTTGATTTGTGTTGATTGTTCCATCTGTCACACTAGGAGTAAACTGCCATGCGTAGTCATCTGGCGTATCTCCAGTTCCTTCAAGCGCGAGCGATTCTCCTGCGGCAGGAAGTGGTAATGCCGTGGAAATTATGGAAGGAGCGGTATTAAACACTAAGGGTTTGGTTCCAGAATTTTCTCCAAATTGGAGGTATTGAATTAGCTCAGTTGCACCAGCACAATCACAATCGTCTGCATTATAAACTAATGCAAGGGCCCCACCAATATCTTGAAACACTAGAGGTTTCCAAATTGCGCCAAAATAATTTGATGTTGAACCAGCAGAGAAAGTACCTGTCAGTTTTTGAATGGTTCCTTGCCCTGGTAATGTGATATCGGAACCTTGAAACGGCCAAATCTCATAACATTCTAGGTTCATTCCTGAAGGACCAATAATTTCGTACCCTTCGGGCGCACCTGCACTTGCCCTGTAGCGCACTTCATTGATCCACGGTGCTGAAAACTTGGTAGCTGTTTTAGAATAAGATGGATCGCTTTCTGATTTGTATTGCACATGGTAACCAAAATCAGGATTTAAAGCGGGCGGTTGCCAATTAATTTCAATAGAAGAAACGCTCTGAACATTACATGTAAAAGCAGATACTGGATCACATTGAGCGAAGGATTCAATGGAAATCAGAGTAGAAATTAAGGCAATAAGAAGGTAAATTCGTTTCATACTTTTTTTACTACCGCAAAAATAGATTTTTATCTAGTCCTATCAAAAAGTAATACAAAGTAAATTACAAATTCAACTAATCTTCTCGTTTTTTGATTGTAATCTTCCGCTTCTCTGGTTGCTTTTTAAATGGATTTACATTCTTAGCAGTTCCGTTTCCAGATGAATGAGTGTTCCCAGTGCTTTTAGGTGGTTTCTTAACCTTAAATCTCATTCTAGTAACACTATTCCGCCCAGGTTGGATGAGGTCTCCGTCCTGTAATTCAGTTTTTTGGTCAATTGGAATTAAAACATTATTTATCAGTGTTTCAGCTTGTGGTTCTATGTATACCAAGTTCTTCTTCGTGTCGTAGCTAAGTAGCGCATGTTGTGGCTGAACAGCAGGATCCGCCCAACTAACGTATACATAACAACTACTATCAGTACCTAAGAAAATATCCATTCCTGCCTTAAGCCATTTACTAATTGGGTTGATTTTTCTATACTTCGCAGGTTCTACATATTCTAGTTCGAAGTCTTCATAACGACTGACTACTGCAACTATGATTACTCCGAGGATACCACCTAGCAGAATAAATCCGACTAACTTTGCAAGTGGCCATAGATCATGATCTAGCATTGTCACACCATAATACAGATGGAATGCTACAAAACCAGCAATGAGACCTCCAAGAATCCCTTTTCCAATATGGATGGTTGACTTAACAGAAAGGACAACACCGATGACTAATCCGAAGATGACCCATGTCAAGAGTCCGGTAATATATGCATTGGGAAGAATGGAGTATTGTAACAAGAAGCCAATGGTAAAAACGATGATTGCTAACAGCATTCCAAGGAAGGTTCTTAGCATTATTCTGCCAATGGATATTTTACGTGCTTGCCCCATTTCTTCTACTAGTGCAAGACTAAAGCAGAGACCAAATCCAAGTCCAATACCATCTAAAAGTTGATAGCCAAGGGTATCCATATTTTGGCTGATGTTTTCAAACGATCCTAGTGATTGAAGTGGAGATTTGATCAGCGAGGTATTGACAAGCGCATCCAATCCATTTGAGAACCAACCCATATCGATATTTTGGAAAATTGCATAAAAAAACCATGCAATCAATCCTCCGAGTGCACCAAACCAAAACCAATTGAGTTTTCTATAAATCCCTTTTTGGGAGAAGAATTTCTCATGCCCTGTATTTCCGCCTTTTCCTTCGCAGGGTTTTGCGTCGTTGAGACAACCAGGATAATTAACACACTGATTCCCATTGTGTTCCCAGGTTTCGAGCGCCATCATTGATTTGCAACAATCTACAATCCAATCCCCATTTTCAAAGGGTTCTAGGGTTATTGGATCTGATTTCTTAAGATTACCCTCCTTCGCGTATTGTTTTACGTACTTTTCTCTAAAGTTCTTCTTTCTAAAAAACGGTACAATAAGCACCAGTATTGCCAATACACCAAAGACGACAATGAGGCCTCCTAAGAATAGATTAATCCAATGGATAAGCGGCGTTGGTGGTTTCGAACGGAGGTCAATCGGGGCGTTCTGAGTTCCAAACTGATATGACCGTTCTGCTTGTTTACCTGTTTCTTTCCAAATGACTGCCAGGTTCCTAACACTCCCGTTAAAAATGGCTCTGTCTGGTGGCGGTTGAACTTTAATTTTATAGTTGGCTGCAAACTCTGAAACAACGCTAGTAAAGAGCGCGCCGAGCTTAGCTGGAGAATCCGTAAACGTAGCAACGTCTAGTGAATCTGGAGTAATTTCTGTTAGTTTATTAAGAAAAGGGATATCAACCTCATTTCCCAAACCTACCGGGAATATCAACAAGGAGCTATCTGCTTGCATAAGTTTGTTGTACACGTCATCCGCAGTAAACGGTTGAATGCTATTTGGATTTTCAGGATCGTAGACATAATTCCATTTTCCCTTTGGTGTTTTAATAGAGTTTTCACCATCACTTAACAGAATAATCGCTTTTTTACCGATGCGAGGACTAAACTCATCGATTTTCGTAATTATTGCACGGTAAAGATCTGTTTCTTTACCATAGGGAAACTGATCAATTTTCACCTCCCTTGCTAGCAGTTCTTCAAGGTTTGAGCCGTTCACCTCCCAGCTTGTATTTGTTGTGGGCATTACATCATCATGAAAGGTAGACAAAAAGACATCTGTTCCAGGAGGAAACTTGGTTGTCTTAAGGGTATTTCTAATCGCGTTTTTGGCTTTTTCTACTTTCTCTCCTCTCATACTTCCACTCAAGTCTATCAGGAAGAGGATAGATACTCGATCTTGTACTTCAGTGACGACTTCTTCCATAGGAGTGATATCAGAAATATAGTCTGTAAAATCTCTATAGACTTCATCTTTTGTTTCTTCTATCGTAATATTTGTTGCATCCAGAAGTATTGGACTATTATTTTGAATCGCAAACAGATCGATATCTAGTGTTCTAGTTTCCTTGTTTAGTTTTATAGACTTTATATCAAACTTAACCCCCTCGTGGACTTCTTCCTGAGCGTTTACAGTAACTGCATTACTTATAAAAGTGATAAGAATTACTAATATTATGTATAATAAAAATCTCATAGAGTTCAACATTAGTTAATTACTTTTGGAGTTTCTTTTTCCATAAAACCCATTCTTTAAAATCAGCTTTGTTACTGGTTGTTCCATCCTCTTTTCGGGTAAAGAATCCAGTATCAAAATAGGTAGTAAGTGAATCGAGAACAATGGCTATCTGATAGGGTTTCTTGAAGAATCCTTCGTGCAATTGTTGGTCAAGACCAGAAAGAAAAGGAGTATGTCCAGGATGTGTGTGAAACCATCCAATTAAATCCAAGTCTGGATATTTGTCCATTTGTTGATCCAATTGCATCATCACTTTTGTTCCAAACTCCAAAATCGTAGGGCTATTGTAAGCAACATCTTTTGAAGGAATGAATTTTTCCAAGCTGATATTAAAGTGTGGATGTAATTCTTCAACTCTTCCAAGTAAAAAACCACCAACTTCTGGCACAGGCTTCAAACGTTTGCTTTGTTCTACCCAAGATAAAATTGTACTCGCACATTCATCAAAAATAAATACATTTTCTATTTGAGAATCTCGTACATAATCAGTCAATTTGATTTGAGTATACTGACTATTTAGCATTAGATTTTCATCTAAAACTTTGCTTGGTTTACCTATATGTTTCTTAATTCTAATTGCCATTTCTCGATCTTACAAATTTACACGGTTTAGCTTCTTTTCTTTCTCAGAAACTTTTCAATCTCAATCCAACTATCCCACTCTTCTCCCTCAATCAAATCACGTGTATTATTTATCATTCCATCTTTTGTTCTTACGAAGAAACCAGTATCAAGGTTCTCGGTTAAGGTATCTATTTCCATGGCTATTTGAAAATTATGCTTGAAGAACCCTTCATGTATTTTCAAATCTGGCTGTGAAAGGAAAAGGCTATGTCCAGGATGTGTATGAAACCAACCAAGTAACATATAATCAGGATTTTGGTCTTTCACATTATCTAATTCTACCCAAGCTTCAACACCAAATTCTACTTTATAAACATCATTTTGTTCAGGCGTAATCGGGACAAACTTTTCAAGGAAGATTTTGTAAAAGCCGTTATCGTCTTGTTCGTAATTCCCAAGAAGAAATCCGCCGACTTCTGGTACTTGGTTCACATCTTCATCAATCCCTTCTCTATTTTCTTTTCGTATGAATTCATCGATTGAGCTTATACTGTTTCTAGAAAGGTAAATGTCTTTTACAGCAGAATCTCCCCACATCCGAGTCAAGTCGATAGGGCAATAATTACTTTCATCGAAGACAAGTGTTTCTTCGGTTTGTTTAGCGCCACCTTTACGACTGATGACATTAATTTTTGTTTTTGCCTTTTTCTCCACATTGGTCTGTGCTTCGACTGGTTTGGATTCAGCGACAGCATTGTCCTGTTCATTGTTTTCAGTTGTTGGAGAGTTTACGGATTCAACTGTATTGGGTTCTTCTTTTATTGGTTGAATCGTTTTTGCAGGAGCATTTTCGACTTTGGTTTCTGTTCGTATATCCGTTGAAACATTCTTTTTGTCTTTATTTCTGCGATCATACTTTTTGAAATATTCATCGCGTTCCTTTTCTTTTCTCTTCTGATTGAAGAAGTAAGCACCAAAAGCAACAATGGGAAGTAGTACCAATACTAGCATCATTCCATAAGTTGAAGCATTCGAACGCCCTTTAAGTGGGAATTCATCTTCATAGTAGGAGACCTCTGTCTTTCTGCGATCTAATACTTCAAATTTATAGGTTCCATTTAGATCACAGATAACGGTTGCCAAATCCTCTTTTGAGAATTGGCCAATCGTCCTTCCGCCACCTGCTGTTCCAGGAACCATATGATTAGCGCACATTCGTCTATCCGTTACAGCATCCACTACTCTTAGGTAATACGGTGGGGTTCCTCCCCAGATCTCATATTTAATAAAATCTGCTTCATCATAAAATTTAGCATTTAGCAGTTTAAATTCAGGATTCATTGGAATAGTTACCCTTCTACCATACCCATCCTTTACAGATATTTCCTGTTTCCCAGAGGTTTTGATGGTAACTGTAAGCATTTTCTTCAATAAGTATGCTTCTAAATTATCCTGATTGTAAGTTTCTACAATTTCTGGAGTCTCTACATCATCCAACTCTATTTTGTAGATATAATCACCGGACGCGTCCTCTCTTTGCTCCTTAAACTTAAATTTGATGTCTGTCTTTTTTATGCCGCTTTCTGCAAGTGAAATATGTTTACCATTTGGAAATCTGGAAATGTATTTCCTGTACATCGTGTAGGAGCTAGCTTCTTTCACTTTTTTCCAAAAGGAATCTTCTTGCTTCACCTCAGCTTTTGGAACTTTGACTGGTACTGGAGTGGACTTAACTATCGGGTCTTGAATTGTTGTTTTTACTGGATCAGAGGTAGACTGTTGGGTCGGAACTGGGCTACTAGGCCTTACTTTCGGATCTGTTGTATTGGTGACAGGCTTTTTATCTGGAACTGGAGTTTTGGTTTCCGATTTTGGCTTGTTTCCATGTGGATCACCAGCGTGTGGGTCACCGCTTTTCGGTTCTTCTATTTTTACAGCTACTTCCTTAACACCAAGACCTTTCACAGTAAATGATTTGGTGACTGATTTTCCAGGGATCTTCTTTACTGAGTTGATATCCCCATCCATTTCGGGAGTCATAATACCAAAATCAACTTTTATAGAGGTTTCTCCTGAAGACTTGGGAATGAAGTTGATTGTTCTTTTACCTTTACTTTTTGTTTTAATATTTTTCTTCGTTGCTTTTTCTAGAAGACCTTTACTTTCATTAATCCATTCATTCTTAGAAACGAAATAGTATCCGTCTTTTTCCTGATAGTCTTTTTTCCATTTCACATTAACAATTACAACGTAGATTGCAGGGTTTTCAACACCTGTAAAGTCTAGGACTGGATTTTTCTTTGTCGTAAAGTATTGATGGCTACCAGATTTTGTAACGATATTCGTTCTGAATTTAATTTCAGCAGATCCCTCTTCAAAGGTAACGGTTTGGGCAATTACAATAGAAGGTACCCCTATAATCAGGAGGACAAGGCACGATGCAATAAGCCCAGTATATAAGGTATTTCTACCTATTGCCAAGATTTTCAATGTATCATTCAAGTTGAACGTTTATATTTTGCTTAAATCTAAAATAAAACTTTATTAATATAATATAGAGTACTTAGAGGTTTTTCTTTATTATTATTCCAATTGGAATAAGTAAAACAAGCAAAACCACCCACAAATAACTCAATATTCCTTTTTTCTCTGACGACTTTAAGGCGAAGATTTTTTCTGAAACCACCCGCTCCGACTTTCGTCTATCCTTTACAGCAATTTTGTAATTTCCATCTAATTTCACAAGGCAATTGGCGTAGATATAATCTTTTGCTAGTTCATTTGTCTTCATATCTGCTCTTCCCAAATCACAAACCTTTGCTCTTGTCTTTGCATCCACAATACTGAGGTAATATGGTTTCTTACCTCCTGTTATCTCAAATTTTATTTTGCCGTTTTCCGCTTCTTCAAACAACGCCTTTAACACGATAGACTTTGGATCTAGTTCAATTTCTAGTGTTCTTCTAAATTGTGCAACTACTTTTAGTGTATGTTTCTTTCCATCTTTAATTACTGCTCTAATATTGTTGGCATCAATGACTTCAGTGATCAATCCCTCCCCTTCTCCAGTGGTATCAATTGTAAACCGTTGAACATTATTCAGGTTAATTAAGTATTCTTTACCTTCCTCATTTTCTTTTTGTTCAATGAATTCATAGTCGATATTAATTTTAGAAATCAGGTAGCCACATTCTTTGCTGTATTTGCCTGTATCTCTATATTGGTTCCAGTAGGCCAGATAACTAACAAATGTATTCGTTTCTTTTGCTGTTTTCCAAGCAGCTTCTTCTGCAGCTGCCAATTTCGGATCAATGGCTAGGTTTGGATTCACTGGTGCATCTGAAGCTACTGGCGCTCCCAATCCTGTAATCATTAGTGTTTTTGTAATTGCATTCTGACCCCCAGGACCAAAAGGACCGATGACCTCACCTGTTTCAGAAATATAGCCAAACTGAAGCCTGATATTCGCTTGCCCGTTTCTATTAACCTTTAAGATGATTCTCTTCGACTGATTTGGGTTTAGCACGATGTCGCTACTAAGACCTATTGGAGAAAGGACATCATTATTGACAGCTAACCAATTCGGTTTAATAACGACAGGTCGCCTATTTGTCGGATCTTTCCATTCTAAATTACTAAGATCTATAGAAACTTGAGGATTATTAGTATTGTTAGCATAATCGATTGAGGAAGAATTCGTAAGTGGTAGGTACTGGTTATTTCCTGAAATTCTAACCTGGAGTTTCCCTTCACCAAAGGTATATGTATTACCTGACAAACCTGTTGGCCATGAGGTTGATACTTTGTTCCCACTATTGGGGGAGGTGCCATTCGCTGTCGTTGGCGTCTTTGTATCTTGAATTTTTTCTGGGTCGGGCTTTACAATTTTCTCTGGAATATCTGGTTTGATAGCCGCTACATCTGGTCCTGCCAATCCTTTGATTATTATTTCCTTTACTATTGTATTTTGAGCAACAGGTTCGTCTTCCCCTGACTTCTGAATACCGTATTTGATTGTAATTGTTTGCCGTCCATTGGCTTTCGGTTCAAAAAGTAGTTGTTTTTTATGCGAACTTCTTTTCAAATTAATGTCTCTAGTTGTAAATTTCTTAATCCCTGATGAAGGGCTTACCCAGTCAGATTTTATGAAAAGTGTAGCACCTTCGATTCCCTCCCATTTTACATTTTGAAATCTAAATTGTAGTTGAGGTTTTTCTACACCACTATAGTCCAAAGAAACGCCTCTTGAATTTGAAGGTACTTGAGAAATACCACTACTTCCTGCATAATTGGCTTTAATAAGTAATTCAAAAGAACCATTATCAAAATTAAAGGTTTCTTGTGCAGTTAAATGTATTCCACAAATCAAAAGGAAAATCAACCAGCCCCATTTTATTCCCAGCTCAACTTTCATTTTAAACATTAAAAAAGTAATTCATTCGTATACGTATTCAGTAATGATGATACAATTCTAAGAAATTAATCAAAGAATTAGTTTTTGGTTTATTCTATCAATTTATAACTAAATCTTAATGTGTAAAGCAGTTATAAATAAAAAATTTCCTTAAGATAATTGTTTTAGTTAAGATCTAAAAACAATTTCAACATATTTCAAATCGTTCTAGATTGAATTATATGGTTATAAATTTTTCCATATGATGTATCCTACAACTAAGAGGATCAAAATTAGAAGGATAGAAATGATCCAAATGAATCCCATACCACCTTCAAAAAATTCAATATATGCGTCAGATCTTTTTGTTTCGAGTCTTCTAGAATCTTGTACCTCTACTCTATATAGTCCAGATAAATCACAAACAATATCATCTTTAGAAATTCTAAATTTGCTCCCAATTTTTTGAGGGCACATCTGCACTTGTGTTCCTTTTTGGACGAATCGGATAACGTAAGGCGGCAATCCTCCATTCACTACGACTTCGAGTGAATCCTTCTCGTTACTTTCTTCGATTGTAATGTTGAAGGTTTTATATTTAGGATCAATTTCAATATTGACTTTCCGTTGAAAAGTATCTCTAATTGTAACCTTTCTTTTTCTAGTGTCTTTCGTAATTATGCTTAACGTATTATCACTTTTTACAGTTGTTTCAAGCAGATCATCTTCGTAATCTTTTTCAATTTTAGGTCTTCTTACATCCTCCAGATCAATTTTGAATGCAAAGACATCTTTTTCTTTTTGTTTCTTTTCCTTTATTTCAAAGTGAATTGGTATTTTCTTGATGGAGTCTACTGCTTGTTTAACAAAAGGTAAATTGGGATTTTTTTCAATATAATCCATATAGGAATCGAACGACTTCTCCTTTGTTGCCTCCTTAAATTCCACTTTCTTCACTTCCAATTCCTTTGGAGTTAAGACTATAGGGATAGGAGCAGGAACAGGTTCAGGCTTTGCAATTGCTACTGTGTCAATTGGTTTCGGCTTTGGTTCAGGCTTTGGCTTTGGTTTGGGTACTGGTTTTGGCTTTACAACTGGTGGCTCTGGCTTTGGAATCGGTTTGGGTTCCGGTTTAGGAATCGGCTTTGGCTCTGGCTTCGCAATCGGCATGGGCTCCGGCTCAGGCTTCGGAATTGGCTTGGGTTTAGGCTTTGCCGCTTCTGGAGCGCCTTTCACCCCTTTTACAGTAATCCGTTTAAAGACTCGACTATCCAATGGATCAATTGTATTGACATCACCATCAGGGGGAAGAACACCAAACTCTATGATTAAGTCATGATTTCCGTTAAGTTTCATTTCTAGAGGAATCCGTCGATTCCCTTTTTTGAACTTATACATTCTAGGCATGAGGGCAGAAAACCCTTCTGTCTCATTGACCCAAGCTTGTTTTAGGATAAATTGATAGTCTTTAAATCCCTTTTTCCACTTTAATTTTTGGAATATGATTGAAACGACGGGTTCGTCTACACCAGTAAAGTCTAGCGAGGCATTTTTATCATTGGTAAAATCTACAAAACCTACACCCCCTTTTGCATTTGCTCGAAAAGTAACTTGAATTGAACCTTCAGTAAAATCTATTGACTGACCGGATAAAACAGAAATGTTTAGAGCTGCAAAAATAAGGAGATATATAGCTTTCATAAATATTCGATTCAACCAAAATTTTGATTTCTAAAACCTGAATAAAGAATACTTAGAAAATTTGGTATTAGAGATTAAATTTCAACTGTTAGTATTCTAACTTGTTTGAAGATAGAAAAAATTAGAATAATTCTTTAAAACTTGTTTCGAGTTATTTCCTTTTTATTCGGATTTTCCCATCACTTGCGGGCTTGTTTCTCACTGATTTTATACTGATTTTTCTAATTTTTATAGGTGCATCTTCTTCCTCTTTTGCTGGAGGAGTTACATTTTTAGAGTTGTTTTCTCCTGATGAGATAGATACAGAAGAAATCGGGGGCGGATTTTTTATCTTTTCTGGTTTAGGATCTTTCGGAGTATCATCAAACAGTAGACTTGAATCATCAATATAAATATGCTTTTTCTTGTTGACTATATCATTAGGTTCAGCATATTCTCTTACCCATTTTGCTACTTTCTCATCATCTGGATAAGGATATACGTTTTGGGCATGATAATTTTGATACTGGAGTATTTGCCCAATTCTATGTACCAGCAAATATAGATCCATCAGTTTTCCTAATTCGTTTGAATTCGTACAGATATGACCTTTATGAACACCATCAGATTTAATGTTTGGATGCCACGTGTTCGTAACCATGTAGCACTTTGCAGGTTCTACAGGATAGTTAGGAGGCAATGCAAGTTCTGCCTCGTGCTTATAGCCGTATATCGGATTTTTATCCTTATCAATTCCTACGATGCTTTTGACTTTAAATGTAATCCTATACACTTCCGGCACCCCACTTCTATTCTTTACAACTTTATAAGTAAGCTTATCACTTCTGCTGCAAAGCTCGTGAATAGCCAAATGCTCCTTAGCCAACCTTTTTAAAGTTGGTGTCTTGAGTTTCTTAAAGTCATATTTAGGAGTGTCACTACCACCCATATCAATCTATTTAATTGTAATTATTTACTTACCTTATCCTAAAATCTCCGCGAAAATAAACAAAATTATTTCATTTTCTTACCCGCAACCAATTTAGGTGTTAGTAAAAGTGTTTGTCCTGGCTTCACGCCACAATCATAAAGTGTTTTATCCGATAACAATTCTCTACCGTTTTCTTTAGAAATCAATTGAAAAATATGCGGATTACCTTGAGCATCAGATCTTTCTATGCCTAATCCTGCATTTAGCAGTTCTTCAATTATTTCTTTACTAGTTGAGTATAATGGTAATTCCACATCAAGCTCATCTCCTGCGGGAAGAATTCTTACGATTACACTAATAACATCTGATTGGTTCATATTAACACGTTTAATCTGGAATAATTAATATAGAATCATACATTATAATTGATTCCAATTTGTTCGTTCAATTAATTTATCCATTAAGAATGGCAATTTAAGGAAATTTTCAACAAAAATTCAGAAAATCTTCATCTCCTGTTAATTCTACAAAAAATAGATCATCATCTGTTTGAACACTAAGTATTTGTAGCGGTGGAATTCCTATATCTGATAATCTAAGTTCTTTGTTGGGAAATTCTTTATCAATTTCATAAGTCATTTTAGAAAAGATGATAGATTCGTTCTGTTCTTCAGTGTATTTATCAGCCAAATCATCAGAAAAATGAGCTTTTGACATTACTAATGGAATAACTTTTTCGCTTCGTTCTGTTGTAATTTCAAGTATAATACCTGGAGCATATTCAATCTTAGGATTCTCTACCTTCAATTTCTTTGAAAGCCATTCTAAAGCTTCTTTAATCGTAGAATCTGCTCTAAGTTCTTTTGCTTCAATAATTTCTTCATATCTCAATGCACTTTCTACCTCTTCATTAACAACTGCTGTTTCGTACATCATGATGATGTTATTCATTCCTTCGTACAAAAACTTCTTCCCTGCCATAGAGTGTTTTGTATTGCCCATAACGACCTTCAGTGCCTCCTGAACCTGCATAGCTGCGATAATAGAGCTAGAGATCGGAGTCGTCGGTATCCTTCCTTGAAGCGAATTCCGTCGTGCCACATCAGGGCAACCCATTTTGTGACGAATGTTCTGCCACTCCTGGTCAGATAACTGACTTTCGTAGCAAGAGGTACCTGGCATATAAACATTTAGCTCTCCTGCTAAATTTTCTATCGCACCGTCTACCCATGTTTTGCTTACTTTAAAGCAATGTCTATTGATAAACAACCGAGCCAATCGGTTATCGAGACACCCGATAATAACATCCATCCTTCGAAAGACGCCAATACCGACGTCAACCATGATATCACCATTGATCGTTTGTACTTTTATATTTGGATTGATTTCTTGGATACGCTCTGCAGCAACATCAGATTTCAATCGTTTATCCTTTACATCAGATTCACGGAACAATACAGAACGTGACAGGTTGGAATATTCTATATGATCAAAATCAACAATCAAGATATTTCCCACATTCAACAACGCTAGATTTTTCAGCACTTCGTTTCCAAGTGCTCCAGCTCCAACTACCATAATTTGGGCGTTTCGGACATCGTCTGTCTTCCACCAAGAAATCATTTGAAAGGTTTTATCCCATTCTTTTTCTGTTTTGATTTCTATTTTTTTCTTGGACATTTCGATTTATTTAGGCTTCCGCAGTTATCCGTTTCTTCGTTTCCAAGCGATGTGGCACCGATCTGCATCCTCATTAGACAATCCAATTTGACTTGCATATTCGTGCAAGACATGTTTTTGCAGATCTTCGTCAATCACTTGTTCAAGTATGTATGTTTTTGCCATTTTGCTTGCTTCCTCTTTGTCACGACTTGATAGCTTCATTTTATCAGCATAGTCTTCAAGCAACGCTTCTTCCTTAGCGTTTAGATCAAAATCTACTAGAGAAATCGTCCAACAGAGCATCATGATGGTCTTTTTACCTTTACTAGAAACTTCTTCACACTCAACAGGAGTAAGCTCTCCCATCGCTGCAATATCTTCCGCTGAGCCTAATCGTTCGCTAAGGAATGAATCCAGAAAATCTCTTTCCTCGTCGCTAATTTCTCCATCAGCAGCTGCAAGTGCAACGAGCATACGGGACAACACTTCCAAATCAAAGTTATCTGTAACAGGATTCTTTGCTAACTGGCTTTCGAATCCAACCTGTTCTTGTTTTTTCTGAATGCTGATTTTCCTAGGGGCCACATTGATCTTACCACCAGAAGCTTTTGCAGAGATGCCGCTTGACTTTTCCCAATTTCCAGTTGCGTTATTAAATTTAAATGATCCCTGCACTCTAGTAAAGGCATCAACGATTGCCGCTTGCTTTTCTTCTTTTGAGAATCCTCTGCCAACGCCACTCGTTCTTGCCGCAGTATTGAAGACAACTGTGCTGGTTCTACCTAACATTCCACCGCCTAATACTTGACGCAATGTTCTGGAAGCGACTCTTCGGAGTTGGTTTGTCACTGTTCGTTTTGCAGTTCTTGCCACTTGACTTTGAACGGATTTAATTCTCCTGATACTTCCGCTTGACTCTATAACTTCGCCAGTGCCAGGCACTTCGAACTCACAGATCATTTTTGATCCTTCTTCTTCTGCGTAAACAATTAAAGGACTGATTAATTCGTATGTAATTTGCATCTTATAAGATTTCCTATTCTAGACTAGTTGTTTATGAATTTAAAGTGGATGCAAGATAATTAAATATGTTCTATTTCAACAGAATTCAGCTTCAAAAGTTAATTTCTCTTTTTGATTTTTATTCCACCTTTAGAATTATCTTCCGTTTCTTCCACTATATCGACTTCTTCTTTCTTCTTTTCTTTCTTCTTTTTTGACTTTGTTTTCAGTTTTACTCTCTCCTTCTTTTCTTCTGGTTCTGCCTTTTTTCCTTCCTCTTTTTTCTTTGGAATAACAATTACATCTTCCTCCTTTTCTGCCTCTGTAGTATTGGATTCATCATTCACTTCAGGTATTTCTTGGGGTGCTTTTTCTGATTCTGTCTCCTTCTTTGTTACAGAAATCTCCCCAACTGTTTCTTCCGCCACTTGCTCAACAGTTTCCTCTTCTTCAACCGTTTCCTCTTCCTTGATGACTGGAGGCTTAACCTTTACTTGTGGTTTAGGGTTGACCTTAACACTAGGTTTTCCTCCAATTCTAATTTTCCCTGGTGGTAAATTTATGGGTTGGCGTACTGGTTTACTAAATGAGATTTTGCCACTTTCTCTTAAGTATTTCAGTGTTTCTTCAGTATTGTAAATGTACAATTTAAACCAATATTCATTTAGATAATTGGCATCTATATAATTGAGAATATCTGTTGCTTGTTCTTTATTCCAAAGATCGACACTTTTGTTGAAGAAATAAGTAGATGCATTGTCCGAAATCTCTAAAAGTGTTGTTACCAAACGATATTCTTCCTCAATCCAGCCACTCAGCTCTGCCCATTCAAGTATTTCTTCATTTTCTAGGCTGATGATCGAATCAGGTTCAATAGAGGTTGAAGAACAGGAAAGCACAGGGTGAACTTTGTCATCTGTCAATAGTTTAATCACTTCCCTGATTTCGCCATAAGAGGCAAACTCAATTATTTTGCATACGTTTTCGAGTTCAGTTGGCCGATGAGTAATTTCTTTGTTCTCATTTTTATGAATAACGGTCTTATAGATCCGTTCACAGATTTTCAGTTGGCGGGTATCTAGTTCAGCGGTAAGACGATTGAGGTGTCCGATCAGATCAACGTCACTTTTAGGGGCGACTTTTTGACGGATCGACATACTTCGTTTACTCTCCTTAGTATTTTCTTCTTTTTCTTCTGCTTTCCCAGTTCGTTTGACTTTAATTCCTTCCGATGCCCAGAATCTCCAGTCCTTTTCTCCAAGCAGATCTGGAATCATATTCAATTGAAATTGAACAGAATACAACTTTTCTACTAGTTTGAGGCATTTTCCTTCATCAATATCAATTCCTCCTTCCTTCAAGGCAAATTCCCTAATTCGCTGCTCAATCATTTTCTGATTCAACGTGTGCAGCTGATAGGTAGCATTGGAAATCCAATCTTCTAGATCATCTATGGTCTTATTCATTTTTGCTACCTGTGGACCTGGATTATCCTTTTCAAGCTGGTCTAGAGATTTTCTGCAGTTTAGAAGTCCCTCCTCAAGTTTTTCAGAGTCTATTGCGACGACCACATAAATTCCGTATCGACTTTGTTCTACGGCATTTAATAATAATTTTAAGAATAAATTTCTTTCCGAAAGGGTAACATCTTCTGAAAATATTTTTTCGAATTGATCAACTACTATGAGGAGATTATGTCCTTGTACATATTCATACCTTCTATAGATGTTGATCAGTGCAAAATCATCTGAGTTAAGGTATCCTAAGATTTCTTCTTCAAACTTTGGAGTAATCCGTTCTTGTTCATCATATAGAATGCTGGGTTGAACCAAACCTTGTGCTAACTGCATTACTGGAGATTCATTTGGTGTGCAGGTTGCAACTTTCCATTTAGTTCCAGCTTTTGCCATGTATCCATTATGCTTTAAGGAAGGAATGACTCCCTTAAAAATCATAGCATCTGTGCCGACATGCTGAGGTGCAAGAATCGCAACAAACTGTTTTTTTCGGATTAGACTTTTAAACTTCTCCAACTCAATTGAACTTTCAAAATGTAAATTATCTTCATTCATACCATTTCATGCTAATGAACAAATAGAAGCCTTTTCAAATACTATTCAAATTTAAAACTTTTAAATTTAAATACAACTCCACTCATGGTATTGATGCAATATAGCATTATTCATTAGAATTTTGATTAATATTCCTTTTCAATTAGCAAATTCTATTTATCAACTCTTCTTTATTCCTGCATTATAAACGCAGGAATTGCAAGTTTTACTTTAACACACTGAAAAAAAATAACTCGTATAATAATAATCATTAGACGTAAAGCCAAGTATTAAATCCAAGTATGTATCCTTCTAAACGTGCTGCTAAAACAAGGTATCTTAATCGTTTTTTGTTCCAGCTAAATACGTTATATTTAACTGATAATAAATAATTTAAATTAGTGCTATGAATCGATTAAGAAGTTTCATCCTGTTGGGATTCCTCTTTGTTTGCTCAATATCTATCAATGCGCAAACCATACTAAATTTAGCAAACCAATGTAATTGTGAAGTAATGACAGCCCCAGGCGTTCCAACTATTGGATCTCCACCAGCTAACGCAGGGAATTTGTACATCGATAATACTACAGGAATCATTTATTCATTTAATGGAACACACTGGGTGGCAGCCACCTCAAACACTTCAACATCAAACCAGTTAACAGACAGTGATGGAGATACTAAAGTAGAGGTAGAACAGGCACAAGATGAAGATATCATTCGATTTACCGTAGATGGTATTCCTGCAGGTTTCTTAAATGGCAACGCATTACACCTGCAGGCTCCTAACAACAATGTATTTATTGGAGGAGGCAATCAACTAAGTAATTCAACAGGAGACAAGAATACAGGCCTTGGACAAAGTGCACTTAAATCTAACCTCAACGGGTATAACAATGTAGCTGTTGGATTTGAAGCATTGTCCGAAAATACTTCGGGCATATACAATACTTCAGTTGGTAGTCAAAGCTTGAGTTTAAACACTGATGGTGACTACAATACTGGAATTGGCACCTATGCTCTTCTGTTTAATACAACTGGTGTATTTAATACCGGCCTAGGAGCAAATGCCTTGAGGGACAATACAACTGGCAATTACAATGTTGCAGTAGGTGGAAATTCTATGCTTACAATTGATGATGGAATAAACAATATCGCTGTAGGTGTAAATTCTCTGTATAATAATGAATCAGGTAGGCAGAATATAGCAATCGGAAGCTCAAGCCTATATACAAACACCGCAAGTAACAACACTGCAGTTGGTCACTACACCTTGTATTACAATGAGAATGGGACGAACAATGTGGCGTTAGGTAGCTCAACCCTTTACAACAACACAACTGGAAATCAGAACACCGCAACCGGATCAGGAGCTCTTCGAACTAATACAATCGGTTGGGGCAACGTCGCCTCAGGTTACAACGCCCTATACTCAAATCTTGAGGGACTAAGAAATGTCGCCATTGGTAATCAAGCATTGTACTTAAATACCGGAGACGCCAATACCGCAGTTGGATTTCATTCAATGTACTCCAATACAACAGGCTCGTACAATACAGCAATCGGAATCAATTCACTTAGAGCTAACTCTAGTGGAAATTCGAATGCTGCGGTTGGTAATGGTTCTCTTGGCAATAACACTACTGGTGGGGAAAACTCAGCACTAGGTAACGCCTCACTTGCAAACAATACGGGAGGCACTGCAAATACTGCCGTAGGTGCTTGGGCATTAACGAACAATACGACTGGAAATTCAAATACAGCACTTGGTAGATCCGCATTATTTAAGAATACATTAGGTGCTGGTAATACTGGACTTGGTGCTAGTTCACTACACGAAAATACAACAGGCTCAGAAAACATTGCTATTGGCACCAATGCTATGAATTTTAATACCACTGGAAGTTCCAATACTTCCATAGGGTATCGAAGCATGTACGACAATGTTGATGGAATGAACAATAATGCTATTGGCAAGGACGCAATGTTTCTAAATAAGGATGGAATGAATAATGTTGCCAATGGCAAGGATGCAATGTTCTATAACAAGGGAGGAAGTGGAAATGTAGCAATTGGCTACAGGGCACTTCGCGACAATGAAATAGGAAACTACAATACAGCAGTCGGATCCGAATCCCATCCGGTAATGACTTCAATTTCAAATTCAACAACGATTGGATATGGGACGTTAACAGGTGGCAGCAATACTGTTCGAATTGGTAATTCAAGCATTTCGTCAATTGGTGGTAATACAACATGGAGTAGTTTTTCAGATGGCCGTTTTAAGAAGAATATAAATGAAGATGTCAAGGGATTGTCCTTTATTTCATTGCTACGCCCAGTGACTTATCAATTGGACATGGATGCTATTGCTAAAATCCAAGGATGTCCAGATGAATTGCGATTGAAGGAATCAGAGATGGCTCGGGAAGCAGAGGTTCAGAGTGGCTTTATTGCCCAAGAAGTAGAGGCTGCAGCACAAAAAACAGGATACAACTTTCACGGTGTAGATGCGCCGAAAGGTGATGGAGGCAGTTATGGATTGCGCTATGCTGAGTTTGTCGTTCCGTTGGTCAAGGCCGTTCAAGAACAACAAGTACTGATTAATGATCAGAATAAGACGATCGACGAGCAAAACAATACGATGGATATCCAACAAAATATGCTTGAACAACAAGGCAAGATGCTTGAGGCGTTAATGAAGCGTGTAAAGCAATTGGAGGATGCGGAATAAAATAGTTGAAAGCAATTTCGAGTACATCTTCAGAGAAGCTCTAAATAGTGTGCAATTTGGGTTTAATTTAATAGATTTGTATTTTGAGCAATATAATTATGAAAACAATTTATTAAAAATGCGATTTCAGATTCATTGAAAAAATTTGTTATCAAGCCATTAACAACGGACACCAACGACCAAGCGCCCAAATAAAGCGTATGGAAAGAAAGAAAATTAAAATATTATCCAATAAAAATAAAGATCAGCAACCAGATGCTACACCTAAACCGAGGCCAGATGGTAAGGAAAAAAAAGCTTCTACTCAAAAGAAACTGAGCGCTTCGGAAAAAATAAAACAAGCCAAACTTGCCCGAAAATCTAAGAAAACTGACGATGGTGATTCATTGAAATCAGAAGCCCCAAAAAAGAAAAAAAGACGGCGTCAAAACAGTGACGGGATACTGAAGAAAATAGCTCCTCTACTCTTTATTACTGTGCTAGGCTACTGTGCCTATCAACTTATTTTCTGGGATACTAGCGATTCGCCAGATGATCCTATAACGAAGGAAACACCAGACAAGGAAAAAGTGAATACCGAAAATCTGTTGTATGGCCTTGATAAAACAATGTACACGACAGAGGAACGCGTAGTACAGGAGAATCAAACGCTACAAGAATTTTTAAACGAATGGCGCTACCCTAGAGAAGTATCTGGTAAGCTTCAAACTGCTGTGGCTCCTTATATGCGACCAGCTGTGTTGAAAGAATTTCAATTGTATACCTTGTTTTTTGATAATGAAGGATCTGAGCAACCTGCCTATATTGTTTATGAACCAGACAACTATTCCTACATCACTTTTTGCTTGATTCCTGAGAAGATCGGTGCGATACAAACTAAACGAAAGGTAAAAAATACTCCGAAGACCTTTACAGGAACGATTCAAACCAATATTGCTGATCTTCATTCTAGAAAAAAACTGAACTATCAACTCTTGCCTCAACTAGAGAGTGCCTTAGCTTGGACGGTTGACTTTTATCACTTAAAGCCAGGGGCGAAATATAAAATGGTATTCGATGAAATCTTTGCTGATGGAGAAGCTGTCGGATCTAAATTGCAAGCATTAGAGTTCAAAACGGACAAGGAAACGATTCGCGCATTTTTCTTTGATGATGGAGTAAACTCAGGGTTCTTTGATGAGCGCTCTCGTCCTATGAAACGTGCTTTTCTTAAATCGCCTGTGAAGTACGCACGCATTTCTTCGAAATTCAATTTGACTCGTAAACACCCAGTTCTGGGCGAAGTAAAGCCGCATCTGGGGACTGACTATGCAGCACCGGAAGGTACGCCGATTAGAGCGATTTCGGATGGTGTGATCACGATCGCTACCTTTAAAAAGAACAATGGGAATTACGTTAAAATGAAACATGATAAGACCTATGAAAGTCAATACCTTCATATGTCAAAAATCATGGATGGCATCAAACCTGGTGTACGGGTGAAGCAAGGACAAACAATTGGTTTTGTGGGTTCCACAGGTCTTGCGACTGGCCCGCACGTTTGCTTTCGGTTTTGGAAGCGTGGTAAGCAAATCGATTTTGTAAATGAGCGACTCCCCGATTCAAGACCAATCCCTTCCAATCAAACGGTTGAATTTATTGCGCATCGGGATGCGTTGATGCGCAAGCTAGGCGCGATTGAGTAGTTTTAACAAGTTCATTTAAATCTAACCTTCTTGCCACGTAAATTAATGCATGCGATCTCCTCGTAATTTAATATCATTCAACACTTTAGCTTCGTGCGCTAGGTATTCTTGCCAGCGTGTTTTCACTTTTTCTTCAGTACTGTATTGCTTGGCGAGATCTATAAATAAGCGGTAGTGGCCTGCTTCTGACACCATGAAGGAATGATAAAATTTGCGCAGTGCCTCTTCTTCAAGATGAATAGACAAGAGCCGAAACCGTTCACAGCTGCGGGCTTCGATAAGGGCACAAAGCAATAGCTTCTCGATCAACCGATCGTCTAGATGCCCGTCTTTCTTTTGAAATTTCAGCATAGCATTGACATATTCGTCCTTGCGTTGTCTGCCTAGAGTGAGATTTCGGTCTTCTAGTTCTTTGAGCACCATTCGAAAATGTCCCCACTCTTCCGTTACGATGGGAGCGAGCTTCCGCACCATATCAATTTTATCTGGATAGAGTGAAATAATAGAAATACAGGTCGTTGCCGCCTTTTGTTCACAATAAGCATGGTCGGTCAAAATTTCCTCTAAGCTTTTTTCAGCAAGATTTACCCATCTTGGATCGGTTGGTAATTTAAGTCCTAGCACTCAATGGTTTTTTGTTGTTTTCCAATTATTTGGCATTGTAAATACAATTAAGCTGATCGATAAAGAAGTCAAGCTCATAGACTTCATAATCTTCGTAGCCGACATCCCAAATCACTCTGACCTTATCCACTTCAGCTTTCATCAATTCTTTTTCGTCTTTTGGACTAATCAAATAAGCTGTTGTGTAGTAGGTTTTCAGTTTAGACATATCCACGGTTCCTGGATCAAATTCTTGGCTAAAGAGGGTAACCGTTGCACCGTTTATCAGTTTTATGATCAGGTTGCTACCATTATGGATCGGTCCGTATTCCTGCTTAGCATAGGGCGAATCAAAGACATACTCGACATTCAATGCTTTAATACCAGAAATAGAGGAAATGTATCCGTTACAAGTCAAAAACTCTTTCCCAGCATCCATAAATTTCCTAAGGTCTTCTTCCGTATAGGTAAAGAAGTTCTGTCCACTTGTAGCTACTTTCATTTTTCCTGTAAACTCATCTGTCGTGTTAAAAGCATAGTTGCATCTCGCCTCTCGTTTCACCACTTTGGGTTCTGCTTTCTTAGCTGGAGGTGGTTTTACTGTTGGCGTTGGGCGCGTTTGAGCGCTGTTCATCTCTTTGAGTGGCTTCTCTTTTTTTGCTCTAGGAGTGGTGGCTTTCGGCTGTTTAGTCTTTACTGTTTTCTCTTTTGGTGTTTTTGGTGGTCTAGAAGCCTGTTTAGTGTTTGCTGTTTGCTGTTTGGGTTGCTTGGCGGTTTTTTCTCTTGGCTGCTTGACTGTTTTCTCTTTTGGTGCTTTTGCTACTTTTTCTTTGGCTGGCTTAGCCGTCTTGACCTTAGGTTGTTTTACTACTTTTTCCTTGGGCGCTTTGGGTGTTTTCTCTTTGGGTTGTTTAGCAATTTTCTGCTTGGGTGCCTTGGGCGCTTTTGCTGTTTTTGTTTTTGGGGGTTTGGGTTGCTTAGTCGCCGGTTGACCGTAGTCTAGTGTTTGTTTTTTTTGTTTTTTCTCTTTTTCGACCTTTACCTTTTTGGCTGGTTGGTCAGAATTTTTATAATTTTCTTCATTTTTGAGTTGTGCTTGTTCTCTCAATTCCTGTTTTTTCAAGGCTTTCTGTCTTGCTTTTTCCTCTTTTTTTCGAGCTTTCAAAACTGCAGGGTCTACCTGTGCAAAGCCAGTATCAGCAAGCAACATGCTGAGAATCAGTATTAATATTGGAAGTTGAACGAGTTTACGCATGTTCTATATCTTTCTTTCTGCAAAACTAATTAATAATAATTGAAATTCGAGCATAATCGAATCTTCAATACTTTAGTTTTCAATTATCAGACCATTTAAGTCGATTTATACATTGGAGATAATCCCGAATCGCAAATGCATTGAAGGGCATAACATTTTTTTTATGATAAAACTGTAGGAAGAACTAAACAAAGCCTTAAGAAACAAATAGCTTGTAGGCACAACGAAACATTCTCACTAAGTAAGTTCAAAGCAAGATTGGACTCAACTTTAAATGAACATCTTGTTTTTGAAAAATATTCAGAAAATCACTTCAAAATCAATTTTTACAGAACAACAAATACAATTTTATCTCCATGTAAAAGATCAACAATTCAACATTAATAACAAAATCAAAGTTTTTCATTTTACGTACTCGAAATTTTTATTTAAAAATGAAGAACAAACAATAAATTTTGCACCTAGGAGGAAACAAGCATTCCCTTTAAATTTATTCTATCAATAACGACCATTATTAAACTGAGACGGAATTGCAAATTGAAAATTTCAGGCGTTTCGATTCATTAATTGTGGAAATGTTTACATCAATTATTTAATAAATTTAAAAAATTAAAATTATGCAATTTTCAAATTTAAAAAGTGCTTTGTTTTGCCTAATGGCTATCGTCGCAATTTCACTATCTATGACTTCTTGTAATTCAACTTTAGAATCTGAGGAAGTACTAGAAATAGTTGAAGCCCCACAAGATTTCAACAGTGCTCCAGATTTTTCAGAAGATCGAACCTCAGCTGAAGACGAAGCTTCGAGATCAGGATGTACGTTCTGCAAACACAAGGGAGCTTCTCACCGAACTGCCACTTCAAGTTATGTCTATTGTCATGGCAACAAACATAATACAAAAACCTATAGGCTATCAAAAGGATCACCGTTCAATTACCAAGTGATTGCCAGTAAAACAACCAACAATTATTACACCTATTTCGACAATTTAGTTCCAGGAGCAAGATACTGCTACAATGTGATCACTAAATGTCAAAGTGGAGCCACAATCTCTCACAGAAAATGGACTTGTTTTATAAACTAATGAATAAATCAAACCAGGATCAATACGCTTTGAATTTTGGTTAGATCACATTTTTAAATCATTATTAACAACTAACATTATGAAAATAATCCAAAATAATTTGTTGCAATTTGCAATCATTTTTACAGCCTCCTTATTGCTAACTTCGTGCGGACAACAGGAAGTACCAACTGAGGTTGCTGATGAACCCCTAGGTCTTGAAATAGGGTTTGAACCGGAGGTGCTAACAGAAGAAAGAGATGCCGCAGAAGATTTCGAACGAATTCCATCTTGTTGGTGCAGACATCGAGGTGTAAGCAGACGAACGTCCACTTCGAGCTACGTCTATTGCTATGGCTACACAGGCATTCCTAAAACGTACTATTTAGCAAATTCATCTGGTACCGTTTTACAGCAAAAAAGTACGTCGCACTACAATGTACAATTCTCAGGACTTCAAACAGGAACAACCTACAAGTACAGAACACTTACCTACTGTAATCCCAGTAAACCAACCTATTCTCCTTGGACAACTTTTAAACAAAAACCATAAGAGGAGTAATAATTAGAATAATTAAGCATCGTAGTTCATTGGTAACTATGATGCTTTTTTTTGATAAACAACTAACTTTTGGACAGAATTAAAACTTCTTCGTTTCCTCTTTACAGTTTATCCATATCTAGCGGTTTCAGTGTAAGTCAATTGTTTGTTAAAAAACACAATAAATCCAGCCATTTCCTGTTAAAGAACAAAGTAAAAACCGCATCCTCTTGATCTATTGTTCTATACCAAGTATATTCGTATACAAATTCATAATTCATAACAAACAATAAAATGAAATTTTCTGTAAAACTGTTCTGCCTGTTATCTGTTTTTCTAATACTTAATGCATGTAAAAAAGACCCGCAACCAGGTCCAGATGCTTGCCTCAAGCTATATGACACCGCTGGAAGCGCAATTGGTTCAACAGGCGACTGTTCAAATGATGAAAGCTGGGGCGAGTCAACATTCACCGCACAGCAAACCAGTTTTCTAAGCTTTACAGACAACGTAAGTACTACCGGGACACAGGAAATCAACGTTACAGGAGTACAAGCCTACCCTATCCCAGTACAACTCAACAGTGTACTCAATTTCACCCTAACCACAACAGATACCAACAAATCAACCAAAGTCAAAATGGCAATCGTTGATTCAAACAATGATATAGTAGACGAAATCGCCCTGACAAGAGTCACCGGTGTGCCTTGGCAAATCAACCTTCCCGATTCAAGATACAAGGCAGAAGAATACTACAGAGTCTACTACCAGTTATCAGCCGACGGTAGCCCTAACTACTTTGAAGGATACGGTGATTTTCTAGTGTGTGGATCTACCAATACAAACTGCTACGAGTAAGTAACAGTTCCTAGTGGCTATTAAAGAAGCTAGACGACAGGTAACGGCGAATTGCATTCGCTGTTGCGAGCCTTATTGCACACAAAAGAAACTAAAGCTCGTTCCCAATCATAGCCCCATGATGCCGTTGAATCACCAACTTCAACCGCGCCTCCAATCGCTTACCTGTCAACAGATCCTTCTCCATAAGATTGTTCTTTAACAAAGGATCGACCTTATAATCAAACAAACCAAGAGACTTATTCCCATCAAACAATAAGATATGACTTGTATCGACCACCTGATAAATCCCGTTGACAAACATGTATGAATAAGGAGGTTTTTCATGATCAAAAATACTATGCCCAAAACAAGAAAACGGCTCAGGGTAATTCACATAATCCAACAAGGAGGGCAACAAGTCCGTATGCTGAATTGTATTCGGAGTCATCCCTTTTAAACTGCCATCAGGATGATAAAACACAATCGGCACTTCATACATCCCGTAGCGGGTTTTGTAGTGCCCTTCATTCACATATCCCATATGATCAGCCGTTAGGACAAACAAGGTATTATCAAACCAGTCCGTTTTAGCTGCTTCCTCAAAAAACACGCGCAAACAGGCATCTGCATATCGAAAACTGCGCTCATATTCACTCATATTAGGATGCAATTCCTCGAACCAAGGCTCCACGTTAAATGGATGATGGGAATTGATAGACAAGAGCACTGAGCAAAAAGGCGTATCCAGCTTTGAAAGTTCCCTGACCGTCCACTTATTAAACGGGTAATCAAATGCGCCCCAATTTCCGTCATAATAACGATCATTGCCAAATTCGTCATTTCCATAGTAGCCATCAAAACCAACATATTTCGCATATCGATCCAAGCTAAATGTCCCATTATTCCCAGGGTGAAAGAAGTGCGAGGTATAGCCCATTCCTTTCAAGTAGGAGCCAATGCTATTAATCTTGTTGTTCTGATAACTGGAAATCATCAAAGGATCTTCCATCAAAGCAGGGATACCAGAGAGGATACTCACAATACCTTGGTTAGATTGACGGCCATTCGCATAGGTGATCTTGGAGGAAAGTCCTTCACCGATCATCGAATCCAGAAAAGGCGTAAACCCTTCATAATCATTGTAGCGACTCATCACATTTTTCCCATGGCTCTCCATGATGATGATCATTATATTTTGCTTGTTCGGCAGTCCTGGAGTCTTATCTTTTCGGTGAAGGGTAAACTGTTGATCTAATTCCTCTTGCGAATAAAACGTATACGGCTCTACCCTTCTTTGCTGAACAGAATGAATGATATTGAGCGTGGTATTACTTACTAGCGGAGCGGAACGTACATCGGTTACATATTGAGCAGCTGTGATTGGCATAATTGGAAATAGCTGAAGACCTCCCCTAGCCGCTATCACTGTTAGTCCTGCGGCTACTAGCAAGACAATAATCTGTGGGATCAGTGAGAGTGATTTCGGTAATCTTAATTTTTCGGTTTTACGATACAGCCAATGAGCAAGTCTCATCAAAACGATAAAAATAACCACCAGATACCAAAAGTCGATGACAGCAGTTACGAACAAGCTTAACACGTCATTTGCTTGATCCGCAAGATTGATACTGGTCCGTCGTAGTGTAAACTTAAAAAACTCTATATCAGCCAATTCAAAGCAAAGTGCTAGGCCATTAAACAAAAAGAAGATCCACTTCAATCCGGTTTGGTACCCTGTAGTTGATCGCTGGGGAATTGGCAAAATATGTCCCGCAATGACAAGCAAATTAACATACACTAGAGCAGATAGGTCAAATCGTGCACCTGAAATAAAGATGGTGAGAAATTCGCCGACAGAATGATTTGGAAATAAATAATGATTAAAGGCAAAAAAGACAAGACGTATCGCAGTAAATAACAAAAGGGCAATACCAAGTCGTAGCAAAAGTAACTTGATGAATACCAACTGTTTAGCCATTAACGCGTCGGATTTAAACGATACTCTACTAGATTAACTCCTTGTACTTCTTCTAACCACAATTGTTTCTCTTTTAGCTTGGTAATCACCAAGTCTTTTGTGTCTCCAGAAGGTGGAAAAGGACTATCAAAAACTAATTCAATTAAATTCTTCTTATCTTTAAAAAACCAAGAACCATCATACTGAGTAGAAACAATCGTTGAATCAGCATTGATCTCACTAATAATCGTAGAAAAACGACCATCTTTGTTAAAGCCAATCGAACTTTGAGTATAGTCAACCGACAACTCTGATGAGCCTCCAGTCACGTCTAAACCATTGTGTAACACAAGGTCATACGCCCAACTGTTTACAACACGCGCTTGTTTACTTCGAATTGAAATGATAGGACCATCGTCATATTTACATCCACTAAATAAAAGTGTAAATACTAGGATAAAAAGGACAAAAGAGAAATTGATTTTTTGCATTTTGTTTTCAATGTTTTTCAAAACGCAGTAAAATTAATAAACTAAAATAGTTTCTTTGCATTTAATACATTGTAAATTGAATATTTTCGTGTTTTGGTATTGCTGAAGGACTTAGCAAGCCATCCGAGTTAAAAAAACAACAGTTATGAGTGTTCATTCATTAAACGTAAACCGAACCGCCCATTATCACCAAATTGGCACCCCTGGCAAACACATCAACCGATTGATTATCGCCTGCCACGGATACGGACAAGCTGTGGACAAGTTCATCCAAAAATTTGATCAACTCGATGATGGAAAAACACTTATCGTAGCACCAGAAGGCCTTTCAAAATTCTATTTTGGAGGGATGAACGGTGAAGTCGGTGCCTCTTGGATGACCAAAGAACACCGAGAAGACGAGATCACGGACTATCTCAACTACCTAGAACAATTACAAGCTCTACTCACCCCACAATTGAGTGACGACTTAAAAGTAACGCTATATGGATTCTCACAAGGAGGAACAACCATCACCCGATATGCCATATTAAGACAACCCAGCTACCACCGACTGATTATCTGGGCATCTGATTTTGCGCATGACATCGATTTCAAGGCAGCAAACCAACACCTTAAAACCAAACAAATTTATTGGGTAATCGGCAACCAAGACCAGTTTATCAATGAATCAGTCAAGGAAAAATATCTGGCCTTTGCCAAGGAACAAGAAATCCCTTACCAACTGGTAGAGTTTGAAGGAAAGCACCAAATCAAGCGTGAAGTCCTAGCTAAATTAATGATGAAGGATTAATGTTTGATTAATGACAACCCTTCTTTTGTAGATTCGGTTAATGACATTATCAATTTCTTACAATTAAACATTAGTAATAAAACATTAACTACTTCGGTACATCTGAAAAAATACCATTATTGTTACTCCAAAGAATTCGATCAGCCCCAGTCACATCACTATCCATATTAAAATCTGTTGGATCATATAGACCAAAATTCCCATTCTGTACTTGCCACAACACCTTATCAGCTCCTGTGATCTCATATCCATTAGGATTCGTTTGATCAACATTCCCAGTATACAGCATCCACTTTCCGTTTATTTGCTGTTGCCCATATCCATTATTGCCAGAATAGGAATTCCCACTTGTGAAATCATAGGTTAATGTGTTATTCGCAATAGACACAGGAACGGTGCTCATAGCCGGTAGATGATTCCGGTGCTGCACTACGACATAAGCCGACTCAATTGACGTATTAAACGAAGGTTGACCTAGCAAATTTACGGTTCCATCTTCAAGCAATACCCCTGCAAACCTTGCAAACTGACTAGCAACCGAGGCATCCGTTCTCAAGGAAACCATCACCCAATCAATAGAACCAGTTGGATAGTCTGCACTTGTCCATCCTGTCCCCTCTGTCCCTGAATAATCCCATGGCGCACCTGTATACGGTTGACCAGATGGCAACAAGTTCATTTGAAGAAGTTCAGACTTCATGATACCTGAGTTAGAGTCATACACCCCTTCCAGTAGCATAGAGATATTACAAGTCACAGGACGTACTGGAATTCGATCAAAATCCCCTGCTAACCAAGCTAAATACATCTGCCGAGCGGTGTATCCTGCATGATTGATAACGGTCATTGCTCCAAATGTGTATTCTGATTTGACATCTGACCAATGCGAAATTCCATGTGCACTAGCCCATACATCATCAATCCCATCGTTATTCGCATCTTGAACAATCGAATTCATAGGAGCAATTGAAGGCCAGCCTCCTACCTCTGCGGGGTCATTGATAATACCATAGTAAGTACTTTGCCCCGTCCATGCATTTGGATCAGTGCCTTGTACTGTTTTTGAAGCGGTTGGCGTACGATTAATCACGTCATTGATCACTCGAACATCTACAGCATCTGGGTTTAGGTTAGCACCAACATCATTCAATACAATCGGTTGAAGACCGGCTGCATCTGGCAAATCTCCATACTTGGCCTCCATTGGCGTTGAAAAGCTTGTAAAAGCTCTACCTGTCTGTCCTGAAGGCGTTCCGTATTGTCCTACCTCAATCCACTCATCCATATTATCATTCGTTCGGTGTACGCCTATATTCCCTTGCATATAGATTTGATCATACGTGCTTTCTCTTGCATGAACCATATGACGCACCAATCTCGTATCTCTCCCTGGTATTAGCAAGTTTTTCACAACATTCGACATCATAGGACTATTAGGATCAGCTCCAACCAAGGCAATGTTGAAATATCGGTTATTATACATCAGGTTATTCACCAATTCAAACGTTCCTCCTGAACTATAAATTTGCGGATTTCGACCATCATTATGAGCAAACAAATTTCTGTAAAACGAGTATTCATTTACATTTGCTCCACTCCATCCGAAAAGTGCCCCCTTAGAATGTCCAGTTTGATAGGTGCCGTGGTTGGGATCAGTAGAATAGGTATGATTCGCAAAATACAAGCCTTCAGAAGATAAGCAATACTGCATTGTTCCTCTGTCACCAGGTCCTGCATTCACATTTTCGTCAGTAGACCAGGAAAAAGAACAATGATCCATTATCCAGTCGCTACCTCCAAACAAATTCAGGTTGTCACCACAACAAGAACCGTTTACTCTATTGTCACTTCCTCTTCTAAACCGAATGTACCGAATTACAATGTGATTCCCAGTTAGCGTCATCAAACCACCACTGTTCACACCATCATTTCGTAAGGTAATCCCTTGTCCACCATCATAAAAAGCGGTTTGTCCTGCAATATAAATGTTATCTCCAGCTGATGAAATATCAGAACTCAAGGTAATTGTTCCTGCTACCTTAAAAACTACAAGGATATTACTACCTACACCAATGGCTTCCCTTAAAGATCCTGGCCCTGAATCATTTAAATTAGTAACATATTTAACTGTTCTTATGGATTGCCCTACACATGTATTTTTGCCGTATCCTTCAGCTGAAGGAAAGCTATTTAATTCAGATAGTACAACCGTTTGAGCATCTCCTACTGAAGCAAAGAAAAGAAATAAGACATAGACAAGTAGGAATTGTTGTTTAATGTTAGTTAGCATTTTAGTACGTTTAAATTTATTAATCAACTAAAATGTAATAGCTCGATTCGAAATTAATTGGTTAAGCAAATATACCTACATTTCATAATTTTCTAGTAGGAACTGTAGAATAATTTTCTTAGTTATCTATATGCATTCCTACCCTGCCTGTTTTGGATTATAAATAAGATTGATTGACGCTTGATTTCTTTGTACAAACAAACATAAATTTAATTCTAACAAAATGCTACTGATGGAACTAGTCCTTCAAATTTCTCAATACATATATCTAATTAGTTACTTATTGGCAGCTTAGGGGTTGGAGGTGTTGTTTGAATGAAGCGCAGCGAAAAGAGTACCGGAAGACCCGACCCTTACATAGCAATACCGAGGACACGAGGTATTGTTTTGTAAGGGTAAGCCCCAAATAAAAAACCTTGTAACAACTCACGAAAAGCAAGCAGTTACAAGGATTATATCATTCAATTTTCTTTATCGTATCAACGTTACATCGCCTTTAAACTGAACCACCTCACCATCAATAAAGGTCACCTCAGCATAGTAAACAAATACCGCTGGATTCAATGGTTCTCCTCTAAATGTGCCGTCCCAGCCATAAGCAGGATCATCAGGTTGGAAGTTTGACCCCTCAAAGACCAGCTCACCCCAACGATCGTAAACTCTAAATAGGTTGACTTGCCCTACGTCAATACCACCATATATCATAAAGACATCGTTGACTCCATCATCGTTCGGTGTAAAGGCATTCGGTATGTAGATATTACGTGCCGCATCCACAACGACAGTAACTGTTGCTACAGTCTGACATCCATTTGCATCCGTTACAAGCACTTCGTAAATCGTAGTCTCTAACGGCGAAGCAACTGGATCTGAGCACATCGTGCAACTCAACCCGTTAACAGGCGTCCACTCATATGTATAAGGTCCAGCTCCCGTTACAATTGCTTCAAGTTGTACGCCTTCACCAAGATTAATCGTCTCAATATCTGCAATAAACTCAACAGTCAATTCAGGAGGCGCAGCAATTGTTATTTGTCTTGTGATCTCACATCCATTCGCATCTTGGATGTACAACAGATAGTTACCAGCCTCAAGTCCACTAAATACAGTTCCTGGAGCATAAGCTAGACCGTCAAGTGAGAAGACGTAAGGAGCTGTGCCACCAAAGACAGAGTCAATGATAATAGAACCGTCAGAATCTCCAAAGCAAGAAACATCAATCTCTGAAGTCGCAGCACCAATCATCTGTGGTTGGCCAATCGTTATGCTTTCAATGTTCAGGCATCCGCTTGCATCAACTACCGTTACGGTAAATGTTCCAGCAGATAAGCCCGTAGCAGTTTGTCCTATTTGACCATTGTTCCAAGTAAATGTATAGGGCGTTGTTCCTCCAGATGCGGCAGCTGTTGCACTACCATCACCACCATTCCAACAAGTCAAGTCAGTTCCAACAAGGCTTATACCAATTGGTGCTGGTGAATCAACCACGACAGTAGCGGGTAATAGTGATGTACAACCATTTGTATCTGTTACAGAAACCTGATAAGTTCCTGCTGTCAACCCAGTAGCTACTGTTCCGTACTGAGCTGGTGTCGTACTCCAAACATAAATGTAAGGTCCTACTCCACCGGTTGCAGTTGCTGTGGCTGTTCCATCGTTGCCATTGTAACAAGATACTGGTGTAGAGCTGATGGATGTAGCATCCCAATCCACTAGAGTATTTGTTCCGACTAAGATAGATTCTACAATTGTACACCCGTTATCATCTGTAATGGTTACAGTATGTAATCCTTCATCCAAAGCGATTGCAGGATTCGTGATTTCACCATTATCCCATAGATAATTATATGGAGCAGTTCCTCCTGCAGTAAACACAGTTGCAGTTCCATCATTACCGCCATAACAAGTCACTACTGTGCTTGCTAAGGTAGCAGACAATGGCGTTGGTTCTGTCAAAGTAATTGATCCTATGTTGAAACATCCATTGCCATCCGTAATCGTTACAGTATATGTTCCGGGGCCTAATGGAGCTATAGAAGGCGTAATATCACCGGTATTCCAACTGTAAGAGTAAGGTGCTGTTCCTCCAGACACATAAACAATAGCTGATCCGTCCGCAGCGCCATTACAACTAATGTTAGTACCTGCCACATTCAAGACTAGAGCATCTGGCTCAGTCACTGTCACCATTGCAGTTGATGTACAACCGTTTGAATCAGTCACAGTAACGGTATGCACACCAGCATCTAGATTAGTTGCTGTAGATCCGTTATGACCAGAATCCCACAAGTAAGTATAGGAAGGCGTTCCACCAACTGCAACTACTTGTGCTACACCATCTGCTAATCCGTTACAAGTTACATTACTCAACAATGTTGTCGTCGTTGCAAGAATACTTGGTTCAGTAATTACTACATCATCCGTTCTAGAACAACCGTTGGCATCTGTTACGGTTACTGCATGTGTTCCAGCACACAAGCCTGTGGCAGTCATTGCTGTTTGTCCATCTGACCAATTGTAACTGTAAGGTGCCGTTCCTCCTGTTGTGATTACAGAGGATGAACCATCACAGCTACCATTACAACTTGAATTCGCCTGTACAGTCATCAAAGTACCGATTGGTGTTGGTTCTGTAATTACAACAGATCCAGTTGCTGAGCAACCATTATCGTCCGTTACTGTTACTGTATGAACACCAGCATTCAATGCAATAGCTGTCGCTAATATTTCACCATTATCCCACAAGTAAGTATAAGGCATTGTGCCACCCGTAACACTTACTAGTGCTGACCCATCACTTCCTGCGTTACACAATGTGCCAGCCAGCTGAGCGACTGCTACCAATAATTCTCCTGGCTCAGTGATCGTAACACTTGTAGCAGACTGACATCCATTGTTATCTGTAACTGTTACCGTATGCACTCCAGCATCTAAATTGGTTGCTGTTTGGCCATTTGCACCTGAATCCCAATTATAAACATATGGTGCGGTTCCTCCAGATACAGAGACCGTCGCAATACCATTACTTTGTCCATTACACAACACACCTGCATCTTCAACTGCTGACAGCACAATTGCTCCTGGGGAACTAATGACAACATTTGCAATTGACTGGCAACCGTTTGCATCTGTCACAGTCACATCATGTGTTCCTGCAGTTAATCCAGTTGCTGTTTGCGTTGTTTCTCCATTATCCCAATTGTAAACATATGCTGGTGTTCCTCCTGTTGCTGAAGCCGTTGCTACGCCATCACTCAAGCCGAAGCAAGAGGTTCCTGAATCCTCAACAGCAGTTGCAGTCAATAATGTAGGTTCAGTAATTATGACACTTCCTATAACAGAACAACCGTTATTGTCTGTTATTGTAATAGAATGCGTGCCTGCTGTTAAATTAGTAGCCGTTGGGGAATTGGCTCCTGAATCCCAATCATAAGTGTAAGGAGTTGTTCCACCTGTCACTACAACTGTTGCAACTCCATCACTTCCACCATTACAACTCACTGGCATATCCTCCAGTATGGATACGATTACAACAGCAGTTGGTTCAGTGATTATGACTGAAGCCGTTGTTGTACAACTATTATCATCCGTAATCGTTACCACATGTGTTCCAGGAGTTAAATTGGTAGCCGTTGGACCGTTCGCTCCTGAATCCCAATCGTACACGTAAGGATTGATTCCTCCAGTTACGGTTACCGTTGCTACTCCATCACTTCCTCCATTACAAGAGGTTCCTGAATCCTGAGTAGCAATGCCGTTCAAGCTTGAAGGTTCTGTTATTGTTACGCTTGTCGCGAATGAACAACCGTTATTATCTGTTATTGTTACGTTATGAACGCCTGCATCCAAGCCTGTTGCTGTTGGTGTTGTTTCACCATTATCCCAATCATATGAATAAGCTGGAGTACCACCAGAGACTGATACTGTTGCAATACCATTGCTTTCTCCATTACATATAACTGGTGCATCTTCAATTGCCGTAGCGATTAGACCTGTTGGAGCTGTAATCAATAAATCATCTGTAGCAACACATCCATTATCATCCGTTACCGTTACTTGATAAGTACCAGCCGATAATCCAGTGATCGTTGCTATTGTTGCTCCTGTATTCCAATCATAGCTATATGGTGCGGTTCCGCCAGAAACTGTTATTGTTCCTTGTCCATCACTTCCACCATTACAACTTACCGAGTTATCCATTGTTGTTGTCGTAACAATCGCTGAAGGTTCTGTTATCGTAACCATTCTAACACCTATGCAGCCATTATCGTCCGTAACCGTAATAGAATGCGTTCCAGCATCAAGTCCTGTTGCTGTTTGAGTCGTTTCTCCATTATCCCATTCGTATGAATAAGGAGCATTTCCACCTGTGGCTGTTGCTGTTGAAGTTCCATCGCTTCCGCCTGCACAACTTACTGGGATATCTTGAGTTGCTGTTACAACTACAACTGTTGCTTCCGTTATCAAGACATCTGTTGTTGCTGCACAACTGTTGGCATCTGTAACCGTCACTGTGTATGTGCCAGCGGTTAAGCCTGTTGCTGTTTGAGTTGTTTGTCCATCATTCCAATCATAAGAATAAGGCGTTGTTCCGCCTGTTACTGATATTGTCGCTGCTCCATCACTTCCTCCATTACAACTCACTTGGTTATCTTCTGTTGCTGATAATACTAGTGCATCTGGCTCTGTGATCGTAGCATCTGTTGTTGCTGTGCAACCGTTATCATCTGTAACTGTCACTGTGTACGTTCCAGCTGTTAAACCTGTTGCTGTTGCGGTTGTTTGACCATTATTCCAATCATATGAGTATGGAGTTGTTCCACCTGTTACAGAGACAGTTGCACTTCCATCACTTCCGCCGTTACAACTTACATCGATATCTGTTGAAGTTGAAGCAATCAATGTATCTGGTTGAGTAATCGTTATGCTTGTTCCATCAATACAGCCATTAGCATCTGTTGTTGTTACTGTATATGTTCCTGCACATAATCCAGTAATTGTTGCAGTTGTAGCTCCATTGTTCCAATCATAAGTGTACGGCGTTGCTCCTCCAGTTAAGACAACTGATATTGCTCCATCACAAACCGTGTTACAACTAATACTATTACTTACGAATACCGTATCGATTGCAAAGTCATTTGTATTGCCGGTTTGTACTACTGCTGTTGCTGAACATCCATTTGAATCGGTTACGGTTACTGTGTTTTGTCCAGAACATAAGCCAGTTACATCTTCTGTTGTGGCCCCGTTACTCCAGTTGTAAGTGTATGGTGCTGTTCCTCCAGTTACATCCATTGTTGCTGTTCCAATACATGCTGTACAGCTTGCATCTGTCGTAGAAGTAATCGTTGCAACCAATGCATCTGATTCCGTAATTGTTACATCTGCTGTTCCTAGGCATCCATTATTATCGGTTACTGTTACTGAGTAGGTTCCAGCTGTTAAGCCAGTAATTGATGGTGTTGTTTGACCGTTTGCGTTCGCACTCCAATCGTATGTATAAGGCACAGCTCCACCAGTTGCTGCTACTGTAGCACTTCCATCACTTCCACCATTACAGCTTACTGGATTATCCATTGTAGTTGTAATTACGACTAAGGATGCTTCCGTTATCAAGACATCTGTTGTTGCTGCACAACTGTTTGCATCTGTAACCGTCACTGTGTATGTGCCAGCAGTTAAGCCTGTTGCTGTTGCAGATGTTTGTCCATCATTCCAATCATATGAATATGGAGTTGTTCCTCCTGTTACTGATACTGTCGCTGCTCCATCACTTCCTCCATTACAACTCACTGGGTTATCTTCTGTTGCTGACAATACTAGTGCATCTGGTTCTGTGATCGTAGCATCTGTTGTTGCTGTACAACCGTTATCATCTGTAACTGTTACTGTGTACGTTCCAGCTGTTAAGCCTGTGGCTGTTGCATTTGTTTGTCCATCATTCCAGTCATATGAGTATGGAGTTGTTCCACCTGTTACTGATACTGTCGCTGTTCCATCACTTCCGCCGTTACAACTTACATCAATATCTGTTGAAGTTGAGGCAATCAAGGTATCAGGTTGAGTAATTGTTATGCTTGTTCCATCTATACAACCGTTAGCATCTGTTGTTGTTACTGTATATGTTCCTGCACATAATCCGGTAATTGTTGCAGTTGTAGCTCCATTGTTCCAGTCGTAAGTGTACGGCGTTGCTCCTCCAGTTAAGACAACTGTTATTGCTCCGTCACAAACCGTGTTACAGCTAATTGTGTTACTTACGAATACCGTATCTATTGCAAAGTCATTTGTATTGCCGGTTTGTACTACTGCTGTTGCTGAACATCCGTTTGAATCGGTTACGGTTACTGTGTTTTGTCCAGAACATAAGCCAGTTACATATTCTGTTGTGGCTCCGTTACTCCAGTTATAAGTGTATGGTGCTGTTCCTCCAGTTACATCCATTGTTGCTGTTCCAATACATGCTGTACAGCTTGCATCTGTCGTTGAAGTAATCGTTGCAATTAGGCTATCTGGTTCTGTAATTGTTACATCTGCTGTTCCTAGGCATCCATTATCATCAGTTACTGTTACTGAGTAGGTTCCAGCTGTTAAGCCAGTTACTGTTTGAGTTGTTTGACCATTGTTCCAATCATATGAATATGGACTTGTTCCTCCTGTTACAGTTGCTGTTGCACTTCCATCACTTCC
>CALGAW010000041.1 GCA_937959115.1 uncultured Saprospiraceae bacterium
GACAAATCTTCTTGGTTGTTAGACAATGGAAAATTTGGCGTTTATCTAAGAACAGATATGAATTTGAATGGAGATGTTAATGGATCAGATAAAGCACTGTGGCTGTTGAATAATGGGATTTTTGGGAGTGTACAGAAGTAATACTAGAATGCGAACGAACGAGACGAAATGATAAACTACTTGAAATGCAGTACGTTTCTATTGTTATGGATATTTACCATAAACAATATAAATGCACAGCTGTATATCAATGAAGTCATTTCCGCCAATCAAACAGTTTTATCAGATAACTTCGGAGAGTTTGATGATGTTTTAGAAGTTTACAATGCTGGCAATACATCAATCAATCTTGCAGGTTATTATCTTTCTGATGATTCCAACAATCCATTAAAATGGCAAATCCCTTCTACTAATGCTGCTTTAACAACCATTGCTCCTGGAGGTTACTTAATATTTTGGGCGGACAATGAACCCGTTCAAGGTGAAAATCATTTAAATTTCAAACTGAACAGCAATGGCGAAACGATTCAGCTTACTGCATCTGACGAAGTAACTCTCGTTGATCAACTTACCTATCCTGTTCTTTCAGATGACGTTAGTTTTGGGAGAATTTTGGATGGAGATAGCAACACTTCAGTATTAATTCCTCCGAGTCTCGGTGCTTCAAACAACAACAGTCAACAACAAGTCGATAAGCCAGTTATTTCTCCTCCATCAGGAAAATATTCTGGTAGTCAAACGATAACCATTGCAGCAGAACCTGGGGCAACTGTTTACTACACAACAGATGGAAGCACACCTTCTACTTCCAGTACACTGTACTCAGGTCAATTCATGATAGATACATCACAAAGCATTAATGCAATTGCACTCAAGACGAATTTCGCGCCGAGCGATTTAAGCAATAACACCTATATTATCGATGCTACCACGGATCTAGCAATCGTAAATGTCACCATTGATCCATTCTATTTGTTTGATGATTCTCTCGGAATGTACGTGGAGGGTACAAATGGTGCAATGGGCCCTTGTTTTGGTTCACCACCTCATTGGCTTGGACTCAGAAACTATGGCCAAGATTGGGAATATCAGGCAACTATTACGCTCATTGAAAAAGATGGCTCAGTCGCATTCAGCGAAGGATGTGGATTATCAATTTCAGGTGGGTGCAGTCGAAACAGGAACAAGAAATCTTTTAATGTTTCATTTAAGAGTGAATTTGGAATTAACAAATTAGAAGACTACCAACTATTTGATACTAAAGATCAAACAACCTTTGAAGGATTTAAGTTAAGATCTGGAGGAAGTTATGCGACAACATATAGAGCGGTCGACTTAGTTAGACAACGTTTTATAGAGAATGAGCTGGATCTCGATCATCAATATTCTCGTCCGGTAGCCTTGCATATAAATGGACAGTACTGGGGATTATATAACATTAGAGATCGAATGAATGCCGGCTATGTAAAGGATAATCACCCTAAGGTAGATGCTGATAACATTGATCTAATAAAATTGCCAAAGGCAGATGCTTCAAACTGGCATTGGATTGTTGAAAATGTGCGCAATGGAGATAATCTAGCTTATCACGATTTGCATGACTATATGACCAATAACTCGTTGGCAATTGAAGCAAACTATAACTATGTTGAAACTCAAATTGACATCAATTCTTTTCTGGATTATTTTGTAACAAACATCTATTACAATAATTGGGATTGGCCAGGCAATAACCTTAAGACATGGCGAGAACGAAGTGCCAATGGAAAATGGCGATGGATGATGTTTGATATTGATCATTATACTGGTGGTGGTGGTGCTACCAATATTACGTTGTTAGATGAGGTTATGAATAGTGTGGATTTTACTTCCCGACAGCGTAACCCAATTGCATCTCACCCCTTTCGAAAATTAATGGCAAATCCTGGATTTAAAGCAGAATTTATTCAAAGAACAAATACTTACAGTAATACACTATGGGATTCTACCCGTGTACTTCCTATTTTTAATAAAACGTACAATGAACGTGCAAAAGAAGTAACAGCTGACTTTAATCGATGGGGTAATTGGGATTCGTTAAAATGGGATTTAGAATTTAGAAAGACCTATACTTATTTTACAATTCGTCCGCCTTATGCACGGACTATGATAGATAGCGTGCTTGGTGTTAGTGGAACAGTTGAACTCAGCTTTAACTTTGATGCTCAAAAAGATGGAGTGGTTACCGTTCATAGTAATTATTTTAACCTACCTTTCAATTATAGTGGCCAATACCACAAAGATGTTCCACTAGAAATTCATGCTATTCCAAATCCTGGATATCGATTTTCCCATTGGCAAGAAACCAATGAAACATCGTCAACACTCTACAATTCCTACACCTCAAATACTACATTGACGCCTGTTTTCGTGCCAGCTCTTGACGTAGTCATCAATGAAATTCACTATCATCCGTTTGACACGATCAATGAAATGGAGTTTATTGAACTTTACAACCCTAGTTCCGCTCCTAGAGATTTATCAGGTTATGAGATCACCTCCGGCTTCTGTTTCACATTCCCGAAAAGTACCAGCATTCAGCCTGGCGAATATCTCATTATAGCCAAAGACGCTACTCAACACACAGGAAATGGCTACCAAGTCTTCCAGTGGATAGACAGCCAACTTAGCAATAAAGGCGAGAAAATTGTTCTTCAAAACCAAGCAAAACAGACCATTGATTCTATTGAATACAGCGACAACATTCCTTGGCCACTCCTAGCAGATGGCTTTGGAAAATCCCTCGAACTGGACTACCCGATTCCAGCAAATAATGAACCAGGAGAACAATGGCATGCTTCTGATGCGATTGATGGTAGTCCAGGAGTACAAAACTCAACGCCTTGCCAGAACATACCTCCTGCTATCGTGATCAATGAAATCAACTACAATTCGAACGATCAAAACAATCCTGGAGACTGGATCGAACTTCACAATACATCCTCAACCGCAGTAAACATAGGAAATTGGACCTTCTACGATAGTGAAAACAGCTTCACTATCCCTTCTGGCACCACATTAGCAGCCAATGATTTCTTGATCCTAGCACAGGATATCAACTTGTTTTCGACGATTTTTCCAAATTTGCAATCTAGCAGTTTACTAGGTGATTTCAACTTTGCTCTTAGCAACGGTGGAGAACGAATAGCCCTTACCGATCAAAATCAATGTATTGTAGATGAATTGCGATACAATGATAATTCGCCTTGGGACTCTATCCCTGATGGTAATGGCCCAACCCTTTCTTTGGTTGATCCGAATTCAGACAATCTGTTGCCTGGTTCCTGGGAGGCAAGCAGTTACATTAATTCGCCACTGGGCACACCAGGAAGAGCAAATAGTCCCTGCCCTTCTTTTCCAATTACCACTCCCGACAGTTTATGTAAAAATGATACAAACTTAATCCATACAACAACCAACAACAACGCTGCTTTTACTTGGACCATACAAGGAGGAACGCCGGCAACCGCTACTGGAGATTCAGTGTATGTCGTCTTTCAAAATGAAGGACTTGCCTTAGTCGAACTCCAATATACTTACTTTGAATGCTCAGGTAGTGAGCAGGAATTATTGACTATTGAGACATGCAACACACCTCCAATCCCAGCATCTGACAACTACTCCATTGATGAAGATAATACGCTTAGCAGTAATGTATTGACCAATGATATTGATCCTGAAAACCAACCCATGACT
>CALGAW010000042.1 GCA_937959115.1 uncultured Saprospiraceae bacterium
CTTTAAGAATACATTCGGCCCTAGACGGTAAATCGCCTTTAGAAGCCTATCTAGAAAAAACTAATTATCTTTATGCTGCTTAATCAATCTTAGTGTCCACTATACTGAGGAAGTCCAAAGAGTTTGACTACAGCAAGTCTAACAAACAAAAAAACTTCACCCCAACCCTACCGTCCCCGCAAAAGCATCCAACACTACCCAGTCACCAGTCTTAAAGACACGCCGCGCATCCTTGCAAGAGACCACAGCAGGCAGTCCATACTCCCGAGCCACCACAGCACCATGTGACAACGGACTACCGATCTCAGTCACCAGCCCACCAATCTTACCAAAATAAGGCGTCCACCCAATATCCGTAATCTCAGTAATCAGCACATCGCCTTCCTTTAAATCTCGACAGTCTTCTAGGGAGGAAGCAACAAAGGCGCGCCCTGCCACCTTGCCCAAACTGACAGGCGTACCAAGCAGTTGGCCCGCCTGCAAATTTGTCTCGATAACAGACGTTTTAGGAATGGGAACAGTATACATAATGTGATCAAACTCCAGCTTCATTTGCTGAGGATAAAGCGTTCGACGTTCTTCCGCAATCTTCTTCCAGGTTGGAGAACGATCCGTAATTAAGTTGCCGAGTTCATGATGTTGAAGGAAAAAAATCTGGTCGGAATCATCTAAGAGCTGCTGTTTTACCAACAATTGGGCAAAGTGGAGGTAAGCCATTTTTAGGTTTCGCTGAATTTTAATCCCCAGACTTTTAGCCTCTTCTCGTTGGACAATAGATAAACGGATTTTGGGCAACAACACCCGAATAATCCGAGCCTTCAGAAAAGAGTAATCAGCTAACAGTTCCTTGTAATTAATTGCCTGAGAATGCTCAGCAACTGCCTTGGCAGGCACAAGCAATCGGTTGTACAACATATCAATCAATGGCATCGGATCTTGTTTCCAATCCTTAGAACGCAAAGCAGCTTCACGCACACCGCGATGACCATTCGAATGTATAAAATTAGAATAGGCTTGCTTCGTGGAGACAGGAGCTTGCTCGGTCAAGTAACTCAACAAGTGACTTGCTTGTGTAAAGGCGGCAACAGCACTCACGTCCTTACGAATCATAGTAAGTAAAGCTTCCATATCCACAAGCATATCCGCGCCCTCAATCCCTTGAATTTCTCCGATCAATTGAGTGGCGAGCACATGGTGTTTTGCTTCTGTTTTCAAAGGGTCTCCGCTTAAAACACCAAGCAAAGCAGTGTACAGCGCGCCTGAATTAGCAGAAACACACATGTGATCTGCCCAAGCATTTGCAATGGTCGTATTACCAGCAGTTAACTTGGTATACATTTTCTGAAGATCCTCGGTCGATGGTATGGAAAAAGAACGGTTGATGGTACGCAATTTACCCAAGCGTTTCTTCGCAGAATTGTTGTATCGAATATTTTTCAACAGACCAATCAATTGCTTGGTTTTACTGGCTTTTTGCTCAACCACATTGGTCGAAAGAATGGTTCCTGTAAGTGAAATATCAATGTTTTCCTTTTTGGCTAGTAATATGTTTTGTGGAAAATCATACATCGCCTGCAAATCAAAAAACATCCGTCCGTAATGCAGTTTCATGTAACGCGGGTGCTCTAGGTTTTTATTAATGACACCAGCAGATTTGTACATGTCTTGAATCGCAAACTCCACTGCGTGTCCAAAAACAGACCAAGTAAGTGGGGTAATTGCTCCAGGCATCATTTCTCCAACATTGCCAAGGGTATAAATAGGGTGGTCGGGATAATCGATTGGGCTATCCAGTTCATTCAAATGAGTCGACCGAAGTGTCGTGATTGGCCTTGCCTGTAACCACCATAATGTATCGTTCTGATCGATAACGAACTCCATGTCAAGCGGATAACCCAGCTGTTTCTGTGCAAATAAACAATCTGACCTCAATTGCTCAATCAAGGCATCGGGCAGGCTATCTGTTCTTGTAGCAGGAATTTTTCCATGGTGATACAATTCAATCTGATCGGCATCGGTTTCACCACTCACCAACGCCTCACCTGGTCCTTCCACTACATTGATTAACAATTGATCATATCGGTTGCTCACTGGATTGACAGAGAAGATGACCCCGCTCCACTTTGCTGTGATCATTTGTTGTACCAGCACGTTCATATTTATCGGCGTATCTCCTTGCCGTTCTGCATGGTACATCAAGGCGTTCGCCTCCTCCTTGGACAATTGACAGTTCTGGATGGCGCTCAAGATTGCTTTTTCATTCCCTAAGTCTAGGAAGGTTTTAAACTGGCCAGCATAAGAATGTTCCACTCCATCCTCTACATCTGCTGAAGATCGTACTGCGAATAATTCATTTGGCAACGCGCGGATCGCTAGTAAAATCTGTTCTTCGGTTTCTGTATCCAGATTCGATATAACTAAGCCAGGTGGCACAGTCAATCCGATCTTGAATAACTGATTCAGTCCGTTGGCTTTTCCGCCTGCTTCTGACCACTTTTTTGCATCTAGAGACTGTATCATAAGACTTGACCCATCACTTGTTTAATCGTTGGATAAAATTTAGGATTGAAACCAAATTCAGTGACTCCCAACCCTTTGACACCATCCAATTCGTATTCTGCCAACCCTTCAAATATTTGATAATTGTCGTCCATTTCAAACATAAATGCGTCAACTATTTTCACATGCATCGTTTTTGTAGTTCCGTCATGCAAGGTAAATGGTACTGCAAATGTCTTGGGGATAAGTGCTTTAGAAGAGATTTCTGACATTAAGAGACTGCTTTTCAAGCCAATTGTTTTATTGTCATTTTGTAGGAATCCGGCCTGCAATTCTCCTAGGAAATCGTAAGAAATCCCACTAATATTGAATGCCCTTTTATCGGTTAATAATCCACCAATCCAAATATGCCGTTTCCAATTTCCCCATTTTCTGACACCAAACGAATGATCCCGAACAGAATGCCAATCCACCCGAGTCAGTTCTCCATCAATCTCTATTGTTCCTTTTAAGAAGCCAGCTTGTTCGTAATGCTGTTTTGAGATTTCTTTTAATTTTTTAAAAAACGCTTTATCCCAAGATGCTGCTGCGATTGACTGATGAATGATGGTCGCTGGTTTTACCTGCTTAAAATCGACAATGTTATTGACGGCCTCAAAGGTAAGGTCTATTTTTGCTTGCCGCGCCTTTCCTGCTTCATCTTCCAATGGACCATCGTACAGAATTTGCCATTTTTTACCAATATGGATACACTTATATTGAAGATTTCCTTGTTGGAATTGTTCACCGTACGATCCTCTCAAATCTGTCAACTCAAATCGGCCTTTTTTAGGTAGATGCAATTTGAACCACCATTCCTTTTTACCAGAATTGCGAAACGCCATGCGAACAACAAATGAGCTCCCATCAAAGCTCCGCCCATTAAAATAACTACTATCATTGAAATTTTCAACACTTAAATCAGAATGTCTTTGCTCCAATAACTCAATAGGCATAGGTCGTTTCTGCTTCCCCTTAGCGACCATTTTTTTTGCAAAAAAAGTTTTAATCATCCCCATTACCGGCATTTTCAATTCAGAAAAATCGAAGTTAAGGAATATTTATCAAGTTGCCAATGTGCTACAATTGATTGGTCATTTTGTTGAATACTAAAAAGGTCTGAAATATTAACATTAGGAGAAAAAATCAATAAAAACATAGTTAAACTAATATAACAAACGCCCAAATTTTGAGTTCGATAGCATACAAAAACAAAAAATTCTTATATTCGTTACTGTTCTGGAAAAACGAAGTCTAAAGATTAGACCCGTTGTATGCAGCAGCATGAAACTTTTGAGATCAAACTGCTTCAAACTCAAGGATGTCCGAATATTTTTAATTTGACCGCAGGTTTACTACGATTGCAATGAAAAATATCCGTTGAGCCCTTGATTTTATTGCATTTTCAACTTGAAATTCAATTCCTACTGCATAAAGCGAAATTAACAAAAAACGGGTTTATCCGTATAACAAGAACGCATTGGCATAGTATTTTCATTATAGAAACAAAAAACGAATCATCATGATTAAAAAAATAGCTTTTATATTCTTCGTCTTACAATTTACAGCTTGTACAGAGCTTGCTCAATTGGGGACTGAACTCTTATCCACAGAATCTCCACTTACTAATGCTGAAGCAGGACGTGGGTTGAAGGAAGCATTGACAAAAGGTGTAATGACTGGTGTGTCATTGGTTTCAAAACGAGATGGGTTTTTGAAAAATCCATTGATTAAGATCCCATTTCCGCCTGAGGCAACAAAAGTTAAAAATACAATCGATGCACTACCCGGTGGTCGTCTGCTAACGGATAATGTGGTAGAGAAAATCAACCGTGGTGCTGAAGATGCTGCAAAAGGAGCAGGTAAGATTTTCGGAAATGCTATCACCAACATGTCATTTAACGATGTGATGGGTATTTTGATGGGAGAGAAAAATGGCGCAACGCAATACTTCAAGCAAACCACTACAACACCATTGTTTAACAGCTTCAACCCAGTGATCAAAAACTCGTTGGGCAAAGTGAAGGCTTTAGATGCTTGGTCAACAGTAATAACGAAGTACAACACAATTCCTTTAATCAAGAAAGTAAATCCTTCAATGGATAAATTCGTTACAAATAAAGCAATAGACGGCTTGTTCGTAATGATTGAAAAAGAGGAACGTTTAATCAGAAAAGATCCTGCTCAACGAACAACAGATTTGTTGAAAAAGGTGTTTGCAAAACAAGATTAATATCCTGCAATAGAAAATAAGTTTGAAACCGTTTGTCCGAGTGATGAACGGTTTTTTTTTATTGCCTGTATCAAATGGAAATCCCCTTAACTGAAGTACGCTATGTGATGGATAGGTGAACTGTAATTTGACCCTGAGCAAGTGTTCCCTAGACAGGTAGTTACCTACATGCTTTCTAACCCTTTAGCTCAGCGTACAACGCCTTTACCTTCTCTACCAGTTCCGTGTTTTCCAGAAACGGAGAAGTCCGCCCCTTCTTATACGATTGAGCATTGATAAACACCCCCTTGCGCAATTCAACCTGCGTTTCTTCTGGGAGCTGAGTGTACTCATAACAGACTTGGGAGCAACAATTCCCATATCTCTCAGCACAGGCCTTACACTGAATGAGCAAAAGGTGACAAGCACTGTTGACACAATTGTTGTGATGGTCTGAAGGCGCCTCACACTGGTGACATTGGCTGATCACTTCATGGTTGATCCGTTCACCGAGCCGCTCATCGAACACGAAGTTTTTGCCTTTAAACTTATTCGGCAATCCCTGGTTTCTGACTTGTCTTGTATATTCAATAATACCGCCTTCTAGCTGATAGACATCGTTAAATCCATTGTGTTTAAGGTAAGCACTCGCTTTCTCACATCGGATACCACCTGTACAATACATGACGATGGGTTGATCTTTTTTGCCTTTCAACATGTCTGCTACAATAGGCAAAGACTCGCGAAAAGTATCCACATCTGGGCAAATCGCTTTTTCGAAATGTCCAACTTCAGATTCATAGTGATTCCGCATGTCTACAACGATGGTATCTGGATTTGCTGTAATTTCATTGAAAGATTCTGCTGTCAAGTGGATACCTTTATCTGTGACGTCAAAGGAAGAATCATCTAACCCATCCGCAACAATCTTGTCTTTTACTTTGATTTTAAGCTTGAAAAACGATTTTCCATCATCCTCAATGGCAATATTCAGACGAACAGCCTCTAGGAAGGTGACATTGCTCAACTTTGCTTTAAAGGCTTCAAACTGTTGCTCAGGTACACTAATCTGTGCATTGACACCTTCTTTAGAAACATAAATACGTCCAAGCACACCAACTTCTGACCAATGATAATAGATATAATGGCGAAACACAACCGGATTGCCAATGTGGTAATACTGATAAAAGGAAAGCGTGATACGTGATTCACTGTTTTCCCGCATTTGCTGCTTCAGTACTTCCTTGTCTACAGTATTATATAGTTTCATTGAAGACTTATTTATCTGCTTAATTTTATTATTACAAGATACTCAACTTTCTACCACAATATCATTGATCTCCCCTTCTTTATTCACATTGACAACAACCAAATACTGCGTAATCTCACTGCTTAAGGTAAAGTCGAAGACTGCAAAATCTTCATTTTCAGCATAAATTCCTACTCTTTTTAAATAGATTTGCTCCAGCATTGCTGCTTGAATTTCCTGATCTGATTGGTTGACATTTATACCTAAGGAGGACAATTCTTCCTTGCTACATTCATCAAAATGATGCGTGACATATCCATTTACAATTTCTCCTCCTTGAAACGTAGTTAAATTTCGCTTTAGTTCTTTTGCTAATTCTGGAAGGGCTTGAATAAATGATCGAATGATAGGGACTAGATCTTCCGAAACCTTTTCTTGCTCAAAAATAAGGTCTAACCAAACTTCATTCGTGTTTAATTGGTAATCGAAAACCGTGTATTCCTCTTCCGCATGATCAAAGTCAATGGCACCAAATGGTACAATGTCATGAATTTTATTCATGCCACAAAGTTCACAACTTTTTGGCATTAATCCAATATTATCTGTTGTAAATAATCATTAACAATACGTACTAATCCATTCCTAAACAAACCTCCAACGCATAGTTAACATCATTAATGCTAGAGCTGACATCATCTAACTGACGAATGTACTTTCCAATGGTGGATTTGAATTCAAGGTATGCTTCTTCTTTAAAGGCTTGTTCTAGATGACCTTCAGCTTCCTTCAGTAACTTTTCCGCGCCGATGATTTTATTTTTGGTGGTTCCTAGGAGCTTTTTCATTGATGTACATTTGATCATACTTTCTGATGTGACTTGCCCAGCTTTCACCTTTGCTTTCGCTGTTAGCAGTTTTCGCTTTGACTTTTTAAGTTCGTCGGTTGCCGCTTCGCTGTTCGTTGCATAGACATCTAGTTTACCGGATTCGTGTGCTTCGTACATCAGGTCTCCGCTATTCATGCCCATTTCCATTGCTTCGTCAACTGATTCCTGTAGATCTCCTAGTGCATCGAAGAAGGCAAGATACTCTTCATCTGTAGCGGGCACAATCTCTTCTTTTTTCTCGGCAACTTCTTCTTCTTTTACAGGCTTTTTTGTTTCCTTGATTTCTGGAGTTTTCTCCTCATTCATTTCTTCCTCGTCGGTCTCTACAGTTTCTTCTTTTTCTGATCCTGCTTCCGTTTCTTCCTCATCTGTTTCCTCTGATTCTTCAACCACTTCTTCTTCCTCTTCTACCTCCGGCTCAATGACGATTGGTTTCATGGGTGCGCCTTTTACGATGATCACTGGTCGTTTTCTAATCTTAGCAATCGGATATGCTTCTTTGTACTGATTTGGGATAACGATGGTTCCTTCTTTGTCAATGTATCCCCAAAGGCCGTCTACTTTTACGGGTGCTAAACCATGTGCGAAATAACCAACATCTTCATACTCCGCAGGGATCACTAATTCACTTGCGGTATTGATGAATCCCCATTTTCCACGTTTTCTGACTGCTGCCATTCCTTCTCTGAATCCAGGCTGTTTGAATTTTTCATAAATCGGTTTTCCGATCCTATTCCCTTTAGTATCGATGACACCAAGCTCGTAATCTGATCCAGCAAATGCATAACCTTCGCTAAATGCATAGGCTAGTTTGAACTCATTCGGGATGACTACTTTGTCAAACAAATCAAGGTATCCCCATTTTCCTTCCAATCTGAATGCAATAAGGTCATTTGAAGCTGGGCGGAGTGCTTGGTATTTATTTTCGATAGCGTAATTGCCACTTTTGTTAATCATTCCCCAAGTCTTTTCCCAGGTTTTGCGCACCATCGCCATTCCTTGGCTGAAGGGGCGCACCTCTTCAAACTTATGATTGACAATCATTTTACCAACCTCGTCAATGTAGCCCCACTTGTTTCCTAGGCGCACAGCTGCCAAATCATCTCTAAAAGATTGAGCATCCTCATATCTCGCATCGATGACCATTCTGCCCTTTCCATCCATGTAGCCGTACTTCCCTTGCCACATAACACATGCCATGCCTTTAGAGTGGCCTTTTGCATTTTCAAATTGGGTTTTTGCTACAACTCGTCCGGCATAATCAATATATCCTAGTTTATTGCCTTTCTTTATTTCGATAAAATCCCCACCTGGCTTGATTGAGGTCGTAGTAACTTTCTTTATTGTATCGCCTTCGTGCGTTAAAATGTACCAATCACTTGATTGTCCATACGAAAAGATACTGGCTAAAAGCAGTGTGATAACGGTAATGGCTGGCTTGAAACTCATAATTAAATAGATTTGTAAAGCATATTGCAATTGGTATACCAAACTAATGTAATCGGTGATAAAATAAAGAATCCTTAACGTTTCTCCCAGTTAAAGCTGTTGATCATTTCAATGATATCCTTTTTCATGAATTCAACTGCTGGTGCTAGACTATCTTTATTCGGTCTTGCTTTAAAATAAAGAGACCCACGCATAAAATGGCTTATACTATCCGTTAAAAAAAACTGAAATGGGGAAGCGACTTCTCCTTCTATTTCAAGGATTCTACAGTACACGTTATTGGGTTTACTGATGAAGTAATCATTGATGTATTCAGCTTTGATGTTGTGCTTGTTGGCGAAAGTATAGGAGTCGTTCACTAGTTTAGTCAGTTCACTTGTACTGCTGATCGTTTTATAGGTACAATGAATGGTACTATTTAAGCTATTGACATGAAGATTAAACCAGCAAGTGGATTCTGGTTTTTGGTCAAAAAAGGTCGTGTCTTGAAATGAAACCGCATAATCTGGTTTCGTAAATGAAAAAGGGCATCCATACAAGGCATCAAATTTGTCAAAATCACCTTCTGGGTACTCAATTTTTGGAAAAGCTCGTGGTTTCGGAGAATAAACTGGTTCTTCGCAACTGCTGAAACCTAGTAAAATCAATACTAAGAAGATAAAAGGAAAAATTTTCATAAAAAAGTTGAATTAAAACGTAACATTATTCGAACATCAGCGTAAACTATACCAAATTACGACGATATACAATCAAAAATATAGCTTTTACGAAGCAAAGAATTTGGGTTTAATAATGGAGATTGGGCGTACTGGTGATAAAGTCACTAAGTACGCTTTTTTTATTTACCTGTTGTATCATATTCTACTTGGTCTTGAAGTAGTTTTTCTAGAAACGGAATAAATTTGTCCGCTTTTTTGAATCCCTTAACTCGTTTAAATTCCGCATACTCCTCATCTATAAAAACAATTGTAGGAAACGCAGTCACTTTAAAGTTTTGCGCTAACTCATGTCTGGAATTTCTTCTTTTTTGTCCTTTTGTTGGATCAAAATTCGGATTTTCATATTTCTTGCCTCTGTACTTTATTTTACCATCGTGTTGTGCGTTGAACTTAACGGCGTAAAAGTTTTCATTTACGAAATCCGCTACTCTTTTGTCTCTAAAAGTGTATTGGTTTAGCATTTTACAAGGAGGGCACCAAGGCGTGTAGAAGTCGATCATTACTTTTCGAGGTTCCTTTCGTTGTAGTTTTTTTAATTCCTTGAAGGTCACCCATTTTATTTCACCGATTTCAGTTGGTTCTTGAAACCGTTGTCGTTGTCCTTCACTATCAAAACTGAGTAATAAAAGACAAGGAAGGAGAAGAGTTAAGGCTGTTTTTTTCATGCTGCTATTTTAAAGTAAAACCCTTGAAGGTTTTGTCAATCAAGGGCTTACTGAAATCTTTGAATTGTTTTAATAAGATTAGCTAGGAAGCTTTACTGTTCTCATTTGTTGTAGAACTGGCATGAATTGATCTGCTTTTCTAAACCCAGGAATTTTCTGAATTATGTTTAATTTTTCATCTAAAAACATAACTGTTGGGTAAGATCTTACGCCAAATGTTCTGGCAAGCTCATGCGTTGCATTTCTTCTTTTTTGACCTTTTTTAGGATCGTAATTCGGATTTGCATACCCTTTGCCTTTGTAGTTTATTTTGCTTTCGTGTTGTGCGTTAAACTTAACTGCATAGTAGTTCTCATTTACATAGTCGGCTACCTTTTTGTCAGCAAAGGTATAGCGATCAAGCATTTTACAAGGGCCACACCATTCTGTATAGACATCTACCATTACTTTCTTAGGATTTGACTTTTGTTTTTTCTGAAGCTCTTCAAAGGAAATCCAGTTGATCTTACCTTGCTCTGTAGGCACGGTAGGCTGTTGTCTTTGTTGTCTTTGCTGTGGTTTCGGTCCTTTTTTCAATGGTTGTACTGTTTTAACTGGCGGCTTATTTACTGCTTGCTGATCTGCTTGAGGCTCATTACATGAAAATAGCATCAAAAGCACTGCAAGACTAAAATAGAAAATTGTATGATTCTTCATTTGTATATTTTTAAAACTTTTTTTACTAGTGAACAAAAATAATGAATTTCGTTGTTTAATACAAGGACAAGTCCATTCTCAACCAAAACTACTGCGTAAATTGAATTTAATTATATCAATTTTAGCTGCTTTAGTTGCCGTTCCTGTTGAGAGGATTGTTGAAATTAAAGATTTAGGTATATTCTTTGTGAATTGGTAGTATTTACTTCTATAAATCCGTACTTTTGCAGGGTTTTGAAAAAACGTGTCAATTTGACAATTTATTTATCCAGAAAAGCCAGTAAACATGAGTTTTAGATCGGTATCGATTGCTTTTTTTGTCCTTCTGTTTAGTCACCATTTTTTGTTAGCTCAAGAAAGCCCAGTTCTCTTTAGTGTAGAAGGAAAGGAAGTCACTGTTGAAGAGTTTAACTATATCTACGAAAAGACGAATGGAGACGATGCGAATTACAGCAAGGCATCTGTCATGGAATATCTAGATCTTTACAAGCGATTTAAGCTAAAAGTACATAAGGCAAAAGAGTTAAAGCTTGATGAAAATCCAAATTTACAAAACGAGCTCGCAGGATACCGCAGACAGCTGTCCAACTCCTACTTAATTGGACAAGAGATAGAAGAAAAACTAGTAAAAGAAGCGTACAACCGTTTAAAATTTGATGTGAATATCAGTCATATCCTTGCAAAACCAGGCAATGGTAGCGCTGGAAAGAAAAAGATTGACGAGGTGTACAGTCAACTCAAAAGCGGCAAAGACTTCGAAGTACTTGCTGGAAAGTACTCAGACGACCCAAATGGGAAAACAGGAGGCAATATTGGATTCATAACAGCATTACAGTTGCCTGAATTCTACGCACTAGAAAACGCAGCATACAATACACCAGTGGGGCAGTATTCAGAACCAGTGGAAACTGCTCTCGGCTATCACATTGTAAAGGTAATTGACAAACGTCCTGCACGTGGAGAAATGAACGTCGCACAGATCATGACCGTCATCCCGAAAGGTGGCTCAGACACTGAAGCAAAGAAAAAAATCAATGAGGTATTTAACAAACTAAAGGCTGGTGCAGCATTTGATGAACTTGCAAAAACTGCTTCAGAAGATATGGCAACTGCCAGAAAAGGCGGTGAGGTTGGATTCTTCAAAATCAACACCTATGACCAAGAGTTTGAAGATGCGGCATTTTCCATTAAAAAGGATGGAGAATATACAAAACCGTTCAAATCCTCTGTCGGTTGGCATATTCTCAAGCGGATCGAGAAAAAAGAATTGCCCGCCTATGAGTTTGCTAAAGGAGTCATTTCATCAAAAGTGAGAAAAGATCAACGTTACCGCTTAGCCAAAAAGAAAATGACGGATCAGATAAAAGTGGATAATGGCTTTAAGATAAACAATGGGAACCTTCAAACGTTCATGAGTACGATCGATGATAGTTTTCTAACGCCAAGATGGGCCCCACAGAAAGCAGGAATGATGAACGATTTGTTTTCAATTGGAACGAAAAAAGTCACCCTACGCGACTTTATCAGCTACCTAGAACGAAATCAAAACACTAGATTGCGACTTGCTAGAGGCGTAAAACCAAATGCACTCGCTAAACAATTGTTCGAAACATTCGCAGATGAAGAAGTAATTAAATACGAAGAAACTCAACTAGAAGAACGATATCCAGAGTTTAAAGCATTAATGAGAGAATATGAAGAAGGCATTCTGCTATTTGAAGTCACTAAGCAAAATGTTTGGGATAAAGCCTCCTCAGATACAGTTGGATTGAAAAAATATTACAGTCAACACAAGGACGATTATCAATGGAAAGAAAGAGCAAAAGTTTCTATCCTTACGATTGACTCCGATAATCCTAAAATTGTAAATAAAATCAAAAAATTGGCTTTAAAGAAATCAGTCAGTAGTCTTTTAGCTAAGTTTAATGCTGGAGGAGAAGTTTTAAAAGTAGATTCAAAAATTTATGAAAGAGGCAAGGACGAACTAATTGATAAGCTAACTTGGAAACCTGGATCAGTTGGCAAGATGGAAGAAAAAGACGGGAAGCAACGCATGGTAAAGATTGATGAAATACTACCACCTGCGAAAAAGACATTGAAGGAAGCAAGAGGATACATTGTTGCAGATTATCAAGACTTTTTGGAAAAAGAATGGGTTGCAGAATTGATGAAGAGCTATACTGTAGAAACCAATCAAGAAGTCCTAAACTCAATTATTAAATAGGATAGTGCATATTTTCCACAATAAATATCATCTCTTTACTGTTGTTTTGTTTAGCCTCTTGATGGGGTGTGAACAACCCAAACAGCAAACTTCGGATGAACCTTTCCTCGCTAGAGTCTATGATAAAAAACTCTACGCAAAAGATTTACAAGGGATTGTAGGTCACAATGCTTCTGAAGTAGACAGCGCTCTAATTGTAAAAGGGTTTATTGAAAATTGGACAAGAGACAAGATGATGCTAGAACTTGCCAAAAAGAATATGCCGAATGAAATTCGCATCGAGAGATTGGTAGAAGATTACAGAGCAGACTTGATTGTGAACGCTTATCAGGAAAAACTGTTACAGAACTTTAATACAATTGAGGTAGCAGAAGAAGAGGTGCTTGAATATTATGAGGAAAACAAAGATTTGTATCCATTGAAAATGCCAATTGTTCAGTGTTTTTATACTAAAATAGCAAAGAAGTCCAAAGGGATTGAAACGATAAGAAACTGGTGGAAAGATGATAGAGATAAAGGCACTGAAAACATTGTCAATTATATTAAAGAACATGCAGAGAGTTATTTGATTGAAGATGAAAAGTGGCATGCACTAAAAGATATTATTGAGAAAATGCCGAAAGGAACCATCAAACCATGGTACTCAAAGGCAGATGGGAAATATCATTACACCTCTGATGATGAGTTCCGATACTACTTGATAATTTATAGTCACCTTCGAGCAGATGAGCCAACACCATTCGAAATCGTAAAAGGAGACATTACTAAAATAGTTTTAAAAAAGAAGCGTTCCGAAGAGCTTAAAATAAAAACGGACAAACACTATCGGGACGAACTAGAACGAAAAAATATTGAAATTTTATAATTATGAAACAAATTCTGATTGCCATTTTATTATTCGGTGCTCTTGGTTTGACTGGTCAAAGTGGATTGGTTGACAAGGTGATGGTAGTAATTGGTGATAAAATTATCCTGCATTCTGATATTGAAGAACAAGTAAAATACCTTAAAGCACAGCAAGGCTCTGTTCCTGAAAACGCCCGCTGCCAATTGCTAGATCAGGTGATTGTACAGAAGGTGTTTCTTCAACAAGCTTATATTGATAGTTTAGTCGTATCACCTGAAGAGGTAGATGGACAGCTCGATTCTCGGGTCAATCAGATTTTAAGCTATATGGGTGGAGATGTCACTCAGTTTGAAGCCTACTACGGCAAATCGATCAATGAAGTGAAAGAAGACTTCAGACAAGACATCGAAGATCAAATCATCATGGAACGGATGCAAGCAAAATCTGTAGAGTCCATCACCGTAACACCTTCTGAAGTAAAACAGTTTTACAGATCCATCCCTAGAGACAGCTTACCATACTTTGGAGCAGAGGTAGAAGTGAGTGAAGTGGTAATGAAACCTAAAGTAAACAAGGTAGAACTGCAAAAGGCAAAAGAAAAACTAGAGAAAATCAAAGCACAAATCGAAACAGGTAAAGACTTTGGTGAATTAGCTGGAACCTTTTCCGATGATCCAGGCTCTGCAAAACAAGGTGGTGATCTCGGATGGGTAAAAAGGGGCGAACTTGTCCCAGAGTTTGAGGCAGCAGTGTTTACCCTAAACCCCATGGAGTATTCGCCAATCGTACAAACAGAATACGGATATCACTTAATTCAGTTGATCGAACGTAGAGGAAATGCAGTAAATGCTAGACATATCCTTGTAAAACCAGAAATTACTAGTGCAGATAAGGAAATTGTGAAAACAAAACTAGATTCTATACGTAATTTAATAGTAACAGATTCGATCTCATTTGGAAGAGCGGTACAAAAATATTCTGAGGATGAAACAAGTAAATCCAATGCTGGACGGTTACTTAATCCGCAGTCTGGCGTCTCTACATTTGAGGTTGCTCAGTTACCTTCAGAAGTTTTCTTTGCAATTGACCCAATGGAAGTTGGTGAAGTAACTGAAGTATTAGAGTACCAACTGCAAACTGGAGAAATGGCGTATCGGTTGATTCGACTTGATGCTAAGTCGCAACCGCACCAAGCAAACTTGAATGATGATTACTCCAAAATTCAGGAAGCAGCGTTGGAACAGAAGAAACTAAAGGAGATGGAAGCATGGGTAGATGAAAAAGTCGGGGAGATGTACATTAAGATTGCTCCAGAATACAAGGACTGTGAAGACTTGAAAAAATGGAGCGAACACAGTAAAAACTATTAATAAACAAACAATCAAATAACAAACACACTATGGCTTATAATTCAGATGTGGAAGCAGTAGACGCCTTGGCAAAAGCCTATAAGGACTTATCTTCTGAAATCGGAAAGGTGATCATCGGGCAAGAAGAAGTCGTAAAAACCGTAATCATATCTTTGTTTAGTAATGGACACAGCCTTTTGGTAGGTGTTCCAGGATTAGCAAAAACATTGCTTGTAAGTACGATCTCTAAAGTGCTGGACCTTGAGTTTAAACGTATTCAGTTTACACCTGACTTGATGCCATCAGATATTGTTGGTGCAGAAATATTGGATGATAGCAGAAAATTTAAATTTAACAAGGGACCAATCTTTTCAAATATCGTTCTTGCAGATGAGATTAATAGAACACCACCTAAGACTCAAGCCGCGTTGCTAGAAGCAATGCAAGAACGCTCAGTGACCATCAGTGGTGTTGAGCACAAACTACCAGCCCCTTTCTTTGTATTGGCGACACAGAACCCAATAGAACAAGAAGGGACGTATCCTTTACCAGAAGCACAGTTGGACCGTTTTATGTTTAACATTACACTTGATTATCCGAAGTATCAAGAGGAGATCGAAGTTGTAAAAAACACCACTTCTAATAGAAAAGTAAGCTTGAAAAACGTGTTAACAGTAGAACAAATCATGGAATTTCAAGAGTTGGTCAGAAAAATTCCGATTGCTGATAATGTATTAGAATATGCTGTAGGATTGGCAAGCAAAACCCGTCCAGGAACTGAGATGGCTACCGATACAGTAAACAACTATATCTCCTGGGGTGCAGGACCAAGAGCTTCACAGTATTTAGTACTAGGAGCGAAATGCCACGCCGCTGTTTCTGGTAAGTACAGTCCAGATATTGAAGATGTTAGAGCTGTTGCCAAATACGTACTTCGACACAGAATCGTAAGGAATTACAAGGCAGAAGCTGCTGGTATCACTGAAGAAAACGTTATTGAAGGACTGTTTTAAAAAGTACCTAGTTGTTAGTGCTTAGTAAGTTAGTTCTACTAAGTGCGAATCGCAAATAACTACGTACTAATCACTAATAACTACTTTTTAATGTTTCAAATAAACAGATTTTTACTCTTATTGCTTGCTCCTTTATTGGTGCTAGCAAGTAGCTGTGGTTCTTCTAGTCGAATAGGCAGTAAATCTTATAAGGCAAAGCAGGAAGTCAATAGCTTACCGCAGTTAGCGAAGGGCGATCCACTGCCGGCAACGACAGACAATCCAAAATCATTGTTGTGGGAAATTTCTGGAAATGGTCTGACAACTAAGTCTTACTTGTATGGAACGATCCATATGATTGAAAAGAAAGACTTTTTCATGTCAGATGTCACTAAGGATCGATTCAACAGAACACAGGTCTTATTTCTTGAATTGGACATGGATGATCCTTCAGTCATGATGCAAGGACTGATGGGCGTATTTATGAATAAAGGAGTGACGCTTGAAGACTTATTTACCGAAGAAGAATACAAGCGGGTAGACGACTATTTTAAAGAAAATACAGGGATGGGCGTTGCTATGTTCAACAGAATGAAGCCAATGCTAGTAAGCGCAATGGTTCAAGAAAAATCGATGACTGGAGAAGTTACGTCTTATGAGGCTGAGTTTATGGAATTAGCAAAAGCCAGAAGGATGGAAGTGGAAGGATTGGAGACTGCCGAATTCCAAATGAGTATGTTTGATAGCATTCCTTATGATCAACAAGCGCAAATGCTACTGGACGCAATAGATGGTAAAGATGGAATGAACAGTGAAACGTTATTCAAGGAAATGATTGACCTATACAAGGCGCAAGACGTAGAAGGCCTATCCTCTATGATCTCTGAAGAGTCTTCTGATATAGATAATTTCGAACAGCTCCTACTCGTTACTAGAAACCGCAACTGGATTCCACTGATCAGTGAGCAAGTAAATGACATGCCGACGTTTTTTGCCGTTGGCGCTGGACATCTTGGTGGAAAAGAAGGGGTGATTGCATTGTTAAAAGAAGCGGGGTTTACCATGACACCGCTTAAATAATTTAGTTGGTAATTATTGACGCAATTTACAAGATAGTTTAGGCGAATCTTCCTAGCATCCTACTATTTTTTACTAAGGTCTTGGTATTGCTAGCCTTTTTAACCGTTGCATTAATTGTTGAAATTGTACAGTTTGATTCTGATAAAAACGTTTTATTTGGAAAATTTCTTCCAAAAAATCAATTGTTCTAGTACAGATTTATTTACTACTTTAGTTGTTGAACAATAATCAAATTGCTCATTTCGAAAACTGCAAAATGCCTTCATTCCGTACTGAAATCAAGATTCCTCCTTCTAGCATTAAGATCAATCATCTATCGAATTGCTGGAGTATTGGTTCTTGCTTTGCAGAAAATATTGGACAGCGATTGCAGGAAGACAAATTCCAGTTGTTGTTGAATCCTATGGGAATAATTTATAACCCCATTTCAATCACGCAAACAATTAACTGTATTTTAAGCGGTAAGCATTTTGTGAAAGATGACTTATTTGAACATGAATCACAATGGCATAGTTTCTTACATCATGGTTCCTTTTCTAATACGGATCCAGTTACTTGTCTAAGTCGAATCAATCAACAAATAGATCAAGCAAAATCAAGCTTACAAACGCTCGATGTCCTTTTGCTAACACTAGGAACGGCCCACTGCTTTAAACACATACCAACAAGCAAGATAGTCGCCAACTGCCACCGGCTTCCAAATCAAGAGTTTGAGCGCATCCGCTTATCACCTAAACTGATCATCGATGAACTAAAAACTGTTCTCGAGCAATTGAAGCAGGCAGCTCCCAATGCACACGTACTGTTGACGGTGAGCCCTGTGCGTTATTTGAGAGATGGATTGATATCTAGTACTCGCAGCAAAGCGGCACTGTTATTAGCTGTTGATGCCTTGGTTAAACAGTTAGACTTTGTGTCCTATTTTCCCGCTTATGAACTGGTCATGGATGATCTAAGAGACTATCGGTTTTTTGATACAGACATGGCGCACCCCAATCAATTGGCAGTCGACTATGTGTACGACAAATTTCAGCAAACTTACCTTCTAGAGGATACGGTGCAATTAACCAAGCAGTTAAGACAGTTTAAGCAAGCGATGGCACACAGGCCTAAAGGAGTCGACTCAGCACAGCACAAGCAGTTTAAAGCGCAACAGCGGGCGAAACTACAAGATTTGTTAGAGATCTATCCTTATTTAGATATGGGGGAGGAGATGGCTTATTTTGAGGATGCCTGATTAATTAATTACTTACTTAGGCAGGCCTTATCTTATTCACTGAGGTCATAGGGAACTTGAAAGGTTCAGAAAAACCACATTCAATATTCTGCTGTCGATCGCTTTAGTGTTTGATATACCGTTCGAACTACCCATTCTCCACCAACGTCCCAACCCGCTCGCCATTAATGATGCGAAGCAAATTATCACTCTTATTAATGTCAAAGACGATAATAGGTCTGTTGTTTTCTTGGCACATTGTGAAGGCCGTCATATCCATTACATTTAGCTTAGCGGAGATGACTTTGTCGAATGATACGACATCGTACTTCGTAGCTGTTGGGTCTTTCTCTGGATCAGCCGTGTAGATACCGTCTACTCTCGTTCCTTTAAGGATGACATCTGCATCTATCTCATTCGCTCTTAGTGCAGCGGCAGAATCTGTGGTGAAATATGGATTTCCAGTCCCAGCGCTAAAGATCACAACTCTACCTTTTTCAAGATGTCTGATGGCGCGTCTTCGGATATAGGGTTCAGCAATTTGGTTCATTTCGATGGCAGATACCAGTCGAGTGTAGAGGCCGACTTTTTCTAGGGCAGCTTGGAGCGCCATTCCGTTCATAACGGTTCCTAGCATTCCCATATAGTCTGCTTGGGCGCGAGGAATTCCTGTTTCTTTGGCTTGTAGACCACGAAAAATGTTGCCACCACCGATAACGACAGCGACCTGTACACCAGCGTCTACGATTTGTTTGATTTGATTACTGTAGTGAACCAGCATACTTGGGTCAATCCCAAATTTCTTATCACCCAAAAGTGATTCACCGCTTAATTTTAGTAAGATTCTGTTGAACTTGATAGGCATAATCTAGTTAAAAGTTTAAGTAGTCTTCAGAAATTAATAGTTAATAACTAATCATTGTTTTATCATTAGGCAAAAAAAAAGAGCGAATAAATCGCTCTTTCAATAATTTAACTTCCGAGTGCCACATGTCGAAATGCGGTGACGGTGAGATCATTGTCAACACCTTTAAGGTAAGCGCTAACGGTTTCTTTACCGCTTCCCTTCACGTATTCCTGATTTAGTAGCGTATTCTCTTTATAGAACTTCCCGAGTTTACCTTGAGCGATTCGCTCTAGTAAGTTATCAGGTTTCCCTTCAGCGCGGGCTTGTTCCATACCGATCTCGATTTCTTTTTCAACAAGTGTAGCGTCTACACCATCTTTATCCACAGCGATTGGATTCATAGCAGCAACTTGCATTGCAACGTTTTTACCAACCTCTTGGTTATCGCCTTCTTTGTTTAATCCAATCAACACGCCTCTTTTGTAACCAGCGTGAATGTAAGGAACAACACTAGGAGCTTCAAGCCATTCGTAACTAGATATTTCTACCTTTTCACCAATAACACCTACTTGTTCAGTCACTTTTTGACCTATTGTTAGACCGCTTTCAAATTCAAGATCTAGTAAAGCGTCTTTTGAGTTTGGAAATTGGTTAAGCGCGATATCTGCTATTTTCTTAGCGAAATTAACAAAGTCGTCATTTTTAGCAACGAAGTCAGTTTCGCAGCTTAAGTTTATTGCAATTCCTTTCTTGGAATCATTAGAGGCAAGAGCGATAACAACACCTTCGTTGGTTTCTCTGTCTGCACGTTTAGCAGAAAGCTTTTGACCATTTTTTCTAAGGTTGTCTTTTGCCAATTCGATATCCCCGTTGGAAGCTTCCAACGCTTTTTTGCAATCCATCATTCCTGCTCCAGTTTCTCGGCGCAGTATAGCGACATCTTTTGCTGTAATTTTCATGATAAAAATATACTTTAAGGTTGTTAATTAACTGTATAAAATTTAGCTTTTAGCGCTTTCTTTTGCTGCTTTATCCTGTGCTCTAGACGCTAATCCTTCTTTAATTTGCTCAGTAATGTATTGCGTTATAATCGCAATTGATTTTGAAGCATCATCATTTGCAGGAATTGGGTAATCCACATTTCCTGGATCTGAATTTGTGTCAACCATAGCAAAGGTTCTAATACCTAGTTTCTTTGCTTCAGCGAGTGCGATATGTTCGTGCATGATATCAATAATGAACATCGCTGCTGGAATACGGTTTAGTTGAGCGATACCAGAAAGTACCCGTTCTAATTTTTCCTTTTCACGGGTAATCATTAGACGTTCTTTCTTAGTAATGTTTGTCAACGAACCATCTGCAAGCATTTTTTCATAGTTGTTCATCTTTTTGATGGACTTTCTGATTGTTGCAAAGTTCGTCATCATACCTCCTAACCAACGCTCGGTTACATAAGGCATGTTTACGCTTTTAGCAGCTTCAGAAACGATAACTCTCGCTTGCTTTTTAGTTGCTACGTAAAGGATTTTTTTACCTGATTTTGCGATTCCCTTTAACATATTCCCAGCGAGTTCCATGCACTCTGCTGTTTTGTTAAGGTCAATAATGTGAATCCCTTTCTTCTCCATGAAGATATAAGGAGACATCTTTGGATTCCATTTCTTTTTAAGGTGTCCAAAGTGTACACCTGCATCAAGCAATTCTTTATATGTAGGTTTTTCCATGATCTTAATCTCTTAAAAATAATATTATAAAAATTAACGTTTTGAGAACTGGAAGCTTTTTCTTGCTTTTGGCTTACCATATTTCTTACGCTCTACAACTCTTGCATCTCTTCTCAAGTATCGTTTCACTTTTAGTGGCGATCTAAACTCTTCATTGATTTTGATGAGAGCTCTTGAGATACCAAGTCGTATTGCTTGTGCTTGACCTTTAAAGCCACCACCAGAAACGTTAACATTAATATCGTATAAGTTAGCTACTTCAACTGTGTTGAGTGCATCAATCACATAGTACTGAATATGTGGTTGTGTAAAGTATTCGGTATAAGGCTTTCCGTTAACAGTAATTGTACCTGTTCCTTGAGAAAGATATACACGGGCAACAGAGGCCTTTCTTCTACCTAATGAATTGATCATTTCCATAATTGATCTTAAAATTTAAATAGTTCTGGTTTCTGAGCCTTGTGTTTGTGCTCAGATCCGCCATAAACATATAGTTTCTTATACATTTGGCGACCTAATTTATTTTTAGGCAACATTCCTTTTACACTGTTTTCGATTAGTGCGTAAGGTTTCTTTTCTACCAATCTTTTTGCATTGATAGAACGTTGTCCTCCTGGATATCCCGTGTAGTGCAAGTAAACTTTATCCTGCATCTTATTTCCGGTCAATCTTACTTTTTCTGCATTGATGACAATCACATTGTCTCCTGTATCTACATGCGGAGTATAGCTAGGCTTATGTTTGCCTCTCAATACCGTTGCAATCTTAGAGCACAGACGGCCTAATGTTTTGCCTTCTGCATCTACAATATACCACTTGCGTTCTACTTCACTGGCTTTTGCAGACTTGGTTCTGTAACTTAATGTATCCACAATTAATAATTTTTAATACTGGCTTATTTTAATTGATAATTGAAACGCTGTCCAAATTATCGGAGTGCAAAGGTAATTTTTAATATGATCATCTACAAGCTTTTTTGAAAAAAAGTCTACTATTGATTTTGTAATGGGTTGATAATCAGTTAAAATATCGCACGTATATTTTTTCAATGAAGAAGATTTATTAATAAATCGAAGTCAAAATGAACTCAAAAAGGGCATTTATTGATAATCAACCGTCTAAATTCAATTATTCATCTAATAATTAAGAATATTTTTATTTGTTAACTTGCATAAAATTCCACCGATGACCTTATCTCCAGACGCAGTTAACCAACTCATTCGTTCTAGACGTTCGATCTATCCTAAAAACTACACGAGCGAACCGATTGACCGCTCTGTGCTAACAAACATCCTTGAAAATGCCAACTGGGCACCCACACACAGAATGACAGAACCATGGCGCTTCAAAGTCATTGCAAATGAGACTAGACAACTGCTTGGTAAACTATTAGCCAATTGGTACAAGCAAAACACCCACCCATCCTCCTACAAAGAAAGCAAATACGAGAAAACACTACACAAACCGAGTAAATCAGCTTATGTGATTGCTGTTTGTATGCAACGCGACCCCAAAAAATCAGTTCCCGAGTTTGAAGAAATCTGTGCTACAGCCTGCGCAGTTCAAAATATGCTACTCTCCGCTTGGTCATATGGACTAGGCGCTTATTGGAGTACCCCCAAAGCTATAAACAGTCCAGAGGTGAGCAGTTTTTTAAAACTAGATACAGGGGAACAATGCCTTGGATTTGTTTTTATGGGACACCATAATCTACCTCAATTTCAAGGGAAAAGAGGACCAATAGAAGAGAAAGTTGTTTGGTTATAAAATTAAAATAAACTACTGTATATTAGCGTATTGCAAACTGTTGTTCAAAAAGATGTTCGAGTAAAATATACAGATTATTTGATAATGGCACATTTTTGGAAACTTAACAGTGAATGGATTATGTGATATAACATATCTTTCACGCATTAAATATTGAAAAATAGCATAAAATCATTGTTCTATCTAATCGTAACAAAGCAAACAATAACATAAATTTCACAAAATGAGAGGAAAATATTTAATCTTGGGAATCATACTAGCCGTCGGGGTCATCATCATCGGATGCGAAGCGACTAAAAAAGCAGTGAGCGAAGTCAACGCTTTTCCCATAGCAGACGACATTAAACTTGGGAAACAAGTCAGTGATCAGATTGCTGCCGACCCTAAGCAGTTTCCCATACTACCAGAAGCAAGTAATCAACAGGTTTACAGCTATGTAAAAGGCATTCGGGATAAAATTTTGAACACAGGCAAGGTGAAATACAAAAACACTTTTAAGTGGGAACTGAAAATAATTGATGATGATAAGACATTAAACGCTTTTGTGACGCCTGGTGGCTACATTTATATCTATACCGGCCTCATCAAATTCCTTGATACTGAAGACCAACTAGCTGGTGTGATGGGACATGAGATAGCTCACGCTGACCGAAGACACTCCACTCGTCAAATGACTAAAAGCGGCGCTTTGGGAATGTTAAGTAAAGCTGTACTCGGAGACCAAAATGCAGTCGGCCAAGTCGTGAATGGTTTGATCGGATTGAAGTTTAGCCGATCTAGCGAGGAAGAAGCTGATAAGTACTCTGTAAGTTACCTTTGTAGCACAAATTATAAGGCTGACGGAGCTGCTGGGTTTTTCGTCAAAATGAAAGGAAAAGGAGGAGCACCTCCAAAATTCTTAAGCACACATCCTGTTTCTACAGATAGAATTAAAGACATCAAGCTGGAATCTAGAAGGCTAGGTTGTAAAGGCGCGGGTGCTGGATTTGGAACATACGATAGAATTAAAAATTTGTTGAAGTAGCCTGTCTTAATCTTCATTCACCATAAACTACAGATTATGAAACATCGAACCATCCAATTTGCCTTGATAGTCATAGCTTCATTGCTTGTCATCGGCTGCAGCGGATCCAAGAAAACTGCAAAAAATAAAACAACTGAACCAGAAGAAAAACCAGTAGTGGTAAAGCCGAATCCCACTGAGAAATGTATCACGTTTACCTCAAGTGGTGATAAAGATAAAGCCATCAAAGCACATGTGTTGTACAGAGATTACATGAAACAGGATAACCTTACTGAGGCATTCCCATTCTGGGAAAAAGCATATGGTATGGCTCCCGCAGCGGACGGAAATCGACCATTCCATTTTACAGATGGTATTAAGATTTACAAGCATTTTCTGAAAACAGAATCAGACGCTTCTAAAAAAGAACTGTACAAAGGGAAAATTCTTGCACTGCATGATGAGCGCATCAAATGCTACCAAAAAGAAGGATACGTATTAGGGAGAAAAGCTTCCGATATGATGTATTACACAGATTCTTCGCCAAGTGAAATTTATGGTACAGCTAAAAAATCTGTTGATTTGCAAGGAAATAAAACAGAATACTTAGTGCTGTTTCCTTATGCAAATGCCGTGATTGACTTGTACAAAGCTGGAAAGAAAACTCCGGGTGAGGCAAGAGGTGTCCTTGCTAAAGTCCAACAAATTGCTGATGCCAATATTAAGGATCCAGAGCAGTCAAAAAACAAAGAGAAATACAAAACAGCGCTAGAGCAAGTTGAAGATTTATTCTCTTATACTTCAAGAAGTGCAGAAGGATTACCTGCTTTGTTTGATTGCAATTACTATATAGAAAAAACAAAGCGTGATTATCCAACGATGCCATCTGATTTAGATGGATTGGAAAATGTACTAGGACGTTTATACCAAAATGGTTGTGATGAAAGCCACCCATTTTATAATCAATACTTCTCTAAACTAAAGCAATTGCGTATTGATAATATGGAACCGATCGTAACGACTACGACCACCACAACCTCTGGAGCGGAAAGCCCCTTGTCAAAAGGGACAAGATGTCTGAAGGCAGGTGACAACCAATGTGCCATCAATCATTACAAAGAGGTGTTGGACAGTCCTGACTATACACAAGACAAAAAGGCAAAAATCGCACTACGGATTGCAAAAATCTACTACGGAGAACTAAAAGACAAGTCTTCAGCCAGAGTTTATGCGCGCAAAGCGGCAAAATTAAATCCAAATTGGGGAGAACCGTATTTCTTGATTGGCAACATGTATGCATCTAGCGGAAAAGATTGTGGCTCAGGAACTGGTTTCAACAGCCAGCGGACGGTTTGGGTGGCAATTGATCAGTGGAGACGCGCGATCTCAGTTGATCCTGGCTCATCGGCTGCCCAGAAATCACAACAACGAATTAATGAATACAAGCAGTACATGCCTAGCCAAGAGCAAATTTTTATGCGCTCTTTAAAAGACGGTCAATCGTATACCGTTACTTGCTGGATCAATGAATCGACTAAGGTTCGGTTTGTGAAGTAGGGTGTAAGTGCTTAGGAATTCGTGAATAGTTCTCAAGAGGCATTGACGTTGTAACGAGTGTTATTCTAAAATATTTAATGGTAAGAAGTGAAATTGCTTCTTGCCATTTTTCTTTGTATAGCCCGATAGTCTTAATAAATCTGTGTTACTCTGTAATGTCTGTTTTTTCTACTAGCGACTGGATATAACGAATGCGTATTTTTTAACCACAGATTTTGCATAGATCAATTGATAAGCTAGGCAGTATAAACGACTACGAACTCTAGTTCACAATTCCAATGTATTGAAATACCGACTTGATAAGATGTTTTGGTTTTAGAACCCTGGACACTTCACATTTGCAAAGTTATAAGCAACTCCGATTCCGATGAATCCGAACATATCACGTGCTTGGCTGTCGCCACGCTGTCTTCCTGCCATTCCGATCGGTGCTTCAACAACCTCATAGCTTCGATCTGCTAGTAAGGGGGCAATTGCTCCTCTGTCATTTGCAAGGGCTTGTGCGTCGACATATTCTCGGCTGACATCATCAAAGTAATCAGTAAATAGACTTCGTCCACTCACTTCAAAATTCAGACTCCAGAAGAAGTTTAGGTCAAACTTAAGACCGATACCATAGGTCAATGCAGGCTGTATTAATGAGTACTCCTGATTTTTGCCTTGCCCTTCCGTACCTAATTGTTGTAAGTGATACCATTCACCGTTCAATTTTGCTCTTGGATCAAAGAAATAAGCTCCGCCACCTGCAAACAGATATGGCGTAAAGAAATGATCTCGTGATCCGTGAATGTATTGTAGGAAATGAAATTCGAATTGCAAGGAAGCGTCAACCACATCTGTCTCAAAGCTGAGATTTCGGGCCTTCTGCCAAGTGAATTTAGAATACTCATCTTTAAATCCGAGACGGGTATAATTTGCGCCTAGTTTAATGGCAAGTCGCTCATTAAAGTTGTAGCGTCCAAAGACTCCACCAGCAGGTCCTGGATGTGTCATATTAAAATTGGTGTTTAGATCCCCAAAATAATAAGAAACACCGCCCCAGCCACCTAATTCATAGGTTTGCGCGGATGCAATGATGCTTGCAAACAGAAAACTGATGATGATTAATGTCTTTTTCACGATATGCTGTTTAACGAATAAGCCAATTTATTACACGAAAGTATTGAAGGAATGTTTTAAATAAACGATTGAATTTTCATTTTATTTCGAATACTTATTAAATTCCTAACAAATATCTTACCTTTTTATAAGAACTTGTGAAATTACATAAATCTTACGGGAGTTCGGGGGATTCTGACGAATATCTTGCTTTTGATGAATATTTGATGATTTTCTAGAAGAAGGAATCTTCACTTTTAGGAATTAGACCTGAAATTCACACGATTCGTTAACGTTTCGCTCTACCACACTTTATTCCCACGCTTCAACCACTGACTCCATTCCTTATCAAAAGTATGTACTTCCTCCGTTTCGCCATTTAAATTCACTACAGTATTGCCTTGATTGACCCATTCAAAAATACTTCCGTATAAGTTGTAGACATTTTTAAAACCAAGTGCTTGAAGTTGCTCACCTACCTTTTCACTGCGATAGCCAACTGAACAATACACTACAATCGTATCTTCGGTTGAGAGGTGCTCTACTTTGCTCTTGTTAAATGATTCAAAGCCAACGCACTCAGCGCCTTCAATGTGACTAACTGCATATTCCTTTTCTGGGCGTGCATCTAACAATACAGCACCATTCAACTCCTTCAATTCCTCTACCGTAATGTAAGGAACAGATTGTGTCAATAAGGCATCAAGCATCTTGTCAAAAGCTTCATCTGAACTTTTTTGAGCATTCAAAGTAAAAGAAACTAGGAATACTGTAAACAACGTAAAAATAAATTGGCTATATCGCATGTGATACTGGTTTTAATCTTTCATATTCAAAGATAATTCCAAAAATCATTTTAAAGAAAGTTATTCACGCATTCGATTAATCTGTCAATATTGAGACAATTTTCAACGAATCATTGGAAATAATCGTCTGAAATAGAATAACTTTAATATGTTTGTTAGAGAAACACCAACGTAATATGCACATAGTAATTATTGGAAACGGCATTTCAGGAATCACAGCAGCCCGCTTTCTGCGAAAAAGAAGCGAGCACCAAATCACTGTGATTTCAGCCGAAACTGACCACTTCTTTTCGCGCACAGCACTCATGTATATCTATATGGGACACATGCGATACCAAGATACAAAGCCCTACGAGGATCACTTCTGGGAAAAAAATAGAATCACCCTCAAAAAAGCTTACGTCAAATCAGTAGATTTCAACAATAAATCACTGCAACTAGATAACGGTACCTTGGCATACGATAAACTCATCCTTGCCGTTGGGTCTTCACCAAATAAATTTGGCTGGCCTGGGCAAGACCTTAAAGGGGTAGGCGGCCTCTACTCGTATCAGGATCTGGAACGAATGGAACATTACAGTAAAGACCTAAAGCATGCAGTAATCGTTGGTGGTGGTTTAATTGGAATCGAAATGGCAGAGATGTTTCATAGTAGACACATTCCAGTCACTTTCCTTGTAAGAGAAGCTAGTTACTGGGATGCAGTCCTGCCTCCAGAGGAATCCCAAATGATCAATAGACATATCCTTGAAAACGGCATCGACTTAAGGCTAAGTACTGAGCTAAAAGAGATTCTACCAAACGAGAACGGAGAAGCACGAGCAGCAGTCACCAATAAAGGAGAAACAGTTGATTGTCAATTTGTAGGACTGACAGCTGGTGTTCATCCTAATATTGGTTTTCTGAAAGATACCGCACTTGAAGTACAAAAAGGCATTATTGTCAATGAGTACCTAGAAACAAATATCAAGGATGTATATGCCATCGGTGACTGTGCACAAGCAAGCAAGCCAGCACCAGGAAGACGACCGATAGAAGCAATCTGGTACACCGGCAGAATGATGGGAGAAACTGTCGCCCACAACATTACCAACAACAAAGTTGCTTACAAGCCAGAAACATGGTTTAACTCTGCTAAATTCTTTGATATTGAATATCAGGTATATGGAAATATGCGGGCAACGCTAATCGAAGGCCATGAAACCATCTACTGGGAACATCCAGATGGCAAAAAGAGCATCCGAGTCAACTACAATAAGGCAACAGGAGCCATTGAAGGCTTTAATCTAATGGGTGTGCGCTACAGACACGAAGTATGCAAGAAATGGGTAGAAACCCAAACGCCAATAGAGGAAGTGCTTGCAAACCTTGGCCTAGCGAATTTCGACCCTGAATTTTTCGAACAGTATGAAGAATTCGTCGTGGAGGCTTACAATAAGCAGACAGGCAAGCAGCTCGTCTTAACACAAAAGCGAGCACTCAATGCCGTTTCTAAATTTTTGTCCAAACTTGTTAAAACAAACTAACCATGAGTCAAGTATATGAAAGTTTATCGCTAGCCAATCATTCAAGAGAGATTGATGCGGTACAGAAAGTGGGCTTGGCCCTAGGTGGCATTGGAGTATTGCTATTATTTGTTGCTTGGGGTGGCATTGGATTGTCTTCTCCAGCATTGATGTTGTCTACCTCTATTGGCTTGATGACGGTTGGAACACTTGTTTATGCATGGCGGTCTTACATGACAGTGCCAGAAGGTATTAAGAATAATGGCGTCTGGTTCGACAGTTTGTCTAATAAAGGCGTATTGGGTTGGTTGTTTGCGATTATCATAACAGGATTTTATGTGTTGTTGTACTTTTATCCTTCCTTGCTTGGTCAAGGATCAGATGGAGCCGCCAACACTGGTATCGTTGCCCTTTTTGATCCACTTAGTCGCCTTTTAAATGGGAAAGCGGCTAGTCAGTGGTTTGTTTATGGGACGTTGTATACAGTTGCGATATTGCTACTTGGCTTTAAATTTATTTTGAAGTACCGACACAACAAATATCAGCTTTGGCGAACCATTTCTGTGATGTTTTTTCAGCTTGCATTCGCTTTTCTAATCCCTGAGTTCCTAGAAAGTATGAATAGCGATCAGCCTTACTTTCAAAAGGATATCAAGAACATGTGGCCGCTCAATTTCTATTTCTACCAAGACTGGAATGTCAACGGAATGCTTGGTGGTGGTAGCCTTGGTCTCTTTATGTTGTTTTGGGGGCTCGCCATGACGTTCATCGTAAGTCCAATACTGACCTTTTATTATGGAAAGCGATGGTATTGCTCTTGGGTATGTGGCTGCGGTGGTCTTGCTGAAACAGCAGGTGATCCTTACCGTCACCTGTCTGATAAGTCAGTAAAAGCATGGAAGCTAGAACGCTGGCTCATTCATAGTATTCTATTGTTGGTGACAGTGGTGACGATTGCGATCATCTATGCTTATCTCAAGGGTGATCCAGGGCATAAAATCTGGATGACACCAATGATCTTTGTTATTATAGTGGTGGTGTTGAGTGCACTAGTTGCAGCAATACTATTGAAAAATAAGACTGAAGTCATTACAAGTCTCGGTAATAAAGCATTTACAGGATTGCTTGTTGCCTTGGGAGGTATCGCGGTATTATCCGTTGTTGCCATTCTTACAAGCGGCTATGATGTGTTTTTTATTCCGACGCATCAACTTAAGCACTGGTATGGCTTCTTGGTTGGTTCTGTATTCTCAGGGGTGATTGGAGTGGGCTTTTACCCATTGCTAGGTAGTCGTGTCTGGTGTCGTTTTGGTTGTCCGATGGCTGCACTGTTGGGCCTTCAACAAAAATTCTTTTCACGGTTTCGTATTACTACGAATGGTGGTCAATGCATTAGCTGTGGTAACTGTAGTACCTACTGCGAGATGGGCATCGATGTTCGTCATTACGCACAGCGTGGGCAGAATATAGTAAGGGCATCTTGTGTAGGCTGTGGTATCTGTGCAGCGGTGTGCCCTCGTGGTGTATTGCGTCTTGAAAACGGTTCAGTGGATATGGATAAGCGGACGACTGATTTGAAGGCGATTCATATTGGTGAGGAAGGGGTAAAGTTGATGTAGTGTATTAACGTTGATGTTGTCTTAATTTAAGTATCTTAATCGTTATGAATGTTTGATATCACTAGTCGTATGGAAAAAGGCGGATTCGGAAAAAATTAAATCCTGTATCTATAGCTTCAAACATGTTCAGCGTCTTAGTACAAAAATCTATACGCTGAAAATATAATTTAAAATCCAGCGAGTCACCTTCACCTTTTATTTCATATTTTTTAGGATAAACAGGAATGTTCTCTACTTTTTTTAGGAAATATTGCTTTTGGGTTTCCACGTCCCTTAAATAGATTGAATTTCTCATATAAATAAATCCTCCACCCAGATATCGGCTGGACGCTGTAAAATTCAAATGAAAGATTGTGTACTCCTCTGTCAATTCTATTTTAGTAATATCAACATTTTCTGAAGTCTTACTTTTGTATTTTGGATGTTCGATAATGACCACTTGTGCCACTCCATTCAAAATACAGAAAAGAATAAGGCTGATAAAAAAAGTTAACTTAATTTTCTTCATATGGACAACGGTAGGTTTTGAAAGGTCGATTCCTCTTGTTAGATCCTAGCAACAAGCCATTTACAAATTTCTAATAATCGCTCTTCCATTTGTTAATCTTCCTATTATTCAAGGAAAATAATCGTTTAAACATGACGATAGGATCTCTTAGAAATTTAAAGAATTTGATGCCTAAATAGCCTAGCTTAACTTCTTTGTAACCGGCAGCTTTTACTTTCGCGGACATCAATTCGAATCGATTGGCAAATTTTTGGTTTCTCTTTTCATCATTGCCTCCTGAAATAGATTCTGGATAAAGGCGAAAGACGGAGACATGCTTGTTAAATCGATAAAATTGAGCTTTTTTGATTGCAGCTTCAACAATTATTTCACCATCCCAACAGGTTGTATTGTCAAGATTGAAACTAAGCTTATTTTCTTTGTAAAATGATCCCTTAAAAAAAGTAGACGGTTGGGATACCATAATCTGCTTCTTTACATACAACTCTGTACTCCACTTATCGCTGTACAACTTGTGCATTTGATTCAGTGATGGCATTTCTACAAATCCATGACCATAAAACACATCATAATCCTTGTGCTTGTTATAAAGATCATTAAAGTAATCGAATGCGCCAGGTAAAACGATGTCGTCAGAATTTAGGTAATACAAGATATCTCCTGTAGCCATGTCAAATCCCTTGTTCAGTGCATCGGTTGGTCCTTTGTCTGGTTCTGATACCCAATGCGCGAATTTGTCTTCATACTTTTTAAGGATATCGAGTGTTTGGTCAGTAGAACCGCCATCGATCACAAAGTATTCAAGGTTTTCGTAGTTTTGGTTGAAAACAGAAAGCAGCGTTTCCTCTATAAATTCACCTTGATTGTAGGAAATGGTGATCACGGATATTTTGTTTTTCTTACTCATGCTCCAAATACTGATTTAATAACATTTAAATGGTAATCGATCGACCATTTTTCAGCAGTTGCTCTAGCGTTCTTGCCCATTTCTTTTATCCGATTTCTGTTTTCTAGTATTTTTTTGATGGCTTGATAGACACTTTCTTGATCACCAGATACATGTCGGTATCCATTGAATCCGTCCTCTACACGGTCATAGACAGAACCGGCTTTATCAGATCCGACTACAGGCACCCCGCAAGCCATCGCTTCCAGCACCGCATTGGGAAATGGGTCGAAGTGAGAGGTATGGAGCAAGATGTCTCCATTATGATAAAATCCAAGCAAATCACTTGGTTCTAGCCAGCCCAACAGATTCACATTCTCATTCAATTTCTTTTCTTCGATTAACTGCTCTAGGATTGGGCGATCTTCGCCTTCACCAGCGATCTCGTATACAAAGTTGGCCAAGCCTTCATCACGCAATCTGGCAAGCGCTTTGATTGCTAAGTCATGCCCTTTATGTCCATTGTCAAGTCGACCAGTGGAGATAAAGCGAACAGGCATTTTGGCGTAATCCTTCTCTTTCGGTTTAAATCCGAACTTCTCAATGTCTGTTGCAAATGGGAAGTTCACTAATTTCTCTTCCGGTACGCCCATTCTTTTTGCAGCATTGATGCCAGCATTCCCGGTGACAAAGAAATGCTTGACTCCCTTGAATAGCATCTTGAGCCAAGCGTTTCTTAGCACTGTCTTTACTGGGTTTCTGACTTGGTCTACGTTGGGGGTGTCTGTCCAGAAAGAGAATTTTCTTCCTCTAAGACAAAGGATGGTGGCTAGTAGAAAAAAGGTAGGATTGTTCCATCCAGCAATTAGGATTTCACCGTCCTTATTTGCTAGTGTGGATTTGATCACTGGCCAGTCAACTCGGCTTTTATTTTTTATGATTTCATTGTCAAACCCTTCTCCCATCTTTGTTTTCCAAGGATAGTCGGCCATTAGGCCTTCGTTGAAATAGACCATCAAATCGAATTCAGGAAGTTTCGAGATGGCCCGAAGCATGTAGTCCGTATAGATATTGGGGTGGACAAAAAAACAGGTTAATTTTCTTTTTTGAACTTCCATTCTGGCTTTTGTTAAAAAACGTTGCAAATGTAACGTTTTTTTCCTGCCTTTTGAAAAATATGGGAAAGTAGTAATTCGTCCTTAGTGCTTCGTCCTTAGTAAAGGAAGGATCATGCTTGAATTGAGAAGCCTGTTTGTACCCTTATTGTTGGATAATCACCTCCTCCGCCTGCAGCACACTGTAGTCAGGACTAGGATAATGCACATACACCACAGCAGACAGATTTGTAGCTTGCCAGTTCTGCGGCAATACCGTTGAATAAGTCAAGGAAACAGGCGATGCTGCAACGGTTGTCTCATCAAGCGAATTGCCCATTACATTTGTTAGCATGTCTCGTAAAACGTGCTTGTGCACATAGTCTGGAATGGTGCCGTTGTTGGAAAGCTGTGCATCAATGATGTTATTTTCTGTCAGTAGAACCGAAATGTGCAACGGCTGACTGATATCCCGATAATAGGTTATCTCTGGTTGAATGGTTAACGCTCTTGAGCTCTGATCGTAGGAAGTAATGACTGATAATTCGACTGGAGCGTCCTTCGCCAACTCGTCTGCAATGTAGCCTGCCCATTTACCTGATTCTAGCACACGGTCCGATTCACTATCAAACAGTTGACGGTTGATGCTAGCAGAGGGGAAGGTCGAAACAGGGCCAAGAAACGCATCTAAGTCACCTCCATAAGCGGTATTAAAATCTTGAGTGCTTTCTGGCAATAAGCCAGCAAAAAAACCAGTATGTATAGAAACCACAATCAAATTGTCTCCGTGCAACGCCAGTAAATCTTCTGTTTTTAAATGTGCATCGATACAATTAGTACAACGAACACCTGTAAACTCTTCCATGATCACCTTTCGTTTAGGTGGTTGGATGTTGATGTCTGGGCCTACTTCTTTACAAGAGGAAAGACTGATCGCAACAACGATAAACGCAATGATATATTGATTGAGCAATTTCATGAATGCATAAATTTAAAACCTTGAATTAATCTGTACTTTCACACCACTGAATGCGGGTTCAAAACGGCAAACGCCACCCGTACAAACAACGCCTTCTACTTGCTTGACATAAGCTAAAGTAAATTGATTGGCCTTGTGCGTATAAGTCGTTGAAAAGCTATAATAATGTTCAACATCAGAAGATTTTTTCGGAACGATATTAATCATATCAGAGGCAGAAAAAGACCAGTGAGGAGCAATATTGAATTCTAACAATCCATATAACCATTGTCCAAAATCCTGCTCGGTGTATTGATATTGTAATTCCGTTCGAATTGATTTTTTCTTATCTGCAAATTTGTAGGTCAACTCTACATTTGGAACGATACTTTGAACAAGTGGTACACCAGGTTTTCCTTCAAATACCTCTTGGTTATATTGCTGATACTGAACACCACCGACCAGGTTCCAAGTCCTAGAGTGCTTGTACTTGACTTCAGTGTAAACTTCTCGGTATAATAGATCATTATTGAGGTCTAATATGTTTGAAAAATTGACGTTCCCGCTGATTTTTTTACTTGCCTTAAAAAGGACATCTGCTTGGAATCCCCATTCTCCTAGTTCTTGCACTGCAGCGTTATATCGAGAGAGCAAGCGTTTGCTGTTTTGCCTAGCCATTGGTGGTAGATAATTAAGCAATCCGTTATTTAGTACTTCAGAAGGAGAGGTACGCAAGGTGAAGTTCTTTGCATGTTTTCCAGAGAGGGTGATGCCCAATCCCTTCCTTGAATAGCTTAGACTAGTGTATAGCATGCTACCATCACGACTTATGTATTTTCCGCTTGATCCAAGGATGGCTTCTTGAGACTTGTAAGCACCTTCAGCATACCAAGAGACATTTCCAACGGTTAGTGTATTGTATGCAGTCACTGTGTACACATTGTATTTAGGGATAAAACTGTCTATTGGAGCATATGTATTGATGTCTGCAACGATTAAGTCGATAGACGCTTGATCAAGCGTTCTGTTGAGGATGCCAATGCCTGGAACGGCGGAGCTAGTTTCTCCAATATTCAAGTAACCCTCAACACTTGCGCCCTTGATGATCGGTTGATAATTACCGACGATGAATCCATTTGCTCCAAAAGGGTTTTTCTGTCTTCCAGTGAAGGCTTTTAGCTGCCAGTTGTCAGTTAAATCATACGTGAGTCTTATTCCTAGTAACGCGTTGTCAATTGCAAGGGGGCGTTCTTCGTAAGCTCGAAACACGATACCACTCCCTATTTGATCGTAGAAGTGCCCTACAGTGATGCCTAGTTTTTGTACAGATTTTTGAATTGCCCAATAGCCTATGCCTTGACCTGTATAAGCATCTAACGGATTTGGCAAGTTTGAATTTTGATAAATATCGAACCGAAGGCCGAAATCGAACCCAGAAATTCTATAGTTTAAGTTAAACCAACTCTCTCCACCGTACAATAGATTGTCATATTGTGGAGTTCCTGCGGCACCTATAGTGGTGTCTCTTTGGAAGAAGTTACTATTATGCTGGAGACCACCAGAGAAGGAGCCTTGAGCAAATAAACCGCTGCAAAGCAGTATGCACAAAAAAAGAAGGATGTTTTTACAATCTAACTCAGCCATTGTTAAGAGAATTTCTAGGGCGAAAGTACGGTTAAATTGCCCAGAGAGTCAAATTTTTTAAACAAAGGTTCTCGTGTTTGTCTTTTGTATTACAAAAAGAAAGGATCAATTTTTATTGATAATAATCTGTCATTTTGCTTACATTTCGATGAATTCACTTCCAACTATTGAATAATGGCATTATATTCGCAAATGAAAGGTTATTCATCAAAATAATTCTAAATATCATGAGATCATTGACTGTTTTTATACTTTGTACTTTATTCGCCTTGAGTTTAAGTGCACAACATACTAAACTTCCAGAGATAACGGTTCAGGATTTATCAGGCAAAAAAATCAATATCCAAGAATATAGTGAAAACGGAAAAATTACCGTGATTAACTTTTGGGCGACATGGTGTGTGCCTTGCAAAAAAGAGCTAGACAACATCACTGAGTTGTACCCTGAATGGACAGAAAAATACAACATGGAGTTACTCGCAGTCTCTATTGACGATCCTCGATCCGCGAGAAGAGTTAAACCAATGGTTGATGCTAAGGGCTGGGAATTTGAAGTGCTTTTAGACCAAAATAGTGATTTGAAGCGTGCGCTCAATTTTCAAACCGTCCCGTATACAGTTATCCTTGATGAAAATGGTGGAGTCGTATATTCTCATGGCGGCTACACAGAAGGCTTTGAATATGAATTGGAAGAAGTAATCGCTAAATTAAATAGCGGAGCTGTGAAGGAAGAAACATCAGACAAATAGAGACAATTCACGATTTTTTCTACACGTAGAAGTCGTTTGTCAAACATAAAAAAATAAAGTGGATACGAGTTAATTGATTCGTATCCACTTTTTGTTTGCTCTTGAATTCTTGCTTTTTAAAAAATATAAATCAGCTTATTGTTGGTTGTACTCAAGATCGTTGGTGTAGTGAATACCTGTTCTAGTTTCGTTTCCTCCCAGCCTTTCTTAATCATAGCATCACAAGTGTGATTAGTGATGATGAAGTAGTCTGCTTTTTGCTCACTCTTGTTCCATATTTGAGAAAATAGCTGAAGTATGGTAACCAGTCTAGCCTTAATTTGAGTTGGAGCATCTAACTGTTCCATCCGTTCTACTATGGCATCCCAGTTCCTCAGTTGCACACGGTCTAAGAAAGCTTGAAATTGAGGAACAGAATCCGCAGTTTTTATGATTCGGGTCATTTCCTCTTTTTGTAAATCCTTATCCCAGTTAATCACTTCGCCGCAAAGCAGGCGCTGAAGCCGATGTTGCGTGGAGGTATTACTGTTTAGATATTCGAGATTGCAGTTGTTTAGAATGTCTGCTTTTCGTTTTGTGATGCGACCTTCTCCTAGGCTTGCGGCACCAACGAACTGGATTAGTCCAAGCATTTTAAACGCATCTTTGTGTAACTTTGGATCGATCTCATTCAATTCTGAGAGCAACTCTTTTACAGGTGTTTCACCATTAAAAACATACTCGATTGAATCATGATTCCGGATTAAAAATTTTACATATTGGAAGTGAATTGGATCATTGATTAGTTGAACAATTGGTTCAGCCAAAAATTCTGAATCTTCAGCATCCAAACCGTATTTCTTTCCCAATAATTTTCCATAATCATGAAATGTCAGGGCGCACCATAAAGCGATTTCTTCCTCCTTACTTTCTATTTTGTAATGATTTACGACCTGAGCGATCTCTTCTTGAGTGATTTCATCACCAACCTTTTTTCTAGTAAGGAACCATTCAACATTGTTCTCTTGAAGCATATCCATGCCAAGGGCAAACAACTTATTATGGTCTCCATACGTTTGCTGCAACATATTATTGAGTCGGTTTCTAATCCTTTTTCGTTCAATAAGATGAAAAAGACTTAGATAAGAACCGTCCTCCAGCAAACGATAAAATTCTAGTGCGGAAAGATCTTCCTTTCCCTCAATGTAGGCTTCAATTTTACGTTTCAATCCTAGAATGGATTTCATTGAATACCCGTCTCTAATGGTAGCGGCAAGATCCTCTACTTGTTTTTCTTCGACGCCAATTTTTCGATTGGCAATTTCTACTAATGTGTGATAGGTGCTTTGCATAACATAACAATTTAAAAAAATGAATAAATGTTATTAAGAACCTATTAATGCTTATTGTTTGATGCAATTTATTAATTATATATTAAAAACAGGATTAATTATTAACAATTAATTGATTTGACTAATCGAATACTAGCGATCCTTTACCTTTCCTCATCATTTCCTTATCTTGCAAATCTAAAATCTATCAATATTATGGTCGAAAGCATGACTGAATTTAAATCAGAGATACTAGAAGGTATTCCTACCACACTTCCTCCCGTTATTCCTTACCCAGAAGGTGTCAACAGAGCACCAAAACGAAAGGACAGTCTCTCTGCTGATGAGAAAAAGCTAGCCATTCGAAATGCACTCCGCTACTTCCCTAAAACGTGGCACAGCACTCTCGCTTCAGAATTCGCTGAAGAACTTAAAGCGTACGGCCGAATCTACATGTACCGCTTCAAGCCAACACACAAAATGCACGCCCGCCCACTCCAAGATTATCCTGCAAAAAGTGAACAGGCAGCAGCCATCATGTTGATGATTCAAAACAATCTGGATCCAGCCGTAGCGCAACACCCAATGGAACTCATCACTTATGGAGGGAACGGCGCAGTCTTTCAAAATTGGGCGCAGTACCGCTTAACCATGAAGTATCTGGCAAGTATGACCAATGAGCAGACCCTTCATATGTATTCAGGACATCCAATGGGTCTATTCCCTTCTAGTCCTAGTGCCCCACGCGTAGTTGTAACCAATGGAATGATGATTCCGAATTACTCCAAACCAGACGATTGGGAGCGTTTCAATGCGTTAGGTGTAACACAATATGGTCAAATGACCGCAGGCTCCTACATGTATATTGGTCCTCAGGGAATCGTTCATGGTACTACAATCACAGTGATGAATGCCTTCAGAAAAACACTGAAAAAAGGGGCATCACCAAATGGGAAAATCTTTTTAACTGCTGGATTAGGAGGAATGAGTGGTGCGCAGCCCAAAGCAGGCAATATAGCTGGCTGTATTACCATTTGCGCTGAGGTAAATCCTAAAGCTGCAACAAAGCGCCATCAGCAAGGATGGGTCGATGAGTTAATCGACGATCTAGAGACACTAGTTAAACGAGTCAAAGCAGCACAAGCCAATGAAGAAGTCGTTTCTATTGCCTTTATCGGTAATGTTGTGGATGTCTGGGAGCAGTTCGCGAAAGAAAACATCTTTGTGCAGTTGGGTTCTGATCAAACGTCTTTGCACAATCCATGGGCAGGTGGGTATTATCCAGTTGGAATGTCCTACGAAAAGGCGAATACTATGATGCAGGCAGATCCAGATCAATTCAAGGAGAAGGTGCAAGAGTCACTTAGAAGACATGCGGCTGCTGTAAATCTGCATACTGCCAAGGGAACATACTTCTTTGACTATGGAAATGCATTTTTATTAGAGTGTTCTAGAGCGAAAGCTGACGTGATGGCAACGAACGATATTGATTTTAAATACCCATCTTATGTGCAGGATATTCTTGGTCCGATGTGTTTTGACTACGGATTTGGGCCATTCCGCTGGGTCTGCACTTCCTGCGATCCTGCAGACTTGGATAAGACAGATGCTATAGCAGGAGATGTCTTAGAATCAATCATGGCCAATGCACCCGAAGAAATACAACAGCAAATGGCTGACAACATCAAATGGATAAGAGAAGCCAAAGCTAATCGAATGGTTGTAGGCTCTCAAGCTAGGATTTTATATGCAGATGCTGAGGGGCGTATTCAGATTGCCCTTGCCTTCAATGAGGCGATACGGAAAGGGGAGATCTCAGCGCCGGTTGTGCTAGGAAGAGATCATCATGATGTAAGCGGCACAGATTCTCCTTATCGAGAAACTAGCAACATTTACGATGGAAGTCGGTTCACCGCTGATATGGCGATACACAATGTCATTGGAGATAGTTTTAGAGGAGCCACTTGGGTCTCCATTCACAATGGCGGCGGTGTCGGCTGGGGAGAGGTGATAAATGGTGGATTTGGCTTATTACTAGATGGCAGCACAGACGCTGATGAACGAGTGACTCGAATGCTGTTTTATGATGTCAATAATGGGATTGCTCGTAGGAGTTGGGCTCGGAATGAAGAAGCTCTGTATGCGATTAAGCGAGAGATGGAGCGGACCAAAGGATTGAAGGTGACCTTGCCGAATCTGGTAGATGATGAATTGCTGGATGAATTGTTTTGAGGGAATGCAAAATCAGGCTCAGGGCGGTTCGTCTTTTCAGGGTTAAAGGATATTCTTGATAATATAATCTTGTAAATCCTTTAATCCTGAGAAACTTGACGCTACTTTATTGCTCTTTTTCAAAGATAAAATTATTGATATAGTCCTTGGCTTCCCAGAATCTCTTTCCTTCATTTTTTTGATGAATACTTAGATCAAACTCCTCTAGGGGAATCTGTTTGTTATCTAGAAAGAAAAAACCTTTGTAGCCGATATCTGTTAACAGCTGGAAGACATCAGCCACGGAGCTGTTTCGGAGGTGTCTGTTTTCGCATTCTACGATTAGTGTTGGCTGGGCTGTTTGCAGGAGTTTTATGCCACCTTCGATCACCTGTTTCTCGTGGCCTTCAACGTCTATCTTGATAAGGTTTGGGTGAATGTTGCGCTCAAGAAAATACTGATCAAGTGTTGTGGTTTTGATGGTGGTTTCTTGAACTGCTTTTTGAACTAAACGGTCTATTCTTGCTCCTGGTGAATCCCCTTTTAATGTCGTTGGAATGTAGAAGCTTACTTCTCCTGTCTGATTGGAGACGCCCATGTTTTCGATGGTGGTGTTGCTGTGCTTGGGATTGCTGTATACTGACGTTAAGTAATGGTAGAGTTTTACTTGTGGCTCGAAGGCAAAGGCGGTGCCCTTTTCTTTGATGGCGTGGCGCATCCAATATAGATATGCGCCCTTGTGCGCGCCAATATCTACAGCAATGTCTCCTGGTTTCAAATGGTTAACTAGGTAGTTGATTTCATTTTGATCCAGCTTATAGCGGAATCGATAGGCACGATATGTATATTTTAGTTGTTTGATCACAGTTAGCGAGATTCATAATTAAAAAAGCCCCGACTTTTACGGGGCTTTTCTTCTTTTTTTACGCTTTATTACTTACCGAGTGCTTTCAACATTGTTTCACCGATTTTGGCTGGTGATTTGACAACATGAATTCCACATTCAGCTAAGATTTTCATTTTTGCTTCGGCTGTGTCCTCTGCGCCACCGATGATCGCACCAGCGTGGCCCATTGTACGGCCTTTAGGTGCTGTCTGTCCGGCGATAAATCCGACAACAGGCTTGGTTCCGTTTTCTTTTACCCAGCGAGCAGCGTCGGCTTCCATGTTACCACCAATCTCTCCGATCATAATGATGCCTTCTGTTTCAGGGTCATTCATTAACAGTTCTACTGCATCTTTGGTTGTTGTGCCTACGATTGGGTCACCACCAATTCCGATACAAGTCGTTTGACCGAGACCTACTTTGGTTACTTGATCTACCGCTTCGTAGGTTAGCGTACCTGAGCGAGAAACGATACCGATGGTTCCTTTTTTGTGAATAAAATAAGGCATGATCCCTACTTTTGCTTCGCCTGGAGTCATAACGCCTGGGCAGTTTGGCCCAACGAGTCTACAATCATGATCTTCGATGTACGCTTTTACTTTCACCATGTCCTGAACAGGAATTCCTTCCGTGATACAGATAATGACTTTAATACCGGCATCTGCTGCTTCCATAATGGCGTCTGCTGCAAAGCGTGGAGGTACAAAAATGATAGAAGTATCAGCTCCTGCCTTGTTGACTGATTCGATAACCGTGTTGAAAACTGGTTTGTCGAGATGTGTTTGCCCACCTTTTCCTGGGGTAACGCCTCCTACGATATTTGTACCGTAAGCGATCATTTGTTCGGCATGATAGGTTCCCTCTTTACCGGTGAATCCTTGAACGATTATCTTTGAATTTTTATTGACTAAAACTGACATTAGGTGTTATCGTGTTTATGGTGAATGAATTATTGTTTTTGCTCAATGACGAATACGTCTTCATCATTTTTTTTCATTAAGTAGGTTTCTCTGGCAAATCGCTCTTGTGCTTCAGTGTTTTCAGCAAGATCTTTAGCGGTGGCGCTGACATCCTCAAGCTTTTCTACGTAGTGTGTGTTTTTGTGCTGCAAGTCATTCAATGTACTGCCTAACTTAAACTGTGTAAACACATCATTACGGTCAAAAAACAACATCCATACGGTAAACGCAATGAGCGTAATCGCATATTTGTTTCGGACGGGTTTCGGAATTTTTTCGTAGTAATTACCTACAATTTTATTTCTTGCCATGACAGAAGTCGTTACTTAAGTTGCAAATATACATAATTTCAGTTTAACTCGCATTATGCAATAGGAATATTGTTATGAGTTTAAAACCCAATAAAAATGGGTGCTCCACAGTGATTTTGACTCGCAGGCGTAGCCATCGTTACGGTGAGAATCAAAATTGCTGGACGTGCCCAGTTTTGAAGGGGTTTCAGCT
>CALGAW010000043.1 GCA_937959115.1 uncultured Saprospiraceae bacterium
CACCATTTCTAAAGGCAATGTAAAGAAGATTATCGATCTGGGAATGAATAACATGGAAATTTATCATGCTTTCCCACCACTCAAGCGAGATGAAAACGAGAACTACATTAGCCCAAATCTCAAACTTCTATATTATTATCATAACCGAATGTTAGGTTATTCTGTTGCAGAGAATATCAGATGGTCTAACTATACTGGTGATAAGTTGAAAGAAATTGTAAATGCTGTATAAGTAAAGACTAATGGCAATCAAATTAGGCCGCTGAGTTCTTTAATTATTGGAATTATCTTTAAATTCCTACCAATTGATATAGTGCTGAGGGTATTGAAATCCTAGTTCAAATCTCTAGCACATCTTTCATGGTGTAAATACCAGATTTTCCATTTAGCCATTCTGCTGCTAAAACAGCACCACGCGCAAACCCCTCACGGCTGTGGGCGGTATGTTTGATTTCAATGGTGTCAATCTCAGATTGATAGCTTACGATGTGTGTGCCTGGTGCTGGATCAATTCTTTCAGAAGTAAGACTTAAATCAGGAGGCTGTTGATTGGCTTCCGCGGTCCATTCATTATATCGATCCATATTTTGGATGATTGCATCACCAAGCGAAATACCTGTCCCACTGGGCGCATCTAACTTTTGAGTATGGTGTATCTCATGAACAGAAGCCTGATATTGTGTTTGTTTGTTCATCAGTTTTGCTAACATCTTATTAATTTCAAAGAAGATATTTACACCAATACTGAAATTCGATGCGTATATGAACCCACATTTGTTGTCGGTGGCCAATTGACTAATGTCTTCTAGTTTATCCAACCAGCCAGTCGTTCCTGAGACGACATTTACTTTGTGCTCTAGGCAAAATTTAATATTTTCAAAAGCACACTCAGGTTTAGAAAACTCGATAACAATATCTACCAACTTTAGTGCTTCCATAGAAAATTCGTCTGTGTTTTTAGAGTTTATCTTAAATAATATGTTATGTTTGCATTGAATAGCAATATTTTCTATTGTCTTGCCCATTTTTCCATACCCCAAGATTCCTATGTTCATAACTTTGTTCATAATTTACCGTATAAACTAAATATTTTGTGACTTAATCCTTGATGTCCGTCAAAAATATGTTAAAATCAGTTCTTATTTGATTTATAAATTATTTATTTTCATTTAAATATACTTAACCAAAATTTTCACCTATGAAAAAGTATTTAGTAGAATTTATCGGTACATTCTTTTTAATTTTGACTATTGTCATGACCGTTGCAACTGGATCAGCTATGGCTCCACTAGCAATTGGTAGTATTTTGATGGTAATGGTTTATGCTGGTGGCCATATTTCTGGCGCTCACTACAATCCAGCTGTAACATTGGCTGTCTGGATGAGAGGGAAATGTGACACCTCTGATGTTCCTTTTTATATGATTTCGCAGGTTGCAGGTGCTGCACTTGCTGGAGCAGTGGGAACTTTCCTTGCTGGTTCATTAGGAGCTGAATGGAAGCAATTTTCAGCAACAAGTCCTGTACCTGGTTTAATTGGAGAATTTTTAGGTACATTCGCTCTTTGTTGGGTTGTACTAAATACTGCAACGTCTAAAGGAACTGCTGGTAATTCTTTTTATGGCCTAGCCATTGGTTTTACTGTCTTAGCATGTGCTTGGGGGCTTGGAGGCTTGTCTGGTGGTGCTTTTAACCCCGCAGTTGCCGTTGGTGCTGTAGTTGGTGGTCTTAGTACTGCTAGTTACATTTGGGTTCCTCTTGTAGCTTGTTTTGCAGGCGGTGCTGTCGCAGCTCTAGTTTTCGGATTTGTTCGTGACGAAGATGATGTTTAAGAAATAACTAAACGTTATACATACAAACAAAGGTCCTTTCTGTTTCGATAGAAAGGGCTTTTTTATTTGTACCAATATTAGTTTGTAAACTCATCCTCGATTGAAGGCTTGATTAAATACCTTAGAATGTGTACATTCAAGCAAATTCATCTAGAGAATGAATGAAACATAGGTTATCAGGTTATAATTTTTACTAGAAACATGAAAAGTATTTTCGAAGAAACAATTGAAAAACTGTCTTCAATTCTAATTCTTAAAAAGTTTGAAAAAGGGCAACTTCTGCATGAAGAAGGTGAAATTTGTCAAACTATTTTTTTGGTTAAAACTGGTATTTTAAGATCGTTCTATTTTGTTAAAGACAAAGACATTACAGCCCACTTTGCTTTAGATAATGGAGTTGTTGGTGCAATTGATAGTATAGTTACAGGTAAAGCAAGCAGATATAATATTGAATCACTTGAACCTAGTGAAGTTTATATTCTTGATTATTTAAAAATGGAGTCGTATTTAGATGAAAATCCATCCTTAGAAAGATTAGCAAGGAAGTTCACACAACTGATTTATCTGGATCTTGTTGAACGATTTGAAGGAATGATGTTTCTATCTGCTAAGGAAAAATATGACCATCTAATAACACGTTACCCAACTATCACAAGTAAAGTAAATCTTGGTCATATTGCATCTTATCTTGGGATAACTCAAGAGACCTTAAGTAGAACTCGTGCGCAATACTGAACGATTTTGATTTAGATCAAAATTTCTAATTGATAAATTGCTGATCTTGTACTTTTAAATCTAAATCAATTATCAGATGATCGCTAACACAATTAAGAAAATAGAAGAGGATCCTAAAAAGATATTCATTCTGGATGGCATTGGTGCAATCGTAACTGCACTGTTCCTTGGGATAATTTTAGTTCAATTAGAAAAACTAGTTGGTATACCTGTTCAAACACTGTATTGCCTAGCCGTAATACCGGTTTTTTTTATGGTCTATGACTATTACTGCTATCAAAAGGAAAACAATCAAATCGCACCTTTTTTAAAGGGAATTGCAATTTTGAATTTGATGTATTGTATTTTGTCCTTGGGCTTAGCCTTTTATCACATAGATCGATTAACTGTATTGGGCTGGACGTACGTTCTCATTGAAATTCTTATACTCATTGCAGTTTCTGTTATGGAACTGAAATTTGCAAACAAACTAGTTCAAAAATATTCTTAATTCAAATCCTTACCAAAAAATAAAAACCGATATCAGCAACAGCCAATATCGGTCTTCTTAAATTACTACTTCTATAATTTATCTTCGTGTACCGTTGTTATATTCAACGATATAGGCTTTTTGAAACCCTTTTTCTTTTATCTGGTTTAACGCTTGAGCAGCATCTTCTTTAGTCACAAATGTACCCAGCATGATTCGCTTAACTCCAGCTTCAGAGTTTTCCATATCCACAGTTCCTAAATGATCTATATTTGAGAATTTCAACGGATCGAAAATAGTAACCGCAGTCAGCTGAATTTTATAAGTTGCAGCAGCTAAATCACCTCCCTTGGCAGTCATACCGTTATTCATTGCGATTGCTGGCTGTGTGCTTATTGGTTGTTCTACAACAGCAACTTCTTGAGCAGCTACAGCTTCACTTGGTGTACTTTTTAATACAACATGATCATCAATCATAGTCGGTGTTGAAACAGGTTCAATTTGACTAACTGATGGGGTAGTAGGAGTAGCAGTAGGAGTAGGAGCAATAGGTCTTGTCGTAGTAGTTGTTGTACTAGAAGCGTTCGTTGGCGAAGAAATTGTACCTGTTAATGTACCAGGAACATAATTCTTCAATTGAATGAACTTTCCATTTTGCTTAATGCTTAAAACGCCATCCAAGTAAACAACTTGTTCTTTTTCGAATGTACTCAAGCTAGTATAAATGCTTGATTTGTATGGATCAGCGAATCCATCATTACCTGTAGTAGCTGTTGTTACAGAGCTTGAAGTCGTTGCAGTTCCAGTTCCAGTAGTTGTAGTACTAGCTAACGTTCCAGTAGAAACGAAGTGATTATTGTCAGGCCATAATAGAACACCTTCATTCAATTCTCGAATGAATGCTCCTTTATATCCTTCAGACTCAATTGTTTTTGCATAAGATCGAGCAGATTCTTGATCGTAAAACGTACCACGCATTAACTTGATCTTTCCAGCACTTGGATCAATACGCACATCACCCATCATCTGAAATTTCTCCCAATCAATTTTCGTGGAATACGCATAGCTAATAAACTGAACACTAAAAACTTTCCCATTTGGATCTAATGGTTGACTTGTAATAAAGGCGTCTTTGTAACCTTTAGCTTTTACTTTAGTTAAAACTGATTTTGCACTACTTTTTGATTTATACGAACCCAATAAGATTTTTTGAATCCCTGTATTAGTAGTAGATGTGTAGACATATCCATACCGCTTAACGTTATTAAACTTCTTCAAGTCAGGATCAGAAGACGCAGCAAGTTGAATTAAATAGATTTGATCACTTCCATTCTGTGGGGAAGCCGAAGTAGATTGGTTGTTGAAGAATACGAATGCGAGACAACAAACAACCTGCATTAAGAATTTCATAATTTCTAGTTGTAATTATTTATAAAAAAATTTATTCTAAATAATGTACTTTACCAGAAATGAATTGGATAATGCAAATATATGAGTTTACTCCTGTAATTCAAAGGATTACAAACAAATTGTTCTATTTATTCTCATTTATTAATTTTTCAACTAGTTCAACTACTCCAGTTGACGCATTTTCTTTTATAACAATAAGGTTTTTCATTGTTGTTAATCCGTCTGTATTTGGCTTAGGATCAACGAAATAAATAGGGCAGTGGGATGGGACGAAATGAACAAGACTAGCAGCAGGATAAACCTGCATTGATGTGCCAATAATAATACAAATCTGAGCCTTTGAAACGATAGAAACCGCCAATTCCATACTGGGAACTGCTTCTCCGAACCAAACAATATGAGGTCTCAGCTGAAAACCCAACTCGCATTTGTCTCCTTGGTTTAAATCATCTTGCCAGTCGTAAACAAGTTTATCGTCGAATGTACTTCTTACTTTACGTAGTTCTCCGTGCAAATGCAAAACATCAGTTTGACCAGCACGCTCATGCAAGTCATCAACGTTTTGGGTGATTACTGTTACATCATATGATGATTGAAGGCTGGCCAATGCAACATGAGCTGCATTGGGTGAAACCTCTTTTAGCTGGGCTCGACGTTTATTGTAAAAGTCCAGTACCAAGGCTTCATCGTTTTTCCATCCTGCTGGAGAAGCTACTTGCTTTACATCATGTCCTTCCCACAAGCCATCCGAACCTCTGAACGTGCTGATTCCACTCTCTGCACTCATTCCGGCACCAGTTAATACGACTACTTTCTTCATAATCAGTTGGTTTAATTGGTTAAGAGCTGGGTAATAGTATATTGCATTTCGATCTAATGGTTTTACCTAGCTGATAATTGATATATTCAACCATTAAATATACATAAAAAAAATCTTAGAGATTGAATCTTAGGCGGGTAGCGTTACAAATGATTGGTAGTAATATAGATGTTATTAATTTTTTGACGTAGTACTAAGATTAAGTCACAAATTTCAATGAATTTAATAACCTGTCAAAACTACGCTGTCCCTAAATGCCTAACTGTATAGTCGATAATTGTTTAAAGGCTTTACCCAATTCATTAATGATATCTCCCGCCAATAGAGATTCATAGCTTTCAGCTTCCAAAGCAAGATCGCCTGCCAAGCCATGAAGGTATACACCCAACAAGCTCGCTGAAAATGATCCATAACCCGAGGCAAGCAAACCCGTAATAATTCCTGTCAACACATCTCCGCTTCCTGCAGTTGCCATTCCCGGATTCCCAGTATTGTTGTAGTAGGAATTGCCTCCAGGGGTAGCGATGCAAGTATGTGCTCCTTTTAATACGATATAGATGCCGTATTCTTGGGCTTTCATGACTTGGAGCTCATTTCGTTCAAATTCGTTATCTGTCCTTCCGAATAGCCGTTCAAACTCCTTAGGATGAGGTGTCAGAATTGAGTTCTTTGGCAACAATCGCTCCCAGCCATTGATTTGACTTAAGATATTCAGAGCGTCTGCATCCACAACGACTGGTTTATTATAGGCTACAAAGATATTCTGCAGTGCGCGACTAGTGGCTTTTGAAGTTCCTATGCCACACCCAACTCCAATGGCGCTATACTTGCTTAGTTCTCGAATTCCAGTAAACTGATCTGTATGCTCGTCTTCACTAACCATTGCTTCTGGAATAAATTGCTGAAAAACGGATACTGCGTGTCTTGGAATATGCGCAGTCACAAGGCCCGCACCGCTTTTTATACTTGCTTTTGTAGCCAACAATCCAGCACCCAGCATTCCTTTTGAGCCTACAACTAATAGGGCGTGTCCAAATTTACCCTTGTGAACAAACTTAGATCGCTTACGATGTAAACTCGTAATTAGCTCAGAATCAATTAAATGATAAAAAGTTTCTGCCTGCTTAATCGCGTCTAAATGCAAGTCGATTGGAACAATAGACCAATCACCAATGTATTGATGGTTTTCTGGAAAGAAAAAGGCAAGCTTAGGCAATTGAAAACTAATAGTTTGATTGGCTTTAATTGAAGTGCCACTTGAATGTCTGTCTGCAAATAATCCTGATGGAATATCAATGCTCACACGCGTACAATCAAGGCGATTCAATGTTTTAATTATTGACTCTATAATCCCTGAGATCGGGCGATTTAAGCCTGAGCCTAAAATCGCATCAATTAATATAGCATCTGCTGGAAGGGCATTAGGCAAGGGTTGATTTTCTCCAATCTCTTGTATTTCAATTTTCCCAAATTGCTGCAGTCGCAATAGATTTGTATCAAAGTCAGCTGTCGTTTGACTTGCGAAGCGAAAGGTGAATACTTTTACAAAATAATCTTTTCTGGCAAGCAAACGTGCTACAGCTAGGCCATCACCACCATTATTTCCTGGTCCACAAACGATAAAGACTGGTCGACTGTGATCAAATTGCTTTACAAAACAGCTGACAAATGCCTTAGAAGCTCGTTCCATCAAATCTATTGACGAAACTGGTTCATGCTCAATCGTATAAGCATCTATATCACGAATCTGTTTGGCTGAAAGAATCTTCATATTAATCTTTTAAAACAAATTTTACCGCAATATGTTCCCTTTAAATTTTTGCTATTTCTTCTATTTGTCGATTCTAACGTTTTCTGCCATTGATAATGTTACTCTTTCTTAGTCCACCCATTCTGCAATGAAAACGTTGGTATCTCTAGTACCTCCATTGTTTCTATTCGATGAAAATACTAATTTTTTTCCATCATATGAAAACATAGGGAATGCATCAAATGTTTTATCAAAGGTGATTTGCTTCAAACCAGTGCCATCAGTGTTAATCATAAATAGATTAAATTGTCTTCTTGATTCAGTATGATGATTACTACTAAAAACGATCTTATTTCCTGATGGGTGGTAGTAAGGCGCCCAATTTGCTCCACCTAACTTAGTAATCTGTTTCAAATCACTCCCATCTACATTACAGGTAAACAATTCCATTGCATTTGGTTGTACCATACCTTTCTTCAATAGATCTTTATATGTTTTTACCTCTTCAGCAGTGGTTGGACGAGAAGCTCTAAAGATTAGTTTCTTTCCGTTTGGTGAAAAGAAAGCACCACCATCGTATCCAAGTCCTGAAGTCACTTGTTTGATGTTAGAACCGTCTACATTCATTGTGTAAAGCTCTAAATCACCTGAACGTAATGAAGTGAACACGATCGTTTTCCCATCTGGTGAAAGGGTGGCCTCAGCATCATAGCTCTCATGCTTTGTGAGTTGCTTGATTATTTTTCCATTTAAATCACTAACAAAAATGTCAAACTCCTTAAATACAGGCCATACATACTTGCCGTTCAAGGTTCTAGGAGCTTCTGGACATTTTTCTCCTCCGAGGTGGGTGGATGCGTACAATATGGATTTGTTGCCAGGCATGAAATAAGAGCAGGTCGTTCTTCCTTTTCCAGTACTTAATAATGGAGGTTGTTTGTCGCCATGTCCATCAGTTGACATGATATAAATTTGATCACATTCTGCTCCCCATTTTTTATTTGTAGCTTGAAATACTAAATTTTTATCATCAAAACTAAAGTAAGCCTCTGCATTGTCACCGCCAAAAGTTAGTTGTTTGATATTCTTTAAGTTAACTTCTTTTTCGTAATGTAATACTTGAGGTTCTTTTTCACCTTTTGAAGGATAGGAATGCTCCTCTTTCTTCTTTGCAGTAGCTGTATTACTCTTCTTTTCTGAATTACATCCTAATATAATGAATAGAAAAGTGAGTAAAATCAGGCATGTTCTCATTGTGAAATTTGTTTAATAGTGATGAATGCTGCAAAGCTAAGAAATAGAGTCAGTAATGAATTAATTGCATGTAATTATTCTGTCATTTTCTACATAAAAGAATATACTCTTTATTCGTCCGATATAGTTTGATAGTTTTTTTATACATTGCACTTATATTATTTCTACACAAAGCCATGGAAGAAAAAATAATGACGCTTCATCCTCAAGGAAAAAAAGGGGTTAATATTCTAAAACGTCGGTATGATGTTATTAAAACATTTATTCTAAAAGAAGTAGATCGACTTGGAGATCCCACATATGCACAAGTCTCTGACAATGCCATTAAAGCACTAAGTGCTACGTTTGATGGGAAAGTAGTCTGGTATGTGGTTTCGGTAAAACTAGATTTAGAGGCAAGAGGCATCCTAGAACGGGTTCCCAAGTCAAGCCCACACAAAATCAGAAGACCTGTATGAGTTGGTTACAATTTCCGGATGGTTTCCTTTGGGGAACGAGTACCGCTGCCGCTCAGGTAGAGACAGCTTTTGACCATCAATGGAAAAACACAAAATCCAAGGACGGATACTCCTTTCTAAGAACGACAGACCATGAGAAACGGCGTCAAGAAGATATCAGCTACATCAAGCAACTAGGATCAGTTTATCGCTGCGGTGTTGACTGGTCTCGCCTTCAACGAAAGCCTTTTGGTGACTTTGACGAATCGGTTATCGCTGAATACCAGCTTTTCTTTCAACAGTTATTGGATGAAGGGATGCAAATCATGTTTGTGTTCCACCATTTTTCTAATCCCAACTGGTTTGAGGAATCCGGTTCCTGGCTTAAAGAAAGCCAAGTCCCTGTTTTTATGGATTATGCGATGAAGTGTGTGAAGCATTTTGGAGCATATGCCTTTATGTTCAATACGTTCAATGAACCAGGAGTGTATGCGATGAATAGTTATATCACAGGTCATTTTCCACCCTACAAGAAAAACTATTTTAAAGGAAACAAAGTGTTGAAAGTCATGGGTATTTGCCATGATCAGCTATATGGTTACTTGAAGAAAGAATATCCAGATAAGCAAGTAGGTATATCTAAGAATACAGGCATCTTTTTTGGCACCAATGTACTAGGAAACCTACTTGCAAAGTTTGTCGACTGGTGGTTTATCGATAAAGTGTCTTCATTCTTTGAACGTAATGACTTCTGGGGCATCAGTTACTATGTCTATATGCCATTTACGCCAATGCCAATCAGCGAGGTAGACTATCCAGGGAAGTTAGCCAAAATGGGGATTCGCAATGATAAAATGTGGGGCTATCAACCAAGTGGGCTGAAAGATATTCTTCACCGTTTTCACAAAAAGTACAGAAAGCCAATCATTATTACAGAAAATGGGGTTTGCACAGATGAAGATTCGTTTCGCCAGGAAAGTATACAAGAATACTTAAGCTATTGCCATGAAGCTATTCAAGAAGGCGTTGATTTAATCGGATATACACATTGGTGTACGTGGGATAACTATGAATGGAGCCTTGGACCAACCTACCGATTTGGCTTGGTTCACGTTGATTTTGAGACGATGGAACGCACAATGACTGGTGCTGGCAAGCTGTATGGTAAGATTGCTGCTGATAATGGGTTTAAACTAAAGGAGATAGTATAATTTCATCACTATTCAGTTAACAACCAATCAACCCTTTCCTTGTCCTATTGCCCAATTGGAAAACATTTTCATATTGTAACCATACAAAAGCGGGTTCAAGTTGTTTTCTTCAAAATTACAGTTTTGCAGCTCCATTATAAATTTTTCAATATTTCATCAAGTTCTTTCCTAGTTATAGCATAGGTATACTTTCTTGAAACAACCAGCCGCCCAGCTTCAGCTGCAGTCCGAACAGCGGTAGTCAGATCATAGCCATCATTCAGCATCACAGTTAGTACCGCGATCACTGTATCGCCAGCACCAGACACATCAAACACTTGAATCTGGTCGACAGAAAAGTGTTGAACCGATGACTTTGAAATTAAAGTCATGCCTTCACCCCCACGTGTCACTAATAAATGTTCAAAACTATATTCAGTCATAACACTTCGGCCTGCAATGCCAACAGCTTCATCCGTATTCGAAATCTCTTGATTGGCAATGAGGGAAAGCTCTTTTAAATTCGGTTTTACAAGGTAAGCGCCTGAATACTTTTCCCAATTCAGACCCTTTGGATCGATCAATACCTTCCTAGAAGATGGAATAAGAATCTCCTTCATCAGAGACTCAGAGCAAACGCCTTTTCCATAATCTGAAACAAGGATATAGTTTCCAGTAAACGTTTGGAGTAGGCGTTTAAACGATTCCGTCCCAAGTTCATTGGTATCTGGGAGAATTTCTTCCTTATCAACGCGCACCACTTGTTGCTGCCCAGCGATAATCCTTGTTTTTGTTGTTGTAACGCTATTGTCATCTGGTGAAAAGCAATGATCTTCAATGTTTTGTTGAGCTAGCAAATCCGTTAAGATCTTACTATTTGCATCATTCCCCTTGAAGCCAGCAACACCACAAGGGTGGGCGAGTGCATTGATGTTCTTTGCAACATTTGCAGCACCACCAAGTCTATGAAACTCCTTCTCTACATGCACAACAGGCACAGGGGCTTCAGGAGACAATCGCGAGGCACTACCTTTTATATAGTGATCCAACATTACATCACCAATGATCAGAATTTTTTGCTTCATGAGCTGTTTCTTTCTTCTTCTGCGAATATAAGGAAATATAGATCGAATGAATTATTCGCATAAATATTCTTAGTGATTATCCTCATTTTAGTTACAATAGCTATGTTTTTTGTAATTTAGAACTGTATTAATATAGGCGAACGTTTATGGAAATAAAAAAGTATATAATTTGTCTGTTTATTATAGGGATTAATTGTCAATTCCTTATCGCTCAGATTGAAGGACCAACTGCTGTCTGTGCAGGTGCGAATAGCTACATGTATCATATATCAGGAAATACAACTGGTACTGTTTCTTGGAGTCATTCTAGCGGAGCAACTTTTGTCGCTGGTCAGGGAACCAATGCTGTTACTGTAGTGTTTACGGATGTTGCCAGCACTGCTGATGGATATGGGGTGACAGATGGTAACAGTTCTGTAGGTGGCACAATTCAGGCTGTAGCAACTGTAAATGGGGCTTCACAGACCTATACACTTGCCATCACATTCCTAGACGACGAAACTTGCAATGAATGTTATTGCTATGATGATTTGCATGTCAACTCTTCACTAATCTCCGTACAGGATTCAACAGTCTTTCAAGCAGAAAACAGGTTGAGCTCCAATGGAGATGTAATGCTTGGAGATACAGTAACTTATCGTGCGGGAACTCGTGTAGCACTTGAGCCAGGTTTTATTGCAGATGAAGGTAGTAAGTTCATTGCCTACACCGATCCTTGTAAAACAGAAGGAAAAAACATCTCTCCCTTTGAATATTGTCAAACGGATAACAATCCAATTGGTGGCGGGCCAGGCTATAACCAAATAGTAACGCCTCAAGACGCTGATATCTATATTACTCAGTTTACGACTATTACAAATTTTAAGAATACAATCGAAACTGCTTCTTTAGGTAGTGTGATTTATATAGCTGATAATCTGGTGATTAACCTTACAGGTCAATATGCCCAAACTGGAGATGTTTCTATAGGCATACCTGCTGGAGTAACCCTTGCAAGTGGAAGAGGTAACGGTTCACAAGGCGCACTGATTTACACAGATGATTTTGATTGGTATACTTCAATTGACTATGAAGGAATGCCTGCATTTACGTGTCTAGGAGACAATATTCGCTTCACTGGAATACGATTTAAAGGGCCTTTTCATGGTATTGGAACAAATAACCCGTTGAGTTCTATACGGTTTAAAACGGGAATTCGTACCAATGGATATGATCATTTAGAAATTGATAATTGTGAGCTTTATGATTGGCCATATGCTGCAATTGGCTTGTTTAGTGGTTCCTTGGATAACAACAAAATTCATCACAACTATTTTCATCACAATAGACAACATGGATTGGGGTATGGAGTTGTTATTGATTTAGCTTACGCAACAATTTATTCCAATTTAATGCATTCAAATCGCCATGTGATTGCTGGTTCGGGCAAGGATGGCAGTGGTTATGAGGCCTATTGCAATACAGTCTTAAGTGGTGGAACATCACACAACTTTGACATGCATGCAGAGGGGCCAAGTGATGGAACGCCTAATGCTGGCGACTTTATCTACATTCATCACAATGATTTTCATGATGTAGGAGAAGAACGAGTCAATGGGAACAACGATCAAAATATCTATATAAGAGGGCGGCCGGACAAAATTTGCAGGATCGAAAACAACCGTTTTAAACATTCAGATCCTGCATCTGCAATCAAACAAAGAAATCCAGTTGGAGGTTATGGAAATGTACTAGTATTTAATAATATTTGGGGTGGTTTTGATTATCGTGGCTGGTACGTAAAGGAAGAATGGGATCCTGTCTCTCCGTTTAATTTTTTAACGATTGAATCCACCACAGAAACTATTTACACACCAGGCCCAGGAACATTATATCAATACAACTATTTCTTTGGAGACAAGGATGGAGATGGAAAAACAGACATCATGAAGCTTGAAAATGGGTTAATCTGGCACCTCCCATTGGAAATAACTGATGGCATGAATACGGATTGGGTGTCTTCAATTTCTACAGGCTATAGTTTCAACTCATTACGATTTGGGAATTACGACTCCAACCCAGCAACTGATTTGATTCGAAAGGATGGAGGCAATATAGTTGCTTCTTACAATCTTGCTACGAGTTGGACGACCCATCTAACAACTGGCTATTCACTTAATCAGTTACTCGAAGGCGATTTCTATGGAGACGGTCAGCTTGATTTCTTATATCCTACAGGAAGCGCTTGGTTGGTTTCGAACAACACGAATACTTCTTGGCAGACGTTGAGTAATTCCTCCCAAGGCAATGTGCTAATCGGGCATTTCAATTCTGACGGAAAGAGTGATGTGTTTTGGGGAAGTGGAGGTCAGTGGTACTATTCAAATGGAGGTTCTGGAGCCGCACAATCCTTGGCAAGTTCTGGAACAACAGCATTAGATTTAGTGCTCGGGGACTTGAATAATGACGGGATATCAGATGTCATTTTTATGCAAAACATGCAAGTATCTCTAAGTGGCTCTAGTAGTTGGAAATCAATGAATGTTATCACAATTCCAAGAGATGTTTTTACTTATGGTGACTTAGAGTAATTATTGAACAAGAAAAAGTGGTTAAATCCGTCTCCGGAAACATATTACAAATCAGAAGGTGATATAATACATTAAACAAAGGAAATTTGCCTTGTGGAATTTTAATGTGTCTAGGTTTTTTAGATCCATTAATAGATCGTTTAAGGCAGAGTTGTTTATAGTAACAGCTTTGATTAATGAATTGATACAAAATGAACAATTTCCAATTTAAATTGTACTTTCACCAAGACAAACACTAATAATATAACACTATGGAATACAGAAGACTCGGAAACTCAGGCTTACAGGTAAGCGCGTTATCACTAGGCAGTTGGCTTACCTTTGGAAAACAAATTGGAGATGACATAGCAGAGAAGCTGATGATTTTAGCTTATGAAAATGGCGTCAACTTCTTTGACAATGCAGAAATATATGCACGTGGTCAGTCTGAAATCGTAATGGGCAAGATCCTCAAGAAAGTAAACTGGAAAAGAAGCTCATACCTTGTATCTAGTAAAGCGTTTTTTGGCGATGGTGGTCAGAAGCCCAACCAAAGAGGTTTGTCCCGTAAGCACTTGACCGAGGCGTGTCATGCTGCTCTTAAACGGCTACAAGTAGATTACCTGGATCTGTATTTCTGCCATCGGCCTGATAAAACAACACCGACAGTCGAGACAGTACGCACAATGAATACACTAATCGAACAAGGGAAAATTCTGTATTGGGGAACCTCAGAGTGGAGCGCACAGGAAGTCATGGAAGCTCATATGATTGCAGAGAAGTATGGTCTTATTGGTCCTACGATGGAGCAGCCACAGTACAACATGTTTCACAGAAATAAGGTAGAAGTCGAATATGATCAAATCTATAAAACTGTTGGATTAGGAACTACGATCTGGTCGCCATTGGCCTCTGGCGTGTTAACTGATAAATACTTAAATGAGTTTCCAGAAGGCACACGACTTGGTATGGAAGGGCTAGATTGGTTGAAAGAGCGATCACTTACCCCAGAACGATTGGAGAAGGTGCGAGAGCTGAATAAGCTGGCCTTAGAACTTGATACTAGCCTTGCGAAATTAGCGATTGCTTGGTGTTTAAAGAATGAGGATGTCAGTACGGTGATACTCGGTGCTTCCAAGCCACATCACTTGGAAGAAACATTGGCATCAACAGATATATTGGAAAAAATTACGGATGAGGTTACAGAGAAAATTGAGGAGATCTTAGGCAATCAGCCAGAAAAACCTCCTTTTTAATAGTGTTTAGAACATCAACGATGCGTTAATCGAAAATCGTTGGAATCGAAGCTTATCTATATAAGTTGATTCTAACCATTGACCATTTGGCCCATCTCTAAATTCAATACCTTCTTCAGTATAATCTTGAAGCTTATATCCGAGTGCAAATTGGAAGTGACCTTTTTTCTGCGTTCTTAATCTTATGCCTACTAATGGGTTTAAGAAGACGCCACCAACCTTATCGGTAGGTCCTCCGTTCCAGTTTCCGCCCCCGCTTAAAGGATTTCCGTAGCCAGCACGCATGGTTGCAAAAGGGGTAAAGGATCTATCCATAAATTCATATCGGTATTCGGCAAATACAGGTATGATACTGCCATTCAGATTGAAGTCATAAGAATCGAAACCAAGACCAACACCAAGGATAGCCTTGTTACTAAAACGATATCCTGCACTAACTGATAGACCTCTTCCTGGTTCAATCCAATTATTTCTTCCTCTTCCCATATGCAGATCTATCATAATGTTGAGATAAATTTTATTTTTACTAGGAACGTGGTAGGTTTGTTTGTTTCTTACTTTATTACTATACCTAGGATTCCTATTATCGATCTCATTGTATTCAATTCGATCGATATCATTATATAAGATTCTTGTCTTTTCATTTTCAAATACAATGTCCACATAATTATCATGGAAAACCTCGATGATTACTCCTTCAACCGTTTTTCCGTCCTTTAAATGGATGATATCGAGTGCGCTGTCATTCTTTTGAGCTTCACCAATGTTAGCGATGAATGTAAGAGCGATTACAAGAAGAATAGCTTTTATAAATTGCATTTCAAATCAATTTTGAGAAGTTAATACAGGAACTAAAAAATAGAATCGAATAGATATAAAAATGGAGCCCCATCAATTGGATTGAAAATGAGACTCCATTGTTTCTTTTTTAATTATGGGTTGATGGAAATCGTACTTAACTCGACCATATTGCTAGGGTCAGCAGCATCATATTGCTTCAAGCCATCTTCGCTTATTACTACAACCAATCCTCCAGATAGAGCAATTACATCAAAAGGATTTGATGTTCTATCTACAACAACTGGTTTTCCTAAAGTGGTAGGATCATCAGAAATGTCATACACTTTAAGTCCATTATCACATACATACAGGTGATCATTAGCAATCGCTAGTCCCTTTGGATTTTCCATTGAGATACTTTCTAACAATCTACTTTGGCCGTTTCCAACTTGCTCTACATCAATGATGTCAAGCTGGTTGATTAAACCATTACATTCAGTACCACTGTGGATCGTTACATATGCAATATCATCTTTTACAATTACAGGATCGCAACCAGAAGCATGAACAAACATTTCAGAAAATTGCGGAGAAGCAGGGTTTGAAATTCTATAGATATAAACTCCATTTACAGAACCCATGAACAGGTGATCTTTGTATGGAAAGATGGTTTCAATACCAAATCCAACAAATTCCGTGTTTACTAGATTAGGGTAAGAAGCATTGCTAACATCAAATACTCTTAACTCTTCAAAGTCAACTGTATAAAGGTAATCTCCCACAGTTGTAAAACGCGTTGTTGATCCACCAACACTGTTACCAGGGATACGTCCAGAAGCAGAGCTAGCATCCATTGCACCGAAGCTACCATTGCCCAATTCCATTGGCGTGTTGAAATCTTCCCATCCTACAACATTTCCTTCGTAGCATTCAAACGTTTCTGTTACTTCTTCAGAAGTATAACCAATGATTACGCCTTTGCCTTCTACAAATGTGTTAGAGAATGCGTTTTCTGTTCTTGATATTGGAGCAATATTGTTAATGTCACTAACATCAAGTACAAGCATGTCCATTGCATTATCAACATACATCTTATTATCTCTGATGGTCATATCAAAATTGCCAGGAATCTTTAAGAAGCTAACATTACTAGGGTTTGAAGGATCAGCATTGTCGATAATGTGAATTCCTTCTCTTTGTTCATTGATTAAAATATAATCGTTGAAAAAATAGATCTTTCCAGGTGTTTTTAATGCTTGAGGAGCACCTTGTTCTACTGGTTGTCTTACATCGTCAATAGACATGAAGATAGGATCAAACCGTAAATAGGTTAATTCTCTTTCGCATTGGTCTTTAACACATCCTTGCAAGAAGAAGGAAACTGTTAATAGTAAAAAAGGGATTTTTAAATATTTCATACGTTTTTAATTTTAATAAATTTATGAATTTTTCTTCGCTTTGTAAAGTTGATGACCGTCTTTTTAAGTTTTATCCAAGATCTGACTTAATTAATGCTTTACCTATTGTGTCCAATTGATTTCCAAAATTTAGGAAATTGTTGAGTAATTGTTGAACGATAACATTTTGATAAGAATTGCATAATTTTAGTTAAGATTTTAAACTTTAACACTTGTCTTTTCTTGGATAAACTAAATTTTGTATTCAAAAACAAGGTTTTAATCTGTTTTCTGCTACTAAGACAATCCTAAAAGAAACAACACGTATCCATTGATCTATTTTTTTTACGAAACAAATACTGAAGTTAGATTCAAGTAAATAATGTAGTGCTTTCTGCACTTTGATCATTCGTCGTATTATACTCAATGGCGTGAACATTGGGTTGAGCCAACTATAAATTAAAGCATTGTAAATGCGGCATAACTATCTGATATGTCTTGGTTTATTCTTATTGGATGATAATACAAGAATGTTATTACAATAATTTAGTTATGAAGAAAGTATAACAAGAACATTATCTATTAGCGGTTAACCATGCAGTTCACAGGCTTTTTGCAAGAATCTCAAGTCACATTTTTGCCATTGTATGCAAATATTAAATTCGTGGCTTGTGCAAATTGTACTAAAATACTCAATTATGAAGCAAATCATTACGTTAATACCAATCATTTTATTCTTGTGTAATACAATTGTTGCACAAGCTGAATTCCAACCAGTTGAAAGAGCACTTGTGGATGGTTTTATTATCCTTAAAAGTGGTGAGCGATTAGATGGACGAATTCAAGTACAAAAATTGGACAAGATGACTGAGACTGTCATTTTCTTTGATAAAATCAACATTAAAAAAGTTTACAAGCCAGAAGATTTGAAGTCATATTCTCTAAACCTAGTATTCGGTAACGATTCAGGTGAATACAAAAAAGAATGGCGAAATTTTGAAAGTAAAGTAATTTCAAATGAAGCAGATGGACTTATAGGATTCATCCAAAACACTGAATGATAAGAATTTAATAAGATAAAAATAGAATTAGAGGAATTATATTTTTACTCTTGTCTTATGGCAAGAGTTTTTTGTTTTAGGTAGAATAATTAGCTTTGTGGAAGGTTACTTGTTCATGATTAAGTATTCATGAGTTTGTTTAAATAAATTCTCCTTATTAAATGCCGTCTTCTAAATTCTTTGTTTATTGCTTCTTGGGTCTTTCAGCTCTATTGCTGATGTACTGTAATCAGCCTACACAGCATCACATTACTGGAGCAGCAAATGAGTTTAGAAATTTACATGATAGTGTTAAGTATATGGGCATGGAAACCTGTAGATCTTGTCATGAGAATATCTACGAAACCTTTATCGAAACTGGCATGGGGCAATCATTCGATAAAGCAACTAAGTCTAAGAGTTCTGCCAAATTTGACAAACATGCCGTAGTCTACGATGAGTCATTAGATTTCTACTACAAGCCATTCTGGAAAAACGATGAATTATTTATCAAAGAATACCGTCTCAACGGAACAGATACCAGCTATTCCAGAACTGAAAAAATTAGCTATGTCATTGGCTCTGGTCAGCACACCAACTCTCACCTAATCAATGAAAATGGCTATGTCTATCAAGCACCCATCACCTTCTATACACAAGATGGTAAATGGGATATGGCTCCTGGGTTTGACAATGGAGCCAGCTCACGGTTTTCTAGGATTATTGCTTCGGAATGCATGACATGCCACAACCATTTGCCAGTTCAGGTAGAAGGTTCACAAAATAAATATGAGGAAGTGCCTACAGGAATTGAGTGTGAGCGTTGCCACGGTCCAGGCGAAATACATGTCAAAGAGAAATTAGCAGGCGAGATCATCGATACCTCGAAGTATATTGATTACTCCATAGTCAATCCGGCCAATCTTCCAGTAGAACTGGAGGTAGATATCTGTCAACGCTGTCATTTGCAAGGAACTGCCGTTCTTAATGAAGGGAAAACATTCCATGATTTCCGACCAGGCATGCCTTTAAACGCTGTGATGAACGTTTTCCTGCCGAGATACTCCAATAGTCATGAACGGTTTATTATGGCTTCTCAGGCAGATAGAATGCGTTTGAGCAAGTGCTTTACCATTGGAAAGGTGAGTTGTACAAAATGCCATAATCCGCATCAATCCATTAAATCAACGTCGATTGAAACAATTAATGCTGCTTGTATAGATTGTCATAAGCAATCAGTAGAAGAGGTTTGTTCAGTGCCTATGGCTGAACGTGTGGCTAAAAAGAATGATTGTGCTGGTTGTCATATGCCGAAATCAGGAAGCATCGACATTCCTCATGTTCGGATTACAGATCATTTTATTGGGAAGCCAATTACTGCAAAACAGCAATCAGATATCCAGGGATTTATTGGGCTTGAATGCCTTACAGACCAACAACCAGCTGATTTATTGATGGCAAAAGGTTATATCGCTTTGTATGATAAGTTTGTACCAGAAAAACAGATGCTCGATTCCGCTCAATTCTTCCTAGATCGCTCTAAGGCACCCGTAGCTGAAAAGCTGAAGACGGCCGTTCATTATTATTTTACTCGAAAAGATTATTCTGCAGTGCTTAGAACGATTGAGCAGTTGACTGAATATCAAGTAAAAGATCCTTGGACGGCTTATCGAGTGGGAGATAGTTATTCTAGACTGAAACAACCTAAGAAAGCGCTGAAGTTCCTTGATATCGCTGTGAAAGAACAACCATTCAATTTGGACTTTCAAAATAAATATGGTGTAGCCTTGATGGAAGACAAGCAGTACAATAAGGCGATGGAAACATTTACCTTTATTTTGAATGAAAATACCAAACAACCCATTGCACATAGTAACCTAGGATTTCTTTACCTTCTAAAAGGAAATGGAGCTAAAGCGATTGGTCATATCGACAAGGCATTAGCGCTTGATCCTGATTATGAAAAAGCTTGGCTGAATAAACTTAGTTATTTTGTTGGCACCAAGAAGATGGATGATGCCCGCAAGTTGTTGAATAGGATGGTAGTTAAGTTCCCGAATAGTGATAAAATCAAACAGGTACAAGCTCGATTATTTAAAAAACCTTTATAATTTAAGATGTTGAAACAATCAATTTTATTTACCCTTCTAGTTTTGTTTAATTTAGGATGTGAAACAACTTCCAAAAATAGAGAAGCGGCTCAGGATCAGCCTAAGACTGATCAACCGATTGAAAAACAAGCAAAACAGAAATACCAAGCAAACAAGAAAGAGAAAAAGTTGATTGGACATGGTTTTACCTTTGAAAACAATGGTAAATCTGATAAAGACACCGTATTGTTGAGCAATGTGTTTACGAAAGAGAAGGTATCGATTGATGTTTCATCCCTGATCACTAAAGATTTTCAACAGGCGATGAAGAAGAACAATAGCTACCTCAATAAGGTCAAGCATAAGGAGCTTCAAGCCACAAAAAACCTTTCATTCGGTTATAATGATGTATTGAAGGTAGGTGAACTACTAAGAACCATTAAACCAGGCCAAACATTTGAGGACTTGTTTGAAACACATAAGATCTATGGGGAAGATAAAATGAGTAATGTGCATTTCACTTCTTATTTTATTCCAATACTAAAAGTGAAAGACAAACCAGATAGTGAATATAAGTACCCGCTTTATCGAAAACCCAAAAATTGGAATGGTACACTGCCGACTCGAGTTCAAATTGATAAAGAAGGCGCCCTAAAAGGCAAAGGACTAGAAATCGCTTATTCGAAAAGCCTTGTTGACATTCATTTTATGATGGTTCAAGGATCAGGTTACGTGGAATATCGAGATGGAAGTCAAAAGCTATTTTCTTACGGAGGTAAGAATGGGCATAAGTATGTTAGTCTTGGCCGTTACCTAGTAGAGAAAGGAGAAGTGCCTGCAGAGGAGATTTCACTTTCTGCAATTAAGGAGTGGTGTGCAAATCACCCAGAACAAGTGACTGAGTTACTCTATCGAAATCCGAGTTATGTGTTTTTCACCCCATCTGACAGTCAGCCAATTGGTGCGGCAAATGTAGAGTTGACTGATTTGCACTCTGTGGCAGTGGATAAGACATTTCTTCCTTTGGGCACTATTCTTCTAGGAAAGGTACCTGTGTTAGATACGGACAACAAATTTGCGCGTCACGAATACAGGTTGCTGATTTCACAAGATGTTGGAGGTGCGATCAAAGGTGCGGGGCACATTGATATTTATGCTGGAGTAGGGGAGCAAGGCAAACGATTGGCCGATGCGATGCACCATTATGGACAAATCTGGTTGCTGTTGCCTAAGAAATAGTTGTAGCTGATTTATTGACAATTGTACGATGTGGATACGGTAATTCAATCCCCTCCTTGTCAAAACGTACCTTAATTCGCTCAAGCAGATCACAAGCTAAGACGAAACTATCTGAAGCATCTTTTGCCCATATCCAGGCTCTAAGATTTACACTGTATTCCCCAATGCTTAGGACTCGGACGGTGATTTCGGGAACACCATCAGCTACTTGTTCCGGTGTTCTTGTATCTATTTGTAGGTTATGGCTGGCTGCCTCTTCACTAATAATCCTTTTGGCAAGTTCTATATTGCTTTCGAAGCTGATGGGCAGATCAATCCGTCTACAAATTTTTTCGTTAGCGAAGTCTGCATTGACAATGATCTCATCACTAATAACTGAGTTTGGGATGATAATCCGCTTGTTTTCGTAATCTCTAATGATCGTATGTCTAAGGGTAATATCCTTTACCACTCCACTTATAGAATCTTTTATTTGAATGCGGTCATTTACTTTAAAAGGTTTGAAAATAACAAGGAAAATACCACTCATGATATTACTTAATGCATGTTGAGATGCTAAACCTGCTACTACTGCTAAAATACCAGCACCTGTTAATATAGAACTAGCAACTGCCTTGAATGCAGGTAAGGTATAGAGTGCCCAACCGATTCCAATCAAGTAAATGAGCGCGCTAATTGAATGTTTTAAAAATTGATAATTGGTTGGATCGTTTTCTAGAACCTCAGTAGAGTACTTTATATATCTTCCGAATGTCTTCCGAAAAATGGTGGCAAGCAAGAATGTAACAATGATAATGCCTGCTACAATAAACAAATAGTCAAATCGTTCAAGAATGTTCATGAATAGTATTGTTTTCTTTAGAGGAAGCAATTGTGTTTTCAAGTGTAAAGGTAAGATTTACTTGTAAACGGGTATCCTAGAATTAAAAAAATCCTAAAGCAATTTTAAAACTACTTTAGGATTTTTCTTAGAAGTAAGTAAGATACTTAGAATTTAATAATCGATGTATTAAAACGATCTGTGCCATTATTAAGATTGAAAATATAATGTCCACTTGCTAAATTTTGGATATTCATTTTCAAAACTTGCTCGCCCGCTTCTAGATTATACATTTCAGAACGTAAAACCTTTCCGTTAAGATCTACAATCGTTTGAGTATAAGTGCCAGCTTTTGCAAGGTTAAGGGCAACATTCACTTCATTCTTGGCTGGAATTGGATAAACAGATATTTGATTTATATTCGTTTCAAGATATACTGTAACGATATCTGAATAAGTGAAACTACCATCAAGATCTACTTGTTTCAGTCTGTAGTAGTGATCCGAACCTTTCACAGGTGAATTATGCGTAAATCGATAGTGTTGCGTTTGAATTGTAGTTCCAGCTCCAACAATTTGATCGAGTGCAGAGAAATCATTGCCATCAATTGAATGTTCTATAACAAAATGACTGTTGTCTTTTTCTGTGGCTGTTACCCATTCTAACAATACACTATTCCCATATTGTCTAGCAGAAAAGTCTGAAAGTTCAATTGGTAATGCGGTTGGCGGAAAAACAAGTGCAGTTGGAGCGTTTGAACCACCATCTCCTGCGTTTGTTCCATTCCCGTTTGCAGCAATTCCACCTGCATAGAAGGTAACATCACCAGTTGGTAAAAGACTAGCAGGAGATGTCCATTGAAATGTAAAAATCTTTGAAGTGTTGTAACTAGAATGTTCTGCGACTTCGGTTCCAGAGGCAAGAGTAACAATTGAAATACCCGTTCCTGGGTTGGTAAATGCACCTGCTTGCATATTACTTCCATCAATAGCAACACATTGGAATCCAAACCTAGTTGGTGAGCCAATAGGATGATTGACTTCTACTTCAACATCATAGGTAGTGCTAGGTGCCCACTCAGTTGCCACATTAGTTGTTCCCATATCAAAAATTCGGATTGCAGTGGTAACTGCTCCAAAGCTTCCTGGACTACCATGGCAGGTAGCGCAAGTTGTAGCCTGTCCTCCTGGGGCGCCTATATAATAATTAAAGGCTGCTGTTGCTGGACCTGCTCCATAACCAGTAAGCAGAATAAAAGCGGCAAGACAAGAAAATACAAGTAAAAGGTAAAATTTTTTCATAAAAAAGCATTCAGATTAAGTAATAAATAAGGTGGTGTAAGATACTAAAATTGCACTAAAAGAGCAATAGTTATACCTTATATAAATATAGATTAAGCTTATGTTTAATACGTTGCCAATGACTGATCAATTTCTTTAGCATAAGCTAATATACCGCCTTTTAAATTGTATAGGTTGTTGTAGCCGAGTGTGTCTTGTAGTAAACGAATCGCATCCGCACTCCGTTTTCCACTGCGACAATGAATGATTACTTTTTTATCCTTTGATATTAGGTTTGCCTTTTCCAATACAGAACTTAAAGGAATGAGCTCACCATTTATTTGTGAAATTTCATATTCATAGGGTTCTCGGACGTCAATCAACTGGTATTGTTCACCATCAGAAATTAACTGGTGAAGCTCTTGAACAGAAACTTCCTTTACGGGAACCTCTTCTTGCTTTTCTTCTGCTGGTTTTATGCCACAAAATTGTTGATAATCAATCAATTCAGTAATAGGCTTTAAATTTTTATTCTTATTAAGGTTAAGTGTTCTTGTATCAAAATTCAGTGCATCAAACACGAATAAGCGACCAACCAATGGATTACCGATGCCAGTGATCACCTTAATCACTTCATTTGCTTGCAGACTACCGATTATCCCTGGCAATACACCAATCACACCACCTTCTGCACAACTCGGAACCAAGCCAGGCGGCGGTGGCTCTGGAAACAGGTCGCGGTAATTCGGCCCAACAACTCCTTCCTTATCCGTATAGTTGAACACACTTACTTGTCCATCGAATCTAAAAATAGAAGCATACACATTCGGAATTCCTAAGATCACACAAGCATCGTTGACTAAATATCGCGTAGGAAAGTTATCTGTTCCATCTGCTACTAGATCATATCCCTTCATTATCTCTAAAGCGTTATCAGAAGTAAGCATGGTGTTGTAGGTCTCAAATTCGACATGCGGATTAAGTGATTCCAAGCGTTTCTTCGCCGCGTCTACCTTCGGCATTCCTACATTCTCAACACCAAACAAGACTTGACGCTGCAGATTAGATTCATCAACTACATCAAAATCTACGATACCGATGTGCCCCACGCCAGCAGCTGTAAGGTATAAGAGCAGGGGACTGCCCAATCCGCCAGAACCAACGACAAGTACTCTAGCTTCCTTGAGTTTACGTTGTCCTTCAATATTAAATTCAGGAATAATTAGATGACGGCTATACCGTTCTAGTTCTTCCTTGCTAAAAGTAGTTTGTGCCATAACTTATATCTTTCATCTTTACGTCAACAATTAATCATTAATCATTAACTGAATAAATTCCTCACCAATAATAATTAAGAAATACCACCTGCAATAGCTGGAATAATACTAACAACCGTATCTTCTTGAATTGCTGTTTTTTCATTGTCTAGTGCTTGAATATCATCATCTCCAACAAATATTCGGATGAAGGAGCGGATCTTGCCTTCCTTATCAAACAAATGCTGTTGGAGTCCTGGATATAGTTTTGCTAAATCTTCGATTGCTGCCTGCACCGTTTCTGATTTTGAATCTATTGTTGCTGTTTGCTCAGTAAACTTTCTAAGTGGAGTAGGTATTATTATCTTTGCCATAATATTTTATGTAATTTTTATAGTTTAATGACTTACTAGTTCTGTTCTATCAACTAAAAATGAACGATCATCAGCCTATTATTTGTTTGATTATTAATGGTTTTGTAATTGTGGAATCTTTAATTTTTCTTCTTCAAATTGCTGCGTTCCTTCTTTTATTCTCCAACTCGTAGCTTTCGCAAATGTTCCTTCCTGAATGGATAGAATCAGGTAAGAGAAAAACGGCATTGCCTGAATTCGGTCATGTTCTGAAGGAATTGCAGGATGATTAGGATGAGAATGGTAAACGCCAAGCAGGGTTAGATCTTGCTCAAGGGCTAACCGTTCCGCTTTCATATAGTCTAGGGGGGAGATCTCAAAACGTCGGCGCTGATCGCCTGTTTTATTGTTTAGAGCGGGTGTTGCTTTCGTAATCACTCTTGCGTTCTTATTGTCGCCAAAGAGAAATCCACAGCCTTCGTAAGGGAAGGATGATTCTAAATGCTCCTTTACCTGTAGAAAAACGTCTGAATGAATCAGTACTTCTAGGTTATTCATGTTTATATATTTCGGTTAAAATTTCTTTGTACTTGCTACCATCATCTGGGAAAACAGTGACCACAACTCCCTTGTGTATGCTATTTGCTACACGTATTGCTCCTGCTAGATTTGCAGCGGAACTAGGGCTTAAAATCAACCCTTCTTTTTTGCTGGTTTCTTTGATTAATTTATAAGCTTCTTCTGTGTCCACAGTCAGGTTTATGTCTGCAATATCATTGTCGTAGATGCCGGGTACCCTTGCTGTTTCGAGATGTTTCCATCCTTCTAATCCATGCAAGGCTGTTTCTGGCTGTAAGCTGATGAAATGAATCGTAGGATTCAGTTCTCGCAAACCTCTTGACGTGCCTACAAATGTTCCTGTTGTTCCAAGGCCAGCAACAAAGTGTGTTACGGTTGACTTGGTTTGATACAAGATTTCTTGTGCTGTTGTCTTGTAGTGCGCTTTCCAATTGGCTTGATTGTTATATTGATCTGCGTAGTAATACTTCTCAGGATTTTCAGCATATAGTTCTTTTGCTTTGATTTGTGCCCCATCTGTACCATCAAACTTAGACGTGTAAATCAGTTTTGCGCCGTACGCTTTTAACAGTGATTTTCGTTCACTGGATGCGTTTTCTGGTATTACAATCGTGACTGGAATCTGGAGCGCGGCAGCGATACTCGCATAGGCAAGTCCAGTATTTCCGCTAGTGGCGTCTAGTAGGACTTTATCACTATTCAGTTCACCTGTTTTAATTGCTTCTAGAATAATGTTATAGGCTGGTCTTGCTTTTACGCTGCCACCGAGTTGCATCCATTCGAGTTTTGCATATATTTTCACATTTTCCTTTTGGAAAATATTCGCAATTGGAAATAATGGGGTATTCCCAATAAATGAATTAAGGCTGACTACCTTTTCTAGCAATTGTTCGTCAATAATGGATAGTTGATTCATCTTTTCTTTTTTAAAAGGTTTGGGAAGATTATTATTATCTTCCCAAATACCTAACCAAATAAATCTCTCTTTAAAAAACCTATTGAAAAAAAAAGTCCTTCCGTCGCGGGAAAGACTAATATCTTTTACAAATCAGATAATAATTCATCTTTCCCTTGGCTTCAAGCGGCAACAACAGCAACAAGTTGAATTAAAAGATTTGATCATTTCTAAAAATTAAAAAAAGCCTTTCCAATACTATCGGAAAGACTTCGGTTATCTTATAACATAGGCTTCCTGATACTAAATTTTAGTATTGCAACAACATGTGCAGTAGAAAGGCGCTATGTTTACTATTTTCTTCATTCGTTATGACAAACATAAAGAGATCGAATCACTTATGCAAGCTAAATCTTAGATTAAATTAATTGTAATGAGTATCTGATTTGTAATTATCCATTGAGCATTACTTCCTGTTTCCTGTTATTGATTGCCTTCACAGAGGTTTCTAGTAAATCAAAAGCCACTTCTGCCATATAATTGATCTTATTATCTAGTGTAGGGTTGACTTCTGTTATTTCAAAGGCACAAACTTTATCCATAGCAAGCAGATTATTCACCAATATTTTGGCTTCTTCTAGATTGATTCCATCTGGTACAGGTGTTCCAGTTCCTGAACTCACTTGTTGTGAATCCAAACTATCCACATCAAAGGAAATGAAGACTTTATCACAGTTTGCAAATAATTTTTCTGTTGTTTTCACTACTTCTTTAGCACCATTTTTTCGCAACTCATCAATGTCAATAACATTTATGTTTAGGTGATTGATTAATCGTTTTTCTTCTATTTCTAGATCTCGGATGCCGATGAACACTAAATTCTCAGGATCAAACTTTGGACTAATTCCTCCAAGCTGTTTGAAATCTGACCACTTTTTCTCTAGAGTAGAATCAACATTGTTTGCAGGGCTATTGCTTAGTTCTTTACCAAGTTTATCAAGTCCGAGTGAAGCACCTAATGGCATTCCGTGCATGTTTCCAGATGGTGTTGTGTAAGGCGAGTGTAGATCAGCATGCGCATCAATCCACAATATTCCAACACGCTCATTTTTGTAGTGTTTTTTTACGCCTGCTATGATTCCTGCTGCAGAAGAGTGATCTCCAGAGATGATTACAGGCATTTCTCCATCCTGCAGTGTTTGTGAAATTGTATCACAAATACGTTGGCAATTTGCAGTCACTTCATCCACCCATTTTGCATACGGACTATTGGAGCTTGATTTGTCTAGGGAGAACATTACCTCATTTTCATTAGGAACCTCTACCAAGTCGTAACTTCCAAAGAGGTTGCTTTTTTTGTTAAGGGAGGCAACTTTTATTGCGGAGGGGCCTAGTCCTGCTCCTCGTGTTCCCGCTCCTAGTTCTGAGTGGATTTCAATTAACTTAATTTTTTTCATCTTTCTGATTTCTCTGACATTAAAGGTAGTTATAAATTGAAAATTGGTTGTAGAATATCTAAAATACAACGTATTTATTTTCTTGTTAACTATTTTTATTATTACGAAACTCTACGCGTAAGGTTGTGCAAGTCGACTTAAATTTATTTAAGAAGCTGCTGTATCTGGATTAAATTTTAAGCTAATCGAATTTATGCAATACCGTTTTCCAGTAGGTGGCGGACCATCGTTGAAGACATGACCAAGATGACTGCCACAATTACTGCAGAGCAGCTCGATTCGGTTCATTCCATGGCTCGTATCTTCTACCTGTAGGATGGAAGCACTTTCCAATTCACCCCAGAAACTTGGCCATCCACAGCCGGAGTGGAATTTGTGCTCAGAATGGAAGAGCTCAAAATCACAAGCTTTGCAGGTGTAGGTTCCTTTACCAGTATGGTCAGTGTACTCTCCGACAAAGGCGCGTTCTGTGCCCGCTTGACGAAGGACTCGGAACTCTTCTGGTGTAAGTAGCTGTTTCCACTCTTCTTCCGTTTTGTTTACTTTGAATTTCATTTTTTATGAAGCTAATCTGATTTGTAATAATTTTATTCTTTTCATAAATATAACAGTAAATGAAATTAGAAGGTTTATAATTTTTGGATTATTCTGTAGATATTTAAATCAAATAAGGCTCTATCGTTACTTTAGTCCATAACCTAGGGCGAAAATCCTAGGTTTACAAAGGAGAACTAGGCTATTGTTAGCTTTCGTACCACTGTGCTCAAGTATTGAAAACAATTCAGAATAAATAATAGATTATCCGTAATTTCCCAATCAAAACAAAACAAAGTGAACAGCAACTACAAAAACCCTTGGCAGACTCACGAAATCAAAAATCCTTATAGTAATCCATGGATCAAAGTGGAACATGCAACTGTTACTACGCCTGCGGGCACCCCTGGCATCTACGGTGTTGTGCGGTTCCAGAACATAGCAGTCGGTGTTCTTCCCTTGGATGATGAAATGAATACTTGGATTGTTGGTCAATACCGCTATACGCTCAATCAATACAGCTGGGAGATTCCAGAAGGAGGCTGTCCGTTAGGCACCAGTCCGCTACAAACAGCAAAGCGGGAATTGAAAGAAGAAACGGGGATAATTGCCGAAAATTGGATGCCAGTCCTAGCAGAAATTCAGCTGTCCAACTCAGTAACTGATGAAATAGGCTATAGTTTTGTAGCAAAAGGGTTGACAATTGGAGCATCCGAACCAGAAGAGACAGAGGAACTAGACATAAAGAAGATCCATTTCACAGAATTACTGGACATGGCTATGAAAGAACAGATACAAGATACCTTATCCCTTTGTACAATATTTAAAGTAAAACTGTTGCTAGATCAGGGTGTTCTCTAATCAAGCATCCAGTGTTCGTGCTTACACTTTGAACAAATATAACAGTTTGCGTAGGGTCTTGGCCTATGCAAATTCATGACTTGAGCAATCATGTTGTCTATTTTAATTTGTTCTTTGTAGAACCGGTCGTTTTTGCACATTGTACAAATTAACGCACCATTACGAAAGTCCACACTTCTGGGTCTTTTTGTAGTATTCATTAGATCGAAAAATTATTGTGGTCTAAATTATATCTAAATGTTTAATATTCCTAATAATAAGGATGAATTGATTGTTGAGTAAAATCAATATAACTCTTTTTCATTGGGAAATTCTCTATCCTTTACATCTTTAATGTAATTTTCTACAGCGCCTTGAATGACTTGAAACAATTCAGCGTAGCGACGTAAAAACCGTGGATGAAAATCTTTGGTTATCCCAAGTAAATCATGTGTTACAAGAACTTGCCCATCTGTGTCCGGACCTGCACCAATACCAATTGTTGGGATGTCAAGTTCCTCGGAGACAATTTTGCCAAGTTTTGCAGGTATTTTCTCAAGAACAAGCGCAAAACAACCCACTTCTTGAAGGAGTTTTGCATCTTCAATCAATTTTGCAGCTTCTGCTTCCTCTTTTGCTCTTACCGAGTAGGTGCCAAATTTGTAAATAGATTGCGGTGTCAGCCCCAGATGTCCCATTACTGGAACACCAGCAGACAGAATACGCTGAATGGACTCAACCACCTCTGCACCTCCTTCTAGTTTGATGGAATGTGCTTCAGCTTCTTTCATAATTCGTATGGCAGAGTCAAGTGCCTTCATAGGATTGCCTTGGTAAGAACCGAAGGGCAGATCTACAACAACAAGCGCTCTGTCAATCGCTCGAATAACGGATTGTGCATGATAAATCATCTGATCGAGCGTGATAGGAAGGGTTGTTTCATGCCCAGCCATCACGTTTGAAGCGGAATCTCCAACTAGAATCACATCGATCTTAGCAGCATCCAATATCTTGGCCATGCTATAATCGTAAGCAGTCAACATAGAGATCTTTTCTCCTCTCAGTTTCATGGCATGTAGCACATGGGTTGTGATTTTCTTGATTTCTTTTTTGTGTATCGACATATCCGTCTATTTATAAGTATGGCATCCTGCATAAATAATACTGGATGCCATATCTCTTTATTTAATTTCTTACCATTTTCAAGGTTAAACAATTAATCATTAATCATTTAGAATTAATCATTTAAAACCTATGCTAGGGAGTGATAAACTTCGATCACTTTTTTGACGTGATCCGCTGATGTATTCATCAATTTCATCTCGTCGCTGTTCAATTTAAGTTCAAGCACTTCATGGATTCCGTTTTTCCCAAGTTTTACTGGTACACCTAAGAAGATATCCTTCAATCCATATTCGCCTGTTAGCAAAGAACAACAAGGGAAGATTCTGTGTTCATCTCTGATGATTGCACCTACCATTTGAGCTGCAGCTGCTCCAGGAGCATACCAAGCAGAAGTACCCATCAGTCCAACTAATTCACCACCACCTTTCTTTGTGCGTTGTACGATAGCATCTAAATCCTTATCACTGATAAGTTCTGTAACTGGAATACCTGCAACAGTTGTATACCTTGGTAAAGGAACCATTGTATCTCCGTGTCCACCAAGCAACATTGCTTGAATATCTTTAGGAGAAACGTCTAGCGCTGTAGCCAAGAATGCTCTATAGCGTGCTGTGTCCAGAATACCTGCCATTCCAAATACTCTTGATTTGTCAAGGCCAGAAGCAGTATAAGCTGCGTAAGTCATGACATCAAGCGGATTGGAAACTACAATGATAATCGGATTTTTAGAGTGCTCCATAATCGATTTAGTCACGCTTGAAACGATTTTCGCATTGGTAGCGATTAAGTCATCTCTACTCATCCCTGGTCTTCTAGGAATTCCTGCTGTTATCACTACGATATCAGAATCTGCCGTATCAGCATAATTATCTGTACCAGTCAATCTAGTACTGTAAGAATCGATTGGAGCTTGTTGCCATGAATCCAATGCTTTCCCTTTTGCGAAGTCGCCCTTAATGTCTAAAAGAACAACATCTCTTACCAAATCAGCATGTGCCAATACATTAGCACAGGTTGCTCCTACATTTCCTGCTCCAACTACGGTTACTTTACTCATTACTATTTATAATTGATTGTTTGTTAATTAAAAATTTCGATCGCAAATTTATAAATTTTACCTATCATTTATGCACATATTCATAATTATCTTTGCTATGCTTACTCTTACGGAAGAAATCCTAGTATGTTCTGATTCTTTCTACTCTGTATCATTCTTTGTTTTAGGTATCTGGCTTGCTCAACTCCTTTGACTAAGTAAAGTCAAACAAGAATGTTCTTAGTTGGCTATCCTTCTGTCCTTGAGTAGGATCAAATCCTCAAAATTTGAATTGTCAATAATTAGATCTGCAATCTTTTCTGGCTCATTTTCCTTAAGATAGATTTCTGAAGCTTTGTGATAGCGCTCTTTGTATTTCTTTTCCGTTTGCGTAAATCCGCCAAGTGCATGTTGATCTCTTGCAATTCCTCGGCTTCTTGCAATATCAAAGCTCGTTTTAAGGTAAATCTTTAAATCCCAATGGGCTCTGTAATTTGCTTTGAACAAATAGGCTCCATCTGTGATTAACACAGTGTCATTGTCTAATTTTATTGGTTCTAGATTCAAATATTCATCTGTTTCTAAATCATGCGATGCTTTTGTATAGTTCGGATCATCAGATTGAGAGGATTTCAATACCTTTTCAACAAATGCTAATTCATCATACGAATCTTCATAATAACCTTTTGCAGAATCTCGACCTTGCCTGTATCTGGTGGCTTTATTAAAATGAAATCCGTCGATTCCAACTAGGATTGACTTAATATAGATTGAATTTAGATAGTCCGTGAGTTGTCCTGCAAAAACGGTTTTGCCTGTTCCTTCTATTCCATTGATGGCAAGGAGGACTGGCTTTTCCTTTTTTTGCTGAATGGATAAAACATGCTGTTCTATTCTATGGAATATCTCTTTTTTGCTCATATCAAGAATACATTACTTCTTTTTCTTCCATTTTGTCTCTCGCCACTCTTTTTGTTTAACTTTATTAAGGAATGTCCAAGCAACAATGCGGCTTGACTTATTGCCTGTACCCATCGGGATCGTTTTGATCTGAAAGGCGGCAAGTTTTTCCAAGGACTTAATAATTCTTTTTACATTGGACTGTTTGGACACAAGGGTAGAGAACCAAAAGCAGTTTTCGCCGAAGTTCTTACTTTCTCTTGCCATGTTTAGAATAAACTTATATTCGCCCCCTGGACAGATCAACTCATTACTGATTCCTGCAAAGTTGAGTTGTGGTGTTTTTTCATTTTTCCCGGATAGGTTTTTCACTTTTCTTCGTGTTCCCTTCTGTGCTTCTTCCTTGGAAGAATGAAAGGGTGGATTACAGACTGCTAGATCGATTTTTGCCTGTTTATCAATGATTCCATAGTAAGCATCTGCCCGATCTCCCTGAAGTCTAAAATCAATTTTGCCTTTAAGCGTTGGATTAGCAGCCACAATACGTTTGGCAGATTCAATTGATTTTTGATCAATGTCGGTGCCAATAAACTTCCAACCATATTCTATTACACCGAGGATTGGGTAAATACAATTTGCTCCGACACCGATGTCAAGGCAAGTGATTTGATCACCAGTAGGAATTGTTCCAAAATTGTTTCCAGATAGTACGTCTGCCATATGGTGAATGTAATCCGCTCTGCCAGGGATTGGAGGACATAAATTCTCATCTGGGAAGTCCCAGTGCTTGATTCCATAGTAATGGTTAAGCAATGCTTTGTTTAACAGTTTTACTGCAACTGGGCTTGAGAAATCAACTGAGTCATCACCGTATTTGTTTGGTTTGGTGTGATCCGCCAATTCAGGAATAGCGGTGATCAACGCCTTTAAATCATATCGTTCTCTGTTCTTGTTTCGAATGTGTAGTCGCTTCTTTTCTTGCTTCCTTTTTTCTGTTGACATGATTGTTGGGATTGATGCTTTTTCTAGGTCAAAGTTATTTATTCTTTTAAACTAGAACAAAAATGAGTTTTAATGAAATGATTTGTACTAAAATAAAAGCTATGAAAGTTGAGTTAATGAAAAGTTATTCTGTTCCCTCCTGTATTATTATGTTCGTTCCTAAAAGTAATCGTTTTATCCATGTTTCCATACAACTCGTGCTTAATTTTAATCGATCACTATATTTGCAAATCTTAATGAGTTAATAACTAATTGCTTAGGTTTATTTTTACCAACAATACACTGATATTCAATTCAACCGCGTTTCTCCTGGATTTTGCTCAATTAATCATCACATTGACAATAGTACAAAAAAATAGTACATTTGCCCACAAAGATAACCCGTGGAAAAAGACAATCAAATATATCAGCAATATGCCTATAGCTACCCGCATAAGCTGGCATATCGGGAATTAGTAAAACCGCTATCGCTTCAAGAGGTTTGGGGCCATCAGAACCGAGATAATCTGTTCGCTTACTTGCATATTCCATACTGTGAAATGAGATGTGGTTTTTGTAATCTGTTTACCATCTCAAATCCCAAGGAAGGAGTCAATCAGTATCTAGCTGCACTGAAAATAGAAGCGCAAACCTACAAATATCAGTTTCCAGACCTCCAGTTTGAAGCCTATGCAATTGGAGGTGGAACGCCAACTTACCTGCATGCCGATCAGTTGGCAGACATGCTAGAAACATTCCGAGATGTCCTAGGCGTCAATACTAACAAGCAATATGGAAGCATTGAAAGCTCTCCAAAGTCCATTTCTAAAGAAAAAATAGAGCTGATAGAAGAATATGGAATCAATCGAGTGAGTATTGGTGTTCAATCATGGATAGAAGAGGAGACGAAACACTTAGGCAGACCACAGCAACCACAAGAAGCAGCTAAGGCAGTGCAAAGCCTTGTGGAATCAAAGATCCCAGAGCTCAACATCGATCTAATTTATGGCATAAAAGGGCAAACAGAACAGTCATGGCTCTATTCGCTTCTAGAAACGATTCAATATCAGCCCACAGAAATCTACCTGTATCCTTTATACACTAGACCGTTGACTGGCTTGGAGAAAATGAATGCGCTCCAAGCTTCGAAATCTGTGGAAATGACGTCGGAAATAGATAATCGATTGGCTCGATACCGGTTTGCAAGAGAATTTCTATTGAGCAATGACTATGAGCAGGTTTCTATGCGGTGTTTTAGACGATTGGATGCTCCGATTATTGAATCCGATTACGTGTCTACTCGAGATGGAATGATTGGGATCGGTGCTGGTGCACGGTCTTACACCAATACGTTTCACTATAGCAGCCATTATGCGGTTGGGCGGAAAGCTACAAAGTCGATTATTCATGGGTATTCTTTGAAGAATGATGAAGATTTTAATCAAGTACATTATGGAATCCATCTTGATAAGGAGGAGCAAGTAAGAAGGTATTTTATTAAGTCATTGATTGATGGTGGAGTATTGAATATGCAGAAATTTAATAAACAATTTGGGCGTTCCATTTTTGATTATTCTATTATAAATGACCTTTTTGATAAAAAATGGTTGAAGAAAGACGGCGAAATTGTTCGTCTTACCGTAAAAGGAATGGAACTGGAAGATCAGATTGGCCCATCCTTGTTTTCAACTACAGTAAATGATTTAATGTCGAAATTTCAATTAGCATAGATGGATAATGGGTTGAACATATTGTACCGTGGTCCGCTGGAGAGTTGCAACTATGATTGTTCGTATTGCCCTTTTGCAAAAAAGAAAAATACTAGGGAGGAATTGGCCTATGACAAACAATGTCTTGACCGATTTGTAGCGTGGACTGACTCCCAAAACCGTCCAATCAGTATTCTGTTTACGCCTTGGGGGGAGGCGCTCATTAGAAATTACTATCAGCAATCACTAATCAAGTTGAGTCAGCAAGACAACATCAAAAAAATCAGCATTCAGACCAACCTATCAGGTAATCTTAGTTGGACAAAATCGGCAAATTCAGATAAACTAGCCTTGTGGACTACATTTCATCCAACCGAAACAACCGTAGACCGCTTCTTGGAGAAATGCAATCAGCTCCAGCAAAACAACATTAAATATAGTGTTGGGATTGTCGGTAAAAAAGAGAATTTTGAGTGTATAAAAGAGTTGAAAGAAAAGATTCAAAATCGTGTTTATTTCTGGGTAAATGCCTACAAAAGAGAACCAGATTATTATTCACAAGCAGAAATAGATTGGTTGTTAGAGATTGATCCACTCTTTTCTTTAAATAATACTGTTTATAAAACAAAAGGAAAAGCCTGTTTTGCTGGCGAATCAAGCATTTCTATTGATGGTGAAGGAAATGTAACTAGATGTCATTTTATTAAAGAAAAAATAGGTAATATTTATCAAAAATCATTAAATCAAATTTTATCTTCACAGCCATGTTCCAACGATTCTTGTCGTTGCTATATCGGCTACATGAATTTAAAGGAGTTGAACCTGAATGCAATCTACGGAGATCGAGTACTGGAACGTATACCAATTAAAAATCATTAAAATAATATAAGAATGAAAATTGACTTAATTTATCAAGACGATACAAGTAATAAATTTTGGTCTATCGAGGTAAACATGAACGAGCATACCGTAACATACGGCAGAGTGGGAACGAATGGGACAAGTAAAACAAAGGCGTTTCCAGATGAGGAGAAAGCATTGAAAGAAGCATTAAAACTAGCTGCCGCTAAGAAGAAAAAAGGCTATCAAGAAGTTTCAAAGAAAAAGAAAGTGGTGAGAGACCCCTACACATTTGCTGGAAAGCCGATTAAAGAGTTTGGGAGCAGTGCAAATATTGATACCGCTATTAAAGTATTTTCTGAGTCTTATGACGCAGAGGTGTCAATTACTGAAAAGTTAGAACAATTAGTAAAATTGAGCAATGTTGGTCAAATTGATACACTAGTCATTGGTTCTTATGAAGATTCTTATGACATAAGTGCAACTTTCATTCTCGATAAATTGATTGAACATAAGGACAAACTTAGTTCACTCAAACACTTATTCATTGCGGATATGGACAGTGAAGAATGCGAAATCTCTTGGATTCAGCAAGCAGATTATACTGATTTTTACCAACATTTCCCTGATTTAGAGTCATTCGGGGTAAAAGGCGGACAAGGCTTAACCCTTGGAGAAATCAAGCTTCCAAAACTAAAGAACTTGGTGATTGAAAGCGGTGGTATTGAAGGAGATGTCATTACAGATCTTTGTAAATCAAATCTTCCTGACCTTGAATATTTAGAAATTTGGCTTGGAACTGAAGACTATGGTTGCTCGGTCACAGTGGATCAGCTCAAACCAATCCTTGATGGTAAATTTCCGAAATTGAAATACCTAGGACTAAAGAATTATTACCTAGGAGATGATTTGGCTGTGGCATTAAAAGGAGCATCTATCATCAACTCCTTGAACACATTAGATATATCGATGAGCGTATTAAAGGATGCAGGTGCACAAGCACTTTATGAAAACGATGACTTATTAAAATTAGATCATTTAAATTGCAGACATCACTTCATCTCCGAGGATTGGATGGCAAAATTGACAAAAAAATTCTCGGTTCAAAACATCAATTTAGAGGACAAAGAAGAGCCATACGATGATTGGTATTTCGTAGAAATCGGTGAATAGTGGTTCACTTAAGATAACTTTTTGTAATAAAACTTCATATCAGCAGAATGGATGGATAAATTAAAGCAAGATTTTTCTTTACAAAACATCAATCTAGGAAACAATCAACTGGAGCAGGATGAGTATTGGTTGTCTTTTGAAATTGGTGAACAGTGAATTATCTTATTTTCGGTAACACCGACTCCAGACGAGCAAAAGAATGGGAAAAGGCGATTGGTAACAACCCATTTGAACTCGTTACTTTTCAAGCAATTGCAAGTGGACAGTTTCCAAGCATTTCAGTGCTTACAACTGTTCGAATCACTTCACCTGGAGAAAACTTCGAAACGTTTAGATTGTTGGTATCCTTAGGAGGATATGCGGATTCGTATGATTTAGACAATGAAAAAGGAAGAATACTCCTGCATGCCTATTGGTACAAGGGTTGGTCCTTAATTTTAGATAAGATTCAAGCGTTTCTTGCCATCAATCCACTGGCTAAAGTTATGAATGATCCGTTATCGATCAAACAAGCCTTTAACAAACCGTTCAGTCAACAGATGCTAAGGAAGGCAGGGATCCCCGTACCTAAAATCTACTGCCAACAGTTAACTGGTTTCAAGCAATTGCTTCAGATAATGGAAGATAATGGACTGTCGAGAGTTTTTCTGAAACCAGCGCACGGCTCAAGTGCTTCAGGTGTAATGATGTTTAGAAAATCAGCCAATAAAATGTTACTTGAAACGACCATTCATCTTGTGAAAGAGGGTAGGGAACCCAAATTGTTTAATCACTTGCGCCTTCAGCGGTATCAGAATATTGAAGACATCAAAACCATTGTAGAATTGATGATCCCAAATCACCTGCACGCAGAGCAATGGATCAGGAAAAAGCGCTTTCAGTCAAAAAGCACGGACTTCAGGGTTGTAATCATCAATAAACAACCGATTTTTGTTCAACCCCGACACAGCAATCATCCAATCACCAATTTGCACCTAGACAATGAGAAAGGGGTGATCGAAACGCTTGAAAACGCTTGGAGTTCCTTAGCAATTGATAAGGTAAGAACCATAGCGGTTGATGTTGCGACCGTATTCAGTGGACTGTTTTATGCAGGCATTGACATTGCTTTGGATGAAAAAGACAATCCTTATGTGCTAGAAATCAATCCCTTCGGTGATTTCCTTAAGGATATTTATATCGATCAAAAAAATACCTATGAATTTGAATTCTCCGCTTGGAAAAACAAAGTTGTTCAATAAATCTTTAAACTAAAATTCGATGTCATCCAATAAATTTGCTAATGAAAATCTTATGTGGGAATTTAATATGAAGGAAGAGATTGACAGCTCCTCTAATGTCCTGTTTATGGTGTTAGATGCTTTGCGTTATGATGTTGCGCAGGACTTATTTTTACAAGGAGAGCTACCTAATTTTGCTAGTTATCTGCCAGCAACAGGTTGGGAAAAACGGTATTCTCCGGCAAGCTTTACGTATCCTGCACATCAAGCCTTTTTCTCAGGCTTTTTGCCTACAAGAGTGGACCAACCTGTGACTCCCAGACGGTTTGCTGCTGATTTTAAAGGAAGTGTATCGACTACTGCGGAAACATTCTGCTTTGAAGAGACTGATATAGTAACGGCACTTAACAATCGGGGTTATTCCTCTTATTGTATAGGCGGCGTCGGTTTTTTTAATAAACAAACGGCTCTTAGTCGCATTCTTCCTGACTTATTCAGGGAGAGTGTTTGGTCTTCCGTGTTGGGCGTTACTAATCCGAAGTCGACTAAGCATCAATTTGAGAAGGCGGTAGACTGGATTCAAGCGACTGAGCAACCGTTTTTTTTATACATCAATGTATCAGCGATCCATCAGCCAAATTGCACCTATATTAATGAAGAGAAGGATACACTAGAAAGCCATAAAGCAGCTTTGAAATATGTTGACAGTCAACTCCCGACGCTTATGAATGCAATTGAGGAGGAAACATCAACCTGCTGCTTCTTTTGCAGTGATCACGGCACTGCTTATGGCGAGGATGGGCATTGGGGACATCGGAATGGGCATAAAACGGTTATGGAAGTTCCTTATGTCGACTTTTTATTGAAAGGTAATTGAAAAGGATACTCTAGAAGATGATATACTTAATCATTTCAATTCTACAACTTCTTAATTATTCATCGTTAATTATTCATTGTTATTAATAATATTGTATTTTTGCGTGGCTACAAAATAAAGTGAATTATTTATGCAACAATCAGAATTTAATTGGAGAACAACAGATGGATTAAAAATCTATGCAACCATTTGGAAACCAGAGCAAGAGGTAACTGGAGTTATCTGTCTTGTGCATGGTATGGGCGAACATTGTTCAAGATATAAGCACGTTGCAGAATTTTTCACAAGCAAAGGATATGCAATAATTGCTAATGATCATCGAGGTCATGGCAGATCAGAAGGAAAAAGAGGGCACACGCCTTCCTTTGACCGATTGCTCAATGAAGTCGGTCGTCTAATAGAAGAAGCAGATATTCGATTTCCAGATCAACCAATATTTGTATACGGCCATAGTATGGGAGGCAATCTAGTCCTCAACCATCTGTTTCGGAAAAAGCCAAACGTAAAGGGTGTGATCGTATCTGGCCCTTGGATAAGATTAGCTTTTGAGCCCAATAAGGTATTAATAATGCTAGGAAAACTTAGTAGAAAACTAGCCCCGTCATTTAGCCAAAGTAGTAACTTGAATGCTAGTCATATTTCAAGAGATGCAAAAGAAGTTGAAAAGTATAAGAACGACCCACTTAACCATGATAAAATCTCATCTGAAATGGGTATGTGCCTATTAGATTCGGGTGAATGGCTCCTGCGTGAAAACAAATCTACTAGTACGCCGTTGTTGGTCATGCATGGAAGCGCGGATCAAATTACTAGTCATGATGCGAGCAAGGAATTTTGCAAGAATCTTTCTGGTGATGTCTCCTTTAAAAGCTGGGAAGGATTTTATCACGAGATTCATAATGAAGAAGAGAAATTAGATGTCTTTAATTATACGTTAGATTGGATGAAAACCAAAGTCTAAATGGAAAACGTGATCCAAATGTGGTTTAACTCACTTGAAACTGCCTTTGACGGAGAAAAAGTAAATGCTGATTCTGTGTTCCATTTCAAAATTTCAGGGGAAGAAGGTGGTGAGTATACGGTTACCATCAAAGACAAGCAGTTGAGGGTCCGTACTGGCTTGCATCAAGAGCCCAAATGTGAAATATCCGCCTCTGATATAAATTTCAAGAACATCCTACTGAAAATCTCAAATCCAGGGATTGCACTTGCAAATGGAAAACTTCAGATTACTAATGTGGCAGAAGTCTTGAAATTTGCAAAACCGCTAGGACTTTTGTAGCCTTAATAAATCTCAAATATCAAGTTGATTAACTAAAAAAGTACCTGCCTTTTACAACAGATACTTTAATTACTAACAAACAAACAAATTTGGAGTTTGAGAACAACTCCTTTCTAACTATTACTGAATACTTATTCTTTTTGAAGTCATAAAATCCTCTTTCATTACTGAGATCTGATAGATTCCCGCAGGTAATTGATTCGGCGTAAATGACATTTGAAATTCAGTTGATGTTTTCTCGAATGTCGAATTGAAAACTGTACGTCCAAGAGCATCTGTCATTTCTAACTGGAAAGTACCTGTGATATCGTGATCCATCACTATGGAAACTGCTTCATTAGAGGCAACTGGATTAGGAAATACGGACATTCGGGTGGTTTTCTCTACAACTTCATCCGTTACATCAGTAGACACTTGGAATTCCATGATCATCTGTGTTGCATCAACAATACCGCCGTAATGTCCCGCCCAGTATTCAAAATCATATCCACCATGTTCCACATTTACTTTAGCAAGACCAGGACCATAGTTTTCAAATGTATGACCAAGTTGTTGCCACTGATCGGTTCCAGTAATGACTCCAGAAGTATATGAATCTAATACATTTCCATTGTTGTCTAGCAGTTCAATTGTCATTTCGTGTGTATCACCGAACCCAGTTCCTGAACCACTGCCATCAAAACCGAGAAAGAATTCCCAAACAGTAATTTTAGGCTCAGTGTTTAATTCAGCAGCAGTGTAGCCAAGATCTAAAAGATTTACAGTTTGGTTCTTAGTACACGTATTAAAAGAGGTCTGAAATCCTGTCACTGCCGTGTGATTGGCTTTCCAACCATCGCCACCATTCTCTGTAACGGTCCAACCAGCAAGATCTTTAGTTCTGTTTGAAGCATAAAGGAAATGGTTGCCTACTACTAGACATGCGGCATCCATTATAACACCAACAGTGCTGGTCTGATCAAACTCAGCATCTACACCGTTTCTAAGGATTGTGATTTTACGTAACCCTGCACCATAATTGACAAAAGAATGCGTATTCATTTTCCAGTTTGTGCCATCAGTCGTAACCCATCCGTTATCTACATACGAATTGTATTCAGCAATTACATTGTCATTTACATCAAGTAATTTAACCTCATACTCATAAAGGTCAAGTGGATCTGGTCCAGCTCCCTTTATAAAGTCTGAATACCGAACGATTGGTGCTTCATCAAGCTTGGCCGCTGTATAACCTGCAGCAATCAAGTCGATTTCCTGTGTAATTTGTGTTCTGTAACCTGCTTGGATGGCTCCTGTACCGTCATACCCCCCAGTAGGTAGGTGTAAGTGGCCTGTTCCTTGGTCAAAGACGATTGTCCAATCAGTAAGCGTGTCATTAATTCCTGGATTTGTCAACAGATTCACGTATTGTACTTGAGCAGTCATAGTATTTGAAACAAAAGCAATCATAGCGACCAATCCTAGGGTCATTAAGTAGTTTGATAAAGAGTAAACGTTTGAATTTTTCATTTTCTAAAATTTGTATTAATTAATAAATTGGTTTTAAAGTTTTAGAGCTTGCATATTGATATACCCATCCCATGTATCGCAAAAACAAATGCGAATACGCAATATTATTTAATTACAAGGCATAAGATTGACCAGATACGCAGTGTGTTAAAAATGTATTTTGTTGTTGTTGTTGAAATGGTAACTGTAAATAATGTTACCGAATAGATTGATTTGCAATAAGAATTGCAGTTATCCGTTGATTGTACCGCTAATTTACAATATTTATTTTTATTCTAATATAATTACATCATCTTTTGTCAATATAATTCCAGTAGTTTTCACCTTAGATCCTCCATTAAAAGGGTCCTGAGCAACGATCTTTCTGTATTTAAGTTTCTGATTTCCAATGGCAGTAGGCTTTATGGTTTCAGCTATTCTAGACGCTCTCCTCCTATTTCCTATGGTTAGAGGCTCTAGCTCTGGAGCAGGTGCGCCAGTAATTTCATAAACAAGGGTGTATAATTCTCCTGAGACGATTGTTCCTTCTGGATTTAAAGACGTCCAGGTTACTGTTATCTCATCCTTTACTGAATGGTCGATATTTGATAGATTAAACCCAGGCATTGCTGGGGATGACCAATCCCAATACATGTACTCCTTTATGTTTTCTAATTTATGAGTGATACGCAATGCCATCACAGTGACTGGTTCATCAATTACTACCGGTACTTTGGAAGTCATACGCATCGTCTCGTTATTATCAAAGATCATCATTTCCTCATAGACCGTCTCGTTACTGCATGGATTATCGATTACTTCAGACGATTTGTTTTCTATATCAAAATAAACATAATCATAGCAAGTTCCATTTGAAGCCTCTAGTCTAATATTAAACTTGTCAAGCGTAGTTGGCGTAAATGTATAATCCTTGCTAGTACTAACAAGTGTTTTTTCGTCTAAGATCCACTTGTATGAATTAGCATTTGTAGTATTATTAACGAATGTGACGCTTTGTCCAATACACATATCAACATTAGGCGCAATAACGACTACGTTGATTGGGCAATCTTGTATGGAAATGTTTCTAGCAATCGTATAATTTCTTGGATTGTTTACCGCAGTAATTTTTATTGAAATTGAATTCATGCTGAATTCAATGCCATGCATATCAAAGTCATAGCTACCATCATTAGGAGTTGAAAGCTCAATAATATTGGTAAACCCGTTGTTCAGGTATTCAATTTTGACAAATTCTACGTCTGATCCAGGTGTCCAGGTAATTGGAAGGATCGATTTTTCTGAAATCGTCTGTGAACTTAAAGGACTCGTGATCTGAAGTTGTGCAAAGCCAGATGTTAGAATCAATAGTAAACAAAGAGTGAACAGATTTCGTAATTGCATGTGTTGGTTTTTCAATATAATACCTAATATATGAATATTTATTTTAATGTCAAACATAAAGCAAGTTTGTTTTTAGTAATTTAGTAAAATACGCAGAGGCACTTGTTTAGGACCTGTCTTCCACAAGACGTAATGAATGCCTCTGCGACTAACAATCAGTAATAGGAGTTATTTAATGTTACTTTTTGTAATCGAGTAAAGCATTCTTGACTGAGACTTATTATCAGAATAGTTCACTTTTTTAGTGTGCAAATCTAATTGGATTTTTTGCCAAGTATTTTTTGCAACATCCTTAGCATTTAGATAAACTGACCATTGATCTCTGTGGGTTTCAATAAATACTTTTCCGTTATTATCCTTATTGTATTCTTTCCATTCTTGAATACCTGTTTGTTGGAAGATACCACCTTTGTATTCTACTTTACTTACCTTTACCGAAGGAAGAATTTTATAAATCACTCTTGAATTCTTGTTTTTAAAATCAGAATACTTCACTTCTTTTGTATGAAGATCTAGTTGAATTCTAGCCCAACCATTGTTGCCCAAGTCATTTGCTTGCAGGTAAATGGACCATTCGTCTCTAGCCGTTTCCTTGTAAACACGACCATTGTTGTCCTTGTTGTACTCTCTCCATTCCTGTACACCTGTTCGGATAAATTTTCCACCACTGTATGCAACATAGTCAACCTCAATAGTCGGGGTTATTTTATAAAGTACGCTTGGTTTTGTAAGGTTATTATCTGAATATTTCACTTCTTTAGTGTGAAGGTCTAATTGAATCCTTTGCCAGCTTTTAGGCGTTGAGGTTGCTGTTTGCAAATAGATAGACCATTCATCGCGGTGTGTCTCTTTAAATTTCTTGCCGTTGTTTTCTTTATTGTACTCTTTCCATTCTTCTACTCCAGTTCGGATAAATTTTCCACCCTTATAGGCTACGTAGTCTATGTCTATTGTAGAGGTGATTTTATACAGTACACTTGGTTTAATCAAGTTGTTATCTGTATACTTCACTTCTTTTGTAAAAAGATCTAGCTGTATTCTTTGCCAGCTATTTGAAGTTGATGTAGCTGTTTGCAAATAAACTGACCACTCGTCACGGTGTGTTTCTCTAAATTTTTTACCGTTGTTTTCTCTGTTGTATTCTTTCCACTCATTTGCGCTTGTTTGGACAAATTTTCCACCGCGATAAGCGACATAATCTGTTTCAATTTCTTGTGCACTTGCTAAATTTGTCTGTGTTCCTAAAGAAATGATAATTAAGAATAATAAGCTGATAAATTGGTTAATTGAATTTCTCATTGTTTTAATTTTTAGTTGTTTTTAAATAATTTGTTTCATTAATGTTATTAACTTCTGACAACACAAAAGTAAGTCAGGACGGAAGGTTGAGAAACCAAAAAAAAATAGAATAATATATTTAATTTAATATACATTTAGGAAATTTACACTAATAATTCATTGATTATTAGGTATATTTAAAATTTTCAAGTGGTTAATTTGGATATAAAGTATATAGTACATACCTTGCAATGGTGAAAAAAAGTAAATTTATTAAATTATTGAAGTCATTATCTCTAGAAGAAGTAAAGAGATTTAATGATTTTCTATGTTCTCCTTATCATAACAAAAACAAGAAAAGTGTTGCATTAATGGAGATTATCCTTCCATTTGCCCCAGAATTCACTGATCCCAAACTAGAGAACGTTGGACTTCTAGATTCAATCTATACCAATAAGAATTCGATTAAAACATTGCTCCAAACGATGATTAGACTCTTTGAGGAGTTTCTAATTGTAGAAGGATTACGAAGTCAGGAACTTTATAAAAAGTATATCCTAATGAAGGAATTGCGAAAACGGAAATCCTTTAATCAATTCAATTCCGTTTATAAGCAAATGAAAGACAACTTTGAGCGAAAGCCTCAAAAAGATTTACTTGATTTTAATCACAGATATTTGTTGGCTGCAGAATACTTTCAATATCTATTTTTAAATAAAGAACTAACTTCCGAAGATTATAATCGATTATGGTATTTTATGGATCAATCATATGTCTTAAGTAGATTGAAGTATACTGGCAGCATGTTAAATAAGCAGCGAATAAAATCGGGATCTATGGACGTTCCATCTGCTGACACTATGCTAAAGCTGGCTGATGAGAAACGACTCTCAGTTAATCCGCTGGTTAATATTTATAAAACAGCCTATCTGTTAATCCTACATAATGAGGATTCTTATTTCCATAAGTTTCAGGAAACCATGCGTAAAAATCATAATTGTCTAACAAAAGAAGCTGCTACTGAACTTTATGCTGTTGCAATTAACTTTTGTATTCGCAAACATGTGGAAGGAAAATCGGGATATTATAATCAGATTTTTCAAATTTATAAGTTCTGTCTTGAAGAACGAATTTTCTATGTGAATGGAATGATTTCACCGCAAAGGCTTCATAATTTGGTGGTAATTGGAAGCTATACAAACAATTTTGAATGGGTAGAAAATTTTTTAGAGCAGAACAAATCTAGTATTGAAACGGAATTTCGGGAATTTGCATATCATTATTGTAAAGGTGTGTTAAACTATAACCAAGGCAAATTATCAGAGGCTAGTGATGCCCTATTAGAGGCTAGTTTTGAAGGTACTCCAAAAAATATGGCAAAATATACTTTTATGAAACTGTATAATATTAGTATTCAAATTCTACTTCTAAAAATTTATTTTGAACAAGTTGAAGTTTTTGCTTTTGATAGTTTGATCAAATCATTTTCAGAACGAATTCGACTGTTAAAGGATATTAATCAGAAAGAAAAAAATGGGCATCAGAATTTTATATCGATCATCAAACAACTATTCCGTTTTAAAACTGATCCAAATTATAAAAAATCATTAGAATCAATAGAAACAACGCTAAACGAATATTCAATTACAAGTAATAAAAAATGGCTCCTATCTAAAATTAAGGAATTAGGCAAGTAAAATACAGTCAGATTTGAGTTTGAACCCTGTTAAACTTCCTGATCATCGCGTTCAGCAAACGCCTTAAAATTATCTAGCCATTTCTGAACCTGCTTCTTGAACATCCCTGGAAAAAGCAACGCCAGCATCCTAGGCATCAGCCCCCTGAATTCCGTATACTCGATTTCTGTATAATATTCCGTTTGATTGTTCCCTAGATCTGAGAATGTTACGCGCATCGTATTGTCCATGTGCTTGTGGTAATAACTCCCTAGAAACTCATCTGGCAAGTTATTGACCAAGACCGTTTCCTCTATTTCCATCTCCCGATTGCCCGTCTTGTAATACATCAGCGAAACCGCATCAACCATTCCTGCTGTACCGCTGACCAACTCTTTTTTGATGAAACCTTCCTGGTATTCACCCAAGTGGTCAGGGTTTTCAAACAAAGAGACAACTTCATTTACAGAGCGATTGATAACAACAGAACAATTAAATTTCATGATATACGTATTTTGAGTTGAAGTAATTTACGGTATTTTTTACTAAAAGCAACGAAGATAAAGCAGTGCAAATCCTATCGTTAAATATAAATCTGTTTCTGTTTAATTTCAAAATCAGAACTTTTTATAGTATATTGGTTATGAACGAATTGAACTAAATACATCTGTCTTCCTTATGAAAAAGCCATTCTTCTTTACCTTTTGGATAATACTAGGCGTTTTACCTATAGCCTTCACTCAGCCATATGTCAATCTTACGAATATGGGGCAGTTTCCAACAAATAACATCAATGAGTCATCAGGGTTAGCTTATTTTAGTGCTTCTGGCGTTTGGACTCATAACGACAGTGGAGTAGGGGATAATACCGCTTACCGTTGCAATTCAGCAGGACAGCTTCAAAGCACCATCACCTTAACCAATGCCACAAACGTGGACTGGGAAGATATGACACAAGATGACGCAGGAAGAATTTACGTAGCAGACCTCGGATCTCAAGCTAGAAATGGCAATCGAGTGATCTACAGATATACTCCAACGAATAATACGACATCGGTAACTGCTGAAAAGATTCATATCCAGTTCAGTGATAATGAGATTTATGATTGTGAGGCCATGTTTTATTACAATAATGCCTTGTATTTCTTTTCAAAGTTCTACCTATCAAGTGTCAATGACCCGAATTATGGATATGTTAGAATGTATAAGCTGACGAATCTATCTGCAAATACCGATCAAAACCGTCACACCGCTCAGTACATCGGCCGTCAGCTCATTGGTGCCTCTACAACTGACCTCAACGGAGTTGAACAGTCAAATGGTATAACAGGAGCGGCGATTTCCCCAGATGGCACTACAATGGCACTCATTGGGGTTCAGTCAATGCAGCTTTTTTCTAATTATACTGGAGATGACTTCTTTGGAGGAACCTTAACGCCGATCGCCTTCAACTTAAGGTCTCAAAAAGAAGCCATTGTCTTTCAAACCAACGATTTAGTGTTGATTTCTGATGAAAACTGGAACAATAATACCACGACAGGCTGGTTGAGATCACTCAATATTTCCAATTACCTACCCCAAAATACGGTTTCGGTGACAAGGTCAACCTATCTGCAAGCTGCGACTCCAACGAGCATGGTGCTCAAGTGGAGAACCAATGCTCCAACAAACAGTAAAGTGTGGTATGGAAACAGCCCCGCTAATCTAGACCAAACGGTTACGCTAATGCCTAATGTGGTTGATCATGAAGTAAAAATCAGCAACCTAGCAGCCAATACGACTTATTACTATGCAATTGGGAACAATACAGGTCAGCTGCAAGGTGGTACCGCTGATTACTATTTTAAGACGCATCCAACTGTTGGTACTCCACTCAATTCAAGGATCTGGGTGCTTGGAGATTCGGGCACTCAGCCACCTAAAAACAATGTTGAGTCTGTACGTGATGCCTTTCTTGCAAAGAACAATAATCAGTCTCCTGATATGATTTTGATGCTAGGCGACAACGCTTATCAAAATGGCTTAGATGCTGAGTTTCAGACAGGCATGTTCGACAGATTTGATGATCAATTCAGAAATACTGTAACATGGTCCTGTGTTGGAAATCATGATTATTCAAGTGGTTTACCAGTTAAACCTTACTTTGACATCTTCACGTTTCCAACCAATGGTGAATCAGGTGGGGTGGCCTCTGGTACAGAAAAATACTTTTCATACGATTATGGAAATATTCATTTCATTTCACTAGATACTGACAATAATAATACAGGAATCACAACTGCAATGCTTAATTGGCTACAACAGGATTTACAGGCGACATCTCAAGACTGGATCATTGTCTTACTTCACCACACGCCCTACACTAGAGGATCCTACAATTCTGACAACAGAGTGCTAATGACCGCAACAAGACAACAGATTCTTCCAATACTAGAACAACATGAAGTGGACCTCGTTTTGGGTGGTCACAGCCATGTCTATGAACGTTCATTTTTGATTCATGGGCATCATGGAACTGCTGCAACGTTTAACAACGCAATGGTTATTGATGGTGGAAATGGCAGGTCAAACGGAGATGGTGTTTATCAAAAAAATAGCAACGAAGAAGGAACCGTTTATGTTACCTTGGGTTGCTCTTCCAATGCCTACGGGAATAATGGATTAAATCATCCTGCAATGTTCACCAGCTTTGTTGATCATGGATCTGCCTATATGGATGTGAATGGTGATCAAATCGACTTTGTCTTTTTAGATCAAAACGGTAATATAGACGATTCATTTACATTAAAACAAACCAATTCAACTCCTGGACAAACTACCACAATTCCCACTACAGTTAAGTCAGGAAGTGATGATGCTGAAGAAAATGAATTGACTGGAAATATCTACTTGAATAGTTCTGATCTTGAGTTGGTCAATGATGGACCAAGTATTGGAAATCAAACGGTTGGTATTCGTTTTAATAATGTAAATATTCCGAATGGAGCCAATATTACAAATGCCTACATTCAATTTAATGCTAAAGAAAGTGATAGCGATGCCTCTGATTTAACCATTAAGGCGCAGCTTTCGCCCAATTCACCTCCTATCGGAACAACGCCGAATTCGTTAAGCGGATTAACAACAACAATTGCTGGTGTTTCTTGGCAGTCACCTGCTTGGGCATTTGGCAATATTTATTCAACACCAAACATCAGCTCCGTTATTCAAGAATTGGTCAATTTAAACGGTTTTAGCGAATCCAGTAGCATTACGATCCTGATGACTGGTATTGGATCACGAACCGCACATTCATATGATGGAGATCCAACAAAAGCGGCGACCTTAGTCATTGACTATCAAAATGTAAATCCGCCACCACCACCGCCTCCTGGGCCTACTGAGTGGAAACAACTACCCATTGGTGGAGGTGGTTACATCACAGGCATGGTGATTCATCCTCTAAATCCTGATATCAGATACTTGAAAACAGATATTGGTGGCGCCTACAGATTCAACACCCAGGAAAGTAATTATGAGCAGATACTAAACTTCCCATTTGATGAACATGAGCAAAGCAGTGGAAACGATGTTGAGAACGATGGTACTTCTAACCTTTACGGAATAGACGGAATTGCCCTACATCCAACCAACACTAATATCGTCTACATGTCGGCTGATAAGAAGCTAAGAGATAGAGCCTCCGCTATTATCAAATCAACGGATCAAGGAGCTACTTGGCAAGTTATCAATGCGCCAGATGGCGTTGCCTTTGGAGCGAATCAAATGGTAAGGCAAGGAAACAATCTAGCCATTAATCCCAATAATTCCAATGAACTCTGGATTGGAGTACGTGGAAAAGGCTTATGGAAGCTAAATGGTACCACATACACCCAAGTTAGCGCCGCTCAAGTACCCAACTCAGCTACTGCTAATCATGGTATTCGTGCGATTTTGTTTGATCCTAATAATACCAATACAATCTATCTAGGATATTATGGTCTAGGAGTTTATCGTAGTACAAATGGTGGTAATACATTTAGCTTGATTCCTAATTCTCCTACAAACATCAATGATCTAAGCCTATCTTCCAATAGTAGCAAGCTGTATGTGGCCTGTCGTGAGCAAGGAGTCTATCGGCTCAACAGTCCTGCAACTTCAAGCACTTGGTCTCAGATAAAAACAGGAAGTACAGCTGCTCCATACTTCACCGTTACCGCTCATCCGACAAATGACAATACGGTGCTTACCTGCGTGAGCGCTTGGAATGCAATGAACAATACTAAGTTCCAAGTTTCTACAAATAGTGGTACAAACTGGACAGGGAAGAACCATAGCATCAATCAGTTTTATGACTGGCACCCAAGCCAATATCCAGGATCAGCGATTTCACAGATTATCTTTGATCCCGTCAATACCAACACTGTTTATTTTGTAGATTGGTTCAGTATCTTTAAAACCACAAATTACAATGCGAATCCGATTGTTTGGGATAACTCCGAAAGCCAAGGACATGAAGAGGTGGTAACCCTTTCCATGGCCTGCCCGCCTACAAATTCCAACAATACGTTATTGTATTCTGCTGTAGCAGATGTCAGTGGTTTTGTACACAATAATTTGACGGATTATCCTGATGATAACATTAAACGACTTACACCAAATATGCCTGCTGGACTAACAGCCAATGAAGGAACTGGTCTTGACTTCTGCGAAACGGATCCAGATTTTATGGCATTTGGCAATTGCAGCGTTTGGGAAGGAGATCGCGCTGGTATTTTTTATACTGAAAATGCAGGCGTATCATTTACACCAATGACTGGATTCACAAATACTTGGGGACGTGCAAAAGTAGCAGTAAGTGCTACCAACAAGCAAAACCTAGTGGCCTTGACCAATGGGGGACTTCGTCATACAACGAATAAAGGAAACAGCTTCGGACCGCCAACGCTTACCATACCATTTGGACGCGGTATTTGGGAAGGAAACATAGAACCATTAGCTGCTGACAGAGTAACAGGTGGTCAATTTTATGTTTATGATTATTCTAATGGAAAATTTTATCGCAGTAGTAACAATGGTGCAACTTGGACGAATGTAAGCACCTTGCCTGCGAGTTCTCAGTGGTCCGGAGGTGTTCAGGCAACGCCTGATAATGCAAATCATGTTTGGGCATATCTCAATAATCAAGGATTGCATCACAGCACTAACGGAGGGAATTCTTGGACAAAGATATCAGCAATCAGAACCGCAAGAACATTCACTGTAGGGAAAGCAGCGCCTGGTAGCAACTACCCAACAATCTATGTGTTCGGAAGACTAACAGGAAATGACAATTACTTTGTTTACCAATCTACTGATGCTGGAACCACTTGGGAACAATTCAACGATGAAACGAACTATCTAGGAAACAATCCTGGTAAAATGGCTGCAGACCGAAACGTATTTGGAAGAGTTTTCATTTCACAAGGAGGAGGTGGTATATTATATAGTTGCCCTACCCAAAACTGCCCAGCAGAAGGAACTCCTTGCGATGATAATGATCCAACAACTTACGATGATCGATATGATGACAACTGTCAATGCCTAGGGGAAACAGAGAATATCTATGATGCCTTTATTCGTTGCAATCCGCTCAATCCATCTATCAATGGCAATGTTGGAATCGTTTGGGATCAAGCAGTCAGTTATCAAGTGGATGAATATATCGGTGGAGTAGTGCCTGCATCTGACTTGTCAGCTGAATTCGGTGCGATTTACAATGATGATTATCTGACGTTGTATGTTGACGTAGTGGACGATGTCGCCCAACGAGATTCAGGCAGTAAACCATACGATGATGACGCAATTGAGATCTTCCTTGATCCAGATGATAGCAGAGGCACAACATATGATGCAAACGACTTGCAGATTGTTATCGGTCGTGGAGATATAACATACTATGCGTATAGAGGCGGGTTTTCTGCTACAGTAACTGGTCTTGTGTTCGCACAACAGGAGAACATTGGTGGTTACTCACTAGAGCTTCGAATTCCTTGGAATTCCCTAGGTATTCAAAGCGCTACTGGCAATCAGAAAATCGGGATTGAAATTCAGGTAAACGATGACGATGATGGTGGTATTCGAGATCACAAAATTGCATGGAAGGATGCTACTGATAACGCTTGGAATAATCCATCACTATTTGGCACAGGTAACTTTGCCCCTTGTCAATCTGTTAATCTGTGGATGGGAATACAAGGAGCGATGTATACAGGCACATCTTCCTATTCAGAGACGATGCGTTCTAGTCTCAATAAGCAATTCAAACTATTACCAGGTATGAGCAATAGTGTTTCCAACGGACAGCCTTACAATATAATGCCTTGGAATTACAATGGTACAGAAGGCAATGGCTTTTCAGATAATAAATATCTAGAACTTGAGAACCTAAATGGTAATCTCTCAATTGTAGACTGGGTACTTGTAGAATTTCGAACGGGAACAGCTGCAAATACGATGGTTGTCCAACAAGCAGGATTGCTCTTAAGTGATGGGTATATTGTGTTTGATGATCCTAGTGTTTTCAATAGTCTAAATGGCTCATATTATATTAAAGTAGATCACCGAAATCATACGGGAGGCATGTCTCCAGTCGCCGTAACTGTTTCGAATGGGGTGGTTCGGTATGACCTACGTGCTCAAAACGGTTATGCCGCGGGTGGAGTAGGGATGTTGGAAGTTTTGCCAGACCGCTGGGTGCTACATGCTGCCAACGGAGATCAGGTTTCTGATGGTCAGTTTTATGACATCAACGCTGCTGACAAGCAGTTATGGTCAACTGAAAACGGTAATTTTAATGTGTATCGGACAGCTGATTTTAATTTGGATGGAGACATTAACGGATTAGATCAAATCTTATTTAATTTGAATAACGGTTTGTTTAGTACGCTGGAGCGCTAAGCTGAGCAAGTAATATAAAAGAAGTTTTGTGTTGTCTAAGAAGGCGAATTTATAAATCAATAGGCTTATTTATGCGTAGCTAACCTGCTGTTTTCAGAAGCCACATTTAGATTGATGGGTAGCTCAATTCTGAAGGCTGTGCCTGTGTCTCCTGTTTTCTTAAGAAAGATACGCCCTTTATAGTAATCAAGGATCTTCTTAGCCATTCCAAGTCCAAATCCTGTTCCTCCATACATGGCTTTGTTTTCCATTTGTGTAAAAAAGTCAAAGATTTTCTTTTGGCCAAAAGTGTCTATCCCAATTCCATTATCAACGATATTGAAGACTAGTTTGTCATTTTCAACTAGCTTTTCAATAGAAATGGTTGGAACCTCTGAATTGTTAAACTTAATTCCGTTTTCTATTAGTATTTTAAATAATTCTTGCATATCTGATCTTCTTGCCCAGATTGTCGGCAATTTACTTTCATTAAGAATTTTGATTTGGTTTTTGGATTCAGAATGAAGCTCGATTCCGATGTGTTCAATGATTTTATTTAAATCGACATTCACTTCAGGTTCTGTTTTAGTATTATAGTTTGAAATTTGAAGAATTTTGTTCAACAACTCATTGAGCTCATTGCTACCATTATCTATAAAATTCAAGTACTCTTCAGCTTCAGCATCAAGGGACGAGGCATACTTTTTCTTTAATAGTTGAGAGAATCCAAAAATATTCCGAATGGGGCTTTTTAGATTATGTGAAAGGATGTACGTCAGTTTTTGTAGCTCATCTTTTTGGTGTTTTATTTTCAGATTAATCTGAGTCAAATTATTGAAAAACTCCACATACTGCTCTACAATAATCTGTGAGGCAATGTTTTCTTCATTGTTCGTTTTAAGATTTTCCTCATACAGTTCATTCAAAAATAATAGTTCATCTTCTTTCTTGAATAGCTCCTTTGCCAACTTAATCAAGTGCGTAAGACAATCAATTCGGTCTTTCGCATTGGTCATTTTCGAGAGACAAGTATAATTCTCCTTCAATAACTCGTACCGTTCAGAAGAAGACATCGGCATGTGCTTAATAATGTGTTTTCTTAGTTTTATCCCAATCGAGGTATTCTCTTTTTCTGCCTCCTTAATAAAGTCAATTGCAACATCTAAATCTGTAATATCAAGTAACGCAATGAAATTTCCGATGTATGCATACGCATATTCAACATGAAAAAACTTTAGATTATCTGTATCTACTTTTTGATACCATTCTCTACCTTTTTCATAATCACCAAGCCGAATACAGCTAATCGCCTGATTGAGTATAGTAAGATTTTTGGGGCCAAAGGCTTCCTTTCCATTTGCTTCATAGTAGCTATCAATAAAGCTCAATGCTTTTAAATAAAAGGTATTTGCTAGTTCAAAATTTTCTAGATTTGCTAAAGAGGAACCTACATTGTTGTAATATCTCGTTCTGTCTATGCTTTTACCTGACAACAAGGCGAGTAGGTATAGATACAACGATTCTTTTCCTAAATCTAATTGTGCACAGAGGAGGCCTGAAAGGTTGATGAAATACGCGCTAATGGAATTGTGGTCTTTTGGGCTATTGTGTATTGCTACTAGGATTCTGTTCAACAGTAGAAATGTAGTATTGTATTTCTCCTTTTTGCTAAAAAAGACTTTAATATGTTTATCAAGAATTGTTTTTATAGACTCAAAATTTTCTGAGCGTATCAAACAATCAATATTTTCAACCAACTCCTCATATGTAATTGTATTGGAATCTATATCTAAACATTTTTTTTTCAATGTAGAGGTTTTTATTTAAAACGATAATATTAACGAAAAGTTTCAATTAATTGGACCATTCTGTTAAGAAATCGTTGTTTAAAAACAGTTGTAATTCACTAGTAACTTACTAGAGTCAACTTTGATTTATTCATTATGTTAATTGGGTGAATGAATACATTAGAAAGGCTCATTTATAGAGGTTTAAGCTCTTTCTTAATAATGGTTTTCTTAGATCTATTTGCTTGCTAAAGGGGGTGAAGAACCAATTTCCTTTGTCAAAACTCTAGTAAAGGTGTATAGCTCAATTGTAAAGTTACCAGTGGCTTCTTCTGCATAACTCCATTCATAAATATTACCGTTTAGGTTAAATTCATCCCATAGTTGTGCTTGGAAAATGATTTCATCATTATCATTCTTAACGATAACTTCTTTCGCGAAACCATTAATTTCTTCAAAATCTATAAAAACGATTTTTTCATCAGGGTCTAAAAAGAAACAGTTATCAGCAGTGATTGTACGATCAGTATTCGCGGGAGGGTTGTCGTTGTTAGCGAAAGCGGTAAATATAACAAGAATTGAAAAAGCGATTGTAACGATTACTGACTTCATGATTATTAGTTTAGTTGATTACTGATTACAAGAAGCAAGTTGCAGGATTTTTCACTGTCACACAAATCCTTTTTTTGTTAAATAGTTGATTGTCAGTTAATATGTGACAGTGAATAGGATGATTAAATCCGATATACCCTTGAAGATAAATAGAATTGAATGGCAGCAGTGAACTACTAATATTGATTTTTTTCGTGACAATGCAACCGATCTATTTTTACTATAAATGTCTTGATTTTATTGTGGTTTATAAGTAAACTATGCAACACATTTAAAGGTTTAGAAAATTCCTCATTAATTTGATTTTGTAGACAATGCAATTTAAAAAAACATGCAAGGTGTACCGTTCTTCTTCAAGAAAGGTCAATTTATTCAAAAGAAAAAGTACCGTTTTATAAACAATCATTCTTAATTTGCATTATAAGATTTGATGATTATAGTTTAGATTGCAGCAAATTATGGATAATCCCGTTGACAATTACTCAATTCGCATACACCCATACCAGGTTATTATATTCTTAATGCTGGCTGGTTTATCAGCATTGTTCATAGCATTGACCTTGTCTTACATGTACCAGCGTGTAGTGATGGGAATCGAGCCGATTAGATTACCCATCCTATTCTTATTAAACAGTTTTCTACTCATTGGCTGTAGTTATTTTATCAAACGAGCAAATAAAGCCTATATTGAAGACAATACCGCTCAATACATTCACAATCTCTACCTGACGACTGGGTTAACTGTTATTTTTATGATTGCTCAATATTTCGGTTGGCAGTTAATGGTTAATAGTGGGATGCTTTTAAGCGATGGTCCTGCAACTTCTTATCTATATTTGCTCTCAGGATTGCATCTGGTTCACGTTTTTGGAGGATTGCCAGCCTTGCTCTGGTTTATTTATACAGCGAATAAGTACATGAAAGAACCTGTGACAGTTCTAGTTTATTTTTCTGATCCAGACCGACGTCTTAAATTGAAACTATTGACCACGTACTGGCATTTTCTTGATGTCTTGTGGATTTATCTTGTTTTGTTCTTTATGATCATGAGCCTATTTTAGATTGCTTGGCAGTTAGTTGAAGGACACAAAGATTGTCGACCTTGGCTTGTTAATTTGATATATATTGATGTGGAGAAAATAGAATGATGTTTTAATTACAATTAATAATATGAAAAAGAAAAAAAAGATAAAAAAAGGAGGAATCGAAAGTTATTATGATGAAAACAAGCCAGATTCTTCAAGGAGAACAAATTCTGGTTGGTATGAAATCAGAAAATTAAAGAAGGGTTTTGAACTTTCTATTCACCTTGAGCGAGGTATTGATAAAAAATTATTCTTTGATGATAAGAAGGCGCTCGACGAATATGTAAAGAAGTTATAGGTTTCTAGGAGTTTTCGGAAACTATATATAGGTTATAAGGAGAATATAAATCTAATTACTGCTCCGAAATTTAAATCCTGGGCATTCAGTAAGACCTTAGATGACAGTCGAACTTGAAACAATAAAAACATATTGTTTGGAAAAGAGGTTTCAGATTAAGACAAATGAATTTGTTCAGATGTCAATTAGAATGTATCCTAAGAATTTTTCACTAGAGAACCTAATCAGTTATATGGTTCTATAATAACCCACCCTTTCCCGTTTACAAGTATGTCCCTTTCTAGCCAAGGCCGTATGGTACAGACAACCTGACCACGAGGTTAGCAGATAATCTGATCCAGGCAATTGAGGAATCAAGCCAAACAGCTTTACCGTCTTCTTGATCTAGGCAATGGAGGAATCAACCCTTTACCGTCTTCTTGAAGGCAAGTTTTGTATTTTTGGCAGTTTGCTCATAGAGTGCTGGCATCTAATTTTGCAGTGTAAGACAAGCATTGCTTACTTAGATAGGTATTCCCTGTAAATTATGAGTGCTTTTAGAGTTCTTTATTTTTCAGTCAATTACTATTAGTACAAAAATATTCAAAGTATTTGGTCTACTGATGTTTACATTGGTTTTACAAGTGTTTCTATCAAAAACACCTTGCCCCCGTTTTTGACAATAATGCTTGATTTGGGGTGAAACAATAAGCGAATCAAGCCGTAATGCATTGAAAGTGATGGGTGGTTTAATTTTCAGGACTCCCAAGATAAGAAGAATTATAAATGTCATTAAGTTAACTCGTTTGCGATCACTATTCATTAAGGAAATTACGCCTCACATGCAGTGCTCGAAAAAAGGTGCTGCAAATTCTGAGGTGTATGCACCATGCTGAGTTATCACGCACCTAGAGCATTAAACCACGTTAGACTTCAATGGTTTATCTCTTAGCTTAACGATATTAATTGAATTATCACGAATTTAAATGATACTGCCAAGATTTTGAGTATCCATGTACTACGCCAGCATGTTGGAGAATCTTCGATTATACAAAAGCTCCAATCTAAAAGAATCAACTGCTGCTAGTCTCTATAGACGAAGTATATTTTAATAGATTCCTGAACTTGTCAAGCGGCATTTAACCTTTAATATCTGGGTTATTTCATCCAACTCGACATCATAGGGCTTATAAACAGCGTCATTATCAGAGATCAGTCGAAATCTGGCAACGATATTGTTTTCTCTGATTTGCTGGATGCGTTTAGTAACTACGACATCAGTAACTACGACGTAAACAGAATTGTCTTTAACAGGCTCCCCACGTTCGAGTGGCTCGCAGATTATGATGTCTCCATTTGTAATTGTAGGAAGCATACTGTCACCACTAATTTCAAAAGCAATCAATTTCCCTTCTTGTCCAGGAATACTAAAATTCTGTAAACTATTGAGGTATTCCTTGTCATGCTTGCCTAAAGCATAACCTGCAACCGCTTTATATGGAACAAGTGTTATGTTGTTCCGACCTTCATACCCATCGTCATTTAAACTGGCAGAGTTCCCAGATGGCCCATCTCCAAGAACCATTTCTGGACTACAGCCAAACACATAATTTGCATTTATGTTATAAGCCTCAATCAATCGATTTATTTGATCAACAGTAATATTCCTTTTTCCTTTAAGAATACTATTAACAACATGGTTGTAAGTACCTAATTTCTTAGCAATATCAGATTTACCCCTGATCAATCTATTTTCTTCAAGATAAGCGTAGATTTCTCTAAACTTAATATTGACGATGTTCTCTAAAAATCCAGTCATAACTATTTTATTATGTATAAAATCTTAATTAAGACACCGCAAGTTAAATATTATTGTTTCAAAAACAAAGTTATTAAGAACAAAATGTTTATTTAGTTTATAAATAGCTACAAAAAGTTTTCATTTGTGTATATAATTCAAAATATGTTGTATTTTACACCAAAATTAGATTTGATATGAGATACGTATTGGTTTTTATAGCGTTTATTTTCTTTACAGCTTGTGAAATAGATCATAACCGACCTGGTGCAAACATGGATCAAGCGGCCTTTGATGTAAAATTGCAAGAAGTTGCAAAGAAAGGGAAATACCCTTCTATTGGTGAGCAAATTTTAAATGCTAGGACCTTGAAAGGTATATCTGAAGATGAATTGGCTAAGGCAGTTGGTCTTTCTAAGAATAATATTATTTCTATCGAAAAAAATAGAGTCGTTCCCACACGAGAAGTTATCACAGATTTGCAAAGTGTTCTCGAATCAGAGATTATTATTGATGCAAATAAATAGCCAATAGTAAAGCAAGATTAAGAAATAATCGTTTTTTTTTCACCTTAACACACCATTTCTCGTTAAAGGTGCATCTATGTTATTGAAGTTAAGTATTAAATGTACTCAATGCATACTTTCGATAACATAAACCTAATCATACACGCATTGACTGAACAAGAGCTCATAGCACGTTGTAAAAGTGAAGACCGTCAGGCTCAGAAGCTACTTTATGAGAAATTTTCTCCTAAGATGTTCGGTGTATGCAGACGTTACCTAAAAATTAATGAGGATGCTGAAGATGTACTAGTAGAAGGCTTTTATAAAGTGTTCAACAAGATTGATATGTACAAGGGGAATGGTAGTTTTGAAGGTTGGATCAGAAGAATAATGGTGAATGAATCTCTCATGTTTTTAAGAAAACGAAACAATTTTAACCTTTCAGTAGAAATAAGCAATATAGAAGTAAAATCAGTGATCAATGCACAAGATGAGCTAGAAGCCCAAGATATCATGGACTTGCTTGGCTTATTGCCCACTGGATACCGTACGATATTCAACCTTTATGTTATTGAAGGATACAAGCACCGAGAAATTGCTGAAATGCTGGGAATTAGTATCAATACCTCTAAATCTCAGTTGATCTTAGCAAAAAAGAAACTTAGGAAATTAATCCGGCTAAACCAGTATCCCGAAGCGGGATAAATTGTATTATGAAGAATAACGAAGAAATATTTGATCAGTTTCGCAAAAATGAGCACAAACTGGATGCGGCACCCACGCCTATGGCTTGGGACAGATTAGAGCAAAAACTCGACAGTAAGAACACCACCAAACGAAAAGTATTGTGGAATTACTACGCTGCCGCAGCTGGCTTCCTTCTATTGGCTTTGATGGGGATATTCTATCTTTTTCAAGATAACAATCAATTACACACCACCACAACAATCGCTCAAGCTGATAAATCAGATGCACCCAATTCCAGTATTGTGCAACAGGAAGAGGCAAAACCAGCGCGTCCCATCTTAATGAGCCATCGTGAAAAACAGTATTACTATGGAAATCAGCCCATCGCTGCAAATATTCCTAAGAAGAATAATGTAAACAAAAGTCCTATAAATCAAACTCAGTCTGCCACCGTTGAAGAAGTAGAAGAAAGTGTACTAGACGATAAGTTAATTGCATTGAACACGGATAAATATAACCAATCCGTTCCTTCAGACAAAAGTGTCCCAACGAATATACCAAAGTCAAAATCGAAAATCGATCCAGTTCCTTCAAAACCAATGAGAAAGGCTCCATTAGTGGAAGTTATGATTGAAGACAATACTGATGCAGAGGGCATGGTTAAAAAGGAACAAATGGCTCCTTCCCTTGAGCAATATTCTAAGACTTCATCTATGCCTGCAGTTGAAGAAACTTCCCCGCAGGTTTCAGCAGAGCTTAGTGATAATCTAGCAGAAGAAGTAGAAGAATCAATTGCAAGAGATGAGAAACCAATGGTACTTGATCAAGTTGAAACGACAACCGTAGAGAAAAAAGTTGAGCGTAAAAGAAGAAAATCAGAAGCCTATCCGTCCAATCAACCAATGATGACGGCTGCTTCCGAGGCAGAAGACATTGTAGATCCTGAACCACCAAACCTCAAAGATATTGCTCTTGGTAACTCAGTTTCAGCAATGCCGAAAGCTAGTTCCTCAAATGACGACGCTGCCTCAAGTCAAAATAATTACCAAATTAACCAACTGAATTGGATTTCTGGTTCTTGGATTGATTATAACTTGAATACAAAAGAGGTTTGGGAAAACATATCTGCTAATCAGCTTATTGGAACGGTCTACTCCTATGAAAACAATAATGAGCCGTACGAATCTGATCGGATCCAAATAAAGCGGTCAAGAGGTAAAATTATCTTAATTCAACAAAATGAGGTGTTTGACTTAATTGAAATCAATGGTAAAAAGGCTATTTTTAGAAGTCAAGTAGATAATAAAACGTTGGTCAAAATATTCCAATCTGGCAACAAACTTAAAATTTCTAAACTGAAATCTAATAAAACTGAAACTAAAGTTCTTAGAAAAGAATAATGACATGATTAATAGGTAAATATATACTACCTTTGAGGACAACCATAAGGATATGTCTACCAATCAATAAGTGATTTTAATAAAAACTTTAAGAAAATATTAACACTTTTTAATCAGTTTTCTCGTCATAATAAGGAACGCTAAAAATAAACATGCTAAAGATGACTAAATCAAACTTTTTCTTTTCCTTTCTAACGCTCCTTTTCCTAAGCACAACGTCAATATCCGCTGAATCAATTGCAAAAGACTCGTTGAATCTAATTGAGTTTAATAGAGCATTAAATGGAGGGGACTGGAAAGTTAAATGGGATTTTAAACAACCTGTTTCAAAATGGTATGGTGTCAGAACCTCAAAGGGTAGGGTAACCCACCTAACATTGTTTGGAAATAACTTGAAAGGTAAAATTCCTGCTGAATTAGGATATTTAACCGGATTAATTTCCTTAAATCTTGGTAACAATCATTTTGAAGGTAATTTCCCATCTACGATTGAACATTTAGATAAGTTGGAACGTATGTTTGTTCAGAATAGTGAACTCTCAGGACCATTACCAGCTGAAATTGGCCTACTAGACAATTTGGCTTATCTAGGGTTGAAAGAAAATAGAATTAGCGGAGATTTACCTGAAACTTTAGGCCTATTACCGAAATTGGTTAGTGTCTATTTAGATGACAATCAATTGACTGGAACCGTACCAGCGTCAATGGCTACTATGGATAGTCTAAGAACAATTTCGCTTAAAAATAACAACATAAACGAAGTGCTTTCTAGCCAATTCGTTGAGGCTAGACTAGGAAACTTCAATCTCATAGGAAACAGCCTAACGTTTGAAGATCTATTGCCACTTAAAGCAATCGCTAGTCAGTTAAACCGATGTGGACATAAAACCTTAAGTTATGACGAGCAGGCAATACTTGAGTTGCCAGCATTCCTTGAACTATATCCGAAGCAGTCTTCAATCATCTCGATTCCAGAACTCACAAGTGTTAGCGGAAATGTGTTTAACTGGTTTAAAGATGGAGAATTCCTAGAAACACGTTATTCAAATGACTTTGCAATAGTGAAAATGGACGCATTTAAAGAAGGTGTTTATAGTTGTGAGATATCGAATCCAAGCATACCAGATCTCATTCTAAATACGACAGATATCAAGGTGACTAAGAAAAAATGGAATGGAGAAGACTTCAATGATCAGATCACAGTTTCCAGTGGGCTAAACATCTTTCCGAATCCAACTGATGGAGCATTCAGCTATTCGTTCAATCATAAAAATTCTGGTAAATTCACCGTAACCGTAACGGATGTACTCGGCCAAGTTTTCTTTACTGAAGAAATCAACAAAGCAGATTCTAGCTTTAAAGGAAACATCACGATTGACGGTCTAGCTAGTGGAATCTATCTTCTAACAGTGAAAAACGATGCAAGTAAGTTCTCAGGAAAACTGACGATTATCCCTAGAGACTAAGGTTTTTTATTGATTAATTCTACTAATCAATGATTACTTAGGAAGTTGTTCTGTTAATGAACGAAGGTCTTATATTCGTCCTGAATTTATCTAGTAAATACCTTGTCTTTAGTTAATGATTAAACTTAGATTTCAGTTTAAACTAAATCCCGTTTAAACAACGGTTTAAAAAACCGAATAAAGGTCCGAGTGGAATGATCTAACTCAGTATCCACGTGATAAAAGTCATCTACAGCCTCAGGTTTTAAATAATGCCGTCTTATCGAAACAGCCACACGATCAGATTCTGCCCCCATTGCCTTAAATGTCCAAACTTCAGAGCCTCCGTCAATTCCAATACGCTCTACAAAAGACATTAGAACCATGTTATGAGACGCATTGCTGCCAGACCCATTAAACAATTGGACCACACAACCAGGTGTCACCTCTTCAACTGTCAACTGCTTATACCGGCTGGAAACTTGTAAACTGCCTGCCGTAATATAATGGTCATTTGATAGCATATCAGGCTGATATCCGCTGAAGAAAACACAATCATGCATGAAGATATTGCATTTCCACAAATCAGGTCCCCAATTCACCTTAAACTCCTTGTTTCCATTTATCAGTTCAGTTCTCCGTTCTGATGCGCCATCCAACTGCCCGTTGGGGCTGCGGAAAACTAAAGAGGAAGTCCCGTAAAACTTACCTAGCTCACCTGCCCCTCTATACCGTGCAGCCTTTAATAGTTTCTTATTTGGTGTTTCTGGCATCGTCAAGTAGTTCGCCTTTGCCATTTCAAGTTCCTTGTACTTCAAGCAATACTCATAAAAGCATAACTCATCCACTGATGGCACATAACATTGATTGCCGACCGTAAGTGCTCTGTGCTCGTTAAACGCGCTTAGAGAGGACTCATGCATGCCATTACGCTCTGCGACTTTCTCTAAATCAATAACCGCCTCATTCTCAAACATGTCCTCAGCAGTCAGTGTGTAGTTCGTCCCTTGTGTTAAGTTTACGCCATCGACCTGATCCGCTTTCAACGGGTATGTGATTAAAGGCGTAGGATCTGTAATCGGTGGATCTGCTATTGGTGGCTCGCTAGGTGTTGGCTCTGATGGAGTAGGAGTGGGTGAAGGTTGTGTCTTAGGACCAAACAACCATTTAAAAAAATCAAGAATGAATTTCATAGTATGGAGATTTTAAGCACATAAATACTAATTGGGCGCTAGAGATGGATCGATTTTTCTTGCTTTCTGGTACGCTTCATTTGCTTTCACTTTATCACCCATTCTGTCATAGGTAATTCCCATATTGATATAATATCGAGCGTTATTCGGATCTTTTTTGATCAATCGCTGAAAGATTTCTAATGCTTTCGGAAAATCTCCTTTACCAGCATAGGCATTGCCCAGGTTTTGCAGAGATCCTTGGCTGTCTTCCTTAAACACATTGACTGCTTTTTCTAGGTAAAACACGGATTTGGTGTAGTCTTTCATCAGTCTGCCGTACACCTTTCCGAGTAGGGTATGCGAATTGATATGCGTTGGATACATTTCCAAGGTTTTATTCAGGTACTCAATGGCTTTAGGCGCATTATCTCTTTGTTCATAGACATTTCCAAGATTGTAAGTACAATGATGAAACTTAGGGTTTATTTCTAGCCCTTTCAAGAAATGACGCTCAGCAATATCAAGTAATTGTTTGTTTTCGGGCGTTGGATCCGCTAAGTATTTTTTCAAATTTATGTTACCATAATAATACTGCATTTTAGCACTTTGAGAGGACGTCTCCACATCCTTAGCAAACAATGTAAAATTATCATACCAATCAAAATTTCTAATCACACTTCTTAAACTCCCAGTCACTAGAATCAACCCTACAAGACCAATAAGTGCATAATTTGATTTCCAGTTGTCATCCAGTTCTTTTACCTTCAACAGCTTACTAATACCATAAGCGACCAATAGGCAAAATCCAAAGGAAGGAATGTATAAAAAACGTTCGCCCATTGGTGCTCCAATATTAAAGAAGAAGTTGGAGGTAATAGACAAAGGAGCCAAGTATAATAAGGTACACAACGCAATCATACTTCGACTTTTCATTTTAAGAAGCATGTAAATACCAATACCAAAGTAAAACAGGACACTTATAATTACAAAAATGTTTGACCAACCTACAAAAGGAATTTGATTAAATGAATAATCACATGTTAATGGGTGGGGTAGTATCAGTAAGCCAAAATACTTCAACAAGACGTAGAAAATACTTGCATACTTTTCGTTGAATGAAGAGTTTACGTAGGGGTTTTCCATGATGTCTGAACTATCAGATCCTCCAGGCATACCGACTAATGCAAAACGGAGTAATAAGTAGATTACGGCAGGTGCTATAAAGTATAAGCCTTTTATTACTCCATCAGGAATAGATTTTTGTCTGAAAAAGTAGATAAACAATGGAAAAACAGGTAAGTAGGTGATTGCAGTTTCTTTAGCCAGTAGGGCCAGGAAGAAAGAACCAATCCCAATCCCCATCCACTTGCCGAGCTCCTTTGTATCGATTGCTTTGAATAAAGCATACATGGAGATTAACATAAACAGAAAACAAAGAATTTCATCTCGACTTTTAATGTTCGCAATCACCTCAGTATGAATTGGGTGTACTGCAAATATTAAAGTAGTGATGTAAGGGATTATTGACTTGCTATTAAAACATAATTGTAACACAATAAACAATAGCATTAATGTTAAACCATAAAGAACAATATTAATCAGATGTCCAATAAAAGGATTTTCACCAAAAATGCCATATTCCACGGCAAACATCGCTAAAGACAATGGTCGATACCGTCCACCAGTCAGCTCAGTACTTTTGCCATAAATACCTTCAAAGAAGTCTCGGGTCATCAAATCGCCAATTCCGCTAAATCCCTTCTTGGTGAAGGCATTTTCTGTAATCACAATAGAATCATCAAAAGCATATTGATGCCCTAGTGTATTACCATAAAGGACAAAAGCGAGGATAAACAAAATCCCAAGGAATACATTGTTTGAAGATTTTTTAACTGCCTGTTTTTGGACTTTCTTTTTAGAAGCCTGTTTCTTCTTTTTTTTCTGCTGTTTCAACGTGTGGTGCTTTAGATTCCAAATATATAGGATTAATTTAGAATTTAGAAATAACAGACCTTTTAAGAAAGAAGTATTAAGTAAAGTTGATGGTCTACTTTCAGAATATGAATAGTTTTCCTGTGGGAAAAAAAAGAAAATGTGTTTATAAAAAAGCATTAATTCCCTAGAGTTAATGCTTTTTTGTATTAAAAGTCGTTTAAAGTATTGATTGATCTACTAAAAGATAATGTAACTAAATATCAGTAGATTATTTTTTAGGCGATCCATAATTCAGGTTGCTCATACAGTCGGTATTCCAGTTCAAGCTCTTTACTATGTGCCCATTCCTGATGCAGGCTCAAAAGCCAATCTTCTAGGTGTTGCCCAACAATTTCAAAGTATGTAGTTAATGCAAAATGATCTCCAGGCACTTTGATATGCTCCTCGTCTGGAGACTTCACTATCCAATCTGACATTGGATGCAAAATAAGTGAAGGACGCTTTGTTCTATTTTTTCTGAATAATCGAGTCCATGATTTTTTCTTGGGTTCGATTATTTTGATTAGTTTATAAATATCTTCTTTATTGTAAGAATCAAAGACAGACAATGTATGTTCAATCTCGGCAACTGAAGGCTTTTTCTCATACGTCTTCCAAAGCATCTCTTTGAATAGCTTAGACGTAAACATTCCTTTCATTGTCAAGAGTTTAATTACTCGTTTAAAGCCAACAGGAATTTTTATTTTTGAAGGATCTGTAAAAGAAGCAATCAAACAATTGTGACAGTCAGTTGATTGTTTGATTTTATGTGAGATGTAGCCACCGAGTGAGTGACCAATTAGTATATCTTTGCTATTTATATCGTAGTATTCAATCAATTCATGGACAAATTTATCCATGGTTATGTTTTCTACTTCAAATTTCCTCAACACATCCCGATAATCTACGTATAAGAGACTGTAGCCGTTTAAAAAGGGTTTGATCTTGCGAAAAATCTTATCATCTTCTCCAAATCCAGGCAAAAGCACAACCCTTTGCGACGAATACTCCATTAGTTCTTGGTTTAGTTTAATAATGAGATGCAATATAGGTATATTTTGCAATGTCAGTTAATATTTCAAGACTTTTATAACAAATAGGCCAATTTTTGCCTAATAATATTTCAGGCCCTATTGTATTGAACAAAATTAAATATTGAGTTGTTAGTAAGTGCAATGTTAGAATAGTGTTCAATTTTCAAAATTTTGTTATGTTTGCATACTGTTATGGACTAAAATGAAGAAGCTGTGGTACTTGATCTACTAAGAAATGAATTAATCAAATTGTGGCTAAGGCGCCTCAAGCGGAAAACAATTCCGTTTGCTGATAATGTGCCTAAAATGCGAAGCTTCTTTGATGCTCAATCCGCTCGACTGCCCGTCAGCTGGAGGGTCCGGAACATCCCTTTCAAAATAAAGGAGATAGAAGCTGAATGGATAAAGCCACTCCTCGGTCCTACAAAAAAAGTAATTTTGTATTTTCATGGAGGCGGTTACGGTCTCGGATCCATTAACACACACCGTTCTATGATGGCTCAAATTGCCATTAAAGCTGATATCCGCGTTTTGGCAATTAATTACAGGCTCGCACCTGAGCATCCTTTTCCTGCTGCTTTAGAAGATACCATGGCAACCTATAAATGGCTTTTAGAAACGGGCTACAAGCCTAAAAACATAATTTTGAGTGGCGACTCTGCTGGTGGTGGCTTAGCGCTCTCCACCTTGCTTAAAATACGAGATGAGGGTATGGAAAACCCTGCAGCAGCAATCGTACTATCGCCTTGGACTGACCTTTGCGCAACGGGTAAATCAATCAAGCAAAAAGCACTCAATGACCCAATAATTAAAAAAACGGACATCACTGCATGGTCAAACAGATACGCAGTTGACACACCGTTAGATCATCCATATATCTCACCACTGTACGCAGACTTGTCTGGTTTGCCTCCAATTTTGATACAAACAGGGCAAGAAGAAATATTGCTAGACGATTCTACAAGATTTGCACAAAAAGCAAGGAAGAGTGGCGTAGATGTTACCCTTCAAGTCTACGAAGGTATGATTCATGTATGGCACATTCTGTGGCAATTTCTACCGAAATCAAGAGAAGCAATTGCGGGCATTGGTAAATTTGCAAACAAACATATTGAGTGATTCGTGCTTAGTACTACTGGATGGACTGGATTGTATACCATCAAATACGTAAAACCTACCTGATTTTGAATACCATTCTGGTTGTTTCCTGAGATTAGTTCGTGTGGTAATTATCAATCAGCAATTTTTCATTGAATTGATGGTGGTTTATTAACAAAATAAAATCCATCTTCATTGTGACGTACAACATTGATAACCAGAATTATAAATCAATATATTTAAAGCTGCACTTTAGATGATGAATATTGTTAAGCAAAGTTGTTAACAATTGTTGATCATACTATATATTTCTTTCCATTTAAATGCCTGATTCTTACCCTAATTCCTTATCTTTGCAAGGTTAAATAACAAGGTAAAAACGCTTGTTAAAAATTCAATACAATTCTCTATAAAATTGTATTCATTAATTTTTAAATCAAAATCTTTATATGGCCACAGATGAACGGATAATCCCAATTAGTTTAGGGGAAGAAATGAAATCAGCGTACATCGACTATTCGATGTCAGTGATTGTGTCCAGAGCCCTTCCAGATGTAAGAGACGGACTGAAACCAGTGCACAGGAGAGTGCTCTACGGTATGTCAGGATTGGGTCTCACATTCAATAAATCACATAAGAAATCTGCACGTATCGTAGGAGAAGTCTTGGGTAAATATCATCCACATGGTGACTCCTCAGTTTATGATAGTATGGTGCGGATGGCACAGCCCTGGTCCCTAAGATATCCATTAGTAGATGGACAAGGGAACTTTGGTTCAATTGATGGTGATAGCCCTGCAGCAATGCGATATACAGAGGCACGCCTTCAAAAAATTAGTGATGAAATTTTAGCGGATATTGATAAGGATACAGTTGATTTTAAGCTGAATTTTGATGATTCATTGAAAGAGCCAACTGTATTACCAACTCGTGTCCCAAATCTACTGATCAACGGTGCCTCAGGTATCGCAGTGGGTATGTCTACCGATATTCTTCCCCATAATCTTGGAGAAGTTGTAGACGGAACCATTGCATATATTGATGATAACGACATCACAATAGAAGAATTAACCAAATATATTAAAGCACCAGATTTTCCTACCGGTGGAATTATATACGGGTATAGTGGAATCAAGCAAGGCTACGAGACTGGAAATGGTAGGGTAGTGCTGCGTGCAAAAGCGAACATAGAAACCACCAAAACCAATAAAGAGCGGATCATTGTTACAGAAATACCTTACCAAGTAAATAAATCCAATCTGTTGATCAAAGCAGCAGAACTGGTGAACGCTAAGAAAATTGAAGGAATTTCTGACATCCGAGATGAGTCGGATAGAAACGGAATGCGTATTGTCTTTGAAATTAAGCGAGATGCAATGGCATCAGTTGTGCTAAGTAAACTATATAAATATACACAGCTACAATCGTTCCTTAGAATGGGACATATCGCTCTAGTAAATGGGCGACCGCAAGTGTTGAACCTAAAAGACTTCATTGTAGAGTTTGTAAAGTTCCGATTGGAAGTCATTGAACGTAGAACACGTTTCGATCTTAGAAAAGCAGAAGAACGCGCTCACATCCTTGAAGGACTGTTAGTAGCGTTGGACTACCTAGATGCTGTAATTGCGTTTATTAGAAGCTCTAAAAATCCTGAAGAGGCACGTCAAGGCTTGATGGATGGAACCTTCCTTTCAAAAGCAGAAAAATCTAAATTAGGCAAACGAGCCATCAGTGAACTGTTAACAGAGGAGAAGTTTACAAATGGTGATGTGCTAAGTGAAGCTCAGGCAAGAGCAATTCTTGATATGCGTCTTCAGAAGCTAACTGGTCTAGAACGTGATAAGATCAAAGGAGAAGCTGCTGAAATCAAAGCACTGATTGATGAATTGAAGTCAATTCTTGATAGCGAAGTAAAGCGGAAGGAAATCATCAAAGAAGAACTCCGCAATATCAAGGAGAAATATGGAGATGAGCGTAGAACACAAATAGAATATACTGCAGAAGGTGATATTAGTATCGAAGACCTAATCGCAGATGAGGAAGTTATCATTACAATTTCGCACTTAGGCTACATGAAACGCACCAAAGCATCTGAGTTTAAGATTCAGAATAGAGGTGGAAAAGGCTCTAAAGGAAGTAACACAAGAGATCAAGATTTTATTGAGCATATCGTGGCCGCTACGACGCATAACTATGTCCTGTTCTTTACTGAAATGGGGCGTTGTTACTGGTTGCGAGTGTTCGAAATACCGGAGGGCACGAAAGGCTCGAAGGGTAGGGTGCTTCAGAATATCATTAACATTCCGAAAGAAGACAAGGTTCGTGCTTATGTGATGATCCAAAATCTTAAGGATGCAGAATTCCTGTCCTCGCACTATATCATGTTCTGTACTAGAAAGGGACGCATCAAGAAGACGAGCATGGAAGCCTTTAGCAGGCCTAGAACGAATGGTGTAAATGCGATTACAATTAATGAGGGTGACCAATTGCTAGAAGCTAAGTTGACAAATGGCCAGAATGATATTTTGATTGGTATTCAATCAGGACGAGCCATCCGATTCCCAGAATCTAAAGTTAGAGCAATGGGGAGATCAGCTGCAGGAGTGAAAGGAATAACCATTGATAATGAGACAGATAGGGTAATTGGTATGGTTTGTGTAAATCCTGAAGATGAAAACGCTAGTATACTTGTACTATCAGAAAAAGGAAACGGTAAACGTACCGCATTGTCAGAATACAGAGTTACGAATAGGGGAGGAAAGGGTGTGAAAACCATGAATGTTAACGATAAGATTGGTCAATTAGTTGCCATCAAGTCGGTAAGCGATGAGGAAGATCTGATGATTATTAATAAATCTGGTATTACAATTAGAATGGAGCTTTCTTCACTAAGAGAAATGGGACGAGCAACACAAGGTGTACGTTTGATTAATCTTTCTAAGAATGATCAAATTGCTGATATTGCAGTTGTACCGCATGATGATGAAGAAGAGTTTGATGCTGAGTCAGAAAATGCTGAAAATGTTCCTGCAAATGAAGGTGATGATCAAACTATAAGTGAAGATGATGCAACTACAAATGAAGGTGATGCTGAAACAAGTGATGAAACACCACCAACTGAAGATTAGATTATTTAACAAATCATCCATATAAACTAATAAACAATTTTAAAAATGAGAAAAGTAATTACCTGTTTATTAATGATCGCACTCCTTGCAACATCAATGTATGCACAGGACTATAAATCTGCAAAAAAAGCATTTACCAACTATAAGTTCGATAGAGAGAAGAACTACAGTGATCTAGATAAAGCAAGACTTGGGGCTGATGCTGCTATTCAAGATGAAGAATCTGCAGCACTTGCTAAAGTTTGGCTCCTTAGAGGAGAAATCTACAATGAGATCGCTTCTCATGATTTAGCAAAACTTAGACATCCTGAAGCTGCTGAAAATTCATACGACGCTTTCAAAAAAGTACTTGATCTTACACCTAAGACTTTTGAGAAAAAATCAGCGTTTGACGGGTTGATAAAATCAGGAGACTCTTTCCGTGAACTTGCTGTAAGAAGCTATGAATCACAAGACTTTAAGGCTGCTTATGGTGCATTTTCAAAGATTCTTAATATTAAGACATTCTTAGATGGCAATAAAGTACAAGGGTTTTATGATGATAAAGCGGAATTCAATCAAATCAAATACTTTGCTGGAATGACTGCTAATTTGGCAGGAGAATCAGCACAGTCAAAAGCACTTCTTAATGAATTGTACGATGATGGTTATGATGATCCAGACCTTTATAAAGCTTTGTATGACGCTACAATCAACGATGATGAAGAGAAGGCAATGAAGATTATGGCTGAAGGAAAAGAAAAGATTTCAGCTAAATTGGCAAAAATAGATCGTAATGATGCAGAGAATGAAGCAGAAATCACGAGACTAGAAGCTGCTAATACTGGCTTATTATTCAGTGAAATTAACTATTACCTTGGAAAAGGGCAGTTAGAAGTGCTTGAGACAAAATTGAAGCAAGCGATTGAAAAAGAGCCGGACAATATTTCATTGTATTCAACATTAGGTAAAGTTTATGATGATTTATATCAACAAAAAGATGAACAAGATTACTTTGACAAAGCAAAAAACTACTACGAAAAAGCAATTGAGATAGACGGAAAGTATTTGAATGCTGTTTATAATCTTGGTGCATTGTATTTCAATAAGGCCGCATCACTATCTAAGAAGATGAATGATACTGCAGACATGAAATTGTACAATGAATTGAAAGGTCAGGTAGATTCTATGTTTGGAAGTGCATTACCGTACTTTTTGCAAGCAGAAGGAATTGACGGATCTGATAGAAATACATTGATCGCTTTAAAAGAACTGTATGCAAATACAGATAAGCTAGACAAGGCTACAGAGTATAAGAAAAAGATTGAGGCGCTGGGCGAGTAAGAAACAAACTAAAAAAGGGGATGGAGTAATTCTGTTCCCTTTTCCTTTAAACAATCTATTTAACATAATATAAATTATAGGGAAAAACTAATTGTTTTGTTTCAATCCATATTCTATGGAGAATACACGGATATAAGGAATTAAGAATTTTACTTGAATGGTTATGCTAATTATTTTACCATACTAATTCTAGAATTAAATTTCCATTGATTTATAACGTTTTCATTGCCTAATAAATCACCAATCATAAAATTGTGAGATCCTTGTATAATATCAGACTCCGATAAAATTTCTTTAACGACGACAGCTTCGCCAGTGAATCCTGAATGCATAAAATAATTTTTATCGTTTTCACGAATAGCAAATCCTACATGATTATCCATTGCTATAATAAACAGTTTCCTGCCTGTATACTGGTTTAAATAATTTTCAACACGTTCTAGGCCCACTAAGCGCTTTATCGATTTTCTATCACACATGGAGTTGATCATCACAGAACCAACTTGCTGAGCAAACTTATATCGGTTTAGATTGAAACTGGCGTGTTTCAAATTTGTTGTTACGTAATATCCACAGGCGATCATTCCCTTTCGTGGGGTTTCTGTAATCCCATTAAAGTCCCAGTCTGTCCCCTTCCAGGAATTGTAATAGTCATGAGTTATTATGTTAAATAGAAAGTCTTGAATCTCTTTATTCGAGTAATCACTATTAAGAGCGTTAAGTTGAAAGGCCTTGACTACTGCTCTTTGCTTCAAGTATTCCTTATTTAACGAATCTAAATCGATTTTCTTTTGCGGAACAGACTCTTGGACTATAAGTTTAGATAGTGAAGGTTTATCTACTGATTTACAATTGATTAGTAAGGCAATAGTTATAGTTGCAAGAAAAAATTGGGCGTACTTCATTATTAAATATAATGTAATGCCTCCTCAACATACAACATCCACTTTCGAATAACAATAGATTAACCATTTGTTTGGTATTTAGTAACAGTGGTTAAACCTCGCCTCTACCCTATTTCTAGAAAACATCTCTTGTAAACATCCAATCTAACTCAGTGGAAAGACGCTCGTTATAGGTATAATTTTCATAATCAAAGCCTTTCAAGAGTTCTGGGTCAGTAATCTTGTTCTTAATGGCATAGTGACACATCATACCTCTTGCTTTCTTAGCTGAAAAGCTGACTACCTTGTATTTGCCATTTCTAAGTTCCTTGAAATTGATATTTAATACGGGATGGTTTAGTTTCTTTGTGTTAACAGACTTAAAGTATTCTTTAGAAGCTAGGTTAATTACGATTGTGCTATTAGAAGCCTCAAGGTCTTCATTGATGAGGTTCGTGATTCTGTCTTTCCAAAATTGATAGAGATTCGTACCCCTTGTGGTTTTAAGCTTAGTGCCCATTTCTAGACGATATGGCTGCATCAAGTCAAGTGGTTTCAGTAAACCGTACAAACCAGAAAGAATAAGAAGATGCTGTTGCGCAAATTCTAGGTCACCATCATCAAAAGACTCTGTGTCCATACCTGTATAGACATCTCCTTTAAAGGCAAGAACAGCTTGCTTAGCGTTTGAAGGTGAGAAAGGTGTGTGATATTCCTTATATCGGGCGACATTTAAAACCGCTATCTTTTCACTTACATCCATAAGATTCTGGATGCTTTTGTGGGACTTTTTCTTAAGCGTATTGATTAATTTATCACTTTGATCAAGCAATCTTGGAATCGAATATTCCTTCGTTTCTGTATCTGAATAATCGAGTGTTTTTGCAGGAGAAATTAAGAATAACATAATGCACTGAGTTAATTAACAAAATTTTAACATAATATTAATGAAACATAAATTTGTATACCTTATCGCGAATACGCACTAAATGAAAAGATATATCTAGAATTTCATGTCACAAATAATAAATCTAATTTGTTGTATTATATAAAATGATATTATCTTCGTTATAGCTATTATTTAATTAATAGTTTTTGTGTTTATTTGTTTGGGTTAGGGAACCTTGTTCAATCCTTAGAACAAGGTTTTCCTTTTTTTGTTGACTAGTCAAATTTTACCTGAGTCGATACCGTTTCTTTACCACGAATCACGTTCACTTCAATTTCATCTCCAGGGCTGTATTTTTCAAGAGCATCCATATAATCATAAATATCGTTTACTTTGATGGCTCCCATTTGAATAATGACGTCTTCAGCCTTGATACCAGCAATCTCAGCTGCCTTTCCTTCAGTTACACCATCGATCATCATCCCTTCACCTGAAAAGCCATAATTGGGCATCACTCCTAAGGTTACATTAAATCTACGTTTCTTCGTTTGCTTGTTTTCTTTGGTTCTTGTAAATTCAAAATTGTTCGCATAATCCGTAGAATGATCTACAATACCGTGCACAAAATCAAGGATTTGAGCCATTCCTTTATAGTTTAATGTATGGATATCATCCGCAGGCGTGTGATAATCCTTGTGCACACCGGAGAAAAACGCTAAGACAGGTAAGTCTTTCTGATAAAATGAGGTGTGATCAGATGGGCCGGTTCCAGATTGATTTGCGGTTACATTTAATGCCCAGTTTTTAGGGTTTGCCCTTACGAGTAGGTTTCCCCAATGCGGAGAAGTCCCAGTCCCATTGACAATCAGCGTTCTGTTTTTCATTCTACCTACCATATCCAAATTAAGCATGTAGTCTACTTTATCCAAGTCAATAGTAGGGTTTTTAACAAAGAAAGAAGAACCGAGTAAACCCATTTCCTCTCCTGAGAAGGCAATGTATAAATAGTTATAAGCCTCATGCCCAGGTTCTTGAAATTCCCTAGCTAATTCTAACAAGATCGCTACCCCACTCGCATTATCATCCGCACCATTGTGAACAGGATGATCGTGCCCAGTATGCCTTGAGCCAAAATGTCCACGCCCTAAGTGATCATAGTGTGCACCGATTACAACTGTTGTCTCAGCGCTGTTATCATCAAATCCAATTACATTGTGTGCCGTACGCTGATCTGGTACTAAATCAACTGATATTGAAGCTGTTTCATTCTTCACCTTAGCCAATGCGCCACCGTTTTTGAGAAATACAACAGGAATAGATGACGTTTTCAGCTTTCTAGTATAATCTGGAATAGGATCGTGCGTAGAATTGCTTGTATTGATCACAATAACGCCTACAGCTCCTTTAGATTCAGCGTAGCTAATCTTATGTCTTAGATCAGCAAATTTGCCTTCTTCTGCATGTGGATTATCAAATTTCGGTAATCCAGCTTCCATGATAAAGATTTTGCCTTCTGCGTTCTTAATTTTCTGATAATCATTAAGTTTTGGATTGGTAGAGGCTATCCCGTATCCAACATAGATCAGTTTACCAGTTGCTTTTGCATTGCCAGAGTATTCAAGTGGATAGAAATCAGATTTTACTTGATACTGTTTTTTACTAACAGAAAGAGAATTATTCTCGCCATAGTTCTTGCCAGCAAGCACCTCAAAAGGTTGAAGGAAGCTGTTTTTGTTTCCTGCAGGTTGAATGTCGAAATCTTTAAGCTGTTTTATGATGTAGTCCGCTGCCATCAACTCATATTTTGTGCCTGTTTCACGGCCTTGCATTTCGTCAGAAGCGAGTATTGCAACATGATCATACAATCTTTGTTCTGTGTCGGTTTCTAGCTTTGCTTGACCAAAAAGGATCGTTTGAGCTAGGAAGAAACTAATTAACGCTGCTACTTTATTCATTTGTTTGGCTTTTATTAGCACAAAAGTAATCTATAATTGTATAATACAATAATCTACAAATGGTTTAAATAAAAAATGACATTCAACTGTTTTCAGCAAAAAAGTTTGAGCTGAACGTTATAGGAATTAATAATTGATTGGTTATTGAAGAATATCCTTTTTCTTCAATTACATTCAACTGTTAGAATCTAATAATTTTGAAGGATTGGTTGTCGATGGTTACAATATAACTGCCAGAAGGAAAGGATTCAATATTAATTGTATAATAATCGTTGTTTTCTACTTGCTTTTCAATCATCACTTGACCATTGATACTGTGGATCCACAATGCTTTTCCATTCGCTCCTTCAATATGTATTTCATTGGTAGCTAATGTAGGATAAACACTGATTTCCTGTTGCTTAACTGCTTCCACTGGTGTGGAAGTAGGTACACCATACTTTCTGAAGAAATGCCATACGGATTCTGCATAATAAATGTCATTGCTAGGACCTGTCCAGTTATGATCTAGACCGTTTACCTTATAAAAAACGACTTCTGTCTGTTGATCACAAAATGGATAATAGGTTAGATCTACTGTCAATCCATCAGCATAGGTGTCAGGAAGCATTGAGGTGATTGGAGGTATTGCACAGTTATTCTCATTGATCCAAAAATCAACTAAATCATTGGCAGACAGTAGTCCTAAAAAGGTGTTTCCATTTATACTTACGTTATTGTCAGCAGTGCCGTGAGCGTGAAGGGCAGGCATCGGTTTAGATAGCACACAACTTGCCTCTACTGTGGTATGCATTGTGCCTGCTATCGTTGCTATCGCGGTGATCCGGTTTGTGAGTTGGCATGCCAATCGGCTCGTCATAAACCCTCCTTGTGAAAATCCGCATACATACACCCGATTTAGATCTATGTTGGCTAAAAATTTCATTGTATCGATCAATGCATCAATAAATCCTACATCATCTGCTGATTGGGTGGGATCGGTACCAGAGTTCCAACTTGTTCCAATCACACTTGAAAGTGCAGCTGGATAAACGGTAATAAAGTTGGCTGTATCCGCAACATCATTAAACAAGGTACGTGGCATAAAGTCTACTGGTGGATTATTCAAACCATGCATTGCAAAGATGACTGGAGATTCATTTGCGAATTGATATCCAGGTGGTAAATAGTATAAGAACTCCCTTGAACCACCATCATGCTGCAACGTAGCAGAGACCACTTGAGCATTGGAGGTAGATTGCGTCAGGATTAAAGTCAATATGACAAATAATATTCGCATTTATTCATCAACTGTATTCGTTTGAAAAAGATCCAATCCTCTAATCCAAGCAATTGCCCATACTGCGACTAGAAAAACGGTTGGTCCTAAAAATGGTTGGCGCTCAACGACTGGGTTTGTCATATGAAACACAATAGCGCCACCAAAATATGCACTAAGTAGCAAGGCACCAAATCGCATTGTTTTTGGTATAAGGAATAGAACTAATGCAAGCAACTCCCCTACTCCAAGAATCAATATCCAATCCTGAATGTTGTTTGTACCTAGCATGGTTACGACTTCATCCATTTGGGTAAGTTTCCCAAAAATACTAGGAATTAATGGCAAGGCAAGGCAGACTGCAAGGCCTAAACCGATGTTTTTTCTTGTTAAGTGTTGCTTCATAATCTGTATTTCATGCTAATATAGTTCAAACTTTTTATTTTGAAGCAATTTGTTCTAGGTTTAAGGTATTGGGTTCATCTTGTTTGAATAATAGTGTTGTTGGAGTGATTTTTTAACCAAGAATATTTTAGATGTTGATCTTTAAAGGATTGTAATTGTTTTCTAAACAAAAAAGAGGCTTCCCGAATATCGGAAAGCCTCTGGTATTTTTCAGCAAGGATTGGTTACATCATGCCTGGCATACCACCGTGTCCGTGATGATCTCCATGACCAGCACCTGCAGGTTCTGGTTTGTCGTTGATCACACATTCAGTAGTTAAGACCATACCTGCGATAGATGCAGCGTTTTCAAGTGCGATTCTTGTCACCTTTGTCGGATCAATCACTCCTGCTTTTTTAAGATCTTCATACTTTTCAGTGTAAGCATTGTAGCCGAATGCTTTTTTGCCTTCTTTTACTTTCAATAGAACGACAGAACCGTCAACACCTGCGTTTTCAGCAATTGTTCTTAACGGAGCTTCTAGTGCAGTTCGTACGATTTGCACTCCAGTTTCTTCGTCATCGTTTGATCCTTTTACCTTGTCTAAGACGCTTGAGGCTCTTACGAGGGCAACACCGCCACCAACAACGATTCCTTCCTCTACAGCAGCTCTAGTTGCGTGTAACGCATCATCTACTCTGTCTTTCTTCTCTTTCATTTCTACTTCAGTTGCGGCTCCTACGTAAAGTACTGCAACACCACCTGCTAATTTAGCAAGACGTTCTTGTAGTTTTTCTTTATCGTAATCAGAAGTCGAACTTTCAATTTGTTGCTTGATTTGACTTGTTCTAGCAAGTATCGTATTCTTTTCACCTTTTCCGTCGACAATTGTTGTGTTGTCTTTGTTTACGATGATTTTATCGCAAGAACCAAGATGCTCTACTTCAACATTTTCTAGTTTGAAGCCTCTTTCTTCAGAGATTACAGTTCCACCAGTAAGAATAGCGATGTCTTCTAACATTGCTTTTCTTCTATCCCCAAAACCAGGAGCTTTAACGGCAACTACTTTCAGCTGAGCTCTAATTCTATTGACGACCAATACGCCTAACGCTTGGCTATCGATATCTTCAGCGATGATTAATAACGGGCGACCAGTTGCAACAGCCTTTTCAAGGACAGGAACTAATTCTTGCATGTTAGAAATCTTTTTATCATGAATCAAAACTAGTGGATTGTCATATTCCGTTTCCATTGATTCTGCATTCGTGATAAAGTAAGGAGAGAGGTATCCTCTGTCGAACTGCATTCCGAGTACTTCATCCACATAAGTTTCAGTACCACGAGCTTCCTCAACGGTGATCACACCATCTTTCGTTACTTTTTTCATTGCGTCAGCGATCAATTTACCAATTTCTGGGTCGTTGTTTGCTGAAATTGCAGCGACTTGTTCTATTTTTTCGAAGTTGTCACCTACGAGTTCAGATTGGCTTGCAAGCTCTTTAACGATTGCTCTAACTGCTTTCTCGATCCCTCTTTTTAGGTCCATCGGGTTTGCACCAGCAGCAACATTTTTCATACCGGTTGTAACGATTGCTTGAGCAAGCACGGTAGCAGTTGTTGTTCCGTCACCAGCAATATCTGCTGTTTTGGAAGCCACTTCTTTCACCATTTGAGCCCCCATATTTTCAACTGAGTTTTCCAACTCTACTTCTTTTGCTACAGTAACACCATCTTTAGTGATGGAAGGTGCTCCAAACTTTCTTTCAATAACGACATTACGGCCTTTAGGGCCAAGCGTTACTTTTACCGCATTTGCTAATGCGTCGATACCCGCTTTTAGCTTTTCACGAGCATCTGACTTGAAGCTAATTTCTTTAGACATAATTTATGTAAATTTTTTAATTTAACAATAATTGAATAAGGATACAATGATTAAAGAATGACTAAGATGTCATCTTCTCTCATGATTAAATAATTATCACCATCGAATTGCAATTCCTGGCCGGAGTATTTCCCATAAAGAACGGTATCTCCTACTTTGACAGTCATAGCATTTCCTTCTTTCCCTGGTCCAACTGCAATAATTTCACCTTTTTGAGGTTTCTCTTTTGCTGTGTCGGGTATGATAATTCCACCTTTGGTTTTTTCCTCTGCGTCTGCTGGTCTTACAACCACACGATCATTGATTGGTTTCATAAATCCGAATGTTATTATTTAATAATGTTTTAATAAATTAAATTTCTGATACAACACCCTATTATCATGAGTTATGCCAATTGAAAAAACGTCAATTTTTGGCAGGGATTCATGTTATTTTGGCAGGATGATTTTTTAGATTTTTACAAATTGTCAGGTATTCATTAAAAAAATGTAATTGCTGACATAAAAAAAACTCGCATTGTAATTAAAAATGCGAGTCTTATTTTTTAAAACTGTAGGAATTATCCTTTGTAGTAATAAGTAGAAACTTCATCACCATTGACTGGTGAAACTTGAATCTCACTTGTCTTAGAATCTCGTAAGTTTCCAGAACCTCCAGATTGTACAACTAGAGAGGTAATAATACAAAGAACAAACAATGTAATTGCAAGTCCCCAAGTTAATTTTTCGATTAGATCAGTTGATTTAGCAGCACCTAAAACGCTGTTTCCACCACCACCGCCGCCAAATGTAGAATCCAATCCACCACCTTTAGGGTTTTGAATTAGGATAACTCCCATTAGAAGGAGACAAACTAGAGCGACTAAAACTGTTAAAACTTGTATCATGACTATTTCTGTTTAATATCTTTCAATTTTTGTGCAAATAACGTGCTTTTTTCTGGGAATTTCAAAATTAATTTCTTGTACATTGATTTTGCTTCCTTTATTTTTCCTTGAGCCACTAGTATTTTGGCCAAATTTTCTGCCACAATATCTTCATTTTTTGAAACACTTATTTTAGCAATTACTTTTATTTTGTTGTTTCTCTTTTTCTTCTTTTCTTTCTTCTTGTGCTTGGCTTTCTTCTTGTTTTTCTTAGATACTTTAGCTTTATCCTTTACCTCAAGTTTTTTTTTAGACTTTTTTTCCTTGGTCTTTTTAGACTTGGCATCGTTTTTCTTCATTTTCTTTTTTCTTTTTCGAACTTTTATCATTGGTGGAGTTTCCTCTTCATTATCAGTCGATTGTGGAGCTTGAACAGGCTTGCCATTATTCAACCAATCTGAAAACGACAGGCTATCTTCTTCCTCTTCATCTTTTATCGCTGTGTCTGATTCTTCATATGGAATTTCAATTTCAGACAAGAACATTATTTCATGAATGGATCCAATCGTTTCGGTTGAATCGGTCTTTATATCTTTCATTGATGCTGTTAGGTCAAGCACTGAATGTTCAATTTCTAACCCTGGGGAATCTTTTTCATCTGATTCAGAACTATACTCCGCTTGTCCCTCTTCAAAAACTATTTCTTGAATTTCTTCCTTTACACGATTTTCTGAAGCGACATCAATTGAGTCAATTTCAATCGCTTCTAACAATTCATCTTCAGTTGAACCATCCTCTGGCAATTCAAGTTCCACAGCGATTGCCTGAGCTTCAATAAGCTGTTCTTCTTGGTCTACCACGCCATCTGCTATACTTTTCTCTACAGCGTCCTCTTTGACTGCTTGATCATCAAAGTTGTTAACGATCTCCTCTTCAACTTTCGTGTCTTTTAAGATTTGATTGTCTTGACCTTCTTCAACTAATGCTTCAGTTTCTAAAATTAGCTTTTCAGTTTCTTGTATAATCTCTGATTCTTCAACGCTATCTAATGTATCTGTCTTTAACGCCTCAGATTCTTCAACTATTTCTTGATTTTCTAGGGTTTCTGTTGACTCCTCTTTTGCTGTAATGTCAGTTGTAAGAGCCGTAGAAGATGCGATGACAGCTCCTGCGGCAACACTATTTTCTAGGAGCGTATCATATTTTGTAGTGTCTGAATCATTAGAACCATCGGAATTGTCTTGCTTATCTATTACAGGATTCTCATTAGTCGTTTCTATTTCTATTTCTTCCTCTGCAATCGTGGAATGAACAGATTCTGCTTCAATTTTTTCGTTAGGCTCAGTCATATCTGCTTCAACCTGCAGCAGCGTGTTTTCTTTTGGAGGATAATTCTTTAAAGGGGATTTAAGGTAATTGAACAGTGATTTTCGATCAGGTGAAATGGTTGCTGTAAGGTTTAATTGTTTTTGGAAATCAGCGTCTTGCTCCACTTGCATTTTCTTGACCAACAACATTTGAAATACTGAGCAATATGGATATTTACCAGCTAAATCTTTGATTGATTTAATATTTATCTCCAAGAGATTTTCAGGATTATTGAGAATAGAGAATAACTCCTGTTTTGTCATGGTGTTCTAAGCGTTGTGTGTGATATAACTGATAATGTGCCTTAAAGATCAACAATATTTACCAATTATTAAATGCTTTTCTAAAAATATCTTCTACCAATTCTTCATTAATTTGTTCTACGAGTTGTTCTTGTATTGAAATAAGATCTTGACTACTTTCAAATTCAGCAAACCTATTAAATTTAGATGTCCAATTTTGAGTTCGGTCTGCAGGACAGCTATATTCAACACTAACTTCAATATCTAGTCTGTTGAATGCAGAAGTTGCATCTGCTGTAGGTGCTTGTGGCGTGACTTGGTATCTTGTAATGGCGCCTTTGAAAGAAATATCACCTTCATCAGCATAATTGAGCCTCGACTCTGACAGGATCTTATCCTTTAATGCTTCTGAGAATATTTGTGGTAATGCAGGCAGGGAATTGCTTGCATAATTCTCAAATTGTATGACGGTGAATGTCTTTACCTCGGCAGGGATACTTGTTCCCTTGAAGGAATAGCAACTATAAAATGTGATCAGCATCAGTGTAACCCCGAAAACAATTAATTTCCTCATTCTTTTAGTCCGTAATTTTTGATTTTTCGATAAAGTGTCCGTTCGGAGATCCCTAGTTCATAGGCTGCGTCCTTGCGTTTTCCCTTATGTTTGGATAATGCTTTTTGGATCATATCCTTTTCCATATCTTCTAGCGAAAGGGTTTCCTGAACTTCGATTGTATTGTTATAACCAGAGGAAGGATCGAGGATGATTGGTTGAGACGCATTAGGATTCGTTCGTTGATAGGCTTGGCGATCATCATATTCAGAATATCCACTGGAATGTATTGGCTGTTGTTGTTCTGAAATCTGTGTAATCCTTGATAACTTTTGCATATCAGGCATATCCAGATTGTTTTTAGTGATCAACTCAAACACCAATGACTTCAAGTCATTTAAGTCGTTTTTCATCTCAAACAATAACTTGTATAAAATTTCACGTTCTTTTAGATTCTCTGTTTCTGCCTTTGCATCTGCGGCTAGCATTGGGAGATTGCGGTGTGTCGCATTGGGAATAAATTCTAATAAATCAGTTCCACTAACTAATCGGTTTTTTGCTAGTACAGATACCTGTTCTGCAATATTCTTGAGTTCTCGGATATTTCCTGGCCATTTATAGTTTTCAAGCATGGCTTGCGCTTCTTGGTCGAGCCTTACTGTCTCACTTCTATACTTATCTGCAAAGTCAGATGCGAACTTTCTAAACAGCAGATAAATATCCTCTGGGCGTTCTGACAGGGAAGGGACTTTGATTGGCACCGTATTCAAACGATAGTATAAATCTTCTCTGAACTTTCCCTTGTTTATTTTATCGAGTAACGCAGCATTTGTAGCCGCCACAACCCTAATATCAGTTTTCTGAACAGCAGATGAGCCGACTTTCAGATACTCACCAGACTCTAGCACTCTCAGTAAAAATGATTGAGTGTCCAATGGCATTTCTCCAATCTCATCGAGAAAAATAGTGCCGCCATTAAGTGTTTCGAAATATCCTTTCCTATCGCTGGTCGCTCCAGTAAATGCGCCTTTCTCATGACCAAACAGCTCAGAATTAATCGTGCCTGGTGGAATTGCACCGCAGTTAACGGGGATTATCTTGTTATGCTTTCTACTACTGAGAGAATGAATGATTTTGGAAAAAACTTCCTTTCCTACTCCACTTTGTCCTGTAATCAATACTGTCAGGTCTGTTGGGGCAACACGAACGGCAGTACTCAATGCATTTTCAAGTGCGGGAGAGTTTCCAATTATACCAAATCGTTGTTTTACACTTTGTAAATTCAAATTCTATTCGTTTATCTGTGCTTCACCTAATAAGGTAGCTGATGTTACTTTTTTAATTAAAACTGGTATGTAATCTCCTGGCTTATATCCATCTACTTTGGGGAAAATCACCATTTTGTTTTGAGAATTTCTACCCTTAAAATCAGCATCAGAGCGTTTAGAACTTCCTTCAATTAACACCTTAAACGTCTTTCCAATGTCTGCTTGATTTGTTTCTAGAGAGACTTTGCCTTGTAACATTATGATTTCATGAAGTCTCCGTTTCTTCGTTTCATGAGGAACATCATCCTTATATTTCTTTGCTGCTGGAGTACCAGGGCGCTCAGAGTATACGAACATATAGGAAATGATATATCTGGAAAACTCAATCATAGAAAGGGTGTCCTGGTGTTCTTCTTCCGTTTCAGTGCAAAAACCAGCAATGATATCTGAAGAAATGGCGCAATCTGGCATGATCTCGTAAATCTTATTTACGCGTTCCATATACCATTCTCTGTCGTAGGTTCTGTTCATCAGACCAAGTACTCGAGAGTTTCCTGATTGGACAGGTAGGTGGATGTACTTACAAATGTTCTCGTAGCTTGCCATTGTGGTCAATACCTCATCCGTAATGTCTTTTGGATGGGAAGTTGAAAACCGAATACGCAACAACGGATTTACCTTAGCGACTGCTTCTAACAGTTGAGCAAAGTTGACCGTTTCCTTTGTTTCTGGATTTTCCCATTTATAAGAATCTACGTTTTGACCTAGTAAAGTGACTTCTCTAAACCCATTATTAAACAACTGAGTTGCTTCAGCCACGATACTAAATGTGTCTCGACTTCTCTCCCGCCCTCTTGTAAAAGGAACCACGCAGAACGAACACATGTTGTCACATCCTCTCATAATGCTAATAAAGGCTGTTACACCATTGGATTGGAGGCGGATTGGACTGATGTCTGCATAAGTCTCTTCTCTTGATAAGAATACATTGACTCCCTTATCACCGTCTTCAGCAGTACTGATTAGTTTAGGGAGATCGCGGTAGGCATCTGGACCAACGACTAGATCAACTAATTTCTCTTGTTCGAGTAGTTTTTTCTTCAGTCGTTCAGCCATACAGCCAAGGACACCGACAAGTGTTCCTGGACGATTCTTTTTAACTTTATCAAAAATTCTTAGCCGTTTTCTTACGGTATCTTCCGCTTTTTCTCGGATGGAACAAGTATTGATCAAGATTAGATCCGCAATTTCCATATTTTTGGTAGGCTGATAGCCATTGTCCAAAAGAATAGAAGCTACAATTTCTGAATCACTGAAATTCATAGAACACCCATAACTTTCTATATAGAAGTTCTTCTTCTTAGGGTCTAATACTTCGCCTATCTCTTTAAAGGCCTCGCCTTGTCTGTTTTCGTCAATCTTCTTATCTGATTTTAGAAAGTCGATTGTCGGATTATCATTGTACAATTCCATAGTCTGTCTACTATTTCTGGCTACAAAAATAGGTTTTTTCTTTCAGACTGCCAATTTGTCACGCCATCTGATTTAGTTAAATAAAATACAAAAGTTGATTCCTCCTACTAATCGAACTCAAGTTACTAGGAATATAAAGGAATAACGGATAGATAAAAAAAGCCGATTAGTGAATGCTAATCGGCCGAAATATGATAATATTTGTCTTTAATCTAAGGAAATACGTTCACCACCTTGAAACTGAATGACTTTAGCATCAGGATATCTAAATGATACTGAGCGTTCCATATATGTTTCAGCAAGGTTGCCATTTCTGAAGTCTCCCATCAGGTAGTGATATTTTTTTTCTACTCCTCGTTGAAGATCGATTTTACCGAATTGTTTAAACATTGGATGATTTCCTAAGACTTCTTCATTTGTAGCTAAAATCTCAATTTTATATCCAGTATAGCCACTGCTTAATTCACCAATGTTTGCAGGAGGAATTGCAACTTCTTCCACTTGAACCTCTGGTTCTTCTACTGCAGTCTCTGCGTCTATCTCTGGAGTTGGGTTAACAATTTCTTCTACCGCTTCTTTTGCTGATTCCACGGCGGTTATAGCTTTTCCTTTGCCAATAACTGGTTTTTCAATTGCCTCTACTTTTCCTTCAATAGCTGCACCCTTACCAATGACCGGCTTCTGGATAGTCGCATTAACTGCTTTCCCTTTACCGATTATTGGTTTTTCAATAACTTTTTCTGGCATTTCAATAATAGTGTCATCTATTTCGTCACCAGTTGGTATTTTCATAGTTTCCGTCTCTCCTCCAAGCAAGTCGTTTGTAGTATTTTCTTCACCTTCTTCTCCTTCTTTTAATGGGGGAGCTTGGTATATGCCGTCACCTGCTGCTGGTGCTTGATATATTCCACCATCATCAACACCAGAAATTAAATCATCAATTGCTTCGTCCTGTAAAATGTTTCGAAGGCTAAGGTTTTTGAACGGATCATCTAAGAAGCCAAGTACTTTAAACTCTGTTCTTCTGTTTACAGCATGCTCTTCATCCGTACAATCTGATTTACTGTTACACCTTTTGTCCTTTAGATTATTTTCTCCATAACCTTTAGGTGTTACTCTAGAACGATCTACGCCAGATTCAACAAGGTAATTCACTGCTGACATTGCTCTTTTTTCTGATAATGCTTGATTTTCGTGTAGCAAACCTCTTGCATCGGTATGAGAGCCAAGCTCAACGAGCAGATGTGGATTATCTTTCAACATTCCTGAAAGTTTATCTAGTTCTAAAGCAGCATCAGGACGGATATCAGACTTTCCGAAATCATAATAGATATTGTTGATTTCGACGGGTTCTCCAATCTTAATTCGCTTCATTTTGATGTCTGTACCAAGTACACCACTCTGGTGTCCACCTGCTACCGTCAGGTTATCATTTACCATTGGTCGAATGTCTCCTACTCCTTCAAAACAAAGAATACAATCGTTAATGGCAACATTCGCTTCCAGTCGTTTTGTAAAGAATCCTGCTTTTCTGATCATTAATATGTAGTGATTCCCTTTTTCGAAAGTAAACGAGAAGGTATGACTATTGTGATTCTCCAGCACTAAGACTTCTTTTTTAGTCGTCATGTTGAATATCTCAATTCTACAACCCGTCATTGCATCCTTTGGTTGTTCTTGTTGATCAGCTGGGACCAACTCAGAAAGTGTTGCTTCAAAAATGTAACCTGGCGCTCTTTTCATAGGCACCTTGGCAAACACTTTATCTCCATCTTTTTTATCGGCTGTAGAAAGTTCCATTTCTCCTTGATCGAAGCCATTCTTATTTGCAACGATTCGATAATTTTTGCCTGCAGGAAGTTCCATTTCAAACTTTCCTTCTTTATCTGTCATTGCTTTTTGGACAATCAGATTGTCTTTTCCTGTCATTGCCTCAACCTCTACTTCATTAAGGTATCCAGTATTATTATCAGCAAAAACAAATCCTTGCACTAAAATAGATTGGCTATTTAATGTAGTGCTAAGTAGGATCAATCCAAAGAAAAGTGTCAAGTTTACTATAAGAGATTTCATTTTATTGAATTTTCATTAATTATATTAACGTGCATTAATTTTTGCAAAATTAATCAAATTTTAATCGTTTCACAGAAAGTAAGTTAATTGCATTGTTGCTAAAGCCTGAAATTGATTTTTGGGAAAACCTGGCAGTTTCGTCATAAAATAAAAAGATGACTGGAGCTTCGTCAATGATCAACCGCTCCATTTGATGATAAAGGGCGAACCTTTTGTTATCATCATTCTCTGCAAGTGCTCGTTCGTATAGTTCATTATATTTAACGTTGTTAAATCTGGTATAGTTGGGTGGCGTTGGATTTTTTCCATAAAAAAGTGTTAGGAAGTTTTCGCCATCCGGGTAATCTGCAATCCAAGATGCTCTAAAGAATGGAGCATTTCCTTTCACTACCATTTCTCTCATAACGCCCGACTGTTTTACGTCTATTTCTACATCTACACCGATCTCTTTCCACTGTTTCGTTAAATAGGTGCTGATATCTTTATAGTTGGGATTGGTCAGCAACGTAATTTTAGGCAATCCTTTTCCATTGGGGAAACCCGCTTCGGCTAATAAGCGTCTTGCCTTTTTCGGATTATAAGAGTAGCCTACCACTTTTGCTGGATTGTGAGAAGGAAGTCCTGCTGGTATAAAGCCGGCATTTGCTGGTTTACCAACATTGTTTCGCAAGGATCGCATCATTGTTGCACGGTCAATACCATAATTCAATGCTTGACGAACTTTCTTGTTTTTCAGTGGTGTGTTTCCTTTGTAATCAAGATTGATTCCAAGATATTCCATGTTAAGGAAAGGAGATTTCTCAAAATTAATTTTGTTGGTATGTTTGTCCAATAGTTCGCCTTCTGGAGTCAACAGTTCATTAACGATGGAAGCTTCTAGACCAGAAAGCATTTCCTGTTTACCCTTCATAAATTCAAGATAACTGGTATTTCGATCTCCTAGGAAATTGATGCGCACTCCATCCATGTATGGCAACTGATTTGCGCCATCTTTTTCAAAGTATTGAGGATTTTTCTTAAGGAGGATCGCCTGATTATCTACCCAATTAACGAAGGTAAATGGGCCTGTTCCTACAGGGTTACGATCAAACGTTTTTTTGTATTTATCAACAGCTTCCTTAGGGACAACTGAGCAATATTGCATGGTCAAAATTCCTAGCATTGGTCGAAACGGTTTTGCTAGTTTTAGTATAAACGTTGATGGTCCAGCGACTACAAATGGGTCTTTAGCTAATCGATTTTTAAAAATCCAGAGTCCTGGCGAGGCGACAGCGGGATCAAGTATTCTATTTAGACTGTATTTTATGTCATCCGCTACTACCTTTCGACCTTTGCCATCAGGAAACGCTTCACTGTCGTGAAACACCACATCATCTCTTAATTGAAAGGTATACGTTTTTCCATCTTCAGAAATCTTCCAGCTCTTAGCAATTGCGGGCTTTACGTTTAAGTTGTCATCCAACTGTACTAAACCATTAAACAATTGGTTGACAGGCCAAATATTCGCCATATTCTTTGCAAATGCTGGATCTAGCGAAGTGGCTGGTGCTACTTGACTGTATGTGAATAGTTTTTGCTTTTGTTTTACAGGTTTGTCGTTTTCTGATTTACAAGAGACAAGCATTGAAATAGCAAATAGGCAAATTAAAGTCGACTTTAGATATATTAGATATTGATTCATCATTAAAATTCTATTAATTCTTTTACCTGCTGAGTCATTACTTCAAGCGTTTTTTCGTCTGTTATTTTATCCTCTGTCATTAAGGAATTAACAATAGAAATGGGCAATTTATTTGGCATGACCGTTACCCTCAAATGATGAAGTATGTTTGATAAATAATCCAATCCACGCAGATTCCCAGCTCTTCCAGAGGCTACACCCACTAGCGCGGCCTTTTTATTGGTAAAACTTTCACCAGATAAATGGATGGAACAGGCATCAAGAAACAATTTCAGCACACCTGGAATACCACCATTATATTCAGGAGCAAGGATGACAAACTTAGTTGCCTTTACCATGTATTGGTTCTGTAAATCAGAAAAAGATTGGTCTCTATCTTCAGCATTGTACATTTCTGGTTTCATTAAAAAACCAGTAAGCGTTGTTAAATCAAGAACTTGTGTTGATTCTCCTAGGTGCTCAAATATAGAAGCATATTGCGTTGCTATTTTTAATGTAACGCTATTTTTACGGTTGGTACCCGAAATAATTGTAATCATTAATATGGTTTAATAATTTGTGCAAAGTTAATGTTCGAAACCGACAACAAAGAACCTTTTTTACTTTTTCAATGAACAATCAGAAAATTAATCGATTTATTCAACGATTAGGGAAGCCAATGCCGTCTTCAACAGTGGATAATTTTTATCATAAATCATCTGAGGGATATTTTCTAAAACGGAAGAACCTAAGAATTTATCTACATAAAATGATTGAACTTCAACCCAAGATCATATTGGTGGGTGAAGCTCCTGGATATAAAGGATGTAAATTGACAGGCGTCCCTTTTAGTAGCGAGCGGTTAATGTTAGAAGAGCAGTTACCATTCGGTCAATCAATTGGCTATAAATTGCTTGCTCAAATGCGTAAACCTACTTCTGAAAGCTCGGCTACTATTCTCTGGCAGACGATTTGGAAGGCTGGGATTACCCCTTTGTGTTGGAATGCTTTTCCGTTTCATCCTCATCATCATGAACAGCCAAATTCTAACCGTAAACCAACCAAGGAGGAGCGAATTGCTGGATCTTATTTTTTAAAGCGAATTATTCATTTATACAAGCCAGACAAGGTTGTCGCAGTGGGACAATCGGCAACCGATGCCTTAGAATTATTGAAGATGGAGCATCAGCATATCCGTCATCCTTCTTATGGAGGGAAGCGGGATTTTGAGGATGGAATTTCTAATCTTATTGGTTAATACTCGTGAAGAACATCAAGAATTATCTATTCAAAAGGGTCATTGAGTTTTTATAAAAAAGTCCTTTAGATTCCAATTTTTCTTGAGGTTGACACTTAATAAACGTAAATAACTAATAAATCAGATAAAAATTTGAACAAATTGACCGAACATCTTCAGTTACCGCACCTCAAAAGCCCCAATGTCGGGGTTGGTATCACGAGGAAGTCCGAGTATATCATCACTTGGCATTGTAGCAGTATCGGCAGCATCTATCGCCGCACTCCCAGCACCTGGTTTTCCATAAGTTGAAACAATAGTGACAAAGGCATCTCTGATTGAAGTGTAACCACCTGCAAATGTTTTATTGTTTCGATTAAAGCGCGGTGCAATTGCTGTACTGGCATTTGTTAAGATTGGGTTGGCAGTAATAGCAGCAGCATCATTTTGAGGGATAATAACGTGGTTTGAGTTAGCTGATATCGAGTTTCCACCATTGTGATAAAGGTTATTGTTAATTTCTCCTCCTGTCATAATGTTAGCGCGGCTATCCGAAAATATTGGCATAGTACCAGAAGGATCGGAGCAAATATTATTGCTGAACTTTATATTATTAAGCATTGGATTGTTACTGCCGCGATTGATATTCGCTAAAAAATAAGTATTTGTCTGAGGTCCAACAATGGTATTGGCATTAAAAGTAAGACGCCGTGACCCAAGTATGGAGAATGTGACTTGGTTGACTTCTCCATTTAGTAGTAATAGGTTGTTTTCGATTAAACAATCCTGCGACTCATAGGCCCCCAGAAAGCGATTGTCACCGCCGAATTGAACCATACTCATATCCGCTCGACCCTGATATTGCATAAATATATTTCGTCTGATCGACACTTCTCCTGTAGGTCTTGTGTTTGCACTTGTCTTTACAACGATAAATGCTTTTGTTCCACTAGCTAATGGCCTTCCACTTCCGGGGAAATCGTTGAAGAAAATATTATCACGAATTATGACACCCCGCGCACCATTATTAACATCAACATGCTCATCAGATCCTTCTTGGTTATAGAAGATGTTTTTTTCGATAATGGTGTTGTTGGTTGACAATACACGCATGATATCGTTATTATAAGAGTCATGAATAATGTTGTTGCGTATGATGTGCTTATCGCCTCCATCCATAAAGAATACCCCAGGATCTGTTGTGTTACTACCGGAAATGTCAAAACCATCGATACCTATATTTGAGCACTGGGAAAGCCTTATGACTCTGTTACTGGAAGGGTTAATTATTGTTGCACAATAAGGATTTTCAGATAACAGCCAAACCCGATCGGTAAATTTTCTACCAACGACCTTTGCAAACTCAATGTACTGCCCATCTGCAACCCAGATCGTAGCATCACCTACAATCGGGACTGTATTGAGGGCGTGTCCTATCGTTCTCCATGGGTTGGCCATAGAACCGTTGTTGTTATTGTTGCCGGTTGTCGATACATAGTATTCTGTTCCCAAATCGGGACGATCTCTTGGGTCATCATCATTAACGCCTGTTGGTCCTGGTTTCGGTACTGAAGTGAATATTCCATTATTATCATTAAAAACAATTCGATCTGCGGCATTGATATCACCATCTAGATCATAGTCTCCAGGATTGTAGACACCAAAAAGACCGTTAACAGATTGCCAGAGTATACGGTCTCCAGCATTGATATCGCATCTATTGAGCGAATCCTGGTCTCCATTACCAGCATACATCATCCAGTCGCTGCCAATCTGTTTTTGGCCAAATCCTGTAGGATTGTAACTGTCTTGAGTCCGAAAGTCGTAGGAAAGCATGTTCTGCACAACAGGAATCGGTTGTGCAGAAAGGATTGGTAAATGATTGTGATGTTCTACCATCACATACACCGGGGCAGTGGAGTTGTTTAGATTGACATCGAAGGGTGAAATGCTGCCATCATCCAAAAGCACAGCTGCAACACGAGCCACCTGACTTGTCGGGTCTAATGATCTCCAAATTGAAACAAGGACCCAGTCTACTGTTCCTGCTGGATAATCTGATGGCAACCAACCACTACCTTCTGTCCCTGGATAATTCCAAGGGGAGCCAGTATAGGGTTGACCTGGTGGAACGACTCCTCTTAGAAGTAAATTACCGTTCATCGAGGATTGTGTTTGGTCAAATGGGCCTTCCAAATATACCTTTAGGTTGCAGGTTACCATTCCGTTTGGATTTGGATTGTTGCCTGCAAAGGTTGGATCATTTGTGTCCCCACCACTGGTACTTCCAAGTAAGGTATTGTTATTTCCAGTGGCGTCATTGATAGTTTGTCCTGTACCTTCATTAAATTGATAGTAGGCTTGAAGGCCTGGTTCATTGCCAGTCAACTCTATGTTTTTATTGGCTTGCAATTCTGCTTGGGTTCTGGCTGTATTCCAAATTCTTACTTCGTCGATACCGCCATGCCAAGGGAGATTACTCGCATTAGGAGGGTTGCCTCCAATCCAAGAATTTGCGGATGGGTTTGTTGTTAAAGGGCCTGTTTTTGGGGTGCTGGCAACTTCATTTCCATCAAGAAATAGTTTCATTACAGAACCATTGTAAGTTGCTGCAATGTGATACCAGGTGTTTTCTGATAAGGCACCACTGGGTGCAATCAGGGTTTTCGTAGTCCCATTAGTTTTTACCCTAAATCGTAGAACGTCGTTGGTACCATTATTGATTGTACTTAGCATCCAGTAATGGTCGCCTTCAGGAGTTCCTGAGGCTTTTGAGATAATTCTGCATTGGCTGCCAAAACAATTGTCTAGTTTTGTACTGTTTATTAAGGCTTCAAGTGTAATGGCGTTACCTACAACATCCATGTTATTTAGACTAATATAGTCATCTGTTCCATCAAATTGTAAATGATTGTTGAGTGGTTGTGCAGTGAGTGGTGTTGTTTCTAAGATGGTAAATAGCGATAGGTATACGCACAATGCAAAGAAAGTCTGTTTGTTCATAGAAGTTAGTAATTAGATTACCTAAACATAATAAAAATACAGAACTTTACCAGGTAGAATTTATAAAAAAAAAGTTGAAAAATTTAGCTATTAATCTAGCAATACTGCAATTTTTCTCATATCGTTAAAACAGCCCTACAAACTGTTTTTATTATAATTTCGAACGTACATGATTGTTTAGTTTCCCAAAAATCTACTTCTATATTTGTAATTTATTCTACTGGTTGGTTAATCCAAATTCCATATTGTCAAGGCTAATGAAGTCATCGTTACCATAAGATTGTAAACGACTTTCAGGTGGTTTTGCACTAGAAGAGTCGTTAGAATATTAAGCTGAATCTTATTCCGCAAATTTTATTTTCATGTAAAAACTGTAGAATACGCTTTTGAATAAAAGAATATAACGTTGTTAATTTAATTTCCGTAAAGGCCTGGTATTTCTAGCTATTTAACTAATTTATTATTTGAGTGGTTTTCTTTGTTTCGACTATTTTTTTTTAAGTTATTTTATAGGTCAATTTAAATCGAAAAGTTCCTGTTCCTGTACCTGCAAGTACTCTATAAACACCATCCTCTGTCGCTCTAATGTAGGATGATGAAGGAAGTTCTCCTTGTCCTCTTTCTAATGTAATAGCGTCCAAGGCTATTGTATTAACTAGCTCATTAAGATTTACTACAGAGCCTATTTGTAATTTACAACCCGTTAAATCACCCTGGACATCAATCAATTCTGCGCTAATCAATCGACCACCATATAACATTTTATTGGCATCAAGCCATTTAGTTATAGAAGTGGCATTGTTTGCAGAGAATACAGGACTAATGTACTCTCTTGGTACAATGGAACTTTTATGTTCAGGATACAGAGTATTTGAGATACTTTTTTGAAGATCAACATCAATATAATTTCTTGATCCAAGTCCAGCTAATAATGATCCGTTCCCGGAATATACGCCTGAAAGAAGTAGATTTATTGGTTGCCTATGTTCAATTTCGTTACCTGATATCGTATTTCCTTCTACGGTTTCTGCAGCGTTCATAACCAGTTCCATTGGTGTTTCATTGATTGCATTTAGGATTTGATTGTTAACAACTTCAGTATTATAAATTCTACCCATTTTTATTGAACTATAACGATTCGGGACCACGCTTGTTTCACTATTTCCTATAATGTTGTTTTTTACTACGCCGTTGAACCTAAACTTACCGCCTACAAAAATGGGAACCTCTGACTGCTCGATATAATTATCTGAAACCCTTACTGATCTACTAGCGCCGCCTGTTGCGGAAGTAGTAATGGAATCGGAACTTACAAATATTCCAAACTTACTTGACTCAATAATATTGGCTGCTATTTGAGCATTCGTATTTGGTCCTCTAAGATTAATGGCTCCTCCGGCAGTACCACCGGTTATAACATTGTTCGTAATTTTTAATCCATTGATATAGTTGTCAGCAAGTACAGCCCATGTTCCAACACCAGAGGCACCTAGTTTACATTCAGATATAATACCTCTTACTGCGAATGTGATATAAACACCTTGTCTAACATGACAATTTTGTATTATAAAATCTGGTGATTTGAATATTCTTATTGCAGGGTAAGTATCTCCATCGACATTCATGTGATGCAAGGATATACTACGTTGTGAACTCCCTACTCCATCTCCAAAGTGAAATGCACTAACTCCTACTGCTTTTAATCTTGTTACGTATTTCCCTGCTCCTGTTATATTTGCAAATCGTTTAGGATAAAGTGTATTTTCTATAGTATATGTTCCTTCAGGAAAATAAATATTTAGCTTAGTGTCCAATGCCGTTTGAATGTAAACTGATAAATCGACTGCATTTGTTCCATCTAAGATTGAAGCATGTAAGCTATCTGGAATATAGTCCAAAACATTGTTATTTGGCAAGTTGCGGGTAGTCAATGATTTCCAAACAGAACCATCAAACCCTTCAAAGTCTTGACCTGTCCATCGAATGGTTCCAGGAGCTGGACTATTGTCTTCGTTATTTGAAAGTATAATTGCACCTTCAATTTCCATTCTTTCACCTTGAGAAAATCCAAAGTGGTAAATAGATGTGAAGATTATTAAGAGTAATAATTTATTCATAGTAATAATTTTTGTGTATTTATAACTATAGATAAAATAAACAATTTACCATGATTTTCAACTATCTTAACAATGTTTTTTAGTTGAATCAAAACGTGCGTTTTACTCATATTCAGCGACTGTCCAAGGAATAAGAAACTGATTTCCAGTTAGGACCATATTGCCAGCTGGCCAACCAGAAGATGGTAAACTCCACGTTGAAAAGTCCCAATGATGTTCAATAGCTCCAGAACCATTAATAATATTATCTTTTACGGAGCATTGAACATAGCGTCCGTAGACTCCTGCACCCTTTACCTTAAAATAGAAGACACTTGGATTGTTATTTACGGTACCTTGGTCATTAGAGTTGATAGTGAACATGTTACAATCTATATGTCCGTCCGTAGTGTTTACTGTTGATGTAATATTTGGCCCCATTTCACACATACGTTCAAGTCGTCCATTTGTTGCTGCTTCTACTTTAAATCTATTGTTTCTAGCAGATACGCGATGTGCATTCGTAATAATTGCTACAAAGGCCAATAATGTACGATCAGGCATTCCAGAGTTCCCCTTTTTTTCAGTCCAAACCGCTCTATTACTTAATATCAGGCCATCACTAGATTGAAATTTCACAAACCGTTTCCCTGCATCAACACATCGATTTCCAAAGATTCTTACTTTCTGCCCTTGACTTGTAAAACTCTGTCTGGTATAAAACTCTGAATCTTTTGTAGCTCCTTCGCTTTGAAAATTTGTAGCAGAATTATTTACTATATATCCTCCAGAAGTAGGTCCACCACTACTAGGTGATTGCCAGATGGCATTAGCACGCGACGTCTGAGAGGAACCAGAATTATTTATGAGATTGGTAAAGGTGTTGCCAGCAATATAGAAATCATCCACAGCTCTAAGCCTTACAGCACACATACTGTTGCCGTCCTTTACGCGTACGTCTTTCAACCCAGAATTGATTAAATGGAATCGATCAGAGCCATCAAAAACATGCCAACCAAATTGAAACCCAGAACTGTTATTTCCATCAATCGGGCTATTATAAATTCTAATATCAGAAGTATTAATGTGCCAGATATCATTTGTTGTTGAGCTTACTGGTCGAGAAGGAACATTCCAGATTGAAGCAGAAACATTTACATCTAATGCATTTAAACGGTAAGTACCGCCAGTTCCAACGAAATTTTTACCAGGATTTCCATTAATTATGGATTCTAATGCTTGAGTATCATCCCCTCCACTAGGGGCTGGAAGTTGAATTGCATTACCTGGTACCGTTGGTACATCCTCAGGCACAACACACTTTTCTCCATTAGGCAGCGTCACAACATTCCAGTAGTAAACGTTAGGATGCTGGTACAAATACTCTGCAACGTAAGAATCATCTCCATCTGGATCACAGAAATTTGATTCTGCATCATTCGCTATTTGAGCAAATGTTTTTCCCTGTCCATGCGTAGATGAACCAGCGATATCATAGTTGATGGAACATATTTCAATAGTATCTATGTTGGTTACGTCACCATCGAACCAATAGTGAATCTCTCCTGAAATCGTTCCAGATCCTGAGGTAATCCCTAACAGCGCACAGATATCTACTGTGTTAGAGTTTACTGGATAGGATACAGACGGGCCAACATCCTTTCCATTTATAATTAGATCATAGTTGACCGTTGTGGATGTTGGATTAGGATGAGTCCAACTAAATGTGTAACTACAAGTATCTAATACAAAATTTGGTGCTGGACAATTAAAAATAACTTCTGGATTTGTCGACTTCGGAATTGTGGTAAATATTCCATTATTATCATTAAAAACAATTTTATCTGCACCAGTAATATCACCGTCCAAGTTGTAGTCTCCCGGATTATACACACTAAATTGACCATTAACAGTCTCCCAGAATGCTCGATCTGCTGCATTGATATCACAACCGTTTGTGCCTTCCTGATCTGAATTTCCACCATACATCATCCAGTTTGCACCCACCTGTTTTTGACCAAATCCAGATGGGCTGTAACTGTTTTGTGTTGTAAAATCATAGGAAAGTATTCCATTTACAATTGGAATCGGCTGTGCTGAAATAATCGGCAAATGATTTCGATGTTCTATCATTACGTGCAATGGTGTCGATGCCCCGTTTAGATTGACATCGAAGGGAGAAATACTACCATTCTTTAATAAAACGGCAGCAACACGTGCTACTTCAGTTTCAGGATCTAAAGACGCTCTTAATGTAACTAAAACCCAGTCTACCGTTTCTGTCGGGTAATCTGTAGGCAACCAACCGCTGCCCTCTGTGCCTGGATAGTTCCAAGGAGAAACGCTATATGGTTGACCGGTTGGTACAACCTGTCTTTGCAAGAGTCCGCCAGTCATAGCCGTTTGTGTTGGGTCAAAAGCTCCTTCTAGAAAAACTTGAAGGTTGAAAGTGGTCCTTGGGTTCGGATTGTTTACAAAGGATGGATCATTTGAATCTGAGTTATTAGTGCTTCCAAGGACAGTATTGTTGTTTCCTGCTTGGTCATTGATCGTTTGTCCTGAACCTTCATTGAATTGGTAATAGGCTTGGAGACCTACTTCGTTTCCTGTTAATTCGGTAGAGCTGTTTGCTTGGATTTGTGCTTGTGTTCTTGCGGTGTTCCAAATTCTGACTTCGTCGATTTCGCCTTTCCAGGGGTTTTCTATGCCAGGCGGGTTGGCACCGATGAATGTTCCAACAGCGGAGTTAGTTGTCAAGGTACCTGTTTTTGCAGTGCTGCCAACTTCTGTGCCGTCCAAGAATAGTCTCATCATTGCACCGTCGTAAGTGGCAGCGACATGATACCACGTGTTTTCTGATAGAGCGCCTGTTGTAGCGACGAGCGTTGTCGAATTACCATTTGTTTTTAACCTGAATCTCAAGACTGTGTTTGCTCCCGAGTTGTTGGTACTTAGCATCCAGTAATGATCAGGAGTTGAGAGACCAACAGCTTTAGAGATGATTCTGCAATCCTGGTATTGGCAGTTGCTGAGATCTGAGCTGTTTATGAGTGCTTCGAGTGTGATGGCATTGCCTGAAACGTCCATATTGTTTAGGCTGATGTAGTCATCATTCCCATCAAAAATTAGATGATTATTTAAGGGTTGGGCAGTTATTGAAGCCATTCCTAATATAACGAATAGACTAATACAACAATTTAATAAAAAAAAGTTATACATGGTTCTAAGTATGGTAGTCATCGTAATTGAGTTTTGTAACTTTTAAGAGAAGATTAGTTTATATTTAAGCCTTTCGACAATTTTATTTTCTTTCTATGCCTTGATGCGGAGATCCTGGACTCAAATTGAACGTATTTCCTGTAGGCTGAATTGGACCACTATTTACATCATAACCTCTACCAAACCAATAGTGATAGTTAACACCACCAGTTCCAAAAATTGTATTATTGTCCATTGAGCAGTTGATGTTTTCTTGAGAGGTATCTGTCCCTGTAGATCCATCGTTAAGGGAAAAGGCGGCAAGTATAGATTGATCATAAGTTGCCCCATTCCAAGGGTTATTGATCTCAATTAAATTACAATCAAAATGAACATTTGTACCAGTTTTGTTTTGCGACATTATTAGCATAACCCAGCCCCAATTATCATTTCCATTAATTGTAAATCGATTGTTTCTTGCTATAACGTCACCTACCCCAAGTTGTACGTCGACCATGCTTAATCTCTTCCTATCTCCTACAGAAGAATGTTTTGTTCTCCACTCATAAGAATTTGAAAGTGCTGTAACACCTCCGTCGCCCTGCGCTTTTATAAATCGCTTTCCAGCGTCGACACAACGATTGGCAAATACTTTGATCTGCTTTAAATGACCTGAGTTTGATTGAATGGTGAGGAATTCTGCATCTTCGTTTCCAGCCTGAGAATTTGTTGCAGTGCTTTGGAAGTTCTCGCCAATATTATTTACGATATGCCCTCCATCAGTAATATCATAAATGCCAGAATTCTTCCAGCCACTAATCAAGAATGCATTAGCTCTAGAAAGAGAGGTCCCATTCTTAAGATTCAAAAGATTTCGATAAGTGCCACCTGCAATATGAAAATCGGTACAATCTTTAATGATAACACCTCCACCAGATTGTACACCTGTATGGAGCATATTCGTAGTGCCTGAACGAATTAGGTGAAATCGATCAGCAGAATGCGCGCGAACACCCAAGTAGGCAGTACTTTGATTCTGCAGATCTTGAGGACAGTCAATTAGTTTGATGTCATTCGCGTTAATTCGAATTAACTCACCTGCTCCTACTGCTGGCGTAACTTTCATGTTATGAATTATTGTTCCTGCTTGATTAAGATCGAGTTGATTAACTTTATAAGTTCCTGATCCAACAAAGGTCTTATTTGTACCATTCCCATTGATTACCGACTCTAACGCTTGCGTATCATTACCACCGCTTGGTGCTGGTAATTGTATAGCATTAGCGGGAACAGTTGGGACATCCACTGGTACTACACATTTTTCGCCATTGGGAAGCATGGCAACGTTCCAATAACAAACACTGGGGTTTTGATACAAATATTCTGCAACATAAGCATCATTACCATCCATGCTGCAAAATTTTGGTAAATCTGTATCCGCTTCGATTTGTGCAAAGGTCTTTCCCAGTGAATGAGGCGGAGAAGAGCCAAAGTCATAATTAACTGTACAGATTCCTGCTGATATCTGATTGTAAACATCTCCGTCATACCAATAAAACAACTCTAAAGTAATGGTTCCTGTTCCAGAATTCAATGATAGTAAATTACAGATATCAACTGAATTGGACGTTGCGGGATAGGTCACTGACAATCCTGGATCAATACCATTAATTCTGAGATCATAGTTTACAGTTGTAGAAATTGGATTGTCATGTATCCAGTTTACCGTGAAATTACAGTAGTCCAGAACAAAATTCGGTGCAGTACAACTCAATACAGCAAGTGTCCTTAGAGTATCCGATTTGGGAACTGTGGAAAAAACACCATTATTCAAGTCCCAATAGATTCGATCATTACCAGTTACATCACCATCCAAATTGAGGTCTTCCTGAAGGTAAGCACCAAAGGAACCATTTGCTGTAGCCCATAAAACTCTGTCTGCTCCATTGATGTCTAAATCGTTATTGATATCACCACTAAACATGGTCCATTTCCCATTACTTAATTGTTTTTGTCCTCTTCCTCCGCCGGTATAACTATCTGCTATGGTAAAATCATAGGTCAACATTCCGTTCATTACTGTAACTGGTTGCGGAGACATTATCGTAAGGTGGTTACGTGTTTCGATTACGATGTATACTTGTGTATTCAAACTGCTGGGTAAGACATTGGAAGATGGGAAATGAATTTGTCCATCTGACTGAAGTAATCCAGCAGCTCGACCAATTTCTGAGTTGCCATCTATCTCAGTTCTAAAGGAAACTAGTACCCAATCTGAGACTTGTGCAATTACCTTCGTCTCATTTCCATTGTA
>CALGAW010000044.1 GCA_937959115.1 uncultured Saprospiraceae bacterium
TTACATCAATGGCTGGTACAATACTTTAAGAATACATTCGGCCCTAGACGGTAAATCGCCTTTAGAAGCCTATCTAGAAAAAACTAATTATCTTTATGCTGCTTAATCAATCTTAGTGTCCACTATACTGAGGAAGTCCAAAAGCTCAAAAGCATTGGAGGACTATTCTACTGTATTTAATAAGCAGACTAGAGAGATTGCTTCTTTCTCTAAGGAAAATTTTCAGGAGCTATTGAATAATCAGATTGAGCCGTTGTTGCAGTTTGCTAGTAATTTAGGGTTTGAGGATTGGACGTATGGGGGTTGAGGAATCCATCTATTCTGCAGCAAATGTATGCGGTTGAGTGTGATCAGATATACATCGATTTAATTAATTATCAGAATTTTGCTTAACTGAGATTTCTTCTAAAATTTTTAAGACTTCGAAAATTTTCAATGTAACCTTACTTGTTTGAATATAACTTTCATCTAAACTTAGTGCACCAGCAATTTCGTGTTTTTTGTGTTTATCAAAAGTTTGTTTTATACTCAGTACTATTGGTAATAAATCTTGTTTTTTTGCTTCAACAAACTTTTCCAAATCTTTGATTGCCTCTTTTAACTTATTATTGCTTATTAGTGATTTAATTTTAGCTGCAAATAAAGAGATTTCTTTTTTTGAGAAAGTTGAATTTATTTCGTAGTAGTTTTTACCTTCGAAGGATTCGACTAGAGTTTTATGCTCCTCGGCTCTTGGCATTAGAGTAAGTAAGTCGATTACAGCAAAGGCAAAGGCAGCTACATTAGCAGAGGCTACTACTTGTGATCCTGAATCATCAGATAAACTCTTACCCTCAATTAAATCTGAGATCCCTCGTAAAAGTAAAGCTGAAACTTGTTTATGAGGCCTTACAGCTTCTAAAAACCCATAACCTTCCATTTCAACCGCTAATGCATCACTACAATTTTGCTTAATCAATTTGTAAACCTTTGACTTTTTATTAGCTACGACCTTTTCTCCTGCTGCTATCGGTTTAATATATACATCAGGTGATTCAAAGTTTTCAGAATGTTGGGTAGAAATAATTTTTTGTTGCCAATCACTTTTAATTTGAAGAGATTTAGCTCTTTGGGTCAATGAGTAATCTGAAATACCAAACTCAAATCTTGGCTTATATGTTTCAGCCTCTTTACCAATTTCAAAGGAATATACTTTTGACCCCACAACAATATCCCCGATTTTTACGTCTTTTATACCACCTGCAATACCAACAAAAAAGATATATTCGGGATTGAAACGGTTTAATCCTCGTTCAACTTCAGTAGCAGCTTTAACATTTCCTGCTTCTGTTTGAGTAACCGCAATGTTATAGTTTCCATATTGACCAATTTGATAGAATGTACCCGTATTTTCTAAGAAAAAATTCTTTGTCTTAACCAAATGTTTGGTAACTGCGGAGAATTCTTCTGGAATAGCAGTAAAAATTATTATGTCCACTTCATTCATTTTAGCTTTTTTTACAGATCGCATAATATTTTTATTTCTAGATCTTTTGAGTAAACTTTCATTATTACTTGTATTAATTTTTGTGGCGTTATTTCCTTGTTGAATTGCCAATTGCTCTTCATTTTCCGTGTATGATATTGAATCTTTATGAAAATCTTGAATTATAAATGCCACTCTATGTTGAACCTCCTCTTGTTTATTGTAAAGATAGGTGAATAACCGAGGATGCATAGTTGAGCTAATTTTTGTGCCTAACAAAAAAGATAAACCTACTGGAATTGCAGCAAACAAATGGATAGAATTTGTGTTTGGAAGATTATTCAATATTGAATCTAATACATCTCGAAATGAGTTTGACAATTCAACCAAGTCAACTTGAGATTTAATAATATCTCTCCCATAATTGCTTGGATGAACTTCAAGTGTTTTCAGTGGAGATTGTACTATTTTCTTCACTTCATCCTGATTTATTGCAACTGAAGTTGCAAAATTGATTATAACGTCACCAGCTGATTCGAATACCTCCTTTGGTAAATTTTCTACATTTATATCAATTGTAGTTTCTGAAGATTCCCAATCCCATAATTTAGTATCATGATGTTGTTGAAATACATCAAATTTTTCAAAATCACCTATTAAATAACCCAAATGTATAGCCAATGGGATTGGAGCAGCACCAAAATATACTATTCTATCATATTTCCCGCTTTCAATTAACGGTTTGATTTCCTTATCATAGATTTCAGTTTGCCTAAATGCAAGATTCTTAAAGTCCTTATTCCAGGAATCCTGAATACCAAAAAAATCAGGTTTCACTTCTATAAAAACTCTGGGAACTTTGAGTAAATCAGGAGAATTTTTCGATAATACTGTAAGTGTTTCATCTTCAGTTATTATCTTATGAATTGAATGGGCAATTATAATTATTTCGTTATTTTTCATTCATTAATTGTTAAGATTTGTTGTTTTACAAAGTGTCAATTTTTCAACATTTAAAGAGGCTTGAATAACATTAAAAGCAGAAACGGATTTCCTACCTAAAATCACATAAAACAATTTTTTTCCTTCAAACTTGGTTTCCTTCACTTGTCTTTTCCATGTTCTTAAGTCAAGACTAGATGGAATAGGGTGATCCTGCGGATGTGTATGCCATTCTCCCAAATAGTTGCAAGTACCTTTACTTAATTTCCAAATTGCATCAATAACAGATTGATGTTCTTCTTTATTCTTAAAGAAAAATGTTCTTTTCTGAATATCTTTCACTTGCGGGATTGTAATCAAATCCACTATAACATCATTTGAATTCAAAATATATCTACCTAATAGAACTCCCCCAGATTCAGGCTCATCGTTATTGGTTTGAACATACTTTTTCATCTCGGAAAGCGTTTTCTCTGTTAATTTGAATTTATCCCCAGACTCAGAACAAAAAATTAGGCTTCCCTTATCAAGCATGTTGAACAAGTTTTATTTGCAAATTCATATTTAAAGTCCTTTAATTCCTGAAGTGTTAGATTTGAATACCTATCTGAAAATTTATATCCGTGCTTTAAAAATTCACCAGACTCACCCTTCCAAGATTCAAGTGAAGATTTAGTTTCTTCACCAGTTAATAATTTTTTAGCTAGTTCAACAGTTAATATAGCTGTCTTAGTTGCATCAACACTACTAAACGGTGTAAACATGTTTACACATCCAAACATAGATTTACTGAAAGTTTGACCAGGAGCTGCGAAAGATGCTTTGTTGTAGAATTGTCCATCTTCGGAATAACTATAAAGACAACGATAACAACCAATTGAATTAAGGTTTGAAGTAACAACATGACCCCCAATTCCAATCGGCTCTAACCAAGAGTGCAAAATAGGTGTATTTAATCTTTGATTATAAGTAAAGTCTAAAATTTGGAAGCTTGTATTTGGAATCCCTGTAGCATCTATAATTAAATCTGCACTGGCAAACAGGTCAGGGGACTCATTAACAGTTTCTTGAAATGTTTTCGGGTATATAGTGATATCAGTTAAGGGTAAATCTGCTTCTATTTTTTCTTTCAAGCCTTCTACCTTATACTTTCCAATTCCACTTGAATTTCCAAGTACGTGCCTATAAATATTAGCTCTAGATAGCTTATCATGATCAATAAATGAAAGATTCATTACTCCCATCTTCGCTAATTCCATTGCAACTATAGAACCTATCGCTCCACAACCAACGATAGAGACATTTTTATCTCTCATTTCTCTAGAGGCTCCTCCTCTTGGAAGCAAGTAATCTACATCTGCTCTATCAACAATGATTTCCCTTAAAACTGTTGAATTACTTTTATCAATTAAAGGATGTTTTCCATTTTTCGCTTTTTCAAACTCTACGCAGAAATGAACTCTATTATCCTCTCCATTTGGAATCGTTACGTATACTTGTATTTCTGGATTACTTTTTAAATATTCAAGAATTCTATTATGTAATCTTATATTTTGAAAAATTACATTGTAAAGCTTTTTAGTATCCCATTTCTCCTGAAATGATATTCCATAAGAGTTTGTTAGCGGTATGAAAAGAACCTCTGAGAACTCAAGTTGCTCTTCAAGATTCTCAGTTTTTTTGTAAAAATCATCAATAACTTCTTCAGTCTCACCAATGAGTTTAATGTTCTTGTTCGAACCGAGTTTAACAATTCTGGGGGTTGGAAGGTCGCCTAAAAGAGAGATGACTCGAAAGTTCTCAACTGAATCTCCCCAATAGTATTCAAATTCTCGTAAGTAATCCCTATCTGCATTTCCATTAACGCTTCCTTTCAAAGTATCGAATGACATAGTAAATGCCTCTTCAATAATCCCTACCGGGTTTGAGTCATCAAGGAGAAGACCTTCTTTATCGCAATAGCAAATTTCATTTGACGGTAACAAATGTGGAACTTGCCCTAGCATTGTTGTATCTCCTAATATGTAAACACTAGGTCTACTGTTGGGAAAGTGATTGTCAAATGCCATATAAAAAGCGATTTTATAACCATTATGAAGGAAAGTACATAAAAATACTTCAAGATTCCCAGAATAACCTTCTATGTGCTCCCAGCTATTAAAGATTTGGGTTTTCGAAAAATAAGACTTAAGTTTTTCTACATTTCCTTGAAAATATTCAGCCACTTGATGATGATGTTGTAATTGCTGAATAAGCTGTTTTCTTTGCGGTCTCCTTCTTCTCTGGCACTGGAAAGTCTTCACCAAATACTTTTCTTAAAATCTTAGAAGCCTCATGCGGGTCAGGTTCATTCCATGCCACTTCGAGTGTCTTTTTAAGTTCTTTCAGCTTCTTCTTATAGTTTTCTTCGTTATGGTCACTTTCTTTTAACTTCTCGAACAAATCATTATGGGGAATAACTGGTAGTTTAACATTCAAACCACAATTATTAGCAACAGCTGTTCTTACAACATTTAAAAGTGATTCTAAATCTTTTTCTACAATATTACCTTCCCAATCTTTACTAACTAAAGGCTTAAACCATTCGTGACAAATAGCAGTCATTGCTATTCCTGTTGGTCTTTGATTACCATTTGAACTAAAATTATTATCCTTCCATCGTTTCAGATACCTGACATTTCGTCTAAATTGAGTTCTTTTTTGACCTCCAAGTTCTTTGTCAGATTGAAACATCTCATCTTTTATCAATTCTCTAAGTCGTTTAGGTTCTGATTCTTCCCAAACTCTATTATCGAAACTAGAAAACTCTCTTCCTTTTGAAATTTGTTTTGATCGTTCATCATTATTCCAATTCAATTCTTTACCATATACTGCAAAATCGACATGGTTCTTAGGCTCGCCTTTTTCTCTATATTGAACCCTAACACAAGGAGTTAAGATTTCCACTTCTCTATTATTTCTTTTTAGAGCATCCCTAACCCACTTCTTAACTTCTGTTGGATCTTCATAATCGTCAATATTAATATCGTAGACAATTGCTACATCAATATCATAATCATCACCTTCCATTGGTTTTATACCAGTTGACATGTGATAACTTCCTTGATTGAACCAATCAAACCCAGGTTTCTCATTTTTCTTTCCCCATTCTTTTAATTCCTTTATTAATAGATCTCTTTTATCGCGAAGAGGTTTGTTATCATCAATATCACTGAGTCTAATGTTTTCCTCAAATTTCCTAAATTGTTTTTGGAGTTCTGCCATTATTATTTCTATTTAAAATTTTACAATGTATGGAGTACTGAAAAAGATGTGCCAAAACAAATTAGTGTGTCATTTTGGCACCAATTAAGGTTTACACTGAGCCTTATTGTCAATACATGTCAGATAAAAACAAAATATGGCAGATAATTAAAATTATCTGTATCAAAGATAGATGGTAAAAGCAACAGGTTGTATCATAAAAACTACTAATGTAATTTACCTGTAGAATTGAAAGAAAAACAAAACAAGAGACAAATTCTCTGGATGCTCAACTAAAATACCCTAATACTTATAAATGGATTACAGCATAATGACAAACCTTAAGGATAGGGCCTCAAGCTTTTGCTGATAAATCTGATTGTATTCTTGTTCCAGACCGCTGAGAAAGTCCTTGTCTTTAGAAGACCGTTCGCAGACGAACCTGTACTTCCCATTGGCTGTTTTTTTTTCGAAATAGGCTAATCCGTAATTGGTATGCCCCATGATTAAAATTCGGGAATCAGTACCCAAACACCAGAGTGCAAATTGAGTGCAAACGAAAAAAGCGTCTACAAGTATAAACTCGTAAACGCTTCTCTTTCAGTGGGAGATACTGGATTCGAACCAGTGACCCCCTGCTTGTAAGGCAGGTGCTCTGAACCAACTGAGCTAATCTCCCATTGCCAATACTAAAACACAACAAAACTCAACTTCCGAATTCTCTTTTTGCGCTTAGCGTGTGCAAATATAGAATCTTTACCTCATTCTCACAATAAATTGTATCCTTTTTTTAAAAGAATTTAATTTCAACTTTTTTCTATCACTTTTTTATCACAAAAAACAAACAATTTTCTTGATTCTGCGTTTTCTAAAGCATACCTTGCAGGTAAACGTTCTTTTATATCTTGATACCAATTGATGAACTCTAGCAATAGGGCTCTGATAATCGTATAAAGGGGAAATACAGAAGGCCCTACTGTGATTGATTTTGCAGTACAGCAATAAGTAATTCTTCGCTCATACGGGCATTGAATAGTTTTTGAATCTACAATTATTTAAATTGGTGCCAGTCTCGTACTGACTAGGGCGGGCCTCAAACTCGATAACATCGAGTCTCTTCCTCGGAAGACAAGGGGATTACTGAACCATGTACGGCAGCTCCATCCATGTTTTATCGAGGTTTCAAAAACCCCTCTATGTTTGTATGAGCATTTTTTTTGCCTAACTTGAAAATTACTTCATTGAAATTGAGCATTTTATACCTCACTCTTTTAATAGTTGGAGCCATTACAATACTAGACCAATGTTCCACAATTAATCTGCGGACTTCCCCACTCTTCAAAAACAAACAGCTCAACAACTATCCCTATCCAACCACCGGTATCACCTCCAAAAACTACACACTCGAACGCCTCAATAGTAATTACTACGGAGCCATCTCCTACAGCACAACAGTCAATAAGTTTTTTGTCTTTAGTCATCCGACCACCATTGTGCTTGATCGTCATGGCAATACCCTGCACCGTTTTGAGATCCCCAACGAAGGACACCCGATACAAGCAGCACCATACGTGGAAACCGAAACACACTTCTATGACCTTACACAGGAAACCCTACAACCGATCCCCTTCAAAATGATTTGGCGCAAGGACTTTCCTACGCTTAATAGTTGGAAAGCGAAGTTTACGGATTCTTACAAGAAAGCAAGTATCGTCCTCTACTCACGTTATGGGAAAGACGCTAAGAAGCAGAGTGCTTGTCGAGCCTACTTGAAAATTGACAACGAATGGTGGTGCTTCGTATTGCCTGATCGAATACAGCTTAAAAACGATTATCAAACACTGATTACTACAGAACTATTTCCAGCAAAAGCAGATCGGTTATTCTACCTCGTCGATGCTAAAAATCAAACGGCTTCTACTCACACTAAAATTAAAATAGCCGAACTCAAACAACAGACAATGAACCTCACGGAACTCAATGAAACCTACACTAAACAAAAGGGAGCAAAAATAGTATTCTTCGAAAAGGAAATGATTTATGATGAAATCGCTTACACGCCCTTTCCGATTCTTATTGGAGGAACCGTCTACTACAATCTCCACATTGACAAGGACATTCTTCAGTTTAAAGACCATAGCTATCGAAGCGTCCTTGCTTGGAAAGCAGAAAATCTGACGGGCTACTTCACCGTTCCAAAAATATACGAAGACCAGTTAAAAGCAAGCTTCTTAATCCTAGAATATCCTACGAATACGAATGAAAGTGGTGCTAAAGGAATGTATGTAATTAAGCCGAATGTCGTTAAGTAAAGTGACGATTGCTAAAATTTCCCTCGTAAACTTACTAGGAAATTGATCCCTGGAGCACTGACACCAGAGGAGAATGTGCGGTAATGCTGATCAAGGATATTCTCAGCACCAAAAGTAACCGTAAATTGCTTATTCACATTGTAAGAAGCATATAGATTGATGGTGTACCAGGGCGGTGTGCCATCAGCTGTGGCTTTATCAAAGTTATCAGACGAACCAAGTAAGTCATAGCGCTCTTTCTTCTTCCAGCCATTGTACTTTCCTAATAGCTCAAACTCCGCCTTTTTCTTGTATTGATAGCTGACACCAACAAAACCATATAACGGAGGAATATGGGACAAGGGTGAATTATCAGTAATATTTTGCCCACGGGTATAGTTGATAACAGATTTTAACTTCCAATTATTAAATACATTTACTTGGATATTTGCCGAAAGGCCATAAATAAAGCCTTCTCCCGCGTTAAAATTACGCTGAATGGTATCATTGCCACCATCAAAGTAAAGCGTAGCGTCTCCATTGGCTAACGTGTCTGATTTCCGAACCAATGCATCAAACAGGTAAGTATAAAAATAGGTGCCGCCTACTTTCACCCGTTCATTGAAACTTTTAGAGATGGAAAGCTCTGCATTCAGTGTCTTTTCTGCTACCAAATCAGGGTTTGGAATTGTCACATAACCGCCCTTAGAGCGCACCTTCCCAAAATCATCGACATTCGGAGCTCGGAAGGCTGAACTAGCGACTGCCCGTATATTAAACCCAGCTCCTGGCTTATAGGTAAACCCTACCCCACCGGTCAAGGCACTAGTACTTAGGAAAACACGAGATTCTGGTAAGTTAAAGAACGCTGTGTCTACAAAATCAGAAGTCAACGTAATATAGGTCTGTCGGAGCCCTCCAATAATATTTGCCTTTTTACCAACCTTTACTTTCCCACTCAAATAACCTGCAATACCAAGCATTAGACTCCCTCCATCAGGATATCTCGTAACATTTCTCTCATCAATTTCTCCTGTACCGATATGACGAAGAAAGGCATCAGAAATAACCCGATTCATGTTAAATTCAACACCATATAAAACCTTTAGATTATCACCCAACAAGTTTTTAGTCAGATCAGCATTGAAGGAGCCAACGTGCACATTTTCCTGCTGTATATTCCTCCAAACCACATCATATCGGCGAGTGATTCGATCTTCATCAATCTTTTGATAAGCTGCTAGAAACTTAGCCGTTGTAAAGAACTTTTTGTTTGATTTAATATCGGAAGAAAGAGAGATCAGAAACCGAGTTTGCGGCCCATAGTCCCAATCAGAGTATTTAAAGTTTTTTGTTTCTATGTTATTTTCCAACGTATCAAGTTCGCCCTCAGTAATCTGGTCATACCTAGGAACATTGGTCGTAGTTGACAATTGCGTATTGAGCTGAAAATTTACATGTTCATTTGGTTTGAATCGAATCTTTTGAAGTAAATGGATGGTACTGTATTCAGTACCAAGTTGAATCCGTGGTTTAGGATTGGGGACCACAAAATCTTCTGCAAATTCATTCGCAGCAACATAACTGCGATCTCCATAACGTGCAGGATGGTGTTTACTTTTTTGACTACCTGAGCGTAAATTATCAAAATCAGAAGCGGTAACACTAGTGAGTGACGCCCATTTGCTATTTCCAAAATTAAAATCAAAATGCCCTGTTTTTTCAAAATTTGCAGAGGACGTTCTTACATTCGCATTAACATTAAACTTCTTTTTGTCTTGAGTGTCGTACAGACTAGGGTTTTTCGTAAAAAAGTGCATGACGCCGCCTAGTGCGTCACTACCATACATAACAGAAGCTGGGCCAAAAATCACCTCTGTTCTATCGAGCACAGAATTATCGATACTAATCACATTTTGAAGATGCCCATTCCGAAAAATTGCATTATTCATTCTAACTCCATCAATTACAATCAATACCTTATTCGCCTCAAAGCCTCTAATGATCGGACTTCCACCTCCCATCTGACTTTTCTGGATAAACACACTGCCTGTGTTCTCAAGCATATCAGCAGAGGTCTGTGGGTTTTTGAACTCTATGTCTTTTGTTCCAATGACTCTTACTTGAGAAGGAACGTCTTCTGTTCGTTCAGCAAATTTAGAATTGGCCGTGATCACAAGTTCATCAAACTGGAACGGAGAACTGCTTAGGTAAACACTTTTATTATTGCTAATGATGTCTGAAATGGTTGTAGCATAGGTTTCAAAACCGGTAAACTCGAAAAAGAGTGAATCTGTTCGATTGAAACCTTTAAGATTAGCCTCCCCATTATAGTTAGAAATAGTGGTAACGGATTGATCTGAATTATAGATATTTACCCCAGGGAGCGTCTCGTTTAATTCTTCATCAATGATAGAAATAATTAGGTCATTAGTATAAACCTGACCATTCAGAAAAGTCGGGATGAAAAGAAAACAGATGTAAATAGAAGCAATTAGCCTAAAAATGCTATCCATACAATTGTAAAGTTCAATACGGTTATTGGTTATTCCTAGGAAGAGAAATTCTAAACGTCGTCCCTTCATTTATAACTGATTTTTTTACAAATATCCTGCCAGAGTGGTAGTTTTCAATGATTCTCTTAGTAAGACTTAGGCCAAGTCCCCACCCTCTTTTCTTTGTTGTAAATCCTGGTTGAAAAACAGTTTTCATCTTTGAAGTCGGAATCCCTTTTCCCGTATCAGAAATATCAATATGGACAAAGCTTTCATCTACAATGACTTCACCATTAATATCGCCAGCATTCCCCATAGCATCCAAAGCGTTTTTAAGTAGGTTTTCTACCACCCAATCAAACAAAGGTGGGTTGATATTTACATCAATTGGAGTAGAATCTGTCTTCAAATTAAATTGAATATGTTTTGAAGCTCGCCGCTTCATGTAGGTAAAGTTTTTATCCAATTGAAGAAAGATATTGGTTGTTTCCAGCTTTGGTTTTGAGCCTATCTTTGAAAATCGATCTGCAATAAGCTCAAGTCGCCCCAGATCCTTGCGCAATTCCTTTAAGATTTGCTGAGAATCATCGTCCCCTTCTGTTGTCATTTTGAGATGCTCAATCCATGCCACCAAGGAAGAGATCGGTGTACCAAGTTGATGGGCGGTTTCCTTTGCCATGCCGACCCATACCTGATTTTGCTCTGAGCGACGTGCTTGAGAAATCACGATATACCCAATAGAAACAAACATACCAATGAGCAGTGCCTGAATTAGAGGGAAGTAGTTTAAAAAGGTAAGCCAACGCGTATTCTTGTAATAAACATATTGCCGATCCTGCGGTAATTTCCTAGAAGTCAGGTCAATAATAATCGGATTATGAATCCCTTTCATTACCTGCAACTGAGCCTTGAGATAAGCGGTATCTCTCGCAATTCTAAGTGAATCTAGGTTTGCCGACTCAATAATCTGCCCTCGATAATCTGTAATAATAGCCGGAATATCATGGTTCTGAAGTACTTGCAACTCAAACGTCAAGTCATTAGACAGTTCACCAGAAGCCATTCGCTTAAGAGCTTGCGCCCAAAGTTCTACAGACTTCTTCTCCGTTGCCTTGAGTCTAGAAGCAATTCGATTGGTATATATAACCGTTACAGCCACAAGGATAATTGCAGCGATCACAAGTAAGATTCTCCAACCTGATGTTTTTTTATAAAGATTCAATATGAATGCAGTTTGTTTGTAGGCTTATAACTGATTTTAATTTGAAAAATTATAATCCTAGCGAAAATTCCAATTTAATCATAAATGTAAACAATCTCCAATTCAAAACAATACCGTATTCGACATTCCCTTCTCCCCTTCTTCATTCTAAAACGTCCTCCGAAAATTCTGCATTCGATATTCTGCATTCTATATTCCCTTAATTTCTCTTCTAATCTATCTCCTCATCTAAATCCGGATCATAATCCTCATCGGGAATCTCCTCAATAGGAACTTCTTCAACAGGTTTTTCAACGGGTGGCTTTACTTTTAGGATTTTCTCAAGCTTCTCATCAATTTTATCAAGGACTTTTTCTGGTTTAGGGGCTTCTTTTGGAACTTCTGGTTCATCTTCCTCGATTGGGACCGGTGGCATCTTTTCTTTTTGGTTCTTTTCCACTGGTGCTTCTCGTTTGGTAGATTTCGTGCCTGATTCCTCCCAATCCTCTGGTTCGTAGAGTGCTTCGGCTCCTAGCTTTTTTCGGATGTCTCTTCTAATGGCTGCGAAGTGATTATCCAATCTTGCTTTTTCTTTTTTGTAGGACTTTTTACTGTATTCATATTCGTAGTCATCTGATTTCCCAAAGACCTTAACATAGATATTGAAAAACCCTTTTTTCCTAGATTTGATTGGTTTTTTCTTAGGATTATACTTTTTAAATTTATTGAGCAACACTTGACCAGCATTCACCTTTGTCAGATAGAGCATTTTATCAGTCAACAAGCTATGACTGCCAGACAAAGAAAGATTTAAGGCATTACTTTGAACGAACATGGTTGGCATGTAAAACGTCCCTCTTTTTATCCCAAATTGATTTCTAGTTTTGGAGAATTTAATGTGTTTAAGATCCTTTAACTTTATAAAATTTGAATATTCATCCAACAAATCTAAGCCTCGTAGTTCTCCATTCTGCATGGTGACATCTGCTAGAACGTACAATTTCTTAAAATCAAATTCACCGTTTTCATTCCAAAAGGCATTTACAAGTACCTTAGCATCCAAATCACCATCTATGTGCTTGTGTTCTATGACAGTTTGACTAAAGTTATTACATTGTCTAAATGCTTCCTTAGCATTGATCTTGTGGCACTTTATTATAGCTTCTAAGCGTGGTTCTTTTTCCAAATAAGCCTTCCCATCCAAATTAAGAATGCCATCCATTGCATCCACTCGCACACCTCTGATTACTAGTGTGTTATTTTTTATGGCGACTTTACCGCGAAAATCTTCTCCTTCTATTTCTCCAAAACTGAATTGATCTATCTTAGAATAAAAATTACCGTCTAAAAAATTGGTAAATGGTTCTCCTTTTTCTTCTGTTTCTTTCTGATCACTGTCTTCCTTGCTATATAGATCTGACAAGGCAAACAATTCTTTAAAATTGATCTGTTTGGCCGTTAGACTAACGTCAAATATCAATTTTGCATCCTTAGAATTAATCGAGTCAGAAAGCATTACGGGCACAAGATTTTTCGCTGTCCCATCTAAGGTAATGTCGCTGTCTGCACCTGTAACATTGAGTTGACTGATTTTAAAGTCATTATTAGAAATAGATAGAAGTCCTTTGTTGATCGATATTTTCTCTCCTTTTACTTTTAACATTACATCTTCCAATCCTACACTTCCCGTCGCATCCATCTTATAAGCAAGATTCGGATCACGCATATTTTTTGAATAGCCCGAAATGTTTAAATTATTAAAATCAAGAACACCAGCACCATCAGATATGTTGTCTCCTAGTACCCCATAAATTGCTTCAAGGCTAAGTTTACCAGAAAAATTGAAGTTTACATAGGGATTAGATAAGTCTCGTACCTTCATTTTCAAGCGTAAGAGTTCACTTTGTAATTTACCTTCAAAGTCATTGATTTCAAACACTGCATCTTCCTTACGACCATTTTTGCCATTTGTAAACTGAGCATTAAACGTTACACCTTTGATTGGATAATCAAGCCTTGGACTATTAATCTTACCGTTTTTCAATCCAAATTTTGCGACTACATTTGGTGTCTTACTCACTGAATACTTGCCTTTTACATCAGCATCGAGGTAAAATGTGCCTTGACTATCGAAGTCACCAAGCATCTTTTTGTAGGAAGGTGGTAATACCTCAATGACTGAATTCAGGCTACAATCTTTACTTTTAAGACGAAGATTTAAATTAGAATACTTGTCTTTTACATCAACGTTTCCTTCTACTTTAAAGGAATTATCTTCGATTTCCAATACTACCTCTTCAAACTTATACTGATCAGTCTTAAGGTTTGCATCGATCTTAGCAGTGTAGCCAAGGTTGGTACCTGCTAGGAATCGCCCTTCCGGTGTATCCACAAATCCAGAGTAGATATCCGCATAGCTATTGATAATAAAATGATTACTTGAAAACTCTCCATCTATTTCGGCATAATCAACTTTTGTGGCGATCTCCGTTTTTTTCAACTCATTTACATAAATCACCTCAATATCGTTGAGCGTAGCTGTTTCAAGAACGATCGAAAAGTCTGAATCCTTGTCGTTCTTGTTACTGATCGATGATTTTAGTACATCAACACTAGAATTACCGTTCTTATCAAAATAAGCGAATAGTGCACCATCAGATATATTGATTTCATTGACTCTATACCTTTGGCTGAATATACTCATTGTACCAAACTCAAGCTCCATCTCCTTTGCCTCTAGCAACATGCCGCTGCCTTTGATCGCCCCTGGCAACTTTACGCCTTTTAATTGGATTGTAGCACTTGGAAAATCTGAGATTAAAGAGAGATTGATATCAGATACTTCAAGCTTAGTCTTTAAGCTTTTATTAAGTTCTTTAACGAACAATGCACCAACTTCATCTTCAAAGAATGCAGCAATGACAAATAAAGCAATGGCAAAGGCTCCAAGTAATATTCCGATAAAAAGACCAAACTTCTTAAAGAGGTTTTTCATGAATTGACTTTAATTGCAGATTAATTAAGGAACTGCAATTGTTCGTTTTAATTGTGCAAAAATACAATTTTGGAAAATGTTTAACGATGAATGGACATTAAACTTTTGTTAAGTGCTATTCTTGATTCAAATCTAGCACTTTCCCCCTTGGCATAATTGCCATTGCTTACTTCCGTTATTGCAAGTTTATTGCTCAGTCGATCTTTCTACACAGCAGTACTTCGGTTGCTGTTTCAATTAGGAATGAGGCGTGTTTCAGCATTAATTCACGGGCAATAGTTCAAAATAAACCACTAAAATTTGTAGCTTTGAGCAATTACTTAACACACTGAAGTTAACGGATGGGCGCCTTTAAGTTTATTTTAACTGGACTAATAACAGTTGGATTCTTTTATGTATTGAATAATCCGATTCAACTTGGAGAGCAATCAATACCCGCGCTAGGCAAACTCCTCAATCCATACACCGGCTTCTGGCAAAATGCCGATCCAGTTCTACCGACTTTTAGCAATCAAAACCTCCCGAACCTCAAGGGAAGCGTAGAAGTGGTTTATGATGACAGACTGGTCCCACACATTTTTGCTGAACATGATGTAGATGCCGCTTATGTCCAAGGATTCATTACCGCAAAACACCGCCTTTGGCAAATGGAATTTCAGACCCACGCCGCAGCAGGTAGAGTCTCAGAGGTCGCAGGCCCACGTCCCATACCGCTAGACAAAAAGATGCGAGGGCTCGGTATACCGAATGCCGCAAGGAATACAACAGAAGCTTGGGAAAAATCGCCGTATTACCCAATGTTAGAAGCCTACAGCAACGGTGTAAATGCATATATTAATTCATTGAGCAATAAGTCATTGCCACTTGAATACAAAGTGATGGGATACAAGCCTGAAGCTTGGTCACCCTACAAAACAGCACTCTTGCTGAAAAACATGGCCTATACCCTATCCATCAGGGAAAAGGACATCGAAATGACAAATGCGCTCAATCACTTTGGCAAAGAAACCTTTGATGAGCTTTATCCGTTATGGAATCCGAAGCAATCGCCTATTATTCCGAAAGGTACGAAATGGGAAACAAATCACACCCAAATTGATAAATCAACTTCCTACAACTCAATAGACGAGGTGGTTCCGTTTACCCCTTTCAAAAAGCCATACAAAGGCATTGGAAGTAACAATTGGGCATTGTCCGGCAAGAAAACTGCTTCTGGGAATCCGATTCTGTGTAATGATCCTCACTTAAGTATGACCTTACCTTCTATCTGGTATGAGCTTCAAATCACCTCGCCTAGCTTTAATGTGTATGGTGTTTCTTTGCCCGGAGCACCAGGCATCATCATTGGATTTAATGAGGACATTGCTTGGGGTGTGACCAATGTAGGCCATGATGTAGCTGACTGGTTTACCATAAAATGGAAGGATGATTCTAGGACAGAATATTTGCTAGATGGAAAATATATAAAAGCTGAGCTAAAAATTGAAGAGTACAAAATCAAAGGCCAACCTTCTGTTTATGATACTATTCGATATACACATTGGGGACCAGTTGTTTATAACGATCCTTCTAAAACTAAATTTGACTTGGCACTGAAGTGGAAAGGACATGAAGGTTCTGATGAAATGTCTACGTTCTATGAATTAAACAAGGCAAAGAACTATAACGATTATGTAAGCGCTTTATCAACTTATGAATGTCCAGCCCAAAACTTTGTGTTTGCTAGTAAAAACGAAGGAGATATCGGGCTTTGGGTTCAAGGAAAATTCGCTTCAAAAGAAAACAATATTGGGAGATTTGTTCAAGATGGGACAACTGTCGCCAACGATTCAAATGAGTCGATCCCACATCGTTCAAATCCTCACGTCAAGAATCCAGACCGTGGATTTGTTTCTTCTGCGAATCAGCACTCTACCGACCCTTCCTATCCCTATTATTATCATGGCAATTTTGAAAACTATCGGAGCAGAACCATAAATGGTATGCTAGATGCAATGGACGGTGTGACACCAGCTGACATGCAGAAAATGCAGTACAATAGCTATAGCCTAGAAGCAGAAGAGGCACTTCCTCAACTAATCACTAAAGTAGATAAGTCGTCATTGACGAAGAAAGAACTCGAATACTTTAAATTATTAGAAAATTGGGATTTTCATTATAAAAAAGAAGCAATTGGACCTACTGTTTTCGAACTCTTTTGGTCAACCTTTCAAGCACAGGTTTGGGATGAAACAAAGTCCATAAAAGGAATTTCACAACGGCCAGAACAATGGAAAACACTTGAATTATTGACCAACCAACCAAATAGTAAATACTTCGACAAAGTGCATACCCCAAAGATGGAAACAGCAGCAGACATCAGTACTTCAGCTTTCAAAACCGCTTGCAAAAAAATACAACGCTGGGAAGCAGAAAACGATTCAAAAGCCATTTGGATGAAATATAATCCTACAAGCGTTAGGCACTTGGCTAGAATTCCCGCCTTCAGTCGATCAAACTTGGCGACAGACGGTCATCGGAGAGCAATTAATGCGGTCTATAAACAGTGGGGGCCATCTTGGCGGATGGTCGTAGCACTTGACAAAAACGTCAAAGCTACTTGCATTTATCCTGGTGGGCAATCTGGCAATCCTGGTAGTCCTTATTATGATAACTTCCTTGATGACTGGGCAAGTGGGAAATATTATGAAGCATTGGTAATGAAAAGTGCCGACCAGGAAATTGGTTGGCAATTGCTAGGCAAAGAAAAATATAAACCATAAAATGAAACAATTTATCTTAGGAATCAGTCTAATTGCTTTAGGAACCATCATTGTTTCTCCATTCACTCCTTGGTGGGGAATTGGGATCGTTGCCATGATTATTGGAGCTATAGTAGGACTTAAAGGTACCACAAGCTTCTTCTATGGATTTCTAGGGGTTGGTCTAGTTTGGTTAATTGCCATGATCTGGAAAAACGTTTCCAACGACGGTATTTTGCTAGGACGAATGGCTGAGTTATTTCCAATCGGAAGCTCCATAGGACTAATGCTAGCAATCGCATTGATTGGAGCACTAGCAGGTGGATTATCAGCGGCTACAGGAGGATTACTAAGACAATTATTAGATAACAAGTAAGCTAAATACAAGATTTTGAACTTTATCGTATTTGATTTGGAGGCTACGTGCTGGGAGAATATGCGGCACAACCATGTGCAAGAAACTATTGAGATTGGTGCTGTAAAGGTAGATCGTTATGGTGATGTGCTTGGGCAGTTTGAAAAATTTGTTCAGCCCGTATTGTTCCCAACCCTATCCCCATTTTGCAAGGAATTAACAAGTATTACGCAAAATCAAGTCGAAGGTGCAAATGAGTTTTCAACAGTAATAGAAGAATTTCAAGACTGGATCGGACACTTTGATAATGAGGAATATCTACTTTGTTCTTGGGGCTTTTTTGATAAAACGCAATTAATCCAAGATTGTGAGTTGCATAAAATGGAAGGAGATTGGGTGAATCAACATATTAGTCTCAAGCATCAGTACAACGATTATAAAGGAAACAGAAAACACATTGGATTGAACAAAGCGATTCGAAAAGAGGGGTTTGAATTTACTGGAACGCACCATCGTGGCATTGATGATGCAATTAATTTAGTTAAAATATTTGTTAAATATAAAGACATCTGGCAATTCTAATCGCCTTCCAACACATTCACAATCAGCAACATAAATCATTTCTTTAAAATTCTGAATTCCTTAATATTTTCAAAATATTATATTCCAGTAGACGATTTTTCAATTTCCTGCGTTCTATAAGTAACCATCTTCTGGGGACAATAAATAACATTTAATTTACGGGAAAGTACGTGATTGCTTAAGGTGAGCTGTCTTACTAATACAACCCATAATTGAACTATTTTTTAAACTAAATGAACCCTCAAAAGTAATTCTTAAGTTTTATGAAACCTTTGATTTATAGTAGAATGTCGATTTAAAATCTAATATAAAACAGGTTTAAAATAAAGGGTGCGAAAAAAAAATTAAGAGTTAGTGCAACGTTTTCGATTTTTATAGCATTAAGTAAATAGAAAACATAGTTAAACAGAAAAATCCCTTATTAAAATGAAAAACTCAAACTTACATTTAACATTAGCGGCTGAACTTTCGGGCTCGGAAGTCGACAAAGCCCAAACCTCGGATTCGATTTTTAATCACGTAAAACGATTATTAACAAAATTCTCAGATGTACTAGGAAATGTCTTACAAATTGATGTAAAAAACAGAGCGATTGGTCAATTGTTTGAAGACAAAACATACTTAATTTCATTAGGCAACTACCGACTTACGCTTCAATTAATCAATTTTGTGCCTGCAGATCGTTGGGAAATTAAAACCTTTCGTTTAGAGGAAAACACGAGCTTGATCACTCAAGCAGCTTAATAATATCCTTACGTCCTAGTCTCCTTGCCACCTGCAAAGGAGTCTGTTGATCAGCATTTTTCAGCTGAACCATCGCACCACCATCTAGTAAAATTTTCACCATCTTCTGTTCATTGTCAACGATTGCTATCTCCAACGGAGACCGCCCTTTCTTGTCTAGAACATTTAGATCTGCTCCTAATTCCACCATTAGTTTAAGGAACCAATATCTACCACTTTTGACAATTTTACAGATCAAGGCATTGCCGTCCTCCCTTCCAATATTAATATTTGCGGCATGCCCGATTAAGGTTTTAAACAGACGTTCACGCCCATGCAGCACGCACCATTCAAGAGGACTTCTATCTAGTATCAATTGATTTACAAGGAAACCATGATCTATCAATGGCTGTATAAAGTCTTCGGCATTTGACTTTATGACTACGACTATCGGAGCGCTTTTTTTTCCAATATAGTTGACTTGAGCACCATGTTTTAGAAGACTAGAGACAATTTCCTTACTTTTGTTTTCCAAGGCCACCTCTAAAGGGCTATAATCGTCTACTACCAAGTTAGGATTGGCACCAAATGCTAGGAGGAGATTCACATCCTTTATTTTGTTTCTCTTTACTGTATGAAACAACAACGAATTACCATTATGAGTCGTATTTACTTGAGCACCAGCTTCCAATAAGAGTTGAGCTATCTCCAGCTTATTGGTTAACAAGGCATAGGACAAAGGTGTCCAACCCTCTTCTTTATCCACTGTTTCTAGGGAAGGTTTTGCCAACAACAGTTCCTTCAATTGCTTTTTGTCATTTTGCTGAATGCAGTTCCACAAATACTTGGTGTTTTCTTGTTTTTCGTCGGAAGATAGATTGTTTTTTTTCGAGAGACTCTTAGCTTGAGTCTCTTTATTCGTTGCTAATTTTCTAAACTGTTTTAATTTAGCTTGGTACGTTTTCTCAATTCGGTTGAGCTTTTCACTCTTTTGTTTTTCGAGTTCGGCGGCTAGTGCTTGTTTTTTCTCAGTGACTTGTTGCAGTTCTATATCTTTTTGGCGTTTTTCTGCTCGTTCAAGAAGGACATTGAAGTCTTTATCTGGTTGGTCAAACTTGAGGCTTTCGTTCTGATTTCTAATGACTTTTGCCTGATAGTGATTTTTTTTATGGTTTTCGAATACCTTCAGAAATAAGGCGTCATGTGTTTTTTTGGCCATGTCTTCAGCCGTTTTTCCTTCTATGTTTTTTAAGTACGGATTTGCACCGTTTTCTAGGAGCTCTTTTGCAGTAGTGAGTGCATTGTGTTTTACAGCAAGCATGAGTGGAGTCAGTTCTTTTTCGTCTCGCTGATCGAGGTTGGCACCGTTTTCCTTCAGCAGTAGAATCATGTTTGCCCGATCTTTAATAACGGCGAGATGAATGGGGAGTCTGCCTAGTGTGTCTGGGGTGTTCAATGGAACATTCTTGCTAAGCAACTTTGTTACGCCTTCTAGGTCATTGATGACAATGTCCGTAAACAACTGTTCTACCAACGCATCTTCCTGGCTGGTTTTACCAAACAATCTATTTAGAAATGATTTTTTCTTGCTCATTTATGACTCAAAGTTTCTAGCATTCGCTTGAATTGAGAACAAGATAAGCAATTGTGAATTTTCGAACAAAATAGAATTAAGCTTATGTTGTTTGGGTTGGTTGATTTTATTCTTTTTCGTTAGCGTAATGTTATTCATTTTCTAGTGCTTAAATGAAGTACCATTCGATTCATCCCTTTCAACTCTTTTTTAAAATACGGAACCTCAAGTCTTGTTTTACTGTGAAATTCGAATCCTAGTTTCTGATAAAAAGCGATTGCGTTTACATTTGAATCAATTACACACAAAAAAATCAGCTTTTTTCCTTGTTCAATAACCTTTTCTATTATTTCAGACATTGCCATTTTTCCATATCCTTTTCCACTATAGGCAGGGAGAATGTATATTTTTTCCAACGCACAATTATCCAATTCAGAGAATTCATTTGATGACTTTTGGTTTATTTTCAAAAACCCAATGTTCGTTCCATTTTCATTTAGAAAAAAGTACTCGAAATTATCATCAACCAATTCAAGCTTTAATCGTTTTGAACCAAACTCTTGTTCTAAATAAAGTTCTAAACCATTATCTGTCCAATGATTTGCAAATACTTGAACGTATGCCGTTCTGCATATTTGCTGTAATTCTAGGATTTCATTTATTGACGCTTTTACTAGCTGCATAGATTGTTTTTGTGCTTACCGTTCGACTCCAGAGTAAATCCCATTGTTTTGGAACCAATAAATCTTATCTGCTCCACTTACTTCTCCATCCAAATTGTAGTCTCCTAGCCTATAAACATTAAATAATCCATTTTGAGAAAACCAGCTGGCCTGATCAGAACCATTTATATCATACCCGTTGGCATCAAGTAGTTGTTCCCCATCACCTGCATACATCGCCCAGACTCCAGGAGAAATTTCCTTCTGACCAAAACCTGCCGCTGTTTTGTAGCTATCAGAACTCCTAAAATCATAGATTAACTCAGTTCCTGATAAAGGGACAGCGGAAGGACTCATTATTCCTAAGTGATTTCTATGTTCGATCACGATATAAAAAGCTGTTCCTATTGCTGTGTTAAGAACCTTTGGGTCCGGAAAAATCAAGCAACCATCTGACTGAACGACCGCTGCCGCTGTTGCAACTGTGCTTGCTGAACTGATACCAGACCGAAACCCCACCTTTACCCAATCAACAGAATTAGGTGGATAGTCTGCTGTTGTCCAATTCTGACCTTCTGTTCCTTGATGATTCCAAGGAGCCGTATTATAGGGATGTCCGCTAGGAAGCAATCCTTTCTGAAGTAATGTTGTTTTCAGATTATTGTTGTCAAAGGCACCTTCCATCCAAAGACAGATATCAGGAAGCACAAACGCTGGCTCTGAGAACTCAGGCATCGTATCCAATTGAAGTTGCCAACCATTGTTTGAGCAGCAACCTGAATATGCCCCTCGATAGCTCCAATCATAAGTATCATGGTTAAAATCTTCATTCCAAGCAGCATAGTTTTCAAAAAGGATGCTTGGAGTCATACTCCCGTTCAACATCCCATTTTTCGGATACAGGTCAAGTGTATTCAAGTTCATCGTTGCTGAAACTACATGATTCCCAGCATTTGCATAAGCGTCTACTACATTATCCAAAACGTTTGAAAACCCAGTAATCGACTGCGGAGAAAACACAGCATTCCCATAGCAATATTGTTGATAGCTTGGATCCTGTCCATACAAACGGACGCCTCCAGATGAGTTAGCTGTCCAAACTGTGTTATGAAAGACATTAATCGCTTGCGGAGCAACTCCATTTTGAGGTTTAAAATAAACTGCTCGATAGCCAGAAGGATTGAAATGATTGACGAAAACATTGTTATACATGGTTATATTACCTGTTCCTTGAAACAGTGCTTCTACTGGATTATTGAAAAAGAAATTACTATAAATCTCATAATAATCTTGCGAACCCCAACCAGAAGAAGGAAACCCTCCGACCAAGAGATTCGGGCGAGCAGAGTTACCAGTGGAAGAGGAGTTGTCTTTTGTAAACACATTTTTTCTGATAATCGTTTTTGCATTGATTTGGGTACCTGGAAACAGATCACGCACACCAGCAGTCTGGTGCTTAACTTGAATGTTATACCCAATCGTATTCTCAATTAGGTTGTATTCAATGATTCCGTTGACAAAAGGTCGGCTCCCATCTGAATTCCCAAAGTACATTCCAGTTCCAGCGCCTCTAATCACGTTTTTTCTAACTACCCAGTTCCAAGCAGAGCACTTTGTGCTGATGCCTACTGACTGTTGATCTGCATCGTAGTTTTCTATGGTTAGATTTTCAATAGTGATATGACTTGCCCAGTTTCCTGTAGTGCCCTCCGCTTTTATTGCATCTACAAACTGGCTCCTTCCGTCGAGCTTGAAGTTTTTAATGACTAGATAGGAGCATTTCTTAATGCTTACGGTATTGCAACATGATCGTCCTTGTAAGACAGTGTTGTTTCCTACTCCCATAATTACGATGGGGTCTGAAACCGTGCCACTTAGTTCATTCAGTACCAAGTCATTTGAATAAATACCCGCACTAAGCATTAACGTATCTCCTGCTGATAGTGAAGATAAAAAGGTCGTATAATCAGAAGGTGTGCCTACAATGAAATTTGCTTGAACTTTATTCGAAAATGGAAGAATGAGAAGAAAAAGTATCCATTTAAAATTAACCATCAACCTGTATGATAATTTATCTTCTTTCATATTTACCTTCTTTTGCAACTCATCAAACTAACTATTGACTATCAATCACTTAATTTCGTTTATTACACATCTTACTGTTCAATAATCTTCCCTTTAAGATAATTCAACTTGCTCAATATTTACATTAAAAATCTAATTTTTATATAAAACAGTTGTTTTCATTGGTTTTAAGATTTCATTGAACCGACATAAAAAACGCCATGCTCAAATGCAGTCTTGCCAAAAAAGAAAGATATCAGTACCTTGGCAGAAAATTTCAATCAAAATGGAAGCATTAAACAAACACCTCCAAAGTTTCCCTCACTTTTCAGATCATCTCTTTGAACAATTAGAACCTTATCTCTCAGAAAAGCACTTGGAAGAAGGAGAATATTTCCTCAGAGAAGGAAAAGTTTGTAAGCAAATTGCCTTTATAGAGAAAGGAATTGTTCGCCTATTTTACTTGAATGATGGGAAAGAGACGACCAAATGCTTCTGTAAGGAGAATACCTTTACATGTTCTTTTCAAAGTTTGATTACTCAAAGCAAAAGCGACATTGCGATTCAAGCGATTGAGCCTTGCAAAATGATCGTCTTGTCCTACGATTCACTACAAAAACTATATGAAAAAGATCTGTTTTGGCAACAAGTTGGCCGACTCGTTGCAGAAACAGAATACATGATATCTGATAACCATCAACGATTTCTAAGAGACCTCACCGCAACAGATAGGTACTTGCAAATTCTAGAAAAAGATGAAGAGATGCTACAACGCGTTCCTCTCAATCATTTAGCGACCTATCTGCAAATTACTCCTGAGACATTGAGCAGAATAAGAAAGAAAATTACACGAACTTGACATAGGTCAATTGATAGGTCAGTTAAATCTTGCAGATTTGTGTCATTCGTTAATCAATAAAAATTAAAACTATGATCACAGATACTGTAAAAAAGTCTGTAGTTGACAATTATGGCAAACTAGCCAAATCATCACAAAACAAACTCTTCTCAAAACTATTCGCTTGCTGCAATCCAGCAGAAAATGCTAAACTTGTTGGTGAAAAAATCGGGTATTCCTCCGAGGAACTAAATTCAGTGCCTGAAGGTGCTAACCTTGGTGTTGGATGCGGCAACCCTTCCGCCCTTGCAACGATCAACGAAGGAGAAACGGTAATTGACCTTGGGTCTGGTGCAGGCTTTGATGCCTTTCTAGTAGCACCGATTGTAGGAGAAAATGGTAAAGTAATCGGTGTTGACCTTTCAGATGACATGCTTAAGCTGGCAAGAAAAAATGCTGTAATTGGAACATACAAAAACACCGAATTCGTAAAAGGAGACATCGAAGATCTACCGCTAGATGATCAGATTGCCGATCACGTGATCTCGAATTGTGTAATTAACCTTTCTAACAATAAAGGGGCTGTCTACCAAGAAGCTTACCGCATACTCAAACCTGGTGGAAAAATATCGATCAGCGACATTATTCTAGAAAAGGAACTCCCTGACTTTGTAAAAAACTCCCTAGCAGGCCACCTAGCTTGTGTATCTGGAGCAGAAAAGATCGAAGATTATATCGGTTATGTTGAAGCAGCAGGATTCAAGGACATTAAAATAGAGTCTAAATCATCCTTCCCTCTAGAATTTATGCTAACAGATCCAAACGTCATGAAACTAGCGAAAGAATTAGATTTCAGTCTAGACAGTGCAGAAGCAAAGGACATCGCAAGCCGAGTAAGTAGTATTTCCCTAAGTGCAGTAAAGTAATTATCAATGGTTAATGGTCGAAACCCGTATTATGAAATCACATAGAAAAACGTTACTCGGAAGTCTTCTTGCCTTTATGATTGGCTCCAGTTGCTGCTGGCTGAGCGCTCTAGCAATTTGGATAGGAGGAGCTGCCGTACTGGGAACTATTGCTGCCTTTATTGAGGAGATCCAAATCCCTTTACTTTTCCTAGGCAGCGTTCTTGCTTTGGTTTCCTTGTTATTGTATTCGAGAAATTAAAATGGTTGGAGGGCGAATTGCAATTCGCCCTTACAGCTAAATCAAGTGTCTTCCTTCTCCAGTCTTTCGTCTCCAGTCATACTCCCCTACAAATCAAACACATTCCGTGCCGTCCGATAAGTGTTTGCATGCGCATCCACAATTACAGATATTCGTTCTGAGTAACCGCCCCCCATGCTCACCGCCACAGGCAACCCACGCTCCGCACAAGCCCGAAACACAATGCTATCCCGCTCCAAGCATCCCGCAACGGTCATGCCTAGCCGACCAAGCTTATCAGAGGCAAGCACATCCACACCAGATAGATAAAACACAAGCTCAGGGCGAAAGGTATCAAGCAGATCCGGCAAATGGTTATTCAAAGCCTCAAGGTAAACAGCATCTCCTGTGCCATCAGGCATCGGGATATCGAGATCAGAAGTTGCCTTGTGTAAAGGATAATTGTTTGCTCCGTGCATACTGAAGGTAAAAACACTAGGGTTATCCTTGAAGATCTCAGCGGTACCGTTACCCTGATGCACATCCAAATCCACAATCATAATACGACTCACCAGCTGTTGATCAAGCAACCAAGTTGAAGCAATCGCCATGTCATTCAAGACACAAAACCCTTCTCCTCGATCTGTGAATGCATGGTGTGTACCACCTGCGATGTTCAAGGAAACGCCATACTTCATGGCATAAAGCGCACAATCGATCGTGCCTTGAGAAATCACTCTTCCTCTTTTCACGAGATGAGCCGTCATCGGAAAACCAATTTTGCGCACTGCCTTAGGTGCGATTGTCTGATTCTTAAGGCTTTCCCAGTACTCGGCTGTATGAGTTTTTAGAATAGTTTCTTCCTTAAGTAACTCAGGATGAAAGAACTGCTCCTTGTTGACTGTACCTTCATACACCAACTGTTCTGCTAGCAATTCATACTTGATCATCGGGAATCGATGACCTTCTGGCAAAGCATATTTGTAAATCGGAGAAAAGGCAATCTTTAACAAAAATCAAATTTTGACAAAAATAATCATTAATAACTATTCTTAACGCATCTATTACGTCAATAATTAATCATTATTAAAGACTGGCTTTCGGAATATTTCAAATTCCTAGTACTTGGAGCACTCCTATACCAACTGTTTTGGCATATGGATATCAAGAAATCTAAGCCGTTTCCCGCTTGTGTTTCCAACGCTTGTGTGACCATAGCCAATGCCCTGGTGCCTCATGAATCATTGCCTCAAGCCGCTTGGTATGCGCTATAGTGATGGCTCGAGAACCTGCTTCTTTCGGGTGATCAATTAAGGGTTCCATGGTATAAGCATAGTGCCCGCGTCCTTCCCGCACAGCAGTGCCAAACAAGACAGGAACATTAAACGTTTCGGCTAGGAAACCAGTGCCAGACATAACTGCTGTCTCTTGATTTAAAAACGGAATCCACTCTGCTCTTTTACTGTTTGACGGGGATTGATCCGTTACAAAAGCACTACAAAATGATTCGTTTTGATTGTTTATAAAGTAATTTTTTACGTCTTTCATTGCAATCATTGTCACACCAAACCGGGACCTCGTTTTAAGGAACAATTGGTTGAAGTACCTATTGCTCAATGGCTTGTAGACCACCATGATTTTTTGATTCAAGGATAATGCAGATCTCAGTAATGCCCACTCCCAGTTGCATTGATGCCCCATTACTACGATTATTGGTTGATTTTTCTCGTGCCAGGAATCTAGTAATTCTTGGTTAATGATTCGATTTCGCTTTAAAACTGATTTTTTTGAGATCGTAAAGGACTTGATTGTTTCAACAATAATGTCTGACAAATTTCTATAAAACGTCTGTTTGATTGCCGCCCGTTCTTCTGCTGATTTGTTAGGAAATGAATTGAGAAGGTTTTCATCAATGACAGCACTACGATAGTTCAACACCTTGGATAGAACGAAACTTAAAAGATCGGATACCCAATACAACACTTTAAACGGTAGAACCGACAAAGGATATAGAAAAATCAGGATAACTATGTAGCTAATTAATTGAATAGGGAATAATTATGAATGATGAATAAATGGCTTCCTTTCCTTTATACAACGTGTAAGTTAGGCTATTTTTCCTTCAGAAACACAGGTAACACCAAACAGTTTATTAAACTTTCGAAAGAGCATTTCAAAATAATTGACGTACTTTAAAATGGCATTTACTGGGGCTGGCATTTCTGACATATCTGAATGTTCGGGAAGCTTATTTTCATCCGCTTTGTTAAACTGTCGAACAATCCAAACAAAGGGAAAAATCCAACCGTAAATGTAGTAATCATTCCTAGTATTATACTGTTGACTTCCAAGGAGTTTCCTTAGTGTTTTAAGTGTATAGCGTCTAAAATGCTCCATGTACAAATCATGACCAGACCATAGACTCATAAAGGCAGGAACAGTAATGAAATAAAAGACATTTGCAGTACATCTCTCCGTTATTTCTTTTAGAATACCATAGTCATCTTCAATGTGTTCTAATACATCCATCATGATGACGATCGCATTTTCTACTCCTTCAGGAATGTATCGCATTTTCTTAACGCGTGGATTCCCAGTATTCGCCATCTCCTCTTCAGTGTAGCCAATATCGACTAACCAAATTTCATCGATTTTATCGGGATAGTGGTCTAGTAAATCATAAGCAAAGAAACCTGAACCTGAGCCAAAGTCGATGACCGTGATTTTTTCATTCAGTTCCTTGGAGACTTTTTCAAAGTAAGCAGCTAAAGGCTTACGCTTTGATTGATAGTACCAATGTGTATTAGGGTTTACCCCGTTTTCAAGTTCTTTTAAATCCATTATTTTTAATGATCAATGTTGAATTAGGAATTTATTCCGTTGCTAGACTTTTCTTACAAAATAACTTTAAGTAAAATATCACTACCTACTAAAAATCAATTACTTAATAATCATCAATTTATTCTGATAAAATTAAAAATTAATCATTAAACAGTAATAATTACAGTGAATTAAATACTCGCAGATATTGATCTGCCATAGCTTTGTTTCCTTTCTGTCTATAAACATCACTTGCTAGTTTATAGAACTGCTTGAAACGACCAGCGTAATCTTTTCCAATTTCTATATGTTTAATGGCATCATCCAATCTCCCTTGTTGTTGGTAAATGGTAGCAAGGTAAAAATGTCCATTCGAATATTTATAGTTCAGTCCCACTGCTCTTTTCAATTCTTTTTCGGCATTTGCAACATCACCTGTATTCAAATAATACAATCCATTCATTCCCACTGCAGAAACATAGGTATCACTCAATGGCAAAATCTTATCCAAATACTTCCTAGCAGTAGGGAAATCTCTGCTATTCAAACTTGCTTGTATAATACCCATCATTGCTGATGCATTTTTCGGATCAACCGCCAGCACTTGTTCATAACTAGAGACTGCTCCTGCTGTATTTCCTTGACGGAACGCTTGCCAAGCTGCTATACCAGCCTTCGATTTCCGTTTGGTAATGACACCAACAGGAATACCGTCTACTTTTTCTACGTACTCCACTTCTTCTGATGGCCAGACTCCATTTTTAAGGTAGTCTTTATTGATAAATCTAGAATAGAAAAAGCCGTAGTCCCAATCTTTCTGCTCGCGCTGTTCAAACTTCACTTGAAATGGGCGGATATTTGGATTTACCTTTCTAAGGTAATGTGCAATAGGTTCAAGGCAATTCGTAGCAATCTTTATGTCATTATTGGTTTTGAATTCAGGATGTTGTTCAATGAACTTATCACACAATCCCTTCATTGAATTTTGCCAATAGTCTGTTTCGTAATTCGTAAACGCCTTCTTTGTTCCTCCAAATAGTTCATTGAAGTAGATATACTGATACGGGTGATTTTTAACCATCCAGTAACCAGGAAGGGCAACTAGCAGCGCTAAGAAGACTCCAATCCCCATATTCATCGCTTTTTTCCCCTTAAAACTTGTTAAATATCCCCAACCGAAGGCCGCGATGATGGCAAGTGTTGGGTAAACGAACAGAAAGTGGCGCATACCATCGTAAAGTGATGATTCCTGTATAACGGCATAGGCAACTGGGAAAATGGTCACAAACAGCACGAAAACCATCCATAAGGGATGAATCTCCTTGCGTTTTAAGAACCAACCGACTCCAAACAGGACAGTTCCCACCAAAATGAATATTGGCGAGGTGATTCCCATCCATTGAGGAATATAGTTCCAGCCTACTTTGTCAGACCAAATATGCTCGTTTCCAAATAATACACGAATCGCCGTTTCAAAATCTGCCATCTTGTCCAAAGATTCTAGCATATTGTTGATCGGATCAAGAGCAGCATATGGCCAAAACCAAGTACCAATCGCTAACCCTCCAAACGTAATCATCATTAAATAATTGAACACGTTGATCGAAGGCCAAGCGGTTTTAAGCGCTGATCCAGCTTTCAGTCGTCCTGGCAACAATGAATTTATAGCTGAAAAGGCAGCCACAGAGAGCATTGCGACCAGTGTAACAGGCAGTGCATTGGTTTTCATTAGATAATAGAACACCCCTCCAACGACAGCCATACCAGCTACACCAATAAGCGCGCTTGGTAATACCTTACCATTAAAGGTGGTTTCTCTAAGGTCTTTTCTGAGTAAATAGGCGATAAACGTAAACAGAAATAAATAAGCGATCATCAAAATTCCCCCGACACGGAAATTAATCGCTAAACCGATTGCCAATGCTAGGAAAATAGAGGTTCCCCAACCTGGTCGTGGGAGTTCCTTCAAGAACCGGACAATAAAAAGGAGCGTAAAGATCACAGCTGCAGCAAATGGGATATCCTTTGGATTATTCATTGAATGACCGAATATCCTAGGAGAAAAAGCCATAAACAGCAGGGCCAAAAAGGCGATTTTCCAGCTATTACTCAATCGGAACGCTAATAATCCCGTCAATAAAATCAAGAGGAATCCGACCAAGGAGTTCATTAGATGTCGGAACTGGTAGGGATCGGTTTTAAACTTGCCAACTTCTCCATCTGTATTCAGCCATGTAACAGCGTAATCAAACAATCCACCGTAGTATTTTAGATTTTTAAACTCCAATGCTTCTTTGTTTTCTCCGTTGCTTTGGTAGTATTTTACTAGTTTCTGTCCATAAACATGCTGGGTTTGCTCGTCTCCTGAAATACCAAAATCAGGGCTCAGTAAAGGCATAGCAAATAGTAGAATAATCGCTAAAACACCAAACAGTAATCTAAAGATAGGTGATTCCTTATCTGGATCTGAATTCCCCTTTAAACTGTTAATCGGTTTAAGGAAAAAGTGATCGACCTTGGTCATGATGGAGATCATTAACACTTGAATGGCCATCATAATGCTGTCCTTTACTACTTTGATCTTAGTCCCTTCAATGTGCTTCCAAGTAATCGGCATGGATTTGATTGGAATTCCTTTTTGATGTGCACGGTAAAGAAGTTCAACATCATGCGCCCAGCCTTTAAACCGTAGGTCTTTAAACAGTTGCTTTCCGATTGCTTTTGGATATAGTTTGAAGCCGCATTGGGTGTCTCTGCTGTTGAGTGGTGTTAGTATTTGAATGATTAAGTTAAACACGATTCCCATTATCTTTCTTAGGGGATTCCCATCTACTTTTGATTGGTCGTGTTCTCTAGAACCAATAAGGATTTGATTGTCTTTGAATGTTTTACCTGGTAATTTCTGAAGCCAATTGTTTAAGTCAACTGGAGAGGTAGCCATATCTGCATCCAAGGTAAGGATAAAGTCGCCTTCTGCGCTTGCGACACCTTCCACGAGGGCATTTCCCTTCCCTTTATTGGGTTGGACATCAATAAACTCAAGGCGTTTTGCTTTTGGTATGGTGCTATGAAGCTTCTCTTTTAAGAGTTCTAGTGTATTGTCGCTACTTCCATCGTTTACAACGATTACTTCATACTCAGTTTTCCATTTTGCTTCAAACCGTTTTAGGCTATCTAGCATGGCAGGAATCCGATCGCTTTCATTATAGCAAGGAATAACAAGGGAAAGCAGGCCATCAAACTTATGACTTCTGGAGCTTGCAGTACTTGTTTTCTGAGTTTTTTTTATTTTTTTCATAGAAACTATATTCAACGCTACTCGTATCCCGATTAAATCCGCTTAATGTGGTAGAGAATTTAATTGGCGAAATTAAATATTTTTGATTGAAATACAGTTATTAATTATTAATTATTAATGGTGAGGCTACTCCGAAAAGTCCATTTTTAAAAAACCAAGAAATATATTGTCATTATCACAATGTGTAATATTGCTTATGTTCATTTTTTTCTTGGCAAAAAAACGAACCGCAGCGTCGGACCGTCAAAAAAACCAAGACCTGCAAAACCTTAAGAATCGTTGGTTATCGAATGCTCAAACACTGCAGGTCGGCTCTCCCGCTCGATTGCTTCCCGAGACTCTGTCAATTTAGCATTACATACAATATTTTATTTTAATTTGTTTGAGTCTTGATAAAAAAGAACTTTCCGGAATAGACACAAATGGTGAATTATTAATTATTGATTGCTATACAGTAATCAATCTGGACGGTTTTCAATGCTGAGGCAGCCAAAATCATTGAAACTAAACATGGTAAGATGGATGCGGACTAAGGATAGAAGCGATATGCGCGGAGTGTAACGAGCACATACAAGCGGATAGCCTGGTGCGAAGTGTAACGGAGCAAGGCCCCAAAAAGATATCCACTACTATGATTTTACTCTACTTTCAATAGTTTCCGCGTAAGCGTGCCTTCATCAGTAGTAAGTTGTAAGAAATAAGCCCCTTGCGGCAATGAAACTGGCGGGTTAAGCGTTATTTGGTGGCTTCCCTCCCCTATTTCTCCATAATGATGTTGAAGGAGTTCGCGACCAGTAACATCCAACATTTTATACTGGAGATTGCTAGCTTTTGCCATTTGAAGATCGATGGTAACCGTACTTGAAAATGGGTTGGGGAATATGGACACATCATTGATATCACTAGGAACTGGATCAATTGCCAAGGGAATATCGCTGACAAAAACACAGTAATCCTCGACTTCACCAAAATCGAAATCGGTGCAGAGCACAGGAGCAACACTGTAGCGCATAGCAACACGCATACGGGTGTAACCCAATACTGCATTAGTAGGAACTGCAAAAGTGCCTCCAACAGGACCAGGTATTGACATACCAGAATCATAAATTACTTCACTCGTACTGAACTTTCCGTTTTGATCCCAATCGAGCCAAGCGGTAAAGTATTCAGGGTAGTTTGTACTAGAATAGCCTGGAGAAAATCTAATTTGATAGGTGGTATCTATCGTGACATGGAAGCCAAGTGTTGTGTATTCCTCATATCGATTGCCTCCAGAATTATTGTAATAGTTGCCCAATTGTACTTGTCCAATCCATTCACCATTAGAGTCTTGACTGGTCATAGCACAATAGTTTTGAGCAGAACAATTGCCGCATGTTGTAGAAAAGTTGAATCCACTGCCGAAAGGAGCCGTTTGTCCACCACATTCAGTGGCGATCTCAACGAGATAGTTAGAGCAAATATCCAGATTAGAAAGTACTTGAGATGTTCCAGTAATGCTATCGATGGTTGTCCAAGTAGAAACACCCCATTTTCGATAACGAAGTGTGTAGGTTGTTGCAATTGTGATTGGGTTCCAAGAAATTGTTCCAGAATCATCCGTAGAGGCAGCTGATAGGCCGCTAGGGGCGTTGCAACAACCATCAGTAGTAAAGAAGACAGATTCGCTATAACTACTGTTAGAAGCGCTGCAAATGGATCTGAATTGAATTTCGTAATCTTTGCAGCCTGTTAGTCCAGTAATCATTGTATTGGATATGTTTGAAGTGGCTGTTGTCCAATTAGTTGAGCCAGTTTCTCTATATCTATAGGAAAACGAAGTCGAATTGCTCAAGGCGTTCCAAGTAATATCGACTGAATTGATTGCGATTGGACTTAGTATAATCTCAAATGGCTCAAAACAGGTATTGGCTGCGGGACAAGCATTCACCGCCTCTTGAATCGCATTGTTTAAGTTTAACCGTCCGCCAGTTGAAGTGATTCCTGCAAGGCTAGTGTTTGGAGTTATGCCGTCTAGAATATAATTTTTCACTTCGAGTGCGGTTCCAGCGGGATCAATCTTTGCCTTTGCAATCAAGCCTTCACACGGAATAGAATAGATCAAAGCAACGGCACCAGCTACATGAGGAGTCGCACCAGACGTACCTCCAAAAGCACCATAACTATTCGGTTTCGCGACGGTGTAAGTATCAGAACCATAAGCACCAATATCAACATTGACACTACCGTACCCTGCGCCCACTTTAGTGTCTGTTCTGTCAAGATCTGTTACAGCAATCAAATAATCGCTAGGACATGTGGTTGGTAAGTCGCCAACTATATCCACATTTTCATCTTCATTTGTCGTAGCTCCACAGCTGATAATCCCGTGATGGCCAAGAGAATCATAGAACGCGCACCAAAGCGGCGCGAAGGAAGGAAATCTTTTATCTATGCCGAAGGATGAATTTGTAGCGACTACAAAAGCGCCTTCTTCGCCTGCAGAGGCATTATACATTTTGCGCATGGTAAGCGCATAATCATAAGCAGCTATTACATTTGCTTCAGGAGGACCACCTTGAATGATCATTAGTTTTACATTCCAGTTGACACCAGCAACTCCAATCCCATTGTTTCCTCTAGCGCCAACGATACCTGCAACTGAGGTTCCGTGAACTCCTTGTCCAATGACAGCTGAGTTACTTGAAGCATTCCAGCCCATTCTATCGTCTATGTAGCCGTTAAAGTCGTCGTCTATCCCGTTTCCTGGGATCTCGGCATGGTTGATCCATCTATTCTCTCGAAGGTCGTCATGCGTGTCGTCAATACCACTGTCTATTATAGCGACTACGATGGTATCCCCAATGGCAGTATTGCCTCCAGTGGTAACGTCCCAAGCCAGATCTGCGTCAATATCCGCATTGACGGTGCCACCGTTTGCTCCATTATTGATGTACTGCCATTGCGATGTAAATTCTGGATCGTTTGGCGTGGTGCTTCTTAATTCTAGGATGTGATTGACTTGTGCCTCTGTTGCGCAGGGCTGTTGTTTGGTGTATTCTAGGAGTGTGTTGGTGTTGATTGCTGTTGGGTCGAAGCTGATGAGCCAGATGTTTAGGTTTTTGCTGACCTGCTGTTTTGCAGTGAGTCTGATTTGGTTGTGGTGGCTGTTTATCTCTTCAACCAATTCGGTGATACTACACTCATTGTTTACTTGAACAAGGAGCTCGCCTTCTACAAACCCTTGTGCAAGGAGGTTGATGCTGTTTAAAACGCAAACGAATACAACCAAAAGCTTATTTTTTTTCATAAAAAAGGTCTAAAACATCAGGAAATCGAATAGCTGTAATTCAAATATACGGAACAGATGTCACAATATCAATGAACACTTAACGAATGAATAGCTTGAGAAGTTACCAACCCCTTCCGTAATATTGTTATGAATTGAAACTGGAGATGCAATAGGGTTTTCGCTACCAACCTGTTCTGTGACGTCTTTACAGAACTGATAAAAGTTGTAGCTCGTTGTTCTTAATTCCACGGAGATCTCAGATACGATATTGTTTGCAGGGTTGTGTTCTAGCGCGTTTAATGGAATTCTGACATAAATCTGTTTACTATTTGAGCCAACTAAGTCTGTATCGTCGTACAAATAGCCAGAATTGTTAACTAGCTTTATTCCTGAGGTCATCGGTTCAGTATCAAAATCTGTATTGTGGTCGTTGATCAAAAAATCTGTTATCTGATTCGTTTTTATTAGGGCGTACGGGCTTACACTAGAGCTAAGTACATTTTCGTGAAAAGTTAAAAGGAAAAAGCCTTCTTCAACCTCAATATCTGAAATGGAAAACCCTAATTCTACATAAGTGGAGGTCATGTTTGTCTTAAAAAGGCTGTCTACAAAGACGAAGGCCGTATCTGGTATCTGATCTTTTGCTGTTATGATTTTTTCTCCTGTGATTTGGACTTGGAGCGTATATTCTTCATTGACCTGGGGAAGGTGTCCGCTAGTAGAAACGTAGTTTTTAAAAACTGGATGATACCATAACTCATCAATTTCGATGGTATCGTCATCAAAGATTTTAACCTGTGCATCTGGTATAGGTTCTTGGTCTTGTCCTCCATATGGGGATTTTGATTTTAAAACTTGAACTTCCCATGGATTCTCTGGATAGAATTCCCCAAAGACAACAGTTTTATAATCACTGTTTCCCTCAATTAATATCCCTTTTTCACAGCCGAGACTGATCCCGATATAGACCAGGAAAAGTAAAGAAGGTAAAACACTAATTTTCTTAAAATTTATATTCATAACTAAATGAAGGAATAATTGGGAATAAGCTTATTTGTCTGTATAAAATCTCGTTAGTTCGGTTATCCTTTTCTACAGTAACATAAAATGGATTCTTTCTGTTGTATGCATTGTAAAGATTTATTTTGATGATTCTAAGAAAATTTGCTTTTTCTTTATGTAATTCAATACCAAGATTTAATCTATGAAAGGATTTCATCCTATGATTATTCCATTCGTCATAGATATATACGTCTGATGTTTCATTCGTGTTAGGGTTTGTAACTGTAATGACGCTGGTCGGAATTGTTGTTAAGTTACCTGAACTAAACACCCAACTAAAGCTTAATTTTACTGCATCATTCACGTTGTACAATCCAACCATTGAAATATCATGTCTTCTATCAAATTTAAATGGGAAAAATAATCCATTATTGATATGATCAAACCGTCTATTCGACCAGGATAAGGTGTAACCAAGCCATCCTGTGAAATTCATACCGGATTTTTCTAAAAAGAACTCAGCACCATAGGCACGTCCTTCGCCAACATTGACGTTTTTCTCCCAATTTTTACTATCGATTAAAAATTTTGAACCGATGTCATAGGTGATTAAGTTGAACTGTTTTTTATAAAACCCTTCAAGAGATAGTTTAAAGTCACTATTTAGGTTGTACGCAATTCCAGAAGCGTATTGTAGATTTCGTTGTGGCTGTATTTCCTTTGTAGAGGGCACCCAAATATCTGAGGGTAATCCAATACCTGTATTTGTTAGGAGATGTAAAAACTGTGTTATGTGAGATAAGCTGCTGTTCCAGCTAATCTTCCTTGAAACATCAACTTTCATGGCTAACCTCGGCTGAAAGCTAAGAAAACTCGTATCTATTGTGTGAAACCATGATTGTCGAACGCCTATATTGAGGTGCACTCTATTCCCAAATTTAAGGTTACTTTCTACAAATGAACTAATTTCATTTGTTTCTATTCTTCTATTATTGAAGATAGTGTCTACGATAGAAGTCGTTTCATTTTTGAATTTTGAAGTTTTAATACCTGGTCGAAACAATTTTTGAGCTCCTATGACTCCTACTTTAAAATTGATATCCTCTCCTTTTAAGAAGTCCATATTATACTTGATATTCAAGTCACTAAGCGAAGCGTTGTACTTATGCGTTTCTTTTAGCTCAGGTGATCCAGGATCTGGATTTGCAGTATTTGTAAATTCCTCATTTAATTTGAACGCATAGGTCGAATAATTTAAGGAACAATGCGTGACAATTTTCTTATTGGGATTTGAAGAATAACGAATCGATTCTGACCAATTTCCCCATCGTAGCCTATCTTTACTATTGTGCACTACGGTTTGTGGGGTGAATAGACTTTCAATATCATTTAACTTTAACCAGTCTCTAGCCTGAAAAAGGGATACGGAAATTTTGCCTTTCTTGGCTGTATTGTGGACAAGTTTTACATTATAATCAAAAAATCCATAGTTAAGGAGTTCATTGGTCTTTTGCTTTTTGAATTTATTGTAGGTGAATAGTCCAAATTCGGTCATACTTTTTCTTCCTGCAATCAACAAGGAGGTGCTTTTTTTATAGACTGGTAGCTCCAAATATATCTTTGATAGCATCGTTCCGATCGAGGCAGAACCGCTCATTTGACGGTTGTTTGCATCCTTAAGCTTAATATCTAGCACAGAGGAAAGTCGTTCACCGTATCGAGCAGGGATGGCATTTTTGGTCAGATCGATATTCTGAATTGCATCCGTATTGAAAACACTAAACAAACCAAAGAGATGAGAAGGGTTGTATATCGTATTTCCCTCCATGATAATCTGATTTTGGTCAATGCTTCCCCCGCGCACAAAGATACCACCTGCCCCTTCGTTACCAGATTGAATTCCGGGGATGAGCTGCATGAACTGTAGGGCATCTGCTTCTCCGCCTACTGGAGGCATTTGCTTAAGTTTTTTGACGTCATATCTAGTTACAGAAGATGGAATGGTTTCAAGGGAATCACCAGGCGAATCAACCACTACAGTAACCATTGGCAGGTTGTTCCTAGGTTTTAGCTTGATGTTTAGGATCATATCCTCTGTGACTTCAACTTTTCTGGTAATTTCTTTGTAGCCTAGGCATAGCACATTAATCTTTACAATACCTTCAGGTGCTTTTATGTTAAAGAAGCCATTATCATCCGTCAAGGTGGAGTTTTGTGTTTCGATGATGGTGATCTGCACGGTACTGAGAGGTTTTCCTTTAGAATTTATATGGCCAGATATCGAAAACTTTTTGGTGGTAGGGCTAATTTTGCGTGTATCATAAAAGACGATTTGTTCATTGACGATCTTATATTTGACACCAGTTCCTTTTAAAACCTTGCTGAGCACTGATTTCAGTGAGGTGTTTTCTACATTAATCGAGACTTTCTTTCCTTCGGGCAAAACACCTTTAACGTAGGTAAAATTGACTCCAGATAAAACATTTATAGAATCAATAATTTCAGTAATTGACAACCTATTACATTCCAACGTAATCGGTTTTTCAAGAATTGCTTGGGAGAATAATGATGTTGATAAAAACAACACCATTACAAGTAGTTCTAGTTTCAGTAAATAGTTCATTAATGGGACCTCTATGCTTTGACTAACGTTTCTTTATCCTTCACGATTAAGTAAAGCATGTAATTATTACCTAAAATAGTAAATTTAATCGTGAATTTTAACTCTTTTTTTTTATAAATCTTAGAAAAAACAGACATTAACACATAAAATAAATTACGATTTTTTTCTAAATCCAGTGGTAGGCAAGGTTTCTTGTCAAACTATTGTTTTTTATTAAGGATTAAAGTCTTATACCAAACAAGTATCCGACGGATGCGACTGAAGCTGTAAGAAAAACACCCCATGCGATATCTATAAACACCAGTGGGAGCGCCCAATCCTTTAGGGTAGCGTAGTTCGTAAGTTCGTAAGTTGCGTAGGTAAAAAATCCAAACATTGCTCCGTATTGGAGGGTGTGTGTAAAAGATTTATTCTCGATACCTGGTAATACTGCAAATATCAATATTCCAATGATATAGATTAGATAAAATACAATTGCAGCAGACCATTTTACCTGACCCCGCAAATGGCCAATATACTTATTGTACAAATCTTTTGCTATTACTCCAAGCCAAGCTAAATCAATGATAAAGAAAGCAATTGTCATTACGACAAATATAAGAATGATCTTAAATACAGTCATTAGATATGATATTTAATAAAAAACCACCTCCTAACGTTATAGAAGGTGGTACCAAATGAAACCCTAAGCCTTTTCAGGCCATGCTATGAAGAAAATTTATTTCGAAATTGGAACACATGTCTAATATACAACAAAAATAAAATATAATAATTAGAAGTGGAGAATTATTTACATTTTCTGCCTCCAGTTATTAAAAAATTACCCTTAGACGTGTTGGTTACTGAAATGTTTAAAGAATGTTTTAAATTCTCTAAGACTTCGTTTAGTGGAGATGAATCAAATATAGAATTAAATTTGCAATTTTTTATATTTGATTTCGAATAATCTATATTTATTTTATAGAATTTTTCTATATCAAGAAATGCAATATCTATAGGAGTGTCTTTAAATACAAGTTTTTTAGACTTCCAAGCGATTTGATTATCAGAGTAGTTGGATTCTATTTCAAGTTGTTTCAATTCGTGATCATACTTTCCACCTTCATTTTTCTCAAGATGGATGAATTTATAAGCATCTCCATTACTTTTACCTGAGAATTGGACTTTGCCTGATGTAACAAATACACTAGATTCGTTCTCTTTTTTTGAAGTTTTATAATTAAAGGAAGTTCCTAATACCTTAACTTCAGTATTGTTACCTTTTACTAGGAAAGGATGTTGTTGATCTTCTTTGATATCAAAAAATGCTTCACCGTCAAGTGTTACGACTCTATTGGTTTCATCATAGTTATTCCTGTAGTAGAGTTTGGTATTTTGATTTAAGACTACAGTTGAACCATCTTTTAGGGTAACAGACTTTGTTTCTCCAGATTTAGTAGAAACTATGTTTTTACCTATATTCCCTTGAGAGATAAACAGCCAACTCGCTAAACCTAGAACCATGAATAGAAGAGATGCAGCTGCACTATAGAACACTAACCTTCTAACTATGGAAGTATTACCTACTTGGCGTGTGGAAAGTACCGCAGTACTTGTTTTTTCTTTGAAACGACGGAATCCAGCATTTACATCAGGTACATAACCAGAATTGTCTGAATAATTTTCAGATGCAAGCCAAATTGTTTGATACTCTTCAAAGAGATCTTTATTACCTTTACTCTTGCTCAGCCAAATTTCAAACTCCTTTTTTTCCTTAGGAGAAATATCATTTGAAAGAAATTTTATTATTAAATCCATAGAATTCGGATACTATATCGTTGATTTTTCATCTTTAAGACCCATTTTAAGCAGTTTCCCCCTACTAGAAACTCAAAATAAATAGTTTATTAACATAAAATTAATAGTAATTAACAAAATTTTATCTGTATAAGGCTTTAAATGAGTTCTTAATAGTTTCAGTGCTTTCGAAATATGATTTTCCACCGTTTTAATGGAAATACCAAGTTTTGCTGCTATTTCTTTATAACTTAATTGTTCATGCCTACTTAATAGGAATACAATTCTAGCTTTTTCTGGTAAATTATCAATCCCTTCATTTATCCTCTTTTCCAACTCCTCTTTTTCAAGTTTTAACACAGTTGAGTCGGAATCAGGTAAGTATTCAAATTGTGCATCATCATCAAAAATAAACTTATTATCCCTTATATAGTTGAGCGTTTTGTTGACCGTTGCCTTTCGAAGATAATATTGTACACTGTTCTTTATTTTAAAATTCCCCCGTTTTTTCCATAGGTCAAAGAAAACCTCCTGCACTATATCCTCAGATGTTTGTTGATTTTTTAGTACCCTGTTTGCAATTAAGCATAAGTATGAATAATACTGCCTGAACAAGTACTCTATTGCTGTATCCTGATCCGTTTTTAACAGATTCAGGATCTCCTCATTCGTATATTCTTTCTTCGCCAAAGATTAACAGATTTAATAATGTCACACAAAATAAGGTTTTAAAAGTAAATTTACCTTAGAAACTTTGATAGTTTAGAATAAAAAGTTGACATATTGAATTATCATATTAAACTTTCAATAGGTTAGGGCTAACAAACAAATGAAAAAACAGTATTGTGTGATAACGGACGAGTCATAAGAAATACATGATTAATAAATGAGTTACCACAACAATACTGTCACAATTCATAGTATATCCCACATTTTGACTTAACTAAATCGGATTCATAAAATTTTTATCAAGGAATAGTCGCTAGAAAACGGTCTAACTCTTCCTTGACCACTGGTGCAAGTAAAATCAAGCCTAACAGATTCGGAAAGATCATCGCAAAAACCATCGCATCAGAAAAATCTAGTACTGCAGTCAGACTGCACACCGATCCCAGCACCACAAAAAAACAAAACAGCAATTGGTAAACAAGCGCTGACAAAGGGCTTCTACCAAACAAATACTGCCAAGCGGTTATGCCATAATAAGACCAAGCTAGCATGGTGCTAAAGGCAAAAAGCAACACAGAGATAGACAACAGATAAGAGAAGCCTGGCAACACTTCTTCAAATGCAAGCGCTGTCAATGCGGCACCGCCTACCCTGCTCCCTTCTATCATTACCATATCACTCACCACATCACCGTATACAAAGTGTCCGTCCATATTATACAACACAATCACTAAAGCGGTAATGGTGCAGACGACTACGGTATCAATGAATGGCTCTAGTAATGCCACAATCCCTTCGCTAGCCGGATAAGCTGTGCGAGCTGCGGAATGGGCAATTGCGGATGAGCCAACACCTGCCTCATTTGAAAATGCTGCGCGCTGAAACCCAACGACCAACACACCGACAATACCGCCAAGCGCAGCATCTGGCGAAAATGCTCCTTGGACAATCTGACCAATTGCTGATGGTAAAAGGGATATATTTAACCCGATTATCACTAAGGCCGACAATAGATATATGCCACACATTGCAGGAACAATCCGTTCTGTGATCTTACCAATACGCTTAATACCTCCTATGATTACAAGGGCAACGAGCATGGAAAGTGTCAATCCAAACAAGATTCCACCTGTGGCACTTTCAATTTGAAAAGTATCCATAAACAAACTTGTTGCTTGATTGGCTTGAAACATATTGCCACCGCCGAGTGAACCACCTACACACATCAAAGCATAGAAGGTAGCGAATACCTTACCGACAAAGGGCCAGCCTCTTTCTTCTAGTCCTTTTGAAAGGTAGTACATTGGTCCGCCAGCGGTTTTTGTTGATGTTTGCCGTTCACTTTGGGGTACTACATCGCGATATCGGACGCCTAGTGTGCATTCAGTGAACTTAGACGCCATTCCTAAGATTCCCGCAACAATCATCCATATGGTGGCACCAGGACCTCCAATACTTATGGCTATTGCTACGCCAGCGATGTTGCCTAAACCAACTGTAGCAGAAATCGCAGAGGTCAATGCTTGGAAATGAGTAACTTCACCATCAATGTGATCGGCTTGGATCGTTTTAAGATTATCTGTTTCAGTAGTGAACGCTCCCGTTTGGTGTTTTCCTCTAACGATTTGAATGGCTAGTTTGAATTTTGTAAAATTGATCAACCTAAAATAAATCGTAAAGTAACACGCAGCTGAGAGTAGCAAAATCAATACAACAGGAACACTTGAAGGGCCAATTTGAACTCCAGAAAGGACAAATCCTTTTATTGCTGCAGCGATTGGAGCCAAACTTCCTGCCATCCAATCAGAAAGAACGGCTAAATCAAATTGACTGATAAGCAGCGCAGTCAAAAGAATAAAGCCTGCTAGAATTGAGAATTGTTTTTTCATAGTATTGTAATTGAATCAAAACAAACCTACGCTGACAATTCCATGATATCAAGTTTTAAAGGTCTTATATATTTACTATTTGTTATTTTATAAAACACTAATAATGTGAAACTAGCAAAGGATTAAAAAAAGTTAAAAAAGTTAAAAATGAAAACGCTGAATTCGGGTTGAATCACTAGAAAATAGATATCTTGAGTTACCAAAAAAAAGAACTATGCCTTCTGTATTCAAGCAAGATGTAAAAATCACATTAGAGGTTTGTTATCAGATCATTCAAAAGGAATTAAACTTAAAGAAACCTCGGTATGATATTCACTACTTCAATGATTTCTCTAAGTTGCTTGAACAATTCATAACGAATAGTCCAAAACCGACGATTAGAAAGTTGAGAACAATAACAAGTAGTACACTTTTCAACAAAATTTATTACTCTGTTACACGGTCAAAAGAAGTAGGATTTGAAATCAATTTTTCTATGAATACACTTGACTTGCTTTGCAATTATGCCTTTGATCTGAATTGGAGGGAACGGTTCAAAATATTGACTGAGCCAATCCATGTAACTGATAGTGTGGAATTTGCGTTTGCAATGTTTCCAAAATCTAATCCTTCTTTTCCCGCTACGCCGACGATTCCGATTCGGGTACCTGGATACAAGCATGTTTTTCTTAAAGACGAAAGCCTTAATCCTACCGGGACACACAAGGATCGAATGGCCTATGAGATTGGGAAGTTTTACTGGGAAATTATTAAGAACAGTACAGATGGGCAACCACGTTTGCGGGATTTATCGCTATTGACTTATGGATGTGCAGGGCTAGCAATTCAAACGGAATTAAAGAAATATAATTACCCTAATCTGAAGGTATTGATTGATGTAAACATGGATCCTGCAATTAAGGCTGCGCTAAAAGATGCGAAGTGTGAGATTTTCGAGTATGATCTGTCCAATATTGAGTTTAACTCTGAAAAGATACTAGAAGTCACGAATAATAAAGGTGGCTATGATCTCACTTTCGGAAAAGGAATGGAGAAAGTGAAGAAACGGTATTACGATTGGCTGTCTTTTGAGATTCTAAATCAATCTCCAGATTACTGTTTTATGCCTTTTGGCTCAGGTGACCTTATGACGAACGTACTAAACACTGTAGATCTATCTTTAAGGGGATTTGCTGACAATTTCAAACCTAATCGCTTGTTTATCAATGAAAATCAGCTTAGAAAATGTCATTTCTTTGGTGCAACGGCTACTGAAAAGGGAACCATAATGGACAAACTGTATTCTCCTTACTTTGGTGAAAATACAAACATGGCTTCTTGTAAAGAAATCGTTACTCGGTATAAGGATTTTCTTGATCCAAGTGGAATTTATGTTGTAAAAGAAGCGTACACTAAGAAGGCTATGAAAATTGCAAAAGAGAACAATATAACTTGTGAACCGAGTGGCATTGCAGGTCTTGGATTGTTTCTTCAACAAACAGATTCTGGTGAATTGAACATTTCGAAGACTAGCAAAATACTTATCGTAAACACTGGAAAGTTAAAGCTTGGTCACCATGAATAAAATGATCAATCTATAAAACAGCACACATAAAAAAAGCGCTGAGAAAACCCAGCGCATTTCTTGATCAACATTATAAATAAAACAAAATTGGAAAAGTAAAAACTTTCTAACAACATTTTTTCTAAACAACAATTGTAAGATAAAGGTTTGAGCAACGCAAATCAATGCTTCTAAACACATAAGACGATTTATAATCAATTATTGTGACTTAATAAACAAGGAGTTAAAATATTGTATAACTCAGTTTTAAAATACATACTCTTATCATTATAATTTAGTAACGAATAGATTAAAATAAGAATTTGTTACTAATTTATGCCGTTGAATAAAAGATTGTGACGATGATTCAAGCTACTTTACCGTAAAAATAAATTGAAAATTTATTTTACTAATGTTAAAAGCCTGTTCTTCAACATCAAGCATTCATTCCTTAACAGCAATAAACCAAAGAGCCTGCCTCCTAGTTGGAAACAGGCCCAATCGTTTCTCCTTTATCAGAATTAAATCAACAGGAACTCACACAATCGTATAAGTTCAACCTTACTTACCAGCTAGTTTGTAGTTTAATCGTGCGTAAATGTAACGTCCGTTAAACCCTAGAGGATAAGTTCCATCATATTGGAAGATACCTCCAAAGGCAAGATCCTTTCTAGCTTTATCTGGATAAATGTCTAGCAAGTTGTTTGCACCAAGCGCTATTCTTAATCCTTTAACAGGTTTATAACCCAATTCTAAATCCGTTCTAATCTTAGACTTGAATTTTTGGGTTACTAGATCTCCGACATCGTTAAATTCTGCCCAAGTAATGTCTCCAAAGCGCACATTCTTCAAAATTGCTGTAAAATTACCAATCGAGTAATCAAGGACAAGGTTAAATACATTATTGGGAGTTGCCTTTTCGATACGGGTAATTTGCATCTCTCCAAACAAAGGCGTATCCGTATACTGCTTAATGATTTCAGGGGTTTTCACCTCCTCTGCATTTGTCACTTGAGTCCTATTGAAGTTACCTGAAAGAATCACCTTCAATTTCTGAGACTCGCCAAGATTCACTCCATAGCGACCAGTGATGTCAATCCCTTGTGTTCTTGTGTTTAGTGCATTGGTGAAATAAGTAGCTGCACCTGCTGGTACACCAATGGAATCAAGGTAAGTTGCTAAATCCGCACCACGGAATTGCTCAGATAAAATAATTCGATCTCTTAGCTCAATGTTGTAACCGTCAATCGTCATTGCAAAATTCCCAGCATTAAACGTTATTCCAGCACTCAGGTTGACTGATTTCTCTGCTTCTAATGGTTTCGCTCCAAGTGCTTCTGCCACCTGACCTTCCTCGAATGGAAAAACGCCTGTTTCTACTAGGGCAGTTCCAAATGTTGTGGTTTGAATGGCTGTATAATTTCCTTGTGCAAGAGAAGGTGCACGGAATCCAGTACTTCCAGCTGCACGTAGCGCAAGGCCATCCGTAATTTTGTACCTTAGTGCTAGCTTACCAGTAACTGTTGACCCAAAATCTGAATAATTTTCAAAGCGACCGGCCAAACCAACAGTAAAGGCTTGCGTGATATCGGTTTCTAGATCAGCATATCCTCCAACGTTACTTCGACTTTTGTCTACCTGAGTTTTCCAACCAGGGAAACATTGACAGCCTGCACTTGCGTTTGTTCCAGCATTTGGACCATCCTGAACACCACCAGAATCATCATTTCCATTGAAATATGAGGTAATTTCCCCAGGCTCCATTTGATAGTTCTCACTTCTAAACTCTGCTCCAAGGGCTATGTTGATCGGACTGTACAAGCCATTTACTTTAATCTCAGTATCTGTGCCTAGATTTGTCGTGTACTGCGCAAACTTTAATGTGCCATCATAGATTTCTGTTTTTTGTTCTACGCCTTGATCAGGGAAGGTAAATTGGTTGATTCCTCCTAGAGATGTGTTGTGTGTATTTTTCATGTTCAACTCAAAGCTATTGGTTCCAACGGTTTGGCTTAAATCCCAGTTCCATTTAGCTATTTGACCCTTGACCCCAACGGTTCCACCTAAGTCTGTAATTGTGGGTGCTATGAGTGGTAGAAAGCCATCAGGATAGATGGAACGGACGGTTCTATTATCTTTTGATCTTCTATAGAAACATCCAGATTCTCCATTCCTTTGGCTAAAGCCACCAAAGGCATATCCAGTCACCTTTCCTATCGGTACTTCACTATTTAGGAACGCACTAACGTCTTGAAATTTAGCATCTCCCCATCGGTGGTGCAATCGATCTATAGTTTCTTCTCTAGGATCCAGTGTTCCAGCTATTTCGCTTGGATTTCCTGTAGAATCGATCAGGAAGTACTGACGTCTATTGTCAACGCCGTCTCTGTCTGTAGGATTTTGACCCCGATACTGAAGGCTAACGTTAAGTGCTCCACCGTTCCCTATTTTAAAGCCTTTGCTTGCGTTTATGGATAGGCGTTGCCCATCTACGATGTTTGCTTTTTCGACTTCTTCTGTCCAGTTTGTTGCGTTCGATACTTGAGATGGATCCAGAGAACCATTCCATGAGCGGATGTCTTCGTTGGTAATACCATCATATAATCCTTCCGTTGCCTCATAGCCTCTATCCATTGTGGTTACATGGGCGCCATAGGATGCTGAGATGTCGAGATCCGTATCTTTCTTTAATACGATGTTAATCACACCAGCGATTGCATCAGAGCCATATTGTGCAGCGGCGCCATCTCTGAGGACCTCAATTCTTTCTATTGCGGCGGTCGGGATTGCATTTAGGTCAACTCCTGTAGAACCTCTTCCCACAGTACCGTTTACGTGCACAAGGGAATTCGTATGTCTACGTTTCCCGTTGACTAGTACAAGGACTTGATCTGGGCCTAATCCTCTTAGCGTAGCGATTCTAAAGTGATCACTCCCATCACTGATGGATTGCTTAGGGGCGCTGTAGGAAGGTACTAGCATCTGGAGTACTTCAATTGTTTGAGTTGCTCCTGTAGCGATTAACTCTTCTGCGCTTAACACATCAATTGGAACAGGTGAGTCAATGATTAGTCTGTTTTTCTTTCTTGTACCAAGTACAATAACTTCTCCCATACCAATAACATCTTCTTTGTAAGACACATTGATTGTTTGATTTTCATTTCCAATAACAGTAATCGCTTGAGTTTGGGAATTGTATCCCAGATAAGAAAATTGAAGTGTGTAATTCCCTTCTGGCAATGTTAGGCTGTAATTACCATCCAGATCGGAGATTGTTCCTGTTCCTAATTCTACGCAGCGAACATTCCCTCCAATAATGGGTTGTTCGTTTTCATCAATGAGGGTTCCAGATATAATTGCTCGTTGAGCGAATAAATCGATTGAAAGCCCAAATACCAGGAATACTAAGGTAATAATGGTTACGTTTGTTCTCATAATTTTAAATTTCAGGTGAAATAATAATCGTGCATGGAAACATGAGTTTCCAATTCAGCTGGCCAGGAAGGTGGGATTTTGAACGAGTTAAACAGTTTAATTATATTCAATCGTTCTATTTAGGTTTTATGTAAACAAATTTAATATAATATTTATAGTATTCAATTTATTTCCATGTTATTTATTAAAAAGATTATATTCAGAAACGCCCAAAATCAATAATTATATTTTGATTTATTTAAAAAATTACAAACAAAAAGCCTGTTCCAACTAAATGAAACAGGCTTTATCTTTAAATTGAAGAATTTTTATTTATTCTTTTCTTTATACAGTTTAAGTGCTTGACCTTTCCAGTCATCCCGTTTAATTCTACCAGGGAAGAACTGTATGGCAATGTTGACAGTATCTTCTAGATCGCTATCAAATTTACTTACTTGTTCGAACGTATAAATTCCAAGATTATTCAACTTGTTTTCAATAAATGGTCCAACACCACTGATGCGTTTCAAGTCATCTTTTTCAGCAGCGGTGGCCTTAGGAATCGATGTTCCCATTTTCGCTCTCACCTTATCTGCTGCGGCATTAGCTTGCGCCTCTTTTTCTGCTTTAGATAGTTTAGGTGCATCATTTGCTGGAGCAGGATGTTTCTCACCGCGCTCCTTGTGGACTAACTTAATTCCTAATTTGGATTCAAACTTATCAATCTTAGCAATTGCACCACCACCATCATCTAATTGATAGTCGTGTAGTTGTTGCCATCTTTCGGCAGCTGCCATTCTTGCTTGTTTGACCCATGAATCGGTATCAGAGATTCCAGGATTATAGCCTCCAGCTTCGATAATTGAGTTAAGTTTTTCTGGTGTTGCTTGACCTAATTGAATGAAGGTTTTTATTCCTCCCTTGTTTAGGGCTTCTTCCATTTTAGGTCCGACTCCTTCAATTATTTGAAGCATGTCTGCTTTTGCATCATTACCTCCAGTGCCACCTTCTCGCTCATGGTGAATAAGCTTGATTCCGAGTTTAGTTTCAAACTTATCGATTTTAGCGATTGAACCACCACCTTCATCTAATTGCATGTCATGCATTTCTTGCCATTTACCAGAACTTGCAAGTTTTGCTTGATCAATCCAAGACTGCGTATCAGAAATTCCAGGGTTGTAGCCTGCTTTTTCAATCAAAGCGTCTAAGTCACCTTTCTTGGCGTTTCCAAGTGTTTTAAAGGTTTTCACACCACCTTTATTCATGGCTTCCTCCATCTTTGGACCGATTCCTTCAATTGCTTGTAGTAAGTCTGGTTTGCCTGTATCACCGAATCCGCCACCACCTTCGTGGTTATTGTGATCTAATTTGATTCCGAGTTTAGTTTCAAATTTATCGATTTTAGCGATTGCTCCACCACCTTCATCTAATTGCATGTCGTGCATTTCTTGCCATTTACCGGCACTTGCCAGACTTGCTTGGTCAATCCAAGATTGTGTATCTGATATTCCAGGGTTATAGCCTGCTTTTTCGATCAGCGCATCTAACTCACCCTTCTTGGAATTTCCAAGTTTTTTGAAGGTTTTCACACCACCTTTATTCAAGGCTTCTTCCATCTTTGGACCAATTCCTTCAATTGCTTGTAATAAGTCTGGCTTGCCTGTATCGCCAGTAGTTCCAGTTCCAGTAGTACCAGTTCCGCCAGTATTGGTTGCTGGTCCTGCGTCTTGGCATTTCTTCAATGCTATTTTAGTGTTGTGCAGTTCCTTATCTGTTGTGCCTAGTTTAGTGCTTGTCTCTTTTAGTTTAGCTCTTAAGTCTGCAAGTTCATCTGAAGAATTTCCAGCTGCTTCTAATTTAGATTTAAGTGCAGCGATTTCAGCAGCATGTCCATCAGTTGCTTTTAATCTAGCTTTCAGATCAAGGATTTCAGTTGCTTGAGTATCGCGTTCTCCAGTAAGCCCAGTGATCAAGTTTAGGTTGGTATCAAGATCTTTCTTAGCGGTTAAGAGATCGCCGTGTAACTGACCTTTTTCGTTTTCGAGTTTTCTGATTCTTGTCTCTCTCGCTTCGAGCTCTTTTCTTGCTTGTGCAAGCTCAGCTTCTAGATCAGCATATTTCTTTTTGAGTGTTTCATGCTCATCAAAAAGTGCTTTATACTTCTTCTCCCAATCAGCGATGGTGGCTTTTAATCCTGCTACCAATCTTCCCCAAATCAACCATCCGAGTAATAACCCCAATAGGAAGAAAAATAAAGTCCAAAGTATCCATCCTAACAAATGTGCAAAGAGATGGTTTGAAAATAATTCTTGAAACATAATATATATTAATTTAGTTTTTTGAAAATGGATTTACTTAATTCTAACTCGTACTCTGCGGTTCTTTTGTTTGCCTGCATCGGTTTCATTGGTAGCGGCAGGTTCATTTTCACCTTTAGAGTCAATTCTTATAGAATTTCTAGGAATGCCTTCGCTGATGAGGTACTTTCTAATTTCACGCGCACGATTTTTACCGAGTTGCATATTTGCTTCAGAAGAACCATCAGCATCAGTATGACCAATCACATCGACACTTTTCCCCTTATTCTTTGCTAGATACACTTTTAGTTCAGCTGCAAATCGTTTAAACGGTTCAGTTGGCTGGAAGCTATCAGAATTGTAAGCGAAATAATACGTTCTGTCATCAAAGGTTTGAGCAGTTGTTGCCATTTGTTTTTTACCTTTTTCTTTGACAATTGCATCAAAACGTAAAGGTCTGTTTAGATTTCCATCTGCCCCTAGTTTTTCTCCTCTTAGATCAAATCGGTCGGCCGAAATGCCTCTTTTGACAAGGATATCTCTAATAGCTGCTGCTCTAGATACTCCCATATTGTCGTAAGAGTCTTTGTTTTTTTCATTAGGAAGATAATAACCAGTGATCCTCACGACATTGTCAGGATTATCTTTCATGTACTTTTCCAGATCAGCAATATACTTGTTATTGTTGGCTGAAAGTTTTGGGGCGTTCGAACCTTCGTCGAAACGGAAGTGCTCGTAGCCACTTAAAGGTAGCGTTCCTGATTTGTTCAGGCCAAGATCGTTGACTAGTGGTTTGGCTGGAGAAGGTGCCGTAATCGCTGGTTTCACCCAAGGATTACAATGATCAAGCACACTGCATTCCACCCAATAGCAACTAATCACTAATCCTACTAGATACAAAAGGAAAATTAATGCTCTCATATAGTCTTAGTTTAAGAATTAGAATAATGTATAATGAGTATAATAGTTATAATATAGATTGTCACAATTCATAAGACGGTAGATAGACAGAAAGTAACAACGATAGTTGAGATGGCTCTAATATATATATTTTGACTAACTAATAATAAAAAAATGTAAGGAAATCTCAATAAAAGAACCGATTAATGTAAAATCCATTTTGAGTTATAGAAATTGAAGCCCTAGCAAAAGAAAAACTTACAGGGTGTACGATCATATTCCTTTTCTGTTTGGAAAACGCTCTATTTTTTCTTTTTGCGCTTGAATTTGCCCTCTTTCCATGCTTTGATGAATTGTGCCCAGGCAAAAGCATTGAATATATTCATCGGTGGGATTTGACCTTTGTAGTAAGATCTAGCTGCCATGGTGCGGAGATAATAATCACCATTTTCTCCACCATCCATCATCATTCCAGCGCTCAATTCTACCATTTTTTCTCTAGAAAGGTTTGCTTCAGCCCGTTCTTTCATTTGATCACGGACATCCATGGCTAGAAATTCAATCTTAAAGTGGTCTTTATCTGGCCATGGGAATACAATTGTTTCTGGTAAATTGATTGCATCGCCAGACATTAACTGAACAACGGTTAATTTATTGGTAGTAATAGAGTCAGGAACAGTTAACTCCTGTACTTCATAACCTAAAGAGCTAAATTGAAGGATGTCGCTTTTTTGAGCAACAATGGTAAAGAATCCATTATAGTTTGAAAAGGTACCTCTACTGGTTCCCTTTATAGCGATAGAAGCATAAGGAATCCCCATCAGGCTATCACTTGTCATCACAATTCCCGACACTTGTACCAATCCAAGCTCATCGCGTTGAGCAAAAAGATTTAAAGATAGCAGCAGAGAAAACAGTAAGATCGTTAATGGTTTCACCAATTCGGTTCTATTTTTTGAATTCAGTAAAGTAGTTAAACAGCTAAAACGTTTCAACTCCTAAAAATATTAAAAATATCGTTAAATTAACAAAGGTTTAACCTAATAGGGCCAAAACACAGTTTATACTAATACGTGCTGCAAAAGTTCTGCCATAGATTCGATATACGTAAATTTCAAATCAGAAATGTAATTTTCATTGATTTCCTTCACATCCTTTTCGTTGGTTTTACACATAACGATGTGCTTGAGTCCGGCCCGGTTTGCTGCAAGTATTTTCTCTTTGATGCCGCCAACAGGCAACACTTTCCCACGTAAGGTAATTTCTCCAGTCATTGCTAGATAGGACTTCACCTTTCTTCCAGTAAATGCTGAAGCAAGAGCAGAAAGCATCGTGATTCCAGCAGAAGGACCATCTTTTGGTATCGCCCCTTCTGGCACATGGATATGAATGTTCTTATCATCAAAGTCCTTCGGTTTCAAACCGACCAAGTTACAATTCGCCTTCAGAAAACTAAGTGCTGTGGATGCCGATTCCTTCATCACATCGCCAAGATTACCAGTAAGTGTTAGCGTTCCCTTTCCTTTACTAAGCGATGCCTCAACAAATAGGATGTCACCGCCTACTGCTGTCCAAGCTAAACCGACTGCAACACCAGGTGTTTTGATTTCTTGATACAAATCTCGTGTGTACAATAATGGTCCGAGATAAGTATGTAAGTCCGCTTTGGCTACGGTTTTGTTATATTTTTCATCCATAGCAACCCGCTTGGCAACACCGCGCATCAAGCCGCCTATTCTGCGATTCAGTTCTCTCACGCCTGATTCTCGGGTATAATCTTGAATAACTTTTGCGATGATTTCTGGTTTCAGTTTAATCTGAGAAGCCTTTAACCCATGTTCTTTAAGCTGGTCTGGAATGAGGTGTTTTTTTGCAATTTCCACTTTTTCTTCTTGTGAATATCCGCTTACTCTTATAATCTCCATTCTGTCTAGCAAAGCAGGCTGAATGCTATTCAGAGAATTCGCGGTTGCGATAAAAAGTACCTTGGATAGATCGTATTCAAGCTCTAGGTAATTATCATGAAAGTTTGTGTTTTGCTCGGGATCAAGTACCTCAAGCAAAGCAGAAGAAGGATCCCCTCTAAAACTTTTTCCTACTTTATCAATTTCATCAAGGATAAATACTGGGTTTGATGATTTGACTTTCTTGAGCGACTGAATGATTCTTCCTGGCATCGCACCGATATACGTTTTCCTGTGTCCTCTTACTTCTGATTCATCATGCAAGCCACCTAGCGACATTCTAATGTACTTTCGTTTGAGCGATGCAGCAATTGATTTCCCGAGTGAGGTTTTCCCAACACCTGGTGGGCCAACTAAGCAGAGAATGGGTGCTTTCATATCTCCTTTCAGTTTTAAAACGGCAAGGTGCTCTAGGATTCGCTCTTTCACTTTGTCCAGACCATGGTGATCTTTTTCAAGAATCTGCTGTGCTTTCTTAAGATCAAAGTTGTCTTTTGTATATTGATTCCAAGGCAAATCAAGTAGCAATTCTAGATAATTCATAGTCACTGAATACTCAGCAACGGCGGGGTTCATTCTAGAAACGCGTTTCAGTTCTTTTTCGAATGTTTCATTGACCTCTTTGCTCCATTTTTTCTTTTTGGCGCGTGTTTTCAGAATATCTTGTTCTTGTGTATGTGTTTTTTGTCCGAGTTCTTCTTGAATGGTTTTTAGCTGTTGATTAAGAAAGTAATCACGTTGTTGTTTTTCGAGGTCGGTACGCACTTTACTTTCAATCTGGTTTCTGAGTTGAAGGATATTTAGCTCGCCATCAATGTACTGTAGAATTTTCTCCGCTTTTCCCACCATATCATCTGTTTCCAGAATGGCTTGTTTCGGTTGAATTTTAAGATTAAGATGACTCGCTACAAAATTCATTAGGAACTTATTGCTGTCAATGTTTCTGAGCATGGTGGCTGCCTCTTTGGGAATATTTGGAGAAAGCTTGACTATTTGTTGAGATAAATCTTTGATCGAAGCAATTAAAGCAATGTATTTGTTATCATTTAAAGGTTCGAGATCATCGATCAATGAAACTTGTGCTGACAGAAAAGGACTATCGCTAACAAGCTCATTCAATCTAAACCGTTGCTTTCCTTGAAGAATAGCCGTTGTGGTACCATCCTTCATATTAATCAACCTAACAATCTTTGCAACCGTCCCCACTTCAAATAGGTCGTCAGCACTAGGATGCTCTGTTTCAATTTCACGTTGTGTTACAACACCTACGATTTTTGATGATTCGAAAGAACTATTAATCGCTGCTATCGACTTTTCTCTGCTAATTGTGATCGGAATTATTATGCCAGGAAAGAGAACAGTATTTCTCAGGGCTAGCAATGGTAATATTTCTGGAATATCCTCAATGTTTAGCTCATCATTTTCATCATCCAATGTAATAATTGGAGACATGAATTCTATTTCATCTTCAATTTCAGGAGCAAAAAGGTTCTCAAACATATTTTTTCATTTTCTACAAAAGTAAGATGTCAAATTGACAGCAACTTTTCAGTTTTCAAGTAGAAAGCTAAAGGACAAGTTTTATGCCACTGGATTTTAAGGAGGATTCTAATAAAATAGGCAGTCAAAAAGGCAGGAATAATAAAAATGATACAAAACTGTCAGATAATTGCAAAAAAAAACCTTTCAGAAACTGAAAGGTTACTCAATTACGTGAGAAATAAATATTACTTAAACATTGATTTCTTCTTGTGCTTAATTACTAATAGGTAGTAAAAAATTGCACGGTATTTATTTTTATGGCTTGAACCAAAAGTATCAACAACCTCTTGAATAGATGCGTCCAATTTAGGAGAATCTTTCAAACCTAGTTTTTTAATCAAGAAGTTTTTCTTTACTCTTTCTAATTCTTTAGGATCTCCGCTTGAAACGGTAGATGCATCTCTATTGTATATAGAAGGGCCACAAGCCTTAGTTACAGCTCTTAAAAGAGGTGCATCAACAGCTATCTTCAATTTCTTCATTTCAGCCGTATACTTTTCTAAAGCTTCATCGAACTTACTCATAAGATTTAATAATTTAATGTTAATTGATAAATGAATACAATATGTATTTTTAAACGCCCTAAAGATATTTATTTCCAATGACTAATGAGACACATTCAACTTATATTAAATATGTAATTGTGGATAAATTGTGGATAACCACGCTCAATCCAAGCAAAACCGTAGTTTCGTCAATAATTGAATTGTATATCTAAAGCATTAAAAAGTTGTTTCTAATTGAATTATTATCGTTAATTTTGCGTTATGCCAGGAAATAGTTTTGGAAAATTATTTAGAATAACCACCTTCGGAGAATCTCATGGAGCAGCACTGGGCGTTGTGATTGACGGTTGTCCACCAGGGCTCCTTATTGATCAATCAAGTATTCAGATGGAACTGGACAGACGAAAGCCTGGTCAATCTAAAATTGTGACTCAGCGAAAAGAAGCAGACACTTTCGAAATACTATCTGGTGTCTTTGAGAATCAGACTACAGGAACGCCCATTGCCCTTTTATTCCGCAACAAGGATGCCCGCTCAAAAGACTACAGCCACATCAAGGATAAATTTCGTCCTTCGCACGCAGACTATACTTATCAAGCGAAATACGGTGTTCGAGACTACAGAGGTGGGGGCCGCTCTTCTGCAAGAGAGACCGTTGCCCGTGTTGCTGCAGGTGCGATTGCCAAGCAACTGTTGAGTCAGTATGGAATCACTGTGAATGCTTATGTCAATCAAGTTGGTCACTTAAAACTAGAGCAAGATTACAAGGACCTAGATTTGGGGTTAACTGAATTCAATATTGTTCGATGCCCTGATCCTGAGATGGCTGGAGAGATGGAACAGTTTATCAAGCAGGTGCGGAAACATGGAGACACAGTAGGCGGTGCTGTAAGCTGTGTGATTAAAGGATGTCCTGCTGGGCTGGGTGAGCCTGTTTTCAATAAACTACATTCAGAGCTAGGCGGCGCAATTTTAAGCATCAACGCATGTAAAGGTTTTGAGATTGGAAGTGGCTTTGCAGGCATAGAAATGTATGGATCACAGCACAATGATCAATTCGTTAACAAAAATGGCAACGTAGAAACGACCAGCAATTACTCAGGTGGTATTCAAGGAGGTATCTCCAATGGGATGGACATTTACTTTACAGCCGCCTTCAAGCCAGTTGCTACAATCGTTCAAGCACAAGATTCTATTAATGAAGCTGGTGAACCAGTAATTGTAGAAGGCAAAGGAAGACATGATCCTTGTGTTGTACCTAGGGCAGTTCCTATTGTTGAAGCAATGGCAGCCTTGGTTATGGCTGATGCCCTTTTGTTACATAAAGCAATTCGTTAGCGCATTATTTAACATCCACTTTTCTGGAAAATAAAATACTCAACGATTGGACGATTATACCTACTATTCCCCCGTATAGTTGAGCCTCTCCAAAGAACATGATTCCGCTATATACAACAGCGAGCAGCATCAAAATAACGATTACAGAAATATTAACTGGAGGAAATTCTCCTTTTTTTAAATTCCAGATTACTGCGACACTGATTGCGCCTACTATGATCAATAGTATGCCCATCATCAAACTCATTCCCTGCCACAAATCCCAAATATTCGATTCCGTATCCATCACCACAATGTCTTTATCTAACAATTTGTTGATTTCACTGGAAATTAATTCATTGTAATGAGCATAGGTATGTGTTAATCCTATTATTATTGATGTGATACCATTTAATACAAATAGACCTTTTGATAGGGAAAGTGGATTCATTTTCATGAACTCAATTTACTACTTTATTTAATCTCTAGAAACGAAATCTAAAATTAGCCTAAAACAAAAAAGCCATCCGAAGCATCGAATGACTTTTATATTTCGTTTTTTTGGCTAGAACTACTTACCAAAAATGTTTTTCGCAGCATTCAAAACACCACCAGCTCCACCAGGGATTAGATTAGATAATGCTTCTAAGTTAAAGGCAGAATCAGCTTCATCAGTAGATTGGAACTTTTCCTTCAGACTGTTCAAAAGGTCGGGAGTCGTGTTTGCAGCTTCAACTTCAGCTTCTTCAGCACTCATTCCTTTTGATTGTAATGTTTCAGCCATTTTAGATTTAGCAGCAGCAAAAATACCATTCGTTGTCATATCGCCACCACCAGAGAACAAATCAGTTACCTCTGAAATATTACCACCTGCAATCTTAGATTGAATAATATCCATGATTCCACTAGCACCTTCGTTTGCAGCTTCTTGTGTTTCAGTTGCACCTAACGCATTTGAAGCCATTTTTGATACTAATTGCTGAATTGCCATTTGTTTTAAACTTTCGAACATTTGTTGTTTAGTTTTAATTAATTAATATAATACCTTTCTGACGCAACACTAAAGTTTTGTCACAAAATTTCTGTACAATAGTTTCAAACGTGTTTGTTGGATGATTGTTTCGATCAGCCAATGAATGATTAATCATCCTAGTTTGACCGATAAAAGTATGCTTCCAATTCAAGAAATAGGAAAACCTCTAGGTGGTGGGTTTTAAATCGGAAAAATGCCTTAGGAAAGAAGCTCCCGCACGCCATCTACCACTTCACAATCATAAAAGTCAGCTTCCATTTGAGTGTACATCTTGTAATGATTTGCAACGTAGTCCTTGGTGGCTTGTAAACTGTCTTTGTGAACAAGTCCGATAACGCATCCGCCAAAACCTGCTCCAGTCATCCTAGCTCCGATACAGTCTTCTGTACTGCGAACACCGTCTACTAGCACATCCAACTCCTTAGTACTCACTTCATAGTCATTGGCTAAGGAGAGATGAGAAGCATCCATGCATTCACCAAAGGTTTTCAGATCACCCTCTTCTAGAGCTTCCTTGGCTTCCTGCACATACTGATTTTCCCAGACGGCATGTTTTGCGCGTGACTTAATTTCATCATCTTCAATCAATTCTTCGATTTCTGAAAATTTGGCATCGCAAAGAAATTTGATTGGTCTTTCTTGTTGAATGGCCTGCAAGGCAGCAAGACACTGCTTACGTCTAAAATTGTAGATTGAATCGGCAAGCTCACGGGCCACATTCGAATTAATAATCAACAGTTTATAGTCTTCTGTTTCAAAGGGAATATGTTCGCATTCTAAATTACTAGAATTGAGGTACATCGCGTGTCCTTTTTTGCCAAGTGCGATCGCAAACTGATCCATAATACCACACTGCACACCGATAAACTTGTTTTCCACTTCTTGACAAAGTAAGGCAAGCGCAAGTTTGTCTACCTTCAGATCGTTTAGCTTCATCATGCTGTAACCGGTCAGGATTTCAAGGCATGCGGAAGAGGATAGTCCAGCTCCAATAGGCAATGTGCTGTGGAATAAGACATCAGCACCACAGAGTGCTAGTTTTGCTGCTTTCAGATGATTGATAACGCCCATTGGGTAATTGCCCCAGCCAGCATTCTCATCAAATTTAATGTCGTTTTCAAGATCTATGATGATTTGGGTGGCGCGATCGGTTGAGTTGAGTCGGATGGTCTGATCATCTCTTTTTCTGATGACGGCGGTTATTCCGAGTGAAATGGCAACAGGCATTACCATTCCTCCATTATAGTCGATGTGATCACCGATAAGATTTACCCTGCCTGGCGCGAAAAAATAACGGATAGATTGCTCACTTTTGCCATAAAGTTTCAGAAAAGCGCTTGTTAACTCTGCGTGGTCCATTTTTAAACTATTATTACCAAAGTGTACTCGAAAAAGTTCTTAAGAGTAAACTCAATATTCAACGAAATACAAGAAAATTCTAACTAAATAATTCAATTTGAACACAAAACTAAAAAAGTAAATGAGAAATAACCACTTTTCATTAGCTTTGCAGTTGCAATAATAATTATAATGAAAAACATCAAACTACTACTTTTCGCTGCTATTGTATTTCTAGCTGCTTGTTCAACATCAAAAGATTATTTGGATAGTAACGGTAAACGAACCTATCGAATCGGATTTTACAACGTTGAGAATCTATTTGACCTCAAGGATAATCCGGAGAAAATAGATGATGATTTTACACCAGAGGGAAGAAATAACTGGAACCAAGAACGTTACACTAAGAAGATTAATGATTTAGCCCGTGTAATGGAGGCAATGAAATATCCAGCAATCCTAGGTGTTTGTGAGGTTGAAAATGTGTCGGTTTGTAAGGACTTTTGTGAGAAAACCTCTTTGTCATCTAAGGGTTATGATGTTGTTCATTTTGAATCACCTGATAAGCGCGGAATCGATAATGCCTTCCTATATCAGAAAAAAGCGTTTCGAGTGCTAAGCAGTGATAATCTCCGAATCACCTTTCCAGAGGGATATTTAGAAGAAGAAGATTATACCACTAGAGATGTTGTTTATGTGCATGGTGTTTTCAATAAAAAAGATACCTTCCACTTCTTTGTCAATCACTGGCCATCACGCCGTGGTGGATTGGAAGCAAGTGAGCCAAAGCGTACCTATGTTGCAAAGCAAATTCGCAAGAAAATTGATCAAATCTATGGTACAAATCCAAAAGCGAACATCGTTTTAATGGGCGATTTCAATGACGAACCTGATAACAAAAGTGTAGAAGAAGTGCTTGGCGCCTCAATGGATAAGTCTACTTGTCAGACTAAAGGCTTGTACAATCTAATGAGCAATCTAGATAAAGCAGGTAAAGGGTCTTACAACTATAGAGGCAACTGGAATATGCTTGATCAATTAATCGTATCCTGTGGTTTGGCTAACGGGAATCAGTATACTTTTTCAGAGCCAGTCGTCTTCAAGGCAGATTGGATGATTTATAAGGACAAAAAATACGGCGCGAAACCAAACAGAACGTATGGTGGGCCTAATTATTATGGTGGATTTAGTGATCACTACCCTATTTATGTAGATTTTATAGTCAATTAGTTGTTCGTTGTTTGAACGTGGATACTTATCGAACAGCAGTTTAATAATTTAGGGCGTAAACCTCCTTGATCAAAAAAAGATATCGCAGGTTAGTTAACTCTTTTCGGGTATTCGTTTTCGTAAAAACAATTATTGTTTCCGCTTCTTTGGAATCCAAGCCCAAAGCATCTCACATTCAATTGGGGATGCTCCACTTTCATCGGTTACGATAACTTTTACTAGTACTTCGCCCTTTTCATCGGTTAGGATACGTTGTTTTTGCTGATCATCTAGCCAAGCCTCAGCGCGCATTGCGCCTTTTGAACGCCGTACGAAGTCTGTTTTGAGTGATTTGACTAGGGGGATTTTATCATCTGGGACATTCATTCCGACAACAAGTCCAGTAGCGGTCTCTGCTAGAAGTACCATGGCTGCTGCGTGTATTTGACCAATATGGTTTCGTACTTTCTTTTTATTTTTCAAGGAGGCAATCACCCGTTCTGTGGTCATTTCTTCTAATCGAACGCCTGCAGTTCCGACGAATTTTACTGTTCTACCGATTGCAAATGATAAAACAGGACTGGGATATTTATTTAACTTTTTAACTAATTTTTCTAATCTATTCATAGAACAAAACTAAGATAATTTCAAAGATGTACAAATTAGTTTGACCCTGTTTATCTGTTAAATTTACACTTCGATTTAACAAAAAGTAAACGAGATTGTTACATCTTAATGCGACGACCATGGAACATCACAAACTCAACAGTTTACAGCCTCGCCACCTATAGCGATCAGCTTTTCAATATGAACATCTGTACCTACGTCACGGGCATAAGTCGTAAGCCAAAACTTTATGCTATTGCCATTGAAGAAAAGAGCAAAACGCTTGAACTGCTTAATCGTTCTTCTCATGCAGTACTTCAAATCCTTGCCCCTCATCAGGAAACACTCATTCGCTCGTTAGGACAAAAATCGGGTCACTCCTACGACAAGCAACAGTATCTCAAGAAAAAAAACCTACTGACCCAATGGCATGACTACGCTGTTCTTAGTCAAGCAGCTGGTTATTTTCTATTAAAAAAACAACAAGCCATTTGTACTGGAGATCATCAACTTTTCATCTTTGAGGTTGAGCGTTTTAAGACTAATAGTGAGCAAACACTGCAGTTTCAGACCTTAGTTGAAAAACGGATCATCCTATGATTGGCCAATCTATAAATCTGGTTTGGATGAAACGTGATCTCCGTACGCAAGATCATGAGCCACTTTTACTTGCCCAGCAGGCTGGTCTTCCTTATTTGATTATTTTCCTTTTCGAACCAACATTAATAGGCACACAGGATACGGATATTCGACATCTACAGTTCTGCTATCACTCTGTTCTAGAGATCAATCAACGATTAAGACCATCTGGTCATCAAATTAATATTTCCTATGGTGAAGCGGTGGCCATTTTTACTTGGCTTTCAACCCAATATGACATAAAGAACGCTTTCAGTTATCAAGAAAGTGGAACACAAATCACTTGGGATCGTGACAAGGCAGTGAAACAGTTATTCAATCAACAGAAGATCAAATGGACTGAATGCCAAAGAGATGGCGTTATCAGAGGCATTCGCAATCGAAAAGGTTGGAGCGAAAACTGGGAAATCACTATGCAAAAACCAGTCATTTCAAATCAGTTTCATCAACATCAGAAAATAGAGCTCACACATCCGTTCCAGTTACCTCCCTCCTTCAAAAGCGAGCTTGCTACTTACCCAGCTGAGTATCAGAAACCTGGAGAGAAAGCAGCATGGGCGTATTTGAAGTCCTTTGCTGAAAAACGAGGTTTTAACTATCATCGTTTGATCTCAAAGCCAACTGAAAGCCGATTATCTTGTGCACGAATCTCTCCACATTTGGCTTGGGGTAACCTTAGTATCCGGCAAGCAGTGCAATACATTCATGGACATCAAAACCACAAAAGTAATAAACGCGCTTTCAATGGGATGATGACTAGGCTGAGGTGGCATTGCCATTTCATCCAGAAGTTTGAGGTGGAATGTGAATATGAACATTTATGCATCAATCGAGGTTATGAAGCACTCAAGCATGAAAAACGTATGGATTGGATTCAAGCGTGGGAAACTGGGAACACTGGCTTTCCCTTGGTAGATGCGAACATGCGGTGTGTGAAAGCAACTGGCTGGATTAATTTTAGAATGCGAGCAATGGTTGTCTCTGTTTTGTGTCATCACCTTGGTCAGGATTGGCGGTGGGGTGTTTATCACCTTGCAAGGCAGTTTTTAGACTATGAACCAGGCATCCATTACCCTCAATTTCAAATGCAGGCGGGCACTACAGGCGTCAATACCATAAGAATGTATAATCCTGTAAAGCAATCAAGAGATCATGATCCTGATGGGGTATTCATTAAAAAATGGGTGCCTGAGTTGAAACCACTACCAACAAAATTTCTTCACGAGCCATGGCTGATGACGCTAATGGATCAACAATTTCTAAATTTTAAATTGGGCACTGATTATCCATATCCTCTAGTAGATTTAGAGGAAAGCGGTCGAATCGCACGAGACAAAATTTGGGGACATCGGAAGAATGATCTTGTACGCAAGGAAAAGCAACGGATTTTAAATACACATACGACAAGAAGAAAATTTAAAAAAAAATAACTTAAACAGTTTGGGTTTAGTTTCAAATTGAAAAATTCTTTCAAATCCTTAATCATATCATTGAATATGATTAACTTGATTGATAATAAACCAAAACGAAACGTAATTATCCTATTAACTTTAATTGAATAATTATGTCTAAATGCTTCTATCTTTTTGTATCATTTTCCCTAGTTATTACTGCAATGTTCGGTCAATGTCCTGGTGCAACAACGTATTATGTCGCACCTAATGGCAATGATAACAATCCTGGTACTGTTACTCAACCTTTTGCTTCCATGCACCATGTATTAAAAGTTTTGCAAGCTGGTGATGTGGCCATTTTTGAGGATGGAAACTATTCTGAAGCAGAACTCACTCAATTTTCAAATGGAGGAACAGCCAATTGTCCTATTGTTGTAAAAGCAAGGAATAAGCATCAAGCCAAAATTACCTTTATTACTTATGTAGGGCAAGACACGACGACACATAAAGGTCCAAGTCTACGGATTTATCAACCCTATATTACGATAGAAGGTTTTGATTTATCGAAAGATGTGAAATTCCCCTCTACCTCAAATCAGATCATTAGAATCTACGGTAGAACGGATTTTAATGAAAATGGAAATTACGTTACAATTAGAGACAACATCATTCACAATGCTTTTGAGGAAGGTGTGAAATCGCATAAAACAACAGGTATTCTAGTAGAAAACAACATCATTTATGATTTTGTGCATGAAGGAATTGATTTCGTTACTGTCGATCGATCTATCATCCGTGGCAATGAGATTTATGATGTTGAAAGAATGGGTATTCTAAGTGGGAAAGGAGCAATTGCATCAAAAAGTATCGAGGTTTATAACAATTATATACACATTAGTAAACCGATGCTAAGCTGCTGTGGCTATGGTATCACACTGGGTGGCCATGGAGCAGTAATCGTAAATGGTTCGGTAAATTATAATACCGAAATTTCAAACTATAATAGCGTTGCCTACAATAATGTCATTGTTTCAGATCCTCCAGGCCTAATCAACAGAGGCCTAGGAGCTGCTGGTACTAAGGATTGTGCATTTTACAACAATGTAGTAATTGGTGCGAAGGTAGGAGCTTATGGTCGAACTTTTTATGGCCAATCAGGCAACAATGCACCTGTTAATCATAATGAGAACCTAATTATTAAAAATAATATTTTTTCTAATACAACAGATCGTTACTACCACTTTTGGCCAGGCAATATCACTGGAACACCTGATTTCGATTACAACCTGTTTACTGGTGCTGTGAACCCTTCCATCCCTGCTTCAGCACCAGAAGCGAATAGTATTTACAATCTAGATCCTCTATTCGTAAACAATTCGTCGGATTGGCACTTTCAGTCCAGTAGCCCAGCAATAGATGAAGGAATCGCTTCTACTTTTATTGGATACTTTAATGAAATTATTGATATTTCAAAAGACAGGGATGGCTTGAACCGAGTTGCACCTTGGGACATGGGTGTTTTTGAATTCAACGCCAACCAATGCCCTGCTATCAATGCCTCGACAGTCATCACAAACGAGTCAGCCCCAAACGCAAATGACGGGTCAGTCGATCTCACACCTTCAGGCGGAACGCTCCCCTATACATTTAGCTGGTCAACTGGTGCCAATACGGAGGATCTCAACAACCTATCTGGAGGCTATTACACGGTTACCATAACAGATGCCAACGGTTGTGTCTCTACAAGCTTTGCAACAGTAAACACAACACCTCCGCAAGGTTGTGCTGGTGGGATCACTTATTACGTTGCCCCAAATGGCTCTGATAACAATCCAGGAACAGCTGCTCAGCCGTTTGCTTCTATGTACAAGGTGGCACAAGTTATAAGAGCAGGAGAAACCGCCATTTTCACTGATGGAAATTACACGGAGCCTAAACGAGTCGAATTTGTCAATGGTGGTACGGAAGACTGCCCAATCATTTTACAAGCACAAAACCAGCATCAAGCAAAAATCGTATTCACAACTGGCTCACAAAGTGCCCAAAGCATTTGGATCAACAAACCATGGATTATCATTGATGGATTTGACCTTTCCAAGGAGGTTGTATACAGCACACCTTCAAATCAAGTGGTTCGTGTTTATGGAAATAGTTCGAATAATGGTCACTATTGTACTATAAAAAACAACCGCATTCATAACGCTTTCGGAGCAGGTATAAAATCCTATCAAACACTAGGATTAACCATTGACAACAACATTTTATTTGATTTTGTTGATGATGCGATTGATTTGGTAGAAATTGACAGCTCAATTATTAGTAACAATGAAGTTTATAACGTTCAGCGACATGGAATTATGATTGGTGGTGGATCGAAAAGTGGGCAGGTGTTTAATAACTATGTTCATTATGATGGTGCTTGCTGTATGGATGGTTATGGAATATTCTTTGGAAGTGATCCGGAATTTGGTACCATTCAATGCTTGAACTCTGTTGCTTACAACAATGTAGTCGTTTCTAGCACTCCAGGAGCAATGAAAGGCGGGATGTGTATGAGTTCATCTACGGATTGTAGCTTTAATAACAATGTCATTGTTGGTCCAGAGAATGGAAGGTATTTTACCACCGTTCAAGCTACCCCATTTAAATCGATTGGGTTTAAGAATAATATTGTCATGAATTGTTCACAAATGGCTAGTGCTGGATCAATTTTGATGGCTGATACGCCTGATTTCAATCATAATTGCTATTATAATAATGGGAGTTCTCCAATTGAACTAAATAGTATTTATACCGATCCACAATTTGTCGATCCACTTTCTGATTGGATATTGGTTTCCACTAGCCCAGCAATTGATAGAGGTACAGCGTATCAGTTTACGGGGCATTACGGTGAGCCGATTGATGTTACGAATGCTTATGATGGTACCCCAAGAACGATAAATTGGGATATGGGTGTTTATGAATCACCTTCATCTTCTGTTTATGTCAAGCCAGATATCCGCCTTTGGTTAGAGGGTGTTTATGATCATTCCACTAGTAAAATGCGTTCTGATTTGATCGATTTTACTCCATTCCCTAATGTCCAGCCTTATCAAGCAGCACCTTGGAATTATCCAGGAACGGAAGGAACAGGTTGGGGCACTAATGACTACCCTACCAATACAGTCGATTGGGTAAAAGTAGAATTTCGAAGCAGCACTGATCCTCTTTCTGAAGTGTCGTCAACTGCTGCATTATTGCTTGATGATGGAAGTTTATATTTTCCAAACGTTGAAGCACTCACCATCAATCAAGGAAATTCATACTATATCGTTGTGGAACATAGAAACCACATGGCTGTAATGACTCCTACTAGTGTACCTATTGTCGGAAATACCATTTTCTATGATTTTAGAGGCGCTGACAGCTATTCGACTATTGGGGTGGGACAAAAGGAGCTTTATCCGAATGTCTGGGCGATGATTGCAGGTGACGGTAATCAAGTAGCTGATATCACAGGATATGATGTAAATACGGTGGATATCATCCTTTGGAACCAAGAAAATGGAACGTTCAACACTTATTCCCAGTCAGATTTCAATATGGATGGAGATGTATCTGCTCTTGATAAAATTTTATGGAGTATTAATAACGGATTGTTTTCAAGTGTAAGGAAATAATGATCATTCTAAAGGAACTAAGAAAGATTAAAGTTAAAATCATTTTATTAAATACCTTAAATAAGTTAATTTAGCGTATAATTCTCCTCCATAATTAAGTACATCATAATTTAAATCCGTATTAGCCAATCTTATTGCCTATTCGTAGGAGACAATTTTTATTAAATTAAATTCTAAGACGATAAATGTATCAACTAACAATCTATTCTCTGGTTATCTTACTATTCCCAATTTTTCTCTTTGCAACACCGCCAAACGATGACTGTACCAATGCTGCGGTGGTGACTGTGAATACTGGAATCAATTGTGCTGCAAGTGTTTCTGCAACAACCGAACTAGCAACAGCATCGCAAACTGGTTGTACAGGGACTGCGAATGATGATGTTTGGTTTAGCTTTACAGCTACAAGCACAGCGCATTACATCGCTGTTCAAAATGTGAATGCAGTCAGCGGTAACTCTACAGATATGGTCCATCAAGTGTTTGCGGGAGGATGTACGTCATTATTATCCTTGTATTGCAGCGACCCAGATGCCTCTAGTTATCCTGCATTCATAGTTGGAAACACTTACTATATAAGAGTTTACAGTTATTTCATCTCAAGCAGCCAGACCTTTGATCTATGTGTTGGGGTGATTCCTAATTCTGCACCAAATGATGCCTGTGGTAGTGCCATCTCACTTGTGGTAAATCCAGGAATTCAGTGCTTAAGTTCTACTGCTTCTTATAATGTCAATGCTACAAATTCAGGAATCAATGCTTGTACAGGAACGTCAAACGATGATGTCTGGTTTACATTTGTTGCCACACAGGCGTCCCACATTCTCAAGGTGTCTAATGTTCAACCGATATTAGGCGCATCCACTGATCTAGTGCATGAAGTTTTTTCTGGCACCAGTTGCAACAATCTTGCTAGTATCAGTTGCTCTGACCCTAACTCTAGCACAATCAGCGGACTAAACGTTGGAGAAAAATACTATGTCAGAGTATACAGTTATGGGACTTCCAATCAACAGTCATTTGACATCTGTGTATTGAGCATCCCATCAACTCCACCGAATGATATTTGTAGTGGAGCAATTAACCTGCCTGTAGGTTCGGTTGCCTGTCAAGCCTATACTTCTGGTTTTAATTATTCTACTACAGACTCTGGAGCACTCCCAGCCCCTAGTTGTGGGAATTATCAGGGTGGTGATATCTGGTATACCGTTACCGTTCCTCCTTCTGGTAATCTTGCTATTGATTTTAATAACATAGATTTCTCCTCCGTTGGGGCTTCGCTTTATTCGGGTGCATGCGGTACTCTTGCAGAAGTCAGGTGTGAGTATTTTGACTGGCCCATCATCTTCACCAATCTTTCTCCTGGCAACCACTATATTCGTGTGTGGGACTTCGGGAATGACAATCAAGGAGAAATCGGCATTTGCACATACGAGCCAGTCATACAGCCACCACCTGCGAATGACGATTGTCCTACTGCGATCAATGTGCCTGTCAATCCGATTGGTCAATGTACGAATACAGTAAGTGGCACCACCTTGTCTGCCACTAGTTCATTTAATGCTTGCACTGGAACTGCAAACGATGATGTTTGGTTTTCCTTCCAAGCAACAGCAACACAACATTCAGTTGACCTCTTAAATGTGGTGAACGTTTATGGTTCATCTATCGACATGGTACATGAGGTTTTTGAAGGCTCCTGCAGTGGGATCGTTTCTATAAACTGTAGTGACGACAACTCAAGCACAGTTGGTAATCTTATGGTTGGAAATACCTACCATGTAAGAGTGTACAGTTTTTCTTCTTCTAGTAGCCAAACCTTTGACATTTGTATAGGAATACCTTCTCCTCCACCAAGCAATGATAACTGTCCAGGAGCAATCGTGGTTCCAGTTAATCCGACACCAATCTGCCAAACCACAGTGAGCGGGACGACGGCAAACGCTTTTAGTTCTATGCCAGGTTGTGTAGGAACTGCGAATGATGATGTATGGTTTAAATTTACCGCTGTAAATGAAGACCAAACTGTTGAAATACTCAATGTAGTTGCCGTTTCTGGGATTTCTGTAGATATGGTATTTGAAGTATTTGAATCCATCTGTGGTGCTTTAATTCCGATTCAATGTAGTGATTTGAATACCGCAACACTTACGGGTCTTACTATTGGAAATACTTATCACATTAGGGTTTATAGTTTCTTTACTGGGAGTAGCCAAACCTTTGACGTATGCGTTGGTCAATTACCATCAGCGCCTGCTTATGATGATTGTTCAAGTCCTATTTCTATTCCAATTCAAACTGGCTTTTGCTCAAACTTTTTATCCCTTTATAATTTTTCTACTTCGGACTCTGGTGAACTACCCATTCCAACCTGTGGAAACTATCAAGGAGGAGATATTTGGGTAGAGATTACTGCTCCAGCCTCTGGAAATTTCACACTAGATATTGGTACTACCAACTTCTCCAATGTCGGTGGTGCACTTTACTCTGGAACCTGTGGTGCACTAGTTGCGGAAGCCTGTGTTGACTTTAACTGGCCAATGGTTGTTAATGGAACTGCCAACACCACATATTTACTAAGATTGTTTGATTATGGGAATAATGACAATGGAATTGTTGAAATCTGTGCCTATGAGCCTTACGAGTGTACAATTCTTGATATCGTTACTGGAAACCAAAGTGCTTGCAATCCGTTTAGCAACACCTATTCTCAAGATCTAGTTGTTACCTATCAAGCTGCGCCAAACTTGGCAACCTTCACTATTAATGGTCAAATCTTCCTTGCTAGTGGTAGTCCACAATCGGTTACTCTTACAAATCTGTATTCGACTGGTAATTTAGTTGATGTTTCTGCAAGTTTCCCAGGAGCAGCAAACTGCACTTACTTTGAAGCGGCTTTATTCTCTGCGCCTTCTATTTGTATACCGCTCCCCTCTTCTACCTGCAGTCAATACTTTAGTGATCCCTACAAAGCAATTGACAGCAATTTGCCTCCTGTGGTTGACATCATTACTGTTTCAGGAACATCGCCTGCAATTTTAACTGACTTAACGGTTTCCGTTGAAGTAGATCATACTTATCTTGGCGATCTCGAAATCACATTGACAAGTCCACAAGGTACTACTATTGATCTAATGTTTGATCAGTGCAATGATGAGGAAGACCTTGATGTTCGCTTTGATGATCAAGGCGTTGCTCTTACCTGCAGTACGCCAACCATTGGTATTTTCAAGCCTTCAGATGGCAGCTTAGCAGATTTTGTAGGAGAACGCTTTGATGGCAATTGGGTACTAGAGATTACGGATGATGAAGCTGGTGATGAAGGCGAACTCATTCAGTGGTGCCTTGAACCCACATTAGAGATTGGGGTAAGGGCTAACATTAAAACCATCTTAGAAGGGCCATACAACCAATCTACTGGCCTCATGAAGGATCAATTAAGGATCGATTTTCTCATTCCGCTCCAACAACCTTACAATGTAGCGCCTTGGAATTATACTGGATTGGAGGAATTTCCATTTTCCCTATTGTTCGTTACTGGCAATGATGCGATTATCGACTGGGTGTTGGTCGAAGTGCGCTCTGCTGCTAATCCAACAACTGTTTTAGCGCAGCGTGCTGGTTTGCTACAGGCAGATGGCAATATTGTTGATGTAGACGGTGTTTCTCCTTTGCTAATCTCAGGTATTAGTGATGGCGACTATTATGTTGTAATCGAACACCGAACGCACATTTCAGCGATGACTCCATTGCCTGTCACCCTTACTTCTTCGGGTAGTTTGCCCATAGACTTTTCTGCTGCGCCGGCTTATGGCATCAATGGCACCCTATCGATTGGTGGCGTTTATGCTCTTTATGAAGGGGATGCTGCTCATGACGGTAGAGTCAATGCGGCTGATCGGAGTGCGATTTGGAATGAGCGAAACGTAGAAGACTACATCCAAGAAGATACTAACTTGGACGGAAAATGCAATGCGGCTGATCGTAGTAATAATTGGAATAATAGGAACATAGAAACTCAAGTACCTTAATTTAATTGATATGCATAGATGAAGGTAAAGTCAATTGATAATATTATCGCTAGGATGCATAATTTATTTATAATTTCTATATCAAAATAAGCACTTTTAAAATAATTCCTTAAATAGTATTAAAAAATTATGGAACAAGCAAACTGGTTTATCCTACCAATTGCGGCTTTACTGCCACTAATTTTAGGTTTAGTTTGGTATCATCCTAAGGTATTAGGAACAAAGTTATCTCAAATTAGTGGTGAACCATTGATGGAAAATCGATCCATTGGAAAAACAATCATTATCTATTTGCTAAGCATTCTTTTGGCTTATATCCTCACCATAATGAGTGTGCATCAAAGTGCTATTTATCAGTTATTTTTTATGGATCCTGAATTAATGAATGTCAATTCGGAGCACAATGCATTTATCAACGAGTTTATGGCGAAATACGGAGATCGACATCGCTCATTCGGACATGGATTGGTGCATGGTGCTGAAGCAGGTATATTGTTTGGTTTGGCTTTTTTTGGAATTACTACGTTAATGCAGAATAAGCCGCTTAAGCTCATTTGGATTCACTTTGGTTTTTGGGTGATTTGTTGCAGTTTAATGGCTGGAGTGATTTGTGCGTTTTTTTAGCATACTAGAATGTTAATAACTAATGTTGAGCACACTCAATGTTTAATTAATTAAGAATAGGCATTTATTGGAGCTAGAAAGTAAAAAGAGATTAGTTGTTTCGTTGTTCTAGATTTCTTTTTAGGTTGGCCTCTTCACGCATTAGTTTTTCCTCGTTTTCCCAGTCGACACGTGCCAACACAGCAATGATGACGCCTAGAATGATCATGATCAGTTTCATAAGGAATGAGGCAAGGCTGCCAAAGGTATCCATCCATAGCAGGAAAGCGAGATCAACGCCGACTAGATTCAAGACAATAGCTAGGAATCCAGTACAGAATAATACAAAACCAAGTAAGGTTAATAGTTCTTTTTTCATAAATGATAAGCAGTTAAAACTCAGAATTCACTTACTCTAACGTATTTTTTCGTAAATGGATTACAAAGTAAACTAAAATTTCTAAATTAAGTGGAATAGAATAGAGAAGTTAGATCGAAAGAAGTAGTATTCTTTTCTTGTTCGAAAGTTTTATATGTTATTATTAAGTAATTTAAATTTGCAGCAAAGATGTACAGGGGTTTATCGGTTATTTTTCACTATATTTGTGGTACGGGTCAAACCGATAACGAATGGTGAAATTAATAGAATGTCCGAGAGATGCCATGCAAGGTATCAAAGAGTTCATCCCTACTGAAAAGAAGGTGCAGTATATCAATACGCTGCTCGGTGTGGGGTTTGATACTATTGATTTTGGCAGCTTCGTTTCGCCAAAGGCCATCCCACAAATGCGAGACACTGCTGAAGTGTTAAAAGGATTAAAGCTTGAAGAATCCAAATCCAAACTATTGTCCATCGTTGTCAATAAACGAGGTGCTGAGGATGCGGCTAAATTCGAGGAAATCAGCTACCTAGGCTATCCGTTTTCTATCTCAGAAACATTCCAGCTAAGAAATACCAACGCAACGATTGACCAGTCTCTAGGCCGCCTTCAAGACATTCAAGAGATCTGCGTTAAAAGCAATAAAAAACTAGTCGTATATATCTCTATGGGGTTTGGCAATCCATATGGTGATCCATGGGATGTTGACATTGTACAACGCTGGGTAGATGAACTTGCAGAAATGGAAATCCGTATTTTGTCGCTTTCTGATACCATCGGTGTAGCAACTCCTGAGTCTATTAGCTATTTGTTTGGTAATCTGATTCCTCCTTATCCTGATGTTGAGTTTGGTGCGCACTTACACACCCAACCTCATAACTGGCGAGAGAAAGTAGCCGCTGCCTATGAAGGTGGTTGTAGACGATTTGACGGAGCACTTAGGGGATATGGTGGTTGCCCAATGGCAAAGGATAAGCTAACTGGAAACATGCCCACAGAAAACATCATCTTCTATATGGATGAACAATTGGGTGATATCGGTATTAATAAAGACATGCTTCGTAAAAGTATGGAACTTGCCTATGAGGTATTTCCACATCGCGAAGTATTAAACGATGACTAAAAGCTGTTCTTCTAATGGCAAAACTTCCATTATACACTATAGAAATAGAATTTGGCACTCCTGCCTTCGACGAAACCCTACAACTGAGAGACGACATTTTACGAAAACCGCTAAAGCTCAAGTTTGAAGTGGCTGATATCGAGCAAGAATACAAGCAGATCCATTTGGCTTGTTACACAGAAGGCATGAATTTGCGAGGTTGTTTGGTACTCCACCCGCAGGAGAAAGGAACGGTTAAAATGCGTCAGGTGGCGGTTGCTGAAGACAGTCAAGGCTTGGGTGTAGGCACATTTTTAGTTGAGCAATCTGAACATCTTTCCAAGGCACATGGCTTCACAAAGATGGTGTTAAATGCGCGAGATACTGCTATCCCCTTTTACCAAAATCTAGGCTATAAGAAAGTCGGCAAGGAATTTACAGAAGTTGGTATTCCCCATTTCAAAATGCAGAAAAACCTTTGATCAGTGATTAATTAACAACCAATCGTTTTAACAAGAATACCTGTCATGCTACCACCCATATTGAGATACATCATCGTTTTGCTATTAGTCGTATATTCTGTTTTTGTGCACTACAACGGCAGTTTTGGCATATCCGTTTACACGTACATTGCAGCAGTGTTAGTGCTTATAACAACACTTGCTACAGGTACTGTTTTTAAAGCCTTTAAACAAATCAACGCAGGAGAATTTGAACTAGCTGAAAACACACTTGACAAGACTTATTTCCCTAAGCTCCTTCTAAAGAAAAACAGAGCGAACTACCACTTCATGAAAGGTACCATTGAGCTCCATAAAAAGAACTATGAACAAGGTGACCAACATCTAAAAACTGCCCTAGAGATTGGTCTAAAAACACCCTCCAATCAAGCATTGGCCTATCTAAATCTCGCACATTCTAGTTTCCTCAAAGGGAATTTCACTCAATCCAAAAAATATCTAACTACTGGCAAGAATCTAGATGCGAACCTACATGTACTTAAGCAAATTGAAGAATTGGAAAACGCTCTTTCCGCAAAAACAAATTAGTTAGACGGATAATTGATTGGTTGAGCAATATTTGTATTGAAAGCATGGACTATGGTTGCGCTTAGCTTGCATTTGTCTGTTGGAATATCGCTGCTTATGTCTAGAGAGGACTGGCAGCTGTTTTATTCAAATTCGTGATAACCAATGTCTTCATTTCCAGAAATTCTTGGGTTGGCGTTAATGTAAGTTGTTACGGTCTGGTAGCTGGTGGTGTCAGCGCGATTTGCTGCAACACAATTATTCTGTAATCAGCAAATGGAGCATTGTAGACTCTCTTCATTCTACGTTAGTTGGCCTATTCTCTTTCTACGTCAAATTTATCTTTGTTTGGTATACCCTCACCCACCAAAAATACCAAAACTTGCATCTTATTACTAACTACCCAATCAGACTAAAACGGTATTAATAAAAACAAGACAACATGCAAGCACAACTGATCTATAAAATTTCCCTAGTACTTACCTTCCTCCTTTTTGCAAATCAGACCTACAGCCAGACAGAACAGCTGGAAATCATCCGAGGACAGATAGCGGATAGGACATCTAAAGCCCCTTTACCATTTGCCAACGTTTTCATAAAGCTCGACTCTGTGAAAATATACACCACCACTTCCGATTTAAAAGGGAATTTCGAATTTAAAGCCCCCGTTGGAAAGCACACCCTGGAAGCTTATATGATTGGATACAACAACTACACAAAACAGATAAAAGTCCAGAAGGGAGATCCGATCGTACAAAACATAACCCTCTACTCTAGTTTGAATCAAGGCCCTCCCTGGGAATCCAGTAAACCATACCCTGAACTTCACGGAGTTTGGAAACCCAGCACGTTCCAGATCGAAGGACAAACGATTGATCATTCAATCAGAACCGATAATCCTTCTATTTCTTTTTACTTTGCTGATCCAGATGCCCCTGGACAGATAAGTTGGTATGATGGCTGCAATGGCTGTGGGAGTTTGTTTTTCCGTCACCTAGGCGATGGTACCATAGAGACCCAGAAAGATGGACTTGCGTCCTGTACCGTGGCATGGTGTCCTTCGTTTGTGGAGTTCGGAACACTCATTGGTAAAATGAAGGGAAAGGAAACTAAAACAACTGTTTTGGATGAAGGAAAATCCTTAGAGATTAGAGTAGGAGAAGACAAATTTACATTCATAAAAATACATGACAATTCACAACCAGAATTAAGCACCGAACTGCATGGGACCTGGACACCAATCTTAGGGGAACTAAACGAAAAAAAGGTAAACAAGTTTGCGGAGGAGTCAACAATTACGTTTGGCTTGCAAACTGGTTTTCGCAAATCAAATCTGGGATCTATCCAGTACGTGAATGGATCGAAATGCAGTAGTGATGACATGATCATCACTTACAGATACTTGGATGAAGATTTTATCTCTTTTCATTTTCAGGAGTCTGCCTACAGACCAGACTGTTGCAAGAATAAGTTTGGGATAGGAGCAATTGTTCGTCAATTTTCAAGCAACGGCTGCACCGTAAGGTTTGATGAATCCAGTAAGACCGTCACGCTTGAAAATGAAGGAAATATGTTGAAGATGAAACGGTGGGTACCGTAAAACTCGATGAATCCCGTAAGACCGTTACCTACCCGTTTAACTTACTACCTAGAATCTTAAAATGGTAAGTGTTACATTTTCAAAGGGTCTTCGATACCAAGTAAAATGACGATAGGAGGCATTCTGTTTTATCGCTTATTGCAGCTAGTGTTTTGTATTTATCAGTATTTGTAAGATTCCATTTCTTCGTCTAAAATAGGCGAAAGGTTCAATGTTTCAATCTTGACATATTCCCCAAAATCTTCTTTATTTACGTTCAATTTTTGTTTTATAATATCAAAATAGTTGTCCTCAGAACGTCCAGCTTGTAATGCGTCAAAAATTCCTTTCATGCCTTCCTTTTCTATAATCTTTTGACAGATGAGTGCTCCAATGGCATATCTAAAATCAGTCATAAATTCGCCATTGGGTACATAGGTTTGTAGATCTACTAGGTTGTCCATTTCATAATCAGGATTTTGCACCAAGAACCTTCTTAGTTTTTCCCAATGCCACTCAATATCATAGCCTGTACTTCCTCCGAGCAACGCAGCGATTCCTTCATCAACCCAATGGTGGGCTTGTCTTGGAAATTTTGTGTTTGTATATAAGTGCACCACTTCATGTGGATAATACGCGGAGTTATTTCCGGCATAGATTATATTATTATAGGTGTCCGCAAATCCTCCTGAAGCAACAGGCTGATAGCTATATTCGAATAGATGAACACCAGTTATATCTCTTAAATCTCGAGTATCGTTGGCAAGAACATAATCAAATTTTAAAGGGGACATTTCAAATTGCTTAGCAATCTCTTTATTTACAACCTCCATACGTGATGCGGTTTTTGGATCAAAAATATGGTCTGGATGAATTATATAATTAATGTTTCCCGTTTTTTGGTTCGCATATAATTCCTTAAAGTATTGAATGCCACTAAAAAATTGAACCTTCCCATTATTTCTTTTTGCATATACTGAAGTGATAAAACTAATATTGACCATGTCGGTTGATTCTACCTGTTCTGTAAATATTGACTTCACGAGATAATAATTATTTTCGACAGGTACAATTCCAGCAACTGAGCACTGAATCTTACCTCCATAATGAAACTTCCTCCTCAAATCCATTAACAAGGGAAGGTATCCCATATCAGGAAAGTTGTACTCATCGTAATTCCAATATTCATTATCCTTTTTTAAAAAAGTAGTTTGAATTGAGGTAAGCTTTCCAAGTATCATATATTACAACAAAATAATCTTCACTACTGTTTTTGACATTATCGTTTATATGATATAGAATGGTGGAATCAGAAGATGAAGTATTTTGACAAGATCCCAATTGAATTGAAATTACAACGATAATAAATATTGATAGGATGTTTTTCATGTGTAGATTTTAATTTTCATTACCTGTAACGTTTTTTGTAAGCAACGACAGACCGACCAAGCAAAGATAAACACTTAGGCTTTTGTACAAATAAAAGCTGCAAGAAAATTGTAAATTACGCTTGCTACAATTTTCATGCAGTGATGAAGCAAGATTCGAAGCTAGATTTCAAGCAGAATATGGGATGGGAAGGCTCGACGATGGTTGCATTTGTTGCAGGCAGAACTTTCATCTTAATCCTAATTTAACTAATGTTTCTCGTGAAAATTGTCCTATTTCTAAGTTGTTCTTTTTTTGGAAATCAATCAATGCAGCCCTTGTATTTTCATCTAGCACATTATTAATTTCAAGGGAGTATCCTAAACTAACTAGTGCGGTTTTAACACTAACAATTGACGGCCGACCATGACAACTTGGTTTACCCACTGCCACTTCAATTTCTGTCCAATTTTTACCTTCAACATAGATCTGATTTTGATTCAATTCTTCTGGTTTACTAGAAACATACCTTTTGACTATCTTCGATTCTTCAACAACAACGATGTTTTCATTGTAAATTGAGTCAGAACTAATTTGTGATTTTCTGATTGTTCTTGTTTGTCTAGGAACTTCAATAAGGCAGTAAAGGTACCCTTGGGGATTTCTTTGTTTAGTCATTATGGTTGAGAGATCGATATCTCTAAAAGCAAAAACTAAATGACTTTCTGACATTGTAAACAAATAACTACTATCTCTTGTCAGAAATCTTTTCAAATCATTAACGCTATATGAGGATCGTATAGTATCAAATTTTGGAGGGACTGCTTCTAGTATAAACCTATCAATACTATCATTGCTTCCATTATCGGTTTTATTCTGGGTTAATGAGAAATAGCAACTTCCGGGTTCATATTTTGATAAGTCAATTTTGAAAGTATCCGCAACCTGTCCATTTATATTAAAGGCTAGAAAAATAAAGAACGATACTATTGAATAAATCTTCATGAAATTTGTTTTTTGCCTGCAACGTTTTTTAAGCCACCCTTACATTTACATTATTAACTTTAAAGGGATAATAGCCCTTTAAAAATACAGGAAGTAAAGGTGAACTATCATATGCGACAGAGAAACGCTCTATCTACGGAACCAGACCTTTACTTCCCAATTCAATGAATTAGCTTCA
>CALGAW010000045.1 GCA_937959115.1 uncultured Saprospiraceae bacterium
CCAGTTGCTCGGTGAGTTCTCCAAAACTGGCTGCCAGTATGCTCGTTCCTGTTTCAAGGCGTTCAGCTGCCTTTCTGATCAGCCGTTCCAGTTGATTGTCATTGTATAAATCCAGATTGTGGCGCAACGGCACCAACTCCGATCCCTTCAACGCAATCTTTAGCGTTACCCGCATTCTGTCCAGTCCATCAAGCTTGATTCCGCCTAGCACAGTCAGCTTCAATAACTCGTTTTCGTAGATCAGACTGTCAGCGTTTTTAGTGTTGAACCTCATATGCATTCGATTAATCAATGAACCGATTACACTCAATTGAGCGTAATCGGCTGTTCATGTTTGGGGTGCCAGGGAACTTTTTTAGATGCGCTAAAAAACTAAACTTGCGCATATCTGCTACAAATATAGACTAAAATGTTTAACATGCAAACACTTTTGTATTTTTTTATTCACTAAAAGCGTGGTATATTTGTAAAAACGGCTATTTTAAGCCAATTTTGTAGCGAAAAATGTAGATTACTTATGACTTCATTCGGTAAAAAACTAAGAGAGTGTCGGGAAGAAAAGGGGTTTTCACAGTCCAAACTTGCTAAGGAAGTTTCTCTACATCATTCAATTATCGGAAGGTATGAACGGGAAGAGGCAAAACCAACAATTGATGTGGTCAAAAGGATGGCCATTGCCCTGGACACTACTGTCGGTTATTTACTAGGAGAAACCGAAGATTCTGAACTATTTAAAGATCCTACAATGCTGAAAAGATTGAAGGAATTAAACAACCTTCCGGATCACGATAAAAACTGTATCCTATATACTTTAGATGGCTTGCTACAAAACTATAAAACTCGCCAAACGTATTCTTAATTCCATAACAACCAAATCCAAGGCAAGTAAAAATCCATGCACAACATTGATTTTTGAAGCGCGTTTGCCTTGCGCCCAGCTCAAAAATAAATGTTGTGCATGGATAAACAGGCACCACAAAACCCAGTAAGAATACTACCTGACTTAATCCGCCTGTTTACACTTCTTCCTAGCCAACTTTAGACAGATAGCTCCTAGAAATTTTCCTAGAACTAATTCCTTGTAATGACTTGACTCTTTCCTAGTAATTCTCCTAGGACTGATTCCTTGTATCACTTACCTGATCCCTAGAAAAATCCCTAGGACTGTTTACTGTAAATGACTTGACTGATGACTGATTAAAATAGAATTGGGGTAAGCGAAGCGTTGCGAGTTTTAAGGGAGGTGGCTGCTGTGGCGGATGCCTTGAAGCGCGGAGCAGCTACCGCACCGACACAAGCAGCGAGCACAGCGAGTAGGCAGCTTGATCAGGCGATGGATTGAAGCGTTTGCCTTGCGCGCGCCTGGCATAGTGCCGTATAACGAGCGGATAATAAGTCGTGAGGCGGTAGTGGAATGAGCGCAGAGCCAAGCAAGGTATTTTACGACCCCGCAGCGGATGGTGGCGGCTGCCTTGAAGCGTGGCGAGGACGTGAGTAAATGCCTAGATTGGCAGGCGTGGAAAGTGGAGCCTTGCGGGATAGCTGCCAGTGAATGGAGCTACTGCCGAACACCGCACAACTGCACGGATCACTCATGGCTCATTTACTGGTTTTTCCCTAAAGAGATTTACAGTAAACTGACTTCGTAACTCACTGAAAAACAAATCAAAACCAAAAGAAACGCCAACCCATTTGACTAAGTTGGGATCCATATTTTGAACGTCGAAACCTCAGCCAGACTAGATAACAAACACCTTGTCTTTAAAGTGCTTGAGCCGTATGCGGGGAAACTCACAAGTACGGTTCTTAGGGGACGGGAGGACAGTAATGTCCTCTTGTTACCCGACGCCCTCATGTCTCATTGCTCGCTTTTTCACTACAACACCCTTTACACCAGCATATTTGCTCAAATGATTTTGTATGTCCAACTATCAAGCTTGTTTATTTTGTAAGGGAGTTAATACAATACGGTTAGCATCTTTCATCAATTCGCCAGGCTTAAGAACTTTGTCATAATCAATACACTCAGCTATACCTTCATCAATACTCTCAATGTATACCCTCGCAAAAGAAAAATCTAGTTCAGACAAAAATCTCTCAAAGCTATCTATCCAAATATTCCATTCACTGGATTTGGATTTAAGACTTGTTCCAAAAGCAACAAAATTTGATTTATATACTTTTCGGGGTGGATAAAAAATATTAGTAAAAGGATAAACATCCTCAAAACTGAATGATTTAGTTAAACTACTCAATGAACTTTCTTCTTTAACATTAATATATCCCGAAATTATTGTTTGATACCCCATATTAATAAGTTTTATCTCCCACTTTGAGTGGCTTAATACTTTCTCGAGAAGGCCATTTAATCCTACTAATATCAATTCCACCTTTCTCTGCTCTTTCTAAAATGTTCATAATCTCTTTATCGGTAACGTTTGTAGGGTCAAATATTATCATTAGATTTTTATCCGAAGCTAAAGATCCTTTTAATCCAAGAAGTTGTTTATTATTAGTTAGGTAGTCTGCCCTTGGTTCCTTAATATCAACTTTAACATTACCTGCAACTAAATCAGTTCCAGTATTTTTGGGTCCTCTATCAGTTAGTTTAGGAATTAAACCTTCTCTTTGTGCTGCTAGTCCAACTTTTACTTCATTTATTGAACCTGGACTGATTTTACGTGTATCAGGATCAAAGGCAAATTTTTGAAAATTTGCTTCTGACATAAAATCACATGGATTACCATTATGTACAAGAATTTTCTTATATCCAACAAAATAGTTATGTAAATCTTTGACCTCAAAATTAAAAACCTGAAAGTTTCCTTGCGTTATATTAATCGAGTCTATTTCTAATTTTAATCCATCATACATCTGAAGTGAATCGCCAACCAATAAATCTTGGACTTTTTTCCACTTATTTGCAACAAAAACAGGGTGCTCATTTGTTACTCTTAGAACTTCCCCTTTAACATAGATTTCATAAACTTCATGCCATTTTAGTTCAATTCTTTCAAGCACCTCTTTTAACTTGTACTCATTATTTTCTTGGTCGAATGCCCAGACAAAATCACCAACTTCAATTTCAGATATTTTTACATATCCAGAATCCGTATGTACTACTGTTTCTTCAGTAAAACAACCGCAAAATTTAGATTTATTAGCAAATTGTTTTGCAGCACCGCTAGTTTCAGCAATCTCATCACTTGATTTCCATAACTTCCTTCCATATTTCAGAAGATCACCTCCAGGAGCAAACGCAGCTACTCCAAAAAACATACCCCACTTGTCTCCTTTATTATATGCTTTTCCTAGGTCATAAGCATCAATTAATGGGCCTGCAGGACTAAATCCTGCCAAAACTCCAACAGCCATCTCATTTTCCTTGCTAGTACGGACTTTTACCGCATCTTCATAACCCAATATTTGAACATCAAATTTACTTTCATATTCCGCTCCTTCTAAATCAATTCCCTGAATAACTCTATTTTCTGCAAAAGCGTATGGAGAATTCCAAGGATATTCTGGAGATAGTGGATCTACAGATAAGAACTTAGCTATTCTAGGATCATGTACTCTGAATTTAAAAATCACAGCCTGCCCACCTCTCCATTCAGTATCTTGTTCTTGCCCATTAAAGCCAAAACGGTATTTCCCCTGATCAAAACTCCTGCCCGGCATACTAAACCCAAACGGATAATAGTCACTTGCACTCAGCACCTCCGCCTCATAATAAGCAACTTGCCCACTCCCATCATCAACACCAATTTTCCGATCACTGACCGTCACTAAAACATTCCCTAAATGATTACTCAGCTCAAACCGCTTCTTTCCTAAAAACGTATGATGCTTCGCAAGGCTAACAGCACTTGGAAACAACAGCGTATCTGCTTCATAAGTTCCCAGTCGACTGCTACCGTATAACATTGCAGATTGCCAGTGCAACGAGTCATTTGTTGGCGTTTCCTTGTAAGTAGCCATCATGTTTCCAGAAGCATCGCGCACATAATGCGTAGTACCCAATGGTGTGGCTTTTCGGATGCGATTTCCTGCAGGATCATAATCAAACTCGATGATGTCTCCGTTGGTCTTCTCTACCCGTTTTACCTTACCGTATACCGTCCATTCTATGTCTGATATTCCTTCTTCCTTGTCTTCAATTAAGTTGCCAATCGCATCGTACTGATAGTTATTCAACGATGTGGTATCGGAACTAAAGTAATGACTTCCTTTGAAATCATTGTATGCAGTCGGATCACTGTTGTTGCCGCGGTCTTTTACTGCAGCAAGTTTATTCGTATTCTTGTGATAGCCGTTCGCTTTATTAAGATAAATATACGAAAGACTATCCATATTTTCATCATGGATGCCAGGATTATCAAATCCACTTCTGTTCAGCGTCTTTAAATTACCGTTGGCATCGTAAGTATATTCACTAGCGTAATCAACAAGTTCTGTGCCAGAGGTTGACCAGGTGTTGTTGTTTACCGCGTTTACATCTTGATGGGCCGTTGCACTTTTTATCCGATGCAATTGATCATAGGTATAAGCCATTGCATTCGGAGATGGATCGGTCCCTTGCATAAACTGACGAATACCAGTCACCATTTGACGAATGTTTCCGTTGTAAAGATTGGGCGAGGCCACGTCTAACTCACTGTTGGCTGTTGTGGCTTCAAAATGAGTAATGCCTTGTGGCGAGTTAATCGCTGAGTAGTCTCCAGCAAAATATCCAAGCGTGTAGCCCATTTCGTCTTCAGGGATCATCTTGTTTAGAATGGATTGACCATCCTTGCCAATGTCTCGGGTTTGGTCAAGTGTATTAGAATTTACTCCCTTAATCCATCCCTGAATTGTATAAGCGTAATCCATCCCTTGCACCTTGTTGTGCCCTAGCTCCATCCTTGCCAATGGTCCATGCTGGTAATAGAAATATTTTGCATCTTCTTCCCAAATCACCTTGTCCTTACTTGTAAGTACATTTGTTAGGCGATTATCAGCGTCGTACTCATAGCGGTGGTAGAACTGGTCTGGCTCTTCTGGCTGAAAGGCAACTTCCAAAACAGATCCACTGATGAGATCGTAACGGTATTCTGTTTTCTTGAATTGTTGATTAAACACCGAAAGTTTTGGCTGATCCTGCAATAGGACATTTACATTACCATGAATATCATAGCTGTAATGCGTGGCGTAGTCATAGGTAGCATCGTCATCGTCGTTTACCTCTTCATAGGACGTACTGACGACTCTGTTTCTAAGATGATCCTGGGTAATTGGCAAACCAATTTGAACACGATCGTAGTAGGTTCGTGTGACTTCTGTTCGTCTTTGTGGAAGGGAAACCGTGCCAGAGGTTGTTCCTGTATGAATCCAATTAGCAAAAATAGCATCATCTAGTCGTTTCCCATTGTAGCAATCTTCAATGGGGTCAACTGCTGCTATTTCTCCCACTTCTGTGATGCGTCCCCTTTCATCATATAAGGTATAACTGTAGGTTGTTGTTGACTTATTATACTGCTTAGCATTTTGAGAAACAACTAACCTTCCTAGGCGATCATAATAGAATTGGGTTGAAAAATTATCAAGATCAAATAGGTACTTTACTTGTTTGTTATTACCAGAAATATAACCAACATAGTCATCCACCAGTTCTAAATCAATAAGACTTGCAGTCGTGCCCACAGGTATTTGTGTCCAGTTTGCTCCTTCATTTTCTGTTTTCAATAAAACGCCATTTACACAAGCAGCAAATCCAGTTTTGAAATCTCTGAATGCAATATCTAAAATGATATTCGAATTAGAGGAATGGCTAACATTTGTAATATTAGGCACTGTGTTTGGTGTTTTTACAATGGCCTTTTCTCCTCCATCACCGCCAACAACAGCATGTTCCATATTTACAATATCAACTGCTCGAAGTCCAGCGTTTAATCCTACTGCTGCCAAGCTTGAAGAAATGTTATTCCATGTTGTTCCTTTGTCTCCAGTGGTTAATAGAATTCCACCAGTAGAGGCGCTTCTGCCGACAACAAGGCCGCAACTTCCGTCAAAATCAATATCAAAATAGTCCGCATCAGGAGGTCCGGTCAGCGTTATTGCAGTCCAGGTGCTTCCTCCATTTTCAGTTTTGTAACATTGTCCCAAGCTACCGACAATGAAACCAGTGCTAACATCTATAAAATGAACACTTCGAATTATACTTGAAATAGGAGTGACCAATACCCTCCAACTTTCCCCAAAATCAATGGTTTTAATGACAGTTCCATCATCACCAACGGCATAACCAGTTTGTGCAGTGACCATCTGGGCATCTCTTATTTTATTGAAATAAAGTGCGTACTGATTCCATCCATTTGAAGCGTTGTTTTGATATATCGTCCCTTGCGTACCTCCGATTAGTGTACCAATATTCGAATTTGAACCGTTGTGATCTATATCGTTGAATGTTATTGGTTGGCTTCCAATTGTACTAGAATACCATGTGAATTGACCTGAAGACAAATTAGCGTCAAGCTTCAGTGCATTTTCACCTACCGCAACAGCTTGATTGTTGTGTATGATGACGTCATGAATATTATTTTGTGTATTTGTAATTAATATTGACCAAGTATTTCCTTGATCTGAACTGATCATAGAAAATCCATTTTGTCCAACAATAAGTCCAATTTGTCCATCAAAATAAACACTATTCAATTGTGCACTTGTAGAGACTGCATTGGTGTCTAGTATCCAGTTTGCACCGCCGTCAATTGTCTTTATAACTTGTCCTGCCAATCCAACAGCATACCCGAACAAAGGATCGCTACCATCTCTAAACACACCATTCAATGGTAAATTGGGCAATGGAGTATTCCCTTGAGTCCATGTCTCTCCTGCATCATCAGAATAAAAAGACAATCCATTTGTTGAAACTGCAAAACCTTTTTGATCAGTGCCGAAGTGAATTTTTGAAAGTTTGCCACCTTTTAAAGGGATAGTCGTTAGTTTCATCCAACTTTGCCCAGCATTAACAGTATGCCAAATATCGCCAGTATCATTGTAGACTCTACCATTTAAATTACTTATAAAATGTAGTCCTACAAGATTAGAATTGGTTGGACTTGATATTTGTTTCCAATTTATTCCTCTCGCACTCGAGTAGGCGATTAAACCATTTGCACCTACAGCATAAGCATTATCAAAATCAATAAATTCTAACGCATTGATCTCCTCTATCATTCGATCCAATACCGACCAATTTTCTCCTCCGTCTGAGGTAGAGAAAATTCTTGTTTTGCCATTAAGTTCTCCAAAGGCAATTCCTTTATCTCTACTGATGAACTCCGTATCCCAAACATTACCACTAAGGATTCCATTATTGCGGTCTTCTAAATCGAACAACTCTATATCCTCGTGATCTGGTGTTGTTTGTGCGACAAGTTGATTGAGCGAATTGTATTTATAAGTGGTGGTATAAGAATGATCGGTAAAAATGGTTCTAACATCGTTTGATCGGTCTTGTTGAATTTGATCAATCGTGTTTAGATCTGTAATTTTCTCTACCCCTTCTGGTGGCACTGTGCGAACAAGGTTTCCAGCTTGATCGTAGTAATACAGGGTAAAGTGGTGTTCAGCATCTTGATAGGTTACACCAAATTCTTCATAAACGTTGAGACATTTTCTTATATAATCTTCTTGAAATCCTTTTCGAATATCTGCTAGATAAGCTTCGTAATGGTTTCGAGCGTTGACTCCTGCAAGTTCAAGTAAATTTTTTACACAATCATCCTCTACATTTATGCCTTCAATCACTAATGGATCACAAAAGCCACTGTTTCCCGGTGCTGATTCTGGCAACGTATTTACATATAAAACATCACCAAACCGTCCTTTACAATAGTGTGTTTTAAATCCATCTAAATCAGTATAATAATTCGAACTGTTTACATTTTGAAAACTATTGCCAGCTTCTGGAATAACGGATATTCCATAGACGAATTCTGGAATTGAAGGATCAAATTTAATCCCATCTGCCAAGGCAAGGATATATCCATCATCATGCCAGGCCACACCACCGCAGGCATTGTGCCCTTCTGCCATTTCACCACTAAAATGATTGGTCTGTGCTTTTTGCCAGCTACCGCCTGCTTGTTCATAAACCAACACTCTTGCAATATGCGCAAAGGAAGTATCAGGTCCACCCATTGTTCGTTCTCCTAAGATCATTTTTCCATTTGGAGAGAAGGTAATATCAGCTACAGGACTTGAAAATTTTCGAGGATCATTGGGATCGTAGTAATCGATTTCAATTTCTTCAACAAGTGTTCCTTGAATAATTATCCCATTATTAAGTTCAACAGAGTATACTTTATTTTTTATAGTAGTAGAACTTGTTCCATAATGATTATAATCTGAATTCCAGACACTAAAGTACAATCTGCCATTGTAGTCTTTCACTCCAAAAAGTCGTTCTCCTAAAGGAGCAAATTTCTCTGTTGAATGCATTGTATGCGGATCAAATGGATCAAACGGAACCCCAACTTGATCACCTTTATCATCGTAGGTGTAAATTTCTCCAGTTTTCATATTTGTAGCATATAGCAGGTTATGCTCTTGATTATATGAAATATTACCTAGCGAGGCTGAATCGGTATTTGCAACATTTATCCATTCAGAACCACTGCTCAGAGAATTCTTGAGTAATCTTCCATTTTTACCATCGATCCGATAAATAGCTCCAAAACCTCCTGGAAAATAGTCATCATTATACACCGCAGATGCTGCTACAAACAGATCGCCCGTTTCCTCTTCATCTCTTGCAAGCCCAAACACACTTCCTAGCTTTGCTCTTGTCCAGTCACGGCCATGGTACATTGGAACATCCCAGTTTTGTTGGTGCTGCGCGGATTGCAAGTCATCTAGCAACGCGCCACCGAGGACATAATCATCTGGTGTAGGTGCTGCACAGGTGACAAAGGTCATTCCTATTTTTTGCATTGGTTCTGGAGAAAGCGGGCCTCCAGGCAAAGCATCCTGACATTGGCGCAATTCAAGACAGGTATTTGTTCCGGTTAAGGTTTCGTATCTCAACCCATTCTGATCTTCTACTATTGCAATGATCTTAAAATCTTTTTCATTGCCTAATGGATCGTGGCGTACGTTTAAGAACTGACGAATATTTTGGATTGGAAACGAGGGATTGTCAAAGGCTATAGTACAACTACCACCGTTTGAAGATGTGACTTCGAACAGATGTTTCCCAGCAGGAAAACCATTGTATTTCCAGTTAAACGTACTTGTTGAGTTGGCATTCAATTCTACTAGGAGATTATCGAACAAGAATGGTTTGAATGGATCTGATGAAATATTCAATCCATTGGTATTAAAGAAATTGGAAGTCGTTTGAGGGTTATCGTTCGCTAACAATACATTGAATAAGTTTTGAAATTCATACGCATTAAGTGTTGGTTCACAAATCGGTTCAAATTGACAATCACCTATGTTTAGACATTCTGTAACACCTTCAATTTCCACTTCAATTGTACTTCCTGAATTATTAGGATCTGGAAGTCTTGCTTTGATAAAGAAGTTAAATCCATTACTAAAACTAAATTGCGTTGGAGCTTGGGTAAATTCGATGCAACATAGCTCTACAATATCATTAAAAAGGTGATTTCCTGGCAGATATAGCTGGAAATTACAAGACTCTCCGAGACTATTTTTTATTGTAGCTGTTAATACATTATCAGGATTTAAATCAATAAACTCCCACTCCATACCATCTGTCGAACTAAACCCAAATCCATCTGCAAATGCTGGAAAAAATTCAGGAATATCGACAGCATTACAGCTTAAATTAAGAGAAGTTGTCAGCAAAACTTGAGTTCCCTGTTTTCTGACCATACCACCTAAAAACTGCTCCAATCGAAAGGCTAACGGACATTTGCCACAGCTTTCATAGATCGCGAATTCTGCTTGTATTAGAAGTTCATCAGCGATTTGATTATTCATCTCTTCGCATTGGATCACCTCAAACTCTTCTGTTGGCTCTGTGCAAAAGTTTATGTTGGGATTCGCATTCAACGAGTTACTTTGAAAAGCAATGGTTGGGAATCTTGGTATTTTTTCTTCGTAATACTTCTTATTAAATTTACTACACGGTTGCGCTTGTTTAAAGTATTCAGAATTCAACGGAAGCAGGTTAGACTTCATAAATCCAAAATCAAATGGATTAAAGACTTCATTAGAAAAACAGCCATTATAACACTGTTCCTCGATTGCATATTTTGCCTTGTGAATGTCCATTATCTTTTGCTTCGTGCTTAGATACATTCCCTTAAAAAGTTGCCATTCTAGATCACTGTTTATCAATCCATCTCCACAACTATTCCCTGGACAAACAGTAGGATCGAAATCAGGACAACCAGCAGCTCTCTCTGCATTGGTCACCATGGATGCCCCATTCCCAAAATCAAGTAATGCATTGATAATGGCAAGATTAACTTGTGGCTTCATATCCTGATTTGGATCAAAAGGAAGATCAAACCCATTCGTAAAATAAGGATCATTTAAGGTTGGATTTTTAATATCAAATAAGAAGTCTGTTGCCTTAAGATAGGAATCAATTTCTCCTAGTGTATGATCAAAATCATAACTTGATTGAAACTCAATACAGTACTCGTAATAACAGTACTCTGGGTGATAGAAAACAAGTGCCTCGCGCCACGATTCTTGCCAATTATCAAGGAAATCAGCAACATTGAGCAGCCTTTTTGGGTAGACATAGTCCAACCCGTTTATAGTTATTACTGGGGTGTTCGGTAGAATAGGTGGTTCATACCCATTCCCATTATCTACGACTTGTATCAAGGATTCCTGCCCATCCTCATCCAAGTAATTTGTAGTCGAAGTAGCATTTGGATTGTATGGATTTCGCCACGTAGCATCCCAATTCTGCCCTTTAGAAGACAGATAATTGTTCTCATTGAATAAAGATAAATCGTAACTACTTGGATCTATGATTCCTGTTTGAGGGGTAATCGTAGAATCTGGCCCCAGCTGCCCGCCAGATGTATACAAACCATACTGACCAGAAGGACTGACATCACTGTACATCATATTAAGCGCCACTTCACAATCATAAGAGGTGGTATCACATTGTGCCAAACAGGCTTCCACAAGCGCTTCATACTCAGCAGTTGTGAAACAGGGAGCGCAATCAGGTCCTGAATAGTCTGTTGGATCCCCAAGTGCCTCTAGGCAAGACTCACAGGTAATAAAGCACCCCAATGTATCAACTCCCATCATTGCTTGCTCAAAAAAGTAGGCAGAATCAAGCAAACATTCGTTATGCTCAATAAATTCATCAGTATAATAGTCCAGCGCTGCTTGATTTAGTTTCAGCTTCTTGCTCAAAGAGTAGTTATTCGGTGCGAGTTGGGTCGCAATTAACCCATCGTTTGCTTGCCAGTTCTTTGTAAAGGTGCTGTCAGGATTTTGATTATTCGTCGAACAAGGTTGATAATTTCCATTTAGAATATCTTCTAGGACATCACTTCGAATAATCGTATCGGTCACTGCTCCATTATCGACATCAAAACCGAGTAAATACTCTGCACCACATTCATCTTTTAAACTGATTTCAAGATCAAAGACACAATCGTAACAAATGGCTTGGTTTACAGTAACTATTGAAGAATCTGGGTATTGAATATCACCGCTACATTCATAGTTATATTGCTTATCGTGAATGGTATAATTGAAATTATAGTAGCTTTCACTAGCAACGAGTAGTTCCCTTGAATGGGTAAGTGAACCTTCTTGGTAATCGATTACGTTTTCTGCCCCATCCGCTGGATTGTTATTAAGTAAATCAACCGTTATCTGGCTTGACTGAACAGACGACAGACTATCCACATTACTAGGAGGTGTTCCTGATAATCCAGTTGCAATAACGCGTCCTTGCGGATTCATATAGGAGATGGAGATCTGCCCATTGGCATCAATCACCATGTTTTTCTTGTAGTGCTTGGATAATCCGACCTCACTACCGAAAAACCGGTCTAGTTCTTCTTGATGTGGTTTGCCATATAGGTATTTTGTTTCGTGGGTTGAACCGATTTGGTGGGTTGGTCCTACTCCACTCTGCGCTTTGACACGTCCTGTATTATCAGGCGTGTACATGATTTGAGTCAACGGAAAGCCTTCTGCATCTGGAAGATAGGCTTGATGTCCAGTGTTGTCAGTATTCGCTGGTGAATAATAGTTTGAGGCTCCACTTATTGTGTTTAGCGGTTCGGCAGGTGTTTGGCAATTGGTACCGTCTAGATCAAAATCTAGTTTACTGTATGGTTCTTGATCACTGTTCAAGTTAAATCGTGGTTGGTACTCAATTTTTTGTGTATCAACTGGAACCGGCAATATCTGAACAGTTGGTCTTCCCTGATGATCATAAATCGTTTCGCCAACAATTATCTTGTCTTCAGAATTGAGTTTGCTGACGACTTGTCTGTTGCGCAAGCTTCCATCCGCATATCCAGCAACGGTTTTGCGTTTTCCGTTTTCGATGAAAGTGGTGGTTGCTTGCCAGTTCATTTGATCTTGGTGCGCTTGGACAAGGTAATAATCTCCAAATGCTTGAACGTTAGTAAAAGGACCGTTTTCAGACCATGTACCTGAAACATCTTTGGTCATGTCATCCATGTGTTTTCCTACGCCTCTAACGCGATAGAGCACGTAGCCACTTTCATAGAGAAGTGGGATGACATAGTTGTTTATGGCGGTGCTGATCCGAGTACTATTAAAGTCGAAGGCACGTTTGGGGATCTCAATGTTTGCAGGGCTCAGAAATCCACCAGTTCCGTCATAATCATTAATGTGCAACCACTCTAGATCGTAGTATTCTGCTCCATCTTGCGGTGTCCAAGTTACTTCTAGCTCGCAGCTACTGGCTATTGGTGTGTTGTTTAATCCTTGTGGCGACACCAGCGGATCGAACGCGTAGAACCGTTCTACTTCCATGTCTATTGTCAGTTCTGCATTGGTGATGGTGCCTGTTGTACTGACGATCTCTATTTCTATTTTGTGCGCATCGTCGATGGTGATGATGTCTCGATTTCTGTATACACCAGAAGGTTGATACTCGATGCTGAGCGACGTATTAGAAATTGTATTAGCATCAAACACATTCGTTGCACTGTTATGAACATAGTAGGTTATATTCAGTGTTACAGATGTCTGATAGCTATTTGGTGTAAAGTTGAGGTTTTCTTCATCTATAGACAGGGCGATTGTATTCTTTACCCCTTTGTTTCTAAAGCTACTTTGCCAACCGCCATTTGCCATATCATTGTACTTATCGTCTGCACAATTGATGGTATTTCCAGCCGCAATATTACTTCCTTCTATTCGGCAATTAAAGGGTTCTTTCCCAGCGAAGCAGATGGTGGGTAAACATCCTAAAAAGAAAAAGATTATAACTAGTTTAATTGTTCTCATGGTGGTGGTGCTTATTCTAGTGATTGTTTAAGGGTATACTCTTCAAATTTGGGGTTACATTCAAATCGTTGATCTGGGTTTTTCACAAGAAAATTATTGTACGTAAAGCAATGCTCAGGGAAATCAGGCGTACGATTATAATCATCAATTTTAATCTTCATTTTTGGCTGAATCGTGGTTGACGAATCTTCGAAACCTTCCGTTTCCTTGAAAAACAACGTGATTTCTTTCAATACAAAGCTTTCCTTGTTAAAAATAAATTTCAATTTTTCATACTCACTTCCTTCTGGCCAAAGGAAATATCCTGCAAGCGCGTTGCTTTCATCAATAAATTCATGTTTAGAACAATATTTCAAAGCGTTCTTTACGGGGTCTAATACTTTTTCTTGTTGATCACCCATTTCAGCGTAAGCAGCACCGAGAATAAAGATAACTCGAGATTCATGGTCTACTGAGAGCGTGTAGTCTTTGTTTCTGATGATCTCTAATTCACCAATTTCTTGGTAATGTTCAATGCCATTTTTATACATTTTCCCATTCGTTGAATAAAACACGTTGTTATTATCATAAGACTTAAACACTTCGTAGGAAACGTTTAGGCTGTAGCGTTCTTCATCAAATTGATTGTTCACTTTAATAAGATCTTCTTCTAAATTTTGCCCTATGGCAAAAGACCAGTGTAACAAACTGAAGACAAATAGCAATAGGTTTGAATATTGTTTCATAGTCTCTATTATTCTTTGTGAATATTGCTTGAAGATTCTTGTATTGTCTTACGGCCTCTTTCCGTTTCTTTTTCGATTCGAATTAAAGCTCCTTCCTCATCATATTCATAAAAAGTTGCATAGTTTCGTTCATCCAATTCTGCAAGTAATCTTAGGTTGATGGGATCGTAAACGAATGATTTCATGGTGGCTTTGAATGGATGAATTCTGATATCATCAAAAAAGACTTCACCTGATCCGTTATTTTTAAGGGTGATTGAAATATCACTTGCTCCAGCAGGCACTAGAAACTCCTGCTCCACTCGTTGCCATCCGTCTATAATCTCTTTGTTTCCCTTGAAGCTTTGAGTTGATCCACCACCAGAAAAACTTACTTGAATTTCAGGATCATCATAGGTAAGTGCTCCAATCGAGTTGCCTTCTTTTACCCAAGCGCTTAAGACGTATGTCTCACCAGGAATTGGAGAGAAGGATTCAATACATTGTTCTGGATCAAGAGAACAATCACTTACGTAAAAACTCCAATATACTGAGTTATTTAACGTCCCATTCTGAGTGTACGTCCTAATATTTAGATAATAACTACCATTGTTTAAAAACTGATAATTTGTGTACGGAACTTGTGTTTGATATGCAGGTATTAGCGGACTATTTGCATAGAAAAATTCCCATTCATAATAGCCACCTTGAACCCCAGATAAGGGTGCATCAAATTGGATGTTATCCTTGAGGCAAAAATTTGCAAAGTAAGATTCTGCAAAAGAATTAAACTGACTCATACCGCTTTGATAAAACAGCAAGAAGGTAATCAGAATTAAAATCTTGGGGTATAGATATCGTTCTTTCATTTTAATTCTATTTTAGTTGTTTAGTTAGGGTTATAGATTGTCCGGCGGGTACTTTCAAGCTCCTTCTTCCTGTATGTGATTCATCTTCACTTATATTATTCCCATTAGGATTAATTTGTGTTTCATAGCTAAAATGATCGTCTTTACAATCCTCGTAATCGTAATCCTCAAAGCCATCAAAACCAATTTCTTTGTATTGGGCATTTCCAGAAACTGCAAGGGGCAATGTATTGCTATAGCCATAAGTAGCAGAGGAATATCGCCCTAGTGCATCTTTATTTTCTAATTCAAACCCATATGGGCTAACAATGGAAATCTCACTTGTATAAGTCCAATGATCATCTTTATTTATTGCTTGAGTCCAATATTTCAGGCTAGTATTATTCGGATCAGTTCTAAGTTCCCAAAAAGGATTGAAGTCAGTAAAAGTACCATCTTTTCTAATGTTTAGATTTTCATTTTTTCGATGTTGCGTTCTACTAGTAAGATGCAAATAGGATTTTTTAGGTTTCCAATTGCCTTTTAACCCTAGGACATAAGGGTTGTATTTTGAAGAATCAGCTATAATGTTACAATTACAGAATACATTCCAGTTTTCCTCCAATTCAACTGCTTGAGCATCTAATACTTTGTTGAACGCAATCCTGTCAAAGGCACCATCATTATCTAAATCTTCTAAAGGATTCATTTTGGATAAAACGCTTGCAATAGGCGTACTCGCCATATTGGTTCTACCCGATCGCAGCACCTTTACTTTCGTATTGTAAAGATTTATAGTATTCCCATTTCTGTCTTGCGCCCTAATACCGTTGCTCATATCAGTTATCCAGGCTTCCTGAGCATTAGAACCATCATCAACAAGTACATAATCTCCAGGCACAAGTTGGAATCCAGCTGAAGTATTCGGATTAAATTCAAACTCCATCCCTTGATTTTTGTAGGCTTGTCCGATTCCTTTATCATAAGCCCAATGGCCTGGATAGGTAAAGCTAAAGACGTCATCGTCATGCTCATTAACTGTTTCTGTGACTAGGACTTCTCCGGTTTCAGCATCCCAAGCCAAATTCTTAGTAGAGACCACAGACCCCAGATCACTAGCAATCACTTCATCCAAAATCCCATATCGGTTGATGACTTTTGTCGTAGTTGCTGATCTGAACCGCGTCCTTTCTTCTGTAATAGAAGGCAGGATGATCGGCAGCGTAATCGGAAGGAGTCCGAGTAAAAAGGCATCTAGATTCCCGTTAAGGGTTCCACCTATGCTACTTGTTTTAGATTGACGCATATCCACTACAAAGTCATAATCCACCCCTATTGTTTGTTTAAGCGGCTGTCCTTGCGGGTTAATTGTTACAACCTCATTGTCAAGTACAGTGGTTGTCAGATTGCTTAAATCATTGTTTGCATACGGATCATTGATCGGTGTTTGCTTCGTTTTATACCGATATTCAACATAGGAAATTGGAAATCGCTTATCTTCCTGATAAACACTGTTTCGTTTTGGTTTTCCGTGCATATCATTCAGCTCTATCACATGACCTTGTGTCGCCGTCATGTAATCAAAGTTATTGACTTTAAGAAGCTTGAATACAGGATTTTGTCGTTTCCTTATAGGTACTAAATCCGTATGTTTACTGACTGTAGGAAAGTCTTTTGCAGTATAAAATGTATTGACAACTCTTCCTGTAGCGTTGACTGTAACATCTTGTCTTGGCAAGTTTCTAATCGTAACAGTACTGTAGCCAACTGAAGCACCTGGATAGAAAGATTCTCCAATCGGTTTTTCCATAAAATAGCGTTTGTTTGGTGCTAAAAACCGTTTTTCTTCTACAAAAATTGGTGATCGAAACGGATTTTCATCTCCCCCAATAATCGGTTCCCACGAAGCAACCCCACTACTGATTTTCTCTCCTCTAGGGTTTATGGTCGTGTAGTCATACACTTGCCCATAGTTGCTTGTTTCGTTAGTGGGCTCATCAGAAATCGCCTTCCAAGCATCCGTCATGAGGATTTTGTGTACTCTGGAGCCACCACCCTTTTTGTTTTGATCTGGTGTATAGAGTCGAATCCAGGATTTATCTGGCTCATAGGTTTTAGCCATCCCTTCTTTACGCATTTCGTCATTTATACCAGTGAGCAGCTTCGATCCTTCTTTCATCATGTTCGCTAAGGCGGAGAACACTTGTAATATTTCTGGATCATCAGCATCGGCTAATCCACTTGCGAGTCTAGGCAGATTTATCTGTGTATAGTTCCAAGCCGCTTGGGCTATTGGTTGGGCCTTATCGCCTGGCACTCGAATTTTGTCATCAATGGGGTTCGCCTTCACTTTCACAAATCCGTACTCCACTTTTCCTGTTGTCGAGTTTGAAAAAGGAACAGCTCCAACTTCATCAATTTTACAATATCCGGGAACATATTCATGTGCATTGGCTGAACCACGTGCTAAATTGACCAAAAATTTAAAGTACAGGTAGTCTATGTCCTTCCCATTTTGCTCTTTCAAGTAATGTTGCTTTATGTAACGATCAGCCTCAGCAACGGATAATGGTTCTTCTAGCGGGAAATAGATATAATTGAATGGCTTGTAAGCACCTGTTATTCCATCAAAAAGACTGGATGTAAAACTCGAAACGGAGGAAGCAAGGTTTTTACTTGTTCCTGCCACTTTAAACATTTGCATCGCTTGCTTATCTTGCACATAGGCGTAATCATCTGCTTCGTAGTTCACTTTAATCTCACCTCCAGACGGAAGGCTAATCGTAGAAAGATTCCATGCAGCTGCATACACATCTGCTTCAGAGCGATCTACTGTTGCATCGTAATTGGGATGATTTGAATCAATTTTCTTTTGAGAGGTATAGGGAAACTCTGCTGTTGACAAGGGTGAATTGAGGTCATCACAAGCAGCAGATGCCTTATTTTCCATGTAATTCCCCCATCGGTCATATCCTTTTAAGTTATAGTCTGGATTTACGACAGATGTTGGGTTGCCAGCAGCATCGAATAATTGACCGTAAGAAAAAGTGTAAGGGCTCAATTGTCCTTTATACGAATTTCCGTAAGTAAAATACACCTTAGTCAAGGTCAATTTCCCCTTCGTTTGGGCTTGAGAGTTTGGAGCTCCTTTACAAAGAAAGTATTCATTCCCATGCTCATCCTTATATTCAAAATGGACTTCCTTTATGGCAACAGGATCGGTATTATGAATTTTATCTTGCAATGAGTATAATGATATCTTCCTCAGCTTCTTCAAACCAACACTGTTATCCAGCCCTCCGTTTTCTCCTAATACACCATAACTATCTTCTCGATCTTCTAATGTAAATTCTGCAACATGTGTTTTTGTTTCAATGGAATGGACATAGTAAATTTCCTTTTTGCCATAGATGTAACTTGCTTTATTATCGTTCCCTTTATGTTTAAAGCCTTCACTAAAATTCGCTTTATCTTCTTGGAAGGGCGTTCGCCATTGGTAGGGAGTCGTTTCATCTGCTGCCCTAGAATAGTTAATTTTAGTATAGCCTCCAATATCATCAGTTGTTAGCCCATCTCCTGTAACATCTTCATAATCAGACGATACGATTGCAGTAAGAAGATAAGAATGCGCATAAGCTGGTAAGACCGTTTTATCGAAATAGTGGTCTAATCCTTTTTTATTCTTTTTCGTATTGTCTTCACTTGCAGTGTAGCTTACTAGGCCAGTACTACAATCCTCATCTCCTGGATCAACGGCAAAGGTGACCTCTTCTTGTGTTAGATTGTACGCTGGCAATCCGTAGATATAGCGTGCGCCATCTGACCTGAGTGCCGTGATTTCAGAAATGTGATGTGGCAGCCTTGTTCCATCTGCTCTTGATTTGGGGGTTGGCTCATATCTATTTTCGTAGATTCCGCTATTCGCTAATGTAAAGTTGTTTTCTGGATAGATCTCTAGTGTTTTAGATATCCCAAATTCTGAAGCTTCCTTGGCGGTGAGTGTGGAGACTAATTCATTTCTAATGTCTCTTATTGCTCGTTTGGTCGTATTAACGTCAAGGGGTATTGTAGAATTGTCATTGCGCTCAAAAGCAGCTAGCGCATGAACGTTTACTAGATTTTTCTTTAGCGCGATTTTGACTGGATCGTAGCCTCCAATTTTTTCAAAGAATGCTTGATCCTTTTCTGGTGTTTTCTCTCCTGCTTGCTTGAAGTAAAACGGCTCATACAAGGGATTATCAATATCGAAACCTCGAAATTTTATTGCATTTTTCAGGCTATTGTGCTTCTTCCATTTCCCTGATGAGGCCTCATTGTAAACAACTCCAACGTTTAATCCTCCTCGGACTAAGCCGCCAAACCCAATTTCTAAGCCAGGAAAGTCAAGGTTCCCACCGAAGTTATTGGTTTGCTGATCTTTTAGAATACCGATATCACTTCTGTGCGGTCGGTACATACCTCCAATTCCTTGTCCGCTTACGGAATAAACATCATAAGTAAAATTGGTGACTGGAAGAACAGGTGTAAACTTAGTAAAGCTGCCATCTTTCTCTCTATTGAAATCTAGGAGGGCGCTATTGTCCTTTCTTTCCCCTTCACCGTCTGTACCCTCATGCGTATAGAGATAGCCGTAAGCGGGCGCTCTGCTCGTCTTCTTACTAAGGTATTGACTAGAGAAATAGGCTTTAAAATTTGCCTTGGGATGTGCTCCAATCACTTCTCCTCCAAGCGTTCCGCTAAATGACAGTCCAGTATTTAACAAGGAGAGTCTGAGCTGTGGTGTGTAGGTTTGAGCTGTGAATGAGATGGAAGATTTTCCATTTTGTGATTTAGACCGTCTACTTTTCTTTTCTGTATCAGTATAATTCGTTTCAGTTCCTTTAGAAGATCCTAGGTTTAATGCTTTTATACCTCCTCGAGTGTTAAAGGTTGCTCCAATAGATACGGAGGAAAATTCTGTGGTTGAACCTGTATTTGTTTTTTCTGCTTCTCCTCTTTTGTAATCGTAGGACAATTCGGGACTTACACTTAACCCAGATTCACTTCCAAGTCCTAACCCCAATGATAGACCTGGTTTATTTCCAATTCCAGCGGAAATCGTTGGATTGGCACTTACATTAAAACCAACACCTGTATAGTTGTTATAAGACATTCCTAACGAGAATTCCAATTGCTCTAGCACATCAAACCCAACAAGTTCAGCTCCTGGGCTCAAAGAAACACCGTATGTGGAATTCGGTTTCATGTTTGACTCCTTGGTTACTCGATCTCCTTTAAAATCATCTGGGAGGCCTCTCATATTCCTGTTAATCACCCCTGGGTTAATGTTCCATCCAAGGCCTACCCAGCTAGCTTCTGCGTCCATAGAGCTTGCACCTGCGTTGTAACTTAGATTTATGGGGTATCCTCCAACATCTAAGAGTGGAATGTTGTAGCTGAAGTTTCCTGAAAACGGGTCTACCATTTCTGAAGTTCCGATGGGTTCGAAGGACTGTACTTCTGGCTGACTGGGTCCACCTGTTAGTGCAAGGGCGGGTACCGGAAACATGAGTTGTAGCAGTAGGCTCCAAATCAAGAAATGACAGATGAGTAGTAATGTTTTGCTTTGCCTAGTTTGTGTTATCCACATGTTCTAATTGTTTGATTGGTTGTTCTTAATCGAGTGCGAGCTCGGGTATTTGTTCTATTGCGCTTTTTGAAATAAGTAGCTTAACGGTTCCCAATCCTAAGACTTTATCCTTGTAAAGGATGGTTTTATCCGTTTCCTGATTATCTGCTTCAAACGCCATTAGTATTGTAATAGAGGAAGCCAAGCCATAGTTTCTTTCAAAATGACTGAAAACACAAGGTTTAGTTTTGCCACTTCCATCGGTTAGACTTAAGTCTTTTTGGATATCAAATGAGAAGTATTTTATTCGATTATAATAATCTTGTTCCGATTCTATTTGTTCCTTTAGGACATCTCCGGTGTTGGTATTAAGGCTTATTACAAGATTAAAATAATCCAACCCCTCAAGTTCCTTTAATTGATTTTTGAACTTATTTTTAGATGGTTTTGCAATTTTTGATTGTCTCAATGCTTGATATGGTATCGGTTTATATTGAGCCATGATATTATAGTTCCCATATCGTTTTGATACGTTTAGCCCGTTGCCTTCATTCTCAACCCATTTTATGTATTCGGAAGAAGAAATTCCTTCATTTTTACAACTTAGAGAGAAAATCAGACAACCGAATATCAAGATTGTGTAACTTCTCATTAATTTGTTGTTTTAAATTTTAAATAAAATCTATTTCTTTTACTATCGATAATTTCTAGGGAGTAAAAAGCTCCAAGATCTAGATTTGATAAGTCCAACAGATATCGATTATCACCATAGTCCAATAACTTATTGTCTGCAATCGCAACTTCATTATTTGCTATGTCTTTTATTTTAAAATTCAAATTGATGTTGTCGTCTTGAAAATAAGCCTCGTCAAACTTAAATTTAAGCATTCTATTTTCCGCTATAAAATATCCTCCATCGAGATATTTCCTCAAGACCGCATAAGTATGACTCGTGTTTGGTGATACAGAATTATCACAATCAGAATTGAATGTAAATATCTCAGAAATTGCAACAGATTTATTCGACCCTTCGCTACGAATCTGCCATGCGTATTTCTTACATTTCTGAAGGGATATATGAGTTGGTAACACATGCACGCTAGTCGGCAAATCTTTAGCTTCATAAATCGGCTTATTTAGCCTAATCGCTTCATTGGAACTTTGGTTTCCTATAATTTCTACCAATACATAGTCATAGAGCTGCGCTTGATTTATTCCCGAAGTCCATGTAAAAACGGGCTGCTCCGCATCAACCGCGGTATGATTATAAGGGCTTACAAGCTGAATAATATTAGAATTTGTACTCGTTACATTATAACAGTAATTGGCTAGTTGTGTGTTCTCATCAGCATCAATCGCCTTAATACAAATTTGATAATTTGCTTGTGGAAATTCCCCTGCAAGTGATACAGACTTACTTATTGTAGGATGAATAAACTGATAAACGACAGGACTTAAATATTGATCGATATTTAACGGAGATAGTTTTAAATTACCAGACACAGGAAGTGCAAAACGGTTTGACTTTCCAATAAAAACCTGCTTGTTATTTTGATCTGATACAATGGCTTGTAAATAGAATGCTTTCTTATCTTTTCGATTATCCTGAATAGTAACAAAAAACAGTTCTTCAACAGCAATAGATTGATTTAGAACATCTCCTCCTGTAATAAGAATTGATTGTGCTGAAATAGAATTTAAAAAAAATAAAAAAATAAAGATAAGACTGAAAAGTGGGTGCTTTTTCATGTTTTATATGTTTGGGGTTAATAATTGTCTTACAGTTTGCCTAAACGCCACCTTAAGTGGAATAGTTCCCTGCTACAAGAATTATAGTTCAAATATCTTTTTTTTTGCTTTCAATTTCTAATAGTTTTCCTTTTTTTTTTAAAATTAATCTTCATCAGAGGCTCATAAATCAACCAATATTAGTTAGCTAAAATAGTTACATCCTACTTTACTATAAGTGCTTTAAGGTATTCAAGCTTATCCTCGGCTTAAAATAAAAAAGCCGGATTTCGAGTAGAAATCCGGCCGTATATTTATAAAGTGTTTACTTTATTAAAATCTTATTCAACAATTAACTTGTGAATTTCAGCTTGATCACCATCAGTAAGCTTGGCGATGTACATGCCAGAAGCCACTGCTGAAAGATCAAGAGCAGTAACATCTCCTTGTCCTAAAGCAATTACAGTAGAAACAAGATTTTTACCACTTAGGTCAAAAACTTCAAGTGTCATTTCTCTTGCACTTCCTTGGTTCTGAATGTTGAACAATCCATTACTTGGATTTGGTGAAATTGTAAAGCTAGCGTCTACAAGTCCTTCAACATTAGAAAGGAAACAGTCCGTTGCATCAACAGTTACTGTAGTCGTTTGTGGAGCTCCACAACCGTCTACAACAGTTACTGTGTAGTTAAGCATCATTGCATTTGCTTGAGGTGCAGTTAATACTGGAGCCAAAGCAGTTGCGTCATCTAGGTAAGTAGCTGGTGTCCAAGTGACATCATAAGTATACTCAACTAAATTAAAGACAACCTGGTTAGGGAATCCAATTCCACTCATTGGAGTTGGAGCAGATAATCCACATCTAGCAGAAGTCAAGAACGTTTCGTTATTTCCAAGTGTTGGTGTATCATTTTGTCCGAAGAACAAGCTTCTACCAGCTGGGAAACCATCCTCAAAACCTACTCTAATTGCGAACTTTTGTCCTGCAGGAATCATAACATCAAGCGGTACATAAACAAAGGCATTTGTTGTATCTGGAACCTGTGATTTAATTGATTTCAGGAGCGTAATATTAGCATTTGGTGATGACAAGTCAGTATTATCAACCGTATAAACAGTAACTGTAAATGGTTGTTGCTGTTCGCCGGAATCTGAGCTAGCATTTCTAACTCCTATTTCGATTTCACCAAGGTGGTAATCAGTAGTAATACTAAAATCAGTAGCTAAGTCATATCCTCTCCAGTAATAATTATCAAACGTATAAAGTGTATTTGTTCCAGTTGAACCATCAAAACAAGCAACAACTGAACCTGTAAGAGTTTGGTCAGTACTGTGCGTTACACTATTGTCTTTATTTGGTGCAACATTGTTAACGATACCAGTAAACGGTACTGTACAACCTGATGCTTGAGTAATTGTGAAATTACCCATTGAAAGGTTAGTTCCTCCAGGAATTGAAATTGTCTCAATCATCGGTGATCCAGCAGCTGCACTACAAGCATCAGTAATAGAAACTGTATAAACACCTGCAGCTAATTCTGGTTGTGCTAAGGTAGATCCATTACTCCATAAGAAAGAGTAAGGTCCAACTCCATCAACACTAACAATCGCGCTACCATCAGTACCACAAAATGCAGGAATTACTGTTACTGTATCTACAGTTGAAGGAAGACCATCATTAATCATGACAGAACCAACAGCAGTAGCACCACAGCTATTTACCATTGTTACCATGTATGTTCCTTGTGCCAATCCAGTTGTTAAAACACCTGTTTGACCATTAGACCATAAGAAATTAACTGCTTCAATTCCTTCGTAATCAACTTGAGCTGCACCATCCATACCAGCTGGGCAGATAGGGTCTTGAGTAAGCAGAGTTGGTAAAACAGGAGCAGTTGCACCTGTAGAAAGTGAGTTGATTTTTATATCAAGAAGTTGTCCAGATGGTTGAGGAGCATTGTTCCCTAACCAAGTATCAACTACAACATAGTAAATTTGACCTGGAGTTAGACAGTGTACGTCTAATTCTGAACTGTTACCATAAGTGTTAGCTCCTGGTGATGGGCCACAAGTGGCTCCTACAGTACCGAATGGTGAATCATCATTACCAAAAATGTACGTAAATGTGCTAAAGTCAGAACAAGTACCTACTTCGTAAACAGCTAATTGTGTATCATAGTTAGATCCGCAAAGAGAAACATTTACAGAACCTGAAGCAGGAGCAGTAAAAGTAAACCAAACAGAAGACTCTATCCCTAAAGCATCACACCATCCATGTACACAGTTTCCTAATGGTGGAGAAATTGCTTGTTCTCCTGTTTCTACAGTAGCAGTATCAACAACCATAAAAGCACCAGTGCCACCTAGGGCAACAGGCATTGCATTACAAACATTATCATTTACTGGGAATTGAGCAAATGTAGTATTGGTAATGAAAAAGCAAGTAAGCATCAAAGCAAAAGCTTTTACTGAACTTGTTGTAAATTTCGTTTTCATAAATTCCAATTTTGTTAAAAAAAATAGTTTTGTTAGTTAAGAAAATCTTTTTTGTAGATGTAAATTTAACGATTTTAATTTTGATTAATGAATCAAAAAATAAGGTGGTAATTTTTCAATAAAAATTATATTTGTAATCATATAAAAGACAGCTTATTAAGAATTTGTAAAAAAAAATTAATTTTGAAAATAATTTCTTTTTTGTAAAATTCGTGTCAAAATTAGCTGACAATCATCCATTTTCTGGCTAAGACAAGATCGAAATAATTTCTAATAGCGATGGATTTATCCTCTGGTGATACTTAATTGCGTCCTTAAATGGTGTAAGAACTATGTCTTTGTGAATTTGCCCAACCATAACACCTTTTTCTCCATTTAACAGTTGTTGCACAGCTGCTATTCCTAAACGACTTGCAAGTACTCTGTCATTACAAGTTGGTGGGCCACCTCGTTGCGTATGACCGAGGACTGTTATTCTGATTTCATAACCGTCAAACTTCGATTTTACTTCTTTTGCTATTTCAAAAGCGCCACCAGCGTCATCTCCTTCAGCAACCACGACAATACTCGAACTCTTCTTTTTTTCGTAGTTCGTTTTTAGAGTGCTTATCAAGTTGTCGATATCCGTTTTACTTTCTGGAACTAATACGGCCTCTGCTCCAGTTGCAATTCCACTTTGTAAGGCAATAAAGCCTGCATCTCTTCCCATGACTTCTACAAAAAACAACCGATCGTGTGCATGTGCAGTATCTTTTATCCGATCTATTGCCTCCATAGCAATGTTGATTGCGGTATCAAATCCTATCGTATTATCGGTTCCAAACAAGTCATTATCTATTGTTCCTGGGACTCCAATGAACGGTAGATTGTATTCCTCCATAAAGACTTTTGCCCCTGCAAATGTGCCATCGCCACCAATTGCAACGACTCCATCTATCCCATGTTCTGATAAATTTTTGTAGGCGATTGCTCTTCCTTTTTTTGTTCTAAACTCATCACTTCTAGCTGATTGCAGGATAGTTCCTCCCTTTTGAATGATGTTACTTACAGAATTTGAATAAAGCGGAATAAAGAGGTTATCAATCATTCCAGCAAATCCCTTTTTAATCCCCATGACTTCCAGTCCTTGGTTCAATCCAGTTCTAACCACAGCTCTAACACACGCATTCATCCCCGGTGCATCACCACCTGAGGTAAAAACAGCTATTTTTTTCATATTAACTTTTGTATCTGCTTTGAACGAGTTTTATAAATTCCTTGGCACGTTTCAATTTCTGTGGTTCTAGCCAGCCAAATTTTTCAAGCGTATTGTTTTCTAATAAATCTCTTGCTTCTGCAAAGTTTTCTAATTTATCTAACTGTTTCACTGTGGCTTCAAATTCAGCATTGTCTCCTCCGAATAACTCGTTTGAAATCAAATACTTCTCATTTATCCCCATTGCCTTTTTAATACTCTTGATCGGCTTGTTGGCTAATTTTTCGGATAGTTCCCCAGCGGACTCGAATGTGAATAACTCTTCAAATGCTGGATTTGCTTTTGGCGCCTTCGACTTTTGAACTGGAGCCTGATATTCTGGCTTCGGTGTTTCTTCTTTCTTATTGACAACTGGACGCACAGGCTCTACTCGCTTAACAGGCTGCACTGGTGGTGGAGTTGGGGCAACCTGCTTTACAACAGGAGCCACTTTCTGAACAACGGGCTTAGGATTATTAGTAGGCGCCTGAACAACAGGTTTTTGGATTACTGGCTTCACAGGTTGAGGAGCTGGCACAACACGTTGCACAGGCTGTACCGGCTGAGGAGTAGGCACAACTGATTGTCGTTGAACTGGTTGACTTACAATAGGTTGTACTTTTGCTTTTGGAGTTTTTTCAACTATATCAGCCATTACAATAGCGTCGTACATTGTTGATAGGTAATCCAGCATTAGATTTTTTTCGATTGTGGAAACATTCCCCTTACTGTCTAAAAATCCCTGGTGTAACCGGTTTATTTTGTCCAAAAGAATCTTCGTTTTTTTCAGATCCATTTTATGATTGGCTTTTTTAATTTAAAATTATATCTTGTGACCAAAGGCAAAATTAGATATAAAAAACGAAATGTAAAACAGTACGATCTGAAAAACTCATATTTTCATATTTCTTGTCCCTCTAACTGCATTCAAATAACTTATATTCCCTTTATACTTAGTACCTTTTTGAAACGTTCATAATATTACAACATTAAGTAGACGATTTTTAATAAAGTATGTTTTTAGAACCACATTTTAAATCACAACGCAGTGGCTGGATCGAAGTAGTTTGTGGCTCCATGTTTTCTGGAAAAACGGAAGAGTTAATCAGAAGGCTTAGACGAGCAAAAATTGCCAATCAAAAGGTTCAAATTTTCAAACCTGCCGTTGATACGCGCTATGATGAAGAAAAAATTGTTTCTCATAATGCAAATTACATAGATTCTATTCCAGTAGAACACTCTAAAACCTTAATCGGCTTATCCGAAGGCTTTGATGTTGTTGGTGTGGATGAAGCACAGTTCTTTGATCTTGGGTTGCCTCTTATTTGCGAAGAACTTGCGACTAAAGGCATTCGTGTCATTGTAGCAGGCCTAGATATGGATTACACAGGAAAACCGTTTGGACCAATGCCTCATTTGCTCTCTGTAGCTGAATACATTACTAAAGTACATGCTATTTGCCAACATTGTGGTAATCTAGCTACTCATTCCTATCGAAAAATAAATGAAAGTGGCAAAGTTTTGCTTGGAGAGAAAGAATCTTATGAAGCTCGATGCCGAACTTGTTATAACATGGGCAATATCTTGGACCTAAGATCTGACAATCAAAAGGAAATTGACGAAAGTGAAGGAACGCTTTTTTAATTAATGCTTACTTATTAATTCATCCATTGATTGCAATGCTCTAGGCTGTTAACTGATTCTATTCAATCACTAATAATAAAACATTATTACCTATATATGCCGCTCTGCATGATAAGATGAACGGACAAGTGGGCCGCTTTCTACGTAATCCAAGCCTTTTTGCAAACCGATTTCTTTGAATTCTGCGAACTTATCAGGATGAATGAAATCAGCCACTTCTAAGTGCATCTTAGTGGGTTGCAGATACTGACCAAGTGTTAGAACATCACAACCATTAGCGACAAGATCATCCATGATTTGATAAACTTCTTCGTCTGTTTCTCCTAGACCGAGCATCACACCAGATTTTGTTCGTTTGCCGTATTCCTTTGTTCGTTTGATTTGTTCTAGACTCCTGTCATATTTAGCTTGTGGGCGCACTTTCCTATACAACCGTCTTACTGTTTCCATATTGTGGGAAACGACTTCCTGACCAGCACTGATCATTGTTTCGAGTGCTTCCCAGTTCGCGCGGGTGTCGGGGATGAGTGTTTCGATGGTTGTATTTGGGCTTAATCGCTTGACTTCTACGACGGTTTCATACCAGATTGACGCTCCTCTGTCTTTCAATTCATCTCGATTGACTGAGGTGATGACAGCATGCTTTACCCCCATTTGTTGGATCGCTTCCGCTACGCGTCTTGGCTCATCTGTATCAAATTCAGGTGGTTTACCCGTCTTAACAGCACAAAATGAACAAGAACGGGTACACGTGTTCCCTAGGATCATAAATGTTGCGGTGCCTGCTCCCCAGCATTCTCCCATGTTCGGACAATGGCCACTTTGGCAGATGGTGTGCAGTTTTTTCTCATCAACGATTGATCTGACCTTTTTATAGGTTTCACCTGTTGGGATTTTCACTCTCAACCATTTTGGCTTTTTAGGGCGTGGCTCTTTTTTCTGAATTATTGGTAAATCTATCAGCATGATGAATGAAGTTGTGAGGCAAATATACTAAGGATTCGAGAATATCCGTTCTTAAATCGAAATAATTAAAGTAACTAGGTTGACTTGTTCTAGGAACGTTTTCCAATTTGAATTGCAATGAAAAGATTGACAAATAAAAAGTTGTTTTCTACTTCGTCTTCCACCATAATTGGGATTTTATTCGGAAAGGCTTGGATGATTAAACCAGTTTCTAATGCGCGAATGAAATATCGCTTAGTACCCAATTCAAACCTTAGTGATCCTTGCGCATAGCCTCCTATTGTTGCTTTGATTTCATCCAATCCGAAGCCAAACCCTCCATACCCGTAGATCGAAAATGGATCTAAAAACTCAGCTCTATTTTCATCAGTCAATTTTTCAGTGACCGTCTCATAAGAGGTCGTTCCGTCAATCAATCGAATCAATTCTAAATAGTAAGGTTTTATTAAACCAATGTTTGGTCCAACATGGTAACTAGCTCCAATGGTTATGCCACGATCCTTAGATATAGACGATAGGTTAAACTTTTGGCCGACACCAAGTTTTATTGAATAGAAGCTGTTTTGTTTACCATAGACAAATGCACGGGGTGGATCTCCTAGGGAAGAGGGATTTTCAAATCTTGTTTTACATTCTATTGGATGCTTGATAGATGCTCCACTTAAATGACCCAAGAGTGTAAATTTTTCTTTTATAAGACCATAATTGAAACCTGCTGAATATCCTGCAGTATGAACCTTTAGATCAAGTGTCCATTCTTTATTAAAATCTTCGTTTTCTACCATCAGAGCCTCATCCTGTGCGATGCAAACAGTTGAGAACAATACCATCAATAAGGACAGAAGATGTTTCATATGAATAAAATTTTACCCTGCTTCTCCAAATTTAAATAAATTTAATAAGAATAGCTACATCCTAGGGTTAAAACGCTTAAAAAGGAAATAAGTTGTACTACCAATGAATTTCTATAACCTCTTCTAGATCTGGGTGCAAACTTCCTGCCACAGGACAATGATGTGCAGCACGTTCAAGCAATTTCTTTTCCTTATCAGAATACTTATTATCAGGCATTTGGATTTGCACCTCTATCTTTGCGATTCTCCTCGGATTAGAAGCCATTGTTTTCAGGACGTTGCAAGTTGCACCCTCCATTTCAATGTCATGTGTGTTTGCTGCAATCCCCATAATGGTTAAGATACAAGCTCCTAGCGCAGTTGCAACTAAATCAGTTGGAGAGAAGGCTTCGCCTTTGCCCATATTGTCTACTGGGGCATCAGTTGAGATAACATTCCCTGATTTCAAATGGGTAGCATTGGTATGCAGTCCTCCCGTGTAGATAAGTTCAGCTGTCATAGGCCATCATTTAGGCAATGATTAAAACTCAAGATTAAAACCGATACTTGGCAATATTGGTAATTGATTCACTCGTTCATATTCTATACGATCGAAGTAAAAAATGTTTTCTCTATTGTAAACGTTGGTCACACTAGCATAAAGTTGGAGCTTTGTATATTTTGTAAACTCAAAGTCTTTTTTAACAGAGACATCAAATCTATGATAATAAGGTAACCTTCCTGAGTTTCTATCATCAGAATAAATCACGCCTAGATCACCATTTGTACCAATATAGTCTGTCTCAATTCCTTCTTCCAATGGTAAATATTCGAAGAAACCCTGTGTGAGTGTGAATGGGAATCCAGATCCTAGATTCCAACGAGCGCTTACTTCCCAATCTCCTGATTTCCCTAACTTATAAGTAGCAAGTGCATTTACATTATGACGACGATCGAAGTGGGTTGGATACTCCTGAAGTCCATCATCTCTACTTACCTGTCCTAGTGAATAAGCTAACCAAAGAAACGTTCGTTTGGTATCATATTTTGCTAGAAAATCTATACCATATGCTTTCCCAGTCTCTGTAGCAAAGTTTGGATCACTTGTCGACAGTTTGTTTCTATTTAAGCTGATTAACTGTGGGAATAATTTATAGTAAGGCTCAATATTTAATTCTGCATTTTTAAATAAATCAATCTCAAATCCACCAATTGCATGAATTGATTTTTGAAGTCTATGATTAGCATCTTCTTGGCTATTTGGCTTATTTAGGTTGGACGGTGAAGATAGGAAACCTACAAACAGGTTGACGACATCCTCTTCACTAACAGCACTAATCAGGTTTTGAGAAAATAGTCCACCAGCCAACTTGAAGCGTAAATAGTCTGTGATATTCACTTTCATTCCGATCCGTGGCTCTAGTGAAAACTCACTTATAGATGCATAGTAGTGTCCTCTAAGACTGGGTTCAACGATCATTGGGCCAAACTTATACTTTAGCTTCATGAATGCCGCTAACTCCGTGTTAAACTCTTTTTGTTCGATGATGCTGTTAAAAGCATTTGTAAATTTGAAATCAGTTGTAAATCCGCCGACTTCAAGGCCATATTTGAAATCTCCTTTTTCAAAGTAGGAGGTAAAGTCAAGTCCTACATCAAAACCGTTCATTTTACTGCTTCGCGGTTTATTTTCTTCTTCAGCAAGCGAAATGTCATAATCACTATATGCAAAGTGCCCTCCAATAATTACTGGAGAGTTGTTCGGTACAAGTTTGAAGTTACTACCGACACCGTACGAATTCCAGTTTAAATCAGCTAAGCCTTCAAAATTAACATTATCTCTATAATTAAAACCAAACAGATTTAGTTTACTACCCGTTTTTCCATTTAGAGATACTTTACCATATAAATCAGTAAAACCATAAGGCAAGCCAGCCGTGTCGATATAGCTATAAATTAACTTTGAAGTTTCTTTTAGATAAGAATGTTTTCCTGAAACAATAAAAGACATGCTACTAGCACGATCGTCCTTTAGTTTGATAATTGGTCCTTCTAGTAGCAATTTTGCTTGAAAAGGATTAACCCCCAAGTTCCCACTCAATCTAGACTTATTACCGTCTTTCGTTGTGATATCGACGATTGCTGATGTTCTTCCTCCGTACTCCGCACTAAAACCACCAGTATAAACATCTACGTTTCGAATAATCTCTGTTTCAAATACTGAGAAAAATCCGATGGAGTGAAACGGATTATAAACCGTCATTCCGTCAAGTAATATTTTGTTTTGAATCGGCGAACCTCCTCTTATGTAGAGTTGTCCACCTTGATCTCCTGTAAAAATGACTCCAGGAAGGACTTGAAGGTATTGTGCTAGATCGGCCTCTCCACCGAGTCCGGGTATTGCCTTAATTTGCTTGGCAGACACCTTAGTTACTGAAACTCTGACATCTGACTTAGCTTCTTCTTTGGCGGCTGTCACATTCACAACATCTAGCTTCGTACTGCTTTCTACTAGGTAAAGGCTTTGATTGACTATTCTACCATCCATTATATCAATACTCACGCCCATGCTATCAAAGCCAACGTATTGGCATACAAGATCATATTTTCCTGCAGGAACATTCGCAATATTAAAGAAACCGCTTAGATCTGTTGTTGCTCCCATGGTTGTGCCAGAGAGAAAAACATTTCCAAACAAAATCGGTTCTCCAGATTCCTTTTCGTATACGAATCCTCTAATCGTTCCTTGCCCAACTATTGTATTGGTTAACAGCACGCCAATCAATAGAATAAAAATTACTTGGAATATCTTCATGGTTTTTTACTTTCAATTAATTTAAAAAGTCGATGTCTCCAGCGCCTTCCCTTACTAGGACTGGTTCAAGCCCCGTGCAATTGACAACTGTGCTTGGTTCGACGTTTCCAATACCTCCATCAATCACTAGATCAACTCTTTTTTTGTATTGATCGTGAATAATGGTTGGATCAACTAGATACTCTTTTTCGTCCGTTTTTAAAGATATGGACAAGATTGGTCTGCCGAGTTCTTTTACGATGGCTTGGGCTATTTTGTTAGCTGGCACCCGAATTCCAACCGTTTTTTTATTGTTTTTGAACAATTTCGGCACTTTTTTGCTCGCATTAAGAATGAAGGTGTATGGTCCAGGTAGAACCCGCTTCATCATTTTAAATGTCGAGTTATCAATTTGAGCTGCATACTCAGACAGATGGCTCAAATCATTGCACACAAATGATAAATTAGTCTTTGCGGGGTTTATCCCCCTCAACTGGCAGAGTCGTTCAACTGCTTTTTTGTTAGAAATATCACATCCTAGACCGTAGATTGTATCGGTTGGATAAATGATCAATCCGTCATTCTTGAGGCAATCCACTACCATTTTTAACTTACGGTACTCTGGATTATCCTTATTTATATTTACTATCATGAGTTAATTTTCCCTAAAAAACGGCTCAAAAATAAGAATAAACCTTTAGTATTTTCATTATTCTAAGAATAATCAAATGTTAAAAGGACAGACAGTAGACTGGAGGCCAAAGCCTGAAGGCTCAAGAAGCTGACTCAAACAACTATCTTTGGACATGGATTAGCTTTAGATATTTTGTTGCGAAGCCTTTTTGAATCTTCAAGACACCGATACTATTTCTTAAAATACCCGATCTATAATAATTGTTTTAGGTGAAATTAAGCGTTTGCATCCTTCAGTATTGCATTACCATTTACGACTACACTAACAGCGATTCACACAAACAAGATGTCGTACCTAAGGAGTTATTATGAGCGTTAAGGAGGCTTTAACCAATTTGAATTAGGTATCAAAATGAGCAATAGTCGTCTAATATGTAAAGTATTGCATATAGTTTGTATTTAAAGCAAGATGTGCTATTTTTGACCCATTAAATAACCAATCGGGAAAGCAGTATATCGTTCCTTTTCCGTTGAAAACCATTAATAATATGCGTTGGCAAGGAAGACAAGGAAGTAGAAATGTAGAAGACCGCAGAGGCATGAGCGCTGGAAGAGTAGCTGGTGGCGTAGGTATTGGAACATTAGTCCTAGCAGTATTGATCTATTTCCTAGGAGGAGATCCTTCACAAGTCGTTAATAATGCTGCAAGAAATGCTCAGCAGCAGCAACAACAGCGACCTGCTCAAACTTCACAGCAGGATGATCAGTTAGCTCAATTCGTCTCTGTCGTCCTAAAAGATACAGAAGATGTGTGGAATCGGTTGTTCCCTGAACAAGTAGGCAAGCGTTATCAGGAGCCCAACCTAGTCCTGTTTAGTGGTCAAGTGGCATCTGCATGTGGGCATGCAAGCGCTGCAACTGGACCGTTTTACTGCCCTGGTGATTCTAAGCTATATATTGATTTGAGTTTCTATCAGGAATTAAAACAAAAATTTGAAGCACCCGGAGATTTTGCAATGGCTTATGTGGTGGCACATGAAGTAGCACACCATGTCCAAAACCAACTAGGTATTACTCAACAGGTGCAATCTCAACGAAAGAGAATGAGCCAAAAAGAATACAATCAGCTATCTGTTCGACTTGAATTACAAGCGGATTTTCTAGCAGGTGTTTGGGCACATCACGCACATAAAATGAAAAACATTCTAGAGGAAGGCGACGTGGAAGAAGCATTGAATGCCGCTCATGCAATTGGTGATGACCGAATCCAAAAGAAATCAAGAGGATATGTAGTACCCGACTCCTTTACGCATGGAACCTCTGAGCAACGAATGCGCTGGTTTATGAAAGGACTCAAAACTGGAGACATGAAACAAGGAGATACCTTTGCCGCCAGAACACTTTAAAATAGTGTTTGATGATTAATTTTCAACAAAATACAGGGCCAGACTGATTTCAGTCTGGCTTTTTTTTAATTTGGGGAACAATTTTAGACTGGTTCATTGTTAGTGTTAATGAATGCTGTCTTAATCAACAATATAACCACACACCAAAATGAAAAGAGTATTACTATTCTTACTAATTATTCCATTTTTGGGCAACCTTTCTGCTCAAAAATCGACCTCAGACTCCCTTGAATCCAAACAACTCGATAAGCGACTCCCCACCTACAGCAACATTTATGTCAATGATTTTGGGCAATTACTAGATGTTCAAACGACTGCTTCTCTTACGGATTACATCAAAGAACTAAAAACCGAAACAGGGATCGAGTTGACTGTAGCAACAATCAATAGAGTTAGTGATTACGGGTCTATTGGAGACCTAGATTACTTTGCAACTCAGTTGTTTAATCAATGGAGAATCGGCAAGGCAAGCACCAACAAAGGCGTTTTGGTCCTAGTCTCAAAAGGAGATCGAAAGATGCGGATTGAACTAGGAAGCGGGTTTTCTGGGGCCATGGATGCTAAAATGAAAAGAGCAATTGACAAAACGTTTATCCCCTATTTTAAGCGAAACGATTATCCAACTGGCATAAATCAAGGAACAAGAGACGTGATTAAAGCGTTGACTGGTTCTTATCCTGGAGAGTTTCACTTAACTGGCGCCCAGAGATTCTTCAAAAAAGTAGGCGCATTCTTTAGTGTCATCCCTAAATTCCTTTATCTGATATTTGTAGTGCCGTTTGGCTTTCTGTTTAAGCGATTATGGAGACGTCGTCCTCGTAATTGCAGTGAATGCAGCAATGACATGGAGTTATTGCCTGAGGACAGAGATGATGCGCATTTGGAAGGTGGCCAAATCCTAGAGGAATACCTGAAATCAGTGGATTATGATGTTTGGCTTTGCACCTATTGTGATCACTTAGAGATAAACCGATATCAGAAGTGGTTTTCTCGCAAATCAAACTGCGAAGCTTGCGGCTACCGAACACTGATTACAAAATCAACTATAATTTCATCCGCTACAGAATACAGTACGGGCACAAAACGCTTGGATTATAACTGTAAAAACTGCGGGCACACAGATTCTGAGCTGCGCACAATACCAATGGTTAGCTCTAGTAGTGATAGCTCAAGTTATAGTAGTGGTGGTGGTAGTTCTAGCTTTGGTGGTGGCAGTTCATCAGGTGGTGGAGCATCTGGAAGCTGGTAATCCACATTCTTTCCACATTATTAAAATACTCTTTGATCGGATGCGTTCAGAATGTTAACTTTGGGCATAATCTTCTGTTTTATGAAACAATACCACGATTTACTTGCGCATGTCCTAGAAAATGGTGTCTTCCGCGGAGATCGCACAGGAACTGGAACCACTAGTGTGTTTGGCTATCAAATGCGCTTTGACCTTGCCAAGGGATTTCCGTTAGTTACTACAAAGAAAATTCACTTTAGATCAGTCGTACATGAGCTGATTTGGTTTTTGACTGGCGACACCAACATCAAATATTTAAAAGAAAACAAGATCCGAATTTGGGATGAGTGGGCAGATGAGAACGGTGATCTAGGACCAGTGTACGGAAAACAGTGGCGTAAATGGGAAACTGCAGATGGCCGAGTGATTGACCAAATCAGCCAGTTGGTTGAAAACATCAAGAACAAACCGAATAGTCGTCGGCTCATCGTCAGCGCTTGGAATGTAGCGGATGTTGATACGATGGCGCTTCCTCCTTGCCATACTATTTTTCAGTTTTATGTAGCAGAAGGAAAGCTATCTTGCCAACTCTACCAACGGAGTGCCGATTGTTTTCTAGGGGTTCCGTTTAACATAGCTTCTTATGCGTTGTTGACCATGATGATTGCTCAGGTTTGTGGGTTAGCGGTAGGAGAATTTGTACACACATTCGGCGATACGCACATCTATTCAAACCATATGGAGCAAGTAAAATTGCAGCTTTCACGGACACCAAAGGCGTTGCCCACGGTGAAGATTAACCCTGAGGTCACAAACATATTCGATTTCACCTATGAAGATTTTGATTTGATCGATTATGATCATCATCCGCATATAAAAGGAAAAGTTGCTGTTTAAACTTTTTTAATCAGCAACCATCCATATCGATATCGAACTACTTCCATTGTTGTGTTACCATTATTCAATAATAGTAAGGTTTCTATATGCCTTTTCCGCTCCATTTCTAATGGCTAATAGGTAAGTACCAGGCGATAAATCACTTAAATCTATATCCGTCACTACACTTCCTGCAGAGAAGTCTTCTAGGCGTTCATACACCTTTACTCCTGTAATACTGAAGACTTGTATTTCTATTTGATCTAGCGGTTCCCCCAACAGCTCCAATTTGAAAAACCCATTATTAGGATTTGGGAGAACGGCAAGACTGGCTAGCCTATTTTTTTCTTGGAGTGCTGAGGTCTTAATTTCTATTGATTCTTGGTGCACATCAGATCCACAAGCGTTTGTTGCGGTTAATGTGATCACGAATGTGCCTTTTTCTGTGTAGGTATGAAGTGGGTTGGCTGCGGTACTAGCATTCCCATCTCCAAAATCCCATTGGTAGCTGTTTGCGCCTATCGTATAGTTTACAAACGTGACTGTATTACTAAGCGTGTGACTACTAAAAGCAGTAGAGGGAGAAGTCTCAATACTAATGTAATCAGAATGTGAAATGGAGTGATTAGCTTTTGCATTAGCTACAGCCAATTTTACCTTGTACAAACCTTCAGCGGAATACATAATTGTTGGATTCTGTTTTGTTGATGAGTTTGGTGTTCCTCCAGGAAACGTCCAATACCAACAAGTAGGATTTCCATTCGAGACATCAATAAAATCAACTTCAAGAGAAGCACATCCAGCTTTTGCGCTTGAAACAAAAGCTGGCTTTAGTACTTCCTTATCGCTGTTGTTTAACTTAATATTCTGATTAATTGAGCTACTCTTGGTCTTGTTTCTCTCTATGTTGAGCTCGCTATCATTTTTTTCATTGACACTATACTGTTCCAACCCAGTGCTTGTTTGAGCGCTTGCAAATTGCCCCCAAAAGATGAAGCTGATCAATACGTTTAATTTCATTTGAATTAAGTTTATGAAATTATTAATTGGTTTGAAATTCGATTTTAAAAGTGGAAAGTTGCTGTTTAAACTTTTTTAAGCTGCAACCTCCCTTCTCAATATTGAACTAATTAATAGCCCCTTGCTAATACTATTCTTTAAGTTGATTCTTAACTAAAATTTATACTTTTTTCACCAGAGATGATTGTTGTTTATTTTAGGTAACCATCATTAGAACACTACAAATGTATCTGCATTTTTTATTGAAAAGGAGCATATTCACAACAATAAAATCAATTAACAGGGAAACTATTTAACTTAATTAAAATGTATTAATAATTGATCAACTACAATAATAACTCATAATTTATACAAAACTTGTATTATCAATTTAAAATCAAACAATAATTAAGAGAAAATTGGTAGAAAAGAAAAGTATTAAGTCTAATTGATGATTGTAGAAATGCAACTTGAATCTCAAGGAAGAACAAGATGGCATAGGGACAAAAAAAATCCCGAACTCAATGTTGAATTCGGGATATCTATTAAGATTAAAATCTTATCCGTTAATAATTGGCTTAATGATTAATAGGTAAATCAATAAGAACACTAAAAAAACCGTTAAGATAGATCCAACAACAATTAATGTGACCTTTAATCCAGTCGACATTCCCTTGTATTCTGCTTCAGAAATCCCAAGTTTTTTTGTTATGAATTTAGTGTACTTGTTTAGTTTCTTTTCGATTCTTTTCTGACGTTTCTCAGCCTTTTTAACGTCTTTTTTATTTTCTAAAGAAATACTAGTTGCAGTATTTGATACTGCCGCGTAGCTAAGATTTGGGGTGCATAAGCCAATTAGGAAAGCACTCAAACATAGTAAAATTGTAAACCTCATAATGCTTATTTTTTAGTTTTAAAATTGCATCAAATATACATTAAAAATCTTGTTTACGAATTTTAAGGAGATAAAATCACAAAAGTTACTTCTTAAATAAAGATATATGGTGTGCGCTATTCCTTGTATTCAGGATTATTTAGAAATACAGGATCAGTTAAAGCATGGAGAAATTCAATTAGATCAGCTTTTTCCTGTGTACTAATAGCAAATGGAGCAATTCGAGCGTCTTGATTCGCATGACCAGAACCACCAGCGCTATAGTTATCGATCACATCAGAGAGTGAGGAATAACTACCATCGTGCATGTAAGGACCAGTGACTTCTACATTTCTTAAGGTTAAGATTTTGAATTTGCCTCTATCCATGGGGTTTAATGATAAATTCATCAATCCTGGATCATCATAAGTAACATGACTACCGTTATTCAGGACCTCATAATTAGTAAAATCAAATCCTTGATGACAGCTGTTACAATTGAATTCATCAAAGAACAAAACCATCCCACGCTTAGCAGCAGGAGTCATTGCTGCCGTGTCTCCCCTCGACCATTCATCATAAGGAGCATCTCCTGACACTAATATCCGTTCGAAACTTGCGATTGCCCTTGATAAGACAAATTCATCGAAACTCCGTCCATAGGTCTCTTGCGCCATGCGCTCATAATCAGGTTGAGTTTTGAGTCGATCGACAGCCTCCCGAACGGAGAAACCCATTTCCACTGGAGAATCAATTGGTCCAAAAACTTGCGCCTCAAGGGTAGGATTGCCACCTTCTCTAAACAAATAAGGGTGATAGCCAATGTTAGATAACGTAGGAACATTTCGGACGCCTACCAAATCATCAATACCAACACCAGTTATATTGTTGTCCGCCATTCCTTTTTCTACCAAGTGACAAGAAGCACAAGACACGGAAGAATCGCGAGAAAGCCGCTTGTCGTAAAACAGCTTTCTGCCTAACTCAATGCGTTCATAGGTGAGCTGATTGTCTAAAGGGATTGGCATCGTAGGAAATCCATCTGGCAAAGCAATTTCATAGGGCGTTCCATCCGATGTAAATTCGGGGGCGTCTTTAGAACAGCTATAACAAAGCAATACCATTCCAAGTACAAAATAATATGTAATTGGTAATTTCAATACAATCTTATTATTAGGATGATTTACATTTTAGAAATCACGTCGGAATAGTTTGCCGCCATCTTTCCTGAAATTACAGGATCGCCATGAGACACATTTTCTGTTGCAATATCAATATTTTGGAAAAACTGAGCAAAGTCCACTTTTAAGTTAATCTCTCCTTCAGTATCATCAAGTACAAAATTTAGATCTTCTAACTCAAGATCAGCTAAGGTGGCATCTCCTCCTAGGTGATAAATGAATGGAGTCTCAAAACTACCGTCACCATCTGTATCAGCGGTTCCTTCTAGTAGAACGAATTTATAGCCATTGGCCCAACTCCAGTTCATACTTGGTGTTTGTGGTCCTAGTGGGTGTCCAGCTTCAAATGTTGCAGGATCTTTGTGGTTATCTGCTTCAAGTACACCGAGCTTTAGTTTTAAGTTCTTGATTGTGCCTTTTCTTCCATCTCCAAGCTCATACATATGCTGACTACCTTTTACAAGGAGGTAAGTGTCTTCAAGTTCGTAGCTGTCTGCTGTGTTTTCTGCTTCAATCTCAAATCCGCTTAGATAAAACTGAGCCGCATCAAAATTTACATCTACTCCATTAATCGAGTAGTTTTGAGCAAGTGAAAATTCTTCACTTCCAACCGTAGGGTGAAGGTGCAGCGTTAAGGCAGGAAAATTACATGAGCCATTATCTTTATCTGCCTCAAGGTCGAAATTTATTGCATAAGGATCCGTACACCCCTTTTTACTATTACAGGCGGAGAGGGCAACCAAAAGATATAAGCAGGATGAGAAGAAAACAAAACGCGTAAGCATAGTTATTGATAGTTTTATAGTTAAGACAATTAAGTTTCGTTACACACGTATGTGAAACCCGAAAATTTTGAAAAAGTTTAGCGAGCTTTCAAAAATTCAGATATAATTGAATATCAAAAAAAAAGCCAATAAATGTTAAGGAATTTATACTAGATGTTTATAGTGTAAGTATATCCTGTTGATTTTTTTTCTTTTGGTGTCGATGTAGTCTTCTGTTTCTGAGTGTATTGGTATTGTATTTCTTGCGGAAATTTCACGGTTTTAATGGTTGTATTTGGCATAGAGAAATGAATGTTTAAATCTTTGTGGAACAACACTTTAAGACCTTTATTCTTAGGAATTTTAAATTTTAACAACTTAACGAGTCGTAATGCCTCCTCATCACATCCATAACCTAACTTGCGGATCGCCTTTGCCTCTATTACTTTTCCTTTATGATTGATGGTAAATTTTACTGTAACAACCCCTTGAATCTCGTTTTCTTTGGCTTCAATAGGATACACCATATGTTCACCAATGAATTTCTTCATGGCTTCCATACCACCTTCATAGCTGGCTTTCTGTATAAAGTGTTTTTCTTTTTTTCCTTTTTTCATGAAAAATATTCAACTAGGGGAACTTAATTAACTTAAATTCGCTTTAATAAGAATAACGCAAAAATATTCGTTGCAAGATACGATCTAATTATGAAAAATGTCTATCAAATAATCGCGGTGCTAGACAAATGGAAATCCCATTTCCTGCTAGCTGCTATGTTATCACTGGTAGCCAATTTCTTGCGTATGATAGAACCAAGGATTCTACAAATCGCAATTGATGGTGTCGTAAATTTCCAACCTGCTCAGCACTCAGCAACGAGTAAAAAAGATTGGGTTGCTAGTATGCTGTATGGTCTACTGCCAGACATACAGTTGGATAATCGTCCCTACATATTATTATGCATCGGTCTTCTGTTTATTGGATTGGCAGCAATCAAGACGGTCATTAGTTTTACAGGAATTACCCTAGCAGCTTTCTCTACTGAGAATGCCATAAAACACTTAAGAGACAAGCTTTTTCGACACATTCAACTGCTCCCATTGAGCCACTTCTCTAAGGTGCCATCAGCAGACATGATTCAACGGGCAACAGGTGATGTAGACACCATTCGAACTTTTATTGGGACACAGACCATTGAGTTTATTCGGTTTATCGGTGTTTTTGTACTGTCTTTTGTGATGATGGCTTCCATACATCTAGGATTTGCCTTGATTGCAGTCGGTATTTTGCCAATTATCTTGTTCATGGCGTTTTACTTCTTCCATCTTGAATCAAAAGTATGGCAGGAGCATGAAAAAGAACAGGATAAACTAACTGATATTATTAATGAAAACCTTAGCGGTATTCGTGTTGTACAAGCATTTGCACAGGAAAAAAGTGAAATTGAGAAGTTCATTCATCAAAACAAAGCAAAACTAAAAATCGGGCTAAAACACATTGACTATCATAAAATTTTTTGGTCATTGACAGACTTGCTTGTCAGCTGTCAAATCGCATTTTCTACGTTGGCTGGTGGCTATTTTGTGTTTACTGGAGCAATTACTCTTGGAGAATGTGTCGCCTTCTTTACTTACTCAGTGATGATCACTTATCCGATCAGAGGTATTGGTCGAATCATTACTCAATTGGGCATGGCGTCGGTTGGTGTTGAGCGGATTAACCAAATATTGGACGCCCCAGAAGAAGATTACCAGGGTACAACTATCACAGAAACACTAGCATCGATTGAATTCAGAAATGTTGATTTTTCATACCCAAATGAAACAACAAAAGTGCTTAACAATGTCAGCTTCACCATTCATCCAAAGGAAAAGATTGCACTAATCGGTCCTACTGGTTCTGGAAAATCCTCTATCATTAATCTACTTGCCCGATTCTACGAACCGGACAATGGAGAAATATTGATTGATGGCATTCCAATACAAAAATTGAATAAAAAAGACCTAAGAAAACGTCTAGGGATCACCCATCAAGAACCATTTCTATTTTCGACCACAGTCAAAGGAAACATTACCTATCAGGAAACAGATTTCACAGAAGAACAAGTGGAACGTTACGCGCGTACAGCAGCGGTGACCGATTTTCTAGAAAAACTGCCAGATGGCTACGACACACTAGTTGGTGAAAAAGGGGTGACACTGTCAGGAGGACAAAAACAGCGTGTAGCCTTAGCAAGAACGTTGATGGGACAGCCTGACATTTTGCTCCTAGATGACGCTACAACGGCGGTTGACACAGAAACAGAATTTAATATACAGAAAGGGCTAAACCAACAGATGAAAGGAAAAACCTCCCTCATCATTGCTCAACGATTAACCTCTATTCAACAGGCAGACCGTATTATCGTAATTGAAAAGGGAAAAATCACAGCTCAAGGAACTTCAGAAGAACTTCTGAAACAAGAAGGTTTTTATCATAAAATTTATCATGCTCAGACTTCACTTGAAGCTGAAATAGCTAGGGAAATAAAAAACTGACATGGATAAGCTAACAGATCACTTACATACGGAAAAAGGAGCAATGTGGCCATTCCTCAAGCGAATGATCGGCTACCTCTTTACACATAAAAAGCTGATGTACAGCTTCTTGTTTTGGATTACAATAACGGCAATCATTGAGTCAATGTTTCCCTTAGTCATTTTGAATCTAGTGGACAATGTACTTACCCCGCAGATCAAATTACTTTCAGAAGCGTCACAAAGTGGAATTGCTTATACTCCTGAACTCTCTTTGGTTTATCCTTACATACTTTTCATTATAGTAATGGGTGCAATCCAAGCGCTTAGCGTCTTTATGTTTGTTCGGGATTGCGGCAAAGTCAATGAAATGGTGATGTACGACTTACGAGAACAGTTGTTTCGGAAATTACAGCAGCTATCCTTCTCTTATTATGACAAATCTGCCTCTGGTTGGTTGTTGACAAGGCTGACCTCAGACACAGACAGAGTGACACAGGTAGTCAGCTGGGGACTCCTAGATGCTTTTTGGGGAGTCATTACAATCTTCTTTTGTCAAATTGTAATTCTATTTTATAATTGGAAACTTGGATTGATCATTTTTATTTCGATTCCTATTTTACTCCTTGTATCCATAAAAATCAGGATTCTAGTCCTACGTTATTCAAGGGAATCAAGAAAGATAAACAGTGATCTTACTGCGAGGTTTACAGAGCACATTAATGGTGTTAAGATTAACAAGAGTACAGCGCAAGAGCAACGCGTTACGCGTGACTTCATGCAATTGAGTAGTAGAATGCATCGATCTTCCTTTCGGGCCTCTTATTATACAGCGATGTATGTACCTATTGTCGTATTTATTAGTGCACTCGCAGCGGCAGCTATTGTCTATTTTGGTGGAACCATGGCGATTGCTGTGCCTGCCGGTATTACTGTTGGAGTGTTAGCAGCATCATTTGATTATGGTCTGAAGATCTTTATGCCGATTATTGACATCTCCTTGTTTTATGCCCAAGTACAAGGTAGTCTTTCAGCAGGCGAACGGATATTTTCACTCTTGGATGAGCCACTAACGATTCATGACAAGGAGAATGCTGGTACGTTTTCAAAAATTTCTGGTGATATCGAATTTAAAGACGTATCCTTTTATTATAACAAGGACAACCCCGTGATGCAAGACTTCAACCTCCGTATCCTTCCAGGCACATCAGTGGCGTTGGTTGGAGCAACTGGTGAGGGCAAGACGACTATTGCCAATCTCGTAGCCCGTTTCTACGAACCTGTAGAAGGTCAATTGAGAATCGACGGTGTAGACTATACTGATCAAACGCTAGAAAGCTTACGGAGTCGAATAGGCATGGTACTGCAAACGCCATACCTTTTTAGCGGAACGATTGAAGAAAACATCCGATTTGGCCGTAAAGAGGCAACAGACAAGGACATCCTAGAAGCTTTAAAGTTGGTAGGCGCTGAGCAGTTCAAGGATCGGCTTAAGGAACTTGTCGGAGAATCTGGTGAGCAGCTGAGTATGGGTGAGCGACAGATGGTTTCATTTGCGCGTGCAGTATTGACGAATCCTTCTATATTTATCATGGATGAGGCGACTTCTAGCATCGATACAGTTGCAGAACAGCAGATCCAGAAAGGTGTCGAGCAAATGCTTAAAAACCGTACATCTATTGTGATTGCACACCGTCTAAGCACCATTAAGACTTGTGACCGAATATTGGTCATCAAAGGAGGTCAGATCATAGAAGACGGTTCACACAAGGAGTTGTTGGCATTGAAGGGAAAATACTATGGACTTTACACGCATCAGTTGAGGGAGGAACGATTGAAAACAATTTGAATAATTACTAATGATCCAAAGCAATAATAATGGGTGGTTAATCAGCGTCTACTTTTAGGTCAACAATAATTAGGGATGCGGTTGGTCATTAAGCATTATTGTAAATGACTTTACAGTTTTGATTGTATTTTTTCATCCGAAAGAATCGAGTGTGGATTCACCACTTTAGAGCGATTGCCTTGAATCAGTTTAATATCCCCTAGTTTTTTAGCAATTTTCAGTGCTTTTTTATTCAATACTTTGTTTCTTGAACCAATCGCTATAAGTGAGTTAACTTGACCATTTTGAATCAATCCTTTTGCAGAATTCAGTTGTAATTCAATAATTAGCAGGTGTTTTGAAAAGTAGTTATTGTCTAGTGTAATGCTTCGACTAGACAACTCATTCACACAGAGATAACCAGCATATCGAACGTACTTCGGCTTTGACATATTTGTCCAGCTGTTGGCCCTACTTAAGACAAAATCTGTTTTCGATACGATGTATTTTATGAAATAGTCTGCAATTGTTTTCTCTTTGATTTCTCGGACTTGCTTGCTCAATTGTTCAAGACTAACCTTTCTAGGTTCTTCAATTAGAGTGGCTAACAGTTTGGATTCATGAATTTTTGTTTCCCATAACTCAAGAGATAATTCATGGTTTCTGCCAATCTTAGATGCTAGCAATCTGATATTTTTTATGGGAACCCCAAGGATCTCATCATTAATTTTGAGTGGGGGAAATAACCGATCTTCTTTCTTTTTAACGATTAGAGACCGTAGTTCTTTTATTGCCTCGTTACAAGTCATAGTGGTAATAATCACAATGAAATAATTAAATAAATGTTAGGTTTTTATGATTCATATCGTGCAAGCTTTGGGGAAGTTTAAATCGCGCTCCGTACTTTTGCTCTAATTGCGCTGCTTTTTCAATAAATTCTTTCATTCCATAGTCATTAATGTACTGGAGTGTTCCACCTTTAAAAGGAGCAAAACCCCATCCAAAAATGCTTCCTATATTGGCATCCGCTACTTTTGAAATAACGCCTTCTTCCATGCAACGAACGGTTTCAATTGCTTGAATAATCATCAAACGTTCTTGCATTTCTACCATTGTAGAATTTGATCCTTTATCTGGGAAATGGGTTCTCAATGCTGGCCAAATTTTCTTCGGCTTGGCGGAGTAATCATAAAACCCAGCTTTCTTTGCTTTTCCAGGTCGGTTAAACTCCTCAATCATTCTAAAGGCAACATCATATCCTGGATTGGGTGGATCTTTGTCACCAAGGTCTTTTTTAGTTTGTTTTAGAATATCTACTACTAAAGAGATCGAGACCTCGTCAATCAAGGCTAATGGACCAACAGGCATACCTGCATTTAGTCCAGCTTGCTCTATTTTGTTCGGGAGATTTCCTTCATTAAGAAGGGCCATGCCTTCAATGATGTACGTTTTAAACACACGTGAGGTATAAAATCCTCGGCTATCATTGACTACTATTGGTGTTTTCTTGATCAACTTGACATAATCAAACGCACGAGCAATCGTTTCTTCTGAAGTGTTATCTCCTTTAATAATTTCCACAAGTTGCATTTTATCAACAGGAGAGAAGAAATGAAGCCCAATAAAATTTTCTTGGTGGTCATAAGACTTTGCTAGTCCTGAAATTGGCAATGTTGAGGTATTACTAGCAAAAATAACGTCCTCATCTAGGAACTTTTGTGCTTCCTTAGTTACTTGATCCTTTAACGCTCGGTTTTCAAAAACTGCCTCAATGATTAAGTCACAATCTTTAAAGTCTTCCGCATTTTCTGTTGGTGTAATTCGATCAAGGATTGCAGCCTTTTCTATTTCAGTAATTTTCTTTCTTGCAACACCTTTTACCAATAGTTTTTCCGAATACGCTTTGCCACGTTCTGCGATGGTGACGGAGACATCCTTGAGCATTACCTGTATCCCAACCTTTGCTGAAACATAGGCAATCCCTGACCCCATCATTCCTGCACCAATGACTCCAATTTTTCTAGGTCTGAATTTTCCAAATCCCTTTGGTCTACTTTCGCCTTGTTTGATGCTGTTCAAGTCGTACCAGAACGCCTTTGTCATATTGGTTGACACCTTTCCAGTGATCAGCTCTGTGAAGTATCTGCTTTCGATCCGAAGCGCGGTTTCAAAGTCTACTAGTGATCCTTCCACCATCGTATTTAAAATTGCTTGAGGAGCAGGATAGTTGTTTCTTGTCCGTTTGACCATCATTGCTGATGCCATTGCAATCATTGGTGCTAGCTTTGGGCTTTTGGCGGTACCTCCCGGGATTCTACCTTTCTCTAACCAAGGCTTACTCACTTGAGGATTATCTAGAATCCACTTTTCGGCTTGTTGCATGAGTGTTTCCTTATCGGCTACTAGTTCATCGATCAATCCTATCTCAAGTGCTTTTTTAGGATTATACCGCTTGCCTTCAGCTAGAATAGGCAAAGCCTTCTCAATTCCCAACATCCACATCAAGCGAATCGTACCACCTCCTCCAGGTAAAATACCAAGTGTAACTTCTGGGCAACCGAGTACTGTTTTCGGATGATCTAAGGCAATTCTATGATGCGCAGCAAGTGTCAACTCAAATCCGCTTCCTAGGGCAGCACCATTAATGGCTGCTACAACCGGAACACCTAAAGACTCAATGGCATTAAAGAGTTGTTTCTGTCTCTCAACAAATTTAAAAATCTCCTTGGGATCCTTGACATTTGACAAATAATCCAAATCACCACCTGTCAAAAAAGACTGCTTTGCTGAAGTGATGATTACACCAATCAGTTCATTGCTTTCCTTGCTTTTCTTGAGATGGTCCAACACAGGCAAAAACGCTTTACCGATTTCATGGTTGATTATATTGGATTTTCGCCCTTCCATATCCATGGTAAGCGTGACAATATTGTTGGTGTTCTTCTTGTAACTTATCATTTAGTGACTTAGTTCTTAGTGCTTAGTAATTAGTGCTTAGACGCGTTCTATTATTGTGGTGACGCCCATGCCGCCTCCTACGCAAAGGGTAACGAGGCCGGTGGAGAGATTTCTTCTTTCCAATTCGTCGAGGATTGTTCCTAGTAACATCGTTCCAGTTGCTCCAAGGGGATGTCCAAGAGCAATTGCTCCTCCATTGACGTTTAGTATATCGTCGTCTACATTTAGGTCCCGTTGAAACTTGAGAACTGCTGAGGCGAAGGCTTCATTCATTTCCCAAAGATCAATGTCTTTTGGCTCCATTCCAGCTTTCTTTAATGCTTTCCAAGTAGCGGGTGCGGGGCCTTGTAGCATAATTGTTGGTTCTGAGCTCGAAGTAGCTACAGAGAGAATTTTTGCTCTTGGCTTTAGGCCTAATGCTTCCCCTTTTTCTTTTGTTCCGATCAAAACCAAGGAAGCACCATCTACAATACCAGAGGAATTTCCACCAGTATGCACATGGTTGATCATTTCTATTTCTGGGTATTTGAGTAAAGCCACTGCGTCAAATCCCATGTCACCCATCATTTTGAAGGCAGGGTTTAAGTTTCCAAGGGTTTCCACGGTTGTGCCTGGCCGCAGGTGTTCATCTTTATCAAGAATCGTGATGTTGCTTTGATCGATGACTGGTATGATTGAACCATCGAAATAGCCGTTTGTTTGAGCATGTGAAGCTCGTTGTTGCGAACTAACCGCATAGCGGTCAACAGTTTCTCTATCAAACCCTTCTATTGTAGCAATAAGATCGGCGCTGATGCCTTGTGGCACGAAGCCGACTTTTGCGTTGACAGCAGGGTCAAACATTAATGCTCCACCATCGCTTCCCATTGGTACTCGGCTCATACTTTCTACGCCACCAGCAACAACCAGATCTTCCCAACCAGAAGCTACTTTCATCGCAGCAACATTAACGGCTTCTAATCCTGAAGCGCAGAATCGGTTGAGCTGAAAACCTGGCACAGAGACATCCCAATCTGCATACAGTAAAGCCGCTTTTGCCACGTCTCCACCTTGTTCACCTACTGGAGTCACACAACCGATGACGACATCATCTACTTGTTTGGTATCAAGCTGATTGCGCTCTTGCACAGCATTGAGGACTGTTTTGAGGAGGTCGACTGGTTTTACTTCGTGCAAGGAGCCTGATTTCTTACCTCTTCCCCTAGGTGTTCGGACGGCATCGAATATGTATGGGATTGTACTCATATTTAATAAAATATACTTTGATAAGGCGCATAAATTACGAATTTTCTTAGAAAGATTAGGAGGAATTCCTGAGTATTTTTGATGAATAAGAATAAGGATGAAGATTTTATTCGTTAGACTAATTAATCGCAATAACAAGTGTCAAATTGAACGAATCCTTTAAAAAGAATGTTAAAATCTTCAATTCAATTTTCTTTACACCTACAATCTTTAACTTGGAGCAAAATTTGTTACTGCATTTTGTTTATAAACTCATTAAAAATAAAACGATGAACAAATTTGCGCTTGTATTAATTTGTGCTGCCTTATCCCTAACTTCTTGCAAAAAGGATTGTGAAGCTCCTGCTTTAGCTGAAAACATTCTTGGTAGCTGGACCGTTTCATGGGAGACAAATTCTGTGGAATTTAAATCTAATGGTACATTGATTGATCCAAATGACGCCTTAATTGGTGGAGAAATTAATGGGACTGTCCTAGATGAAAAAACATATTCAGTAATTGGTTCGGACAGCTTGTACCTTCGTGCTGAAAATGGTGCTCAGTTTATTGAAACGACATTGCCTATAAGTGGAAACGAATGTGATGTTATCACAGTGAGTATTTTAGGTATTTCAGGAACACTGAATAGAGAGTAATTTTTGATCGTGCGCCTTATTGGGCATTTATCAATCAATTGTTATAAATAAAAAAGGTTAGTAGTCGGTGGTTGGTTAACTGCAGATTATTGACCTTTTTTTGTAGCAAGATTGGGAACAATTTCTAAATTGGCTTGATAAACATAACTGTGTTAAAAAGGAAAGACCTTCTAACTAGGTCAGAAGGTCTTCCAGTGCCCCGGGCGGGAATCGAACCCGCACTCCCCAAAGGGAACAGGATTTTAAGTCCTGCGTGTCTACCAGTTCCACCACCAGGGCAGAGACACTTTTTAAAATCAAAGGGTTTGAGATATCCCAAACCCAGTGGAGCGAAAGACGGGATTCGAACCCGCGACCCCGACCTTGGCAAGGTCGTGCTCTACCAGCTGAGCTACTTTCGCTTCGTGCGTGCAAATATAAGGGAATTCATTTTACATTTTCAAGCAATTTCGCTTTTTTTTAATCTATTTTTTTCAACATGAAGCTAAGCGGGGGTTAAACCCATTCTATTACGCTTTAAAACGACTAGTTTTATTTTTAAAAACATCGATTTTGTAATGCGTTAAATTTCGGAATTACCGTTTTTTCGCTTTTGTTTGTTTTGGTATCGCTCTTCCATTGATTGGATGATTGATTTTAGACTATTTTCATTTTCCTTGAAAAGTTTGACTTCAACCGTTCCCTTTTCTCGATCAGATGAACCAATTACATAATCTAATTCTTTAAAATCCATTAGTTGCTTAAATGGACCATTTTGAAAATCAGAATAAAATCCGGCAACACCAGTCATCAGTGCTTTTTGTACTTCAGGATTCGATTGAGATAAGGGTTTGAATTTTCCTGATTGAATCAATTGGATCAACGCTTTGTCGGAAGAATAGTATAATGACTTTCCTTTTTTTAAGAGTTGAAACTCTGAAGTAATTCCACCGTAGAACCTTGCGTTAAATGGGTTTTCTTCCCCTTGCGTTTCAATACTTGAATAAAGATTTTTGTTAATCCTATTTAGTTTGTTCGTTTTTACTCCAAACGCTAACAACTGATCGAGTACCTTATCATTCTCTACATTAGTAATCCCTAGGTACTCTTTCTGCTCCCCTTCATTCCTTGTATATATTGCCATTGACACATCACCGTCGAAGGCATTCGCAACATCTTTAAACTCTAGGTTGCTATTTTTTAAATAGGCATTGGTCATGTTAATCACCCCTTTTTCTACCAATCCTTGGTGAATCCCTTTGAGATTTAAGGCATAAGTGTTTACCGCGCTTAAGCCTTCAGAAGGAATCAGTTGTGAGAAATCTGTTTTCAGTTCATCCTTAAAGAATATGGAGTAGTGCTTGGTCAATTCACTTTTAATCACATAGTTGAACGTGCCATCCATATGACCTTTTTCAAAATCCCAAGAGCCAAAAGAGTAGTTCCCCATGAGCGCCTCCTTAGAAATACCTGCTAGCGATGGGGCAAGCAGATAACCAGGTGGTAGGTTCGCCACAAAAGGAGTAGAATTGATAAATGTTTTCAGATCATGGTCTCCTCGAAATCCCTTAGCAAATGCAGCATTGGAAGCGAGAGAAGCGTCTTCGTTTAAATTAAAGATATCTGCAATCACCTGTTGATCTCGTCGGCCTCGACTAACACCAAAAATCATAGCCTTTTCCTTATTCCAAGCAATCACACTCTCCCCTTTCTCAGGTTGGATATATTGGAATGTCGCATCAGACTGAATTGGAACATTCGCGGAAGCAGTGACCAACGATTCAAACTTGGAGGCATCCGTTAACGGCATCATCAGGCTTACGATGAACTGTCTTTTACGTTTTGGATTGTTTAATATGAAGAAGTATGTATTGCGGCTGAAATCGATACCACTCTTGCGAGGTGTTTCCAATAGCTCAGCAAAAATTGGTATTGAGTCTTGTATTTTTTTGAATATATCGCTGAACACCCCATACTCCTTCACTTGCTCATAATCCGACTTCTCCATGATCCGTTCTGGGCTAATTGAGAGTACGAAAACTGAATTTTCTGGAATATGCACGGCCAGTTGATCTTCTGGTTGTACATCGGTCTTACAGGTCACCAGAATTAAACAAATCACTAGCAAACACCAAGGAGTTCTATTATTCATCTTTCTCGATTTAGGAACCGATAATTTTAAATTCTACTCTTCTGTTCAGTTGCTTATTCTCAGGTGTGTCATTTGGCGCAATAGGCAAGGTTTCACCATACCCTTTACTGATTAACTGTTCTGGGCTCACGCCTTTCCCAATAAGGTAATTCATTACACTATTCGCTCGTTTTGTGGAGAGGGTCATGTTATAACTTGCTTCACCTCCTGCATCTGTGTGTGCTCCAATTTCGATTTTAGCTTCTGGGTTATCCGTGAGCAGTACCGCTAACTGGTTCAACGAGCCTCTTGATTTAGAATTGATTACATCACTATTCGTTTCAAACTGAATATTCTCTAATTGGAAAGAAGTACCATCTGTATTGGCAAACAAAACAACATCCTGTTCAAACAGTTCCCTTGTGTTATCAGCAGCAGTGGAAATCATAAAACTTGATTTGAGATGGTTTGGTTCACTGAAGTAAACAATGTATGTACCTTCTTCATCAAGATTAAACTTGTATCCCTCCGCAGAGGAAAACAACTCTGCATATCGTTCTTGCTCTGCTCCATTTAACTTATATACACTAGCCAATGCACTATTCAAGGGAACTTGTTCTGTCCCATTGTACGAAAACACCTTCCCTGTGACTACACGAATTACCTTATCACTAATAGGCGCTTCTACTGGTATTTCCGAAGTAGGGATTGTAGTTTCTGACTTCTCAGGAACCTCAACTTCTGGCTCTGGTTCTTTTGGCGTTTCTACAGGAACAGGCTCTGGTTCTATCTGTTTAGGTGGATCTACCATTACCGGCTCTTCTTGCTTTGGTGGCTCTACTTTTATTGGCTCTTCCTGTATTGGTGGATCCACTTTCATCGGCTCCTCCTGCTTGGGAGGATCAACCTTTACTGGTTCCTCTTGTATTGGTGGATCAATCTGGACAGGCGCCTTTTTAATTTTGATCAAATAGGGATCTCTTCTAAGTGTACTCGACACATTCATATCCCCGTTAGAGACTTCAATCACTTCACTATTATAGTCAGGATGTGAGTATACAATTTGGTAGGCTTTATTTTTCTCTAGAGGAAGAAAATAAGGTTCTGCAGAAGAGAACATCTCAGAGACTAATAGAGCTTCAGAAGCATTGATTTTTTCAAAGACTTGAATTTTTGCACCGCTCAACTCAATGATTTCAGCATCTGAGGCACCGTAGACAATTCCTTCAACTCCTGTGATTTTACTTGCTAACTGCTCACGAGGGCTTAGTTTTGGAGGTGGAGGAGTGTAATTGAAATCGATTTCAAAAATTTTATCGCAGCACGTTTCACTAGCAATTCCGTATTCATTTATTCTGTTAGAACTCAAATATCCAATCGAAGTTCCTTTTGCTTTCACAAAGTAAAGATCGTCTACAGGTGAATTAATTGGTTTACCTGCATTTTCAACTGTTCCCCATTTGCTTCCTTCTTTTTTTACTTTGAATACGTCGTAACCTCCTAGGCCAGGATAGCCATTAGAGCTAAAGTAAAGCGTGCTAGTTGTTTCATCGTAAAAAGGAGTTAAATCATTGTTTGAAGTGTTTACCTCAAATCCAATGTTTGTAGCCTCTGAAAAATTTCCATCGACATCTCTATCGACATACCAAATGTCCGACCCTCCCCTACTGCCAGGTCTGTTAGAAGAGAAGTAAATTCGATCTCCGTTTCCGTTACGGACCAAACAAGGACTAGAACTTTTATATCCTTCTACATTTACCTGCTTGATTTGGAGAGGAATAGTCCAGTAACTATCATTAAATTCTGTAACGTAAATTTTACATTCGGCATTGAGTTGATTATTGTTTTCTGGACATCTTGTGAAGTAAATTCGCTTATTGTCAAACGAATAAGTAGCATGCCCTGTATGGTAGTTTGGTAATCGCTGTGGTCCTTTTAATGAAAGTGGATTGCTCCATCGTTTGCCCCGTTTTTCAGCTACATAGATATTTGAGAACTTTGCATTATCTGCAGACTTCAAGAAGGACTTGGAGCGCACAGATGAAAAGATCAATACTGAGTCTCCTAAAGGGTATGGTGCATAGTCTGTATATCCACTATTAATGGGTTTGTCCAAAATCGAAACTCGAGTTTTAGGATTCGGTTCCAGCATTTGAGCCATCGTGCACCCAGTCACTTCTGCCTTTGACCAGTTAACATATAGGTTGCTGTTTTCTCCATCATAAGAATCAATAAACTGACTAAACTGTTCTCTTGCTTCAGCATATCGCCCATTTCTTTTATAAGATTGAGCCAAGTAAAATCGGATCAAAGGATAATTCAAAAACGTAGCAGGGTTATCATAAGTTAAGACACGTCCAAAATAGAACTGGGCCTTTTTATAGTTCCTTGATTTGTAGTAAGACTCAGCTAACTGATACATTACCTGAAGGTTATCATTTTCAACTGACAATATATCCTCTAGATAATTTACAGCATTGAAATAACTGTTTTGAGCTAATAGTTGATTGGCGATTTCCAGATTTCTAGCTGAAGAGACTTTCCCCTTTCCCGGCTGTGCATACAGCTGAGTAAAACCCATAATCAATATAATGGAAAGAAATATTATTTTATTCATTTAAAATGAAATTAATTCTAGTAAAATCTAATTGCTGGAACGATAGGCTCTACCCTACTCGAAATGGTTCCAACATAACCTAACGAAAATTCGATTGCCCCAAATCCGTTTGTTGCAGCCTTTAAGGAAGAACTGTTAATATCGTAGCTTGCGCCAATGATCAATCCTTTAAAATTGTATCCGATCAATCCATAATAAGCATCATTGACACGAGTTCCTCCTCCTATCGAAATTCCAGAGTTTGGGTTTAACTCGTATTTAGCTTGGAGGCCAACATTAAATTGACTTGCAGTGGCTTGAGACATATAGAGCACCGCTGGAAGCAATCTTAACTTTGGAGAAAAGCGAATACTAGTTTCTAACTGCGCCGTCAATCGCATAGGAAGATCAGATTCAATATTATAAAAAGATTCTTTTGCTGTTATTAAATGAGCTGCTGCTAAACCTATTCTGAAATAAGATCCATTTGCCAGATAGGAACTCCATAGCAATCCAGCATTTAGATCAAGGTTCATGATGCTAGAATTTGTTAAGGTTTCTGACGTAGGAATTGATGGATCGATGATGGATCCGTTAAACTGATCTTCAAACGTAATACCATCTGTCTTTAGCCGTTTATTTAGAATACCAAACAAGGCACCTGCTGACAAGAAGTGCCTAGCGTTTCGATCAAATGCAAGATGATAAGCAAATCCTCCTGATGCTCCTACACTGTTAAACACGCCACCTCCGGTTCTATCATTAAACGCTAGCATACCAATGCCGATAGAGCTTTTACTCTTTTTCAATCCAATGTTTCCATCTAAAGAAACGAGTGCGGAGGAATAAGCTGTTCCTTGTCCAATGTTAAGCCATTGTTCTCGGTTAATTGCTTGGATGCGGTACGACCCTTCAATATGTCCAGTCATTGCCGGATTGAAATAAAGTGGGGTTTGAGTAAACTGAGTAAAATGCACATCCTGCGCAGTCAAGTTGACCAAAAAGAACAAGCATCCAACCATTGAAAAGAACTGAAGGAGCTTCGATCTTCTGTCTCCCGTCTTCGGTTTTCTGTCTATATGTTTCAAAATATAATTCATTCTTTAAAGTCTACAGTTATCTAATTAAGGAAAAATGCCCTTTTTCGAGCTTACGTTCTCCTGTATCTGTTAAAAACTCAACCACATAAATATAAGTACCTACAGGCTGTTCTTTACCATTGTAAGCGCCATCCCATGGTGTTGTTTCATTGTGAATCAGCTCACCCCATCGGTTAAAGATTCTAAAGTATTCAAGTTGGTTTGCTCCTAGCGCAATCGGCTTGAACGTTTCGTTTTTCCCATCTCCATTTGGTGTAAATCCGGAGGGAATAGCAAACACTCCGCGAGGAGTCACTTCAACTATTAATTCATCCGTACCTAGGCAGCCTTCTCTTGAAGTCACTTGAATTGTATAAGTCGTCGTCTGTTGTGGATTTAGATCAACAATTCCCTCCGTTGGATCGCTAACACCGGCTGCAGGAGTCCAGATGACATTAAACGGAGTTAATGCATTTGTTTGAATTCCCACATTAACAGATTCGTCTGAGAATATGGCTAAATCAGGCCCTGCATCTACGGTTACTGGGCTCAACAATGAAAGGGAGTAGTTAGAAGTCTCACAACAGAGATTCGTATCACAAACAGTAACTTCATAGGTTCCTGCAGCAAGCCCAGTCTGATCTTCAGACGTAGCACCATTCGACCATTGATAAGTATATGGAGCTGTTCCTCCTAGCGGTGTAATATCTATTCTCCCAGTATTGCTTTCGTTGCAGGAGCCTAATGTGTTCCCTCCTATTGACAAGGGATCTGGCTCTAATATTACGATTGGATTTGCTTGATGCGTCACTGAACATCCATTATCATCCTTAACAACAACATTATACGTATCATCCGCTAAATTCGGAAAGGTGAAGGTATTGGCATATGTATTGGCAAAGGTAAATCCACCATTTGTTGAATAAAAATACGGGGGTACACCACCACTTACATTCATTGTAATTGAACCATCGATTAAGCCATTACAGCTAATATCGTTGGCAACCACTGATACCAAAGCAAATGAGGCGCAATTTGCGGAGAAGAGTGCTACTGTATCCAGATAAGTACAATTATTACCATCTGTGATCGTCAAATAACATGTTCCTGTAGCCAGGTTTTGCACAGAGAAGCTCCCAGAGCAATTGGCTCCGTTTCCTGTCTGTACTGTTCCGCAAGTAGCGGCTATAGCGTAGGGAGGTGTGCCGCCAACAGGCGAAATACAGATTTCACCATCATTACTTCCAGTAGTTGGATTTATTGCCACTACACTAGCAGATAACACACCTGGTTCAGTAAGGATTACAGGGTTCCCAGAATATATAATTTGACACCCAACTCCATCCCTTATGATTACATTTGAGCTACCAGGAGCAAGATTACTAAAGGTATATGAATTGGTCACACTAGATTGAAAGGTGGTTCCTCCGTCAATAGAAAATGAAAATGGAGATACGCCACCATTGGAAACTATATTGATTGTTCCATCTGAAGTTCCATTACAGCTAATGTTTCCGAGGTTGACAGCAAGGAGCGAAAACCCTGTACAAGAAGGAGAGGAAAGCGCAATTGTATCAAGCACTATACAGTTATTCTGATCAACCGAAGTGATGTAACAGGTGCCTGAAGGTAAATTGCTTATATGGTAAGCACCTGAACACCCTGTGCCGCCTCCAGACAATACTGGTCCGCATGAGGCTGTTACTAGATAAGGGACAACACCACCGGTAGGAGTTACACAAATTTCTCCATCATTCATACCAACAGCACTTGGATTTACTGGAATTGCGGTACTAGTAAGTGGAAAAGGTTCGTTGATTATAATTATTTGAGATTTAGAACAACTTAGATTATCAATTATCGATACAGTATAAGAGCCAACTGGTAATCCGTTTATTGTTTCGCTAACTGAATTTGTTGTTGATATCGTTGTTCCGTTGACTTGATATTGGTAAGGGGGTAATCCACCAGCAACAATTACATTGATAGATCCTGTGCTATCTCCGTTACATTTTACATCATTACCAAGAACTTGATTAAAATTGAATGACGAACAATTTACTCCGTTGACGACTTGCGACAACAATGTATCTAGACATCCATTTGAATCAACTACATAGAAGTTAAAAATATCAGGAGATAAATTCGTAAGAACATAATTTCCTACACAAGGCCCAGCAATAGAGGTAAGTACACCTGAACCGTTGTTCGCGGAAGTATAATTTAAAGTATAGTTTGGAACACCGCCATTTACGCAGAGTAATATGCTTCCATCATTTCCTGCACCTGTTGCATCTGTTATCGTTGTATTCAAAGTGATTAGAGGAGGATCAGAAATGACAATTGGATTACTGTTATAGCTAGTTTGACAAAATGCATTATCTCTTACAATTACTGAATATGACGCTGAAGGCAATTGACCTGCAAAGTAAAAGCTATTTGGGGTTAGGTTCGTGAATGAATTACCACCATCAATTGAATATTTATAAAAATTCGCACCTGATGAATAAATTGATAACGATCCATCTGAGCCACCACTACAAGAAACATTTGAAACAACTATTGAATCTATACCCAAATTGCAGCTTGGGCTTGAAACGATAATATTATTGATCACCTTAACACAACCTGATGCATCTACAATCGTAATAAAGTAAACACCTGCAGGAAGATTTATAAACTGATAATTTAAATTACAAGATTGTTGTCCTTGATTAATTGAATTTCCAACATTAGGAGAAATTGTAATGTTGTAAGGCCAAACACCACCAATAACGCACAAATCGATTATTCCATCATTACTCCCAACCGCTGTTTCGTCTGTAGGCAATGCTGCAAGTTGAATTAGGCCTGGTTCAGCTATGTTTAAATTAAAAGGATAAGTTGCTACACAACCGGCTGCATCTGTCACCGTGATTTGCGAGTAATTGCCAGGCGACAAATTCGTAAAATCATGGCTGTGAGAGGGTAAGGTTACTGGCGGTACACCATTCCCAATATCAAACGTAATTGGTAACAAACCTCCTTGTGTTACCAAAGAAATTTGTCCATCGTTTGCACCGAAACAGTTCACATTGCTGACGAAAGCCATTGAGATCTCAAACAAACTGCAGTTTGGTTCATAAACCATTACATTTTTAATTGTATCTCTACAGTTGTTTAGATCAGCTATAAAGACATCGTACGTTCCTCCTCCTAGATTACTTATTCGATATCCATTCGCACAACCAAAAATGCTAATGGGTGCTACAGATCCAGAATTTGGTACCAAAGAAACCGTAAATGGAGGTGACCCACTATTAACACAAACATCAACAATTCCATCCATCGCCCCTGCGGATGAAACAGCGAATACACTAGTAACGGAGCCTTGAGGCAATGGTGTCAACACCCAGTTTACTGTATCCGAGTCAGAACAGAGTCCATTTGTAACCATCCAAACAAAACTATACGATCCAGATGTAAGCCCAGAGACTTGAGCATTGGGATCGAATACATTCGATATGGTGGTTGGTGCGCCTGAAATTTGTGTCCAGTTTCCAGATCCAGTTGAAGGAGTATTTCCACTAAGGGCTAGTTCAGCAACTTCACATGTTAGTATATCCACTCCAGCATTTGCAACAACTGTGCTTGTAGCGGTAACCATAACTGTGTCTCTTGATATACAGGTTCCGTTGTTAATAGACCATTCAAATTGATAAATCCCGAAATTGATATTTGGTACAGTGGCGTTTGAATCTGTTGGATTTGTTATGCCAACAAAAGACCCAGAAATCTGAGTCCACAAGCCTGCAGCAGTTCCATTATCATTGCCGCTAAACATAAAACTGCTTTGACCACAGAGCACTATATCAGGCCCTGCCATTGCAGTTACTAAAGTATCAACAGTAATCTGAACGGTATCTCTTGATGCAAATAGCCCACTACAGCCTCCATTTTCAACAATCCACTCATAGGAATACGTTCCAGTAGTCAAGCCGTTGACCAATGAAGTTGGTTGATTAGGAAACTGAATTATTGAATTATTATTGATGGTCATCCACTGACCAGAGCCGATTGTAGGAGGCAAACCGCTAAGTGTCGCTTCCTCTCCACAAACAATTTGGTCTACACCTGCATTTGCTGTACTAGGAAGATTATCATTATAAACGACAATATAATTGCTTGAAATTTGAAAACAATTGGTCGCAAATACATTATTGATATTTGTTCCTGTTGTGATCCAAAGTGTTCCAAAATAGTTGAATCCATAAACATAGTATTCACCAACACTTAGATTTTCAAAATCATAGACATTTATAGCAATGGTTGAATCAACAACTTGATTGTTAACATCTGTAATGATATAGGCGTAGTTCGAATTCAGGTTAGCTGAATTGCTAAATGTATCGATATCCGAAATCGCGTTTTGGCAATGATGAATAGTATCAGAGGATGCAGTAACCACTGTAACAATACATTGCGCAGAACTTGAATAACTGCTTAACATACAAAGAATAAGCAGAATCGGATATAAGGCATTTTTTTTTAAATCCATTTTGTACTTTATTAATCGGAATTTAATACGCCGATATAAAACAAGGCGGAAAATTACGGAAAACACGCCACATAACAAACTTACTAATTATGAATTATTGAATTTAACTTATTAACGAATTTGTAGGTCGATCATTATCTATACTTATTTCGAATGCTATTAGGACGATTTGTATTCATTCATATAACTTTGATTTCAATTAAGTTATGGAAAAGTAATCGCTTATCTAATGTTGTAAAAGACTCTAAATTCAGATAGTTTAAGAACTTAAAAGGAGGAATTCTTATCATCTTATCGTGAATCGTTATTAATCTCCTTGAAATCAAATCACGATTTTTCCTTCAAAGACAAATGTAGCAGGACCACACAACCAAACATCCGTAAAACTGTCTGCTCGATTGAGCTTAACGGTGAGGCCGCCGCCCTTGGTCTGAACGGGCACTTCGATTTGCCCCGTAAGTTGTTGATCAATTGCAAAAGCGATTGCCGCAGCGGTGACTCCTGTGCCACAGGAAAGCGTTTCGTCTTCTACACCTCGTTCGTAGGTCTGTACGTCAATTCCTTGTCCGAGTCGTTCTACAAAATTGACATTGATGCCTTCTTTCTGATAGGGTGAGCTTTGGCGGATTGCTCTTCCCTCTTCAAACACATTGACAGCTAGTTTGTTGGGTACAAATTTCACAAAATGTGGTGAACCTGTATTTAGAACATAGTGATCACCTGACTGTTGCACACTATCCACTTTCTGCATTTTGAGTTCTACCCAATCTTCCTTGATTTTAGCCTCGTGTGGGCCATCAATTGCAATAAATGAGGCCATCTGAGTAATCAGACCTATCTTTTTAGCAAACGCCACAATACAGCGTCCACCGTTGCCACACATTGAGCTTTCCCGACCATCAGCATTAAAATAGACCATTCTGAAGTGGAAACCGAGTTCTTCTTCTAATAAAATCAATCCATCAGCCCCGATTCCGAACTTCCGATCACAGAGTTGCTGGATCAAGTCGACATCCGTGTGCTCGATTTTGGGACTGCGATGATCAATGATTATAAAATCGTTGCCAGTACCCTGATATTTTGAAAACGGAATTTGCATGCTATTTAGGCAAGTTTAGTGAATCGATAAGCGGTTTTGTGTCTTGTTGTTTCTCCTTTTTCATTGGCTCGCCAGTCGTCATGTCTAAACGGCCCGTTTTATAGCTGTGAAATGTTAATGCGCACATCGCCAAGATTAGGAATAATCCAAAGAACGAAAATTTCCAACCCCACATGTTTCCAATGTACTCTGTGTTTTGTTCATCGTTTTTAAGCTTATTAGCAATTTTTTCTGGATCCATGATACAAATTTATAAAATCAATCTTCACTACAAAGTTTTTCAAGTACTTGTACGATTAATTTATCCACAATTTCCTTTGGTTGTTTACTAAACTCGTTTGTAATCCGGTTGGCTAGTATTGCGCTTATCGACAAGGCTTTATGTCCTAGAACGCTTGAAAGTCCATAGATGCCAGAGGTTTCCATTTCAAAATTTGTAATGCATCGTTTTTCATAGCGGAAATCACTTAAGTTTTCGATGAATGCTTCCCGGTAAAGCGGTGCTCTGAGTACACGTCCTTGTGGGCCGTAAAACCCGGTACAAGTGGCTGTAATGCCAGGAATCATATCAGCGCCTAGTTTGGCTCTCAACTTAGGACAGCAGGTTGATATGTAAGGTTTTGGCAATGGGCCAGGAGAGTAGAACCATTCAAATGCTTCTCGGAGTTCTCGTTCTTCAGGCGTATTTTCCAGTTTATAGAAATGAAGGAGGCCGTCTAGCCCGATACTGTATTCTGTTGCCACGAAGCTATCGATTGGCACGTCTTTTTGCAGGCTTCCTGATGTTCCGATACGGATAAAGTTAAGCGCGGTGTGACTTTCTAGTATTTCTCTTGTTTTGAGGTTAACATTGACCAGTGCGTCTAGTTCGTTAAAGACGATGTCTATGTTGTCGGTTCCTATGCCTGTTGCGATGACGGAAAGGCGCCTGTTTCCGATGGTACCTGTATGTGTGACAAACTCTCTGTTGTGTACTTCATGCTCTATGCTGTCAAAGTGTTTAGAGATTGCGGATACGCGGTTGGGGTCACCTACTGTGATGATGTCATGAGCGATCTGATCAGGATGTAGTTTCAAGTGATAAATACTTCCATCTGGATTAAGGATAAGCTCTGAATCTGGTATGATATTTTTCATAGTGTTTTACAATTATGTGCAAAAATAATGGTTCTGAGTTAGAAACCTACGGGAAAGTTGAGTTTTTACAGATAGTGCATCAATTTGAATTTTATCAAATAAAATATTTCTAACAATGAAATAATAATTTTAATGTACTTTTACAATCTAAAAACTTTATAAAAACAATTAAACATGAAAAATCTCTTTCTTATTTTCTTCTTTCCATTTCTAACATTTTTTTCCACCCTAACATTTGGACAAATTTCCAATTCAAAAGAAATCACTTATGAAGTAGGATCTCCTTATCCAGTAGTTGATGCAATTTCGAAGCAATACTTCGAAAAAGATGGTGAGATAATGACATTTAAAGTCAAGAAGAATGAGTATATCATTCAAAAACTGGATGCGAAATCCATGAAATTCAAAAGTATAAGAAACTATAAAGACTTGCCGAAAGATCATGTATTTGAAGGACTTGAAGAAGTCAATGGCAAGTATTACTTCTTTTATTCTCTTTGGGATAGACCGAAAACAGCAGAACAATTATTTGTTAGAGAAATTGATTTTGCTTCTGGTAAAATGAAAAGTGAAGACAAGCGAATCATCAAAACAAAAGGTAAAGTAACTGGTCTAATGGCAGGTAGAACCTACTTTTCTATAAAAGTTGTAGATAAGTTTGATTTCGAAAAATCAACCGATAATTCCATGTTGATGATCAAATACCGAAAGAAGCCAGAAAAAAGAAATGACGATATCAGTTATGACATTATTGGATTTAACGTATTTGATAGTGATATGAACCCAATCTGGAGTAAGGAAATCAAAATGCCTTACACAGAAAAGAAAATGAACAACATCGATTATGCCTTGGACTCTTATGGAAATTCTTATATCTTAACAACTGTTTATAAGGACGATTCTACTAGGCGGTTTAAGAAAGACGGAAGCATCAACTACCACATGGAACTTATGAAAATCGATGCAAAAACCCAAACCCTTAGAAAAACTAAAATAGAGCTTAAGGATCAACATATTAACAGGATTTGGCTCTACGAAGCTGAAAAAGGCAAAATGGTATGTGCTGGTTTTTATAATGATGGTAAAGATTCTGATGATGCAGAAGGAATTTTTGTGGCTCAACTAGATGAAAACAATAAGCTTGCTAATGTAAATTCTCATAAAATTCCTGTGGAAGTTCTAAATCTTTATAAGAAAAAGAGAATACAAGCGAAAAATGAAAAGAAAGAGGAAAAAGGAAAGAAAACTGAATTTGAAGAACTACAACTACGGAAGTTCATTACTCGAGATGATGGTAGTATCTTGCTTATAGGCGAGCAATTTTTTATCAAAGCACATACCTATTACTCGAACGGCAGAAGAACAACGTACTACACCTACCATTATAATGATATGTTAATTTCAAAGCTAAATCCTGATGGCTCTTTGGCTTGGATGAAAGTGCTTCCAAAAATGCAAAGAGGGACGGTAGGTCAAGGGGGAATGGGATTCAAGTATTTTTCAAGGAATAACAATCACTACCTACTCATTTTGGACAACTTCAAAAACCTAGAGCTTAGTGAAGACAAAGCACCTAAACTGCACATGGATGGCGCTGGCGGTTACTTGACAGCTTACAAAGTAACAGATGACGGGACCGTCAGTAAGTTTTCAATTTTAAATGTTGCCGAAGTTCCTGAACTTAAGAAAGGAGCAGTTTACCAATTCGGTGTTAATAGAATCGTAAATATTTCCGACAATGAATTTGTAGTGGAATTTTACAAGAAAAAGAAGGAAGACGTTTTGATTAAATTTAAAATCAACTAGTTTTAGGCTCAGAAAATTTTTTCAAAAAATACAAAACAACATGAGCACATTCTTTTACCTTAAGAGCTGTAGCACCTGCTTACGCGTTATAAAAGACATCAGTCTACCGCAAGACAGTATACAGCTCCAAAACATCAAAGAAGATAAGATCACAGAAAAACAGATCACAGAAATGGCAAATCTCGCTGGATCCTACGAAGCACTATTCAGCCGAAGAGCCATGAAGTATAAATCAATGGGACTAAAAGAAAAAACCCTTTCGGAAGCAGATTACAAAGCACTCATCCTAGAAGAATACACGTTTCTAAAACGCCCCGTACTAGTAGATGGTGATAAAATATTTGTCGGAAATGCAGCTAAAGTGGTGGCTGCCGCTAAGGAATATCTAGCTGGAAAATAAAACTCGTTTACGGTAGTTGATTTTAAATAAGCATTGAGGATAAGTCAAAAAAGACCAGCAATGCAAGACAACGCTCTTCTACTAAGAACTAAACACTTGGACCGAATCACTAAAACGACCGAAAACTCCAGTCATCCGCTACATCATTCGTATGATCAAAACTCGCGACCCAGGCGAGAAACAGCTCCCTGAATTCGTCCAACTCTACATGCAATAGATTGACGTAATCCTTGTCTATTAGCTCTAAATGCTTGACTAAATTCAATTGATTGCCCAGCTCTCTAGCAGACAGTTTGATCAAGGTTGCCATGTCTAATCGGTGTGTGTATAGATCGCCACCTTCCGCATTTGCTATTTTGGCGGGAATCATGTGTGCGTTTTCGAGCATCAGCTCTCCAATCATCTTTCCTTCTGAATGATCATTAAAACAATCCACGATTGCGTTAGTTAGTTCTACAATCTCCATTCCCTTGTGGAAGACTTCGAGGTTTCTGTATTTTGCCATTTCGAATGCTTTCCAAATCTTACGGAAGAATAGACGAATGGTTTCAATTTTATGTTTGGGAAAAACGTCTTTCAGCTACTTTCGGCATACCTGCAAACACCAATAATTTTAATTCAAGCGCAGTGAGATTAATATCTGTTGTATATCCAGATCGAATATCTGTGAGCGTATCAGAGCCATTGTATACTCGTACTATTTTGTAGGAATCTTTCAACAATATTCCATTCTTTCGAAGCGTCAGTTTAATCGGAATTGGGCTTTGGTGGGTAATGTAAAACAAGTGTATTCCTTGCTCTCCAGAAAATATTTCAGAAATATTAAATCCTTTAAGAATCAATCTTCCTTGCTTTTTATTTACCTTATATTCAATGCCTAAGTCTTCAGCAAGACGTTCATAAATTTCAATTAAATGTTGGATTTCTCCTTTACCTAAATTAGAAATGTAGGAGGTAAATTGAACTTCTATTTCTTCTAAATCATCCGTCAAAAATCCTTTGGTAAAAGCGAAAAGAAATTCAAAATTTAGAAAATCATTGAAATAAGAACTCTTTGTTTTATCAAATTGATTTTGCCCAAATTTGTAGGCATTCTTTAATTCTTCTAATCCTTCTTTCTGAAAATACTTATCCTTATTCATTTCCCGAACGGCCTTTTCTGATCCTTCATTGTTTGCAACAAAACTAGATCCTCTAACTCGTTTCAACCGCATCGGGATGATTTGGTTTCCTTCTATGATATCATGGCCAAACCCCAGTTCCTGTCGCTTAAACCGCTCTCGCATTTCATCAAAACTATCCCGTAGCGCATACACATGAATCGTGTCTCGATCGAGGTCAACTGTATTGATCAATACCGAATGATCCCTAGGCAATTGATCTTCTAGATAATCGAGATCTCTTAGCAGATTTCTGTAAAACCGCTTCCCTTTATGGTCGATTGGCATCACAGGCAACCAGTCAGATGGTAATTCCTCCACAAAATCTAACGGTGTGATCACAGGAAACAGTTTTCCGTCCTTCAACTTAATCTCAAACAAGATCGGCCGATCCGAGTAATGAGAAATGAGTTGTTCCGCAGATAAAGCAGTCAGATCACGTTCTATTTGTCGCTTCAATGCTCGCCCACCCATCCTAGAGTTAAAGCCACGTTCGGCTACCCACTTCAAGGCATCTTGGCTTACATTCAATAATGTTGTTCTTCGCACAAAGCCATCTCGACTGAGTAATTCCTTGATCTGTAAATTAGCAATCTTATAGATATGGGATAACTCCAAGGGATTAAAAATCACTATTTGGTCGATCCGATTGACAAATTCTGGTCTAAAATTTCGTTCTACTGCCTTTTGAAAGATCAGCGCTTCCTCTTCATTTGATGACGAAAAACCAACTTTTGCTTTTGCGTCTTGCGCTCCAACATTCGACGTCATGATGATAATCGTATTGGTAAAATCAACCGTTCTCCCTTGACTATCAGTCAAGCGGCCATCATCTAGCACCTGCAGCAGCAAATCATGAACTTTCGGATGTGCCTTCTCTATTTCATCAAACAAGATGATTCCAAATGGCTTATACCGCACCGCTCCAGTCAGTTGTCCTTGAGGATTCATAGAATCACCAATCAACCGATCAACCGCATAAGCATCAATGTATTCATTCATGTCAAAGCGAATCAGCTGTTCTTTATTGCCAGTTAGAAAATTACAAAGTACTTTTGCTGCTTGTGTTTTACCAACACCAGTAGGTCCGATAAATAGAAAAGACCCGAAGGGTTTATTAGGATCATTTAGCTTTGCTTTGACTGTATGAATTACATTTGCCAAGCAGTCTACTGCAGCTTCTTGTCCAACAAGATTCCTAGAAATCTCCTTGCGTAATTCAGTACTGTCTAGTAAATAAGTATCATCAAATATTTCAAGTTGAAGTCCACTAGTTGCTTCAAACTCTGTTCTAATCTCATGTGCATCAATTGACCGATACTTATATTTATTGGCTAGCTGGCGCATCAAATCAATAATGCTGCCTGGTAAAGATCGGTGTTTCCAGTAATTTCGATGGATGCTAAACAGCTGAGGTATTGCCATTGAGTTGATCTGGCAGCTGTAGTCTAATTCGATGTGTTTACGTTGTTCAGCCACCATTTTCACAGCAGTTTCCACATCTGGTTCTGAAACGCGAACGACTTGAAACAGGTCCGCAAATCGACGATCTTGTTCTTGTAGTACTTTCCACTCATCTGGAGTCGCAATCATAATAATTTGAAGGAGACGTTTTTCCAGATAAGGTTTCAACACATCACTAAGTGTCATGTTATTCTGAGCTGATTTCCCAATACGAAGCATTGCCACAATATTAGAAATCACCATTTTATCTGATTTCAGTTTCAGTTCTTTGCTACGCTCTAGTAAGTGATTAAGAATGGATTCGAATCGCTTTTGCCACATACCTACAATGCTCATTCCTGCAATGATTCGAGTTGGATCAACCCACCACATACGTTCTTGATCCTGGAAATTTTTATTGCGATTTTTGCGCTGATATCGAAAGACAACTTCTTCAATAATGCTTGATTTCCCCACCCCTTCTTTGCCAAGTAGCACAATCGGTGTATTGTGTACCTGATAGATGATATTGTATACTCTATTCACGATTTCTTCGCAATGATATGCACGTCGAAGTTCAGAAGGATAATCAAGGTTCAGATCACGTCCCACCTTATTTAATTCGACCCAACCGTCAAAATTCTCATTATTTCCAGCACTACTAAAGAAAAAAGCAGGGAGTTCATCCTTCAGTTTTAAATTTTCATACTTTATGTTCAGGTTGATTTCAATTGAAGTAACAAACGAATTTTTCGAAGCTGCATAATTTTCAATTTCTATTTTCTCACCCGTTTCTTTTCTTATTTCCTTAAGATGTTGAACGATGTATTCCTTTACTTGTCCCTTGTAATCTGGTTTTCCTTTTTCAGTCTTTTTGATTAAAAGGATGTGATTATCAAAAGCAGGTAAGATGGCAAACTGATGTTCTTTTACTGAAAACAAGGCAAATGAAAACTTTTCGGAAAAAAACTGTTTACCGGTTTCAAATTCAAGTTTTACGGTTTTAAATTTTAGTTTTGGATTAAACTTATACCAAAGTAGAAAATTACGGTTATCGCTGTTCAGCACAAATCCTTTAAACCGTGTTCTGAGTTCTTTTTTAAAGTTGTTAATCGCAATTTCAAATCGTTGATGACTCGCTTCTGGGTAATTGAGAAAAAGTGGCTTAATATGGTAAGCAAGTTGGTCACCAACCTTTACAGTTTGCACAATTACAGGAAATTCGAATGCGATATGACTCATGAGTTATTGAATGGGATTTTTCACAAAATAAAAAAATATATTTCAGTATTTGTAAATTTAAGCCTGATAATTAACAGAATATATAGTGGATTACTAGGAAACAACTTGAATTTCGCTTTAAATTTTCAAGTAAGAATGCTCATTTACAATCTTACTTTTTTATTCCACATAACTAAATCGCTATAAATCAAATAACTAACTTACGTTAATGGAATGCATTTGTGGTATTCAAATTTTAATTCTAATTTTGTAGCACGTAACACACTCAATTCTAATCGAAAATGTAGGAAATTAAAACAAAAAAAGAAACGGTCTCTTATTTTTCTATGCGTAACTGAATACAAATCAGCAATTTAAACCGTTTCAACAAAAATGACAATTTTCATAGAACTTTAGAAGCGTTTTAACACAAGGAAATTAAATCTAATTATGGCAAAAACAATAAAAGAGTACATTGGTAATCTAACAGAATGGAAACCATCTATTCTCAAATTACAAGCCTTGGTTTTATCTGCGGGGTTAGACGAATCTATCAAATGGGGAGCTCCCACCTACAGCTACAAAAGTAAAAATGTTCTTGGAATTGCCGCTTTCAAACGCCATACTTGCATCTGGTTTTTTCATGGAACATTCCTCGAGGATAAAAGTAACAAATTAAATATCTCTCTAAAAACCACTACAGCAATGCGTCAGTGGCGATTCGAGTCACTAGAATCGATTGAAAAAGACAGTGACCTGATCCTAACCTATGTCAAAGAAGCCATCGAAAACGAAATACAAGGAAAACGGATCACAAGACAAAAGAACGCTTCACCAATCCTAGTACCAAAGGAATTACAACTCCGCCTCAACCAAGATAAAACTTTGACTGAGCATTTCAATAAACTTACCCCTTCTAACCAAAGAGAATACTGCACACATATTGCTGATGCAAAACGAGACGCAACCAAGCAAAACCGCCTAGAAAAAATCATCCCGATGATCAAAGCTCAAAAAGGATTAAACGATAAGTATAAAAGGTGATTTTTTAATAAATAATTGTTTCGCGCTTCTAGTGCTTATTAACGCGATAAGGATAAATAATTAGGAGTTACAGTCCTTACGTTCTTTCATAGAATATTTCCTATAAACTTTCGCACCAAGCCAGCTAGTTCCAAGATTATCTCTTCCTGTGTTTTACCAGAGCGCTTCAACATCTTAAATGAGTGATCAGCTCCTTCGATAATCTGTAAATCAGCCGTATCCAATCCGTTGCAAACAGATTCGATCATCGGTATTTGGGCCAATGTGTCTCGTGTCCCTTGCAAAAACAACATCGGCAGCGGGACTTCCCGCAAATGAGCTGCTCGCTCTACCCCTGGCTTACCAGGAGCATGCAACGGGAAACCGAAAAAGACTAATCCCTTCACTCCATCCAATGCCTCTTGAGCAGCCAATTGCGATGCCATCCGACCTCCAAATGACTTCCCAGCAAGAAATACAGGCAAGTCACTCACTGTTTTCAGGGTTGCTAGAGCCGCTTTTATCGCTCCAATTGCCTTCTTAGGGCGGTCTGGTGCTTTGTTCCCCTTCTCCATGTACAAGAAGTTAAACCGCAAGGTCGCAATCCCGTTCTCAGCAAGCGCACCGCTCAATTGTTCCATAAAAGGATGTCGCATTCCTGCTCCAGCGCCGTGTGCAAGCAGCAAAATGCTATCAGACTGCTTTGGCCGGTTCAAAATTCCTGTAACAGAAGCTTCAAATTCTGGCACTGCTATATTTATCTCTTTTTTCATCCGCCAAAAATAATAACTTTATACCGAAAATTAGATTCAATATGAGCAAAGGCATTTGGGATTGGCAACTTGTAACTGTTATCCTTACAGTGGCATCCCTTTTATTTGGAGGGTTCATACTCCTTGAAGGATTTACCGAAGAAGGCATCCGTCTAATCATCCGTTGGAGTGCTCGGTTTAGTGTTTGCTGTTTTGCGCTTGCCTTTGGCGGTGGTGCTATGCACAAACGTATTCAAAACTCGTTTTCATTTTGGATATTCCGCAATCGAAAATTCTTTGGAATTTCCTTCGCGTTGTTGCATTTGAGTCATCTAGTAGCCTTATTTGTGTTGCAAGCCGCATTCCATCCCATTTTCCAGATAGCGGCAACCATCAATCTTTTGGTAGGGTTTGGCGCCTACTGCTTTCTAATCCTTATGTTACTCACGTCGTTTGATCGATTCAAAAAGCAACTCTCGCACAAGCAATGGAAGCGACTTCACACCATCGGCGGGTATTGGATATTTGGTGTCTTCTTCAGCTCCTACTTTAAGGCAGTTCTACGAGGTGAATACTACGATTTTATCTTTCTCTCCATTCTACTCATTGTACTAGGATTAAGAATCTGGAAAATGATGATTGACCGAAAAAATTAATCTTTAATCATTGACAATTAATAAGTAACAATTACTATTTTCGCCGAAATTAATCCAAACACAAGATGAAGCGACTATTTGTAACTGGTATAGGCACAGAGATCGGAAAAACAGTCATCAGTGCGATCTTGACTGAAGCACTCAAAGCAGACTACTGGAAACCCGTTCAATCGGGTGATTTGCACAATAGTGATAGCATGAAGATTCAAGTACTCACTAGTTTTGACGTCAACCTTCATCCAGAAACCTATCAGCTAAATACACCAGCCTCACCGCATCACTCTGCAGCAGTAGACGGTATTGAAATCGACCTCAACCGTTTTCAGCTTCCAGAGACAACCAATCACCTGATTGTAGAAGGAGCAGGGGGCTTGCATGTACCGCTCAATGATAAGGAGCTTATTATTGATTTGATTAAGCAATTAAACATCCCAGTCGTTTTGGTTTCCCAAAACTATTTAGGAAGCATCAACCATACGTTACTATCGATTGAAGCACTTCAAAAGAGAGATATTCCAATTGAAGGAATCATTTTTAATGGTAAGAAAAACAAAAGTACGGAAGAAGTTATCTGTTCCTATACAGGAATAAAATGCCTAGGTAACATAGAAGAAACACAAGAGGTTACGCAGGGTTTCATTCAAAAACAAGCATTATTCTTTAAATATTTACAATAGCCTCAAGCGTCTTTTATCCGACAAAATCTAAATTGGACTAACAAAAATCCTACTTACACCGTTTTAGTTTGTGGAATAATAGTATTTTTACTACCCAAAACACTTAATACATGAAATTGATTTCCTTGAGGAATTCAATAATTGGGCAACTATCCAAGTTGTACTCCATTATTGATATTCATGCCTGTATCAGACTACTTTTCAGTAGTACCTATCAACTTTCACAAGTTAAAGCAAAAGGAAATTTAACTTCTCAACCTCCTAGTATACTATGAATAATTCCCAAGCAGATGCAAAGATTATTGTATTAGCCTGGCCAGACGTTTTTGTTTCTGGAGTTGATGGCTTCTATGAACCATTGTTTAAAAGCCTAGGCATACAACACAGTGGAAAATACAAAGCAGGACATGCCGCACTCGTTTTAATAAATAATGAGACTGGACACTGTGAATTTTTTGATTTTGGTCGATACATTACTCCAGATGGTAAAGGCAGAGTTCGTGGAGCAAAAACAGACCCAGAAGTCGCAGTACCAATAAAAGCAAAAATACAAGATAATCGAGTCACCAATTTAGAAGAAATATTGCTATGGCTAGATGCAAATGAGAAGATTACGCATGGTGAAGGAAGAATGATTGCGTCTGTTTGTCAGGAAGTTAGTTACAAAGCAGCAAAGTCTTTTGTTGAAAAAGAACAGAATAAGGGAAGCTGGAGATACAGTCCATTCCACTTAATTGCTACAAATTGTAGCCGATTTGTGGCTGATGTTTGTCGTGCAGGTAGTCTTAATAAATGGATCAAAGTAAAAAACGCAGTTCGGATTACGTTCACCCCATCACCGCTTGGCAATGTTTATAACAGCCGATCGAGTCCCAAAATGTACCGTGTTCAAAATGGTAAAATTTCGACCTACCCTGCTCGTTTGTCTAACGTTTTAAGGGATGTTTTGCTTGGATTCCTTGACAAACCATCTACAAACGGGGACTTCTGCCTCATTGGCACAGTTGAAGAACCTGATCGACCTTCTTCACTAGAGCCAACAGCTGTTTGGCTAGGAGGAAAAGGAGCAGGTGTCTGGTTCCAGCAAAATCCGAATACCGTTTTACCGGACAATCTAATGGCGATTCAACGGATATCTGCCGAGGGAACGCTTGATTTTGAACGCAATTACAGTCTTCCTGAAGGTTTTAACAAAAAAGAAACATTTCAGTTTGTTTATGACTGCAATGCACACTACTGCACTGTTAATCAAGGAGAAAACCAGTATCGGTTAGACGTAGTTAAAGAGCCCCAACACGTATTATCATCTGCAAATAGGTAATTGTCTGTCGTTTGTTAGATTATTCCTATGGAATAATTTATTTTTGCGTCCTAACATTCAATTATGAAGGCAGTCCACTATTATCTTATTATAGTTATCGTTGTGGTTTTAGATCAGATATCTAAGATGGCCGTCTATTTCAATATGACGCTCAATGAGGATATCCCAGTACTCGGTACTTGGTTCCGACTACACTATATCTTGAATGAAGGGATGGCCTTTGGCATTACGCTTGACAATGACTACGGGAAGCTATTTTTATCGTTGTTTCGAATCATTGCTATCGCTATACTGATCTACTTTTTCCAAGGACAAATTAAGCAGAAGGCGAACAAATTCCTGTTAGTCAGCCTTGCATTAATAATTGGAGGAGCTCTTGGGAATGGTATTGATAGTGTTTTTTATGGTGTTTTACTTGATAACGCTGCGCCTGGCTCTATTACACCTTGGCTGCACGGGCAAGTCATTGACATGCTTTACTTCCCCTTGTTTAATGGACGCTTCCCAGAATGGTTACCTTTTGTAGGCGGCAACTATTTTTCATTTTTTAGTGCGATTTTCAACCTAGCCGACACAGCAATCTTCCTAGGCGCGGTGAGCATCATTCTATTTCATAATAGAATGTTTGAAGATGAACAACAACCAGAAGTACCAGATGCTCCTGAAACAAACACCAATCCGGCTGAAAATCTGCTTGACGAAAATAGTGTAGTAGAGAATATAGAGCCCACCCAAACCGATCCTCATTAACTGATACTGCGCTACAAATCAGGTGCTAAAATCAAAATCAGTTTTCAAGTAACGAATCCACATACCTTACGTAAACTTAAAAAACAATAATTAACAATCATTGTTAAAGGAATTATGTAATTATAGATCAAGCTTAGCTAAACGATTCTAATGTAAGATTAACGCCAATTTTACACCAGTTTTGCATTTAATATGCTATATTTAATGTCCATTTTCAAAAAAATCAGATAAACAAAACAATTTGGAAACACTAACAAGTTCAGATAAAATTGTACATCAAGTCGTATATAATCTCGTTGAATACGAATTCCTTGGTTTTCTTCCTTCCGCCTGGATCGTAAAATGTGATAAAAATGGAAATCCTGCTTATGCAGAAAGACGTGTCTTTCAACAAACAATGAATGATTTTCAGTTTGAGAATACTGAACCTAGACAACAACTTTTTGAGATTATTGATCAACTATCTGTTGAAAATATAGAACTCAAATTCAAACCTAAGAAAGGAAGGAAAAAGTTTACGCTTGAAATGTTACTTGCAGACCGTGAGATTCGGAAAACAATTGTAGCATTTGTCCAACGAAACTTAGATCAATTCCTCTCCATCGTTGTCAAAAACAAATTTTTCATCGGCATCAACTTCGATAGAAAAGAATACCTTTCTGAATCCTTAATTAGCTACTCTCGAGACAAGCAAACACCAAATCTATTTTTCAAGAAAAATGAAAAGGGAATTGAATATCGTTTTAGCTTTAAAGATCAAAACGGGCCTTGGCACATTAGAAAAAGAACTGTTAATGTATTAACAAACAATCCAGCATGGGTAAGCATTGACAACCAACTTTATAAAATCCCAGACATTAATGGGAACATGCTCAAACCTTTTAAGAACAAGGACATTCTAGTCATTCCAAAATCTTATGTTAAAGAATATTTCCAGAAGTTCATTTTGCGTGTAGTTGCGAGAGCCACTATTGAAGCAGAAGGATTTGATGTCATAAACAACGACGTACAGCCTCTTGCTCAGCTAGCAGTGATCCAAAATTTGCTAAACAGTGCTTATGGTATTAGTCTTGAGTTCTTCTACAATGAAAATAGATTCCTGCATGGTGAAGCTGCTAAGCAGAAAACACAACTTAAATTCGATAATGAGGAGGTCATTGTTTACCAACATAAAAGAAAATTAGATCAAGAAAGTAAGTATAAAACCGAATTAGAAACGCTAGGATTAAAAAATCAAGGTGGAAGTATATTTGTGCATCCAGAATTTGAAGGACAAGAGGACGATTTTGCTGCTCATTTCTGGATAACAAAACACAAAGCCCAACTCAAAAAGGCTGGTTTTAAAATACCGGAACCAAGCGTAGGAGAAACTACAATCGTCCTAGAAACACCAAAACTAGACCTGAATATAAAAAGTAGAGATGATTGGTTTGACCTTTTTGGTGTTGTAAACATTGGTAAGTATCAAATCAAATTTATCGAACTTGCACAAAACATCATTTCTGGAAATCGCGTATTCATCCTTCCTGATCAAAAAGCCTTTATCATTCCAATTGAATGGATGACAAAGTACAGTAAGGTATTCCAAATGGGATTGCTAGATGACAATCGACTCACGTTGACTAAAAGTCAATATACGTTATTGGACGAGCTTGAAAATACGAAAGCGGACTCCTATGTTCCTCAAGAGTTATCAAAGAACTACAAACGGTTGAGATATGTGCCACCTACGACGCTTAAAGCGACACTACGCCCGTATCAGCTTACCGGAGTAAAGTGGTTACTCCACCTATATAAAAATGACCTAGGAGGCTGTTTGGCAGATGATATGGGACTTGGTAAAACCTTGCAAACGATTGCCGTTTTGCTTTATGCCAAGGAACAAAAATTAAAAGATGCTCCAGCTCCTGCACCTGCTGTACAAGGACAGATTGATTTATTCTCTGCCGCTTCTACTACTGAACAGGAATCTAATGCATTCACTTCATTGATTGTGATGCCAGCCTCATTGGTATATAACTGGGAATCTGAGATCCAAAAATTTGCACCTTCTCTGTCTGTATGCAAGAATATTGGCTCGAAACGTAAGAAAACAGTAGAAGAGCTAATAAAATATGACGTAATCTTAACGTCCTATCATACTGCTTTGAAAGACAAGCTTATCCTAGGTCAAATTGATTTTGAATACCTTGTATTAGACGAAAGTCAACAAATAAAAAATCAAAATTCGAAAATATTTGAGGCAGTAAACGAATTGGAAAGTGAACATAAAATCTCATTAAGTGGTACTCCAATTGAGAATTCGCTCTCCGATCTATGGTCGCAGATGCAGTTTATCAATCCTAAGCTGCTGGGAGATTTTCGGTTTTTCAAGAAGGAGTTTATTGTCCCAATTGAAAAATTTAATGATGAGGGACAAAAGGATCACCTCCGTCAATTAGTTTCTCCTTATCTACTAAGACGAGCAAAGAAAGAAGTGGCGAAAGACTTACCAGATCTTTCCATAAAAGTTTGCTATTGTGAAATGACATCCGCCCAGAAAAAATTGTACGAAAGCGAAAAGTCAGCGGCTAGGAATTTTATCCTTGAAAACATTGCAGATAATGGCCCTAAGATCAATATGATGATCTTGTCCTTACTCTTGAAACTAAGACAAATCGCCAATCATCCAGTGATGGCTGAGGAAGATTATCTTAAAGATTCTGGAAAATTCAACGACATTATCAATCGAATGGATTTGATTAGAAAAAGTCATCATAAAGTATTGATTTTCTCTCAGTTTGTAAAACACCTTAACCTATTCAAAGCTTGGCTGGAAAAAGAGGAACTCCCTTTTGCTATGTTGACTGGTAGCACACCAACACCTAAGAGAGCAAGTGAAATCAAGCGATTTGAAGGAGATAAAGATGTTCAATTTTTTCTAATTTCCCTTAAAGCAGGCGGTACTGGTCTCAACCTAACCGCGGCTGATTATGTATTTATCGCAGATCCATGGTGGAATCCTTCAGCTGAGCAGCAAGCCATTGCAAGGGCACATCGAATTGGTCAGGATAAAAATGTAATTGCTTTAAAATTTATCACAAAAGATACGATTGAAGAAAAAATTCTAAAATTACAAGAAAGAAAACAGCAATTAGCAGACGACATTATCAATAACAACGATAAAATTAAATTTAACGAGCACGATATTGATTATCTGTTACAATAATCTAAATTTTCAATTCTATAAGAATAGTAAACTCAAGAAATGTAAGCCCTTTTTACTTGGGAATTCATTAGAATTGAATACATTTGTACAAACACCCATTTATGAATAAGTTACTTTTCTTTTTGTTGATTTGCTTCGCTGCTACAAGCTGCGTAACGACCTCAAAGACAACATCTACCGCTCAAGAAGTCATTACAAAAATAGTAAAAGACACTGTATACGTTGCTGAGAAGCGAAAAAAACCAAAAAACATCATCCTTATGATTGGTGATGGGATGGGCCTTACTCAGATATCTGCAGGCATGTATATGAATAACAATCAGCTTGCCCTAGAAAAGTTTCCAGTAATCGGTCTCCACAAATGCCATGCTGATAATGATCTGATCACTGATTCTGCTGCAGCTGCCACCTCATTTGCGAGTGGTATCAAAACCTACAATGGGGCAATCGGTGTAGACAGAAACAAGAAACCAGTCGTTACCATCCTCGAACTAGCTGAGGAAAAAGGATTGGCTACCGGCTTAGTTGCCACCTCAACCATTGTTCACGCCACACCAGCTTCCTTCATCGCACATCAACCACAGCGTAAAATGTATGAAGAAATCGCAGCAGATTTCCTTACGACAGAAGTCGACCTGTTTATTGGTGGCGGAAAAAAATATTTCGACCGAAGAGTGGATAGCCGTAATCTACTCGATGAGTTCACAGCCAAGGGCTATCAGATCAATACCTTCCTAGGCAAAAGCCTTGAAGAACTGGAAATGCCAACTGCCAACTTCGGTTACCTAACAGCTGATAGCGACCCGATTCCAGTCGCGCGAGGGCGAGATTATCTACCCTATGCAAGTACGTTTTCTTGCAAATTCCTTGATAAGAGAAGTCCAAAAGGCTTTTTCCTTATGATTGAAGGCTCTCAGATTGACTGGGGAGGCCATGCCAACGATAGTGACTACATCATTACTGAAATGCTTGATTTTAATGAAAGCATTGAGAATGTACTAGAATACGCTAAAAAAGATGGCAATACACTTGTTGTCATCACTGCAGATCATGAAACGGGTGGATACGCCATTCAAAAAGGCTCTAAAATGGGTGAAATCAAAGGGGCATTTACAAGCGACTATCACACGGGCGATCTAATTCCTGTATTTGCTTATGGGCCAGGTGCAGAAGCTTTTGCAGGAATTTACGAAAATACAGCGATCTTCGACAAAATCAAAGAAGCATTTGGCTTCTGATTAATGATTAATGTTTAATTATTTAGTGCTCTATTAATTATTTGATTCATTGTTAATTGTCAATTTCTAAATATGTTGTCTTGGTCTGGTGTAGAAGGCAATATTCCTAAGCTCTTTAGTTTACAAGCTTGTAAATGGTTTCTACTCTACATGCCCATCATTGCGCTGTTTTATATGGAAAACGGACTCTCTGTTGGTCAGATTATGCTCGTTCAGGGTATTTACTCGTTTACCATCGCACTTTCCGAAGTTCCATCTGGCTATTTTGCGGATAGCATTGGGAGACGCAACTCCTTGATTACAGGAATGCTGCTCAACCTTTTGGGGATTATTCTCCTCAGTCAAGCCACTGGTTTCTTTTCGATTACATCAAGTGCCATTGTTATCGGGCTAGGCTCTAGCTTTATTTCTGGAACGAACTCTGCCTTATTATATGACAGCCTAGCGAAAATTAAACAATCAGACGCTTATCTCAAGCACCAAGGCAGACTCTACTCTGCTGGCACGTTCGCGGAGGCCGCAGCAGCTTTACTAGGTGGTTGGATGGCACAGTATGCTGGTTATCGGTCTACTGTGTACGGTCAGATTGCTATTGCTGTGGTTGGCGTTTGGATTGCCTGGTCGCTGGTAGAGGTGGGTTCAGAAAAGAAAACAATAAAGAGAGGCTGGGCCAATATCCGATCAATCCTTCAGTATGCGATTTTAGAAAACGAGCGTCTCCGATGGTTTATCGTGTTGTCTGCAGTTATGGGATCTGCAACGCTAACCGCTGCTTGGTTTACTCAACCGTTTTTAAGCGATCAGCTGTTTTCTGATGGTTGGATCGGGGTGATCTGGTCAGCCCTAAACCTCACGGTTGCCATCATTTCATTTGAGACATATCGGATTTATACTGTGATGAGCAATCGACAAATTTCCTTGATGCTGGTGTTGGGTATTGCAGTTGGTTTTGCAGGAGTTGGCTTGTTTTACACCCATTGGTCACTAGGATTTATCTTCTTGATTTATATGATGCGTGGGGTTGCATCCCCTGTATTGCTAGATTTTGTAAACAAAGCAACGCCTTCTGACATGCGCGCAACCGTTTTGTCAGTGCGAGGATTGATTATACGAGTGGTCTTTGCCGTGGTGGCGCCGTTTCTTGGTTGGCTGAGTGATGTTTACAGTGTACAGCAAGCTTTTTTGCTGGCGGGTGTGCTCTTTTTTGTAATGGGAGCGGTCACAATATTTATGTTGCGCAATCGATTTGAGTCGGCATGATAAAACGATATCGTTCCTAGGATCTCAAGCAAGTACATTGCATAAAAAACAAGCAATGCTCCAAGATCAATGATCAATTAATCAATCCTCAATTGCTTCAAATTTCAACTTGAATGCCTCATTTTCAGCTTTCAATGTTTCAATTTCCTTTTCCATTCTAATAAGGTGCAACATCATTTGCTCAATCTTTTCTTGCTGGCGTTTGGTGACATCTCCAACGGTTATGGTGTTTTCCATTTCTGCTTCAGATTCGAAACCAGATAAGTGACCATTTTCTTCAATAAATACCTCTTCCTCTTGTAATGTAGGCAATTGGTATTCCGCCTTAAACACATAATCTGGCCAATTTGATGTTTCAACCAATACTTCTCTTGAACGAATGTTTCCGTTTACAGCAAGTTTGCTATTAGGGTTGTTGGAGCCAATTCCGACATTACCGTTTGGCAATATGACCAATTTTCTATCCTGATATCCTGTAGCAGATTGATTTATATTATAGCCTGTTGCAATATAGGCTGTTCCGCTAAGTGAACCAAAGATTGTCGTTTCTGTACTATCTTGTCTATTGCTTAGTCGGAAGCCTCTTGCCCAACCTCCAGCCGTATTTACCTCATATCCTAGTCCAGTAGAGAACGTCTTTAGCATTCCCGCACCAAGACGCACGTGCAGTGTATGCTCAGGAGCTGAAGTACCAATACCTACATAGCCATTTGCTAAGATTCTCATTTTCTCTGAATTGTTTATCGAAAATGTAGTAAACAGATCTTTTTCTGCACGGTAAGACCAATTCGCATCACCATCTAGCAATCCGAAACGTGCTCCATCGCCACTTCCATATAGCCTTCCATGAATTTCGTTTTCCTTGTCTCTAAGGATGAGTTGAGTAACGGTTGAATGATTGCCATCAAAATAATATGCGCTTGCGTTGTCAGCATATATGCGTTGATCAGGACCAAAGTAGACAGATCGATTTTCGACTCTCAAATTTCCGTTCACATGGAGCATTTGTGCTGGTGAATTGACACCAATACCAACCCTTCCATTTTTAAGAATTACCATTCTTCTGCTCGTATATCCTGTAGCATTCAATGATGCGTCAAATCCAGTAGCAATATATGCGTTTCCTCCCAAGGAGCCAAAAACAGTTGTTTGAAGACTGTCAGCAGGGTGCTCATTACGTAATCTAAATCCTCTGGCCCATCCGCCAGTGGTATTAACGGTATATTCTATACCAGTATTAAAGGTCTTAAGTTTTCCAGCGCCAGTTCGAACATCAAGTATATGCTCAGGAGCGGTCGTTCCAATACCTACGTTTTGAGCGAAAACAAAACAAACAATAAATTGGGACAATAAGATTAGTATAAACTTTTGCATGGAAATGTATTTTATAAATTTAAGACTATTTTACTCCTACTAAAGGTAAGAAATAGTTAAGTATCTTACCAAATCGAATACAAGATTTTCTTAAGAGGAATAATATTTAAACTGTACTCCTACTTCTTTTATAGAAAGAAAGGAGAAGTGCTATTTTTCTTTATTGATTGTTGACTTTAAGGATTGGTTTTCAGCCTTTAATTTAGAGATTTCCTTATCTGTTTTATCCTTATAAGCGTTCATATCATTCTGCATCTCGATGAGATGAAGCATCATTTGCTCAATTTTCTCTTGTTGCCGTTTCGTAACGTCACCAACAGTAATCACGTTTTCCATTTCTTTTTCTGATTGAAATCCTGACAGATGACCGTTTTCTTCAATAAACATAGCCTCATCTTGCAGTGTAGGGAGTACATAGTCTTTGTGAAAAACATAATCAGGCCAATTTGCAGTTTCTACCAATACCTCACGAGAGCGAATATCTCCATTAACAGCCAATTTGGTTGTTGGATTAGCTGAGCCGATCCCAACGTTACCATTTTTCAAAATCACCATCTTTCTGCCTTGGTATCCAGTCGGTGCTTGGTTTACATTAAATCCAGTAGCGATATAAGCATCGCCATTTAGCGAACCGAATACCGTAGCTGACATACTATCTGCTTCGTTACGTAATCGAAATCCTCTAGCCCAGCCTCCAGTCGTATTGACTGTAAACTCCATACCATAGGTGTAAGATTTTAGCTTTCCACCGCCTGGTCTGACGTCTAATTTATGATCAGGTGTGCTTGTTCCGATTCCCACATATCCGTTGCTTTTGATTCTCATGCGTTCGGTGTTGCCATTTGATCTAAAGACCAATTCTTGGCCCGAAAGATAACTTCTTCCATCACTGTAAGGAATGTGTGTATTTCCGTATGCAGCGGAAATTACATCCAACCCTCGATCAGTAGAGTCACTGACAATTGTCAACTTACCGGCAGGAGAGCCAGTACCAATACCAACATGACCATTGGCTAAAATTCTCATCTTTTCTGAGTTGTCTATTCTAAATCCTGTGTAAACATCCTTACGTTGGATAAAAGACCATTGAGCATCGCCATCCAAAAAACCGAAGTATTCTCCATCTCCACTACCATAAAGTCTACCATATTGCTCATTTTCAGCATCCCTCATGATAAATTGTGTTATCGTAGAATGATTACCATCAAAATATAGAGCGCTATTACCATCACCATATATTCGTTGATCTGGACCTAAATAAACAGATCGATTTTCCACTCTTAGATTTCCTTGAATGTGTAATTTTTCTGAAGGGTTGGTTGTTCCAATTCCCACATTTTGCGCGAAAGCAGAACAAACAAAAAGTTGAATTAGAAAAAATAGTAGCAGCTTTTGCATAAGGTTAGCGTGTTTATTATTTAAATGAAATGATAGCGCTTTCCAAAGTAAGAAAGTTGGTCGTTACCAAATTGAACAATAGGTTAAAAAAGTTGGAACCCCTTTTCAATAAATTTAAGGGACAAACCGGGTTTATGGTTCTAGAAAGTAAGATACAAAAAAGCAAAGGAATTACCAAATATAACTGGCTCGAATTCAACACATCAACGATAAAATTATTTAAATAGGAATCTTGATCTGCGCTTACTTCGTTTAAACCCACATTTTCCATTAAAAATACAGTTTGTGGGTTTAATTTTAATTCTAATCTTTAATTCTTAACCCTCATTTTTTTACCTTTACCCCATTCATGAATAAAACTGCGAAAACAGTCAACACGTTAACAGCCACGACCGAGGTCCCCATTCGTTTTAATGAAGTAGATTCATTGAAAGTAGTCTGGCATGGACATTACTATCAATACTTCGAAGATGCCCGAGAAGCCTTCGGTAAACAATTCGGTATTGATTACTTAACTGTTTTTGAAAAAGGTGCAGTGATCCCCATAATTGAGTCTTCTTGCAAACACAAGCGACCTCTAAAATATGGAGATTCCGCAAAAATTGAAATCACCTACCACGACCATCCGGCTGCTAAGATTCATTTCACCTATAAGGTTTACCGTAAATCAGATGGCAAATTGTCTGCAACAGGTTCAACAACACAAGTATTTTTGAATCTAGATGGTGAGTTACTTCTTAACAATCCGCCATTTGTAGACGCATGGCGCGAAAAATGGAACCTTATATAATGCACCCAGTTTACGCCATAGCAGACAATATGATCACTTCTCTTGGCTTTACTACACAAGAGAACATCACTAAAATCAACCAAGAAATTAGCGGGGTGCATCAGCATCAGATTGAACACATCTCCCCTACTCCATTTTATGGATCACTCGTAGACAACAAGGAACTGAACAACCAGTTTAATACAATCTCAGCAACTGAACACGGTAAGAACACGAAACTGGAAAAACTGTTTATCCTCTCCATACACAAAGCATTGAGCAAAACCGATATTAAGCTTTCTGATCCTAATACATTGTTAATCTTATCCAGCACAAAAGGGAGCATTGATATACTAGAAGGTGCATACAAAAACCAACTGCCTGATAATCGGTTAGATATGGGTACAATGGCCAAGCACATTGGTGCTTACTTCGGCTATCCTCGACCTCCAATTGTTGTCTCTAATGCTTGCATTTCAGGCGTGTTAGCTCAAATCATAGGTGCTCGATATATTCGAAGCGGACAAGCAGACCATGTCGTTGTTGCTGGAGGAGATATTTCCTCTGCCTTCACCGTCTCTGGCTTTCAATCGCTAAAGGCAATAAGTGATGACCGTTGCAAACCATATGATGAGAACAGAGCTGGAATAAACCTAGGAGAAGCCTGCGCAACAGTGCTTCTTAGCAAGCAGCCAAACAACTTAAACGAGCAAATCAGACTTCTTGGGGGAGCATCCAGTAATGACGCTAACCATATTTCTGGGCCTTCTAGAACTGGAGAAGGCTTATACATCGCTATTGAAAAAAGCCTTAAAGCCTCAAGCTATTCCGCAACTGATATTGATTATATCTCTGCACATGGAACAGCGACACTGTATAATGATGAAATGGAATCAAAAGCGTTTGCACGTACAAATTTACTTGATGTACCTACCAACAGCTTAAAAGGTTATTTTGGACATACGCTTGGAGCAGCTGGAGTCACAGAATCTATCGTGGCTATGAACTCTTTAAGAAAAAATAGGTTATATAAATCACTAGGACTCGAAAAACTTGGCGTATCAAATCCTATGACAATCATTACAAACACTGAAGATAAACAATTGAACACCTGTCTGAAGACTGCTTCAGGCTTTGGAGGATGCAATGCAGCCCTAGTATTTCAAAAAATATGATCAAGGAAAAAGTCATAGCAAGTAGCTGTAAGGTTTTTAATAATTCGATTTATCTAAATGATGAATTGCTTTATCAAGACAAAGAAAACCTACTGTTTGGACAATTTGCAAAAGAGGTCTATAAATCGAATTTAGAAAAATATCCTAAATTCTATAAAATGGACAATCTTTCAAAGCTTGCTTTTCTAGCTTGTCAATTGGCCTTAAAAAACACTAATTTTCTTGATAAATATAACAATAAAAGAATAGGAGTAATTCTAGGAAACTCAACAGCAACAATAGATACAGACAGTAGATATTGGGATTCTGTAAAAGATAGGGATCAGTATTTCCCTAGACCAGCAGAGTTTGTCTATACGCTTCCGAACATCATGATTGGAGAAATTTGTATAAAAAATAAGATCTATGGTGAAAATTGTTGCTTAATTACTGAACAAAATGACTTGGAACCTGTGTTCAATTATGTAGATTTGCTGTTTGAAACAAATGAATGTGATGCTTGCATCGCTGGTTACGTTGAATATAACAGTGATCATTATGAAGCAACCATTCTATTGATAGAGAAATAAAAAATTTATTTGAATTTTAATACATTAAAAAACTATGGAAGACTTAATGACCGCCCTTAAAGGTCAATTGATCGAACAATTAAATTTAGAAGACGTTACTGTAGAAGAAATTGGTAACGATGATCCATTATTCGGTGGTGAATTAGAACTTGATTCAATCGATGCACTTGAAATTATTGTATTATTGGAAAGAGAACACGGTGTAAAAATCGAAAATCCTAAAGAAGGAAAAAAAGTGTTTGAATCAATTAGAACGTTAGCAACCTTCATTACAGAGCATAATAAAAACGCTTAGCTCCCAATGGTACAAAACCAAACCAAAATTCTAATCACAGGCATCGGAACATTCTCATCCATCGGTAAAAATGTTGAGGAAACGCTTCAAAGCCTGAAGACAAGACAGCACGGCATCGGCAAAATGGAATACCTCGACTCTGTGCACAAGGAAGAGATTCCCGTCGCAGAAATCAAAATGAGCGATGAAGAACTGGCAAAACAGATCAACCACCCAAACCCTAAAGGGATAACAAGGGCAACCCTCATCGGTATGCGTGCAGCCAAAGAGGCCATGATGGATGCGAAAATCGACCTCAGTGACGGTATGCGCACAGGGCTCATCTCTTCTAATACTGTAGGAGGAATGGATAAGACAGAGGTCTATTTTCTCCACTTTTTAGAAGAAGTGGTCGACACTGCCTTTCTAGACAGTAACGATTGTGGGGCTGGAACGGAAAAAATGGCAGACTGGCTTGGTATTAAAGATTACATCACCACGATCAGTACAGCTTGTTCCTCTGCAGCGAATTCGATTATGTTTGGCGCCCGACTTATTAAAAATGGGGTGATCGATAGAGCAGTCGTAGGAGGAACAGATTGCCTGACTAAATTTACAATCAATGGTTTTAACACCCTTAAGATCCTAGATCGTGCACTCTGCCGTCCAATGGATGACTCCCGAACGGGTCTAAACCTAGGGGAAGGTGCCGGTTACTTGGTCATTGAATCAGAGCAAGCAGCTGCCGGGAAAAAAGTATATGCCACGCTTTCGGGATATGGAAACACCAATGATGCTTTTCACCAAACGGCCTCTTCTCCTCAAGGAGATGGTGCGTACAACGCCATGAAAACAGCATTAAAAATCAGCGGATTACAACCATCGGACATTGATTACATAAACCTTCATGGAACGGGTACTGAAAACAATGATTTGTCAGAAGGCAGAGCTATTTCCCGTTTGTTTGAATCCAGTATTCCAAAAATGAGCTCTACCAAATCTTATACAGGGCATACATTAGCAGCATCTGGTGGACTAGAAGCGGTATTTTCAATTCTAGCCATTCAGAACAATCTGATTTTCCCAAATCTTCGCTTTCAGAATCGAATTGCTGATTTGACAGTTGAGCCGGTTAGCGAATTAGTTGAAAATGTAGAAATTAATCATATCGTTTCTAATTCCTTTGGATTTGGTGGGAATAACACCGCATTAGTGTTCTCAAAATACAATTAAATGGCTTATATAAAAGGCATCGGAAATATTTCACCACAAGACACGTTTGACAATAGCTTGTTTCTTGATACCGTGCAGGAAAACGATCAAAAATATCAGATTTGTAAGGAGCCAAATTATAAGGAACTTTTGCCTTCTAAGGCCAGAAGACGAATGAGCAAGTTGGTAAAAATGGGTGTTTGTGCTGCCACAAGATCTCTAGAAGATGCTAGCATTGAAACGCCAGATGCAGTGATTGTGGGGACTGCCCTCGGTTGTCTTACTGATACTGAAAAATTTCTCCTTCAAGTCATTAATCACGATGAGCAACTGTTGACCCCCATTTCATTTATCCAATCTACTCACAATACTGTTGCTGGAACGATAGCGATCTTGAAACAATGTCATGGCTACAATTTCACCTATGTCCACAAAGGTTTTTCGTTCGAAAGTGCGTTACTAGATGGGATGATGCAAGTCAACGAAGCGCCAGGAAATTATCTGATTGGTGGTATTGATGAAATGACGGAGAAATACTATCAAAGAATGATCCATCTTGGAAGTTGGAAAAAAGAAGCAATCCCTCATTCGCAATTCCTTGACTACAAGGATGATGGAGTGATTCCAGGGGAAGGATCCGCCTTTTTTATTCTCGGCAGCGAGAAAGAAGGAAAATCATATGCCAAACTAGAAGGCATGCATAATTTTTACAAACCCACGGACAGCAAGGCTATTCAGCAGGAGATTGAGCATTTCTTAACACGCAATTCAAAATCCGTTGAAGATATTGATGCTGTTGTACTTGGTCTGACAGGAGATAAGACATTTGACAAGCCATTTAATGACTTAGCGAATTCGTACTTTGCAGAACAAGCTCAGGTTTATTTTAAGCATCTATGTGGTGAATATAAAACAGCTACTTCCTTTGCTTTATGGTTGGCTTCTAAAATCGCATACACGGGTAAAATACCAGATATAGTTCGTCTAAACAAGGTTGATCGAGTACCCAAGAACATATTGATTTATAATCATTACAACAACATCAATCATTCTTTAATCTTACTTTCCCATGTTGACGTTTAAGTCATCAAAACGTTTGTTTTTCCTAATATTTGTCTTGCTTTTCATAGCGGATTTTTTTCTTGACGTTAAGCCTTGGATGTACCTTCTTGTAGGCGTACTGTTTTTCTTGCTAATTTCTTGGGGTTCGTATCACCTTCAAACCAATTTCTACCTAAAGGGAAATCATAAGGCCTCAACAAATGAAAAAAAGGTTGCGCTCACCTTTGATGATGGTCCAACGCCTGAAATAACACGAGAGGTGTTATCAATTCTCAAAGAATATCGAGTTCCCGCCACTTTTTTTTTAATTGGCAATCAGATTGCAGCGCACTCATCAATTGTTCAACAAATAGTAGATGAAGGCCATCTCATTGGCAACCACAGTTTTTCTCATGACAATCGGATGGGAATATTTGGTAAGCATCGCATACAGGAGGAATTGGAATCCACAAATTCAGTCATTCATAAAACCACTGGAAAAACGGTAAACTGGTTTCGACCACCGTTTGGAGTCACCAATCCAATTATCGCAAAAGTGGTAACGGAAATGGGGTTAGAAGTGATTGGCTGGAACATTAGAACATACGACACGGTGCGGAAAGATCCCGAGGCAATACTAAAAGCGGTCAAGAATAAACTTTCTCCTGGTTCAGTCATTTTATTGCATGACAGATTTCAGTATACTGGTAAGGCCTTGCAGCTGATATTGGCATTTTTATCTGAAGAAGGGTATACGGTTGTCCCATTAGACAAATTACTTAAACAGGAAGCTTATCGAAAAGTCGACCCTAGTTTGTAATCTAAATGTCAATATTACAACAAATCGTAATGCTCGTCGAACACTCCAAAACCTAAGCAAAAAATAACATTGTCGTTTAGTAAATTTTAAATTGCTAAATCAAGAAAGCGTCAACAACCTCTACTGACCGAGGAGCTCTTCCAAAAACAATTCAACCAAAATAAGGGTAAAGAAGTGACCTAGCGCTATAATTTCGATTCGTTGCATAAAAAATAGTTGAAAAAAAATCTGGTTTTGGGGAATGATTTTTGATATTTTAGTGTTATAGAGATATAAGTAACAACAAAACACGATAACTGAACGTTATGAATATGTATCATAAATAAAACCTTGATACTTTTATACAAAGCAAAACGTTCCTAAAATGGTTAAAGTATTTTGAGTTCTTTAATTAATTCTTTTTAAAAAGTCAAGTATTTTTTCATTGCGATGCAACTATTTCTTTTTTTTTCGCGTATTGTTAGTACAGGCTTTTTAATAATTAAAAACTTCCGTCAATGAGGCAATTAAAAATTACGAACAAAATTACAGCCAGAGAGAGTCTTGCATTAGACAAGTATCTCAATGATATTGGCAAGATTGACCTGCTAAAAGCTGACGAGGAGGCTGGACTTGCTAGAAGAATAAGAGCTGGGGATCAAGAAGCTTTAGAAATTTTGACTAAAGCAAACCTAAGATTTGTGGTATCCGTTGCAAAACAATATCAAAATCAAGGATTATCCCTCAGCGATTTAATCAACGAAGGCAATGTCGGCTTAATGAAAGCTGCAAAGAGATTTGATGAAACCAAAGGATTCAAATTTATCTCTTATGCAGTATGGTGGATTAGACAATCCATTCTACAAGCAATTGTGGAATACTCTAGAATTGTCCGATTGCCATTGAACAAGGTTGGTTCTTACAATAAAGTAAATGATGCCTACCGCTCTTTCCAACAAAAATTTGAACGTGCACCAAGTCCCGAAGAACTTGCGGACCTGCTTGAAATCACGCCAAAAGAAGTAACAAACATGTTGAAAGGGAATGGTCGCCATCAATCTTTTGACGCTCCTATTATGGGAGGCGAAGATGGAGAATCAACACTTTACGATGTAATGAATAGCCATGAGGATAGTCCTGATGAAGATCTTATGAAATCATCTCTGAAAGATGAAGTAAGAAATGGATTATCAATATTAACTCCAAGAGAGAATGAAGTACTATCTTGCTATTTTGGCTTAAATGGTGACACTTCACTTACCTTGGAAGAAATTGGGGATCTTTACAGTTTGACTAGAGAACGCGTCAGGCAGATAAAAGAACGTGCTATTCGAAGATTGAGAAAATCTTATAATAAAAACGCGCTACGATCCTACTTGGGTTAATCAAGGCAAAAAATTATGAAAAAAGTCATTCGAATTGATCGGATGGCTTTTTTCTTTTTATATTCAACCATGAATCATCTCGCGCACATATTTTTATCTTTTGACAATGCTCCTATTCTAGCGGGAAACCTGCTTGGTGATTTTTATAAATCTAAAAAAGTCATCGATACACTACCGCATGAAATCCAGAATGGTATTGAACTTCATCGCCATATCGATTCATTTACAGATAGCCACCCAATTGTTTTTCAAAGCAAAGCGAGAATCCGTGAAGTCTTTGGAAAGTACGCGCCCGTCGTTATTGATGTTTATTATGACTATTGTTTATCAAAACAATGGAATCAATACAGTGCTACAGATCTTCAAACCAGTGCAAATTTTGCGTATAAGTCCTTACTGGAGCATGAAGAATGGTTGCACCCTAAACTATTGAAATACTTACCAGTAATGATCGAAAGAAACTGGTTGACAAGTTATCAAACTGTTGAAGGAATTCAATTTGCATTCGATAATTTGTCAAAAAGAGCAGCATACGATAAGAATTTCCATCTTGCAGGTAGTGTTTTAGTAAAAAATGAATCTGATTTTCTCATCGATTTTGATATTTTTTTTCCTGAGTTAATCAATTCAACAAGAGAGAAATATGACTCAATGACATAATAAAAATAAAAATTGAGCTAGGGTACACCGTTTTTTTTCGTTTCTATAAGGAAAAGAGCTAATATTTCAGTAAATTAAGTTATTGCTCTAAACAGGTCTTCATTCTTATAACTAAACACTTTACCCATGAGTAAATCAATCCTAGTTACTCCTCTCGTAGTTTTAATTTCAATCGTATATGGCTTTGCCCAACCAGCTGCTCCAATGAGCGACTTTATTATGGTTGATCAATTTGGCTATCTTGAAAATGCAACCAAAACTGCTGTAATCAGCAATCCACAGGTTGGCTTCAATAGTGGTTCCTCTTTTGCTCCCGGCAACACCTATGAGCTGAGAAATTGGAACAATGGTAGTGTTATTTATTCTGGTCAGCTTCAAATATGGAATGGCGGTGCTACCCACAATCAATCAGGAGACAAGGGTTGGTGGTTTAATTTTTCGAGCATTAAAGCCCCAGGACAGTACTACGTATATGACCCAACAAACAATGTGAGATCTCCCCAGTTTGAAATTGGTAACAATGTCTATCAAAATGTACTGAAGCAAGCCGGAAGAACGTTTTTCTATAATCGATGCAATTCTCCGAAACAACTACCTTACGCAGAAGCGAACTGGACAGATGGAGCAGACTTCCTAAATGACCAACAAGATGGGAATTGCAGATATGTGTTTGCAAAAAATGACGCCTCTACTGAAAAAGACTTGACTGGTGGCTGGTGGGATGCAGGAGATTTTAATAAGTATGTCACCTTTGCCGACAGAGCCGTCCATGACCTTTTATGGGCTTATGAGTCAAATCCTACCATCTTTACAGACAACTGGAATATCCCCGAATCAGGAAATGGAATTCCTGATCTTATTGACGAACTAAAATGGGAGTTTGACTGGTTATTGAAAATGAACAATGCAGATGGATCTACTCATCTAAAAATGGGTAGTCAGGATTATAATGACAATACAAGCGTGCCACCAAGTACAAATACAGATCCACGCTATTACGGCCCGACCTGTTCGTCAGCCTCTATTGCTGCAGCGGGTATGTTTGCCCATGGTGCAAGAGTATTCAGTGCCTTCCCTTCCTTGAGCAACTATGCTCAAACACTGGAAAACCGAGCTATACAATCATGGAATTATTCCCAACAATTCATTAATAATAATACATTTGAAACAGCCTGTGATAATGGTGAAATCATTTCTGGTGATGCAGATTGGAATGCAGCAGCTCAAAGAGAAAGTGCCTACAAAGCAGCAGTCTATCTATATGCGATTACAGGAGGTAACAATTACAATCAGTATATCATTGCTAATACAGGTTCTATGCCTCAAATAGCAAATACTTATTGGGATCCTTATGCAATACAAGTGAGCGATGCCTTACTATTTTACACCACTTTAAGCAATGCCAATCAGACAACAGCAAATGCGATTCTTAGTTCTGCACAAAGTGACGCAGCTGGAAACGGCAGCAACTTCTATGGGTTTGATAATTCTGACCTTTATAGAGCATTTATGCCAGATTGGGCATACCATTGGGGAAGCTCAACACCTAAATCCGCTATCGGAACGATAAATGGATCACTGATCAGATATGGGATAAATACCTCAGCGCATGTTAGCTATCAGGAACGTGCAAATCACATGCTTCATTACTTCCACGGTGTAAATCCACTTGGAATCACCTACTTGACTAACATGTACAATTATGGGGCTGAGCGATGCGCAAACGAGATGTATCATGGCTGGTTTAATGATGGAACGCCTTGGGATAATGCATTGACTAGTCAGTATGGCCCTGCTCCTGGATACGTTCCTGGCGGACCGAATGCTAGCTTCGGTGTTCCGAGTATCTCCCCTCCTTCTGGTCAACCTCAACAAAAAAGTTATCTAGACTACAATACAGGATACCCTGACAACTCATGGGAAATCACCGAACCTGCCATCTACTATCAAGCCTCATACATTCGTTTATTAGCCAATGTGACACCACTATTGAATTGTCCAACTGCAGGTACACCATGTGACGACAATGATCCTAATACGACCAATGATGTACAAGATGGGAACTGTCAATGTAAAGGTACTTGCCTGGCAGCTGGAACTGTTTGCGATGATAATGATCCAAATACTGAAAATGATGTACAAGATGGCCAATGTAACTGCGCAGGTAGCTGTATACCAGCTGGTACGCCTTGTGACGATGGCAATCCAACTACAATCAATGATCAGCAAGATGGCCAATGCAATTGCGTAGGAACTGCTACGACTTGTGAATTACTAATCAACAATAGCTTTGACAACGGCACAGCTCCTTGGTACGAATATGGCTGTACACCAACTGTTACAAATGGGGAAATCTCGTTATCTGGAATCACAGGGGCAAACCCTTGGGATGCTGGTTTTTTCCAAGGAGATCTATTGCTTGAGCAAAATAAAACATATACTGCTTCTTTTGTAGCTAGAGCAAGCACAAATAGAACGATCTACTTTAAGGTAGGAATTAACACACCGCCTTATACTTCTTATGTTGGTGAGGTCTTAAATTTAACTCCGACCTTCCAAACCTTTACCTATACGTTTACCATGCCTGATCCTGATCTTTCGACTTCGATCTTTGAATTTCAAGTAGGTGGCAATACGGCAGATGTCATTATTGCAGGTACAAGCTTGAAGGATGATGGCTGTACAGTAGCCTGTCTGCCAGCTGGAACTGCTTGTGACGACAATAACCCTTACACACAAAACGATGTGGAAGACGGTAACTGTGGTTGTCTAGGAACCTGTTTACCTGCAGGTACTGCTTGCGATGATGGTAATCCAAATACAAACAATGACGTACATGATGGACAATGCAACTGTGCAGGAACATTAACGACTTGTGAGCTGCTTATTGATAACAGCTTCGATACTGGAAATGGCCCTTGGTACGAATGGGGATGCACACAAACTATTGCCAATGGAGAAGTTACCTTAGCAGGTAGTGGTGGAACAAATACGTGGGATGCTGGTTTTTTCCAAGGAAATTTACTTATTGAGCAAAATCATAGCTACAGTGTTTCTTTTAATGCAAGGGCAAGTACAAATCGAACGATTGAGTTTAAAGTTGGGCTAAATTCAGCGCCTTATACTACGCTTACTGGTGGAACAGTTAATCTGACCACTACCATGCAGACCTTCACTTATAATTTTACCATGGTTGAAGCGGATCTTCCTGCTTGTGTTTTTGAATTTCAACTAGGCGGAAACACTGGTGATGTCATCATTTCCGAAACGAGCTTAATTGATGATGCTTGTAACTTAGGTTGCCCACCAGCAGGCACTCCTTGTGATGATAACAACCCTAACACTACCAACGACAGCAGTGATGGCAGTTGCGGGTGTGTTGGTGAGCCTTGTCTTGATCTAGACATTACGGTTGTCTTAGAAGGCTGTTATGACCCTCAAGCGGCGAGTATGACAACAGATCTAAATGGATTAAGGAAATTGTTGCCTGGGATGACTGAAAACCCTACAGCAAATGGACAACCGTACACTGGTACTCCTTGGAACTATAGTGGAACAGAAGGTCAAGGCTGGTCAGACGCGGATTACAACCCGAATGCAGTGGACTGGGTACTCGTATCTCTTCGCACGGATATCGCGAAATCTACTGAGGTGTATCAAGCAGCTGGTTTACTCTTAAAAGACGGTACGATTGAGTGGACGGATAACTGTAGGCTGTTTGGTTTAAGCGGAGCTTATTATGTTGTTGTCGAGCACCGTAATCATATGGCTGTAATGAGTCCAAGTCCAGTGGTTGTACAAAACGACGCAATCACTTATAACTTTACTAGTGCGAACTCTTACATGGGTGGTGGATCTGGCCAAAAGCCAATTAATGGTACTTGGGTCATGCATACTGGCGACATTGATCAGCTAATGGATGTACAGAGTTACGATATTAATGTCAATGATCGGATTTACTATGAGCAAGAAAACGGAATATTCAACCAATACCTAAATTCTGATTTGGACCTTGATGGTGATGTGAATGGTGGTGACCGAATCCTATGGTTTTATAACAATGGGGTTTTTAGCAGTATTCCCAAGTAGAGCATACTCTTGAACTTTCTAGCTATTTGGAAGTGGATATCTATGAAACGGAAGCATCGAAGACCGAAGACCATACGATAGCATTGTAAAATGCAACATGAATTAGCCTAGAGTGCAAACTCTGGGCTTTTTTGAGTACCAATTAAGTGATTCAGCTAAGCATAAAAAGCTTAGCTTAGAATTTTAGTTGTGAGTGATATAAGGTTTTCAATTATCTGGTTGTCGTAAGCATCAAGATGTGCTTTTCCAAAACCACCATTGTCATTATCAAAGTACTGGCCACTGTTATTGTTGTAAGATACATTAGTCGCTAGATCGATGATAATGTCAGCTCCTTTATCTGCTGGTGACCAAAACCTTCCATACGCTTCTTTCACCATTTTAGTATTCAACAATGAGCCTGGATTGAGAGCAATGGTCACAACTTCTGGATTATGTTCCGCCAAGTAAAAGCTCCAAAGTAATATTGCTAACTTACTTTGCGCATAGGCTTCATTATGAGATAGGTTACTGTTTTTTTCAAAGGATGAGGTGGATACACTTGCTTGAGCAGCCGAGCTCAGGTTGATAATACGAGGACTGTCACCCTTTTTCAAAAGCGGCAATAAAGCATTTGTCAATTCAAAAGGGGCAAGGTAATTAACAACAATTCTGCTGTCTATACCATTTGGAGCAATTGTGTGCGCTGTTTTGAATATACCAGCATTATTGACAAGTACATCTATAGAAGACTGTTCTTCCTTTATTTTTGCGGCCATGGATTTTACGTCTTCGAGTTTAGAGAAATCGGCTACGTATCCAGCTATCTTTTGATTGTTTGTAGCAGATTTAAGCTCTCCCAATACCTTAGACAATTTTTCGGGATTCCGACCATGCAGGATAAGTTGATGACCACTTTGAGCTAGTTTAGCAGCTGCAAGTTTGCCTATGCCATCTGTACTTCCTGTTATCATAATTGTTTTGTTCATGCGTTCTTTTGATTTTGGTGATTATGAAATTGCGGCAGTACTTTTGTGGCCAGTAATTCTAAGGCATCTTCTATTTTACTCTTGTTAAATCTCAAGTTAAGAGCGATATGGTTGACTCCGATACTTTGCGCACTGTGCAAATATTCTAAGAGAAAATCAGTACCCGTTCTTATTCCTAAATGTATGCCTTGTGGGTTGAAATCACTTTGCTCCATCAGGTCTAAATATAGCGGTTGCATAAAAGGCTTGCTATAATTATGTGTCTTACTGATCAATTGCCGCCACTCTTTTATTTTCAATTCTTGCTGATGAAAGTTCTGGGGATAGTACATCCAACCATCCGCATTTTCTGCAATCCATTCTACAGATTGCTGACTATGTCCGGTGACCAACATGGGGATTTTAGGTCCGTATGGTTTCGGGAGAATATCAATAGAACCATTTAATTTACCATATTGGTTGTTTTCCAAAATAGGAAAGTCTTCTTCTGCTGCTCGCATGTAAGCATATGAATGCCTGAATGAATTACCTCTGTTCCCATAATCCATACCTGTTCCTGGATATTCTTCGGCTCTATCACCAGAAGCGATGCCTAATATGACCCTGCCTTTAGACAAGTGATCTATAGTGTTAATAGATTTAGCAACATGTACAGGGTGATGAAGTGGCAGTGCTATACTAGAGATGCCTAACGAGATCTGTTCTGTCTGTCCTGCTAAAAACCCTAGATAGGTGAATGGGTCGTAAGTCTGACCCGCATCACCAAAAGTAGGCACGTGCAAAGGTACATCCCGCAACCATAATGCTTTGAATCCTAACTGATCTATGAGCTTGGCCCGTTCTATATGGTATTCCATTTTAGGTATAGCGCCATTGGAATAATTCTCGATGGGAACAACGATTCCAATGCTTAACTCCCCATACTTAAAGGTGTTATTGTAGCCAATATTAATTGTCTGAAACTGATTCATAAAAATTATGAATTTTCTACAACGACTTTACCTATACATTTTTTACTTTCTAAATGTGCATGTGCTTCATTAGCATCATCCAAAGAAAACTTTTTATCATCCACCACTGGAGTTAGATTACCTGCTTCTATAACTTTTGCTACTTTCCCAAGGATATGTGCATGTTGTTTTCTATTATGATTATGTAACATAGGGATGAGCATAAACACGACATGAAGTGATAATCCTTTAAAGTGAGCAAGTGATAGATCCAATTCTAATAGGGACACTGTAGTTGCTACATGACCATTAAGCTTTGTTGCATTAAATGAATTAATCAGATTAGGCCCACCTACAGAATCATATACGACATCAAATCCTTTGCCATCAGTATGTTTTTGTACATAGTCCTCTACAGTCTCCGTTTTATAATTGATTGGCGTAGCTCCTAGTTTTTCTATAAGTGCCATTTGCTTTTCGCCTCCTCCTGTAGAGTAAACTTCTGCGCCCATATCTTTAGCTAACTGTAAGGCCACATGTCCTACGCCACCAGAACCGCCATGTACAAGTACCTTTTGACCTGACTTGACCCCTGCTCTGACTAAACCTTCGTAAGCTGTTATCGCTACCAATGGTAAGGCTGCGGCTTCTCTCATGGAAATGTTTTTTGGCTTAAGAGCAACGAGATCAATATCTGCAGCTATGTACTCCGCTAAGGTTCCAGGTAGATCTGCCAATCCTCCTGCACAGCCATATACTTCATCTCCGACGTTAAGGTTTGTAACATTGCTGCCTACTGCTTCTATCGTACCTGCAAAATCCATCCCTAACAATGCAGGAGCAGCGGGTGAGAGTGGAAGATTTGGTCCCATATTACGGATCATAGTGTCTACGGTGTTAACGCTTGAAGCAGCTATTTTCACCAATACTTCATTCGCTTTAGCTACAGGTTTATCAATTTGTTTGGATTCAAATTTGGCATTTTCACCGTATTGGGTGATGATCATTGCTTTCATACTTTCATTAAATTTTATTACTATCTTATTTATAGGTACAAACTTAATTATAGTTTTTTATTTTTGCAATAACGGTCAAAAAGTATAGTATAAAATTTAATAGATATATGCATAAATTTAACGGAAAAGAATACCCTTGTTGTGCAAGTTTGACAATGGGAATTATAGGAGGAAAATGGAAAACAGTTATTCTGTATCACCTAATTCCAGGTAAAAAAAGATATAATGAACTTCGCAAAGCAATGCCTACTGTAACAGAGCGGACACTAAGTTTACAACTTAAGACTTTAGAATCAGATGGAGTAGTTAAGCGAAAAGTTTATACTTCAAAACCACCATTAAAAGTTGAATATTCCTTGACTGAATTCGGAATGACATTAGTTCCTCTAATTCAAGCAATTGCAGATTGGGGTGACTCCGTAGTTTTAAATCAAGGAAAGTGAGTTACGATTTTGCTTTGTGCTTGCTATTTTTAGTGTAAACTCTGGGCTTTTTTGAGTACAAATTAAGAGATTCAACTAAGCTGGACTTAACTCCATTTATGAATGCAAGCGCTGCACCTACCACTAATCCAATAGGGAGCCAAGGCAAGTGTAGCCACTTCCACCTTAAGCTATTGTGTAAAACAACAAGGATTAAAGTAGGCGAACAAAAAAGTAGATGAATCTTCTTGTCCATCTAAGTGTCTAGGAAGCAAGGAGTGGCATCTATAACACTCACACAGTAGTCGCCTTGACTTAAACCGGAAAGGTCTTGCGGTCTTCTCATCCTTTTAAAAGTCGGATAATTCATTAGAAATATGAAATATATTACTCGAACGCTCTCTTACTTCGCAACTACAAGCTTCTTGACCAACTGCTGCTCTCCGATTGTTAACTTTACAAAATAAATTCCACTAGAGAAATCATTCAATTCTAAGGAGACTTGCTTAGTACGTATATCCGAATACTCTAGGAGAATCTGTCCTAAACTACCCATGACTTGCACCGTAAACAAATCATTCGTTTCGAGATCAACCTCCAAGGTGACAAGAGATGAGGCAGGATTAGGAAAAAGCGAAAACTGATTCGTGCCTTCTAGATCGACTACAGCACTCATTCCAGGCAATACAGTGTAGCATGTGTCTAGGAAGCAACCAGTGGCATCTGTAGCACTCACACAGTAGTCGCCTGGAGCCAAACCAGAAAGGTTTTGGGTCATTGCGCCATTGTCCCATACAAAAGTATAGGGGCCTGTTCCGCCAGAAGTCGTAAGCACGATAGATCCATCATTTTCAGCAGGTAACGTCTCATCTGTAACTGTTCCTGAGACATAAATAGCCGTAGGCTCAGTCAATTGAATCGTTTGACTTAAAACTGAGCATCCAATCGCGTCTATAATGGTACAGGTGTAGTTCCCGAAAGGTAAACCAAAAACATCTTCTGTTGTATCCCCATTATTCCAGATGTAGGTATATGGAGGCAACCCTCCAGATAACGTAAGGTCAATACTACCATCATTCAATCCATTGCAGGAAATATTCATGCTTGAATAAGTGACAAGCATAGATGGAGAGGCTTGAATAATATCTAGAGGACCAAACTCTTGAGTACAGCCATTCGAGTCTGTAACGGTAAGGAAATAGGAACCAGCAGATAGTCCCTTTGGATCTTCATCTGTTGAACCGTCTGACCAGAGGAAAGTAAATGGAGGCAATCCACCCACCGCAGTAAGATCGATACTACCATCTGCTGCCATACTGCAGCTTTCATGGAAAATAGAGTCAACTTGAATGGCGATTGAGCTTTGCAATGCGCCAATACCAATTGGATCTTCTACTGTCACACATCCATTCGAATCTGTTATGAGTAAACTGTAAGAACCACTTGGTAAACCAAAAATGTCTTCTGTAGTTGCTCCATTTGACCAGAGGTACGTGAATGGTGGTGATCCTCCCGATATCGTAATATCAATACTGCCGTCTTGTGCGACTGGACAGCTTGTATACTGTATAGAGTCTACTTGTAGAACAAGAGTGTTAGGAATTGTTCCTACTACGATTGGACCAACAATTGAGAAACAACCGTTTAGGTCTGTTATGGTTAAATCATAGGAGCCACTTGTTAGTCCAGAAATGTCCTCTGTAGATTCTCCATTTGACCAATCAAAAGAGTAAGGAGCTATACCTCCAGTTGCAGTAACCTGGATTACTCCATCAGAAGTGTTTGGACAAGATTCTTGGATTACGGTATCTATTTGAGTTGTGATGATTTCTGGATATCCTAATTTCACGACCCAAAAATCTTCATATCCCTTGTTTGCGGATACATCTCCATTAGTAGAAGCCGATGTACCAGCAAGAACGAGTCCGCCATCATTTGTGAAATCAATTGCAGATGCAACGTCAAACGAACTTCCACCGAAGGTTTTTTGCCAGATTAAATTCCCAGTTGCATCAATTTTAAACACCCAATAATCTAAACCACCCTGATTCATTGTTACATCTCCATTGATTGAATTGGAATAAGCGGAAATCAAGTATTCACCATCTGGAGTTGCTCGAATACCAGTTGCACCCTCATTCCCACTCCCTCCGTATGTTTTTTCCCATTCGATAGCTCCTAGGTTGTTTAACTTAACAACCCAACAGTCCCTACCTCCATAGTTGTAGGAGACATCTCCATTGTGAGAAGATGTTTCACCAATAACAATAAATCCACCATCTGGAGTGGCAAGGATATCTGTGGCTGAGTCATAACCTGAACCTCCTAAACATTTCTTCCAACCAGGACCTCCAGGTCCTATGATCTTTACCAGCCAGATGTCTATTCCACCATGATTTCCGGATACATCTCCATCGTTTGATTCAGTCCAACCTGCTGCAATGATATCACCACTGTTCAATTCAGCCACAGCGGTGGCTTGTTCATTGTTAGATCCACCAATAGAGGTTCCCCAAACCTGAACACCAGCACTGTTCAACCGATAAAGCGTAAATAAATCATAGTAGTCATAATAATTCCCAAGTTGTGATTGCGCATAGTACCCTGCTACCAAAAAACCTCCGCTTGCAGTTTCAACAACTTTATGTGCTCCGCCATTATAATCGCCACTTAGGGTATGTTGCCAAACGATGTTTCCAAAAGCATCCAGCTTAATGGTATGTCCGTCACTATCTCCTGGAAAAAAGGTATACTCTACTCGTTTCCCTGTAACAATATATCCTCCATCACTTGTTTGTTGAATAGATCGTGCCTCATCATTTAGGCCACCATTGTAGCATTGTTGCCATTCCAAATTCCCAATCGCATCTAGCTTTATGATCCAATAATCGAGTTGGCTGCTATGGCACGTCACATCTCCATCCAAAGAATTTGTGGTACCAGCAACGATATAACCACCATCCTGTGTTTGTTGAATGGCAGAAGCGTAATCTAGACTGCTTCCCCCGTAAGATTGCTCCCATTGAATGAGGGTAGGTGGTGAACTAGGGACAATCACGGTGTTGCTCGTGATTTGACAACCTCCATTATCAATAATGGTTGCTGTATAGTTTCCAGCTGGTAGATTAGATAGGACTGTGTTGGTCGATCCGTTAGACCACAAGTAGGTATATGGAGGTACACCATCGCTAACGGTGAGGTTGATGCTACCATCTGACGAGGAAATACAGGTTAATGTTGTTTTCGACACAGTACTTGTCAAAACTGAGGAAGACACGGTGACTGGTCCTAAATTAGTGATACATCCAATCGTATCTACTATGGTTAATTGATAATTTCCTTGAGACAAACCCGTGAGGTCTTCTGTAGTTTCACCGTTTGACCATTGATAAGAGTAGGGAGCCGTGCCACCTATCACACTTACACTGATCATTCCTGAAGGATAGTTCGGGCACAATTCGTCCTGAACGGCATCTAATGTAGGACTCATTGTGTTGGAAACATTCGGAATATGGATAGGATCTGAGACGAACGAACAATGGTATACATCTGAAATGGTCAACTGATAAGTTCCAGACAAAGCGCCTGTGATGTCTTGTTGTGTCGAACCATTTGACCAAGCATAACTGTAGGGCGGCGTTCCCCCTGTTGGCGTAATCAGAATGCTGCCATTTATACTACCCGTGCATTCCATTTGAATGACGTCGATGTTGATTCCTATGTTATCTGGAGCATTGGCTACTGAAAATGGGCCATTTATTAATGAACAACCTGTTGAATCGGTTATGGTTACGGTGTAGTTGCCTGCGATGAGTCCTGTTAAGTCTTCCTGTGATGCGCCGTTCGACCAGTGAAAGGTGTAGGGAGTGATACCTCCAAGAGTCATTAAGTCGATACTTCCGTCTGTTGAGTTGTCGCAGGAGATATCTGTTGTGCTTGCTGACGATGTTATAACATCTGGACTATTCATTTTAAATACAACACCATAACTACCAGTAGCAGCAAAACCTCCATCGTCAGATTGGACAAGTGCAGTTAAAGAGCTATATCCATTTCGAGATATGGCCTTCATCCAATCTAAACTTCCGGAATCGTCTAGTTTGAATGCTGTATATTCATAGTTGTCAGAATAGGCGGTCAATAAAAAACTACCATCTTTTGTTTGTTTTACATCAGTGCCATAAAGCGGCATATTCGGTCCTGTAGAATGTTGCCACACTAAATTCCCATTCATATCTAATAGAATGGTCCAACATTTTATTCCTGGATGTGTTCCAGCTAAATCACCGTCATCAGAATAGGAAAAACCTGTTACAACGAATCTCCCGTCCATTGTTTCTTGAATTTCATTCGGAGAGTCCCAGCCAGTTCCTCCATATGTTTTTTGCCAGATTAGGTTTCCTGAATTCCCGAATTTTATAATATTGTAACCATTACCATTACCATTACCAATTATGTAACCACCATCAGTGGTTTGCCTAATTGCCCCTCTTTGAATAAACTTTTTCCATAAAATATTTCCTAAATGATCTAATTTAAAGATAAAACCAGTTAAGTTATTTGGAATACCTGTAAGATCTCCATCAGTCGAGCTTGTCGATCCTGTTAAAATATACCCACCATCTATCGTTTGTTGAATGTTCGGACTGTATTCGTGATCACTTCCGCCATACGTTTTTTGCCAAACTAAATTTCCAGAGTTATCTAGCTTTATAATCCAACAATCATAATTTCCATGATTTCCTGTCACATCCCCATCATTTGATCCAGAATGGCCAGCAACAATAAAACCGCCATCAAATGTTTGCTGAATTGAATTTGCATCGTCATACGAACTTCCTCCAAATGATTTTGTCCAAACGAGACTTCCATTAACATCTAACTTTTCAATCAGATAATCTGAAACGAAAGTTAGAGAATCAAACTTTCTTCCAGCTATAACATATCCTTTATCCGTTGTTTGTATTATTGCCTCGGCATATTTAAACGAATCAGGCTTAACTTCCCACTCAATAATTGGTTCCTCTTCAAATGAAACTATGGTATGAGCCGTTTCGGAACACCCACTTCCATCCGTTACCGAAAGGAAATAAGTCCCTTGCTCCAAATTGGAAACTACCTTTGTTGTAGCTCCGTTCGACCATAGATAAACGTAATTGCCTGTGCCCCCAGTAACTGTTGCGTCAATTGCGCCATTCGCAATATAGCATGTGGTATTTGTTACGGTAAGCTCTAAAGTACAGGTTGGTGGGGGTGGAGATTCTAGGTTGTGCGTCTTTCCATTCGTATACGTCAGTATAAGGAGAAAAACAGTTGCTATTGAAAAGAGGATTGGTCTCAATTGTTTTGGTTTAAATTATAATCAATTCTAAGTGGGGAATATCCTACACTACAGTTTTAACATTACTTAAAATAGGTGCAATTATGATAATAATCAATTGTTATCTTATAAGTGATGGCATTTGGTTCATAATCGTACCCATTTTGACGATAAATGTAGAACAATCGAACATTCAAACAACCGAGCAATGAGTCTACTCTAAATCTTTTTATCTACTTTACGCATCACGCTTTTAACAACCTTTGTAAACGCCCTTGATATGATTGCAAATAGTTCTTTTTTGTTCGATCATTTAAATAAGAAGCATTAATAAAATATTTGACTGAATCCGATTTCGACAACATCAGAGACAATGTTTCATTTGCAATATCACAAAAAAAATGTTGCCAGTTTTTACAACAAATGGTCACGAAATACTAGGCACTATCTCCATTATCCTAACATGAAGCACGACTAGAAGCAATGCGATATTTGTTTTTATATTTTTCATGATCTCTTCTTCCTGAGATTTGGAAATAGCTGTTCCATTCAGCCATTTTTGTGGGCTTTTAGTATTTCTATCTTTTCGGATTGAATTATTGGTTATGAATCGGCAAAATAGACATAAATTTCGATTGTATCCTAATAGGATTGATTTTCTAGTACCAGGCGCAATTACAATCCACATCCTTACGAAGACATTTGCATAAAGATTGAACCAATCAAGATAGATAAAATTCATCTAATTAATTCATCATCAATTGTTTTTGGAAGAATAAAAAAATAGGTATATTAGTATTTTAGGGTTCAGTTTTGAATGAATAGTTGTATTGCAACCAGACTTAATATGCTCTAGAATTAAAATTAGAAAAAACCAAGTAACTCTGTTCTTAATCTTAAATATTTTATGAAAAATAGATTTCTCTCCCGAATTCTAGTTTCGTTTATCTTCTTCTGCTGCTGCTTCGACATTAGTTTTGCCACCAACATAAGTGGAACGATTACACAAAACGACACATTAACATTGTCAGAAAGTCCTTACGTACTTTCAGGTGATTTGACGATCCCAGACTCCGTAACACTAACCATCGAACCAGGGGTCAGCATAGAGTTCCCAGGTTACTCCTACGACATCCTCGTAAACGGAACATTAATCGCTGTAGGAACTCCATCTGACACCATTTCCTTTTATAGTAATTCTACAGCTTATGGAGGAGGATCCATTGTACTGGAAGATGGGAGTTCTGGCCATCACCTTCAATATTGTTCGTTCAACAATCTGGGCGTTCACTCGGCCTCTTACTACGATACCGGATTATATATTGCAGACACAAATCCATCAGTCGATTATTGTACGTTTACGCATTGTGGTACTGGAGGATATACACATATTCGAACCCGTGCGACTGCTCTTGAAAATTTTGGATCCAACAATGATCTATATAGAGTGTATCTTTTAAATAATACCCTGGATACGACCAGCATTTGGCCAAACATAGATGTTGGAGGATTTGAGTATGTTATCACCGCTACTCAGACCCTTCCTTTTGGAGATACCTTGACTATTGAACCTGGGGTCACAATAGACCTGAGTTCTTATAATCGGAATCTGATTATCAATGGAGCACTAATCGCTGCGGGAACTCCATCTGACACCATTTCCTTTTATAGTAGTTCTACTGATTATGGAGGAGGATCAATTGTGCTGGGAGACGGTAGTACTGGTCATCACCTTCAATATTGTTCGTTCAACAATCTGGGCATTCACGGGAGCTCCATTTATGATACTGGATTATATGTCGCAGACACAAATCCATCAGTCGATTATTGTACGTTTACACATTGTGGTACGGGAGGATATACACATATTCGAACCCGTGCGACCGCTCTTGAAAATTTTGGAGCTAACAATGATTTATATAGAGTGTATCTTTTAGATAATACCCTAGATAAGACCAGCATTTGGCCAAACCTAGATATTGGAGGTTTTGAGTATGTTATCACCGATAATCAGAACCTTCCTTTTGGAGATACCTTAACTATTAAACCAGGGGTCACAATCGACCTGAGTTATTTTAATCGGGATCTGATTATCAATGGTACACTAATCGCAGAGGGAACACCTTCCGAAAATATTACATTTTTTAGTTCTTCTTCTTCAGGAGGAGGATCCGTGGTACTTGCAGATGGTAGTATCAATCATCGTCTTCAGTATTGCACGTTTAACAAATTGGGAATTCACGGTAGCTCTTACTATGATGCTGGACTATATGTTGCAGATACAAATCCAATAGTCGATCATTGTACGTTTACAAATTGTGGTACGGGAGGAGTTAAACACATCAGTGCCAGAGCAACATCACTTGACAACTTTGGTAGTTTTAATGATTTATTTCGTGTTTATTTGCTTGATGCCACGCTTGATCGCACAAGTCTATGGCCCAATATAGACACAAGTGGCTTCGAATATGTCATAACCGCCAACCAAACCCTTCCAGTAGGAGAAACGTTAATTATTGAACCGGCAGTTACCATCGACCTAAGTTATTATAATCGGAGTTTGATTATTAATGGAACGCTAATCGCTGAGGGAACATCTTCCGAGAATATTACATTTTCTAGTTCTTCTTCTGCAGGAGGAGGATCCGTGGTACTTGCAGATGGAAGTATCGATCATCGCCTACAGTATTGTACGTTCAACAAATTGGGAATTCACGGGGCCTCTATTTATGATACTGGATTATATGTTGCAGATACAAAACCCTTAGTCGATTATTGTACGTTTACAAATTGTGGAACGGGAGGATATTCACATATTCGAAGCAGAGCAACCGCTCTTGAAAATTTTGGACCCAACAATGATCTATTCAGGGCATATATTTTAAATAATACCTTGGATAGGACCAGTATTTGGCCAAACATAGATGTTGGAGGTTTTGAATATGTCCTTATCGCTGATCAGACACTTCCTGCTGGTGACACCTTGACTATTGAACCCGGAGTAGATATAAACTTAAGCTACCTGGATCGGGATCTGATTATCAATGGTACACTAATAGCGTCTGGACTTGAAAACGATCCAATTGGTTTTTCGAGTTCTAGTTCAGCCGGAGGTGGATCCGTTGTTTTAAACAACCCAATTACCACAAGTGTTATTTCCTATTGCTCCTTTTCCAAGCTAGGTATTCATGGTAACTCTACCTATGATTGTGCATTGCGCGTACAAGGAGCGTGTCAGGTTACAAACTCTGAATTTAGGGATAACATCCGAGGTATCTATATTACTTCTTTTGTTTCTCCTATTATCCGTTTAAATCAAATTTTCGACAATACAAATGGGATTCAAATCTCTCAAAGCGATCATCCGAATATTTCTTTCAACTCCATTGAAAACAATTCCAGCTGGGGGCTTTATAACGGAGGAACAAATGTAGTAGATGCTTGTAATAACTGGTGGGGAGACCCAACAGGGCCTTACCATTCAGTCAACAATCCTAGCGGACTAGGTAACCAAGTTTCAAACAATGTACTGGCAGGAGATTGTTTCCTTAGCGAGCCTACTTATGTCCAGATTACTCCTTTAGTACTAGGAACTTCTTGTATTGGGACCTCTGATGGTAGTATCAATTTAACCATACGCGGCGGAGTTCCACCATACACCTTTGCATGGAGCAATTCAAGTACAGACAGTCTACTTACTGACCTAATCGCAGGTACCTACGCAGTTACTGTCTATGATGCGGACTCCTTAACTGCTATAGAATCCTATCTTGTTGAAGATCCACCACAGGTAACGATTACAGCTTCAGGTTCTGACACAATATGTTATGGAAGTGCTATTTTGCTTACCGCTAATAATGCTTCTACAATTCAATGGTCCACCAGCGACACGACTGCACAGATAACTGTAGCCCCAGATACAACAACAACCTACTATTTGTCCGGCACCTACGCAAGTAGCTGCCCTTATTCCGATAGCATTACCATCCATGTTGTTCCTTACAACCCACCTGGACAGATTACAGCGATGATTCCGGCAGACAGTACAGACAATCTCCGCTTACCCCTCAATTTATCTTGGGTTCCAGTAGCCAATGCTTTATATTACGACCTGTATATTTGGTTAGATTCCCTACCAAGACCAGCTACCCCGACTGTCGCAGGCATAACGGATATCAACTATACCTACAATGGTAGCTTGTTTTATTCCTTACCCTACAAGTGGCAAATCATTGCCCGAAACAACTGCTTCGCTACGGATGGTGTCGAGCAGCAATTTACCTTACGGGAATTGCCCGATGCGGTAGTCTATGACGTTATTATACCTACAACTGCTTTTTCCGGACAATTGTTATCGGTAGACTGGCAGGTCAAAAATGAGGGGTTAGGACAAACCTTGGCACAACAATGGATAGATGCGGTATATCTTTCTACAGATTCTACTTTAGAGACCTCTGTTGATCTCTATCTGGGAGGAACGTCCAACTTCAGTGCCTTAAATCCGCAAGAAATTTACGCGCAATCAGAGACTTTCACCATCCCAAACGGATTGGATGGAAATTACTATGTCATCGTTGTGACAGATCGGTTTAACGCTTTGCTGGAATCTGATGACACCAATAACTCAACAACAAGCAGTGCGCCAATGTTGATCAACCTTACTCCTCCGCCTGATCTGCAAGTGACGAATATTTCTGTACTTGGCAATACAACTGTTTTTTCAGGGACTACACTCGATCTGTCTTACACTGTATCAAACAATGGTACAGGTGGCACGGTTGCTACTTTTTGGAGGGACCGGATTTATCTTTCTTTAGACACCATCGTTAACGCTGGAGACTATAATCTTTCAACGATTAACCGTTCGGCGGAATTACTGGAAAATGAAAATTATTCAACTACAAAAACAGTAACCATTCCGAACCATATTTTTGGGACGTATTATCTATTAGTAAGAACGGATTTAAACAATCATGTATACGAATACCTGTACGAAAACAACAATGTCAACCAAAGTGTGCCGCTTACGGTAACGCTTTTCCCTCCACCAGATCTTGTCCCGACCAATATGATTGGACCTGTATCTGCCAATAACAAAGAGGTCGTCACGGTAAACTGGCAGGTTGAGAATCAAGGAGCTTCGGCTGCAACAACCAATTGGTTAGACAGGGTATACTTATCTAAAAACCCTACCCTAATCCCTGGTGAATATGTGGAAGTCGCCTATAAATACCAAAGCACAGATTTAAATATTTCTGAAAACTATTCCGTTTCCAGATCATTGATTATTCCACCAGACATCGGAGGAATTTATTACTTCATCCTTGTTACAGATCAAAGCAATAAAGTAGCAGAGTATGCCGGAGAAAGCAATAACATGTTAGCAAGTAGTCCAATTCAGATTCATACACCGGATTTGACACCAATTTCTTTCCAAAGCCCAGCTACCATTGTGGCAGGCCAGTCCATCAATTTGGATTGGAGCGTTCAAAATATTGGAGTAGGAAAACTCAACAACACTAATTGGGAAGATCGATTGTACCTCTCTACTTCACCAGTGTTTGATCAGGCAACTGCAATCCCGGCAACCACCAAAAACCAAATGAGCGCTTTGGAATCTGGTGACAGTCTGAGTACACAACATAGTTTTACCATACCGCCAAATCTTAGTGGCTCTTATTACTGGACGTTATGGATAAATCAGGATCAAGGTGTATATGAACATGCAGATACGCTCAACAACATTTACACCGATCCCCAACCCATTAACATTCAGTCATTAGACCCAGTAGATTTAGAAATAATTCAATTGAACACTCCTGCGTCCACCCTGGCAGGCATAAGCATTCCAATCGATTTTACAATAAAAAATAACAGTTCAACAAATATTCAAAATTCGATTTGGGTTGACCGGATTTATCTTTCAGCTGCACCTTTTTGGATGCACCCAGACAGTGCAATATTGTTGAAGAATTTAGGCCAAAACAGAACCTTATTAAGTAGTGATACGTATTCCGAACAAACAAGTGTAGTGCTTCCAATGCTCCCAGGAGGAATATCTGTAAATACGTGCTATCTCTACGCGTTTACTGACGCTTCAGACAACTTGTATGAGGGCACAAATGAGACAAACAATATACTACGTAGTGATCCCATCACCGTGACCGCACCAGCGACAGACTTGGATGTATTCTGTTTTATGGGTGAGGACACCCTGACCTCCGGCGAAGCAACGACTATTCGCTGGACGGTAGAGAATCTTGGCGACACCTCAGTCTTGAGCAATTACTGGTTTTGGTATGATGGTGTTTATCTGTCAGAGGACACGTTGTTCGATGCTGGTGATCAATTTATCTTTGACTATCCAGTATATAACACAGATGTGGTGAACAACCGATATGGTAAAATCAATCAGACATTAAACATTCCTAATGGTATATCTGGGGATTATTATTTGTTTATGGTGGCGGATCATACGGAGTTGAGTTATGATATTGATTATTCGAATAATGCTACGTTGCGAACATTAGTCGATGGTGTGATTCTTCGGGGGAATGATGGCTTGCCAAAACCGATTCACTTTGTCGTACCGCCAACTGCAGATTTGATTATTGAGAACTTCGATGCTCCGCAGACTGGACTTTCCGGTCAACCCATTGAGATCAATTGGTCTATTAAAAATGCAGGCAATGGTGCAACAACTTCAAATGGCTGGAATGACAAGATCTATCTCTCTACGAATAGCACACTCGACAACAATGATGTCCTGCTGGGTAGTTTCGCCACAGATACAACCTTAGTCCCTGGTGGGTCATACGATGCTACCTTAGAAGTATTTTTACCAGTCTCGGCAACTGGCAACTATTATCTGATTTTTGCTACAGATGCAGACGATACGGAATACGAGTATCAAGGAGAAGTAAATAATACATTAAATGCAGTCATTACGGTAGTTCAACCCTTGCCTTCTGATCTTATAGTGAGTGAAGTCGCCGCCCCTACAAATGCTACAGTAGGCAATCCGGTAAACGTCTCCTGGACGATTCGTAATATTGGAGTTAATCCGGCCTGTGGTTATATGCGTGAAGCGGTATTCTTCTCAACCGATACGATACTAGACGAATTTGATGTATTGATTGGTACGTTGGATAACACGTTAAACCTGGCACCGCTTAGTACCGAAGTCCATAACCTTAATGTTTCCTTGCCCGGAATGGTGATAGATGATTACCATGTGATTGTCCAAACGGATTTACTGGATAATATTTTGGAAACGAATGAGCAAAACAATAAAGGGTTAAACGAAACTACTGTATCGGTAGCTATTCCGGAATTGCCACTGGATGTTTTGACACCGAATACACTGACGAATTATTCACCCATCTATTATCGAATAGAAATTGCAGATTCCTTATATAATGAAACGCTAAAAATCAGGCTGGAAGGTGATTCCATTAATGGTTCTAATGAGCTATTTGTTCGGTTTGCCGGAATTCCATCCCGAACTACTTATGATTATGCTGAGCAAGCGCCATTCTTCGGTCATCAGGAATTGATCGTTCCTAATCTGCAACCAGGCACCTACTATTTGATGGTTTACGGAGCAAACACACAAGGAAGTGCGCAGCCCATCACCTTACTTGCTTCCATCTTGAATTTTGAGGTGAGTGCCGTTGAAGCAAATGAAGGAGGCAACACTGGGCAGGTAACCGTAAAAGTCACTGGGGCAAAATTTGAAGAAAATATGGCTGTGATCCTAGACAAAGGAAGTGATGGCATTCATATCGCCACAGCGGTTTATTATATGAATCCTACTACCTTGTTTGCCACCTTTGATCTGGTAGGAGCAACTATCGGTTTGTACGATTTGACAGTACGAAAAGCAAGTGGCAAAACAGCTACACTCCAAGATGGATTTACCGTGTTGGAAGGACTGCCACCTTCCATGATATTCAGTATTGATCATCCGCCAAACACGCGTCTCAATCGTATTGTACCCATGACATTACAAGTTGTCAATGACGGGAATGTAGACATCCCGCTTATCGAAATATATGCGATGAGTCTTCAAGGGGCCTACTTAGGCAGAACGGCTACAGAATTGGATTATGAGCGCCAGGATGTTCCTGTTGACTTGCATGTGCCAGGAGAACCATTGGAGGTGTTGCGGCCAGGAGCAACAGTGGCTGTTCCACTGTACACCTTATCGAATGCTCCGATGCGCTTCCAGTTAGTGGAGATGGATTAACTATTGGCTTGTTTAACTGAAAAGAGAAAGAAAATGAAATCAATTATCATAAAAATAGTATTACTTATTGGAGGCTATCTCCTCCTAGGACAAACCAGTTACGCTCAGAAATGTGGAACGGAAGAATCTGCTGAAACCGTTAAAAATGTGTTTAAGTTAAGAGCGGATCCTTCTCGCGTAGACTTTTTAGGCAAAGCTCCTACTTTGTATGTAAAAGTTCAACCTCACATCATTGAATCATCTGCAGGTGGGGACGGACTTTCAATGGCTGATTTGACTCAGGCATTCGCAGATCTAAACACACATTATGCAAGTGCTAATATGGTCTTCAACTATTGTGATCCCAAATACATAAAAGACGACATCATACATGCAGAACTGGTAAAGAATTCTCCAGAATTTTATACCATGTACAATAATGCCAACAAGCCAAGTGATGCTGTAAATGTATTCTTTGTAGAGTCACCAAAAAACTCTGATGGAGATGGTATAGGTGGATGGGCTTCCTTTCCAGAAAAGTATCCGGGCGAGAATTGGGTAATAGTTGGTAATGGCACAGTGAGTGGGAAGTCAACTTTAGCTCATGAAATGGGACATTATTTCAATCTACTGCATACGCATTCAACAAGTGAAGGCACAGAGAATGTCATCCGCAAAACATTAGGCTCATGTGAGAGTAATTGTGAAACTGCAGGGGACGGATTTTGCGACACTCCAGCAGATACTACATTGAGTTCCACTATAGTTGCTTCAGATTGCACCTATTCAAGCCTTGGTGATGATGGATGTAGGCCCTATAAACCAGATGCTTCAAATATAATGAGTTACTCAAGGCATAAATGTCGAACAAGCTTTAGTGACGACCAAATCGACGAATTGAGGCGATCAAGGATTCATGACAGAGATTTTATTGCTGATGATGGTTGCCAATCAATTGAGTTTTATGAAGGTATAACGAGTGGTAACTTGTTATGTTGCTTAAATATTTTAGATGGTATGAATGTAGAGATGGGGCTTCATTGCTCGTTTATTTCGGTTGCAAATTCTGCTATTTTGAATAATGTTCCTGCTGGAACAGTCATCAGATTGTTCGAAGATCATAACGCTAAAAGAGAAGATAGCTGGGTAGAAATCAGAGTAAAACAAGACATAAGTCAAAAGGTGTTCGACAACTTCACGACTGCTGAAGATGCTGACGCACGGGTCATTTATCACAAAAATGATAATAGTTTGATTTATATCAGAAGATATCAAGTCTCTACAACGCCTTCTGGCCCCACGATCGATTTTTACGATGATTCAAATGGAGAAGGTGCCCTACTCTGCTCCCAGGAAATAGCCAATGGCACCTCTGTAGATTTTACGGAGTCCAACCAATGTGATAATGACCGGGCAAGGTCTGTTATTTTATATGATATTCCGAAAGGTATGAGAATTACTTTATACGACAATACGTTGGACGATACACCCTTCGATGACGACCGCATTTTAATCGTTGCCAATCGAAGTTTTAAAAGAGTAGTAATTAATGATTTAGAAACCAGCTATAACGATCTAGATGTAACTGTAACCTATACTGAAGTAGATAATTTGAATGATAAGGTTTCCCAACTGGTAGTGGGTCAGGATTGTACCATAGATCCTCTGCTAATTGAAATCGACCAAATACAAGGCCTGGGATGTTCTGCTTCTGCAGATGCTGCACTAATCGTAAATACAACAGGAGGAAATCCCCCCTTCACCTACGAATGGAAAAATGCAGACAATGGTAGCACAGTGATCAGTACAGACCAACAAATTATTGGACTGAGTAGTGGTCTGTACACGGTAAAAGTGACAGAGTCAAGAGATTGCCCGGCAAGATATGACCAAAAAGATATCAAACCTTCTTTTGAAATAGATGATGTAGACATTCGACTAGCATCCTGTGGAGCGGCAGATGGCTCTATTTTGGTAAAAATGGCAGGTGCCGGAACCCCTCCATACACCTACCAATGGGACAATGCTACTGGTAATCAAACCACGATCAGAGCAACGAATCTAGCAAAAGGTTCCTACAGTGTTACCGTTGAAGACCAGGATGGTTGTATGGCAGAAGGTACCTACACCGTAGAAGAAGATTTCAACTTTCGGGTCACTGTAAGAAGTAAAAAGACGTCCTCCTGCAACGCCAATGACGGATGGGCGGAAGTCTTAATATCGGGCCTGGAAGGCTCGGCAAGTATCCTTTGGAGTACCGGGGACACCACAGCAAGAATTGAGAACCTTGCTCCAAATACCTATACGGTTTTCATCCTCGATCAAGCCAGTAATTGTTCCGTGACGAAGTCGGTAACGATAACCACTCCCGGGGTATCTATCCAAGGAGGAGGTCGACGGGTATTTTGCGATGGGGACACACCAACGATTACACTTACTGCTGTCAGCTCAGCCTGCAGCGGAGGGTGTACTTATACCTGGAATACAGGAGAGATGACTCGATCGATCACTGTGGATGATGAAGGAAGTTACTCCGTTACTATTGATGATGGGAATGGCTGTACCTATACCGACAATACTTCTCTAAGTATCGTATATCGAGATTGTAGTACAAACCCCGGTGGAAGTGGTGGATGTGCCTTCTGGAATAGTACCGCGACCTTGCTAGGGTTTGATGACTGTACCAATTGGGGATTCCCAGTGTTGCACGCATTCGATCCGAATGATATCGCTGGAAAAACGGGTTATGGTGCTGAACAGTGGGTTTCTGTGAATGAGCAATTAGGCTACCTTGTTCGTTTTGAAAATTCACTGGATTTTGCAACTGGTCCTGCGCAGGTGGTAGAAATACGCTATCCTTTAGATCCTAATATCAATCCCAATTCATTTCGGTTGTCTAATTTTGGGTTTGGTAGCTTCCTGTTTACGGTACCCCAAAACGCCACTGCTTATACGGATCGTCTGGATGTCCGGGATTCGCTGGGCGTATTTGTTGATGTTATTGCGGGTATTGATGTCGTAAATTTAGAAGCATTTTGGATCTTCAAATCGATTGATCCTATTACTGGCTTATTACCAACAGATGCTTCGCTTGGGTTCTTGCCGTTAACAGACACGACCGTTACTCGGTTTAATGATACGATTCCACGACCAAGTGAAGGGTTTGTTTCCTTTTCGGTTCAGCCCCTTGCTTCCTCCGTTACGAGGGATAGTGTGTTGGCTCAGGCCTCTATTGTCTTTGATGAAAATGCGCCTATTTTGACGAATATCTGGAAAAACTTGATTGATGCTTTCCCACCAATCAGTGCATTGGATAGCCTTCCCAAATTCCAAGAATCTCCCAACTTTGAATTGAGTTGGACTGCACAGGATGATCCTGGAGGGGTTGGTATTGACTACTATGATTTGTATGTTTCTAGGGATAAAGGGCCTTATTTGCTTATAGCCACAGGGATTGACACGACTGTCTTTCCATTTGCAGGAGATTCAACAGCGGCTTCTTTTGATTTTTATACGATTGCTGTTGATTATGTGGGTAACAGAGAACAGAAATCTGACAGTGATTTAGAGATCATCCTTAGAGAACGCATCAATTTAGAAGTAAACGTCTTATTGGAAGGCCCTTACGATCAAACCACTGGTTTAATGAAAGATGACTTACGCGCTGTTGGTTTAATTCCTTTAGTAGAGCCTTATACGGCATTAGGGTATACACACGTTGGAGGAGGTGGTGGTGAAACCGCTTTCGCACCAACCCTTAACACAACTGGACCAAATGCCGTTGTCGATTGGGTGTTCATTGAGTTAAGAGATCCTTCTGATAGTTCCGTTACCGTTGCAACTCGATCCGCTTTTATACAAGCAGATGGTGATATTGCTGACATTGACGGGTCACAAGGCGTCAACTTTAGTACTTTTGGACTTTCGTCTGGTCCGTACTGGGTCGTTATCCGTCACAGAACGCATTTAGATGTGATGTCATCGACTCCTGTGTTCTTGTTAGATGGTGAGTACAACTTCCAGACATCGGGAGCACTGGGAAGCGGCTTAAAAACATTGAATAGTGGAGATGTGGTCATGTATGAAGGAGATGTCAATCAAGACGGCATCATAAATGCAGCAGACCGAAGTACTGTTTGGAACGAAAGAAATCAAATTGGTTATCTGGTAGGAGATTCCTCTCTAGACGGAATTTGCAATGCAGCAGATCGGAGTAGGAACTGGAATAATAGGAATCAAATCTCTAACGTACCATAATGCATTAAATAAAATTGACAATCGAACTTCCATTCTTTATTCTCATCCATTCGATTAATCGAACGTAAAACAACTAGATAGAAAGGCTGGATCACTTGATTCGGCCTTTTTTTATTTAAGGCACGCGCTACCCAAGACTCCTCTCCCGCTTATATCTTTACAATTATCAAATAATAGAAAAAAGTGATCAACTTTGATCTGAGAAGGCTATCCGTTAATACTCAACATGGCTGCAGTCGGTGTTGCACTAGTCTTTCTTTGTCAACCGTCACCATTCCTTGCACCACACGCCTTTATCCATGCTTAGTTCCGCTGCTATCTAGTGTGCAACGTCCCATTTTTTTTCTAATAGTGCCAAGTTCTTCCATAAATGGATTTGATTCTTTCAATAATTAATCATTGCCAAGTAATTTTAGTATTTTGCAATCATTATTGAAGTTCGAACGTATTGATTATCTATGCAGTTATATAAAATTTTAATTGCGATTGTTCGTATGAATTTATTGTAGAAAGAATACCCCAAAATTAAATTAAAATGAAAAACTCAACGTGGCTTGTAATAGCGATTTTGATCATTAACAGTGTTTCGTCTTTTACACAAATACAAGTTGGTCAAGACATAAATGGTGAAGCAGCAGATGATTGGTCAGGTGGAAGTGTTTCCATTTCAGGTGATGGAACAAGAATTGCTATTGGAGCCTTCACCAATGATGGCAATGGAACTAACTCAGGCCATGTTCGCATTTTTTTAGCAACAAACGGAAATTGGACTCAAATCGGACAGGATATCGATGGAGAAGCCAATAGTGACTTATCAGGAACAGCCGTCTCTATTTCTGCTGACGGAAAAAGAGTCGCAATTGGTGCACCACAAAATGACGATGCAGCTTCCAACTCAGGGCAAGTAAGAATTTACCAGGAAATAGGTGGTAGCTGGATACAGATTGGGCAGGACATTAATGGTGATTTATTCGGAGACTCTTTTGGCTACAGTGTTTCCATTTCTTCGAATGGAAAAAAAGTAGCAATTGGAGCATATCTTAATGATGATAATGGTGCTGACGCAGGCAAGGCCAGAATTTATGAGGAATTAAATGGAATTTGGACGCAAATTGGACAAGATATTCTTGGCGAAGCAGCTAATGACAACGCTGGTAAAGTAGTCTCAATTTCACCAGATGGAACTCGAGTCGTAATTGGTGCACCTACGAACGCCAATAATGGTTTTTTCTCAGGACATGCCCGAATTTTTGAAGAGATCAACGGAAGTTGGATACAGGTTGGACAAGCAATTGAAGGAGATGCCATTGGAGATTTTTGCGGCAATAGTGTTTCCCTTTCTGCTGATGGTAAGATTGCAGCAATCGCTGCCCTTTACAATGGTTCGAATGGATTTCAATCAGGACAAGTAAGGGTTTTTCAGGAATCAGGCGGAAACTGGAGCCAGATCGGACAAAACATAAACGGTCAGGCTGTTGAAGAGAGATCAGGATTTAGCATTTCTCTCTCTGCTGATGGAAATAGTCTTGCCATTGGCGCTCGATTAAATGATGACAATGGAGCTGACGCAGGCCAGGTCAGAATCTACCGCAATATAAATGGCGTATGGACACAATTGGGGCAAGAAATTAATGGTGTTGCACCTGGAGATTGGACAGGATATAGTGTTTCCCTTTCTGCTGATGGCTCAAGATTAGGCATTGGCGCTCCTAGAAACAGCAATAATGCATTGGATGCAGGTCATGCAAGAGTATTTGTCTTAAAAGGAACAATTGGTTCCGTCTTTTTTGATCAAAATCTAAACTGTAGCAAAGAGGCAGGAGAAATTGGTTTAATGTCAATTCCACTCCTTATAAATCCAGGCAACTATACAGTACAGACAGATTCAGCAGGTCTTTGGTTTTTGGACTTACCTCCAAACAATTATACTATCACTGTAGACACAAGTGGACTTTGGACAACTGCCTGTGTTGTACCTCAAAACTTCACGGTATCTAATTCTGATACCCTCACTATGGCTCCGTTATTGGGCTTGCATGGAAAATATCCCTGCCCTTCTCCCGATGTTAGCATTTACATGCCTTTTATTCGACGATGCTTTACAGATCAAATCATTCGTGTAAAAGCCTGTAATACAATTTTAGCAACCGAAACATTACATAATGCTATGGTTGTTGTAACGCTTGATTCTTTAATCAACCCTACTTCATTCGAGCTTCCTCATATCGACTTGGGAAACAATCAGTTCCAATTTGATCTGGGCACTCTCCTTCCAAACCGATGTGTGGATTTCTGGATAAAGGCCACGGTAAATTGTGGTGCACCAAATGGTTCTGCATTATGTGTACAAGCAGAAATTTTTCCAGTTGCGCCTTGTGTCTTGGATAGTATACCCAACCCACATCCTCCAACCGTAGAACCCTGTCTGGGAGAGTGGGATGAGTCTAGCTTAATCGTAGAAGGATATTGTGATAATGGCATGGTAATTTTTGAAATTACAAACATTGGTATAGGTAATATGGTATGTTACAGCCCAGTCACAGTCTATATAGATGGCGTTTTATATTTAATTGATTCTTTAAAATTAAATTCACAACAGAGCGTTTCTTTTCCATTCGCAAGTAGTGGAGAATCCTGGCATTTAGAAGTAGCACAGCACCCTTACCATCCCGGCAATTCTCAACCAAAAGCAACAGTTGAAAACTGTGGAGGCTTTTTGGGACAAACTAAAATCAACCTATTCGCACAAGACGATGCTGATCCGGTAATAGACATCTATTGTGGAGAAGTGACTGGCAGCTACGACCCAAATGACAAAACAGGCTATCCTATTGGTATATCCAACCATCATTTTATTGATGCAAATCAGCAAATACAATACAGGATCCGCTTTCAAAATACTGGAAATGACACCGCTTTTACTGTGGTAATTCGAGACACATTGGATACGGATTTAAATATTTTCTCCTTACAATCTGGAATATCAAGTCATCACTATAGTTTCCGGATTTACGGGCAGCGTATTTTGGAATGGACCTTTAACGATATCATGTTACCCGACAGCAATGTAAATGAGCCTGCCAGTCATGGATTTGTGACGTTTAAAGTAGATCAGGAGTTGAATTTGCCTGAAGGCACGCAAATTACAAACTCCGTAGGTATCTACTTTGATTTTAACGCACCGATTATTACCAATACAACCTTACATACCATTTATTATCCATTTACTGAAGACTGCCAGACAATTATAGATGGACCCAATACGATTTGTGGAGCCATTGCAGAAAATCCTGGACATCCCTTGTCTGACTTGGACTGCGATGGAGATGGGGTTACCAATATTACGGAATGTATCGACACCACTATTCCAGAGGATCCCTGTGATTACGAAACTACCAGTATCACATTACCAGTAACAGCAGATCAAAGTGGTTGCCAGCCAGAATGCCCTGACTTAACATCTATAATTTCAATATTGCCGGGTAATATATCTGGCACTTCTAATGTTGGATTTGCAGTTGAGGTAGCAGAACTCAATCAATTCGATACAGATGGCACCTTAATTAGTGTTCGAATTCCTTCGGACCCACGGCTAACATTTACTTGGGATTCGACGCTAACAACTGCCGCATTAGTGAATGTAGACAATACCAACTGGAACTATATTGGCAATAATGGCTTGTTTCATACTTTTCATTATTTAGGTGTAATGACAGGAGGCACAAGAACAGCCTTTGGTGTCAATTCTTCCTATGACCCACAAGGAACACAAGGACAAACAACAATTACATCAACCGTTGTACCGACCAGTGGCGGAGAATGTCAATTCTCCAACAATAGCGATTCTGAAATTTTAGTTTACTTTGATTAGAATAATCACCAATAAATAGCTATTGAAACCCAGATATCAGAAAGTCGATATCTGGGTGCGGCTTCGTGCAACCGCCAGCGTAGAGTCTTTCTTATAGCTATTGGAAGTTAGCCGACTTTCGCTCTTATTTATTAGGCAGTTATTGTTTTTTCGGTTTCAATATCATAAATTAAAAGTCCTTGATTCTCTTCACCAAGTTGGTCTAATAATTCTCCTTTTTTATTCCAAATAGAGCTTAATCCATTAGCAACAAAATTATCGCTATATCCAATAGAGTTACACATAAGAATAGGTGTTTCAAACTCTTTAGCTATTGACGGGAAATGTAAATAAGCTTTGTCAGTTCCTCTATCTGGTTTTGCTACGCTTGCAATGTATAAATCAGCATTGTTGTTCTTTGCTTTTACAAAATGTTCTCTTTGAAGAGTCTCATAACATATTCCAAGAGCAATATTCTTTCCTTTAATTCTTAATGATGGTTGGTTATTACTACTCACGAAATATGGTAATTCATCAGAGTGAAGTAGACATTTAGAATAAACAATTCGTTCCTTATTCGGTTGAAAAATCAACATACTGATATTTATTCCATCATTTGCTTTTGTTGGGACTCCAATTCCGATTGTTATTTTGCTTTTGTCTGATAAGTCTTGGAATGGGGTGAAAATTTCATCATTTATATCAGTTGCAAATTCATTTGCTAATTCGGGTTCGTAATTCGTTATTGAGAGTTCAGGAAACACAATCAAGTCAGAATTCAATTCAATTGCACGTTCAATAAATGTCAGGTGGTTTTGAATATTTTTAGAAATATTTCCTTTTTCAGATTTTATTTGCGCTAAACAAATTTTCATTCTTTGAATACAGTTTTTTTAAATTGTCTTGTAGGCTTACGTAAAATTAAGACAGTTTAAAAATGAAAAATAATCATTAAATTTAACTGTTATGAAAAAGACAAAATTTACAGAGAGCCAAATAATCAAGGCGATCAAAAGAAATGAGAACGGATCATCGTTTGATGATATCTGTCGAGAATTAGGTATTGCTAAGGGCACCTTTTACAATTGGCGTAAGAAGTTTAGCGGGATGGAGGTTAGTCATTTGAAACGACTAAAGGAGCTTGAAGAAGAAAACCGGCGGTTGAAAAAGATGTACGCTGATCAAGCATTAATGTTAGAAGCTGCCAAAGATGTCATCTCAAAAAAGTGGTAAAGCCTTCTCTCAAAAGAAATGTGGTAGACTATCTAAGGCAAACCTTTAAGTTGAGTGTATTAAAAAGTACTACTATTGCGGGTATGAGCCGATCAAATTGGTATTACACTTCAAGGATAGATGATAGTGAATTGATTGCAAAGCTAAAGCAAATGGCTTCAAGTCATCCAACAAGAGGCTTTGATTATTATTACCACCGAATAAGACGAGAAGGCTTTAAATGGGCTCGTAGTAGAGTTTTAAGAGTTTACAGGTCACTTGGTTTAGTACGAAGGCCAAAGAAGCGTAGAAAGCTTCCTCTAGCAGCTAGACGACCATTGGATCAACCGATAAGTATAAATGAGACATGGAGCATGGACTTTATGAGTGATAGCTTGGAAGGCGTTTGAGGAGTTTAAAAATAAATGGAATGACAAATATCAATCGGCAGTTAAGTCATGGGAAGATAACTGGGATCACCTCACGATATTCCTTAATTACCCTGTAGAAATCAGGAAATTGATCTACACGACCAACATC
>CALGAW010000046.1 GCA_937959115.1 uncultured Saprospiraceae bacterium
GTAATCGTGACTAGATTTTGTCCTGAGCATAAACCTGTAGCACTCGAACCGCTCTGGCCCGAACTCCATTGAATAGAATAGGGCGTTGTTCCTCCAGAAACACCAACGGTTGCTGATCCTGTGCAGGCAGAGCAACTTGCATCTACGCTTGAAATTATTGAGGACTGCAATCCCGATTGTTGATTGATAATCACAGTGGAAGTTTCGGAACAAGCATTTTGGTCTGTTACAGTTACAAAATGTATTCCTGTAGTTAGTCCAGTTGCAATCGCAGTCGAATGTCCAGTATTCCACTGGTAAGTGTATGGTGATGTTCCTCCTGTTGGAGTTGCTGTTGCTGAGCCATCGCTAAGGCTGTTGCATGAAACAGGAGCGTTTTGAGTCGTGGTTATTGATATTATAGGTGGTTCGTTTAGCATAATACTTGTTCCATCTCCACAACCATTTACATCACTCACTGATACACTGTAACTACCTGCACACAGCCCTATGATTGTAGCAGTAGTAGCTCCATTACTCCAAAGGTATGAATAAGGCGTTTGACCACCAGTTATGGTAAGCGTTATTACACCGTCACACGCACTATTACAGCTAATGGCGTTGACGATAAGCAAAGTGTCTAGTGAAAAGTCATTGGAGTTTCCTATTTGCACTGAATTTGTTGTTGAACAACCATTTGCATCTGTAATCGTGACTAGATTTTGTCCTGAACATAACCCTGTTGCATTCGAACTATTTTGGCCTGAACTCCATTGATAGGAGAAGGGAGCTGTTCCTCCTGAAGGGCTTATCGTGGCGGTTCCAGAACAGGCTGAACAACTTGCATCTGTATAGGAAGTAATAGCAGATTGCAGTCCTAGCTGTTGATTGATCGTTACTGCGGAAGTTTGAGTACAGGCATTTTGGTCTGTTACCGTGACAACATGGGTTCCTACAGTTAACCCTGTAGAGGTTGAAGTAGATTGTCCAGTACCGCCTTGACTCGAACCCCATTGGTAGGTGTATGGTGGTGTTCCTCCAGAAGGTGTTGCTGTTGCCGAGCCATCGCTTACACTATTACATGAAACTGGAGTGTTTTGAGAAGTTGTTACAACCATTGTTGTTGGTTCGTTTAGAACAACACTTGTCCCATCCCCACAACCATTTACATCACTTACCGTAACACTATAGTTACCAGCGCATAGTTCGATAATTGTAGCCGTTGTTGCTCCATTACTCCATAGGTAGGAGTAAGGCGTTTGACCACCAGATAAGGTAAGTGTTAAGATACCATCACAGCCTCCATTACAACTAACATTATTTACGATCGTTAGGGTTTCCAAAGAAAAATTATTGGAGTTTCCAATTTGAGCTGAGTTCGTTGCAATACAACCGTTTGAATCTGTAATCGTTACCAGGTTTTGACCAGCACATAAACCGGTCGCATTAGGGCTGTTTTGACCTGAACTCCATTGATAGGAGAAGGGAGCTGTTCCACCTGAATGACTTAGCGTTGCTGTTCCAGAACAAGCTGAACAACTAGCATCTGTGGTTGCTATTATTGCAGATTGTAGGGCTGGATCTGCAGTGACTATAGAAGAACCTGTTGTGACACATCCATTATTATCTGTTACAGTTACAGTGGCAGTCCCAGCAGATAATGCGATTGCCGTTTGTGTTGTTTCACCACTTGTCCATTCATAGGAAAATGGGGGTGTTCCATCGGTTGTAGATACAGTTGCACTACCATTTGAAACACCATTACAAGAAACGCCAGAATTTGTGGTTACACCTACAATAAACGAGTTACTAGCTGCTATTTGAATTTGATCCGTTGTCGAGCAACCTCCAGCGTCTACTACGGTTACGATATGAATCCCCGCAGTAAGGTTTGTAGCAGTAGGGCCGATATGGCCAGAATCCCATTGGTAGGCATAGGGTGGTGTACCATCTATTCCATTTGCAGTTGCCGAGCCATCACTAGCCGTGCTACAAGAAGCATCATTGCCAAGGACAATTGAACTATAAAACTCATCGCCGTTTTTGATTTGGATGTCAGTCGTTTTCGTGCAGCCATTTACATCAGAAACAGTGACGTCGTAGGTGCCAATCGTTAAGTTGTCAGCGATGGCTGTAGTAGCTCCATTGGACCATAAGTAAGAATACGGTGGGTAGGATTGGCCTGACACCAATGCAACTGCTTCGCCATCACTAGCCGTAAGGCAAGAGGTCTCTTCCACCTCTAGGGCGATGATACCCAAGTCAAATTGAAATTCCTCAATTAACATAGAATTCGTAGAATTACAACCATTAAGATCCGTCACGGTTACGGAGTATGTTCCAACACCTAGTCCTGAAATGTTTTGGGTGGTTTGGTTATTCGACCATTGATAAGTGTAAGGAGCGGTTCCTCCCGAAGCATTTATTGCTGCAGAGCCATTGTTCGCCCCTTGACAAATCATTAGATTACCAGTAATCATTGAGCTCAGGCTTCCACCGGATACGGTTAAGATTTCAGATTCAGTTAACGAACAACCGCTGGCATCTGTTATTGTTAGGTTGTATGTTCCTGCTTGGAGGCCGCTTACTACAGCGGTTGTGTCTCCAGTTGACCAATTGAAGGTATAGGGTTGTATTCCCCCAGAGGTTGCAAGTGAAATCGAACCACTGTTTGTGCTAGAGCAGGAGGGATTTGTAGCGGTTAGGTTAAGCGTAATCGGTTGAGATTGGTTAAGTTTTACAATCCAGTAGTCGGTGTTGCCATTATTACCAGTTACGTCACCATTATTTGATCCTGAAAACCCTGCTAAAACATAACCGCCATCTTGAGCTTGTTGAATTGCCCTGCCTGCATCCCAGCCAGAACCTCCGATTGATTTTTGCCATTTCAAATTTCCTAAGTTATCTAATTTTGCAACCCAATAGTCATCACCACCTTTATTTTCAGTAACATCCCCATCAGTTGATTGTGAAGTGCCCATTACTAAAAAACCTCCATCTGTACTCTGTTTAATATCATAGGCTAAATCTACACCACTTCCTCCAAGTGATTTTTGCCATTGTATGGTTCCTGTATTATTCAATTTTACAACCCAACAGTCTGCTGCACCATAATTTCCTGTTAGATCGCCATCATTTGAATATCCGATCCCAGCTACGATAAAACCTCCGTCTTGAGTCTGTTGAATTGATTCGATATATTCTTGAATACTGCCCCCTAGCGATTTTTGCCATTGCAAATTTCCTGTATTATCCAGTTTTACAACCCAAAAGTCAGAGTCACCGTTGTTTCCTGAAACATCGAAATCATTCGAATTTGAGGTGGCACCTACAATAAAACCACCGTCTCGAGTTTGTTGTATAGCACGGATATTGTCAGCACTACTCCCTCCGAGTGATTTTTGCCAAATTACATTTCCTGTATTATCCAGTTTTATGATCAAACCGTCATTAAAGCCATAGTTACTATTAGCGTTCCCATCGTTTGATCCTGAACCACCGGCTATTACCATACCACCGTCTTGAGTTGGTATTACAGTTCTGGGAACATCATAACCACTTCCTCCAAGCGATTTTTGCCACATCAGATTTCCAGTATTATCTAGCTTTATAAGCAAAAAGTCAGTACTGCCAAGATTTCCAGACGCATTGCCATCAGTTGATTGTGAAGAACCCGCTACAATATAACCACCGTCCTGGGTTTGATGGCATGATTCCCCGATATCATAATCACTCCCTCCATACGATTTTTGCCATTGTAGAGTGCCCGCATTGTCCAATTTTGTAATCCAAAAGTCTTCACTGCCCAAGTTTCCAGTAACATCACCATCATTAGATGCAGAGCGTCCTGCTATGACGTAGCCACCGTCTTGAGTCAGTTGCAGAGAATGTGCTCTTTCTTGACCACTTCCACCTAGTGATTTCTGCCACTCTATCACAGGTTTTTCATCAAACGAGACAATGGTGGTTGCCGTTGCTATACAGTCAGGTCCATCAGAGACTGTTACTGAATATGACCCAGTTCCTAGATTTGAAATTGTGGGTGTTGTTTCTCCGTTGTTCCAAAGGTAGCCATAGTTGCCACTACCTCCTGCAGCAGATACGGTGAGCGTGCCGTTATCTTGATAGCAAGTAGTATTCGTTGAAGTAATAGAAATAGTTAATGAACAATCGAGTTCTAATACCTTTGCTCTGGAATACAACGTTAAATCAGGGGCCAAGGAATTGGTTATTTCACAATGATAGACACCTGCATCAGTAGGTTGGAGACTTGGGAACGGCAATGTATTTGTTGTTGTAGAAGTATAGATGATCCCATCTTTAAGCCAAGAATAAGAACTAGTGGTAATGGCATTGTCAATTTGGAGATCAATCGTATAAGAACCAGGTTGGATGAGGACGGTATCTTGATTGCAGATAGAATCCTGAGGAGCATATCTATAAGATCCAGAATTTGAACTACAAAGGTTATCATTGTATTGCCTAGAAGTTATTAAATGTTCAAACGTTAGTTGGTTTTGGTCTACATTCAAGATTTGTAAAGTTGGTGTACTATTAAAATAAGGAACTGTGCCTAATAGCTGATTATTAGTTAAGAACAAAAATCTTAAATTCGGATTGTTGTTAAAATTGGGTATCGTTCCAGTTAGTTGATTATTTGACAACTCCAAATACGATAAATTCGGAATACTGCTAAAATCTGGAATTGTTCCTGTTAATTGATTTGAGGCTAAACGTAGAAATGCTAGATTTGGTGAAGAATTAAAATTTGGAATAGTTCCAGTCAATTGATTATCACTTAAATTCAAAGTTGTCAGTAAAGGAAGATTATTGAAATCGAAAACACTTCCTATTAATTGATTTTCGTTTAGATTCAAATTTGTTAAATTCGGTATGTTGCTAAAGTCAGGTACAGTTCCTGTTAGTTGGTTTCTGCTTAGACCTAATTTTTCTAAAACAGGAAGATTGTTGAAATTCGGAATTGTTCCAATCAATTGATTTGAGTTTAAATCTAAGTCTGTTAAATTTGGAAGATTATTGAAATTGGGGATTGTTCCTGTTAGAAGATTATTGTATAATAACAAAGAGGTTATCATCTGGATATTACTAAAATTAGGTATTGGTCCAGTGAATTGATTATCGTACAAGCGTAAATTTACTAAGTTTGGAATATTATTAAAATCAGGAATCGTTCCAGTAAGTTCATTGAAGCTGAAATCCAAAGTTGTTAATTTAGGAATGTTATTAAAATTAGGGATTGGTCCACTTAACTGATTCCCACTAAAATTTAAAAATGTCAAGTTTGGAATACTATTAAAATTGGGGACCGGTCCATTTAATTCATTTCCAAAAAAAACCAATGATGTTAAACTTGGTAGATTACTAAAGTTAGGAATATTTCCGTTTAATTGATTATTGTAAAAGTTCAAACCAGTTAGATTAGGAAGATTACTAAAATCTGGTATAGCGCCAGACAATTGGTTGCGGTAGGCCGAAAGATAGGTTAAGTTCTGAAGATTGCTAAAATTAGGAATAACTCCAGTTAATTGATTAATATATAAACCCAATGTTTCTAGATTCGGAATATTATTAAAATTAGGAATCGTTCCCGTTAATTGATTAGATCCTAAATTCAAATTTTTTAAATTCGGGAAATTGATAAAGTCAGGTATTGACCCAGAGAATTCATTACGACTTAAATTCAAAACGACCAACTCTGGAAGATTATTAAAATTAGGAAGAGTTCCTGTCAATTGGTTGTCGGAAAGGTTTATAAAAGTGAGCTCTGTTAGTCCTAGATTTGGTAAATTCCCTTGTAAATTGTTTTCTCCTGTACTTTGATAACTGCAATTTGGAATGTTATCCATATCAAGACAAGTCACCCGACCACCACTTAAAGAATAATTCACCGTTACCCCATACCAGGTATCCATTGGCAAGCTCAAATTCCATGTATTTGTCCAATTAGATCCTCCAGTAGAGTTATACAATCCCACCAAAGCAATAGAGTCAGCAAGACGTGTCTGCGCCATAGTAGAGACTGTCAACAGAAAATACAAGACAGATGTGAGGAGTAAGCGTCTTTTAACGTTCAGCATTAGATTATGTCTTTTGGACAACGGATGAAGTTTGTATAGTTAATAGCTAATTTACTAATCCCAATAGGTTAATTTTTATACAAATTTCATTACCTCGCCAAGTGTTTTTTTATAATATGTTTTTTGATAATTAATGTCATTTTGGGTATTCTATAAATTCAGTTTATTTATCTTATCAATGAAATGGAACCTCTCCTAGTATCAACTTGATTAACATCAAGCTCTACATAGTAATAGTAGGTTCCTTGCGGTAGGAGTTTTCCCTTGTGTGTTCCACTCCAATCATTATTGTAAGGAGTCGCCTCGAATACGACATCGCCCCATCGATTGACCACAAACACCCGATTAAAAGGAAACAGATCAATGTTTTCAATTATCCATGCATCATTAACTCCATCGTTATTGGGTGTGATCACCTCAGGAAATACTACAGTTTCGTCTAATGATTCCACAGTATGCACGATCACAGAAAGTGTATCCAGACAACCTGTTGAAATGTCAATCGCCACAAAATATTCAGTGGTATCTGTAGGCAGAGCAATTGGGTCAGGGCAGCTCGTACAACTCAAATCTGAAGCTGGCCACCAGGTATAGGAGTTGCCACCACTCGCTTCCAAAAATGCCTCATCTCCAATGACAATGGTGGTATCATTGCTAATTTGTGGATTGAATGGAATTTGTATAATCTCAATGGTATCAATAAACAGGCAATTGTAGAAGTCGGTTACCGTAACGATGTATTCACCTGGCTGATTGACTGAAATGGTATTTGTAGTTTCGCTTGTTGACCAAACAAAAGACTGGCCCACATAATCAGAACCAAGGATCACATAAGGCGTCCCACAAACAACATGATTACTTTCAGCTATGTTCTGTACTGGCGGATCCGCTACTATACCTGTTGAGGTGACTGTACAGCCATTGTCATCAGTCACTGTTACATCGTAAGCGCCTGCTTGCAAGCTAGTCGCACTTGTATTGGTTTGTACTGGGATTGTTGCCCATAAGTAGGAATAGGGTGCTAGGCCATTGGAAACATAAGCCGTTAGACTTCCGTTATCGACATCACAATCACTTGGTATTGAAGAAATGGAATCAACATTAGGCGTTAAATCAGTAATCATTACAACAGTACTATCCAAACAGCCACTATCATCTTTTACTACAATTGCATAAGTGCCCGCGTATAATGCAGGAAACAAGTTTGTCGTGTCAAAACCAATCCCACCCAGAATACTATATTCATAAGGTGATTGGCCTCCAGAAGCAAGAATTTCAAGTAAAGCGTTATTCAACCCACAGGACGACGCTTGAATGAGAACAGAGTCAATGGTAATTCCTGGCCCATTTGTCAAAGTAATCGTAGTATCGGTCGTACAACCAAGGGAATCAAAAACAGCAAGCGTATACTGTCCTGAAGATAAGTTGGAAAAGGTATTGGTGATGGAGTTTGTCCCATTCAATACATAAAGGAGTGGCCCTGTTCCTCCACTTGCATGTATTGTGATACTTCCACTAGGAATACCACATGTAGAAGGATTGCCGACAGTCAAGGAATCAATCCACGGCGCCCCTGAATCTACTAGCGTAATCAGTTGACTAGTATCCAAGCAACCGTTGCCATCTTCAACGATTATGGAGTAAGTATTCGCCGAAAGGCCAACGAACAAATTACTTCCCTGCAATGCGCCATTGTTAATCGAATATTGATAAGGTGCTGTTCCACTGGATATTGCAATTGAGATCACACCGTTTTGTTGTCCACAAGTTGGGTTAGCTGCAGAAAAACCGGTGATATCTGGCCCCGGGATGTCTGTAAGGTTAACGACTAAGGTATCTCTGCAGCCAGTATCAATATCTTCGATTACAAAAATGTGTTGCCCTGCACCTATGTTGTTAAACACTGGATTTGTAGTTGGTGTTCCGTAGTTTCTGCTATACTCGTAGTTTGCACCTGTCGGTAAAAGATGAATAACTCCATTTAGCATTCCACAGGTGGGTTGAATATTATTGCTTGTAAGGCTCGGTCCTGGTTCATCAGCTAAGACTACATTGTATTTAAATGTGTCGCAGCCATTTGCATCCTTGATTCCCAAGGTATAAATACCTGCCAATAAGTTAGGGAAGGTGTCAGAAGACTGCCAAGCGCCTCCATTTATATTAAATTCAAAGGGTTGTGTACCTTTAGTTTGATTGTAAATAACTTTAATTTGCCCATCTGCTCTACCACAGTTCGACTTGGTAACACCCTGCAAAAATGCGAATTCCGGACCTTCCTGTTGACGGATACTGTCTGCTGCCCAAGTGGAAACGCAGCCAGCGGCATCTTGCACAAATACTTGATAAACGCCTTGTCCTAAACCTCCAAAGGTGTCAAGCGGTTGTAATGTGCCTCCATTGTTGATACTGTATTGAATAGGCAGTGTTCCTCCTGTTGTGAATATTTGTATAAAGCCGTTTGGATCTCCACAGATGGCATCTACAAAATGAACAGAGTCAATCGTTGGTGGTAAAAGGCTTTGAACCGTATCTACGGCTGTAGTTAAACAGTTATTAAGGTCTAGTACTTGAATTGTGTAAATACCGCTTGACAAGCCTGTAAATAAGCTATCTGGTTGATAGTTCAATCCACCGTCAATACTAAACTGTATCGGAGGTGTTCCTCCAATGATATTAATGTCCAAACTACCTGTTCCTCCTGAGCAATTTGTAGGAGCGTTGACTACATTGATGATGCTTGGTCCTGAAATATTCTGTATACTGATTGAACGAGTGGTTTCACAACCGATTGCATCCATAACAGAAACGGTATAGTTCCCGACACATAAGGAGGAAACTGTTGTGCCTGTTTGACCATTGTTCCAAGCATAGCTGTAGGGCATTGTTCCTCCTGAAACAGATATCGTTGCAGCACCATTGCAGCTACCGCAAGTCGTGTTTGTAATAACAGGTGTGACATTTACTAGGGACGGGGCTGTAATATTAATGTTGTTTATTGTGGTGCAACCATTGTTATCCGTTATGGTTACAAAATGAATTCCTGCATTTAAATTGTTTGTTGTGGCAAGTATTGAGCCGTTCGTCCATTGATAAACGTAAGGAGTTGTTCCTCCCGTCACTGTAACTGTAGCGCTACCATCACTTAAGCCATTACATGAAACATTGGAATTAGCTGTTGTAGAGGCAACAAGGAGCGAAGGCTCGGAAATTGTTACCGTTGCCACGGAAAGACATGCATTGCTATCGGTAACCGTAAGAACGTTCAATCCACCAGAAAGGCCAGTTGCTGTAGAATTTGTTTGCCCAGAACCCCATTGGTAAGAATAAGGAGGCGTTCCACCTGTTGCAGAAGCGATGGCAACCCCATCACTTAAGCCATTACAGGAATTAGGCATGTATTCAGCCGCAGAGGCCGTTAATCCGGAGGCTTGGGTAATAATCACAAAAGAGGAAGCAGAGCAACCGTTATTGTCTGTAACCGTCACAGTGTGTATTCCAGCTGCTAAAGCTGTTGCTAAAGGGCCGTTCTCGCCCGAATCCCATTGGTAGGTGTAAGGCAGCGTTCCTCCAGTAACTGTTGTTGTAGCACTTCCATTTCCTCCATTACATAATGCAGGTGAAACTTCTACAGCATTTACTATCATTGCCGCATTCTCTGTGATTAGGATGGAAGAAGTTACTGAACAACCGTTATTATCTGTAATGGTAACGAGATGTGTGCCAGCATTTAATCCTGTAGTAGTAGAAACGCTTTGGCCAGAATCCCATTGGTAGGTGTAAGGCGTTGTCCCTCCAGTAGCTGTAACCGTTGCGCCACCATCACTTAAGCCAATACAACTTACATTTGCATCAACATTCGTTGAAACAGATAGAAGAGCAGATTCCATGATTACAACACTTGTAGTATCCGAACAACCATTGTTATCCGTTACAGTTAGCGTATACGTTCCTGCAGATAGATTCATCAGATTTGAAACTACTTCACCATTCGACCATTGATAGTTGTAGGGTAACGTTCCTCCAATTGTAGTGGAAGTAGCAGAACCATCATTCGCCCCATTGCAACTAGCATTTGTACTTTGAGAGATCGAAGTAGATAGTTCTAAAGGTTGAGAAACAATTATGCTATCAATAGTGACACAGTTATTGTTGTCCGTTATGGTAACGAAATGTGTGCCTCCAGACAAGTTTGAAACGGTTGTTCCAGTTGTCCCATTACTCCAAGTAAAACTATAGGGTGTGGTACCTCCAGTGGCAGAGACAACTGAAGTTCCTGTACTATCCCCATAGCATGCTATGGTGCCACCTGCAGAGGCACTTGTCATAAGAGCAGTAGGCTCCGAAATGATAGAAGAAAATGTCTCACTACAAGTATTAACATCACTTACAGTGACAATGTATGTTCCGGCTGTTAATCCAGAAAGGGTTTGGTTTGTTGCTCCTGTCGTCCATTCGTATTGATAAGGAGGTAATCCGCCACTACCAATAATCGTAATTGAACCATCTGATCCGTTATTGCAGAGCGCGTTACTATTAACGATCGTGTTAAAGTAAAACGGTACTAGCGTCGCCACATTTAAAGCAGCAGACCCGTATCCTGTTTGAGCATTGATTGCGCTGCAAAATGAGGCACCGCACGAAATCTGTGTTAATGTTGAATAATTTTCGACTATGACAGAATCTCCAGGGGTAAAAATTGACATATCGGCAATCACATCAAAACTGTAATCGATAATATCACCAGAATTCATACCTGTTGGAATCGTAAAGACGACGACTTCCTGATTGTTAATCGTTGTTACATACCATGTTGGACAGAATATTCCAGGACCTGAAGTACAGGAATAGGATGATTGATCCATACTTGTTCCAGCTGGCAAATATAAGAAGGACGTATCTGATCCCGTGGTGCTTCCTCCTGTTATAAATAATTGAACGTCAATACTCGAAGAGGAACTACATGTTGAGTCAATGCTTGTGTTGATGCCGACTATTGCCTCATACAAGTTCGCCGCTTGAGGTATTTCAAGGTTATCTGATATCAGTATCATTTGGTTTCCAATGGCCGCAACTCCGCAAGGTTGTTGGCCGCCTATTTCGAATTGAAGGGTAGAACCAGAAACAAAATTACAATCTGTCATTACCTCAACAAGGATGTTTACAATTCTATCTTCAGGAACGGTTGAAGTAAACGTTCCATTAATCCCTCCATTAGCTGCAATTGTGCTATGATTGTTTAAATCATACAATAAGGTGTCCAAAGACATACCTGGTGTAATCGGTTCAATATTTCCTGAGCCTGAAGGATATTCAAAATTGACTGAATTAACGTTGACTCCTGGAGCATTGGATAAGATGATATTAAAATATGGATCTACAATATTTGCTATTTGAGCACTATTAATTTCTAATTCATATGTTAGCGGTGAACAAAGGTTTATAATGTTGGGTTGATTAATAATACTTAATTGAATTTGAGATGGTTGCGGATTCAGCGTTAGTGTTTCTGTTCGATAACAAGTAGGATCATCTACAGCCAAACTATCGGGGTAGGATTGACAATCCCAATTATGATTAACATCAATAGTTTGTGCACCACAATCAGTATATACGGCTGTGAGTTCAATTGTTTTACATTCTGTTCGGTTTAAAGTACCCAATTCAGCGTATATTCCACTTGAGGTATAGGCAAAGGTTAACGGGGTGTTTCCTCCACCGGTGATATCAGATATACTCGTTATTTGAAGATTAGGATTGTCTTCTATATTCAACCAATTGAACAATATATCAACAGCAGATAACGTGTTACATAAGTCAATATTCCATGAAGCCGTTTGTTGGACGCCGTTTAGAATAGGATTTTGAGCCTGTAAGGAAAAAGTAGGAGATTCAAATGTAATCGGATTGGCTGTGTTTGTTCTGACTCTAAAAAAATGCAAAGAGGTATCAGGATGATAGAAGAACTCTGTAACGTGCCATTCATAATCAAAAGTAGACGTAGGTGCTGTTTGACAAGTTCCAATCATTCCAATGTCAATTGTACCCCAGTTTGTAGAAACTTTATCAATATCACCCCAACCTGTAGGAGGCTTTACCCAAATATCATTTCCATCCACACGAAAGGTATTAATATTGGTAAGACTTTGTATATCATTTTCAATATCCACTCTTCCTGTAAATCGCATGGTTGGCGGAATTGTAATTTTGAACGAATCCATTCTATATGGAGGACGATATTCATTCGGAAAATTGTCTCCACTGGCAGATACTTGACAGAATAGAAATGTGACCAACTCCTCTGAACAACCACTAAGAGATCTGGGAGTACTACTAGCACGAGTTCTAATCTTTTCGAACCATGCTCGATCATTGTAGGTGTCACAGCCGATTAAATTTCCCTGGGCATCCAATGTCGTATGTGTACCTGAAAAACTGGTCATTTCATATTGAACCACATCTGTAAAGTCTTCAGCGACTTCAAAATAAGCAATTACCCTTACACTATCCCTAGAGTAAACTCCTGGAGTTGTTATATCGCCACCATACAAATAAGTTGGACTTACCTGTTCATTGTACGGACTTAAATCAAAAACAAGCTTATATAAATTTGGACCAATTGTGCTTGGTATTGGCAAGTTTGTAATTGGATATGCGTAAACTATACCAGAAGATTCATCGTAGATCTCAATCTCTCCTCGAAGCAATTGTATTTGATCAATTCCACTTGCAGTGTTTTCATAGAGGATTTCAAAATACAAATCAGTCAGAGCGGTATCCAAGATAACGCTGTTACTAGTTACTTTCATTGTATCAAATGGATAGTAGTAATCTAAATTAAAGTTATCACTGTTGTCTAGCAAAACTGGTGTTGTCATTGTTGGATCTGTCCATCCTCCAGTTGTTCTAACAGCATCAAAGTCCACTGTCCTTGGACCAACACACGGAACTGGACAATGCGCTTCAAGATTTAAGGTCATACAATGAATATCCTCAGACCAACAGGAGTTCCCAGCATTATCAAGACATTCATAGGTAGATGTAACAGTAATTTGGATTGAATTTGATGCTGGGCAATTCAATTGTAGTTCAAAGGGGAAATTGGAGTATACGTGATAATCAATTGTATAAATAACCTGATTTCCTATCTGAACAATTGATGGGTTCAAACCTGCGTGCGCTGGATTTGTTGTTGCAGTTGGTGACAAGGAGACTCCTGTAGGCAGATCAAGTGTAACGGTCCAACTGGAAAAGCTACTAGCCGAGGCCGGTTCTCCGTTACAAAGTGGAGAATTTAAACTTCCACCTTTCCCGCCAAACTCAGGCCAAAATTCCATAAGGAAAACATCCCCATCATTAACATCCAAAGGCCCGTCGAATGTAGTACCTTGGGTATTACTTCTAATGATGTTAGAATAATTTAAGTCAACTCTGTTTGGAGTAAGAAGATCCCCACATTGGTTTTCATAACTTACATCAAAATAAAGACGTTCCCATCCGAGGTAACCAAATTCTGAACTTCCGCAAGCGACGGACACTGGCTCCAACCAAAACTGAAAACTTACTACAAGGGTATCTCCAGTCTGGAGGTCGTCATAAAACCCATCTCCATCAATGTCATCTAGCCCTCCCGGACCATCAGGGTCAGTGGAATAGGAATTAGGAGCAATAAAGGAAACGGGGCCTCGATTTGGTAGACTAGGATTGATGAGCATTGAGTCTTGCACGGCGAATCCGTTTAATTTGAAATTACCCCAATTTCTGGTCATGTTGAATTCTCCTCCCCAAGTGGTTTGATTGTAAGGGGTAGAAATCATGGTAGAATTGATCCCTAGTCCAAGAATAATGGCCAAATCTTTTGCAACTGCACCTCCTGGAGGATTCGTCTGAATTCCTTCGTTTGTAATTTGAACAACGTAGGTAACGGAATCGCACAGCTCTGGTCGCGGTCGTTGGAGAGCGACAACCTTAACATCTGGTATTCCATTCGATGCATTCACAACACCTTCCTGTTCAACTGCCTCTTGGCATTTCTCCCCATTACATCCCCAATTAGCGTTATGAAAACTTGAGCTATTATCACATCCTCCTAAGGTAAATGTCTCTTCAAATTGTATTTCTTCTCCATTTTCAAAGCAGCTATCACCATCTCCAACTGCAGTAAAGGGAGCCATTGACATATCAATCAAGTAAAACAGTGTATCTGCTGTCCCCGTTTGATTTGGAGCAGTACTGTTGGGTGTGAGCGGTATTCCATTATAAGAAAGTGCGTAGTTAAGTAAGTCTGTTCCAGCTACTACAAAGTATTCAACTATTTCTAGGCAGCCTAATCCTCCTTGTCTTACCAGAATGTCTCTTGTCTCCGTGTTTCCTAGCGTTGATAGAATGGGGGTAATTGGCAGAATACTTAGAATTCCATAGTTGACTGAATACGGATTAATTGCAGGGTCTGTATCAGAATCTGTCATTGGGACACCGTTATTATCATAGCTAATGTAGATTTCATCCTTAAAAATTCCTGAATTCAAACTATGATCTACAGCAGTACAAGTACCGACACGACCTATTGTAAAAACAATTAAATCCCCTGTGTTCCAGGTACTTCCATTTGTAATTTCAAAAACAGGATTTGACAAGTCAGTAATGTTGACTGGAGCTATTGTGTAACCTATTGGACCAGAGGTAATAACAGCGCTTCCTGCAGCATAGATTACGCCAGGAGGTAGACCAAAAGTAATTTCCAAATTTCCTTGCCCTATATCCTTGGCAAGAACGGATGTTTCTGCTGTGTAAATATCGTTGCAAACATCTATTTCACTTGGGAGATAGTCTATTCTAAATTGAGCATTATCAATCTGTGCATTGGCTGAAAAAAAAGATAAGAATAGAAATGGGTATAACAGTTTAATCCCTAAAAAGCGAGATTGTCTAGTGAAGAACTTTGCAAAACAACCTATAAATAACCAATGTAGACAAACGATAAGGCATATGTTTCGCACCGTTTCCAAGCCTATGATAAGCTTATGTTGCATTCAATTAACTTTAGGTTTAACATCATGCTTTCAAAATACGATAATGCCTTCGAATCAAATTGCCTATTATTTTGCAAAACACTATTTTGCAATTCGCAACAAACACGATTTTCTAACCTAATTTAATTATAAATTCATGTTTAAATTATAGCCTCCTTGGTTGAGGTGTCTAATAATTTAACTTGTGCCATCCATATTGATTGGTCCTTCTAGAAATTAATTCACCATGAATTACCATTAACGCAATTGGTACTTATTCAGTTATTTACAGTTTATGGTGAAATATATTTGTATATCGAGATTCTAATAGACTTCAGCGGAAAGACGATTCATATTATTTTTGTTTTACTAATAAAATCGATTTTCATGTAATTTGTATTGGTATTAATCAAAACGGGATTAATTTATGATCAATTGAAGACATTGCGGATTTTGCAAAACCAATAAGCCGTTCGATTTTTAACCAAATTTCGATCTTGATCTATAAAACCACTTTTCCCATTCCTTTTTACCTTGAAAAGGGGATCTATTTTTATAATTACTCTAAAATATGAGACCCCCGGAAACTTTTTTCCAGGGGTCGCAATCCAACTCATCTAATAAAGAACATCTTTGTTGAATGATTAATGGTTAATGATCAATTTTCAATTATCATTCTATTCAGTTTTTACGTTTACATGTCATTAAACATTATTTAAATTAATCAACGTTATCATGTAAAAAACTGTTATTGGTCTCGTCTATAGAGCTCTCGCCGTTCAGTGTCCACTTGCTCATGGTTGGCTCTGAGCTAGGCTGAACATTGTCTAACCGAACCTCTCGACGCAAATAAGCAGGTTGGTTCTCGAGTTCTATGATCGTAGCCGGGTTATTCAACTTCACAGTTGGCTTGAAGTCGGGATTCCGGTTGACAGAGTCAGGACGGTTCTCCTGACGCACCTCTGTCGGCTTTTCGTTGACATAAGGCTCCTCAATACTGTTGAACGTGAATGGATCCTTCTTTGCAGGAGGCATTGGTTCAAATTCATAAACGACTGCCTTGTTGTCTACTGTTGGCTCTGTATCAATGTTGTCCATTGTGATCTCCTTGATCGGGTCACGGTTTAAATCATTGCTGTCAAGCGATACGCGTACTTTCTTTTGGCGCTCCTGTTCAATGATCTGCTCACGGCCTTCTTCAAAACCAGTAGCAATCAGTGTTACGCTAATCGATTCGCCTAGTGACTCATCAAAACAGTTACCCCAGATAAGGTCGGTGCCTTGACCTGCTTCTTCTTGAACAAACTCTGTGATTTCAAAGATTTCGTCCATTGTGATCTCCTTTGTTCCTGAAGTAATGTTCAGCAGGATGTGTTGAGCACCACGGATATCATTATCCTCCAATAAGGGAGAATTTAGCGCACTTTCAATGGCAATACGAGCTCGGTTGTCACCTTCTGCAAGGGAACTACCCATGATCGCAACACCACTGCCACGCATAACAGTATTCACATCCTCAAAATCCACGTTGATGTAACCAGGAACAGTGATAATCTCAGCAATTCCTTTTGCTGCAATCGTCAAAACATCATCTGCATTAGCGAATGCTTTCGAGATCACAAGATTTCCGTGGATTTGACGTAGTTTGTCATTGGAAATCATGATTAAGGTATCCACGTTTTTCTTTAGCTCCTCAAGTCCTTCCATTGCCTGTTGCTTTCTACGTCGTCCTTCAAAGGTGAAGGGTAGGGTAACGATACCAACAGTCAGGATGTCCATCTCTTGCGCCGCCTTAGCGATCACAGGTGCAGCACCCGTTCCAGTACCACCGCCTAAGCCTGCAGTAATGAAGACCATCTTTGTTTGGTCACCTAGAAATTTCTTGATCTCATCAATGGATTCAATGCAAGCCTCCTTGCCAATATTAGGTTTAGAACCCGCTCCACGTCCTTCTGTTAGGCCAGGCCCAAGTTGAATTTTTGTGGTAACAGGACTTGTGTCCATTGCTTGATTATCTGTGTTACAGATTGCAAAATCGACTCCGATGATGCCTTGATCAAACATGTGAGTTACTGCATTGCTTCCTCCGCCGCCGACTCCGACAACTTTAATTATTGAAGCTTCATTATTTGTCATATCAAATTTAATCATAATGGTTGTTCTTTAAAGCCGTATCCCTACGGTTATTTGATATTAAAGTTTGTTTATGAATGAATTAGAACTTTGTATCGGGTTCTTCTTCAAACCATGCTTTAGTTTTCTTAAATAAGTTTTCATACCAAGTATCAGTGTACGTCAAGTTCAGTTCTCCCTGTCCGTGTTCATCTGCATTTACGACGGCTTCTTCCATTGTAGTTGCTAACGTCTGTTCAACTTGAGGAACAGCTTGATCCTTTACAGGCACAGTAAATCCTTTCAGCAATAAGCCTATGGCAGTTGCATAAATCGGACTGCATACTTCCTTCTGATAGCCATGTGCTAGTTGCTCAATCGGTTGCCCGATTCGAGTGCTCAGCCCAGTGTGGTAAGCGACTAGTTTCTCAATGTGTTTAAGTAAGGAGCCACCACCAGTTAACACAATACCACCAATCAGTTTTCGTTCAAATCCGGAGCGACGAATCTCCCAGAATACGTGGTCAAAAATTTCTTCAACTCTTGCCTGTATAATTCTTGCGAGATTTACCTCTGAAATTTCTTTCGGTTCGCGTCCCTTTAAGCCGGGGATAGTTATTACTCTATTCTCAACAATCTCATCGGTTAATGCCGCTCCAAACTTGACCTTTAGCTGTTCAGCCTGTTGGTACATCACTGTACAGCCTTCCTTAATATCTTTTGTGATCACATTGCCTCCAAACGGAATCACAGATGTGTGTCGGATAATTCCTTCATGGAAAATCGCTAAATCAGTTGTTCCTCCTCCTATATCTACTAGGGCAACTCCTGCCTCTTTTTCCTCAATACTCAGCACACTTGCTGCTGAAGCGATGGGCTCAAGCGTTAAGCTCGATACATCCAACCCTGACTTCTCAACACATTTATTGATGTTTCTTGAAGCAGAGATCTGTCCTGTGATGATATGGAAGTTAGCTTCCAAGCGCACGCCTGACATCCCAATTGGATCAAGGATTCCCTGTTCATTGTCTACAATAAACTCTTGTGGTATCACGTGAAGGATCTTGTCTCCAGGTGGCAATACGAGTTTATGCATATCGTCAATCAGCTTTTCGATGTCGCTGAAATCGATTTCTTTATCCGTGTTGTTTCTTGTCAGAATGCCTCTGTGCTGGCGGCTTGTGATGTGCTGCCCAGCAATTCCAACGTGCACATTGGTGATTCGCGAATCGGTTTTTTCCTCTACCATCCTTACGGCATCACTAATGGCCTTTACCGTTTTTTCGATGTTAGAGACTACACCACGCAATACGCCTTCTGATTCTACTTTGCCAATGCCCAGTATTTCCAGTTTTCCGTACTCATTTTTACGGCCAGCAATAGCGCAAACCTTTGTGGTTCCAATGTCTAATGCTACTACAACATGATCTTCCTTATTCATAACATTATCTTTTTTTACAAACTACTTGTCCCTTAAATTTTAAATTGATGGTTTTATACTTTCTCCAGCCTTCGTAAGGCATTCCTTCCTTGTAAAACACTTTCAAACGATCAAATTTTTCATCTAAATCAATCGCTTTTCCTACTGTAATTGTTTGGTTGCCCAATTTTGGTGATAAAATAAAATCACCCTTTGAATTCACATAAACTTGTTCAACCAATGGTTTCAAAAACGCATCATTCTCAATGTATTGTACTAGATCGAACAACTCAGCAATCACACCTCCTTTCTCTCTAAAATCATCCTCATATGTCGGTATGTGTCCCGTTGCTACTAGCACTCTTGCGGTATAGTTGGAAGAAGGTGGTAAAAAATTACCATTTTCATCCAAATAAAAACTCGCTTTATCTTTATCAAATACCCGAACAATTGGGTACCGTTGTTTAATTTTTACGTGAATATTATTCTGAGCGCCTACATATACATCAGCCTCCTTCACAAACGCATCCTCTTCTAGCAATTCCTCCATCTCCTTGAAGTTGATCGCTTTCACTTGTGTTCCTACAAGCAGATTCCCATACTTTCGTTGAATTGTCTCCTTCACATCCTTAGGAGTAACAAACGTCTTTCCCGTTTCACCAACCACTTGTACTTGTAAATCAATCGCGTTCGTATTCCCCTTGCTACGCATAGCCGAGATCAGCACACCCATGAATAGGATGATGCCAACCGCTATGCCCAGTTGCAGGAGTATTCCTTTTGCTTTATGTGATTTATTTATGTTCAATTTTTAATTATTAATGTTTTATTATTCGTTTGTTGCTTTTTTTATTTCTAGTTCAATTATTCTATGATCACCTGTTACTCTTTTCCCATCATTCCCTTAATTAAAATCACATCATTTAACCTTAACAATTGCTTTTCTAATCTTCGGGACCAACTGATCAATATTGCCAGCCCCAAGCGTCATCAAGGCTTCAACACCTTTCAAACCCTCTTCACTGCTAAAAAGCTCTGTCGCTTCTTCCTTATGCATCATCCGCTTATTCGGATTGTCCATTTTGTCAAAAATTAGCTTAGACGTTACACCTGGTATTGGAAGTTCTCTTGCTGGATAAATCGGAATCAATACCGGCTCGTCCAATAAGTCGAGTGCTGCTGCAAATCCGTCTACAAAATCTTTCGTCCGCGAATATAAATGCGGTTGAAAGATGCCTGTCAATCTCTTGCTAGGGTAGAAGGTGCGTGCTGCATTTATAGCAGCCTTCAGCTCTTCAGGATGGTGTGCATAATCGTCGATATAAACGATCTGCTCTGTCTTTGCTACGATTTCAAATCTGCGCTTTATTCCTTTGAATGAAGCCAATGCTTTTTTTATGTTCTCATCCGTGACGCCTACTGCTCTTGCAATGGAGATCGCTCCTACAGCATTCTCTACATTGTGTAGGCCGGGATGAGTATAGTTGAGGTTTGTTATATTTCCTTTCGGAGAATGATAATCAAACACCATATATCCATTTTGCACCTTTACGTTTACTGCTTTACAGGTTCCAGTTTCAATCCCATAGCCAACTGTTTTGGCTGGTGTTTTCACGGATAATCCTTCTTTGTGAAAGACAGTTTGTTTGACTTGACTTGCAAATCCATTAAACCCTTCTGTCACACTGCCAGCATCACCATAAATATCTAGGTGATCAGCATCCATGCTCGTTAGTATTGCGAGTTCAGGATGTAGATGTAGAAATGAGCGATCAAACTCATCTGCTTCTACAACCACCCAGTCACCTTCACCGTGCACATAATTGCTATTGAAGTTACCCGCAATGCCGCCTAGGAACGCTGAACAATCAAGACCACCTGTTCTCAGTATGTGTGTTAACACTGAGGTGGTTGTCGTTTTACCATGCGTTCCAGCTACTGCAATTGTGCGTTTTTCCTTGCTGATCATGCCAAGCACTTCTGCACGTTTCTTTACTGGAAACCCGTTGGCTCTGAAGTATTGCAGTTCCTTGTGTTCTTCAGGTACTGCTGGTGTAAATACGACTAAGTCAACAGCATCAGGGATCTTTGTGAGATCTTCCTCATAGTGTATTGTCATCCCTTCCGCTTCCAGCCGTTCCGTTAATGGTGTTCGAGTTAAATCGTACCCATGTACATCAACGTTTCTACGGTTTAAATAACGGGCAATTGCACTCATACCAATTCCACCTATTCCAATAAAATATGCTTGCTCAATACCTTTCATGCTCCAATCCTATTGTTTCGCTAAATCTGCAACCTGCGCAGCGATTTCATTCGCAGCATCGGGCCGTCCAAGTGTCAAAATTTGATTACTCAATGTTTGCCGTTCAGATTGATTTTGTAGCAATTCGATTGCACGTTTTAGCAACACTTCTTTTGCTTCACTGTCTCTGATTAAAATTGCAGCATTTTGCTGAACAAGTGCCATTGCATTATGTGTTTGATGATCACCAGTTACATTTGGAGAAGGGACCAGTATCACAGGGCTGCCCACAAGGCACAACTCTGAAATTGATAAGGCACCAGCTCTTGAGATAACGACGTCACCAAGTGCATATGCTAATTCCATTTTGTCAATAAACGCAATAATTTTCACGTTTGGTAAGTCCGCCACTTTTGGCTTGAACTCGTCTATATATAACCGTCCTGCTTGCCACAGGACTTGTATCTTTCCATCTTTCAAAAGATCCAGATTGGCGACAATCGCTTCGTTAATCGATCTGGCTCCTAGACTGCCTCCCATTATAAATAGGGTAGGTTTGTTTGGATCTAAGCCAAAATGCTTTAACCCCTCTGTTCGTCGTGCGGTCGCTCCAATGATGTCTGACCGTACTGGATTTCCTGTAAAGGTGATTTTTTCCTTGGGAAATACCTTCTCCATTCCTGGATAGGCCACACAGATCTTTGTTGCTGGGGTTGCCAACATTCGATTGGTCATACCTGCGTAGGAGTTTTGCTCCTGTATTAATGCTGGAATACCCATCAGTGTTGCTAGTTTAACCAAGGGACCACTTGCGTAACCGCCAACTCCAACTACCACATCTGGTTTAAACCGTTTTAGTATTCCTCTACACTTCCATAAACTGCTTATGAGTTTGAAAGGAAATGATAAATTCCGCAAGGTTAATTTTCGTTGCAATCCGCTAATCCATAACCCTTCAATTTTGTATCCTGCTTGTGGAACTTTTTCCATTTCAAGCTTTCCTTTTGCTCCTACAAATAAGAACTCAGTACCTGGATAATTTGCCTTCAGCGCATTTGCTATTGCAATAGCTGGATATACATGTCCACCTGTTCCACCACCACTGATAATCACTCTCATGTGACAGCTGGCTTTGTTTCAATGTATCGACTTACACTAAGGATCATTCCGATCATAATACAAGTAAACAACAATGAAGTTCCTCCTAGGCTTATCATCGGCAATGGCAAGCCAGTTACTGGTACAAGATGTACTGATACTGCCATGTTTAATAATGCCTGAATCACTATGAGCAAACCAAGACCAAGGGCTAGCATTGCGCCAAATGCCTTAGGACTTTTCGTGACTAGTTTTACACAACGATACATTAACGTTAAGTAAAGCATGATCGTGATAAATCCTCCGATCAATCCGTATTCTTCAATTATAAATGCATAAATCACATCTGAATATGCATGTGGCAAAAAATGCCGGTGTACACTATTTCCTGGGCCGACTCCAAATATGCCTCCATCCGCTATTGCCATCTTCGCCCGTTGTATTTGTTCCATCCCATCGGCATTGGTAAAGAAATCGCCAATTCGATTTACCCATGTTTCCACTCTTACAAGAGAAGGCGCAATTGTACCAATGATGATAAGCATAGCAAACAGAACCACGCCAAACAGGAGCAATAGGCTAATGTATTTGGTGTCAATTCGTCCAATAAACATCATCACCACGCAGGTAAAAAATACCATGGCTGCCGATGATAAATCTGCTGGAGCAATCAACCCACAAACAATCAGTACAGGAGCAATCAAAGGCAGAAACGCACTGTTAAAGTCTTTGATCATCTGCTGTTTTGCTGAGATCGTTCTTGCGATGTAAGCAATCAATACCACTTTCGCAAAATCTGAGGTCTGAAACGTAACACCGAGTCCTGGGACTTCTAACCACCGTGTTGCACTATTGTAGGTTGCTCCAAAGAGCAGTGTACAGACTAGTAAGACCACAGCAATCAATAAGCCGATTGGTGCCAGCTTTGAATATCGGGCGTGTGGTATTCTATAACAAACCAACATCAACCCTAATCCAACCAATAAATAAAAGAACCTTTTAAACAGGAAGTACTCAGTGTCCCCACCACGTACTCTGTACGCTAGCGTTCCTGTTGAACTATAAATCGTAAGCAATGAGCCAAGGGATAGGAAGGCCACGACCACCCAAATGATCGGGTCGCCTTTTAACTTTCCAAATATGCTTGTCAACGCTTCTTGCATGTCAATTTAATTTGTGAGGATCCGGTGCGAAGAGATCCTCACTTACTGTATTCATCTAATAATTATTCTTCAATATTCTTCAAATTCATAACCGCTTCTTTAAACTGATCTCCTCGATCTTCATAATTCTTAAAGCGATCAAAACTTGCGCAAGCGGGAGACAATAAAACCACATCACCCGGATCTGCGTATTTCGTAGCTACTAGCACAGCTTCCTGTGCAGAGCTTGTTTCTTCAATTATCTTTATCATTGTTGAGAAAGCTTCTAAGATCTTAGTGTTATCAACGCCTAGGCACACGATTGCTTTTACCTTTTCTTCTACCACCTCAAACATTGATTCGTATTCATTGCCTTTGTCCGTTCCACCGACTACCCAAATCACTGGTTTTGTCATGGCTTTCAAGGCGTTGTATACTGCATCTACATTCGTTGCTTTGCTATCGTTGATGTATTCAATGCCATTGCATTTTCTAACGTTTTCTAAACGGTGTGGCACATTTTGAAACGTTGCCAATCCTTTTAAGATCAATTCATTGTTTATACCTAGGAGCTTCATCACTTGCACTGCACAAGTCGCATTAAACAAGTTGTGTGGTCCTTTGATGGTTAGGTCGTTTTCAGTAAAGCTAAAATCGCCGATAGTAACCATGTTACTCTCTAAGGAATCACCAAACACTTCGATTCTGCTTGCTTTCACTGTTTTCTTGTTTAACAGTCGCTGAGTGATTTCATCTTGATTGTTGTAGATGAAGTGGTCCGCTGCTGTTTGATTTTCAGTGATTTTTAACTTTGCCTTCGCGTAATATTCCACGTTGTACTCGTATCGATCTAAGTGATCAGGAGTAATGTTGAGGAGTATTGCAATTTCTGGTTTAAAATCTGTGATCTCATCCAATTGGAAACTGCTAATTTCTAGCACATAATAATCAGGTGCTCCTGCCTTCCGTTTTGCAGTAGACATGCCGTTAGCAATGATTTTTGCAAAGCTGGTTCCTATATTTCCGCCCACAGCTGCATCTAGTCCAGCGGTATTCATCATATGTCCAATCAATGAAGTGGTGGTTGTTTTTCCGTTACTCCCTGTAATTGCAATGATTTGACCGTGATCGACAAACTGATAGCCCCATTCTATTTCAGAAATGATTGGGATATCTGCTGCTCTGATCTTCTTGATTATCGGAGCTTTTTCTGGAATTCCAGGACTTTTTACTACGACATCTGCTGCCAGTATGCGGTCTTCTGTGTGCTGCTTTTGTTCGAAAGGGAGGTTCATTCGACGTAAGTCATCTTGAAATTCATCTTTTATGACTCCATAGTCGGAGACAAACACGTCCCAGCCATTTTGAAGACCTAGCTGTGCGGCTCCTACACCACTCTCACCAGCACCTAACACCACAAGTTTGCGGGTGGGTTGATTTGAATGTCTGTAGGACTGCTTTCTCATATTTCAAAGAACTTTTTTACCTTTTTATCTAATTTTCAAGGTAATGACTGCCATTGCAGCCAATAATATTCCGACAATCCAGAACCGAGCAACAATTTTCGGCTCAGGAATGTTTTTCTTTTGATAATGGTGATGCAAAGGAGACATTAAAAAGACCCGCCTGCCTTCACCGTATTTTCGCTTCGTGTACTTGAAGTAACTTACCTGAATCATTACCGAAAGGTTTTCGATCAGGAAAATCCCACAAATCACTGGTATTAATAATTCCTTCCGGAGAATAATTGCCAATACTGCTATTATACCTCCTAGTGTCAAACTTCCGGTGTCACCCATGAAAACCTGTGCTGGGAAGGCATTGTACCATAAGAAACCAATGCAGGCTCCGAGGAAACAAGCGGTGAAAATTAATAACTCACCAGTATTGGGCAAGTACATAATGTTCAAGTAATCGGCAAAGATGGCGTTTCCTGAAAGGTAGGCAAGTAAACCAAGCGTTGCACCAATTATTGCTGAAACACCTGTTGCCAGTCCATCGAGTCCATCTGTCAGATTAGCACCGTTTGATACTGCAGTGACTATAATGATCACCATTGGAATAAATACGATCCATGCTAACTTTTTAGCATTGTCACCAAGGAAAGGAAGAAACATTGCGTAATCCAATTGATTATCCTTTAAAAAAGGCACATTGGTCAACGTCGTTTTTACATAACTCATTGGTTTCGTCTCTCCTGGATTTAGTCGATCCGGTACATCTACCGTTTTGACTACTTCATACTGTATTGCTGCTTCAGGAGACATTCTTACCACGATGTCCTGATGGAACAGCATGATGACTCCAATGATTAAGCCCAATACAACTTGTCCGATAACTTTGAACTTACCTTTAAGTCCGCCCTTATCTTTTTTAAATACTTTTATATAGTCATCTAAGAAGCCAATCAATCCCATCCATATGGTAGTAATCAGCATCATTATGATGTAAATATTTAGAACTTTTGCAAACAACAACGTAGGAACTAAAATTGCTAGGATGATGATGATTCCACCCATGGTTGGCGTTCCTTTTTTTGCCATTTGACCCGCTAAGTCAAGATCTCTGATGGTCTCTCCCACCTGATGTTTTTGTAATCGTTTGATGATTCTTCCACCAATGATTATTGAAATCAACAAGGAAACAATCATTGCTGCTAGTGCTCGGAAGGTGAGGAAGTTAAAGAGGCCAGCCCCTATGATTTCCATTTTATCCAAATATGTAAACAAATAATACAGCACGCTAATTCCTTAAGTTGTTCTAATTCATTAAATTTTCCTTCAAAATCTCTTTATCATCAAAGGGATGTTTCACCCCGTTTATCTCCTGGTACTTCTCGTGGCCTTTGCCAGCAATGAGAATGATGTCACCACTATTCGCCATTTGACAAGCTGCTTTAATTGCCTGTTCTCTATTGGTAATCGATAGTGCTTTCGACTTTGCAATCACAGATACACCTGCTTCCATCTCCTTTATAATCGCTTCTGGATCTTCTGATCTTGGATTATCTGAGGTAAGAATAACCTGATCGCTCCATTCGCAAGCGATTCCTGCCATAATTGGACGTTTGGTGCGATCTCTATCTCCTCCACAACCAACTACTGTAATCACGCGTTCGTTACCAGTTCTAAGCGTTGTGATGGTCTTTAATACTTTTTCTAAAGCATCTGGAGTATGCGAATAATCCACAATCCCAATGATATCACGCTTCTTGTTGACTAGATATTCGAATCGTCCTTCTACTGCATTCAGTTTGCTCAGTGCAACTAGCACATCCTTTGGTTCTTCTTCCAGCAATACTGCTGTCGTGTAGACTGCTAGAAGATTGTAAGCATTAAATTCACCAATAAGGTGAGAATAAAACTCATGTCCATCTAACTGTAATACCAAGCCTGACAAGCGATTTTCAATGATTTTCACCTTGTAATCTGCCATTGAGCGAAGCGCATAAGAGATCACCTTAGACGTTGTATTTTGCACCATCACTTTCCCATTTCGATCATCCGTATTGACAAGAGAAAACGCATCAGCTGGAAGCTCATCGAAAAACCGTTTTTTAGCGTATAAATACTCCTTAAACGTCTTGTGATAGTCCAGATGATCCTGTGTTAAATTGGAGAAAACTCCACCTTTAAACTTCAGTCCAGCAATCCGCCGTTGAGCAATTGCGTGTGAGCTGACTTCCATAAAGGCAAACTCGCAACCAGTATCCACCATTTCCGCCAACAACCCATTTAATTCCATAGGGTAGGGTGTTGTGAAATTAGCGGCTACAATCCGATCACCAATCTTATTCTCTACTGTTGATAAGAGTCCAACCTTATAGCCGAGCTCTGAAAACAGTTGATGAAGCAGGGTGACAGTCGTTGTTTTGCCATTGGTTCCAGTCACTCCGATCAGTGATATCTGTTCGGAAGGATTATTGAAAAAGTTAGCAGCCAGTCTACCAAGTGCCTCGTTGGAGGATGCTACCTGAATGTAGGTGACATCGGATTCCAAATTATCAGGTAGCTGTTCACAAATGATTGTGGTAGCGCCTGAGGTAATGGCTTTGTTGATGTACTGGTGTCCATCTGTTTTTGTACCTTTCAATGCCACAAATGCGGCGTCACTCCCGACTTTTCGGGAATCAAATATGATGTTATCAACTGGTTTGTCTACCGTTCCAATGATCTTGAGGGTAGCGACATCAGTTAATATGTCATTCAATTGTTTCAATTAATTCAGGTTTAGGTAAACGATTTGTCCAAGCGTCTTAGTTCCTGGTTTAATCGATTGTTTCGTTACTTTTCCTATTCCTGCTGTTTGTACTCGTAAACCATTGTTTTCGAGTAGGTAAATGGCATCTCTCAATCCCATTCCACGGACATCCGGTACGGTATTGTTGTCTACAAGCCGTGGACGCATGTCAAGCGTATCATTTACTGGAGCGATGTATGTCCAGTCTTCTCTAGTGTTTACTTTACTAGGCATTCCTAGGTAGTCAAGCACTGATTTCATGTCTTTTTTAAACCCAACTCTTGCGCTAGGTAGTTTTGCTGCGATCAGCTTCGGTTTGTCCGATTCGTTGATTGCTTTGTGCTGGTCAATACTTTTGATGTAGCACTTGTCTGCAATCTCACGAAATACTGGTGCTGCAACCTGACTACCGTAAATCTTGCCGTTTGATGGAGTGTTTACCACCACGATACAAGAATACATTGGTTTATCAGCAGGGAAGTAGCCTACAAATGAAGCTTGATATTCCTTTTTCTTCCCGTTTATATCTGCTTGATAGCGGGTGACTGTTGTTCCAGTTTTACCTGCCATCTTATAAGCGTTTGTCTTAATCCCCATTGCTGTTCCATTCTCTACAACGCCTTCTAGCATTTGCTGTGCTTTGTTGACTGTTCCTTGAGATGCAATTGCTCTGTTTAGCACAACAGGATGGAATTTTTCAATGTTTTTTCCATAATCCTGAATTTCAGTCACCAAATAAGGCTTCATCATCCGTCCATCATTCGCTACAGCGTTATAAAACGTCAACAGTTGAATTGGTGTTAGTTCCAGTTCGTATCCGATTGACATCCAAGGAAGCGTTAAGCCACTCCACTTTTCACCAAAGGCTTCTTTAATGAAAGGGTCTCCCTCTCCTTTGATCTCGATCCCTGTTTGCTGGTGCAGGCGGAATTGCTTTAAGCGGTTAATAAACCGTTTTGCACCACCTTTTCGCTTGTAGTTCTTATTGACTAACTGTGCGATTGCAACATTCGATGAGATTTCAAACGCTTTTTGCAAAGAAAGATATTCGTGTCCATGTGGTGACGAGTCTTCCATTGATTCTCCATCAAAATCCGCCTTCCCTTTGTTCACAAATATGGAATCATTGGGGCTGACGTATCCGTCTTCTAAAAGCGCCATCACAGCTGCTAGCTTAAACGTTGAGCCAGGTTGCGAGCTTACGCCTACCGCGTAATTGTAGGTTTCCCATAGGTTACCTTCTTCGGTTTTACCGATGTTCGAGATTGCTCTAATCTTGCCTGTCTTGACTTCCATTACAATGGCACAACCGTACTTCGCATTGTTTTGCTTAATGGCTTTTAGCAATGCTTTTTCAGTAGCGTTTTGAATGTCAATATTCAGTGTGGTGACGATGTCTTTCCCGTTTTGAGGTTCAATCTCCGTTAAGTCATTGACTGGAATCCACGTTCTACCACTAATCCGTTGCATGAGTCGCATTCCTTCTTCACCAGCTAACACATTGTCGAAAGCGCCTTCCAGACCGACTGGTTGAGCGTTTTCTCTAATGTAGCCGATGGTTCGGTGTGCGTTCATCTTAAATGGCTTAGCACGTTGACTGGTACTTTGTACAATCAGTCCGCCTTTATGCACACCTTTGTTGAAGAGTGGAAACTTTTTGATTTCCTGCACTTCAGGGTAGGTTACGTTTTTGGCCAGCAGCGTATACCGGTTCCCTTTTTTCCGGTTTTCATCTAGTAAATGAACATAACCACCTGGAGTGTACATTCCAGTGCGTAGCTTAGACAAGCAAAGTGCAAGCGTATCGCGATTTTCTGTAAACAGATCATCAACCATTCCTGGGGCTTTGAGGTCCATCCGTATTTCAAAGTTGGGAATTGAAGTGGCGAGTAGGCTACCGTTTTCGGTGTAAATGTTGCCTCTTTCGGCTTTTACATTTCGATAGTCATAATAAAGGCTATCGGCCATTGTGCGCCATTTCGGTCCCTCTAAAACCTGTACTTTTACAGCTTTGATGAAAATTGATAAACCGAAGACAACCAGAAGCAGGAAGACTAAGTATAGTCTCCAAAGCATTTGATTTTTAATATTCGATAACAATTTTCCGATGATTCAAATCTTTTAATAAATCCGTATTCCGTTTCCAGTCAAATTCAACACTTTTCTAGCTCTACTCTGGAGACGGAATACGGTTCTCTATACATAAACAGAGTAAAAAATTCGAGCATCTTTAATATTTTGTACCTAGGAACTTAATAACCGTTTTCAGCTACTATTTTCTTTGGTTTACTTTTCAACTCATAAAGCCCTAATGGCTTTACTTTCGTTGCGACAACATCTTGTCGACAATCATTCATTAGCTGAGATTTGATAGACATGTATTTCCAGCGGTTCTGCTTCAATTCTTTTTGAACCACTTGAATCTGTCTGACTTTTCGTTCAGCCAAATGTGCATTTGCGATGTAAATAACTGCTAGAAAACCTAGGAAAAATACGAACGGAATGTTTTTGATTAAAACATAGGAGCCTGCAAACTTCACCGGCTGGTGTTGCTTGTCTTGAGTGGCGTGTTCGTTATTAGATGGTTGTTCTGACATTTATTATAACGTCTAAATTTTTTCTGCTATTCGTAGCTTTGCACTTCGTGCACGAGGATTACGTTTTATTTCTTCCGCGGGAGGTTCGATTGCTTTTTTAACAATCAGTTTAAATGGTCTAAAGATATTTCCATAATCATCTTTGATAAATTCCCCTTTAAAATTCCCTTTTTTTATAAAGTTTTTTACCAATCTATCCTCTAGTGAATGATATGAAATCACTGATAATCTGCCATTCGGTTGTAACACCTCCATGCATTGTTCCAAAAACTCTTTCAGTACTTCCATTTCTTCGTTAACTTCTATTCTTAACGCTTGGAATACTTGAGCGAGATATCTGGCTTTGTTCCCTCTTACTACATGTTCAATTGCACTCAGAAATTGTTGGATTGTTCTAAATTTTTTATTTCTTCGTGCATCAACGATAGCCTTTGCTAACGTCTTGGAGTTTCTTACTTCTCCATATTCACTTAATATCTTAATTAATTCATTTTCATTGTATTGATTTAGGATGTCTGCTGCTGTTGTGTCGGCTTGTTGATCCATTCTCATGTCAAGATCTGCATCGAACCTGTATGAGAATCCGCGATCTGCCTCATTAAATTGGTGAGACGAGACGCCTAGATCTGCCAGAATACCGTTTACCTGTTTTACACCATTGAGCCGAAGGAAACGCTTTAGGTACCGGAAGTTGGCTGGTACGAAGTTAAACCTAGGGTCGTTGAGGCTATTTGCGGCAGCATCTGCATCCTGATCAAAGGAAAACAGTTTGCCATTTGGTCCGAGTTGCTCCAAAATGTATTTAGAGTGTCCTCCTCCTCCGAATGTGGCATCGACATAAACTCCATCCTTTTCAATATTTAAGGCTGCGACGCTTTCGTGCAGCAGTACTGGGTTATGATAACTCATCGTTTCGGTTTTTCCTGTTGGCCATCACGCGCTGAGACAGTTTAGCCATGGAGTTTCCTTTACGTGATACATTGTATTTCGCATCGTAAGCTTTCAAATCCCAAATTTCAATTTTCTTACCGATTCCGAGTAGGACGATCTCTTTACTGATGTCGGCATATTCTAAAAGGCGTTTCGGTATGTTGATTCGCTCTGAGCCGTCCAGTTTTACATCTCTTGCGCCAGCGAGGAACTCTCTTCTGAATTCTCTTGCCTCTTCGTCGTAGTCGTCAAGTGGTTCGATCTCGGTTTCAATGATTTCGTCCCAGACTGTTCTAGGGTATAGTATGAGGCATTCTTCAAAACCTCTGTTCAGAACAAATTCATCATTCCCATCCTCCAGCTGCCTAAGAAAGGCAGAAGGAAGTCTGAAGCGGCCTTTTGCATCCACTTTACAGTCGTTCTCTCCGAGGAATTTGTACATACTTTTTTTGCTTTAATAGCAATAACTTTTTCAAAGATAAGTGATATTCCCACTTCTTGCCACTTTTTTCCACTATTTTTTTTAATTATTTTGAAATAATCGATAATTGAAATTATTTGTTTTAAGTTCAAAACAAATAAGCGCACAAGTGTCAACTATTTGTTGTCAAAATAAAACATTATAATTATTTTGAACAATAATAATTTGTTTAATATTATGTATGGTTGAAATTATTTATGATTATTTCGTTGATTTTAAGTTGTTTGACAGGTTGGGGGAGAAAGTGGGTATTTTTTATTCAAAGGTGGGAATTTTTTCCTAAAAATTGGGAATTTTAAGTAAAATGAAATGGTAATGTGATGTTTTTAGGAAAATGAGGTAGAACCTGCTTTATGTTTTCTTGTTTGTGCTTGTTGTTTGATCTGGCAATAGAAAGAACGCATAAAGTGATTTGCCTTAAGGAATTTTAAGGATAGTTTGCCCATAAGTGCACACTCGTTCTCTGATACGGGGACGTATCTAGTTTTTGTCTATGAAAGACAATTCTTAAGGCATATTCGGATTAAAAGCTGTTTGATTACCTCTGTAGAATTAACTTTTTTGTGATGACCTGATTATCAATTGTTACATTTATAAAATAGAGGCCATCTTCCAGTAAGCTTAAGTCAAGAATGAAGTCCTCAGATTGAATTGGCGCTGAGTGGATTGTTTTTAGTTTCTGGCCAACCGTATTGAAGATACTGACCGTAATCGGATTTGAGGAGTTCAGTAACACAGAAAGCGTCACACTGCTTTCCGCTGGATTGGGGAAAAGTACGATTTCTGGTTGTTGATCCTTAGTTATTGCATTGGTAGAAATTACATTTATCTCGTCTGCTCCCATATCAACACTAAACGCATTGGGAGAAGGGCGGGCATCTCCATCAATATCATCGGTGACCCCTAAAATAGGAAGTGCTAAGTTGTTAACTGCTGTAGGTTGTATATGTAAGTCACTAGGAGGATAAACAAACGTTGGATCTAGCACAACCGAATGTGTATTAAACTGTGGAAAAGCACCTTGAAAACTGGAAAGACTATAATAATTTATTCCTTGAACAAAAAAGGAGGCACTCCCAAAATAGCCATGGTAAAGATTGTAATCCAATTGTTGGATAATGTTCGGATCAATTAATTCAAAACAATTAGAGCTGCTGCCGGTCGTCTTAAAAATGTTATTGCGGATATCTAAATCAGAATAAGGGCCATAGTACAAGGATAATGGGGTTTGTTCAGAATAGACGGTATTATGAAATATGTTTGTCTTGTGTAAATTCGAAAAGTCAAGTTTGCCAACGACCATGTTGTTGTAGAATTCAGAATTGGTGCTGTTAGGGTTACCTATATTGGCATCATAGATATAAATGCCACTTTGGTAATTGTGGTAAACTGAATTGGAATAACAGTCGTTTTTATTGATTTTAAATTGATTGATATTGGCAGCATAAATTATTCCACTTTGATTGAAACCTCTTATGCTATTATTTATGATTTCCAAACTATCTTGATGGGATACATTTATCCCTTCCTCTACTGAATTCAGGCTGTTATTGTGTAGGCGATTTCCCACCGTTGGGCTACTTGGTGATCCGTTAAGAATTATAGAATAGTTAGTATAACTAAATGAACAATTTTTAACAGTAAGAAAATTGCAGGTATTACCTGGTGAATATTTAGACCCATAAACGCTTGAAGCGACAATTCCGGCCTTATCTGCATAGTAGTAGGGATTATAGCCCAAGGATATATTGCAGTTAGAAAAGGTATTATGATCAGCCCCTTGCCATAAGAAAATACAACATCCGTCATTCGGGTTTGGGTTGGAAATATTAAAATTTTTAAAGGTCACGTAATCAGCACCTTTCATTTCAATAACGGAATACTGACCTGGTCCAGAAAGACGCTCGATAGTATGTTTGGGTGAGCCCCCGTTAAATGTAATCGTATTTGTAGCCGAAGCGCCTTGGATTTCTTCAAGTTGGAGTTTCCCAATATAGTCGTTTGTTACATTGAAGATGACTGGTCCAGTAATGCCGCAGTCTAATGCATCAACTGCTTGTCCAATATCCTCAAAATCAGCATTGGGCCCAACGGTATAAGTTCCTTGAAAGGGAGTGCAAATTGATGCCTCAAATGCATCATTGGAAGGAATACTATCTTGATTGCCATTGGGTAGTTCGGTCCATACTTTTAGCGTGTGAAACCCACTAGGAAAGAGGTAGCTTCCTAAGGTGACGCTCGTAGTTAAGTCTTGGGCAATCGGATTGCCAGACCAATAGATAGAAGTTTGCTGTGTTCCATTAACACTCCAGTGAATTCTAACAGAATCTAGATCATCTGTTCCATAGTTCTTAAGGGTAACTTCAATTGTTTCTGTACCGGGTAAAATTGTAGTTGAAGGAGATAAAAGACTACTAATGCCGGCGTCGTTTGCTGGATAAGGTTTTGGTTCAAACAAATAATAATTATTGTCAGTAGGTAATTCGGTTAACGCTGCTAGAACAGTTTTGTCATCGCCATATTGAGAAGCAGTAGAATCATTTAATTGGACGCCAACAGTTGCTGTGATTTGTGAAGGAACACCATAAAAATTGTACTTGTCAACGATATAAATGTTATTCGTAGTTTCCTCTATAACACAGGCAAAGTTTTCTGCTTCTGATAAACCCAGTGGCCAGTCATACCAATTTATCCAAAATTGACGATTGGGCGGAGTACCAAATGTCTTTGTTGCAATTTTCCCAGTATAATAGTAGTTAATATTAGGATTTATAAAGGTTTCCCAAAGAACACTTATTGTGTTGTCTGGCAAACTGGAGGTAGGTAAATTGGTATTGGAGCCTGGCAGTAAAGTACTATTGCTAAACGTGATGAGTCCATTGTGAGAAGCTTTTAAGGAACTCATTGAGTTTCCATAAAACTCAAAAGGGAATGGTATTGCTATCGGAGATGTCCAATTATTGTTAAAGGAAACCTGAGCAACTGTATTCCAAGTATTGTCAATAGAGTAGTCTAGCTCTGTGTTTAGGCCTGCTGGATTTCCAGCGGCACTATGGTAAGATGATTTGTAGTAAATTTGTCCGTAGGAGACGTTTGCAATCAATAAGAACAGCGTAAAATAAAGGGCAGATTTAATTCTGTTATTAAAGGCCAAGAAGTTTACTGTTTTTAAAATCATAATCGTTTCAATTTAACTGAGAAATGCAATATTAGAGTAAGCTTAATCTGTTCATAATTCAAATATACACAGTATATTATAGATGTGCTTAACGTGAATGAATAATAAAATTAAAACTTAGGAGGTCAGTGTCTTTTAAAATAAATGTATTATTGTTTGAATAAGAGCAAGTAGTTTGTTTTTTTGTAAAGGCTTTCGAGGTGTTGTTTCGAGTTTAACCCGAATTGTTAACACAGCAGGTACTAGTGATTGTGTCTTTTTCATTGATCAAGAATTCTTTGGTTACCCATATATGTAATGAGACGAATAAAAGGTCATTCTTTTAAAAATATAAGGGGCAATTAAATTTTAACTCTTATTTTTACAAAAAAAAACAAAAATGTCAACACACACACTAGACAAAACAGTGCACCGCTTTTACGCCATTCGTTTTAATCAAAAAGTTTGGGAGCTGCTTGCGAAGCCATCACTTACAGTTGAAGAAGGCTATGAGCTAATAGATATTGCGCATACGAGTAATCATCATTGGAGATTTGCTGGGACTGAGATTCATCAGCAACGAGGCACCTATGTGATTGCAAGGGTATTTCTGTCTTTAGGAAACCCCGAAGCTGCTTTGATGTATGCTAAGCGGTGCCTGAGTTTGACAAAAGAAGGCATGGAAGGCATTGCGGATTTTGACCATGCCTATGCGAATGAAATCATGTGGAAATGCCTTGAGGGCCTAGGCAAAACTGAAGAGGCCACCAAGTACAAAGTAGAAGCGAGACGTCTAGGCGATTTGATTGTAGATCCTGAAGATAAAAAGATCTTTGATGAGGATTTTGGGATGGCCTATGTAAATTTGTTGGTAAAAACATAAAAAGGGCATTGATTTGTAATGCATGTTAACTTGAGAAAATAGATTCCTGTAAACAGGCTCAATGATGATAAGAACAAATACTAATCAGATTCAAGAATAGATGCATCTGTTACTCCAATTCCTTTGCTTTATCCCACAAGGCATCCATCTCCTCTAAAGACATTTCCTCCAAACTTTTAGGAGCGTGTTCTTCGATGAACTGGAAGCGTTTTTTGAATTTACGGTTGGTGCGTTCAAGGGCTGTTTCTGGATCTATATCTTGAAAACGGGCATAATTGATGAGCGCGAATAACAGATCACCGAATTCCTCTTCTTTTTTATCTTTTAGCTCAATATTATCAAGGGTTTCCTTGAATTCAGAGAGTTCTTCTTTTACTTTTTCCCAGACTTGTTCTTTGTTGTTCCATTCGAAGCCGACTTGCGCAGTTTTTTCTTGCATACGGTAGGCTTTTACCATGGCAGGGAGCGAGTTTGGAACGCCAGAAAGGGTTGACTTTTTGCCTTCTTTGAGTTTCAGCTGTTCCCAATTGCGCTTTACATCTTCCTCGTTTTCTACTTTGACCTCACTGTAGATATGGGGATGACGCTTGATCAATTTGTCACACACCTCGTTTAAGGCATCAGAGATATCAAAAGCACCTTGTTCTTCAGCAATTTTACTATAGAATACCATGTGTAGCATCACATCACCAATCTCTTCTTTTATTTCATTGGTGTCTTCATTCAGGATGGCGTCTGCTAGTTCGTATGTTTCTTCGATGGTGAGGTTGCGGAGAGACTGGAAGGTCTGTTTGCGATCCCAAGGGCATTTTTCACGGAGTTCGTCCATGATATCAAGTAGCCGTTGAAATGCTTTAAGTTTGTGGTTCATCTGATTGCTGCTATATTAATGTCGCATTTTCAATGCTAAATTAATGATTGTTGTACTGCTTATTTCGAGGGTTCGGGCATCTGGCATGCTTCGCCTTCTTTCTTGCCACAAAGCCCACAATCTCCTACCTCGTTTTTGAGCATAGGGTTGTTCGAAGCACAAGAACCTCTAAACTCTTGTCCAGTCATTATTTGTCTGATATTCATTAAGATAAATGAAATTCCAAAGACGAAAAGGATAACTAAAAATATTGGAAGGAATGTATTCATGATTAATATTTTCTTTAGTTGATCTATTGGTTGTATAACCGAAAAGCCAGCTGGTTTGTTTAGTATTGGTAATCGAATATTCGACCACTTGAAATTGTATGGTCTTGGGTGTCAAAATAAAAATCACCCGAAATAATCTTTTTTCCTCTGTCCAATCGCGTTAAAAAGAATTCACCTTCAGTTTCCTGTTGTGTCGCCCCTGCATCATATTTTGCTCTAAAGGAAGTGACTCCAGAAGCAATATCCGATAGCCAAACTTGACCATTTTCATGAACGATTTCTATCTGATAGAAAATGTAATCGTTATCAGAAGGTCTAGAATTTTCGCTTGTCCATACTTTGTTGAATGCTCCATTTGTTAGTTGAGAACCTTCTAGAGTAGTGAAGGGCTCATCTACTTCAGCATAAACCACTTTTACTTCAGAAATCGTAGCTGAAGGGGAAAATACATCTAGCTGATAGGTTATATTGTGAAGACAAGGTTTCGCAGAGAAAGAAACCATTGATGCTATAGGGTTGCCGAGAGAATCTAACGGCAGTTCGCTAGCATCTTCGGAAATATAAGACTCAATCATCGTGAAGATTAACCGAGTTCTATCCTCCCCAGTCGCTTTAATTTCAGTAACATCACCAGAGTCATTCGTTTTAGCCGTTAAGCTGTTTGATGTCCAGTTGTTCCCATTGATCGTTGCAGTCATCAAAAATGATTCTGAGGGACCTTTACAGGAAAGTATTGTAGAAATAAGAAGTAGATAGAGTAGATATCGCATTTCAAAGAATTTTTCTAAAGAATAACCTTTAATTATTTATCTCAGCAGTATTGCAGGAGAATTTGAGTTTATAAACAAAGTTGAAAAGTTATTAATGACTGCAAATATCCAAAAAAAAGTGCTAAGAATCTCAATTTGATGAAATTCATTTATTACAATATTACAAGTTAAAATGTGGATTTCTACTGTTTTTGGTCATATCTTTGCATTGTTTAGAATCATGTACTACCTTAATTTAAGTGCTTTTCTGAAAAGTAATATAAACTTCTAGATGAAACATTTCGCGATCTTATTTTCCTTAATTCTCCTAACGACATCAATTACGCTTGCACATGGGCCTGTCCATGAAAGTATAAAACGAGTAACAAAAAAGATAAAAAAAGATCCGAATAACGCTTCCTTATACCTCGAAAGAGGACAATATTATCAAGTTGACGAAAATTTCGATCTTGCTTTGAATGACTTTACTTCAGTGAGAGCACTAGATTCAGAAAACAAGATCATTGATTATCATTGCGGCAAATTGTTTGCAGAACACGGATTTCCAACAATGGCTATGCGATATGCCAATCAATTTTTAAGTTACAATTCTGAGCATGTAGCTGGATTGATGCTTCGAGCCTCCATATTTGTTCAGCTAGGAAAAGATTCTCTTGCAATTGTTGATTATGAAAAAGGGATAAAAAATACCACTGTACCTAAACCAGAATACTTTATTGATATTTCAAAAGCATTCATTGCTGCAGATTCGACTAATTTTAAGGATGCATTAGATTGGCTTGAAAAAGGAGAGGAATATCTTGGGTTTAACATTACATTGAAGTCTTACGCCTATGATTTGGCAAAAAAAAACAAACGGTATGATAAAGCCGCAGAGATAACAGATAAAGTATTGCTAAAGATGAACCGTAAAGAAACTTGGTTGTATAAAAAAGCTGTCGTGTTAGAATTGTCTAAAGATTTCCAAAACGCACAAGTTGTTTATCAAGAGACGATTAATCATATTAAAAAATTGCCATTGAGACTTCAAAAAAACAAAATGATGTTGGAATTGGAAGCAAAAACCAAAATGGCGCTATTGCGGTTGAAATAATCAGTAGATTTTTAATTGTTTAATATCTAAAATTTTCTTGATTCAATATCTTCTTTTTTTAGAGGTACTTACAACCAAAAGCATTAAAAACACGACTATTTAAGCAACGAATATGAATGTTTTGACGAAAAGAATTTCAAGAACTAAATTTCAAGCTATAAGTGAGTAATAAGTAATATTCATTTGAAATTATACTTTTAAATATTGAAAAAAAGCACCTCTGTTGTAATGGTGTTATTATTAGATATTTATAATCTAGTGACCAACTGAGATTCCTTTTGTTTTTTATTGTTTTAATAAAAAACTTATTTGATGAAGTCGTATCTACTCCTGCTATGTTTCTTTTGCCTTTGTATAGTACAAATTGAGGCAAGTCCTGAAAAAGTCTTGAATATAGCCAAAACCGATAATTCCTCCGATATTGATTATTGCGAGCCCATTAATTTCGAATGTAATGTCATTAATCTTAGTAAAGAAAGGGAGGTATTACCTCACCTTCAAATGATAACAGTGAATACAACTGTCACTACTCCAATTCAGTGTAATGGCGATAGTAATGGTACTGTTTCTGCAATTGCAGGAGGCGGGACATTGCCCTATTCCTATCTATGGAGTAATGGTGAGACTGCAAGCACAATAAATGGGTTAGCTTCTGGAGTTTATGAGGTAGTAGTAGTAGATGCTAATAATGACAGTGCAACAGCTTCTGTAACACTTTCAGATCCTCCAATGATATTAAGTTCTATAGCTGCTCAACCTGTTACCTGTTTTGGTAACAATGATGGAGCTGCCTCAGTCATGGTAAATGGTGGTGTGTTACCCTATAGTTTTCTTTGGAATTCTGGGCAAATCACCCCAACTGCAACTGGATTGTCAACAGGAATGGCTTCTGTGACCGTAACCGATGCCAATAACTGCACAGTAGTAGAGTCTATTGGTATCTCTACTCCAGCCCTAATCTCTATTTCTGCAGTAGAAACGAAACCAGCATCCTGTGCAGGGAATAATGGCGGCGAAGCAACAGCTACCGTTACTGGGGGAACACCTCCTTACAGCTTTAGTTGGAGCAATGGAGCAACTACCCCAATTGCAACAGGTTTATCCGCTGGCACTTACACCGTATCTGTAACTGATGCCAATAATTGTTTCGCAGACGAAAGTGTCACGATTACAGGAGCTACAATATTATTAGCAAGTGTAAATGTTGATAACCAAATTACTTGTAATGGACTAAACGACGGTCAGCTGACTGCAATTGAGAATGGGGGAACTGCTCCTTTTACATATACCTGGAGCAATGGAGATGCTGCAGCTACAATTAACAATCTGGCTCCAGGAACTTACGGTGTGACGATTACAGACGCGAATAATTGTTCAGCGACTAGCTCAGGGATAATTACCGAGCCAGCTCCAATCACTTTTGATGCAACTGGATTATCACCTACTTGTAACGGCGGGAACGACGGTTCAGCTACCATATCAAATATTGCTGGAGGCACCCCTTCCTACATTGTAACTTGGAGCAATGGACAAGTTGGAATGACCGCCACTGGATTAACCGCAGGTAATTATAGAGCTACAATAACAGATGCGAATAACTGCACAGCTTCTCAAAGTGCTACGATTGGGGAACCAACAGCAATAGCCACAACCACAATCATTGATAACCAAGTTTCTTGTAATGGTGGTGACGATGGTGCTGTATCAGTTACTGCAAATGGAGGAAAACCTCCCTACACTTATAATTGGAGCAATGGCGATACAACCCCTGCAATCAGCAATCTTACTGCTGGAAATTACGATGTCACAGTAACGGATGACAACAACTGTAGTGTAATCAACTCAGTTCTAATTAGTGATCCAACCGCGATCAGTTTTACACTTTCGGCACAGCCAGTTTCCTGTAATGGTAAAGATGATGGCTCTGCGAGTGTTTCTGGTATAGCAGGTGGTTTACCTTCTTATTCGGTTAATTGGAGTAATGGACAAA
>CALGAW010000047.1 GCA_937959115.1 uncultured Saprospiraceae bacterium
GATTAACTCAATAAACGATGTACCTAGTGCAGTCAATGATTCTTATTCGGGTCTAGAAGACAGCCAGCTAACTGGTAATGTGCTTACTAATGATTCGGATGTTGATGGCAATCCACTAACTGCTTCAGTAGCTACGGCGCCTTCAAACGGTACTGTTTCTTTAAATGCGAATGGTAATTTTACCTATACCCCAAATGCAAACTATTTCGGGAATGATAGTTTTACCTATCAAGTGTGTGACAATGGCTCTCCTTTCCTTTGCAGCAATGGGTCTGTTTCTATTTCCCTTGCCCCTGTGAATGATCCACCAGTTTCTACGACAGATGCTTATTCAGTAAATGAGGACAACTCGATTAACGATAATGTATTGACAAATGATTCTGACATTGAGAATCATACGCTTTCAGCATCAGTGAATACGAATGTTTCAAATGGTACATTAAGCTTAAATACCAATGGTAGCTTTACCTACACGCCAAATCTAAATTATAATGGTTCAGATGGCTTTACTTATCAGGTTTGTGACAATGGTGTTCCGACTCTATGCGCTACGGAAACTGTTACCATCACGGTAAACCCTGTAAATGATGCGCCTACTACAAATAGCGATTTGTTTACAACAAACGAAGATACTCAGGTTACTGGGAATGTATTAACAAATGACTCCGATGCTGATGGCAATGCCTTATCTGCCTCAGTCAGTACGACAACAAGCAACGGGTCACTTACTCTCCAAGCAAATGGTAGCTTCACCTACACACCCAATGCAAACTATTTTGGAAGTGACCAATTTGTCTACGAGGTTTGCGATAACGGTACACCTTCTCTTTGCCTTACGGAAAATGTCACCATCTCTATTACTCCAGTGAATGATGCACCAACTGCAACTGCTGATAATCTAACCATCAGTGAGGATAGTTCTGGTGGTGGAAATGTATTGACGAACGATTCAGATATAGAAAACCAACCATTAACGGCTTCGATTATATCAATTGTTTCAAATGGTACACTTACCTTAAGTTCGAGCGGTAATTACAACTACATACCGAACGCAAACTTTAATGGTTTAGACAATTTCACTTATGAGGTATGCGACAACGCCTCTCCTGCCTTGTGTGACACGGAGACCGTTACCATTACTGTCACTTCTGTAAACGATGCTCCTAGTACAATCAGTGACCTGTTTACAACGAACGAAGACACGCCAATCACTGGAAATGTATTGACAAATGACTCCGATATAGATGGAAATACCTTATCTGCTTCAATCAATACGACAACAAGCAACGGAACGCTTACACTGCAAGCAAACGGTAGCTTTAACTATACACCAAATGCAAACTATTTTGGCAGTGACCAATTTGTTTATGAGGTGTGTGATAATGGTTCGCCTTCGATTTGCGTTACGGAAAATGTCAATATCTCAATTTCTCCAGTAAACGATGCTCCAATAGCCACAGCTGATCATCTAACGATCATTGAAGATGGTTCTGGTAGTGGAAATGTATTGACAAACGACTTAGATGCAGAAAACCAGTCCTTAACGGCTACGATTAGCTCCAATGTTTCGAATGGTACCTTAACATTAACCCCCAATGGTACTTATAGCTATGTGCCGTATGCAAACTTTAATGGGTCAGACAACTTCTCTTATGAGGTATGCGACAACGCCTCTCCTACCTTGTGTGACACGGAGACCGTTACCATTACTGTCACTTCAGTAAACGATGCGCCTAGCACAACCAGTGATCTGTTTACCACAACAGAAGATACTCCAATCATTGGAGATGTCTTAACGAATGACTCGGATATTGATGGTGATTCCCTAACCACCACAATAAACACAACAACAAGCAACGGAACGCTTACATTGCAAGCAAATGGCAGCTTTAACTATTCACCAAATGCCAACTACTTTGGCAGTGACCAATTTGTTTATGAGGCGTGTGATAATGGTTCGCCTTCGATTTGTGTTACGGAGAATGTCAATATCTCTGTTTCGCCTGTAAACGATGCTCCAATTCCTACTCAAGATAATTTCACAATTTCGGAAGATGCTACGCTAATTAACAACGTATTAACCAATGACTCTGATCCGGAAAACAACGCACTTTCGATCACACTAGTAGCAAATGTTGGGAATGGGAATTTAACCTTGAATGGGAATGGAGATTTTACTTACACGCCAAGTCCGAATTATTTTGGTTCGGATAATTTCATTTATGAAGTGTGTGACAACGGCACACCTTCGCTTTGTGCAACTGCAAATGTGAATATCATCGTTAATTCTGTGAATGACGCCCCAACTTCCTTAAATGATTCATTTACTGGAACTGAGGACAATCAAATTGCAGAAAATGTGTTAATGAATGATTCGGATGTCGATGGAAACAATCTATCTGCAACAATGCAAACGCCCCCATTAAACGGAACGATTACGCTCCTAGCAAACGGTAATTTCATCTACGATCCAAATCCAAATTATTTTGGTAGTGATGTATTTACTTATCAAGTTTGTGATGATGGCAGTCCAATACTCTGCGAAATAGCAACAGTAAATATGAATATTACGCCAGTCAATGATCCTCCAATCGCAATAGCAGACAACTTTAGTGTAAATGAAGACAACCTGCTAAGCAACAATGTGTTGACCAATGACTCGGAAGTAGAAAACCAACCCATTACAAGTCAATTGTTAGTAGATTGTACAAATGGATCGCTTTCATTAAATACAGACGGTAGTTTTTCCTACGTTCCGAATACTAATTTTTATGGGACTGACAGCTTTGTTTATGAGGTTTGCGATGACACCACTCCAACTCCAATGTGCACACAAGAAACAGCAACCATCAATGTCCTATCAGTCAACGATCAACCAATCGTTGTAAACGATACACTCTCGACAGGTGAAGGAGTTCAAGTTGCCGGAAATGCAAGCACTAACGATTATGATGTGGAGACCAATCCAATGAATTATACACTCTTGTCATTCAATAATGGTGTTGTCCTCTTTAATTTTGATGGGAGCTTCTATTATACTCCGTTTGCTGGATTTTCAGGCATTGACAGCTTCCAGTATCGTGCTTGCGACAACGGAACACCGAATTACTGCGAAACAGCTACCGTTTATATTGATGTCATTCCTGATTGCGTGACACTAGATATCGCCTTGAACTTAGAAGGAGCGTACGACTTGCAAACTGGATTAATGAATACAACGCTGAATACAGCAAGGTCTGTCCTACCAGGCATGACAAATAATCCAGTAGCAGGACAACCGTATGATGTTTCTCCTTGGCTCTATTTCGGGAATGAAGGTTCTACGTGGACGGATGCCAACTACAATGCAACTGTAGTTGATTGGGTATTAATTTCATTTCGAACAGGGGTCGAAAAATCAACTGAGGTATTGAGAATAGCAGGGATCTTGCATGCTGACGGAACCGTTGAGTTTCCTGAAACCTGTATATCAGTGCAAGAGCTTTCTGGCAGCTTTTATGTAGTTGCTGAGCACCGGAACCATATGGCTTCAATGTCCTCTGTAAAAGTAAGTATGGTAAACCGTACACTGAGTTGGGATTTTCGGTCAGCCAATAGTTATACTGCTGGAGGCAATGGCGCAAAGGAGCTGACGACTGGTGTCTGGGCGCTTTACGCAGGTGATTGTAATCAAGTAGATGATGTTGTTAGCTATGATATTAATGGAAAAGATAAATCAACATGGTTAACCGAAAATGGAAATTTTGGAATCTACTTAAATACGGATATTAACATGAATGGAGATGTCAACGGATCAGATAAAGCAATGTGGCTATTAAACAACGGTGTGTTTGGCAGTGTAAAGAAGTAACTAATTACCCAATAAAACGTTCATTAAATAGTTCCTACAATATTTCTATAAAAGGAACTACATTTTGGCGATACTAGCAAATAAGCAATATGACTAACAAACTATTTCTAATACTATTCCTACTTATCATAGTGAATAGTCTTCAACTCAACGCTCAATGCGCAGCGGGAGATATCGATAGTGACTTAGACGGAATTTGCAACTTGGTGGATCAAGATGATGACAATGATGGTATCCGAGATACTGATGAAACCATTAATAGTAGTGTTTCTCTTAACAATCTAACTTTTTATGGAAATGCTTTGGCTTCAGTAGAACCTACCAAGTTAAACTTTGCCTCTTCAAGTGGATGGAAAAGCTCTTACTCTGTTGAAACGTTTGCTCTTCCCATATCCTTGAAATTCAAAGCGAATACAAGCTCCATTAAAATGCTGGGACTCTTGCCAGTAGGTGCAACTGAAAATATTAACACTTGGAATGATGGTAGCTATAAAGGTTATATTCATACGAATAAGAGAATGTACGGCAAGTTCCCAAACGCTTGGACATTTTGGGAGCCAAATGTTACCGATAAACAAATAGAAATCAACATTGAAACAAATGGAACGCTTACTGTTCTGATCGATCAAAATGTTGTCCACACAGGTACAGCTCCAATAAGTGATTATAAACTTGCGATGAGTAGTTATAATGGCGGAAGTTTGGATCAAATAACAATGACTTACGGCAATCAACCAAGTACAGATTTAGATATCGATACCGATCTAGATGGAATTTTCGATCGGCTTGACTTAGATAGTGATGCAGATCTATGTGTTGATGCTTTTGAAGGAGGTTCTAACTTTGGCTTGGCAGATATGGACAATGATGGTAAACTCCTTGGCACGGTTAACACAAATCCGAACAGTCCCGACTATGGTATTCCAACAGCAGCAGGAAGTGGGCAGACCGTTCATGAAAGTAAAACCGCTTATACGATTGTACCAGACAGAAGAGAATGCCTTTGTATAGCGTCAAACAATCCAGTTGACAGTGATAATGATGGGGTTTGTGATGCTGCAGATATTTGCAACATAATTTCAGATGCTCTAATCGGTACGCCTTGTAATGATGGAGATGACTGCACCTCAAATGATAACTGGACAGTGGACTGTGAATGCGCAGGCACATTCGCAGATTCAGATGGTGATGGCATTTGTGATGCAGAAGATAATTGTAATAATTTCGATGATGGAATTGACATAGATGATGATGGGATTCCTTATTGTCAAGACAATTGCATTGACGTAAATGAAAACGGAGTTTGTGATCCTTCGGAGGCTGGGTTTGCCGTTGAAAAACTTAAGCTTTACACTAGCCACCGAAGAGGGTTTTATACCCAATCATTTAATTTAGAATTATTAACAAACGACCCAAATGCATCAATCTACTATACAACTGATGGCTCCACAGCTACAAGCAACAGTCAATTGTATACTGGCAACCCAATCCCTGTAACTGAGACAACAATTTTGAGGACAGTGGCTCATGCTTCTTTGGATTCAACGAGGTCAATCACGCATAGCTTTATCTTTTTGGAAGACATTATTGAAGACTCAACATTCAATTCCTATATCGTAGAGCATCCAATTTGGGGCCAACAGCTAAAATCAGCACTACTCGATATCCCTACCATTAGTCTAGTGTCTGACAGCCTTATTACTGCTGATACGACGCATCATGGCTCTATGGAAATGCTATTCTCCAATCCAGAAGAAAACTTCCAAGCCAATTGTGGACTAGGAAACTATGGAAATGCAAGTCTCAATCTACCCAAGCGAAACATAAGGATGTACTTTGACAGTATCTTCGGCCCTAAAAACCTAAATCAACAAATATTTAATGGCTTTGAAAACGGAATTCACCCAATTACTAAATTCGACAAGTTAGACTTGCGTAGTAGCCACGAAAGCTGGTTGTGGGATGGTACAGACTGGCACCAGGGAGAAACCTATATTACGACTAAGCTAATGGACGACATCATGCTACGAGGTGGAAGTGTCAATCCGCACAATCGCTTTGTTCATGTGTACATTGATGGAAAGTACTGGGGACAATATGACCTAAGAGAAAAGTTTGATGACAACATGGTTGCTGAGTACCTAGGAGCCGAAAACGAAGATTATGACTTCATATCTGGATCTAAGGTAACTGTTAGTGCTTTCTACCCGATCGAAGGCGTTCTTAAGGATGGAACTGGTGATGAATGGGCATCTCTTGTAAACAGTTCAGATAATTATCTTACTTGGAAAACAATGGTAGACGAAAACTCTTTCTTCGACCTCATGCTACTCTTTATGTATGGTTTTGCGGAAGCAGAATGGAATGCAACAGGTGCGCCTAGTAAAGGAAAGGAATTTCTATTTCAAAACAATGATGCTGACCTTTTCTTCTCTAGAGGCTTAGTATACCGATCAAATCTTACCTATCCTCAACACAATGCGAATGGACCAGATAATATGTTTCTCAGATTATACAATGAAGGACATCCTGACTTCTTCCAAGACTTCGCAGATAGAGCAGCGTTAATGCTCAACTATGATGGCATGCTTACGCCCTCCACTTTAAATGCCCACATAGATGAATTGAGGTCTATGATAGACAAAAGTATAATAGGAGAAGCTGCAAAATGGTCTGGTGATGGTACAGAGCACCCAGATCAATGGTTCGACAAAATCGATTATTTTAAAGATAGCATGGTCAATGAAAGACTTGATGTTTTAATTGCCCAAATGAAAAAGACTGGAACTTATCCCAAACTAGATCCAGTACAATTTTCATTGCAGAATGGTCTTATCCCTGAATATTCAACACTAGGATTGACCAACCCAAATAGCATTGGAACTACTTATTACACATTAGATGGATCAGACCCAAGAGCACAAGGCGGAGCGACTAGTTCCTCAGCAATTCAGTACTCTATACCACTTACAATTCAACCAGGAGTTACTCAAGTAAATGCAAGGATAAAAGGTCAAGAAACCACCTATCCGATGACAAACCTTGCGGTAAACAAACCAATTACCATTTCAAAGCCTCATGCCACTTACCAAACTGAAGTAGCCAATGATGGCGAAATATGGGGCATTCTTGGTGAGAATCAAGTCGCTTACGTTAGCAGAAACAATGGTAATGAAAACCCTTGGTTAGATATTGACCTTGAAACTATTCAAGACATTGACTTGGTTAGAGTTTGGAATAGAAGTGCTTGGGCCGTTTCAAAACTATTTAATCATCCCTATATTTTTATCTCAGACCAACCATTCACCTCTGGCTTGGCTGCAGACCTCCTAGTAGATCCCAATGTCCAATCCTTCCAGTTTCAAGGAATAGGTGCGGATGTCTTTGAGATACCAATCAATACACAAGGACGCTACGTTCGTCTTACGGTAGAATTGAGCACTGTCTTTTATTGCTCCGAATTTGAGATCCTTCAAATTGACTCAAACGCTCCCATAGTTAAGGATATTTGGAGTCCAATGGTGCCACATACTTACTATACAGACACAGATTATTCCGACATCGTAATTAATGAAATTCATTACAATCAAGATTCTACTCGATGTGGAACGGACTCTTTTGATGTCGAATTTTTAGAAATAACAAATGCAGGTACAGATGCAATTAACTTATCGGGATGTACCATTACTGAAGGAGTGCGCTATAGTTTTCCTTATGGAACAATTCTCGCCCCTGGTGGTTTTATTGTACTAGCAGAGGACGACACAGAGTTTCAGCTAGCTTATGGATTCAATGCCTTTGGTCAGTATGCAGGTGCGTTAGACAATGGTGGAGAATTTCTTAAACTTTCAGACCCTTTTGGGAATCTTATTGACGCTGTTGTTTACAATGATCGAAATCCATGGGACGAAGATCCTGATGGGCAAGGTCCATCTCTAGAGCTTTTGAATCCAACCTTCGATAATGCTGACCCTTTAAATTGGTTTCGCTCTGACAATACCTGCGGGACACCTGGTACGTCTAACTCCAGAGTCTGCATGAATACTGCAGAAGCAATCGTTATTAATGAAATAAATTACAACTCTAACAATACTGTAAGCGATCCAGGAGACTGGGTAGAACTGCACAACCCAAGCGCTATAAACATTGATATTACAGGGTGGACATTTTACGATAATAATAATGAATTTATATTTCCTAACGGAACAATCCTTGAAGCTGGGTCTTTTCTAGTATTAGTCGAAAATGAGGCAATGTTTTCATCCGTATTCCCAAATATTCCTCCTAGTAATAAGCTAGGTGATTTCGACTTTGGACTAAGCAACAAAGGCGAGCGCATCAGTCTGTTTGATGAAAAAAAATGTTTATCCGATTATGTGATTTATGATGACCGAGAACCTTGGGATTCCCTACCTGATGGCAATGGCCCTACTCTTTCCTTAATCACTCCAATTTTAGACAATGGGCTACCTGATTCATGGGAAGCCAGCAGCAACATCAATGCACCATTAGGAACGCCTGGAAGGGCAAATGTTCCATGTCCAACTTACAGTATTTCCTTTCCAACTACAATTTGCAAAGGAGATTCAGTCCTTTTCCATACAACACCTGCAACAAATGTAAATTTCAACTGGACGATCCAAGGAGGAAACCCAGCAACAGCAATAGGAGATTCGGTTTACGTAGTCTTTCAAAACCCGGGACTCGTCCTAGTAGAATTGGCGTACACCTATTTTGAATGTACTGGCAACGACCAACAATTGCTTACAGTTGAGACATGCAACACACCTCCAATCCCAGCATCTGACAACTACTCCATTGATGAAGATAATACGCTTAGCAGTAATGTATTGACCAATGATATTGATCCTGAAAACCAACCCATGACTGTATCATTGATTAATGATGTTGCGAATGGAAGCTTAACCTTAAATGCAAACGGGAGCTTTACGTTCGTACCGAGTCCAAATTACTTCGGTTCAGACAATTTCATTTATGAAGTTTGTGATAATGCAAATCCTGCATTATGCGCGACTCAATTAGTCAATATTATTATTAATTCTGTGAATGATGCACCAGTTGCTAATATTGACTCCTTTCAAGGAACAGAAGACAATACAATCCTTGGTAATATCCTAACAAATGATTCCGATATTGAAGGAAATACATTAACAACTACGATCAATAGTATGCCTGCAAATGGAACCGTTTCACTGCAACCAAACGGAGACTTCGCTTATACGCCAACGGCCAATTATTTTGGAAATGATGTGTTTACTTATGAAGTTTGTGATGATGGTACACCGTCTCTTTGTGCTGTAGAATCCGTTAATCTTTCAATCATAGCCGTCAACGATCCACCTTTAGCATCTGCTGATAATTTTAACATTAATGAAGACAATGTTCTGTTCAACAATGTGCTTACGAATGACACTGAAATAGAAGGACAACCGATGACTAGCCAACTTATAACGGGCACGTCAAATGGATCAATCACCCTTAACTCTAATGGTAGCCTCTCCTATGTTCCAAACACGAATTTCTTTGGGATGGATAGTTTTAGCTACGAAGTTTGCGATGACTCAACACCAACACCACTTTGTGCACAAGAAACCGTCACCATCAACGTCCTTTCGGTCAACGATCAACCTATTGTTTTGAATGATACGCTCTCTACGGACGAAGAAGTTCAGGTGGCTGGAAATGCGAGTACAAATGACTTTGATGTTGAAACCAATCCGATGAGTTATACCCTACTGTCATTTACACAAAACGGTTCCGTCCTGTTTAACTTCGACGGCAGTTTTTACTATACCCCATTTGCAGGATTCTCAGGAGTGGATAGTTTTCAATATCAGGCTTGTGACACAGGAACACCTATGTACTGCGAAACAGCAACGATTTATATTGAAGTCATACCAGATTGTGTCGCATTTGATATTGGGTTGGCCATGGAAGGTGCTTACAATCCACAAACAGGATACATGAACACGACGCTTAACACTGTTCGCGCTGTCTTACCAGGGATGACAAACAATCCGATTGCAGGTCAGCCTTATGATGTTGCGCCTTGGTATTACCAAGGAACAGAAGGTCTAGGATGGACGGACACGGATTACGCAGCAACTGTTGTAGATTGGCTATTAATCTCATTGCGAACAGACATCACCAAAGCATCTGAAGTATATCGTCTCGCTGGTTTACTGCATACAGATGGCTCGGTGACTTTTCCTGGGGAATGTCTGACCACTAGCGATCTATCGAGTGATTACTATTTAGTTGTAGAGCATCGCAATCATATGGCTGTCATGTCACCAACCAAACTTAGTGTCGTAAACCGTACACTGAGCTGGGATTTCAGATTGGCTAACAGCTATACCGCTGGTGCCAATGGCGCTAAGCAGCTCAACTCGGGTATCTGGGCGCTGTTTGCTGGTGATGCCAATCAAGTGGACGATGTGGTCAGTTATGACATCAACGGAAAGGACAAATCTTCTTGGTTGTTAGACAATGGAAAATTTGGCGTTTATCTAAGAACAGATATGAATTTGAATGGAGATGTTAATGGATCAGATAAAGCACTGTGGCTGTTGAATAATGGGATTTTTGGGAGTGTACAGAAGTAA
>CALGAW010000048.1 GCA_937959115.1 uncultured Saprospiraceae bacterium
GACGAATGCGGAATCTTAGAAGGTGATTTTATTGTAACAATTACAGGCGGCGAGGCGCTAGTGACAACATTGAAATAATGAGACTGCTAACCTACATATTGTTTTTGCTTTCTCCTTTATTTGGGTTTTCTCAAATGAACAACGGAATGGGCTGTAGTCAGTCTGGCACGTGGATGGGTTCGCCTCATCACACGATCAGTTCGCGGCATACGCTTTACAATGTTGGGGGAGCAACGGCAGCTCAAGTATCTTCTTACATAGACAATAACATTGTCTTTTTAAATGGTCAATACTTGACTAGGTTAGACGCTCAAGAAGTGTTTAGCTTTAATCTTTCGATAGGTGACAGCTTGACGGCGTGCGGGCCAATTGCGGCAAGCGGTGAGGAAGGAAGTGCAAATGTAGAGCTACAACCAAAGTACACTATCTCAAACACTTTCGGGACTAATTCAAGCAGGTATGACGTAGACTTAAATATCTATTCTGTAGATGCTACGGCGGCAAGGATTTTCAAAAATGGAGTGCTGATTTCGACTGTTCCTTTAGTTCAAAATGAAGTAGCAATTTGGACAAATACCGGAGCGGGAAAGTACTTCATTCAGCTCGACGGTGACGGTATGGTTTATAGACGCGAGAATGCACAAGCGAACGGTGATCCTACAGTTGTTTTCAAGCCATCAAGCGAAATCATAGGATGGCACTCCACAGCAGCTTACATAGCAGCAACCGCAAACAGTAGTACTTTTACGTTCACACCGATGGATGGCAATATTTATACGGGTGGAACTTCTACTAGCTACAATATTGTCAATGTTAGTGACGTAGGAACGAGCGGCGGCACAGCTTCATACGGATATTACAACCCTTTGGTTGCTGGAATAGCAAGAGGAACAGATTTGTTTGGAGCGTCAAGGGCAGACGGTGACGGGGGAAGCAATACAGCTTTTTTACCTACCGATCTAATGACTACACATCACTTGATTTCGCAACCTACAGAGTTTGTTGCTTTTACTTCTGATTCTCCCGCAACAATAGAGGTGTTTAATGAAAATAAAGTAAGTCAGGGGTTTGTAACACTTACGAGAAATCTAAACGCTACGGGTGCCCCTTATTCAGCAATATACGGAAGTGCGAACGGACAGAGCAATCACCCAAAGGGATTTTTATACATAGCAGACAGACCCGTTCATGTGATTTATCAACCAAAGGGCGGTGGTTCTTTTGCTAGTGACGATGACGAAACAATTAGTTTAGGATGGAACTTATAAAACAAAAAATATAAAGATGAAATATTTAAAAATAGTGCTACTCATTTTCTTTTCATTTGCACTTGGCGATGGCTTTGCGCAGCGATCAGCAAAGATAGTCGAGATCGTTTGTGAAGATTGCGAAATCGTAAAAAACAAGGAATGCAAGACGTGCCCGAACGGCAGTAAGTATGAGGAATTTAGTGGGCTGTTATTCAACTATAAAGGTCGATTAGTAGATCCTAGAATCCAAAAACCTTTTACTTTTTCATTCATTCCTAAAGGCGGAGACTACACGTATACCGTACAGGAAATGCCGCTTGGATTAAGGGGTGAGTCTTTTTCTTTTAAGAGATCCCAGACCGACTATACCCACGAACAAATATTAGAGATATTTAAAGACTGTAAGGGGGGCGGAGGTCTTACTGAATGTGATGACTGTGATCCCGCTAATGAAATAATAACAGAAGCGTCCATTACAGATAACACACTAACAATTGTAGAAAGTGGAAATACCTGGGAGGTGGTTTTGCCAATCCCAGACTGTGCGGATTGCGATGAAACAAACGAGCTTTTGACAGGGGCTAGTATTGTATTTAACGAGACTACGAAGAACTATGATGTAGTCTTAACAAATGCAGACGGCTCTACAGTTTCAACCGATTTTGATATTGACCTTTTTGAAAACATCGACACTACCGGGCTAAAACAATTAATAGCCGATTGCGCAGAAAGTGTTGATCAAAATACAACTAATTCCAGTATTACATCTAGTTATAATAATGTAACAGGTGCCTACGATTTAGTTGTAACTGACAGCGACGGGGGAACAATTTCTAGCCCGTTACTAATTGACCTTTTTGAAAATGTCGACACTTCTGGATTGAAGAATCTTATCCGAGATTGTGAAGTAGAAACAAGCTTAAGGCTGGACACTCTAGTAGAAGGTGATTCTACTTTATACACATTTAGATATACAGCAGAAGATGGAACAACTAGCGAGCACGTTATCTGTGTTCCCTCAAAAACAACAACTGATACAATCGAATTTCTTGCAGTTGACGGGTTACCGCTTCCTTGTCCTTACGAATATGATTTTTGGATAGGAGATAGCACACGAATAACCAGTCAGGCCGACGCAGACGCCTATGTATTTTTAGTAAGAGGTGCGGGATGGACTTTTGACCCTGCTAGTTGTATCTATACAAAAGAAATCGGAATAGGTGAACAGCAAGCAAACGACATCCCGACCGCCGTATGGTCAGAGTGCTTAGAATGCGCGTTCAGGACGGGCATAACAGGGACAGGTAGAGTTTCAAATCCCACCCTCGACAGCATTGGCCCAAGCCAGAAATCTAAAGTAACCTACGAAGACTCAAGGTTACTTGTGAGCTTCGATATTACAAACTTAGGAGACACAGGGTTGGACGGTTTTTCCATATTTCCAGATGGTTTACTGAGGTATGAAGTCGACAGTCTTTTATTCGATAACTATCAAGTAACAATCAAGGATGATGACGTATTAGGTTGCCCTTCCTTAAAGACCGTATATTTTGTAAACGGAGATTATGACAGGCTGCCAGAAACCGCAATTTCAACCATTGTAAGCGGCTATATGCAGGGCAAAACAAAGGCGATCACAACCGGACAGGAATGGTATTTAGATTATGCGTTCACCCCTCCAAACAACGCAAACGGTGACACGCGTTGGTATTTATACCACAGAGACCAACCCTGGGATTTGGAGTTCATCGCTTGGGACAGAATAGATGTTGTGGCCAATCAATTAAGGTATTTCAACGCCACTCCGGTATGCAGACAAAGGCTAGGAGATACAGACACCTACCGATATGTTGACGGCGCAGGCAACACCTATAACGAAAGCCAGGTCTTGAGTCCTGAAACATTTGACAACCAATAAAAAAACAAAACATGAAAAATATATTAGCGTTAATATTTCTATTCATTTCGACCGCTGGGTTTTCTCAAGAGATCAATATTTTAGCAAACTCTCAAGGTTATTACTTTGAGGTAGGTCTGACAGAAGAGGAAAAAGAGGAAATCAAAGAAGAGCAAAGCGAGGTGATTAAAGAACAAGAAGACAAGATTAAAACCCTCACTGTAAAGCTTGAAAGCCTTGAAGATTTTATTAAGAATAATAACGGATTGATTAATCAAATTGAGTCGATCAATACCAAAGCAACAGCAGAGGATTGGGATGGCGAGCTAACACAAGGCGAACAAAACACCTTAGAGAAAGTTGGTGTTGTCAAAGCTGGAAAGAACCCAAGGCGTGTAACTGTAGCAGGTCTCAAAAAGCAAATCAAAGACTCGGAAGCTGCCATCGTTGAAGCAAAACGAATCATAAGCGACCTGTAAAAAAATAGTTATGAATACCGTGATTTTATCAAAAGTCGGCATATCGGCATCTGTATTAATTTGCGTGTTGCTTGGATACATTAACGCCGAAAACATACAGGGGGTTATTGTCTCGCTCGGAACAATGATAGGTGCTGTGTGTGGTGGAATTGCTTTGATTAGAAGCTCTAAGGTGAAAACAGAAATCAAGAACTTGGCCTCAGCTCTAAAGATTGAAGAGCTAACAAGGGAGAAGTTGGAACGAAGAGTTTTAGACCTCGAAAAAGACTTAGAAGAAGAAAGGAAACTTGTTCAATTGTTAAAGGTTGAGTTAGAGAAAGTAACAGAAGAAAACAAGATTCTAAAAGAAGAATATAGCTTACTCCTAACAAGGTTCAATCAATACAGCGATGTACTGAATAGAAAGGAGAGGGAATTGGAAGCATTGAAAAAAAAATTAGAAGAAAAGTAAATTTTTAATAATACAAAAAATAAGATTATGAATATTATTGATTTGGTCATAGGGTTTATTGTAAAGTTTCTGGATGGACTAAAAGTTTCCAATCCGGTTGCATACACAGTTATTGGTGCCGTAATAATCGGACTATCATTCGCACTAAATAGCGCGATGATTGGAGATGGTAACGAAGTTTTGAAATGGGTATCCACAGGACTTACTTCCTTGGCAGTACTCATCAACACAAGAACAACGACCGCACTTGGAAAGGTTGAAGAAAAGGAAAAAGCACTTTAATTTCTATTTTTTACAGCCCTAATTTCTTCATTGATTTTAGGGCTGTTTTTTTATTTCTTCATTGAAAAAAAGTATATGAGTTATTTAGATTTCTTAATTCTGAATCCCCCAAATCCAGACGAAAAAATATTTGTTGAATATTGTAGAAGGGTCGCACCCTTGAAAGGAGTTCAAGTAAATACATTTAAATCTAAGGTGAAATTCTGGATGAAAAAACAAGGTTTTGAACAATCCTTAAAAGGTATTCGAGGTTGGCTGGATACAAATCCAGATTATCCAAACTTAATCAAAACAAAAGAAATACTAGATGCAAATGGAAATGTATTAACCACCACCAAGAGTTTAAGGAAGATTGAAGAGGTTGACACTAGCGAAATGGAGGTAATAGGTGTAACTGAACTATCCTACGGTGGGGTGAATGTACGCTACAGAAAAAAGAAAAATGAAGAAAAAGAAGCTCGTGACTTAAGTGAATTACTTGCAGAAAAGTTCAAAGACTTCAAGCCGCCAACATTCAAAATAAAGCGAGGCAAATTAAAGCCCTGTGAGGCCGTGCTAAATCTCTTCGACGCTCACCTTGACAAAATCAGTTTCAAGTCAGAGACAGGAGAAGACAACACACTAGAGGGAAATATCAAACGATTTACTGAAACCTTTGACTTGTTACTGTCCCAAGCAGCAACATTTAAGCCAGAGCAGATAGTTATCCCAATCGGAAACGACCTATTCCATACGGATAACTTTTCTACAAATGGCAAAACCACAAAAGGAACCGAAATAGAATACTACTGCAATCCCAATGAAGCATATAAGGAAATTTGCATAGCTGTAATTAACGTAATTTACAAGGCCTTAGCGATTTCAAAAGTAAAAGTAATCTTTGTTGCTGGAAACCACGATCACAGCAAAATTGATACGCTTGGATTCTGGTTAGATATGATGTTTAAAAAGGTAAATGGTTTCTCTTCTGATAACTCAAGGCAATACAGGAAGTACCACAAATACGGAAAGAATCTTTTAGGATTTACGCATGGAGACAAAACCAAGCCCGACAAGCTGCCAATTCTCATGGCTCAAGATGAACCCGTTAAGTGGGGAGAAACTAAGTTTAGACACTGGTATTGTGGTCACCTTCACCATACAAGCAAAACTACAACTCAAATAGTTAAAGATTATCCAGGCGTTCAAGTAGAATATCTTAGAGCTATGTCAAGCCCCGACCGATGGCATACAGACTCGGGGTGGGTAGGTATCCCTAAAAGCGCAAGTGCTACTATTTGGGATCGTGACAAAGGAGGAGACATTGCCACTTTTAGAATTAATATTGCCTAGCCTATCGCAACCGATCATTGTGCCCATAAACCAGCCTTTCCGCAAAATCTTTGTCCCTTGTGGTGATGATTAGGTTTTTGTCTTGATTTACTCTCCCTCTGTGTACTTCGTATTCAATAGGGGATAACCGCTTTAGTAGTATTAATTTATCTGACATTGCTTGTTATTTAGGAATGAAGTCTTGTAATTGTTTCAATTGTTTTTGCC
>CALGAW010000049.1 GCA_937959115.1 uncultured Saprospiraceae bacterium
TAAAAATTGCTAAATTTTTAATAAAGCGTCTTTAATGAGCGAAAGCAAAACAATCCCAAGTAAAATTCACTTCCCAACCATTGCTGCAATGGACGTTAGCTACCTGTGTTGCCTTTCGCTTTTCCTAATCAATATACACTTCAACTCAAGGAATTAATCTACAAATCTTTGCCTACCTAGAGACCTTGGAAAGCGTTAAGTTTTCCGAGGATCTTCGACCCGCAGGAAAATAGCGACTCAGTAGCTGTGATTTACCAAGGGAAACAACCTTCCTGGCCTAGGAAAGTGCTACCACAGAGTATACACTCAATTCACGTCTTATCGATCACGTAAGTATTCCGTCCTACTCGTTTTTTGATCATCTGATTTGCACATCCTATTGTATTCTAAGTGGAAGGCAACATTAGTATAAACGCGACTGAGTGCTTCAATGGCGTATATATCACTTATGTACCCACCAAACTACAACTTACAATCATAACATCCAAAACACTTTTTACCACACTATTGTCAACGTTCAATAAATGTGTGCAATTCTCTGTGGTTTTAGACGAGGAGTGGCCCAATAGTCCTTGTATATAGCGTAAGTTTGTTCCTTGTTGTAGAAGGTGACCAAATGACTGTAAGGCGGTTTGTCTGTGCAATCAATTATCTAAAATGTGCGGCCTTCCAAATCAGTAAACCCAAGCCCAGCATAAGTTGACTTGATCCGCTCTTCGTACGTACGAATCAGATGACGACCTTGCTCTGTGCAAACGCCTTTGATGTAAGGTCCGAGAATATTGAACGTCAGTGCCACTTTAGAATAAGTAAGCGGTGGAAACTTGTCAGTATCCTTAAACAATTGAACTAGAGACTGGACCGTCTTAGCAAAAATCTCCTTGTGTACGCCCTTGTTAAACAATCCTTCTGAAATGCCACTTTCACATAATTCGAGCAAGGTATCGTAAAGGAAATCACCGTATTTGTGGATGAACCCTTCTAGGAGTCCTGGATAATAATACTGAATATCATTAAAGAAGTTGGGATTGACTAAATCCATACGCGTCATAATCGCATCATTCCATCGAAACAATGCTTCCATTGTGTTGGTGGAGGCAGCTTTAATTTTCTCATGTTCATTACGGGTAATGCCATCATAGACGACTAGGCATTCCTTGAGTAGTTGTTTTTTATTTTCAAAATGCTCGTAAAACGTTCGCTTAGACATTCTTAAGTCCTTCGAAATGCGTTCTACAGTTACACCTTTAACACCGTAATTGATAAACAGTTTTAATGATTCTTCAACTATTCTTTCTTTGGTAATCATAATATATTCCCCCTATTTGTTCAATAGTTTTCTTGCGATTAATTCTTTCATAATTTCATTGGTGCCTGCATAAATCCGCTGTACTCGAGCATCAGCATAAGCTCTTGCAACATAATACTCCCAAATATAGCCATAACCACCGTGCATTTGCAAGCATTCATCTGCAACTTTACACTGTAACTCTGTTGTCATGTACTTTGCCATGGAGGCATTGGCACCATCTAATTCCTTATTGCAATGCAACTCAACACACCGATCAACAAATATCCGATTGACAGCAATCTCCGACGCCAATTCTGCTAATTTGAAGCGGGTGTTTTGAAACTTAGATACGGGCTTCCCAAACGCCATGCGTTCATTGACGTATTGCACTGTGACTTCTAGTATCCTCTCTGCGGCTGCAATGGCTCCTAGTGCAACAACCAAGCGTTCTTGCGCCAATTCTGTCATTAGATAACCAAACCCTTGTCCAGTATGACCAAGGAGGTTTTCCTTTGGAACTTTTACATTATCAAAAAACAGCTCACAAGTATCTTGCGCATGAAGCCCTACTTTATGAAACGGTTTTCCTTTTGTGAATCCTTCCATCCCTTCTTCAATCACCAATAGGCTGATCCCTTTTGCGCCAAGCGTTGGGTCCGTTTTCACTGCTGTCACTGATGCTCCACAGAGATATCCATTTGTGATAAAGGTCTTTGAACCATTGACTAGATAGTGGTCGCCCTTGTCTTCAGCGGTTGTTCTTATTGCTTGTAAGTCAGTTCCCGCTCCAGGCTCCGTCATTGATACTGCTAGCACTGTTTCACCAGAAATTGCCTTGGGAATGATTCGTTTTTTAAGCGCATCTGTTCCATAATGCAAGATGTAAGGTGCTACAATATCGCTGTGCAATGGGTAGCCAACAGCTGGTCCTGCACAACCTGAGTTCCCTAAGACTTCTGTAAAGATGGCGTTGTATCTAAAATCGTCAATGCCTAATCCACCATAGGCTTCAGGTGCTTGCATGACTAGATAGCCATTGTCACCCAGCTTTTTCCACGATTCTTTAGAGACCATCTGATCTTTTTCCCACTGCTCATTGTATGGTGTGATCTCCTTGGCTACAAAATCCTCTAATGAGTTTTTAAATAAAAGATGTTCTTCGTTATATATATTTCTTGGGAACATAATCAATTCTTAAATTTTGGTGTTCGTTTCTCCATGGAAGCCATAAACGCTTCGTTCAAATCATTTGATAAGATCATAGCTGAATTCCAAACTGCAATATAATTCAATCCTTCTTCAATCGTATGATCTCTACTATAATTCATCACTTCTTTTGTCCCTCGAATGGATAACGGTGATTTTATTGCTATATTCTTAGCAATCGCCATCACACCTTCTAGCATTTCTTCCTTAGCGGAATATACATTATTCACGAAACCTACGCGAGCAGCTTCCTCTGCCTTGAGTTTTCTGCCTGTGAATGCCATTTCTCTTGCTAAACCGTCCGGTATTAACTTTGGGAGGCGTTGCAATGTACCTAGATCAGCCACCATGCCCATGTCTATTTCCTTGATTGTGAAGTATGCGTCTTCAGTAGCATATCGCATATCACATGCACTGATGATGTCAACACCACCACCGATACAACCGCTATGAATCGCTGCTAACACAGGTTTACGACAGTTCTGAATGGCATTGATTGGAGCTTGTAGTCGCAAGACCATTTGGCGGAGTTTTTCTCGCATTCTACCTTCACAGTCATCAGACGTTTCTTGGCGAATACTCATGAGTAGGCTGAGATCAATTCCTGCACAAAAGTGTTTGCCTTCGCCTTGTAGAACGGCTACACGAGCCTCCTCATTCGCATCTATATGTTCGAAGATGGTTTGCAGCTCTTCCCATCCCTTTTTGTCCAATGCATTGGCTTTATCAGGTCTGTTGAAAACAATAATAGCAACCCCTTCTTCTATAGATAATTTGAATCGTGTTAATTCCATTAGGTTAAAATTGCAGTGTCTTTGCACATGGTTAGCATTTCTGTGTCCATGAGTCTAGTTTTTAGTCCTGCGCCTCTTGGTACTTCGTAGTGGAAGAAGAACTTCATTGTATGAATTTTACTTTCGTAGAATGTTACATCTTCTGGAGAAGGATTGGCCGTGAGGAGCTTCTGCTTTGCTATTGTTCCTTGTTTCAGCCATTGCCAAGCAACGGTGATAATACAGAAATACTCCATAAACAGGTTAGCATCTGCTAGGAATCGCTTGAGTTCTCCTTTCATTGCAAATCCTGCGAGGTGCATTGTAATCCCTTGAAGTTCCTGCATTTCATTACCAAGAATAGCGGCATACTTTTTCAACTCATCATGCGTATTTGCAAGCTCAATCGTTTCAGTTACTTTCTCAAACAATATTTTTGCTGCTGCACCATTTTCCATGAGGATCTTTCTACCGAGTAAATCCATTGACTGGATGCCAGTTGTGCCTTCATAAAGTGTGGTGATCCGCATGTCTCGAGCCATTTGTTCTAGCGGGAAGTCTTCTGTATAGCCGTAACCACCAAAGATTTGGAGGCCATTACTTACCGAACGAATGCCTTCTTCACTAGGATAAACTTTTACGAGTGGTGTCAATAGATCTAAGAACAATGAAGCTCTTTTCTTTTCTTCTCCTTCTAGGACGTGGCTTAAGTCATGCGCTCTTCCAGCCTCCAACACTAAAGACATTGCTCCTTCAGTAATCGACTTTTGCAGCAACAACATACGCTGAACATCTGCGTGCTCAATGATTGGCACTTGCGGTTCTTCAGGGTTTTTATTGTTGACGTCTCTTCCTTGTGTTCGCTCCTTCGCATATTGTAGCGAAGCGTAGTAGGCTGCTGATGAGATTGCTGATCCAAGTACTCCAACCTCAATTCTAGCACCGTTCATCATTTTGAACATGTACTTCAATCCTTTATTGGCTTCTCCAACTAAATAGCCTTCACAATTATTATTATCTCCGAATGCTAAATGCATTGCTGGAATGGCTTTTTGTCCCATTTTATGGTATGCTCCTGCTGGGATCACGTCATTGTCTACCAATTCACCCGCCTCGTTTTTACGGAATTTTGGAACAACAAATAGTGATATTCCTTTTGTGCCTGCAGGTGCTCCCTTAATTCTAGCAAGCAAGAGGTGCACTATATTTTCTGAAAAGTCATTATCTCCACCAGAAATGAATATTTTTTGTCCTTCAATCTTATACACGCCTTCACTCGTTTCTTCAGCGGACGTTACCATATCTGATAAAGAACTACCAGCACCAGCTTCTGTGAGGCACATGGTTCCCATCCATTCTCCGCTGATCATTTTTTCCATATACTCCTTCTTGAGTTTATCAGATCCAAAGGCCATAATTAGTCGAGCAGCACCAGAGGTCAGACCTGGGAAAAGACAAGCGCCATTGTTTGCAGCATAAAAAATCATTTCAGCACACAGGTTGACTAATCCAGGCAATTGCATTCCGCCATACTTTTCAGGCACGTGGGAGCTCATCCATCCGCTTTCAGTGTATGCTTTAAGGAATTTTGCGATTTGCGGATGTGTGTTTGTTTTTCCATCAACTACTTCAGGTACATGGTTTCTGTCCATATCCTGATAGAAAGGGTATAACTCCTTTTCAGCGATCTGGAGTGCAGCTTCGAGCATAAAGTCAAAAGACTCTAGATCATGCATTTTGTAATAGTCGTAGTTTTCAGTGAATTGAGCAACATTGTGCACATCATATAGTAAAAACTTGAGATTCTTTAAGCTGATGAATTTATTTGCCATTGCTAAATTTGTTTTTTATGTGAATAGTTTATTCGGAGTTCGAGCCATGTTAGAGGTAGCGCGAACGAGTATTTTTCCTGATTTATCAGTAATTTCTGCTTCTAAATTGATAATATTTTTCCCTTTTCGGACAACTCGTGCTCGAGTAGCGATGGTGTCGCCTGAGCGCGCGTTGTATAGATAATCTAAGGACAGATTAACGGTAGTATAAAGGAATTCGTTTTGAAGGCTAAAGGTCGTCATCCCAATCACTTCATCAATCATGAGTGCGAGCATACCACCGTGGACGGTTCCAACCGGATTACACATTTCTGGTCTTACGAGATAGTCCACAGTGATATCTCCTTCACTGACTTTTGTGAGCACGCCTTTTAGCCAGTTTCCTGCGGGTGACGGACCTTCTGTTGGCTGGTTTACTGTGGACTGTAAGTATTGTACGATTTGATTTTCCATATTTGGAACCTAAAAACTTTTTTATTTTTCTAAGTACCAAATCTAAGCAATTTTAGTCGAGTTTTCAAACAAAATCATTGCAACCTAATTACTATTACGAAGTTTCAGCTTTAAACTTAAGAATGAGCTTTCTCGTTCTTACTGATTTAGACGCTTGTTTCTAAGCTATTGATCAAGAAAAAATTTATTTCTTGGATTTTTTTGTAGTCTCAATTTTAGAGACCTTCAAGTGTGTGGGTGTGGTGTTCCTATGGTGGTGACTGCTAAATGAATGTTCATAAAGAACAACTATTACGATTAATTCTCGTAAGCTAGTGCATTAGGAACAAGGATCTCGTAGTTGAAATCTAGGGTGTGTGTTTTACCGCTGAAACGAATCTCTTGGTTTTTCTTTAATTGAGAAAGAATAATTTGACCATTAGAATTCTTATATCGAATATTAAAATCACCTTGTTCCATCATAGCTTTCAAGATGCGACTTGGAAATGTTTCAGAAGTAACTTCAATTTTAACAATTACTGAAGTTTCGTTCACAAGATTGTCGCCAAAATTAAAGTGATCACTCGATTCATCTGTCACAACGATTTGCGAAGCATTTTTGATTGAGATCGTTTGGAACTTCTCGAAATTTTGATGAGCCTGTCCAGTAGTAGTCACGTAAGAGGAAAGTGTGATGAGGATAAGTAGTGTAATGATTCTGAGCATAATTGTATTGATTAGTTATACATGCAATTTGCTCCTAATATTAGCGCAGTACGTAATCTGTCTTACCTTATTTGTGACAGGGATAAACGGCACAAACACACAACTCCCTCGGTGATTCCAGTCAACAACCAGCTTTTTCGATGATTCGTTCTTCAGATAAAAAGTTTTATTATTGTTGTAACATTACTCTAACAGATCGAATTAAAAACAAAAAGCGTTATTCAATCACAAAGATTCTTTGTACCTTTTATGCAATATAAATAAACCTAGATGAGGACGATGAAAATTAGTTTATTTCAGTATTTGACCCTGTTTGCAATCCTAGCCATCGCTGTGGTATCTTGTAAGCATGATCCAATCATTCCTGATCCAATCCCTTTTTGTGAGCAAGCAAGCCCAACCTACCTCGATTCTATTAAAGCAATTGTAGATTTAAGCTGTAGCTACACTGGATGTCATTCAGCAGGTGCAGGAATTGGAGATTTTACCACTTATAATGGAATGCTATCCCGCCTTGATAACGGGAAGATTGAGGAACGAGTTATTGACATGAAAGATGATGCAACAATTGGCATGCCTCCAAGCTATGCCAGTGGACCAAAGGATCTTACGGATGAACAAATAGAACTATTTAAATGTTGGTTTGAAAGTGGATATCCTGAACAATAATTGATAAAAATCAAATCAAATGAGAAAAGCACTTAGCGTTGGTTTTGTTTTGCTTCTTGTCTTAGGACTGGTTGGTTACTTGATGTTTAACAAAGATCATAGAAATATATCGGAAGAGAAAGCAGACTTCTCCATAACAGCAGATGAACTGTTTGCAGCATATGAGGCAGACGAAAAAGCCTCAGATACTAAATTCCTTGACAAGGTGATTAATGTGTCGGGTAAAATCGTTGAAACAAAAAAGAATAAAGATGGCCTGCACACAGGTGTACTAGAAGCAAAAGATGCAATGATTGGTGGAATAAGTGTAACGATGGCTAAAGATAAAAACCAAGCATTAACCAAAGGACAAACTGTAAATCTGAAATGTAGATGTACGGGTAAACTTATGGATGTTGTATTGGTCAATTGTTCAATGCAATAAGTAACAATAAAAAAAGAGCTAAGCTCGTTACTAGGTATTAAATTTATCTTAAATAAAATATTAATTATGCGGTTGAATAGAATTGGTACAGGAATTGTCTTTACATTAATCGTAAGTGTATTCGTCGCCGGTTGTTATTATGATAATGAAGAAGAATTATATCCAAGCTCAAGCGAATGTGACACCACAAATATCACATACAGCAGTGATATAGCAGCGATAATGTCAAGCAGTTGCGCATATACTGGCTGTCATGTTGCTGGTGGTCCAGCTCCAGGTATTTTAGATAATTATGCTGGAGTGAAGGAAAAAGTGGATGATGGTACTTTCTTCAAACGTACTCTAGAGGATAAAGATATGCCTCCTTCTGGCCCATTGAGTGATTGTAACCAAGAAATTTTGACAGCTTGGATCAATGACGGAGCACCAGAATAAACTTAAAAAAATTGAATCATGAAAAATTTCCTAATTCTTATCGTTCTCTCTACCTTATTTTCTTTCTCTGCTGATGCTCAAAAATTTTATACTAGAGATGGGCATATCTCCTTCTTTTCATCAACACCAGTCGAGGATATAAAAGCCGATAATTATCAGGTTTCTAGTGTTCTAAACGCTGAAAATGGAGAAATCGTTTTTTCTGTTTTAATGAAAGGCTTCGAGTTTGAAAAAGCATTAATGGAAGAACACTTCAATGAAAAATATGTACACTCTGATGAACACCCTAAAGCCGTTTTTAAAGGTCAAATTGACAATTGGAAGGAAATAAACCTTGAAAAGGAAGGTGCAGTGCCCGTTACTGTCTCTGGTGTGCTTACGCTTCATGGAGTAGATCAGGAAATCGTTCAAGAAGGGGAATTAACGATCGCAAACGGAATCGTATCTGAAGCGATTTCTTCATTTGAAATCGCTTTAGAAGATTATGAAGTAAAAATTCCTTCCATTGTTAAAGAAAATATCTCTAAAACGGTAGAAGTAAATGTAATGATGCAATATCAGCTATATGGAAAATAAACACACGCTACTTTGCTTTCTTTTAGCATTGTCCACCTTGTTTGGAACAACAATAAATGCCCAAGATGACCTCTTGGAAATGCTAGAAAGCGAAGAAAAAGAGACCACCGACTACACCATCGCTACCTTCAAAACAACCAAGGTAATTAATGGTCATTCCATTGAAACAAATTCAGAAGGCGTCCTTAATTTTATCGTAGGACACCGTTTTGGAAGAGTATCGGGAGGACTTAACGAATTCATAGGCCTAGACAACGCCACCATCAGAATGGGTTTTGAATACGGTATTACCGATCAACTAGATATTGGGATTGGCCGAAGTTCCTTTGAAAAAACCTATGACGGATTTGTAAAGTATAAACTGCTTCGACAAAGCTCTGGGGCTAAGACGATGCCGCTTACACTTGCCGGACTAGCAACGATGGCCATCAAATCTAACAAATGGCAAGAGCCGGGTAGAGAAAATTACTTTACCTCTAGAATGTATTATTCATTTGGTTTGCTAGCTGCGCGTAAATTCAACAAGAATTTATCAATTCAGCTTTCTCCAATGCTCGTGCACAGAAATATCGTTTCAACCACAGCAGATAACAATGATGTGTTTGTCGTAGGACTTGGTGCGCGCTATAAATTGAGTGGGAGCTTGGCTGTAAATGCTGAGTATCACTATATCGTTCCTGGAGCAATTGAGTCAAGACTGTATGGAGAACCCGTATTAAACGCCTTATCGATTGGGGTTGACATTGAAACTGGGGGACACGTTTTTCAGATTCACTTGACGAACTCAAGAGGGATGATTGATAAACTGTTTGCTACAGAAACAACAGGCGACTGGCTTGAAGGTGATATCCATATTGGGTTTAACATCACCAGAGTCTTTTCAATTTATGATAAACATAAAAAAGGCAAAAAGAAGTAAGGAAAATTCAAGAATTTCTCCAATAAATTGGTTGGAACAGGAAACTTTTTTAAGTCTAAAAATGTTGTACTTTTGTCTTTATAAAATAAACGATTTATGTATCCAGTAGAACTAACAACTCCAATGTCTAAGGAGTTAACAGATAATGGCTTTGAGGGGTTAACCACTGCAGAAGCTGTAAAAGAAGTATTAAGCACTAAAGAAGGGACTGTTTTAGTGGTCATCAATTCTGTATGCGGTTGCGCTGCAGGCAATGCCAGACCAGGTGTAATTCAAGCAGCTCAGCATGATAAGAAGCCAAATCGTCTGACCACTGTATTTGCTGGTGTCGACAAAGAAGCTGTCAATACTGCAAGAGAATTTATGATGCCTTATCCACCCTCTTCACCTTGCGTAGCATTGTTTAAAGAAGGTAAATTGGTTCATTTCTTAGAAAGACACCACATCGAAGGCAGTTCAGCAGAAATGATTTCAGCGAATTTGAAAATGGCGTTTGATCATTATTGCTAACTAGTGATTCGTTCTAAGTGATCAATTGATTTGACGCTATACTCTGCCAATTGTTATGTTATCTTATAATTCTGAAGTACTAAACACGAATTACTAAGCCCTAACCCTTATCATTAAAGGAAAAGTGGAAGATCAAGGATTTGGCTTGGTTACTTTTTTTAAGGTGACTGGTGATTTTTATCTTCAGTTGTATCAATCGAACTACAAGAAGTAAATTGGTGTTGACTATAATTTAATTATGAAACGATCTACCCCAATCACAAATGCATTGTTAGGTGTTGCTATGCGTCATCAAACTCCAGAGGTAAGCGATTGTCCGCCTGTTATGTGCAATTAATCAAAATGAAAGGAACTTTACATCATGTCGAAATTTATGTAAGCGACTTAAAAAGGACTATCCATTTTTGGAATTGGTTACTAACAGAATTAGATTATGAAAAATACCAAGAATGGAATAAGGGCATTAGCTTTAGATTAAATCAAACATATTTGGTATTCGTCCAAACTGAGGACAAGTATCTTAGTCATCCATATCATAGAAAGAATACTGGGCTTAATCACCTGGCATTTCATCTTGATTCGCGTTCTATGGTTGACGACTTTACAATTAAACTACGAAAAAGGAATATTACAATTTTGTATCCCGAACGTCATCCGTACGCAGGAGGAAAAGACTACTATGCCGTTTTCTTTGAAGATCCAGATCGAATAAAAGTTGAGTTAGTAGCTCCTAAGATAGATTGAAACAATTGAATGAGATAAGCAAAAGCACATAACACATGGTATGAAGTCATTTCTCCTTCGTGCCTCGGAGAAACGCCTCATACCATCGGACCGTTACAATCTTTCCTAGAACATTACTTAAAAACAAGCATTTTTTTATTATAAAACTCACCTTCAGTTTCTAAGGTAACATAATAGGTTCCTGCACTATAGTGCTGCAGATCAAACTCAAATCGCTTGGATTGTAGTTTTATGTGTTCCTCATAATGAATCACTTGTCCAACCACATTACTGATTTTAAGGGTAATGGATTTAGGAGTGGTAAACTCAACATCTATTGTAGCCCTAGTATTCGCTGGATTCGGATACAATTCAAACGTTGTCAATGCTTCAATAGCGTTGTTTGTGTTACTTGTACCTGGATTAATTGTTGAACAACTGAATCCTAAGCAGCCGTTACTATCTGTAATCGTTACACAGTAAACACCAGGCCCGATAGCGAAGAGGTCTTCGGTCGTGGCTCCGTTATCCCAATTAAACGTATAAGGTGGTATGCCTCCGACAACGGTTAGGTCGATACTTGCGTCGTTTGCATTCGGTAGGCTTTCATGGGTGATGGAAACTGCAGGATTGATTGCACTATTTGCAGGAGCAATTTTTACAATCCAGACATCCACTGCACCATGATTCCCAGTGACATCTCCATCATTTGAATAGGAACCTCCAACAACTATAAAACCACCATCCGAAGTTTGTTGAATGGAGTGCGCCTCCTCCAGATCACTTCCGCCGAGCGATTTTTGCCATTGTATGTTTCCCAGATCATCTAATTTTACAATCCAGCAATCAGCATCTCCATGATTTCCAGTGACGTCTCCATTGTTTGAGTATGAGGTTGCTGAAACTATAAACCCGCCATCTGTCGTTTGCTTGATTGCGGTAGCCCATTCAGGGGCATTTCCTCCGAGTGATTTTTGCCATTGTATATTTCCAAGGCTATCTAACTTTACAATCCAGCAATCATCCCATCCATGATTTCCGGTGACGTCTCCATCAATGGATTCTGATGATCCTGAAACAATAAATCCGCCATCTGCTGTTTGTTGAACTGATTCAGCAAATTCATAGAAACTTCCACCGAGCGATTTTTGCCATTGGATGTTTCCTAAATTATCTAATTTTACAATCCAAAAATCAGCCAGGCCATGATTTCCCGTGACATCTCCATTATTTGAAACTGACGATCCTGAAACAATAAATCCACCATCTGTTGTTTGTTGAATAGAAGACGTTCCATCAAGAGCCGTTCCACCGAGCGATTTTTGCCATTGGATGTTTCCTAAACCATCTAACTTTACAACCCAGTAATCTTCATCTCCATGATTTCCTGCGACGTCTCCATCCGTTGAATCTGACGAACCTGTTACTATGTATCCGCCATCTGTCGTTTGTTGGATGGAACGACCGATATCAGAACCACTTCCACCAAGTGATTTTTGCCATTGTAAGTTTCCTACATCATCTAACTTTACGATCCAAAAATCGTCATCTCCATGATTTCCTGTGACGTCTCCATCATTTGACTTTGAATATCCAGCAACAATGTATCCACTATCTGTCGTTTGTTGGATGGAAAAAGCTTGTTCGATATTACTCCCGCCAAGCGATTTTTGCCATTGTATGATTCCCACATCATCTAACTTTATAATCCAAAAATCAGCCTGCCCATGATTTCCTGTGACATCTCCATCAATGGAAGTCGATCCTCCTCCAACGATAAAACCGCCATCTGTCGTTTGTTGGATGGAATAACCTTGATCAAACGAACTTCCACCAAGGGATTTCTGCCATTCAATTACTGGTGTATTACAATTCAGATTATCGTCGGTAGTATCTAGTCCCGATTCTGCTGTTCCTATCGTATTCGTAAGTAATAGAATTAATAAGGGAAAACTTCTTGCTATTTGCTTCAATTGTAGATTGAAGGGTAGCAAAAAAGTGGATTTTAGTGGATTATTTTTCATTGTATTATTTATTATTCTCACTCCTGTAGGTGAATAAAATTGTTAACGCAATTAACTTAAAACCTGCCATAACTAGCTATCTTAAAGTTATCTAATAATTGATTCCAAATCAAAGACAAAAAAAATGGTTTGTCGAAAATTTTAATTTAAAAATAGACAAAATTTCCTGCCCTTAAAGGATCTAGACTTTTTTTTGTCGATGCCAGTACACATAATTTACTAATATGAAGAGAACAGATACTAAAATGGCTACCTTGGATTTAGCTAGCCACTTTAAACCATTGTTGTATTGCGTCATTGATTGAGCGTTCTGTCAAAGAAAAAAAGGAATTTTTCGTTCTTATCTTTTTCGTTTGTTGTCGAATGCGTGGTCGCAAGAAGTGTTTTGTCTAGGGTTTGCAGCAAGGTGGATTGCAATTCGCCCTTACAGGCTTTCCTACTCCAAAAACCGTGCATTATCAACTCCCGCTACCCAGCGAAATGACTTTCTGTGATATCGTGTTGGCCCATGTGAAGCAATCGAAGCGCGATGAGCTAATGTGGGATAGCCCTTATTCGTATCCCAGCAATACTGGGGGTGCTTGCGGTGTAGCTTTTGCATATATTCATCCCGATGGGTCTTTGCGAGCACAGAGGCGGCTGCAATGGACATATACTTGCCATCTCCCTTGATGATACAGAAATGTGGAATGCCACGAAAGGGTTTAAAGCGATTTCCGTCGATCAGCAGTGTCTCCGGTTGCACTTTTAACTTTTTAACGGCCATGTGCATTCCTAGAATACTAGCATTCAAGATATTGATTTTATCGATTTTGTTTGGTGTTACCTTTGCTACATGCCAAGCAATTGCTTGTTCTTCGATGATGGGGCGCAATTCATCTCTCTGTGCTTCTGTGAGCTGTTTGGAGTCGTTTAGAAGCTCGTGCTCGAAGTCTGGTGGCAGAATAACCGCCGCGGCGAAAACAGGGCCCGCTAGGCATCCTCTTCCTGCCTCATCGCATCCTGCTTCTATTTTGCCTTTTTGGTAGTATCGTTCAAGCATGATTTTTTTCTTGTAAAAATACTAATTTATTAAAAATTGAATTGTTCCTTATTTCTCTTGGACTTCTTTGTATCGATAGCAATCTACCGTGTGGTCATTTACCATTCCTGTGGCCTGCATAAAAGCATAACAAATGGTTGAACCGATGAACTTGAAGCCTCGTTTCTTTAGCGCTTTGCTCATCAGGTCTGAGATTTCAGTAGTCGCAGGAACTTCTTCTCTGGTTTTCCAGTTGTTTTGGATGGGTTTCCCGTTGACAAAGCTCCAGATGTATTTTGAAAAGCTGCCGTATTCTTCTTGTATTTCTAGAAATATCTTAGCATTCGTAACTGTTGAATTGATTTTCAACTTGTTGCGTACAATACCGCTATTATTTAATAATTCGTCGATTTTTTTCTGATCGTATTCTGCGATTTTGTTTGCATCGAAATGGTCAAACGCATTTCGATAGTTCTCCCTTTTAGCCAAAATCGTTGTCCAGCTTAATCCTGCTTGTGCGCCTTCTAGTATCAGGAACTCAAACAACAATCGATCATCGTAAAGTGGGACGCCCCATTCTTCATCATGGTATTCTTTATCTAGTTCTTTGTGGGTAGCCCAAGCGCATCTTTTTTTCATATCTCAAGATATCAATTTTATTCATAATAAGGATGATAAACAGGTCCTTTAGTTTCAGGAAGCTGCCACTCCAAGGAAATTTCTTTTTCTTGTTTTTTGCAGCTTTGAAAAATAAGGAAGAATGACAATCCAACCAGAATTATTCTAGAAATAGAAAACAAGGTTTTCATCGTTTCGTTTTTTGAACAGGCTTTGTATCATTCTAAGAAATCTCTACATAATAAAACAGCGTGACCAGCACTCAAGCCAATCACGCAGTTATCTGTTCTTTCCTTTTCAGCTATTAGGCCTTTGTCTTGATTAAAATCCGAACACCAGGACGGAGTTTTCTGTAATCTCCAATGTTGTTCAAATCCAATATATCTTTAACAGAAACACCCTCATATTGACGGGCAATTTCCCAAAGATTATCTCCTTTTTTAAACTCATACAAGACAATTGTTTCATCATTCACACCTGAAGCCGAAGCCAATATAGGTGAAGACGTTGGCACTTGATGTACTACCTCAGGGGCAACAACAGGCATCGGAATTGACTTCTTACCTAGAAAGTAATCCATATTGATCTTAGGCAATACTAAACGGTAACCTTTTTCAGTAGCAGGAATGATATTACGCTTAAGCGAAGCATTGAACACCATCAACTTTTCTAATGGAAGATTTGCCATTGCCGCCACATCTCTTAAGTCCATTTGCTCATGGATAAGTTTTGAGGTTAACCGCCGTGAAGAATAACGAGGATACTTTGGATAAATCTTATGCAAATCATAGTAATTCAGCGTGTAAGCAACCGCAATAAACGAAGGAACATAGCCTCTTGTTTCTTTTGGTAAATACTCATATACATCCCAGAAGTCATTGCTTCCAGCTTCTTTCATTGCTCTTTTTACCCGATTCGGTCCACAATTATATGCAGCAATCGTAAGCAGCCAATTGTCAAATCGCTTATTCATCGACTTCAAATAACGGGCAGCGGCAACGGTTGATTGGTAGATGTCAGCTCGCTCATCTACAAAATAGTTTTGCTCTAGCTTAAACTGCTCACCTGTCGTAGGCATAAATTGCCAAAGGCCGTATGCACCAGCTTTAGATCGAACATTAGGCCGTAGTGTTGACTCTACAATTGCAAGATATTTTAAGTCATCTGGTACCTCCATTGCTTCAAATACATCCTCAAATATTGGGAAGTACATGGTGCTTCGTCCTACGATGATTGCAGAACGATTCCGTTCTTTTTCGGTGTAAAAGCGAATCGCCTTCTTTACATGATTATTAAAAGTCAATTCAATTTCTGAAGAAACATCTTCAAGTCTTTGCTGGTAAGCATCGTCATTGAATACTGGTGGTGCAAGGTCAGCTTTTGACTTTTGCACATCCATTCGCTGAAGTAGTTCTTCTATCTCAGTACAAGGAATTTCAGTCTTTTCAAATGCGTAAGTAGCAAAATTTATGGGAATCAATAGTGTGAAAAATAAAATGAGGTTTAATTTCTTGATTTTCATACATTACTTATTCGTGAACAATAGCTGATTGAAGTAACACGTGGGTTTCAACTCTCAGCGCTTTATATCGTTTTTTGGTTTATCTTTTCAATTAATTGTTTGTTACAAATTCTGTTATCGTTTTTTGGCTAAAAGCCAATAATCGTGACTCGTCAAAGGGTTTCGCCATCAACTGTATTCCATAAGGCAAGCCATTCGAGTGCACAGCCAAGGGTAAAGTGATGGCTGGTAGCCCTGCTAAATTAGCTGGTACCGTATAGATATCCGACAGATACATCGCTACTGGATCATTCACCTGCTGGCCCAAACGGAATGCAGTTGTCGGTGTCGTCGGCATCACTACAAAATCATACGTTTCAAAAAGTGTTTCAAACCGTTGTTTGATCGCTCCTCGAATCTTCTGTGCCTTACCATAGTACTCGTCATAATAACCTGCACTCAACACATAAGTCCCTAGCATAATACGCTGCTTCACTTCCTTCCCAAATCCTTCTGATCGAGACTTAGAGTATACTTCTTCAAAATTTTGAGCCGCTTCACTTCGCTGTCCAAATCTAACACCGTCATAACGCGACAAATTACTTGATGCTTCAGCTGTTGTTAGCACATAATAAGTTGGTATCAGGTAATCCATCAAATCAAAATCCACGGCCTCTACCTGATGTCCTTCTATCTTCCACTTCTCAACCAGATCGATCGACTCTTGTTTGATTTCAGAATCTAGGCGATCATTTTTGAATGCTTCCTCGAAATAAGCAATCTTCGCTTTTCCTTCAAAAGACAACGTATTGCTATATGCCTCCACGGCTTCAGTGCTTACGGTGCTATCATGATCATCTACACCTGCCATCACCTCCAACATTAGGGCAATGTCCTCTACAGATGTTGCCAAGACACCAATTTGCTCAAAAGAGGACGCATAAGCGATTAACCCATGTCTTGAGATTCGTCCGTAGCTAGGTTTGAAACCAATCACACCACAGAATGCTGCTGGCTGTCTTACGGAGCCACCAGTGTCTGTTCCTAGAGCGGTTAAGCAGCAACCTGTTTGCACTGCTACGGCACTTGCACCTGAAGAACCACCAGGCACGTGTTCTGGATTTGTCCCATTGAGGGTGGGTCCGTGTGCTGAGTGCTCATTCGTGGAGCCCATTCCAAACTCATCGCAGTTGACTCTTCCAATGATAATAGCATCTTCATTTACCAATCGCTCGACAGCAGTTGCGGAATACAATGATTTGAAATTGCTCAATATTTTTGAAGCTGCGTTTATCTCATGGTCTTTATAGCAGATCACATCTTTTACAGCGGTGACCATTCCGAAGAGCTTTCCAACGGATGTGGGGTCACTCGCATATTTTTTATCGAGTTCACTCGCTTTTGCCAATGCCTCGTCCGTGTATACTTCAACAAATGCATTCAAATGTTGCTGTTCCTCGATTTGCTTTAAGTAGTGGGTTACTAGTTCCTTACAGGAAGTCGTTCCCTTGTTTAGAGCAGAGATTATATTTGAGTGACATGTATACACAATAGTATTTTCTTTAAGCGCCGGCAAAAGTATAATATTTTTTCAATATCCCTTTTGGCTTTTATATATTTTTAATTATTGGATTGGTATAATGGATATCCAAATTTAATTTTGAATATTAGAGGCTGGCAATATGTTCTTTGATTGATTCAAAATCATTGTCAAATTAATTTTTTTAAGCTTATTTTGATGCCCATATAATTCTGTTGTTCACCAAAAATTATTGTTTTATTTTGCGGTTTATCCTTATAAAGATACAACTTTACTAACAAACCGTTGAAAGTTATTAACATCGTGTTAACAACTACCAAGCCAAAAAGGTTCCAATGAGGTCTATTTTTTTTGTTTAAAAAAAGTTATCCTTTTTGGAATATGGTCTAAATTTGAAAAAAACTTGTATTAAACAAAACACCTGTCCAACTAGAATTAAAGCACTTTTCTCAATAGCAGTTCCATTATCATTTGAGAAATCAAACTAAATCTCTTGAATTGGTAACAATAAATTAAGATTGAATGCCTTGTTTTTTCTTAACTTTGCAAATGGAACACAAGAAAAACAGCAAATTTATAGGTGAGGGCCTGACGTTTGACGACGTATTACTTGTACCCGCCTACTCTAATATCCTTCCAAGGGAAGTAGATACCACCACAAAGCTAACTCGAAACATCAAACTCAACGTGCCTATTGTATCGGCTGCAATGGATACCGTGACGGACTTCCGCCTAGCAATTGCTATCGCAAGGCAAGGAGGTATTGGTATTGTGCACAAGAACATGAGTATTGCCGAGCAGGCTGAAGAAATCAGAAGAGTAAAACGGTCTGAAAGTGGTATGATCCTGGATCCAGTCACGCTAACGCAAGAGGCAACACTAGCCGAGGCTTTAGCTAATATGAAACGCCACAAAATCGGAGGTATTCCCATTATAGATGAAAAAGGGTTGTTGGTCGGCATTCTAACTAATAGAGACTTGCGCTTCGAAACGGACCTTACTAAACGTGTTTCGTCTATTATGACTTCAGAAAATCTAATCTCTGCACCAGAAGGGACAACCCTTGACCAAGCAAGAGAAATACTGAAACGCCATAAGATTGAAAAACTGCCCGTTGTAGATAATAGTAACCACTTAGTTGGGTTAATTACTTATAAAGACTTGATGAAACTGATCAATTATCCAAACGCTTGTAAGGATTCTTTTGGTAGATTGGTTGTCGGTGGAGCCGTTGGTGTTACAAAAGATATGGATGAACGAATTGACGCAATGGTAAAAGTTGGTGTTGATGTGATCTGCATTGATACGGCACATGGTCATTCAAAAGGCGTTTTAGATGCCGTCAAGCGAGCCAGAAAACTATACCCTAACCTTGACATTATTGGCGGAAACGTAGCAACAGGAGACGGAGCAAAGGCATTGGTAGATGCAGGAGTAGATGGTGTAAAGGTTGGTATTGGTCCGGGAAGTATCTGTACGACTCGAATTATTGCTGGTGTTGGTGTCCCTCAGCTCCAAGCTATTTACAACTGTGCTGAAGCTATTAAAGGTACTGGCATACCAGTGATTGGTGATGGCGGGATTCGGTATACTGGAGATATTCCTAAGGCGATTGCCGCTGGGGCAAGTTGCATAATGGCAGGTTCTCTGTTCGCTGGTGTAGAAGAATCTCCTGGAGAGACCATCATCTACAATGGTAGAAAGTTTAAGACCTATCGTGGTATGGGTTCACTTGGTGCAATGAAACGCGGATCGAAAGATCGCTATTTTCAGGATGTGGAGGATGATGTCAAAAAACTAGTACCTGAAGGAATTGAAGGACGGGTGCCTTACAAGGGAACGCTTGAAGAAGTAATGGTGCAGTATGTTGGCGGATTGCGCTCTAGTATGGGATATTGTGGTGCAGCAACCATTTCCGCATTACAGCAAGCACAGTTTATGCGTATGACGGCTGCGGGGATTCACGAAAGCCACCCGCATGATGTCAATATTACGCATGAAGCACCTAATTACTCTAGAAAATAAATATGACGATGCAACAGTCAAAACTAATTGCCGATTTAGCCTTTATTGTCCACAAAAAACTAGGATACGGACTTCCCGTCGCCGCATATCAGAATGGGTACTCGATTGTATTGGCACAAAATGGGTATCACCATTCTAGAAATGACAAGGTAGATGTGTTCTATGATCAAACCAAGGTAGGAACCCTGACGGCTCATTTTATCATAGATGGTGGAATATTGCTAGAGATCACCAATAAAAAAACAATCAGTAATCTTGAAATGGTAAAAGCAAAACGGAAACTCATGGCTTTCGGTCTAGAAGAGGGAGTACTTATCAATTTTGAAGCATTACAAGTACAATATAAGCGGATCACAATTTAACCCGCATTATGCAGGTTTAAGTTTGATCCCAATTCGAACAGTCCGTTTTCTAATGGTAAGAATGACGACTGATTGGAGCCGAAGCACTCCTAAAGACCAACAGTAAATTCGGGTTCTTTTGGAATTTCCACAACAAATTTGGATCCTTTACCAAGCTCAGATTCTACGTAAATTTTACCGCCCATATTATCAACAATTTTCCTGCAAATTGCTAAGCCTATACCTGAACCACTGTATTTATTACGAGAATGTAATTGGTTAAATATTCCAAACACCTTATCATGGAACTGTTTATCAATGCCGATCCCATTGTCTATAATTTCAAAAACAAATGTGTCTTCTTCCTCATTGCAAAGGATTTCTATTACCGGGTGTGCACCATCGTTCCTAAATTTAATTGCGTTGGAAATTAAGTTTTGAAACAATTGAATCATGCCAGTTTTGGTTGCAAAAATAACAGGCAAATCCTGATGGATGATTAACGCGTTCGTTTCTTTAATTTTCAAGAACAAGTTATTTTTAACAATCGCAAGAATATGCTCTAAATCAGTTTCCACAAAAGCATGTGTATTCAGCCCAGCAGTTGCGTAATCTAGTAGATCATCTAGCATAAACTGCATTCTCTTAGCTGCAGATTTGATAAATTGAATATACTCAATCGCTTCAGGATCATCTACTAGCTCTTGGCTTTGCATCTGAAGCATATCACTAAACTGACTGATGACTCTGAGGGGTTCGCGCATGTCATGTGCAGCGCGGTTGGCAAACTGTTTCAATTCATCATTTAAGTGTTGAAGCTGTTGGATCAGTTGATTTTTCTTTTCTGCTTCAAACTTTGATCTTAATCCTACAATGGATTTAGTTTGTTCGTTACTGAATAACTCATCTTTTAGATTGGTGTATAATTCTAGATAAGTATATGCTTTCTTATATTTTTTGACAAGCAAATAACTATCAGACAAATTCTTGTACGCCTCCATAATTAAAGGTTTGGCACCAATTCTTTGCGCTACTTTGAGGCTTTTTTCTGAATAGGCTAGTGCACATTCAGATTTCTTTTGATGTAGGTACAGCCTACTTATATTTTTAAGTGTTTCTGCCTCTCCAGTAGGATCTGTATTGTCTTGAATTTTCAAGCCTTCAAATAAGTATTTTCTTGCCGCCGAAAAATCACCAAGTTTCAAGTAGACCTCTCCAAGTTTACTATAAGAATATCCTAACGCCAAAGAATCATTTATGTCATTAATGATAAACAAGGCTTCTTCGAGACAATCAATTGCTTTTGAATATTCTGTATTGGAGGTATAAACCATTGCTGAGTTGTTTAGTGCATAAGCAACTGCTTTTAGGTTATTTGTTTCCTTAGATATTTCAAGTGATCGATTGTAGTAATTTAGAGAATCTTCATATTCTTTTTGTTGGTAAAACAGGAAACCTAGGTTATTGTATGCAGAAGCAATTAAGACTTTTTCACTATTGTCAATTCCAATATTAAGACATCTAAAAAAGTATTTTGATGCTTTTGTAAAATCACCTTGATAACAGTAAACAATTCCGATGTTTGAATAGGTGCCAGCGAGCTTGGTGTCGTCTAGATCATCGATTGGCTTATAATACTCTATGATTCGCTCGAAATAGCTGATTGCTTTTTCGTAATGCCCAACATTCTTCTCAATAGTTCCAAGCAGTGTGCACATAGAACAACAGATATCGGTGTTCTTTTCCTTAACTGCTTTGTTAAGTGTTTCTACCGCAATTTGCTTTGCTTTTGAGCGTTCACTTTTATAAATTGCCCAAGCAGCACCAGCATAATATTCCAGATTAGCCTCCTTAGCTCCCAACTTGGAATTTAGCATATTCATTTGAGTTTTTGGATTTATACGAAAAAAAACAAAAAATGTTTCTTTAAGGTATTCAATATGTTGGGGACACTTCTGCTATTTGCTCAAATATAATCAATTAAAACAAATTTTATAAATATCATTATTACACATTTGTATTTCGCTCAATATAGTCAATTATCTTACCTGCAATATCAATTTTTGTAGCATTTTCTATTCCTTCAAGTCCAGGAGAGGCATTTACCTCCATGATTAATGGGCCTCTTTTAGATTGGAGCATATCTACACCTGCAATGCCAAGCCCCATCACTTCAGCTGCCTTTAGCGCTGTGGCCTCTTCTTCACTAGAGAGCTTTATCACTTCAGCGATTCCTCCTCTGTGAAGGTTGGATCTAAATTCTCCTTTCCTTGCTTTCCGTCTCATGGCACCTACCACAACGCCATCTACAATAAAGGCGCGGATATCGCAACCAGACGCCTCCTTGATAAATTCTTGCACAATAATCCTTGCTCTTAACTGATTAAAGGCATCTATTACAGATTCTGCAGCATTCTTGCTTTCAGTTAGCACCACGCCCAACCCTTGCGTGCCTTCTAGTAGCTTAATCACCAAAGGCACATCACCGACATACGGAATGAGATCTTCGATTCCCCGTGGATAATTGGAAAAAACAGTCTTTGGCAATCCGAGACCAGACATCGAGAGCAGCTGTAAACTCCTTAGTTTATCCCTAGAACGCAATAAGGCTTCTGATCCCGTCGCAGTAAACACATTCATCATTTCAAACTGTCGAATTACTGCTGCTCCATAAAATGTAACCGAGGCGCCAATCCTAGGAACAACAGCATGCACGTTTTCTAAGATCGTATTGCGATAACCAATTTGAGGTTTGTTTTTTGCAATGGCAATATTACACATTAAGTGATCAATAACCCGCACAGAGTGACCGCGAAGTCTGCCTGCTTCTACCAATCTCATAGTAGAGTACAAGCTCGCTTTTCTAGATAAGATTAAGAGGTTCATGGCATTTTAAATTAAATCAACTATTTCTTCATTATAACCGATATGAAACAAGGCGTCTCCTTGATTCACTACAGGAGCATTGTTATGCCCAAATAACTTTCCATTACATGAAGCAGGCACATCTACCGTCCATTGGCCATATGGGTCATTAATAACTCCGATGATTTCTCCTTCTTCTACTGAGTCCCCCGACTGTCGAATCCATTGAAACATTCCTGACCGAGTCGCACGTATCCACTTTTTACGATTGAAAATAATGGCTTGATTTGGCTTCGGAGCTTCATTAATCATTCCAGCTGAATACATAATCCGTTTTAATCCGTTTATTCCTTCATTAATAGAAAACGGATCGAGCCGAAGCGATTGGCCACCTTCAAACACAATGATAGGGATGTCCATTTCCCCTGCTTCTCTTCTCAATGAACCCGCTAATCTCTTTGAAGGTATCAAGAAAGGAGGTGCAAAGGTTCTCGCCAAATCGATGGCCTTTATATCTTCTGGAGAGTACCGGATTTGAGGATAATTGTATCGACTAGCACCACCCGTGTGGAAGTCAATGCCAAAATCAACGGCCGGCAATACTTTTTTGGAGATTGCATATGCCACTCTAGATGCCAGTGACCCTCTTTTTGTGCCTGGGAAGCTTCTGTTTACATCTTTCCCATCAGGAAGGTCTCTTGAAAAGTTTAGAAAACCATAAATGTTGACAATTGGAATGGCGATGATACTGCCACGCTTAATTCCTTTAAACAGTCCAGATTCAATTGATTTTCGAACAATCTCAATACCGTTAATCTCATCACCGTGCACACCTCCTAGAATAAGAATTTTAGGCCCTGGTTGCTGACTTCTGTATACATGTATCTGGATATTTATTTTAGTTCCTGAATGTAACCTAGCAACATTCATCTGAACTATTTTTTGTTCCCCAGGTAAAATAGTGGTTTTATTAATTGTAAAATCATTCATAAATTTAATGTGACATTCAATTTTAGTTGGAAAAATAATATTGCCCTGTTGTAACTGATTATTGGTAAGATTCTTGTAATTTCACGTTAATAGAACAATTATTATTCCCAACAATACAAAATAAATTAAATCATTTAAATCGAAATTCCATAAATAAAATACAATTGATGGAAATACTTTCGATTTTTAAACGATAATAAGTCCAATAAGTTATCTTATTGTGTAGTAACTATAGTTCGATAGATGAAACTTAACATTGACATTGCTTGCCCAAGTAAACCAGAATGGCTAGAAGCTGTAATGGGAGATTTCAACTCTTTCTTACAAGATCATGCTGATTGTGAACGTAAAGCATCAGCTATGGCGATGAGTTTTGTTGCAAAATATCCCGACAGAAAAGAAATTCTTCCGGAGTTAATCGAAACCGCAGTTGAGGAATTGGAGCACTTTCAGCAAGTGTACCAACTCATGGAAAAGAGAAATGTTCCGTTGCCTTCTAGTATGGGAAAAGATATTTATGTTACTAATATAATACAGGCTTGTCGCTCAAGTAGAGAAGAACGTTTTCTTGACAGGTTGCTTGTCGCTTCTGTAGTAGAAACAAGGGGAGCAGAACGTTTTCGTCTTGTTTCTGAAGCCTTAAAAGAAGAGGAATTAAAGCGATTCTACAAAACACTTTGGGTGTCTGAAGCAAAGCATGGTCATATTTTTGTTAAGATGGCACTCAACTATTTTGACAAAATTACCGTCTATAAAAGACTGGACTATTTTATTGAAAAAGAAGCTGAAGTAATAAATGCCCTAGAAATAAAGGCTGCACTGCATTAGAACTATATTTTTGAAGCACATTTTATGTAAATGCAATTAGAATTAATTGACTTTAATCTAACATGTGAAACGAAATTTCAATGAAGAATTGTATTCTTAAAATAATTTTGTTTACCATCCTGTTTACTGCACAACGGGGAGTATCACAGTCTGTTTGTAATACTTCAAAGGTTTCCTTTACCCCAATTCAGAACCAGGAATTTCTATCGATCAAGGGAGGCGGTAATTCTTCTCAACCGATTCAGTTGTTTATTCAATTTCAAGAATGGCCTTCCCTTGCAAGCAAAACCGCCTTAGAGCAGTTAGGGATTCAGCTGATCCACCCACAACCAAATAAAGTTTACCTAGTCAGTCTTCTGCCTACAGTAAACCTTCAACAACTAAAGCAGCACGGAGCAGAAGCTTACCTCTACAAACAGCAATACCACAAACTGAACTGTGCCCTTTGGGATGCCTTCCTCGAAGACCATCAGCAACCTCTAATTAGTGTTGCGGTCTTTATTGATCAAAAAACAGATCTACAGACGACGCTAAACAAGCTCAAGAGCTTACACTATACTCAATCCGTCCTTACTCATAAATCTAATGAAATCAGGCTTCAAATTGATAAAACCTATCTCAATGCCTTGATTGACTTATCTTATATCGCTTCTATTGAACCTGTTTTTGGAGCCTTCGAGCCATTTAATTTTGGGAAAGGTAGGCATGGAATATATTATGTACAAACGATTGAGGGGCTTACAGGAGAAGGTGTAACAGTAGGTGTAGGAGACAACGGTAAGTTTGATCATCTTGACGGAAGAAATAGAACCATCAACAACGTTACCACCAATTCAACACATGGAAACAATATTTGCGGATTAATCGCAGGAGGAGGGATTATAGATCCGCAATATCAAGGATACGCGCCAAAATCAAAAATTATCACAGAGCGGTACGATGATATCATTGATAACGCTTCTCTTTATCATGCTTCTGAGGGAATGGCAATTACAAACAATGCCTATGGTACGCCAACTTGTTCCTTCAATGGGTGGTACAGCTCTGCCTCAAAAAAAATAGACGTACTTAATATTCAAGAGCCCTACATTCTACATGTATTTGCTGCTGGCAATGGAGGTTTCAATAATGTTTCATGCGGTTTTGAGGAGAGTGGCTTTGGGTCTGTCGCTGGTGGTTTCCAGTCATCAAAAAATGCAATTACGGTTGGCAATCTGTTTAATGAAAATGAGGTGCATCCCTCGTCAAGCAAAGGACCAACACGTGATGGGAGATTAAAACCAGAAATTTGTGCTCGTGGACATGAAGCAGTAGCGCCAGGTAGAAACAATCAATACAACCTAATTGGAGGCACCAGTGCAGCCTCTACGGCCGTAAGCGGTAGTGCAGCAATTCTGATTGAGCAGTACAGAAAACAGCACAACACCAATCCGCCTAGCTGTTTGCTGAAAAGTGTCTTGTGCAATTCAGCAGATGATCTAGGAAATCCGGGACCTGATTTCACTTTTGGTTTTGGACAACTCAATCTTGTAGAAGCAGTTAAATGTATTAGAAACAATCAGTATTTCCTGAGTGATATCACCAATGGGCAATCAAAGAACAGATACATAACTGTACCAGCTGGTATCAATCAATTAAAAGTCAATTTGTATTGGAACGATGTAGCTGGTCCAATTTATAGCACGAAGACACTTGTTGACGACCTTGATTTAGAAATATTGGGACCTAATACGAATGGATCAACACTTCCTTTGGTACTTGATCCAACACTGCCTGACAAATTTGCATTGCCAGGCAGAGACTCGATAAATAATGTAGAACAGGTAGTTATTCCAAACCCAGTACCTGGATCATATGTCATAAGAGTAAAGGGTACATCCATTGCGAGTACTCAAGTTGATTTTGCAGTGAGTTATTCCTTTGTTTCTAATGATGTTCTTTTCACAAATCCTGTGCAGGGTTCTACTTTAGTGCCAGGAGAGGTGCAACCTATCTTTTGGAATTCTCCTGAAGACTGTTTCCCTATTAAACTTGAGTATAGTTCAGACAATGGTAATTCTTGGAAACTGATTAAAGATAATATTGATGCGACTAGTCGAACGTATAACTGGGTGGTTCCTAATGATCCATCCCACAAGACGAAGCTAAGGTTGACCCAAGGAGGAAAGTCCTCCGAAAGCGACATCTTCAATATATATTACCAGACCACTGTTCGAGCTTACAATCATTGTGATGGCAGTGCGGTTCGAGTAGAATGGGACACTGTTCCCCTTGCAAGTCAATACGAAGTCTGGCTGCTTGATGTTTCAGACAGCGAGATGCGCTACATTACGACGGTACAAGAAAATAATTACGTTTACCCATTAGCAGCATATCAAGCGAATAAAGATCTTTGGTTTTCAGTCATTCCACTTGGATCAAATGGCCAGAAAGGGAAACGATCAATCGCAGTATTACCATTACCTGAAGTATTTGAAGAGCTTGCAGATTACCACTACACCTCTAATCTACTGGCTGTCGATTTTAAGGGATTTGCAAGGCCTCCAGCTGAAGAACAGATCACTTATAATTGGCAATTTGGTGATGGCGCCTTCGCAACTGGTCAGCAGGTGACCCATAATTATTTAAGTTCGGGCCAATATTACGTTAAGTTAACTGTTTTGACTTCTTGTGCTGCTTATACAACGGCAAAGACGATTTACATTTCTGATGATACTACTTGTATTGCACAAGATTCCCTAGAGCTTATAAAGCTATACCATCAAACAGACGGACCAAACTGGGTGAATCCTTGGACACTGACGGATCCTGTTCGTTCTTGGTCGGGCGTTTATCTTACTCAAGATAAATGCAATATTAATATTCTTCAGCTTTCTAATAGAGGGATCTCAGGTAAGGTTCCAGATTTTAATTTACCACGTCTTACAATTTTAAATCTTGCAAACAATAATCTTACTGGCCATCTCCCAGAATATAATTTACCAGAACTAGAAAACATATATCTTTCAAACAATTCAATAACTGATACGCTACCTCACTTTTATAATTGTCCAATTCTTAAAATATTATCCCTTGACAATAACAAGTTGTCAGGTACTATTCCTTCGTTTAATTTACCGGACCTCCAACTTCTATTATTGAATACAAATGCATTAGCTGGATCACTCCCCTCGTTTACTAATACTGCGAATCTGACTACCTTAAACATTGCAGAGAACAAACTTACAGGTGTCATTCCTGACTTTAATCTACCATTGCTTGAAAACCTACACTTAAATACGAATCAACTCACTGGTCAAATACCTTTACTAGACAATATACCAGAGATTCAATACTTATATCTTGAACAAAACCAATTGGATGGCACCCTACCGAACTTACTAAACTGCCCAAGCCTTGTTGTGTTTTACGCGCATTCAAACAAGCTTACAGGGAGTATTCCAAACTACAGCAATGCCTTTATTACGTCATTGTATCTTTATAACAATCAGCTAACTGGTCAAGTTCCTAATTTTAGCCTCCCTCTTCTTCAAAACTTATATTTAAACAACAATAAACTTTCTGGGCAGCTACCTGCATTAGACAGTATACCTTCTATTTCAAGATTATACTTTTCGGACAATCAACTAGGCGGCAGTTTACCCGACTTCAACAACGTATTTCTAACCTATCTACTTCTTCAAAACAATAAATTCACTGGCGCTGTTCCTGACTTAAGTGGTTTAACGCAGCTGATTCAATATTCTGTTTTTGACAACAATTTAACATTCAGCGGAATGCTTGAAAACAAGCTTGTTGTTAATGATTTTCAATTTGCTCCTCAATATAAAATCCCTGTATTTAAAACAGGTAATGAATTCAATGTAATAGCGGGTGGAGATCTGTCGAAAAATACGTACGAATGGTATAGGGATGGTGAGCTCATCTCTACAAAAACAGGAGACAGTACCTTTCTTGCCTCCTTGCCGGGCACCTATTATTGTAAAGTAACAAATACGGATTTAACTGATTATCAGGAACATCTAAAAAGCTTAGTGCTGTTTTCAGAGGACATTGTACTTGAAAACCGAATCCAGTTTAATTTTAAAGTACTACTAGAAGGTTCTTTTGATCCAATTCTTAATCGAATGGATGCTGAATTGTTTAATCGATCGCTTCTCCGTGGGCAGGTACCAGGGTCGACGGTTAACGCTGTATCAGGTATCCCATCAGCGCATCCATACCAAGCACTACCGTGGAATTATTATGGATCGGAGGGCGGTTCATGGACAGCAGCAAACTATGCCGCTATTTCAGCAGCTAATGGCAACAAACAGTTTATTGACTGGGTACTGGTTTCTATAAGAACACAGCCGAATCCAGAATCGACTATTGCTCGAACACCCGCCTTACTGTTTAGAGACGGATCCTTATATTTTCCAAATGAGAACTTTATCCCATCAAAGTTCTCTGGTCCTTTTTATGTGTTAATTGAACATCGAAATCACATAGGAGTCATGACTCCACAACCAATTAATGTAGTAAATGATTCTCTTACGTTTGATTTCACCTTGCAGGATTCTTATGTTAGTGGATTAGCTTTCGGCTCAAAAGAAATACTGCCAGACCTATTCGCCATGTATGCTGGTGAAGGATACAACACGGGGCTGAAGGTAAGCTACGATATTAATGGAAATGACAAATCACTTTGGCTATCTGAAAATGGTTTTTTTAACCGATATATCAAAGGAGATTTTAATTTGGATGGTGATGTCAATGGTGCTGACCGGATTCTCTGGGATCGAAACAATGGAATTTACTCAAGTGTCAGAAGGTATTACCCTTAAAACAATTCTACTAGATTAGAGACTAAGGTTAAACACTCGTTTGATTTGCCCTTCAGCACGAAGTGAGGCTGGCGTACCAACTATTGGGCGAGGCGTTCCATCAAGCAACACAATTCCGTCGGCAGTTTTCAGCGCTAAGTCCAGTTCATGCGAACAAAAGACAATAGTTCTCCCGTATTCCGTTGACAGTTTTTTCATCAATTTAAATACGCCAATTCGGTTTACTAGATCGAGGTGAGCAGTTGGTTCATCTAAAAACAAAATCGGTGTTTCTTGCGCAAGTGCTCGAGCGATCATTACTTTCTGGTGCTCTCCATCACTCAGTTTGTCAATTGTTTTGTGTTGTAACGATCCGATTTCGGTTACTGCGATAGCATTGTCTACTGCTTCTTTATCCTTCGGGTTTAGATACCCCCAAAAACCGGTATAGGGATGCCTTCCTAGCGCTACGAGCTCCTTGACGGTCAGATAGCCAAGGTTAATCCGTTCGGTCGTCACCATGGCTATTTTACGAGCGCGCTGGTTTGCAGAAAATGCTTGAATTGGTTTTCCCTCGATGGTGACTGTTCCCGATAAAGCAGGATGCGAGCCAGTGATCGATTTTAGCAAGGTGGTCTTCCCTACTCCATTCCGACCAATTATTGCCCATACGCTGCCAGAGGTCACCTCAAAATCCAGTTGCTCTACCAGTGTTTTAACTGATTTACTTTGCTGAAACCCTACTGATAATGAGTTAACAACTAACATTATTCTTTGTTGTGTTTTCTTAACTGAGCCAATACTGCTTTAAAATCTTTCGGATAAGGTGCTGAAAACTCAATAGACTTCCCAGTAGTCGGGTGATTAATTTTCAAGTACGCAGCATGTAAGGTAATTCGTGTCATCAACGGGCGTTCTTCTTCAAACTTTCCATGATTCATTCGCCGTTTTATTTGGCTTAGATAAAACGCTGCTTTTTTGTTATTGTAAAACGGGTCAACTGCCAGCGGATGTCCGATATAGGCTAGATGTACTCGAATCTGATGTTGTCTACCTGTTTTTATGTTGGCTTCTACGAGCGAATAGTGTTTAAACGCTTCTAAGACCTTATAATCAGTTCTAGAGTATTTTCCTTTCTTTTGAACAAGCATCCGCCCTGGTCTGGCCAAGTCTTTTGCTAAATTACATTCAATGGTTCCTTCTGCCTCTGAAAAACAGCCTTCTGTGAGCGCATAATAGATTTTTTCGGGGATTCTGTTTTCAAACTGCAAGCATAAATTTCTATGTACTTCTTTGGTTTTAGCAAAACAGATCACACCGCTTGTTTCTCTGTCTAACCGGTGCACCACTAGCACTTCATCTCTCGACTTTTGCAGCCACTTGTACACACTTGGTAATTCATGTGCAAATCGATCAGGAACAGAGAGTAGCTTCGGTGGTTTATTGACAATCACGATTGCTTCGTCCTCATAAACCACTTCAAGCTTCGATATGTGTTTTACCTTCATTTTACAAAATTACTGCTTTATTCATTGAAAATTGAAAAATTGTGCTTGATTAAAATTAGATAACCCAGGTTTTTCTCCTAAAGTGCGTGGCAATGGTAATTCTGATTGTAACAATTGGGAGTAATGGAATAGAGATCGAACAAGTATTGGATCAATAAATATTTGTATTTTTGCAAAAAAAAGTATGCTTGGAAAAGTTGATATTCATAAGTTAAAAGCAATGGAGCTTCACGATCAAATCAAAGCAAAATCCAGTACAATAACAATTACGATAATTAGGGTACCTAATGGCTGGTTATACAAGTATCCTGCACAGCAAGGGCCAATCATTACATTCGTACCGGAAAATTAAACAAGACGGAAGATTCAAGTATGATTACAATTATCCCCTTAATTTTCCTTCGCGCCGCGAATGACGAAAAGTCCAAACAGTGTGCCCAATAATACCGTAATGGCAAGTAGAGGCTCAGGACCAAAGATCTTAATGCCGATGAGCAGTCCGAGCACACCACCTATCACAGAGGAAGTGTAGCGCCTTGAGTATTGCCCTCCTCGCAACAAATAGATTATTGGTACCGCGAGTATTAGTTTCATAGCTGCACCGATAATTGTTATTTCGACAATACTTTGCCAGAAACTAGCAATAAGTACTGCTAGTAGAACAGAAAACAGCGTCACCCACCGAGTCGTCCGTCGTTTGTTTTCCGAGTTGATGAATTCCGCAAGGTGCAAAGAGACCGCAAATATCGAAGTATCAGCAGAACTCATAAGCCCAGCAAAAAACAGCAACATCAGTAATGGGAAAAGGTGTGTAGGAAGCTGCTCCATCATTACATTTAAGAATACCAGATCAGGATCAACACCAGTCTTTTGACTTAGGTAATACAATCCTGTTATCAACAACAGTCCTGCAATCAAAATCACTGGAAGGATGGCCAATGCCATGCCATTTCTAGCAGCAGTAGGGCTTTTTGCAGCGTAGCTGAGTTGGAAGCGGTCAGCCATTCCAAACACTGACAGCGAACCATAAAGTAATAACCCGATAATTTGGCCTATTTTGATACGACTCACTTGAGGATTGCTCAAAAACGACGAATCATTGATTGGATTGGCAAAATAAAAAACAATAATTCCTAGAAAAAACAAGATGATGAAGGACTGGATGATGTCTGTTAAAATAACAGCTTTCAGTCCACTCAAAAGGACGTAAACCATTACAACGATTGAAGTAAAGCAAAGCGCATAATGGTAAGTCATCAGATTAAACTCTGCAATTACCTTGGCTCCACCCACAAGTGATAGCAATATCCAGAAAAACTGAATCATGACGGTAATTCCGTTCGTTATAGAACCAGAAAATTGATTTTGAGTTTGGTGAGAAACAAAATCTCCCTGCGACAAAAACTGATGTGCTCTACCAAGGCGATTAAGGATAGGAGCTGCCCAAAAAGCAAATAGACAGTAACCTGCTACAGCGCCGATTAGCAATGCAAAAATCCCAAACCCAAACTGATAGGCATAGCCAGTATAAGTGATGAACGTACTAACACCAATCGCTCCAGCAAACTTAGACACCATCAACCTAAGGGTTGACACCTTTCTTCCAGCAACAAAGAACTCCGTTTCTTTATCCTTGTGACTAAACCATGCTGACAAGGCTATAAGCAGTATGGAATAGGTCGTCAATAACAATATCATTCGCTCACCTTTATATTAATCGATCAATCTTGCTGCAAATATAATCAACTGATCATTGTCAAAATGTAAATGTCAACATTAGTTATTTCTTGAAATTACATAGCGAACATATAAGAATTGTGTAAGTGCCTGCTTGTTTTTGCCAAATAAGAATTTGAATTATTGGCCAAATGTAAAATTTTATTAAAAAACAAACCAATTCCTTTCTATTCCAACAAATTTTACTGAAATTAGATGCTAACTCAAATCTTGAGCTATTATGGAAGAAATACCTAGGATAGAAACAATTCGTGGTTTATTAGAGAACAGTGGGAATCAATGTGCCTTTCCTGGGTGTAGTCATCCTGTGCTTAATCACCGTAATCAGTGTATTGCTAAATTAGCTTATTTAGTCTCTAAAACAGAGCCTGGAGTAGACCGTAACAAAGCTGAGAACTTAATGTTTTTGTGTTATCGTCACTATGTGGAAACTCGAGATATCATTACGTATCCCCTTGAAATTTTACATTCTATTAAAGAAAATCACGAAAGTTCCGCTTACGTTGAAAACACCTCTCGGTTTCAATTAAAAACCATAACCTCGATTCAAGAATCTATGAACGAGCAGGAAATCGAAGATGAACAAAGGGAATATCTTGATTCTGCCGTCACTTTTAAAAACAAAGGTATTGATGTTAATCAATCTGAAGATTCGATTCAGGAAGAAATCGCTCCAATTCAAGCCGTAAGCAAAGAAAACTCTATCCAAAACGAACACATAGAAGAACAAATTTCGGCCTTAGCTGAACAGATTACAGAATCAACAAAACCTCCTGTAGAATCTAACGAAGACCTAGAAGATATTATACAAATCTCTAAAAGTGCACAACTTGCTTATGGCAATAGTGGACTGAGCGATCAACCAAGAAAAATTGGACGAATTGCATTCAGAAATTCTGATAGTAAGCGATTACAATCTCAATTATTCCTACTTAAGAAACAAGTTAATGAATTGTTTGGGATGTTGGAGACCCTTCACAAGAGTGATAACGATTTAAACAAAGATCTCAAATCAATGGTTGCCTCTCTTGATATTCTTGGGATTTTCCATCATCGATTCAGCAAACTTTCCTTCAAAAAGAATCCGTTTATCAATAGAAATTATAAAAAGGTGCATGCCCGTATCCCCAAATTAAGGCACTCAGTAGACAGCCTGCTTAGTACTTTAGAAAACATTGCTGGGGTTGGTGGACAAGCGCCTGTGCAAAACATTAACGAAGAAGAATTGCCATCAGTCGATCGGTCTACTACCAGGATCCTAATTAAGTCTATACGCTACGCGGATCAAATCGCGAATTAATCCATTTCATGAATATTTATTACCACCCCAACTACAATATTAGTCTGGGCTTCTTAGATCGTTTTCACCCGTTTGATGGAAGCAAATTTGGAAAGGTCTATAAAGAGATCAAAACGCTAGAAGGCATTACTATAAAACAACCAGCTCATCCAATTTCAGAAGCCTTGATCAATGAATTTGCAGATGATCAACTTCAGCAAAAGCTAACACAAAAGGATTATATACTAAAAGCATTAGAAGTACCACAAATGTCATTTCTTCCGCATTCAATCATTAAAAGCAGAATACTCAAGCCGATGCGGATTGCTGCTGCTGGCACTGTTGCTGCAGCTCATGATGCCTTAAATGGCACCAACTGTTGGAATATGGGTGGCGGTTATCACCACGCCAGTCCACACGAATCGGAAGGGTTTTGCATATACAATGACATTGGTATTGCTATACAGCAATTACGTAAAGCAGGCACGGCTAAAGCCGATGACCGATTTATTATACTTGACATCGATGCTCATCACGGTAATGGTAATGCGCGCACCTTCGGTGATGACTCTACGGTAGATTTGTTTGATATTTACAACAATGAAGTCTACCCAAGCGATCCAACAACCAAGAGTAAAGTTAACATTAATATTCCGCTTCAATCTGGCACAAAAGGAGACGTCTATCTAAAAAAATTAGAAGCGGGACTCAACCAAGTTAAATCAGGTTACAAAATTGCTTTTGTAGTAGCTGGAACAGATGTGATAGACATTGATCCATTAGGTGCATTAGGCCTGAGTATTCAAGACTGTATCACTAGGGATACAATGGTTGTAGAGCGGCTGATTGCCCTCAACATCCCTTTTGTATTTACAGGAGGGGGCGGCTATTCTGAGGGAAGTGCTAAATGTATTGCTGGCAGCTTGAAACAGTTGTACAAGTGTTAGAACTGTCCTAGGTAACCTAATATAAGAGTTAATTGTATCCGCCTTGACATTCGTCGAAAAAAATCAACATCAAAAGTAAAAAATCAGTACATTGATGATTAAAAAAAGGATTGAGCACCACCTTACATAAAAGAGAACAGCCGACATTGGGTGAAAGCCTGATGCCACCCATCTTGTTTATCATCTTTATTGCAACCATCGAAATCGTACAATCGCTTAACGGATGGAGCTTTACTACTTGGGGCTTATATCCTCGCAGATTCTCTGGTCTGATTGGTGTCTTGACTTCTCCCTTATTGCATTCTGGATATCCTCACCTCATTTCCAATAGTGTACCCTTTATTGTATTAGGAACGATTACCCTTTACTTTTATCGGAAGGTCGCGGTTCCGGTTTTTGTGATTATCTATGTGTTGTCTGGGATTTCAGTTTGGCTTATCGCTCGTCCTAGTTATCATATTGGACTGAGTGGTGTGGTGTATGGGCTAGTTTCGTTTGTATTTTGGGTAGGCGTATTCCGTCGCGACCGTGTATCTATTGTTCTCGCCTTGGTGGTCACCATCTTGTATAGTGGGATGTTTTTAGGCATATCACCAGACCAAGAAGGCATCTCTTGGGAAGGTCATTTGATGGGAGCATTCTCTGGCATCTACGCTGCTTTTTTGTTTCGAAATCAAATAGAAGCCTTAGAAAAAGATCGATATTCTTGGGAAGAAGAGGAAGAAGGAACCACCTATTTTTTACACCGAGATGTCTTCGAAAAAACGTTGCAACAACGACGTGACGAGCAAAAACTACAGCAACCTGATTTGCCATATTGGATTTCAACTAAGGATTGGGATGTTTAAAAAAGATTCGTATCCGTGCCAACATTTATTAGGTACTAAACGGAGAGGTTACTTACCACTATTAATCATCGAATAAAAGACATATGGACTCGAACATTAACGGAATGAAATTCCTAATTAACCATAATATTTCCCTATTTTTGAGAACAATCAAAATAATATGAGAAATATAGTACTCACACTTGTGCTTTGTAGTGTTACGTTCCTTGCATTTAGCCAACAGACACCAGCAAAAAAGCAAACAGAGGCCATCTTAATTCTGAATGCTACTGCGCACCTTGGTACTGGTGAAGTCATTGAAAACAGTGCGATCGGTTTTGTAGATGGGAAAATCACATTGATTGGTGATGCACGCACAATTAGAATTGATCAAAGTGCTTACAAACAAGTCATTCAGGCTTCAGGCAAACATGTTTATCCTGGGTTTATCGCACCTGATACACAGATTGGATTAATTGAAGTTGATGCCGTTCGAGCAACTAGAGATGACCGAGAGGTGGGACAGTTTAATCCGAATATCCGTTCTATTATTTCTTATAACACAGATTCAAAGGTGACGCCAACGATTCGCTCAAACGGAGTGCTAATGGCACAGATCACACCAAAAGGAAGCATCATGCCAGGCCAAACTAGTGTCGTCCAACTTGATGCTTGGAATTGGGAAGATGCTGCATACAAAACAGATGGAGGGATAAAGCTGATGTGGCCAAATAGCTTTTCTACAAGTGGCTGGTGGGCGAATCCGGGACCAACAAAAGAAAACAATAAATACCAAGACGGCGTTGATAAGATTAAAACATACTTCAAAGAAGCGCAAGCATATAACAACTCAGTTTCTCACCCTGTCAAAAACTTGAAGTTTGAAGCAATGCGTCGTTTGTTTTCAAAAGAAAAAACATTGTTCGTAAGTGTCAATAACTCAATGGGAATAATGGATGTTGCACACTTTGCCGAAGAATTCGGACTGAATGTCGTCGTTGTAGGAGGCGCAGATGCATGGATGAATGCTGACTTCTTGAAAGAACGAAACATTCCAGTTATCCTTACCCAAACACAACGGTTACCAAATCGTCAGGATGCCGATATTGATCAACCGTTTAAAACACCAAAACTGTTACGTGAAGCAGGGATTGATTTCTGCTTTTCTATGGGCGGTGCTTGGGAGCAACGCAACCTTGTTTTTCAAGCAGGACAAGCCGTTAGCTATGGGCTAGATTATGAGCAAGCAGTAAAAAGCTTGACCCTAAATACTGCTAGAATACTAGGGATAGACAAGACAACGGGATCACTAGAATCTGGCAAGGACGCTACATTATTTATCAGTGCAGGTGATGCCTTAGACATGCGGACTTGCAATGTGGAAACTGCGTTTATTCAAGGACGTCAAATTGACTTAGACAACAAGCAAAAAGCCTTATATCGCAAGTTTAAAGAGAAGTATGATAGTGAGTAGGTGTTCAGTGCTTAGTAGCATTTTGTCTCCAACACTTGAGTTTCTCCTTCTTATTTTTATACGTCAAGTAAACATGTACTATTCCATTTTACGCATAAGGCCTTCTTGCATTACAGTAGCCACTAGTTCTCCCTGTTGATTAAAGATACTGCCATACCCTAAGCCTCTTGAATTTGAAGCGTTTGGGCTATTAATCACATACAGCAACCAGTCATTCAAATCAACTGCCCTGTGAAACCACATTGCGTGATCAAGACTTGCCAAAAACAGTTTATTCAAGTTGACAGATGTTTGATGCGGATAGAGAGCCGTGATCAGCAAATCGTAATCCGAGGCAAATGCTAGAAGCTGATGGTGCATCGGTAAGGGCAGGTCAAGCGTTTCAGTTGTCTTCATCCACACTTTCCGCTGAGGATTGCCTGGAATCGAGTTGTCGAAAGAAAACATGTCTATTGGCTTGAAGATGATCGCATCTTGTGCTCTTGACTTTATCTTTTTGTATAAGGAAGGCGCAAAATCTTTGACCACCTCGGCTTGTTCCATATCTGTTTTTACTTCGTCTGGATGTTCTGCCTCTGGCTTCTGAGGTTGATGGTTGAGTCCTGGCTGTATCAATTGAAAGGAAGCGGCCAACACGAATATTGCTTTTCCGTTTTGACTTGCAGTTACTCTTCGAGTGGTGAAACTGCCTCCGTCTCGAATGGTTTCTACTTGATAGATAATTGGTTTACTGATATCACCAGTTAGAACGAAATATCCGTGCAGAGAATGCGCAATCCGGTCTTCCGGTACGGTTCTGTAAGCAGCATGCAACGCTTGGCCAAGTACCTGACCACCGTAGACTCTTCCCCAGGGTGTCTTGTAATTCTGTCCTCGAAACAGACAGGTATCAATTTGTTCTAGCGTGATGAGATCTACTAATGCTTGAAGGCTTTCCACAGTAAGTTATTTGTTGTTTGTTAAGGATAAACCCAGTACACGTTGCAGTTCTTCGATTTGCTCTTCCTCTGTGTAAGGGCTTTTCATTTTATGATATTTTCCAAATTTTAAATGATGCATTTTCTGAAGGTATTTCACAAAAATATAATTGGTAAAATATCCCTTCTTGAAAGCCTGAAACAGAACAGAAAAATGTTTCGATTGTTCATCAAAATCACCACCATGCTCAATCACTGTAATCGGAACCGCTGTTAAATTTAAACTGACATCAAACGGTTTGGGATGCCCATACATTTCAATATACCGGTCTATTTTTTTATAATTCTCTCGATCCAGTTTCGAACGATTATCCATAAAATCTTTGTATTCCTTAGTATCAATCCCCTTCACTCTCAATTCATCTTCTTGTCCTTTACGGAATTGTTGATCGATGACTAGAATCTTCGTCAAGTAGCTTCTTTTTTGTTCATTTGTTTCAAGCGCTTTTAATTCTTTATCAATAGCAGCGTACTTGCCTGACCCACCTGATTCACAAGCAGTGAACGCAAGTATTGCAAAAAGGATAAGGGTTAGATTTTTCATAGGTAAATGGTCAATTTTGAACAAATATATTGATTTAAGCTTCCAACTTCAAAATACGAGTTGTCCGTTCTCGGGTTTTCCGACACAGTTTTGGATTATAGATAAGAGATTGCCCATAGCTAGGAATGAGTTGCTTGATTTTCTCTTGCCAGTCTTTTGTTGCCATCTCCTCAGCAAAGCATTGTTGTAGGACGTTCAGCATAATAGAGACTGAGGTAGACGCGCCAGGACTTGCCCCAAGCAATGCCGCCAATGTTCCTTTAGCATTTTTGACAATCTCTGTTCCGAATTTTAGTTGGCCACCTTCTTTCTTATCTTTCTTGATGATCTGAACGCGCTGTCCAGCAATTTCCAGTTCCCAATCTTCTATTTTTGCTTCAGGCAAGTAAGCTTTTAGTGTATTAAATCGGTCTTCATGTGACTGCATCACTTGCTTGATGAGGTACTTGGTTAAATCAATGTTTTGTACTCCAGCAGCAAGCATTGGCCAAATGTTATGCATCTCAATGGATAATGGTAAATCTAGATAAGAACCATTCTTTAAAAACTTTGTGGAAAATCCAGCGTAAGGACCAAACAGCAATGACTTTTTCCCACCCATCATTCTAGTATCAAGATGTGGTGTTGACATTGGAGGAGAGCCAGGACCAGCTTTACCATATACCTTTGCTTCGTGTTGTGCAATGACGGATTCATTGTTACACTTTAGCCATTGTCCACTCACAGGGAAGCCACCATAGCCACGACCTTCAGGAATATCCGTCTTTTCCAACAATGGCAATGCGCCTCCACCTGCTCCAATAAACACGAAGTCGGCTGTAATCTGTTTTTCTTCTTTTGTACGAAGGTCTTCCATGTCGATTTGCCATTTTCCGTCCTTGAGTTCTGTCAAATCTTGTACCTCGTGTCCTAGGAACAAGGTAATTCCATTGGAAGCTTCCAGGTATTTAATCATGGCTCTTGTGATTGCACCAAAGTTGACATCGGTGCCAATCTCCATTCGAGTAGCGGCTACCTTTTGTTTTGGATCGCGACCATTCATCATCAATGGAATCCACTCCTTTATTTGTTGGTTTTCTTCTGAGTACATCATGTCTTCAAACAACGAATAGCAACGCATTGACTGATGTCTAGTCTTTAAGAATTCAATGTTCGCCTCACCCCAAACCAGACTCATGTGGTCAATATCATTGATGAAGGGATGCTCCGTTTTTATGAGTTCATTTTCAAGAAGATAAGCCCAAAACTGCTTAGATGTTTCAAAGGATTCTCCTACCCGTATGGCCTTAGATAAATCGACACTTCCGTCTTCCCGCTGAGCGGTGTAATTCAGTTCACAGAAGGAGGAGTGGCCGGTTCCTGCATTGTTCCAGGCATCTGAGCTTTCTGCACCGACTTTATCAAGGCGTTCATAGATGTGTATGGTGGCATCTGGCATAAGCTGTTTTAGATAGACACCAAGCGTAGCACTCATGATCCCGGCTCCAATAAGTACTATTTCTGGATGATTTGCTGTACCCATAATCGTTAAATTTGGTGCAATATAAATATTATTTTTACGAACCAATCGAACGGACTCGAATCCTAGTAAATTCTATAGTAGCATTTTTGCTAAAATGGGTGTAAAACATTGAATTTAGGATTAAAGATGTTTATGATATTTATAGTGGTCTCGCATGAATACAAATTAATTACTATATTGAAGTATGGGTCACAACCACGATAAGCACGAATGTTCGCATGACAATCATGACCACCATCACCATCATGGGCCGGGTCATCATCACCATCATGGAACGTCCAACATTAAAGTGGCCTTTTTCTTAAATCTAGTGTTTACGATTATTGAATTGATTGGAGGTGTGCTGACAAACAGTGTCGCGATCTTATCCGATGCTGTCCATGATTTGGGGGATTCGTTGTCGCTTGGCTTGGCTTGGTATTTCCAAAAGCTATCTAACAAGAAGGGAGATGTGCGTTATACCTATGGTTATCGTAGGTTTTCATTGTTGGGGGCAATTGTAAACTCTATAATTTTAGCCGCGGGTTCTACCTTTGTATTAACTAGAGCAATTCCTAGGTTGTTTGCACCTGAACAGACACATGCAGAAGGGATGTTTTTGCTAGCGATCTTGGGTGTGCTGTTTAACGGTGCTGCCCTCTTTCGTTTGAAGAAGGGGGACTCACTAAACGAAAAAGCTGTTGCCTTGCATTTAATGGAAGATGTGCTAGGCTGGGTTGCGGTGCTGGTCGGCTCGGTGGTCATTTATTTTACTGGATGGATGATCCTTGATCCCATTTTGTCGATCCTGATCATGGGATATATTATTTACAACATTTACCGTAATCTTAAGGAGACAATACTTATAATTTTGCAAAGGGTTCCTCATGGCATCAGTACCGAAGAACTCAAGGAGATTTTGATGGGGCAGGAAGGTGTTTCCGGAGTGCATGAATTGCATGTCTGGTCAATGGATGGCTCTTATAACGTGATGAGTGTTCACTTAGTGCTGGATAGGGAAGATTATACCATGAGTCAGGTTACTGAGATCAAGCAACGGGTTCGGGATTCTTTGTCGTCGTTTCCCATTCATCATATCACTATTGCTACGGAGTCTTTAGAGGAGGATTGTAATTTGGTGGATAATTGTTGATTATAATCGGAGTCAATTATTATTCAAAATAAACTTTCAGTAAATATTGAAAGTTTAGAAAGTTTTATTTAACTTGTAGATAAAACAAGTACTATGAACCATTTGATCCGATTTCTACGAATTGATTTGACCATTCAAGTTTTATTGATTGGTCTCGCTATGGTAACTGCAATCTTTCTTTTTCCTTTGATGATTACAATGCCATTACTTGGAATTTGGCAGATTATTAGCGCGCTCGTTGCTTATTCTTACCTTCGAGATAAAAAGCATAGAGATTACTTAATCGCGTGTGCAATAGTGCTTAGTTCAATGGTGGTTTCTACGACAATTGACTTGAACTATAAACCTGAAACATCAGTTTATGCTATCATCTTTTTAGTAATACCAACAATAATGGCATTCTGGTATGCCAATTTAACGAGTATAACAAAAAAGGAACTAATTCTTAAATATGGCGATCTTGTAGTGACGAGGCCGAAACAAAAGAAAGGAGAACAGGAGAATATTCTAGATGATGAGTTGATGTGGGTTTAATATTTAATCCATTAATGAATATTAAGAATTTGACGATTTAATAATTAATAAAATAACCGTACTTTTGTCTATCAACTAACCGTAAATGGAGCAACCGAAAACAGTAATATCAGTGGCATCGTTAAAAGAGATCAAGGCTCCGATTCGGGACGAACTTGCTTTGTTTGAGGACAAGTTTAAAGCTGCGATGGAAAGTGACACCCCACTCCTTGATAGAATCAGCCGATATATCGTAAAACGCAAGGGGAAACAGGTGCGACCAATGTTCGTTTTTCTCTGTGCAAAGCTCAATGGCGAAGTGAATGAAAGCACCTACAACGCTGCTTCTCTTGTGGAGTTGCTGCATACCGCTACACTAGTACATGATGATGTTGTAGATGAGTCTTACGAACGACGAGGGTTCTTCTCCTTAAAGGCCCTGTGGGGAAGCAAAGTTGCGGTATTGGTTGGTGATTATCTGCTTTCAAGAGGATTACTACTTGCGCTAGACAATAACGAGCACCACCTACTTCAAATCCTTTCTGGCGCAGTAAAAGAAATGAGTGAAGGCGAACTTCTGCAACTAGAAAAAGCACGCCGCCTTGATATTAAAGAAGATGTCTATTATCAGATCATAAGAAAGAAGACGGCCTCCTTGATTGCTTCTTCCTGTAAAGCGGGATTAGCAACCACTTCTTCCAACAAGGAGGACCTTGAGAAAATCAGAAAATTTGGTAATTACATCGGCATCGCCTTTCAGATCAGAGATGACTTACTCGACTTTGGGAGTGAAGATATCGGCAAACCTGTCGGTGGAGACATCAAGGAAAAAAAGATGACACTACCTTTGATCTACGCACTCAACCAATGCTCTAAAGCCGAAAAGCGTAAAGTGATCAACATCATCAAAAACAACAGTAAAGACCAAGCAAAAGTGGCTTATGTGATTGATTTTGTTAGAAATAGCGGTGGCATTGAATACAGCCAACAAGCGATGTACGATTATCGAACAAAAGCCTTTGAGTTATTGCACACCTTCCCTCTTAGTCCTGCTAGGGAATCTCTAGAACAGTTGGTTACGTTTGTGACGGAGCGTAAGAAGTAGATCGTAATGGTTGCCCTTTGATTTGTACTACCTTTTCCACTTAATACCACATCCAGCACTTGGAATTTGCTTCTCTGCAACTTTTCCATTACTCAATACAGCATCAAGCGCAGCACGTAAGTCATTACCAGTCAACGGATTTTGGTTGCCAGGGCGTGAACTGTCTAACTGGCCACGGTAAGCAAGTTTCTGATTGCCATCAAACAAATAGATGTCTGGTGTACAGGCAGCATTGTACGCTTTTGCTACTTCCTGTGATTCATCATATAGGTATGGGAACGGGTAGCCAGCCTCTTTCGCATGTTTTGTCATCAGCTCAGGGCGGTCTTGTGGGTAGTTTATCACATCATTACTACTGATTGCAATCCAAGAAACCCCTTTATCAGCATACTCGTTTGCTAGCTCAACTAATAGATCATTGACATAGATAACATAAGGACAATGATTGCATAAGAACATAATGATCGTTGCCTTATCTGAAGCCAATTCTTCAAGGGATAGGTTTTTGCCAGAAACGGTATCAGGCAAGGTAAATGCTGGAGCTTTTGTCCCTAGTGGGATCATATTTGATTCAGTAAGAGCCATGATTTTATCTTTTAAATTTTAACGTATTATAAGCAATCGGGATTAATTCCCAACACATAATTTTCAATTATATTGATGGATGCAGCGGCTTCCGCGCCTTTAAAACCACCAATCGTTTTGTTGGTAAAGGTTGTTTTATACAAGTGGGTAAACTGTTTTGAGGTTGGGAGATAGGACCAGTGCCACTTTTCTTCCTCATATCCTGAATTCCTGTTTTTGCCTTTTGGAGAATATACTTGACAATACCCAAACTGGGCCGCGTTTTCTACTAGCCAATTGTATTCTTTCAAGCCTTTACCAGATTCGAAGTAAGAGTTATTCAGGTTATTAATATCGATGTCGGTGCCCCAATGGTGGCGTGAAGTGCCTGGCATGGAGCTATATTCTAGTATTTTTAGTGCACGTTTTGCTGGATCGGGTATTGTCTTTGCTAAGTTTTGCTTATCTACTTTCCGAGTGCCTGTCCACTTAGCTTCCCAGATCTGTTTTTGGTGGTTGAAGATGCGAAGTGCGGAAACGATTTTCAGATTGACTCCTTCCTTTTTTGCTTTTGCGTGCATCATCTGAAATGCTTCATACGCTTCTACACGCATATACATTCCTTTTTTATTGGCATACGTTGGAGCAATTTCTGTGATGTCTTTATCCTTAGACGGGACGATGTGTCCTTGCAGATATTCTGGAGACACGTTGACAGTAATTTTGGGTCCTTGTTCTGGAGCAGGCGTTGTTTGCTTTGTTTCTGGTTTCGTTTCGGGTGTTTTCACAGATTCTGAATTACAACTGATCAACCAAATTCCTGATAGTAGTATTAGGTGTAGTATTCTCATAATGTGTTCTTTTCGCTCAATCGTTTAGTATTCAAATTCTAAGCGCTCACAAGGAAATCCAAACAAACATTTCTCCTTGATGAGATTAGCCACTGTAGGCGTTACTTTTTTCTCCCAATCGGGGTCGGCTGAACGTAAGGCTTTTAAAACATCTTTTGAATAAATATGAAGAATGTCCTGATTAAAACCTTCTACATCAAGTATTTGTTTGTTGTGTGTTAAGTGTTTGTATAGAAAACTAATGCCTTCTGGAATTGGCAGATTGCTACTTTTCATTAAATCTGAACTACCCTCTTGCAAAGATGGGTACACAAACAATTTGACACTTTTTGAAAATAGTTCACCGAAAGAACCAAGCAGCTTTCCACCTTGATTTTTGTAGAATTTTTCATTGATAATATTCAACAACTCGCGAACACCAATTAGGATGCCGAGTTTTTGGATTTTATAATCGCTGAGGTATTCAATTAAATTAGAATAATTTGTACAATTAGAAACGATTACAGAATAATTCAGATGGCAAAGCACTTCTACTCGATCTAGGAAGTCTTGTTCATTAATGGTACCTCCCATTCTCAGGTTGTCTAAGGTAATTTCTGGTAAAACCCAAGTCTTTTTTTCTTCAGCCTCTTCCACTTTTATAAATTCTGCTTTTCCAGCATGCAGCATGTCAACATTAACAAGGGTTGCTGGTCTGTAGCTCCCACGTACGACGAGCACATTTTTTTTATAAAGGAACTCAGAAGCATGAACATTTTTACCTTCGGGGTTGAACATCGCGACATTGGTCAGTCCATTTTTCACCATTGCTAGGGAAACGAGCCTATTATCCACCTGATCAAAGGACGGTCCACTTAGTCGGATTAGGTCAATCTCTACTCGGTCACGTAGGTTATCCATCAAGGAAATAAGAAGCGTTTCAAAGTCATCTCTGTAATGAAAGCACCCATAGATTAGGTTGACGCCGAGAATACCGATTGCTTGTTGCTGTTGTCTGTTGTCTGCGTCCAGCATTTTTACATGGATCACCACATCATTTGCCTTGCCATTTGGTTCTGATTGGAACCGAAGTCCCATCCAGCCATGTCCTTTGTTTGTCCGTTGAAAGTTGATGGCGGAAACGGTGTCGGCAAAAGCGAAGAAACAGCTATCTGCTCTATCTTCTCCTAGCCGTTCTTCCATAAGCTGATACTCATGGTCAAGCATTTTATACACTCTTGACTCGCATACATATCTACCGGAGGCTTCTTGTCCATAGATCCGATCGCTGTATACTTTGTCGTAAGCAGACATTGTTTTTGCGATTGTTCCTGCCGCGGCACCTACTTGAAAAAAGTATCTGGCGACCTCTTGTCCAGCTCCGATTTCAGCAAATGTCCCATAAATTTTAGAATCAAGGTTGATCTCAAGTGCTTTTTGCTCTGGTTCAATTACCTTTCTTATCATTTGTGTTTCCGTATTTCTCGCAAATATAAACAAATTAATAGCTCAATGCTACATTGAATGAATTAGGATTTTTCGAATAAAAGTTATTTTTTTTGATAATTATTCAACATTTAATGCATTTTTTGTGACATTTTTACAATAAATAAATACGCCATAACTTATTAAGTTACAATTAATTATTAAATTTTTAAGTGACATTGATTTTAAAATTACTTTAAAAAATTCTTTCACATAACAGGTGCATTGTTCTTTGAATTTACCTATACTTGTAATGTAATTGATAACAAAAATACAATTACTCAAAATAAGCAAATACTTAATTTTAGTATAAAGATCTAGGGTAGATTGATTGTAATTATAAGCTATCTCGGAGTTAATTCTGAGATAGCTTTTTTATTTAGGACTTCTGCCAAATCATTTCGGGTCTTGTGTTTCCTAAAGCATTCGAATTCATTAAAACATAAACAATTATTAGTTGTTGACTATAAAAATTAGTTTTCATTGATGATTATACATTAATAATTAATAATTAGCTTTATTAGTTTTCATTAATTAAGCGGAATTATCTAATTTTAGCCTCCTTTGGTTAAATAACAAGAAAATATGCCACAAATAGAATTTAGAACAGCCCTCCGTGACGCAATGTCAGAGGAAATGCGAAAAAATGAGAACATCTTCCTTATGGGAGAAGAAGTTGCTCAATACAATGGTGCGTACAAGGTGAGTAAAGGAATGCTTACAGAGTTTGGAGAAAAACGGGTGATTGACACCCCAATCGCTGAACTTGGATTTGCAGGAATCGGAGTTGGTGCAGCCATGAACGGCCTTAGACCAATCGTTGAATTCATGACTTGGAACTTTGCAGTGCTTGCCTTTGATCAAATAGTAAACGGAGCTGCAAAGATACTAAGCATGTCAGGCGGACAGATTACCTGTCCAATCGTTTTTCGTGGAGCATCAGGTTCTAATGGACAATTGGCTCAACAGCATTCTCAAGCTTTCGAATCTTGGATGGCCAATGTGCCAGGGCTCAAAGTGATCTCAGTTTCTGACCCTTACGATGCAAAAGGATTACTCAAATCAGCGATCATTGATGATGATCCGATCTGTTTTATGGAATCTGAAGCCATGTATGGCGATGTTGGGGAAGTGCCAGAAGAAGAATACTTCCTCCCAATCGGAAAAGCAAAGGTTAAGCGAGAAGGTACTGATGTAACGCTTGTTTCTTTTAATAAAATGATGAAAGTCGCATTCCAAGCTGCTGACGAACTGGCTAAAGAAGGTATTTCTGCCGAGGTAATCGATTTACGCACCATCCGACCACTTGATCATAAAACGATTGTAGAGTCCGTAAAAAAGACCAACCGCCTTGTTACTATTGACGAATCTTGGCCTTTTGGTAGCATTTCATCTGAAATCGCTTACGAAATCCAAAAATATGCTTTTGACTATCTAGATGCACCTGTTACTCGTGTGAATGGAGCGGATGCTAATATGTGTTATGCGCCAAATCTAGTAAAAGCTTATTTACCAAGCACTCAAAAAGTAGTTCAAGCTGTAAAAGCTGTCATGTATCGATAAATTTCGAGTGATGATCTGATTTTTTTGCCTAACCATTGCAGGATCATCAACTTTGATCAAAAACTAGTATTTTTGCTTAAACAGTCAAATCAATAGATGACAAATCAAACACCTAAGTTTGATCCAAGAAAGGAAAAGCTCTATGAGATAATATTTGAAGCAGACACTCCTCTAGGAAAACTGTTTGATATTGTGCTCATTATCATCATTTTGCTCAGCGTTGCTGTAGTAATGTTGGAAACTGTAGATATTATCAAGATTAAATGGAGTAACTTTTTAATTGCGGCTGAATGGGGTTTTACAATTTTTTTTACAATTGAATATGCTTTGAGATTGTGGGTATCTCGAAATCCTAAGGCATATGCTACTAGTTTCTTTGGAATTATAGATTTATTAGCCATTTTGCCAACTTATCTCAGCTTTTTTATCGTTGGTTCTCAATCTTTTCTTGTCCTTCGTGCCCTACGGCTAATTAGAGTGTTTAGGATTTTCAAATTGGCGCATTTTCTCAATGAAGGGAAGGTGATTACTTCTGCATTAGCCAATAGTAAGAATAAAATCATAGTTTTTCTCAGCTTTATACTGATCATGGTTACCGTAATGGGTGCCATCATGTTTTTTATTGAAGGGAATCAAGAAGGTACAAGCTTTACTAGTATTCCTAGGAGTATTTATTGGGCGATTGTAACGATTACGACTGTTGGATATGGTGATATCTCTCCAACTACACCAATCGGGCAATTTATTGCTGCTATTGTAATGATCATGGGTTATGCGGTAATTGCTGTGCCTACTGGTATTGTAACTTCTGAGATTACTAGAGCAGATGAAAAACAACGACACGACTTATCCACTCAAGTTTGCCATAACTGTTTTTCTGAAGGACATGATACGGATGCTGAATATTGTAAATTTTGTGGAGAAATACTAAATGCACATATAGATGATGACTAAAGACGCTAAAATTTATATTGCCGGCCATAGAGGCATGGTTGGTTCTGCGATTATGAGAAGATTGCAGCAAGACGGATATACGAATTTCGTAACAAGTACCTCCTCCGAGCTTGATTTGCGTAATCAGGCGGCTGTTCGTTCGTTTTTCGAGCAAGAACGCCCTGCTTATGTGTTTCTTGCCGCTGCGAAAGTAGGAGGCATCCTTGCAAACAATACCTACCGTGGAGAATTCATTTATGACAACTTGATGATTGAATGCAATGTCATACATGCCGCAAAGGAATCTGGTGTCGAAAAACTAATGTTCTTGGGTTCTTCTTGTATTTATCCAAAAATGTCGCCTCAGCCAATGCAAGAAGATTATCTATTGACTGGACTACTAGAACCCACAAACGAGCCTTATGCAATTGCGAAGATTGCAGGAATCAAGTTATGTGAAGCCTATCAGTCACAGTATGGTTGTGATTTCATCTCCGTAATGCCTACAAACTTATATGGACCAAACGACAATTATGACAAGCAGAACTCGCATGTGTTGCCTGCCCTCCTTAGAAAATTTCACGAGGCAAAGGTAAACGGAGATCCTAACGTTATCATGTGGGGAACTGGATCACCCAAACGGGAGTTTCTACATGTCGATGATTTAGCAGATGCTTGCGTTTACTTAATGCATTCTTACAGCGAACCAGGCTTGGTGAACATTGGCACTGGCACCGATCTATCTATTTTAGAACTCGCACAGCTAATTCAGAAAATAGTTGGTTACACGGGCACTATTGAACACGACTACAGCAAACCGGATGGCACTCCTAGAAAATTAATGAATGTCGACAAACTCAAAGGCCTGGGCTGGGAAGCTAAAATATCCCTTGAAGAGGGCATTCGCACTGTCTATGCCGAAATGAAAAAGGAATGGGACTTAGTAATTGATAATTGATTAAAATGAATGCGGAAGGTTAAAAAATATCAATCAAGAATTACGGTTCTACGATACGATATTAATTATCAAAAGACGTATAGACTCGAATCTTCACTCTCCTATTGAAAAATACGCACGGTCACTAATCCCTTTAAAGTCCAGTACACTTTATCGATACCTGGTCTCCAACACCATAGCTACGTAGGGATTTGCTGTACTTGTCTCCTCCAGCGTTTTGATTTCCAACCATGAAGTCTTGATACATGCAGGTGCCGTCTGGTTTGGTGGAAACCATCAGTACTTTTAACCAACGGTCCGTAATTCTTCCACCCTTTTTCTTATAATAGTAGTCGTCAGAAACGATCACTGCGGCTTTAAACTTTTCGTCCCAACCACGTTCGTTGAACCAATTGACCATTCGTTTTTCTAGATCTCTGTCATTCATTTTCGCCTTAGGAATTGCGGGATCAAGTTTTGAATGTGAAGAACCACTACTACTACCACTCCCACCACAAGAGAATAAAATTAAGGAAAGGGATAAGAAAAAGACTAGTATTTTCATGACGAACGTATTAATTGATAATGGAAAACTTATAACTTTTTAGGCGTTTTACTTCTGCCTATGTCAAGTGCATTACGATAAAGTTATTAAAATAATTGATATTTATTTAGATATTGAACCTCAATAATTTTCAGTTAAAATTGATCGCACCAAACCACAATCAATTATTTTTGTACTACTTTAAGGTAAACCTCAATGCCACCAAGACTATTCTTAAGCAATCCGCCTTCTGGCTTACTGAGGTTTGGTCGGCCTTTCCTAGAAGCGCCAAGGAGTTTCACTGTGAACTGGTCTGTCGCATAAGCATCTTGACTCCTTGGTTTTTCTGCAGTTGGGAAGGTGAGTGTAACAGTTTCCTTATCATTGATTTTCAATTCTACCTCGACTTCACCCGCTCGAAAACAATTGACACCAACAGGGCAACGGTTATCTCGAATGGCAAGAACCTCCAATGCAGTACTAGAAGCTTCATTAGTTGCTGATTCGTTGAGTCGTAAGCCAAACTGCTCGTTAAAAGCAAACAGTTTTGGGCCGTTCAAATTGGGCGTAGCCGTTTCTCTTTTAGTTTTAGCGTCCTTAGATTCTGTGGTCGTGACTTCTTTTTCCTTTTCACTATATCCTGGCGGTGTTGTTGTTGTAGTCTCTTGCGCTTCCTTAGGAGATTTGGTGGCTACAGTCGGTGCTGTGGTTACCTCAGGCTGTTTTGAGTTTTCCTTGTTTTCAGCAGTCACATCAGGGAATTCTGATTTCTTTTCAGAGGTGGTTTTTGCATTTTCCTTGTTGTCTTTGGCTGCGGGCTTATTTGACTGGGTACAGCTGAATGCCATAAGTGTTAAACAAGTTAGGGTGTAAAGTATAAACTGTTTCATATCTGTTTGACTATTTTCTACAAGATAGTAACAATTTTATTAATTACCAATGGCTAATCAAGGGCATAAACAACTAATAAACAGAAAGTTAGGGAGAACCCAACAAAATGAAAAGTAGTTTTTACGAATTTGAATTTACGATATACTCCTCTTCTGATACGTCAAATAATTACCAATTCAACATTAACCATTATTTAAGCTTTCTACTTTGGCTTGTGCTTCTCTTCTGTTTAATAGATCAAAGTTGATGAGTAGCGCGAGGTGAATGAAATAGAAGGCACCGACCTTATCGGTTTCAAGCAAATCATTGATAATTAGGAAGGCGTCTATGATGATGAGACTTAGCAGGAGGCTCATAATGATAAGCTTACGTTGTTTATTGATGGTTCGATGATAAATTCGTTCGCCTATTACAAGAATGACCATTGTGAGCAATAGAAAGATCAAACACCCAGGAATACCTTGGTCGATCAAGACCATGAGATAATAGTTGTGTACCCCAGATTTATCTTTATTATCACTGACATAGGTCTCAAAACTGCTTACAGTATATTTCTTATAAAAATTATAGAAGTTGCCCGGTCCAAATCCAAATGTTTTTTGATCTGCACTCATATGAATACCTGCTACCCACCTGTAGAGTCGCTCCATGGTAGAAAGGTCCTCCATTTTATAGGTGGCCTTAAACAGATCTTCCATGTTGTGGTGGGTGATTGTTTTTTCAAAATTGGGTGCATAATCCAAGTACTTGTTGTTCGTCGCCACATAAGTAATGAAGGCGAAAATGAGGATTAAGGCAACTGTAATAGCAGCCTTAATGAGACGAAACCGAATCACGAAATAGCTTGCAAAGGCCATCACCAAGGAAACATAAGCAGATCGAGTAAAGGAGAACTGGATGGCAATTAATAAAATAAGACATCCGATGATGACAATCCACCAAATGAAGGACCACCTTTTATACCAAGTGGAAGCAACGATTGCAATTGGGAAAAACAAAGTCAATAGTGCAGCATAGTTCACATGGTTTCGGTAAAATGGATGCATCGCCTTTCCTACCATCTCAAGCGAAATTCCGAACACACTTTGTCGGAATAATACATAAACTACTGTAATCAATAATGGGATAAACACGGCCCAGAATACTTGCTTGAATTCGACTTCTGACTTGATCAGCAACCCAGTCAAAAATACAAAGGTGATGACATACCACATTTTTGCTAAAAAGAACTTAATCGAAACAACAATTAGCTCCGAGTTAAGTACTGTTATGAGCATCCAACCCAAATGTAAAAACAGAAAAAGCATAATGCTATGACGGAAGAAAGCACTGTCGATTTTTTTAACATTTTGGATGAGATACATTAGATAAACCAGCATTAATCCTATGATTAACGGTTCAGAAGGCAAGTCAGTGCCAAGACCATTAGCGAAGTAAACTTCAGTGGAAAACGGAATACATATCAGAAGTAAGAAGTATAGTTTTCGAAAATCTAGCAAGGCTAAATAAACAATCAAAAATGCTGCTGGCAATAATAGAGGGAATGGACTACTTGTGATTGCATAGCCTGCAATACCGAGTATAACCAACAGCCCATAAAGACTGTAGATGATCGATGAAGATCGCTCTATTCCTTGAAATTTAAGCATCTTTGAATGTGCGCTCCCAATCAACAGTTTTGTAATTCTCGAACAGTAATACGCCTAAAACGCTTAGAATAAGAGCAAAAAAGGCAGAACTCAGTACAAGGAAGGTTCGTTTTGGTCTAGACTTAATGATTGGAATGTTTGGAGGTTCTAGCACATAAACTGAAGAGATATTGGTGTTGTAAACAGTTTCTAGCTGGAAAAACCGATCTCTCAAAAACGATAATTCTTCAGACAAAAACTCTTGGCTTGTTTCCATTAATAAAACCAATTCACGTCCTTGATTAAACTTGTTAATGTTAATGGTATTCCCACTATCCACATCCCCTTTCAATGCTTTAACTTGAGTTTCAAGCGCACCGATGAGCGTTTTCACTTTGGCTATAGAATCACGACGGGCGTTTCCTCCCATCGCAACTAACTTTCCTCTGTATTTGGCTAAGCCTGCTTCTGCAATCGTTATGGTTTCAGTTAATAGTTCTCTTTGCGTTTCTACATCTACAATACCAAATTTTTCCCTTGTTCTCATGAGGCTGTCTGATGCTCTGTTGTAGTTTTCTTGCTTAACATCAATCCGTTTTCGGTAGGCATCCATAATGATTTCCTCATTTCTCTTTGTCATTCGACGAACCAATTCATCTACTTTTCCAATCGTACTCCACAACATTTCATAGGCGTCTTTTGGATCCTTATCTTCTAAAGAAATCTCCAGTGCATCCTTTTCATTTTTCCGAACATTATAGTGTGTCAGGAAATTTAATTTAACATAATGAAACGCTTTAGCATGCGTAGAATCAATATCATACCGCTCGTACAAGTTGTATTTTTTGTTTAAATACTGAACAATTTCATCTGATTCTGCGACCATCATAATTCGGTTTAAATCAGCTGACTTTCCAAATATGTCAAGGGTTTCATCGGCATTACCGAAAAGGGCTCCTCTACTAGCTATCCTCAGGTTAGCAGGATACAGCAGGGCAGATGAATTATAATAATTAGGCAACAGCAATACAATGATCGCAGTAAGGACAGTAATACCTAAAGTAGTTAACAATATCGTTTTGCGCCATTTGAAGAGCACTTTCACAATATCCAACAATGATTCTTGCGCGTTATTCATAGAGATGTCGTTAGCGGTGCAAAGGTAAAAATAAATTGGAAATTCTTGTTGGGTTTATTTTAATTTGACGTTTGATAAATTTCACGTAGTTCTTTTAGATCAATTAGCTTTAACAATATCGCAAGCAGAAGACTAGCAAATCCTCCTAGGAGTAGTGTCCAAATCCATAGAAAAGGTAATTGCGAAACATAATAAAAAACACCCGTTACTGCAATTAGGAAACCTATTGCTCTTGCTAACAATGACAGATTGAGCTGTAACTTAAATATTCGAAAAACAAGCCCCCACTGACCAATAGCCACTAGGAATTGTGTAAAAACAGTTGCGATAGCTGCCCCTTCCGCTTTGAATTTACCGATTAAAACAAAATTGAGTATTACATTCAGAATAGTCCCACATAAGGCAACGACGTTCAATCCATATAAACTCCCATTGGCGCTAAGGAGCGTTCCGTTGACATAACTCATGCCCATTGCTACGAAGGAAAACATTAGAATTCCGAGTATCCGGCCCCAGTAAACTGTTGCATCGTCATAGAGTAATTCCATAATTGGGACCTGATAAAACCAACACAGCATTGCCGTAGTTAGGGATATCACAAATAATATTTTGAACCCAAGATTCTGCAATCCGATAATCGACTGCCCATCATTGATTAGTTTTGAAAACATGGGCAGCAATAAACCAGCCATCAGAAACCCAATCATATTGCTAGCATCGAGTAGCCTGTAGGCTGCAGCGTAGATTCCAGCTTGTTCATTGCCGTCTGGGAGCAGTCGTTCTAGCATCACTTGATCTATTCTAGTGAAAATCCCTGCTAGGAACACCGTGAGCGCATAGGGATAACTCTTTTTTAGGATTAACAGTAAAAATGGCCAGCTAAACGTTAGTTTCAATCGATAATTGACCTTTGGCATAATCCACATAAACGCTAGTAGTACAGTTATAGCGTAGGAAAGTGTTTGCGCATAGACAAAGTTCTGAATACTGAAATAATCTGAAAAGGGTGGCACCCACAGCAGTAGTCCACAGAACAAAATCATCAGTAACTTATCAAGTGCGGAGAAAAAGCTGTCCGTCTTGTAGTAATGCAGCCCACTAATATTGGAGCGAAGGTAATAAATCATAGAGATCAACACCTGATTAAACGCAAGAAACACCAATATTCTAAACTGAACACTATCATATCCTATAAACCAACCAATCCCTAGGGTGATAAGCAAATAAATACCGCCTAGCATGAATTTTAGCACGAGAATATTCGGCAAGTACTTCTTTAGTAATTGCTCATGCTGCGCGATATTCCGATTATTAAACAACTGAATACCAAAATCATTGATGATTTGCAGCAGGTAGGAAAAACTCAACAAGGAGGCATACCACCCACCATAAACCTCAGCACCAACCATATTCTGCACTGTACGATCAATTCCAAAAATATAAAATGGCTTGATCAACAGGTTAATGGAGATCAGGAATACCAAATTTATAAGGAAGGAGCGTTTCAAATAATGATTAATTATTAATGTTTAATCGTTAATATTTTTATAAAGGTATTAATAATTGTTATTCTTATTTGAACACAATTGAACGCACTAATATTGAGTTGAACCCTAAAAATTACTGTCGAATAGAAATTTAATCAGAAGGGCAGAGTAACGTTCAGCAAGAAGGGAGCATTAATAAATAACAATTATTTTTCTTCCTTCTTCTTTTCGATGTATTCTGCGATGAGCTCGCCTACGATATCACGGACTCTAGCCTTTTCTAATTTGGCGATGTGTTTGAGCTCGTCGATGCTATTTTCATCGAAGGTAAAGGAGATTCTTTTTTTCTTAGATTTGTCTACAAGTTTCCCTGTTTCGATGGTGCTTCTGATGAGGGAATCCAGTCCAAAATTTGGTTTTGTTCTTCGCTTAATGGTAGATCCACCGTCTTTTGTGTTATTTTTCGCTTCTTTGACGACTTCTTCTACGGCATCCTGAAAGAAAATATCTAAGTTATTAGAAAAGCTTTTTCGCGGTCCTGATTTTGTTTGTTGAGTAGCGACTGCCGTCTGCTTTTTCTGCACAGATTCAGTTTCCTTTATAGGACTTTCGTCACCAAACAAAGCGTCTAATCCTAAGGAAAATTTCTTTTTATTTTTATTCTTATTCATTCTAATGTGCTAATTCAACAAATTATACTTCAACAACCTCCATACGCTCGACTATTTCTCTAGAAAGAGCAAGGTAATCTTTTGCACCGTTGCTTCGTTTGTTGTAGCTAAAGATATCTTGCCCAGAAGCTGGAGCCTCCGCCAGTGCTACATTATCTCGAATAAACGTTTTAAATACTCGATCACCGAAGTGTTTTTGAATGGTTTCTACAACATCTCTATTCAGTACTTTTCTAGAATCATACATCGTGGGAATCACGCCACCAATTGTCAGTTTTTTATTCAGTCTGAAGCGTACTTTATCCACCACCTGCTTGATCTTTACGAGTCCTTGCAATGCTAAGAACTGAGTTTGTAGCGGGATCATAACTGTATGACTAGAAGTCAGTGCATTCAATGTTAATAGGCCAAGGGATGGTGGACAATCGATAATGATATAATCGTAATTAAGTAAATGTGGATCGATGAGTTCTCTTAGGATAAATTCTCTACCCGCTTCATTGATCAGTTCCATTTCTGCTCCGCTTAAATCAAGTGAGCTGGTAACAATATCAAATCCTTCTCTGTATTCGATTGGTTCTAGTTCAGCTTCGCCTCTCATTGATTCGTAGATGGTTACTTTTGGTCTGCCGAGTCCCAGCGAAAGGGTTAGATTTGCTTGAGGGTCAAGGTCAATCAACAGTACACGTCTACCTAATTCTACCAGCCCTGCACCAATACTGATTGCACTGGTCGTCTTACCTACTCCTCCTTTGTGGTTCAACAGGGATATAACAAATGCCATATTTTTTTAATTATTTGAAATTCAGACAACTATCTAAAATCTTGTCGATAATAATATATAGCTGCACAATTATACAAAGATGCACTTTTTTGAGTGTAGATGAAACTCGAAATGTTAATAATTATCAACATTATGTGGAAAATCTATAAAAACGAACTTTAAAATGATATTGCCTCGTTTTAAAAGAATTAGCTGATTTAATTTTGATATACAAAATTCGAGTTGTACTGTTATTTTTTTTGGATAGAGAAAGCAAAAAACCACTAATTCACAAAACAGCACATAAAAAAACAGGGCTCACATAAATGCGATGCCCTGTAACCCCAAAAAAACAATATAAAACTATGTTACTATCCAAAACAGCTTGCTTAAGGCTGCTTCCCAATTTATCCGTAATTTGATCGGAAATTTTAAGGAGAAGCTTCGTTTAAGCTCCTTTTAAATTGCCTCGTTATTTCCTAAATACACACTTTTGACGAGGCTATATCTAAAAGTCACACGCAAGATATACTTTTTTTTTAAAAAAAACACTTTTTTTATTTCTCTTACATTAAAATATTCCTCAAAAAGCACTGTTATTACTGATTTTACTGTTAATTTTGAATTGAAATGGCGAAAGTAAAAATATCTTTTTTTTGTAAAAATTGTGGAAATGCTTCCCCTAAATGGGTCGGAAAATGCCCTTCATGTAACGAGTGGAACACTTATGTTGAAGAAGTAATTTCTAAAAAAGAAAGCACACCAACTCCAAGATCTTGGACCAATACGGAACAAAAAACAATTGTACCGATTCCCCTTCAAGAAGTGCAAGGTGGCAAAACACTCAGAATGCCAACTCCAGATAAAGAACTCAATCGAGTTTTGGGCGGTGGCATTGTAGCAGGATCAGTTATATTAATAGGTGGACAACCAGGTATCGGTAAATCAACCCTCATCCTTCAAACTGCACTTAGACTTAAGCACAAAATCCTCTACGTTACTGGGGAGGAAAGCGAGGAACAGATTAAAATGCGTGCAGAACGAATTGGTATAAGTAATCAATCTTGTTATATCATCACAGAAACCGACACCCAAAAATTGTTTAAACAGTTCGCTCAACTTCAGCCAGAGCTCCTAGTGATCGATTCTATCCAAACATTATCTTCTCCCTTTTTAGAATCACCGCAAGGAAGTGTCTCCCAAATCCGAGAATGTGCTGGGCAACTGCAACGCCTTGCTAAAGAAACAGGAGTGCCTGTCATCGTCATTGGACACATCACAAAGGAAGGCTCCATTGCAGGTCCAAAGCTCCTAGAACACATCGTTGACACCGTCCTTCAATTTGAAGGCGATCAACATTACACCTATCGGATTTTGAGAACCATCAAAAACAGATATGGATCAACAGCTGAACTCGGCATCTACGAAATGAGAGCGGATGGCCTTCGAGAAGTTAGTAATCCGTCTGAACTCCTACTCAACCAAAAAGAAGAGGAACTAAGCGGAAGCGCCGTATGTGCCACCCTTGAAGGCATTCGCCCCATGCTAGTAGAAACCCAAGCCCTTGTCAGCACAGCAGTTTATGGCAATCCGCAACGTTCTGCTAACGGATTTGATATGAGAAGACTCAGTATGCTACTCGCCGTACTCGAAAAACGCTGTGGTTTTCAGTTTGGGCTAAATGACGTGTTTCTCAACATCGCGGGTGGATTAAAAATTGATGATCCTGCCATCGATCTAGCCGTCGTCTCTGCACTCGTTTCTTCCTTGCAGGACATCGTAGTCCCCGGTAATTTCTGCTTCGCAGGTGAAGTTGGATTGAGTGGTGAAATTCGTGCCGTCACTCGCATTGACCAAAGAATTCAGGAAGCGGATCGACTTGGTTTCAAGGAAATTTTTATTTCTAAGTATAATTTAAAAGGATTAGATCAATCTAAATACGCCATTAAAATAAATACGGTAGCAAAAGTAGATGAACTTGCAGAACAATTGTTTGGCTAAAAAATTCGAATTCACCTTGTTTTAAAGGGAATTTACGACATTTCAGATTTAATGTGTTATTTTTGTACTCTTTAATACAATCTATAAAATTGGGCTATGAATAAAATAATAAGCGTTTTGTTGATCTCGCTGATGGGAATGACTCTAAATGCACAAAAGAGTGATAAGGCTATCGTAAAAAAGAATTATGATGCTCAATCAATGAAACGCCATGTTTATTATCTGGCCTCAGATGAATTAAAAGGTAGAAATACGCCTTCAGTAGGGCAGGAACTTGCGGCCCAATACATTAAAAAGGAGTTTGTTCAGTATGGAGTAAAACCTGTTGCCGGATCCTACTTTCAAGATGTGCCCATGCGTTTGGCAAAACCGATGGCGGAAGGCAATATCAAGATCGGTGAAAAATCACTCAATTTTCCTAAGGACTTCATTATGATGGATGCAGAAAACGTGGCCATGGATGGGGAACTTGTTTTTGTGAATTACGGAACTGCAGAAGATTATAAAACGGTAGCAAATGTAGAAGGTAAGATCGCCGTCATGTTATGTGGTTCGAAATCGGAATCTAACCCACGAATGTGGTTTAGAATGACGGATGAGAAACAGCAGCTAGCAAAAGAACAAGGGGCAATCGGAGTCATAGAACTGTTTCACTCTACACGTTTTCCATGGAAATATATTGCTGGTCGAGTAAGCAAACCCCAAGTAGTTATTGATGTGTCTGCAAATAAAATGGGTGCCCTACCTCACTTTTGGGTAAATGCTTCTGAAGCAGAAATCGTGAACTTATTTAAACAACCTTCAACAGTAAATATTGAGACAAAAGGTATTGACAATAATCGCTTTAATGTGAAGAATGTGGTTGGAATGGTAGAAGGAACTGACCCTAAACTAAAAGAGGAATACATTATCTATTCTGCTCATTACGATCATGTAGGCGTTGGTGCTCCTGATGCTCGAGGCGATAGTATTTACAATGGTGCCCGTGACAATGCTGCGGGTACTGCTGCTGTGCTAAATGCAGCAGCAAACATTGCAAAACACCCGACGAAGCGATCCGCTCTTTTTGTATTGTTTACAGGAGAAGAAAAAGGCCTGTTGGGCAGCTCTCATTTTGTCGACAATGCCCCAGTACCGTTAGAGAAAATTGCTTATTGCTTTAACATTGACGGGGCAGGGTACAACGACACCAAAGTGATTACGGTAATCGGCTTAGAACGTACAACAGTGCGCAATCATTTTGAAACTGCATGCAAAACCTTTAAGCTGAAAGCAATTCAAGACAAAATGCCTGAACAAAACCTGTTTGACCGTTCTGACAATGTAAATTTTGCTAGAAAAGGTATTCCTGCACCTACATTCAGCCTCGGAATCACATCGTTTGATGATGAAATCATCAAGTACTACCACCAAGCTGGTGACAATCCCAATACCATGGATTATAAGTACTTAACAAAGTACTGCAAATCCTTCATTTATGCGGGTCGTTTGATTGCCAATGATCCTGCAAAACACTTTTGGGTGAAGGGTGATAAGTATTATGATGCTGGTGTGAAATTGTATGGTCAGCCTTAGAAGGGAATATCGAATACCAAATGAAGAATGAATTATGGAGGAAGGAAAGGGATTAAGAAAGAAAATTCAACCTTATACAAAACGGATACCTGTGATTTAATTCATCAATCATTAAAGACAATGGCTTACAAAAATACATTGATTACAATTGCTCCGGACTGTCCAGTGGAAGAGAGTGAGTTGCCTGTTGCTAAGAAGAAAAAGCCTGCGCACTTACATGAATATGAGTTGCTCACTGCACAGCCTTATGTGTTAGATCACAAGTCACTTATATTTGAGGTGTATCTCCTAAAGAAGGAGCTAGAAGATCTATCTGAAGATGAACGCCAAGCGATATGGGACACGCTACACTCAAAAGGACAACCCTGTATGCGGGCTTCTGCACTATGTAAGCGATACGGTTTTGGTGCCCACTATAACGATGAAGGCAAAATCGCTGTTTATCCAATCGAGTCTGCCGAATACCAAAAGCTCGTTGCTGATCCTGCAATTGAGAAACGGCCTGCCATGCGTTCCAAAAGAAAGTAGAGAGAATTCGCAAATTTCCTACTCGTATACAACACCTCCTCAAGATATTTCCATAAGGTTGAATTGCATTCGTTTGACCCTGAAGTACTAAAGCCGCCAGGTTAAGCCGTAAAACCTATTGTATTGTAACACCTTTATATACTAGTGTTAATGCTCTGGTTTGAAATAACATCTAAGCCGTTTAAAAACAATACCTAAGACAAAAAAAGCGACTACAGTGATGCAGTCGCTTACATAATTTATATCAGCTTACAGAAAGGAGTGAATAAAATCCGTTCGTACAGCAGTTGTTTTATTTTCCTAGTAACCTTTTACCGTTTTAATGGTAACACTTTCCCCAATCCAGCAACCAACGTTTGTCGATTGTCCGTCTTTAAGGCTTCTTTGGAACGCTTGTTCCTTAGTTGGTTTATAGCTGGCATACTTGGCAATTTTGCTTTGCACTTCACCTGCCAGTGAAGGGTCAACTGATTTTGCTTTGTACCATTTGTCAATGGCAGCAAGGTAGGCTAGTCGACTTCCCCAGTCATCTGTCTTAGTTGCGCATCGGCTAGCACCAGCAGCGTAGATATTACCGATCAACATGTAAGGCTTACCTGAACCAGGCATGTGAGGAATTGCTTGTTTAGCATATTTTCTTGCTTCAGAATATTTCTTTGTTTTGTAAGCACTCGTCTGAGCAGCGGCGTAGTAGTATTTCCCTTTTCTTGCAGGGTCAGTTGCTTCATTAGCTGCTTGAGCGTAGAGTCGAACAGCCTCTGCGTAATTTCCAGCATCATACGCTTCTTTTGCTTTGTTAGCAGTTGGCGTAAGTTTTGGAGTTTTTGCAGCATTTATCGCTGCCTGTTTTGCTCTGTTTTCGGCATTTACTGCATCTACTCTAGACTTATCTTTTGCTTTAATCTCAGCAACAACAGGTTCAGATTCTGTGCAACCTGCTCTAACTAACTCTTGGTATACAGCTCGGTATACTTCAGGGTTGTTTTTATCTGCTTCATATTTAGCAATAATGTCTGCTTTGAAGTAATCACAATCGAAGATATTTCTTTCAATTACAGTAAACTGTTCTGTGATTCCAGCTTTCGCTTTCTCGAATTTAGCAGCCTTTTTTTCATTGTTTGCAATGTTGTGATCAACAATCGCCATCATTTTTGCATGAACCGCTCTTGCTTCTGTTTTATCAATGTTTTTGTTACGGTACATGTCTACCGTATTACTTGCAAAAGGAACGAGTAGAAAGTCTTTTGTTTTATTACCTTCTGTTTCAATAGACTCTTTGAATGTAGCAAAAACGTCCTTTTCATCAGCGCCCATATAAAACATGTTGTATCCTTTTCTTCCTAGGATGGCACCTCTCTTCCCAAAGCATTCAATACGTTGATCGAACAACTTATAAACCATGTCCGTGTATTCTGCTTTTTTTGCTTCATCGGTTTCTTTTTCAATTTTATCTTTATAGATTTTTACCCCGTCAATGAAATGCTTTTCAGACCCAGAAGGTGCAGCTAAAAACACTTTTTGCCAAAGAGGAAATGCTTCTTCGTAGTTTTTAGCTTTCACATAGTCGCGGTATAAAACATGATTTTGAATAGCAGCAAGGCTATCTTTTCCTTTACCCCAACCTTGACATCCTTGAGAAAATGCGGTGGAGGCGATTAAAACTGAGGCTAGCAGTAAGATGATCTTGTGTACTTTCATAATTTAAATTACTTGTATTTACGTTTATAGAACCAAGTGTTATCATTCAAGGTGAAAGCCAATGTTGCTTTTATGTAATTTTCTTCAATGATATCCGGCGTTCCGATTTTTCCTAATTCAACTCCCATGTTTACGTGGGTATATTTGTTCCCACCAGGAAGAATAACTATTGGTAACCCAAATCCAAAAGTTATGCCATAATTGGTCAACTGATTGTTCCCAACCACTCTTGGATCTGTATGATAAAATGCTCCAATTCGGTAGCTAATACGCTTTTGATAGGCTTCAAATGCTCCTTGGTCTGGTGTAATTTCTGCTCCAAAACCGACTTTATAAGAGAAATTCAAATCATCTAAATGGTTAGGGCTTGAAAAGGTATTCCAGGTCGTTCCTTCATAATTCAAACCAAGTTTCCACTTCGATTGTTTAGTTAAACCGACTCCAAAACTAAAGGTAGAAGGCAACTGCATTTGATCTTTCCTGTTTACTACATTTGAGATTGTATCGGTATACCTGACTCCGTCGCTGAAGTTTTGTCTTATATATAGTTGGTGCGCTTTAGATGTTGCTTTTACACCAGGAGTGAAAGTGGCACCAAAAGAAAGGTATGTTTTTTCTTTTCTCCGGTCTTTTTCAGCATCTTCGATCTTCTTGTCTATTCTTAATCTATACTGAAGACCAAGATCCATTAAGAAACCTTGTGTGTTGCTTTCATCTCTCAACTCATCTACAAGTGAAAGTGGGAGATCATTAAAGATCACTGTTTTATCGTCTCGAACACGTCCAAACAAGTAGTTGACATTAAATCCGAAAGCCAGGTTGTTATAATTTATCCCATTTCCATAGAATAACTTATACAATTGACCGTATCCTTGATTTCGATAAATGACTTCACCATAAATCGGACTTTCCGAGGAGGTCTCAATGTTATAACCTACATTTGAGTAAGGCGTTAATCCAAGGGCCATACCCCAATCAAAGGGATAATCTTTCTTAGTGGTCAACCGATTGATGGGATTAAACACAGGAAAACCAAGTGCTACATAACTCAGATTTCCAGAAGAAGAGTTGGCAGTGGAGTCATTAGCAGTTCTCAACTCACCGAATCTGCCAAAAACCCCCATCTCAAAAGCGGTATAGTTTAGGGTAGCGTAGCTAGCAGGGTTAGCGGGGTTAATATGATAAACACTGTTGAAAGTGGAGTAGACATTTCCCATTGCACCCAAAGGAGCAAAATTTGAGTTTGCTAGATCACCCATTCCATATCTGGAATACGGAGAATTTAGCTGGGGTTGTGCCCACATAAACGTAAAACCCGTTAGTAAGATCAGCAGGGTAAAAACGTACTTAAGAAATTGATGCATTATAATCTAGAATTTTATTTAATCCAATTAGGACCAAATTTGGAACCGCAAATATCTCACTTTTCAATTGAGATACAAAATATTCTGTGTCTCCACCGGTTATTATTATGTTAATTTTACCAAATTTGTCCTTATAACGTTGAATAAAGCCTTCAATCTCGTAGAGCGCGCCCAGTTGGGCACCGGTTCTCATACAAGTTTCTGTGCTATTTCCAATAAAAGATTCAATCTCTCGCCGTTTGATAAGCGGGAGATTAGCTGTAAACTCATGCATTGCCTTATAACGAAGACGAATGCCAGGTGTTATTGTTCCTCCAAGATACTCTTTATCCTTTGTCAGAAATTCGATATTGATACAGGTGCCGATATCAATAACCAGATTATGCTGGTTTGGATAAAGCTGATATGCGCCCATTACTGCTGCAATTCTGTCGTCACCGAGCGTTTCTGGAGTGGCATAACGATTTATTATCGGCAGCGGAGTTTTATAAGAAAGACTAATAAAATAAGCTTGTTTTTCAAGATACGCTTCAATAGAAGGATCCATTTTACCTACAGTAGATAGGATTACTTTTTTTACGCCATGCTCTTCAATAAACTCCTTATACCGTTCTACACTTGCTCGTTTCCAGACTTCTCTAAGAACAAGCTCCTCATTTCTAAAAAGGGCAATTTTGGAACTACTGTTTCCATTATCAATTGTCAAATTACTCATGCGGGCATGTATTCAACTCAAAAAACGCTAAGAACGGGATATTATTTCATAAAAAGAATCTTTTACAAAAATCTGACAGGATTAATTGAATATCGAATGTCGAACAAGGAATTTCGAAGGAGGAATAATTTAAACCAATAAATCTGATTGTAGGGTAGGAAATGAGGTCGGGATTTTATCTTTATGGGATAAAAAAGCTTCTACCACTAGTCATTGCCTTCTTTTACAGGCTCTTTTACTTCTTTTGCTTTTGTGGTGGTATCTTTTGGTGCTGTTGTTTTAGGAGCAACAACTTTAGGGGCAACTACCTCTTTAATTTTTTTCTTAATCGAATCCGTTTTAACAATTGGCTTCTTAGGAAGTTTTGGTGCTGTTTTTTTTGGTTCGACAGCGTCTTTTTGGGGAGTGGTTTTAACTGAATCTTTTTCCTCGTTTTTCTTTTTGTCTTTCGCTAATGGTACTCTTACATAACCAAGTAACATCAACTCTACTGTAGGGTTAATTCTTGAATTGGAAGTTATATAAATGGAAGATTCTTGATTCATAAACTTTCCCTTACTATCGTATTCCACATCAATATATCCCTCTCCTCCTGGTTTAATTTTTTTACTTGAGTATTTAGGAATAGTACACCCACAAGAAACATCCACATTTTTGATCAGCAATGAATCATCACCTGTATTAATAAACCTGAACTTGTGATTTATTTTCTTCCCTTCATTTATTTTTCCGTAGCTGAATGTTTTTTTAGGAAAATAAATTCTTGCCCCTTTCTTTCTTGGAATGGTTGCAATTGGAGGAGTCTTTTTTACAACAGGCGTTTTATTTACAATAGGGATATTAGATTTTTTTGCGGTTTTAGGATACTTTGTGGTTACATCTTTTTTAGAATCCGCACTATTATTTGAAACTTGTTTAGGTCTTTGAATTGGTTTATTTACTTTTACAGCAACTTCCTGCTTCTTAGGCATTATTTTTGCAGTATCTTTTTTCATCTCTGCCAAAAGTGAGGATGAGTCGGAAGCGACAGTTGAAGAAGAAATATTTTGTTGTTCTTTCATTTGCTCATTGGTTTCTTCATTTGTTGAGGAAACGCACCCTGCAAAAGACAGGGAAAAAATCAGCAGTTGAGAAAGAAGGAGTCGCATGAGAGTTTTTTCTTTTAATGAAACGCTAAGATAAGTAAATATATAATTTATAGAATAAAAGGTTAAAAACTCTTCATCGAGTTGTTATGACGTAAATTAACCAACAAAGTAACCAAAAACAAACATTTGTCTTGTTATGACCCAAGAATTACACCACAGGACATACATTGAAAAAAATAAAGGAAATTAACTTTGAACAATCAAGGTAAATTGAACTACGAATTCCAAACATTTCAATTATGCAAGTAACTGCCCAAGAGCTTTGCGCCTATCTCAATGGAAAACTGGAAGGCAACCCAGACGTTACAGTTGACCGGCCTTCTAAAATAGAAGAGGGACAAACTGGCTCAATTAGTTTTATTGCCAGTCCAAAATATGAAGACTATGCCTACACAACACAGGCGTCTGTCTTGCTCGTAAGCCATGACTTCAAACCAGACAAACCAATAGAGGCAACACTCATTCGAGTGGAAAATGTATACGAATGCCTTACTACCCTATTAGAAAAGTTTGGAGGCAATGCCTACAGCGAACAAGGGATTAACCAGCTCGCTTTTGTACACGGGAAAACTGTCATCGGCAAGGATGTTTCTGTTGGCGCATTTGCTTTTGTAGATGAAGGAACTCACATCGGAGACGGTAGCATGATTTACCCACAAGTCTTCCTTGGGAAAAACGTTAAAATCGGCAATAATGTTACCCTTCACCCAGGCGTTAGAATCTACCACGATTGTGTTGTCGGCGATAACACAACCATCCATAGCAACACAGTAATTGGCAGTGACGGCTTCGGCTTTATGCCCAAAGGTGACGGCACCTTTAAAAAAGTACCGCAAATCGGAAATGTGATGATCGGTAGCCACGTTGAAATCGGGTCGAATAATGTGATTGACAGAGCAACAATGGGCTCTACAATTATAGAAGACGGCGTAAAACTGGACAACCTTATTCAAATCGCTCACAACGTAGAAGTGGGCAAAAATACGGTCATCGCTGCACAAGCAGGAATCGCAGGAAGCACTAAGCTTGGCGAAAACTGTATGATTGGTGGACAAGCAGGTTTTGTTGGACATATCAACGTTGCCGATGGCTCAAAAGTACAAGCTCAAAGTGGCGTCTCAAAATCTATCAATGAGCCTTATCAAGCATGGCACGGCTCTCCAGCATTCAAGTATGGAAGCTTTATGCGATCTCAAGTCGTCTTCCAAAAATTACCAGAATTGATGAAACGGATTGATGAACTTGAAGCAAAACTAGCCGAAATTCAAAAAGAGAAATAGTAATTGTTAATGATTAATGTCTTATTAATTGGCGCATAAAATTGTTCCAAGATGGCTTTTTATATACTATTTAATAGTAAATGCTTTACATTAACAATGGATTCTTCCAATGTTTAAACTATTCTATAACAATCAAATGATTATCAGCAGGAATTCCTAAATAAACATTAATCATTAACCATTAATTCTTGTATCTTTGCCCACCGAAAAACTAACCTTTGTCCTTTATGAAACAACATACTATAAAAGGGCAGGTAAGTCTAAGTGGCGTTGGACTGCACACCGGGAAAAAAGTGAATATAACTTTTCTACCGGCACCTGTTAATCACGGCTTCAAATTTAAGCGCACTGATCTTGTGGATCAGCCAATCATCAATGCCGATGCTGGCGCTGTGGTTTCTACTCAACGAGGGACAACCATAAGGCAACGAGATGCACAAGTAAGCACCGTTGAGCATACGCTTGCCGCACTTGTCGGTACCAATCTAGATAATGTTTTAATAGAAATAGACGGACCAGAAGCACCAATCATGGATGGAAGTTCTATGGCATTCGTTGAAAAGATATTGGCTGTTGGAATTGAAGAACAAGATGCAGATCGCGAATATCTCGAAATTCTTGAACCGATCTCTTTTGTTGACGAACAAACTGGAACCGAATTGTTAGCATTACCAGCAGATGAATTTCAGATCACTACCATGATTGATTTCAACTCTCCTGTCCTTGGTCAACAATACGCTTCTCTTGATAATTTGGAAGACTTTCCAAAAATGATTGCCCCATGCAGAACGTTTGTATTCATACATGAATTAGAACAGTTGCTAGATCTTGACTTAATCAAAGGTGGTGACTTGGATAATGCAATAGTCATTGTAGATCGAGTTATGGGCCAAGAGGAGCTAGATCGCCTAGCTAAGCGACTAAACAAGCCAAGTGTAAAGGTAGAACAAGAAGGCATTTTAAACACCGTAGACCTGCACTTCAGCAATGAGCCTGCCAGACATAAGTTACTCGACGTGATTGGCGACTTAGCCCTTGTAGGAAAGCGAATCAAAGGGAAAATTGTAGCAACAAAACCTGGACATACAGCTAATGTCCAATTTGCTCAACAGTTGAAGTCGCTCTATAGACAACAGAGAAAGTTAAAAGGTAAACCCAAATACGACCCCAACATTCCTCCACTCCTAGACGTTGGTGAAATACTAAACTTATTGCCACATCGATTTCCGTTTTTTCTAGTAGACAAAATCATAGAATTATCAGAGAATCACGTTGTAGGCATTAAGAATGTAACGTATAACGAGGAATTTTTTCAAGGACACTTCCCTGGGAATCCAGTCATGCCTGGTGTATTACAAATTGAAGCACTGGCTCAAACCGGCGGGATCCTTGTCTTAAATACTGTAGAAAACCCGAAGGACTATGACGCTTATTTCCTTAAGATAGAATCGACAAAATTTAAGCAAAAAGTAGTTCCAGGAGACACCTTAATATTGAAGATGGAGTTATTGAGTCCAGTTAGACGTGGACTTTGCCATATGCAGGGCACCGCTTATGTTGGCAACAAGATTGCATGTGAAGGAGAATTTATGGCACAAATAATTAAGAAAAGCAAGGATGGAACCACATAAACTATCATACATACATGAAAATGCGCAGATAGCAGATAATGTTGTTATCGATCCGTTCGTCCACATTCACGGAGATGTCGTGATTCAGGAAGGTACTTGGATCGGTTCTCACGTTACAATTATGGACGGGGTTCGGATTGGGAGAAATTGCAAAATATTTCCAGGTGCAGTTGTAGGAGCTACTCCTCAAGACTTAAAATTTAAGGGTGAAAACACCTACCTCGAAATTGAAGATAATGTAACGATTCGTGAATACTGTACCGTAAATAGAGGGACGCGCTCATCAGGCAAGACACTGATTAAAGAAAATGCCTTGCTGATGGCTTATGTACACGTAGCACATGACTGTATTATAGGAGAGAACTGCATCCTAGCCAACAATGTTAATCTAGCAGGACACATTGAGATTGGTGATTACTCGATACTAGGCGGCTTGACTGCGGTGCATCAGTTTGTACAAATCGGCGCGCATGTAATGGTAGGCGGTGGCTCGCTTGTCAGAAAAGACATTCCGCCATTTGTGAAAGCAGCCCGTGAGCCGATTTCTTATGCAGGGGTCAACAATATCGGCCTTCGGCGACGAGGGTTCTCGGAGCAAGACATCCATGAAATTCAACAGATTTATCGGTTGATGTTTGTGGAAGGCTACAACATTACCCAAGCCGTGAAAAAGATTTACGACGATTTTGAATCAAGTAAAGTCAGAAACGAGATACTTGATTTTGTGCAAGGTTCTTCTCGCGGAATTATGAAAGGATTTAGACATCTAAATGGACATAAATCTAAATAACGTAGGGAAGCGCTATCGATTTGAATGGATTTTCAAAAATCTATCGTTTCATTTCCAATCACACCAACAATACGCCATTCTAGGAGCGAATGGAAGTGGCAAGTCTACACTGTTAAAGATTTTATCCGGTCATCTTACGCCATCGAAGGGAGACATCATATTTACCAATAATGGTGTCGTGGATATCGATACTCTTTACAAGCAGGTTTCTTATGCGGCTCCTTACACAGAATTGATTGAGGAGTTAACCTTGAAGGAAATGCTAGTTTTTCATCAGAAATTCAAACCCTTTTTGCAGTCCTTTTCAGATGCTGACATCCTAGAATTGACGGGACTGGGGCATTCTAAGAACAAACCGCTGTCTGTTTTTTCATCTGGGATGAAACAGCGTGTAAAACTGGCGCTCTCGATATGTTCAGCCAGTTCTCTGATACTGTTAGACGAACCGACGACCAATCTGGATAAGCAAGGGGTTGGGTGGTACCGTGAACTGATTGAAAAGTTTGCTGGGGGCCGAACGTTAATTATTGCTTCTAATATTGAGCAGGACTATGATTTTTGTACCAATCAGTTGAATATTATGGATTATAAGCCTGTGGGGAAGAAATCTAAGAACCTAAAATAAATCCGAATTCCTCTGTTCACTTATCTCTCGCATACGGATATCCTGTCTCTTTTTGAATTTTATGTATTCTACTAAAAAGAAAACAACAATTAGAATCGTGCAAATCGTTAGCGAAACATATCCATATAAATTGAGATAAGTGACTACGCCACCATGATGAGAACACGCCCCTTGTTTCCCAATATTTGTAGACATCCAACCATCTGCACATCCTGTATAGGTTCCAATCGTTTTGATAAAATATCCAAGGATCAAGGAAATGATTAGTGATACGATAAATCTCAGCTTTTTAGGCGCTAAGTAAGTATAAGATATCAAAAAGCAAGCAAGAAATACACTAGTGAATAATACGATTCCCATAGAAATACAGTTTTATTTTACTTGTCTATATTACACCGCCGCTATTCTAATCCTTCCGCTTTAATAATTCAACCATTTTAGCCTCCACTAAAGACTGGCTTTTTCCTTCATCTTCTTTTCCTAATGCGGCATTATAATACTGCGCTTTAACGAATAACGCATCTCCTTGTTCTGTTTTTAACTGATTTATGATGCTAATTAATTGAGTGGTATCCTTAGCCTTTTGGACGAGTCCATTGGCTACAAAACAATACATGTCATCTACCCCTGTTGCACTTCCAAACTTGTAATAAATGGCGTGCACAAATAGAGTTGCGGCTTCATAATGAATGGAGGTATTCCCTGCTATGATTAAGTCTTGTCCTTGAAGAAACTCAAATGGATTTTCAACCTTGGAATCAGAACGATTAATAGAAGTAGGAAGGTTTATGCTTCGTTTATCTGTTGGATGTGGACGATAGGTGAATTGTATATTGGGGAATGCGTCTGCTAATACCGTTATTGTAGATTCAATTAATGAAATTTCGTCTAGTAAGTTGGAACATATTCCGATAGACTGAATGGCATCGTTGTTATTTTTTTGATGAATATATTGATCCATTCGAGGAATACCAATCAACGAAACGCCTCCTTTAACAGGGCCACTTCCTTTATACTTATCAAGTGAGTCCTGTCCTTCCAAAAAACTGTGACTAAACCTTAACGGAGGAAAGTCTGGACGGATACAAGCATGCTGGATATAAAAGGTTGTAATGTTTAATGTTTTTGCTGCAAGAATCAATGCTCTAGCTTCTAGGGTATGATCATTCGAGAAAGTGATACACTGAGGCTGATATTTTTTGAGGTTGGCTAGAGCACTTTCATACATTCCCATACCAGAAAAGGCTTTATCCCAGCAGCGTCTTATATTTTTTTCTTTAACTAAAAAGCTAATAAAAAGTGGCAATCGCAACACCAGATAAAAGAAGTTAGACAATTCAAGTTTGACAATGCGTTCTCCTTCAACCTTATATTTGTAAGGGGATACATATACTGTTTCTTTATCAAATTTTCTGATAAACCGCAAGCTGTGATAGTTATTCTTCCCAAGCACCAATAACCAATGCTTTTGATACAATTGGTTTTGGGGTGTTTTCTGAAGACCAAACAGGGAGCGCAATGAAACTGCGAAAGCTTTAAGGAGAGCGAAAAGTGCGTTTTTTAGTCGTTCAAAGAAGGAAGTTCCATAAAAGTTTCTGCGGGCGACTCGGTTGAACGTTGCTACCATATCGGAGCGGTAGATGTGTAAAATATCAAGGTATATTTCTCGTTTATTGCCCATTCCGTCGAGAAGTTAACTTCATTGTTTATTTGATTCAAGAATTAATTCTGCAAATTCTCTAACAACGCCTTCTCCTCCCTTCTTGTTTAACAATGTAATTCCTTCAATATTTTTAACCGCGTGAAGTGCGTCTGCTGGACAAGCTGCAAAGCCTACTGCACTTAGCAATTCCATGCAATTTATATCGTCTCCTATGTAGGAAGTCTCTAATAAAGTAACATTTTCTTGAGCACATATTTCTTTTGCGATTTCCAGTTTACCCTTCCCGTGCTTGCCTTGGTGAAGATGATCTACTTTCAGTTTTTTTGCTCGTCGAGTTACTAGTTTAGTATCTTCAGAAGTGATTATTCCTGTTTTAATACCCGCATTTCTAAGGAGCTCTAATCCTTTTCCATCATGCGTATTAAACTTTTTGAGTTCGTCCCCATTTTCAGTATAGTACATTCCTGCATCCGTCAAAACGCCATCCACATCTGTTAAAAACAGCTTGATTTTTTGTTTGGGCTTTTCTGTTTTTAGAATGTATTTCCGCATCAATTTTTCAGCGATCATCCAGTCATCCGGTTCATCTAATTCGACGGCTGTATACTCTTCCATTACATGAATGAGTATTTTTCCAGAAAGGCGATTTTTATCTCTAAGGATATTACTCACTGAATTAATATAAAACGCACCATTCTCCATTAAGTCACCATCAAAATCCTGTCGTCTTGGGCGATTTCGATAGTCGTAATTTTTAGGTGTGCCGTCTTCGTTCCAGTAAAACCGTTTTTGTCTTACACAAGAAAGTAATGAGTCTCCATCTTTCATTTTTTTAAGACCACTGCTAAAATCAGTATTTATGGTCAGTGGAGAAGTTGCTTGCACCAACAGCATTAGTGCATCTTTTGCAATTGCCTTTTCAGTAATAAACTCGAGTAAAACAGATTCTGTGCTAGAGACATCTTGCGCATTTTCTGGCTTTCTTTGGTAGACTTTTGTCTTAGGAAACCCGAAGGACAAAACCACATCTTCTATTTTTTGGCAGTCTGTTGCAACATAGATCTCACTTACTTCAGGTGTATTTTCCAAAGCAAGAATGTTCCAATAAATTAATGGTTTGCCGCAAAAAGAACGGATATTTTTAAAGGGGATACTTTTGCTGCCGCAGCGGGCAGGAATAAGAGCAATCGCATTCATATGAAAGGGGAAACTGCAATAATAAAGGCATAACTAACTAGATATCCTACCCAACGGTTTCAACCCTCATCAAAAGGGGAATTGACGACAGCAGGATAGGATACTGATAGTTTAGTGTGGTCGGTATTTTAATTTATCTCTTTGAGGCTTCTCAATTTCCAGAATCTCTTCTTTCTTGTAAGATAATGCTTTGTGCGTAGCGGTTAAATCTCTGCAAAGCTTTGTAAGGCCTGGAGTTTCAAGAGAAGCAGAGTGGTCGGTTCCTTTCCAAGTACGATCTTTAGTAAAGTGACGCTCGATCCAATGTGTTCCTAACGTGTATGCTGCAATATCAACAGCCATCCCAAGGTGATGTCCTGAAAACGCAACTGCTTTTACTTTATCACCAAAATCTTCTTTCAGTCGATTAATTTCCAAAAGACATACATCTTCAAAAGGAACTGGATAACCGGAAGTACAAGAATAGATAACCAGCCTATCTTTAGCTGTTTCTCCAAAAAATTCAACAATTTTCTTTATTTCTTCCTGCGTTGTCATTCCACAAGATACGTGCACATCACCATCGAATTTATCCCGAAGTAACTTTAACATCTCAAAATGGTTATTACATGCAGAAGGAACTTTGATATAATCAGGTTTAATACCAATCACTTCGTAGGCAGAAGTCATGTCCCAGACAGAAGTAGCATAGCCGACTCCGATTTCATTACAATAATCCATCAACTCTTGGTGCTGGGCGATGTCCAACTCCAAAAATTCACGGTGTGCGCCATAAGTATCTCCATAAGAGTTGTATGCGACAGGATGTGGTGTATTGTATTGCTCCTCAGTTAATAGTTCCTTTGGAGTACGCTTTTGAAACTTAGCATAGTGTGCCCCAGCTTGTTTCGCTAAACGAATCAATTCAAAAGCAATCTCCATTTCCCCCATATGGTTACAACCAATTTCTGCCACTACTTTCGGCAATTTATAAGTTTTCTTTGTCATTCTATTTTTTTTTGTAAACCGATTTTAATACGATAGATTTCCTTATGAACAATAAACCTGCCGTATTTTACCACAAATATACAAAATATACGTTAAATCAAACCTAATTCGATGCAATGAACGTATCAAATTTCGTTATGGAATAATAGTTTCCAATTATTTTTGTTGTGTTGATTTATCTCCTACATTCCAAAAACATACTTTCTTATAAAATTAATTTTCAATAAATAATAGTACGCAGCAATAAATACTAGTGTTGAGAAAATAACTACAGGATAAAATAGAGCTAAATTTTCTGTTCCTATCTTGGATTTACAAATCAAAATCGGAATCACGTGCCACAAGTAAATTCCCAAAGAATTTAATCCAATCCACTCTATAATTTTATTACTACTCACCATGTTATTTATGGATACTTTCAAAACAAGGTATAATAGTAAGCTGTTAAACAAAAAGAAATTAAAAAATGATAATTCTTTGTTAGGATAATAGAATAAGAAGAGGACTAAACCAAAACATAGTGCAGGAAAAGCATATTCTAACAGATTAGGCTTCTTAAGCTCTAGACCTCTAAACACTAGACCCAAAACAAAAAAGAAATAGAAATATGGTCGAAAAGTATGCAGCACAACTCCAATACCTCTTGTAAGAATTCCAAAGCCTTGGTAGGTTTCTGGATATTTATTTAACAACATGGTTACTAAAGAGATAATAATCGAAAAGGATAATAACATTTTATTCCCAGTTCCTATTTTCTTTAGGATCCATGTTAAGACAATCCAGCTTAGAAAGCTTGGGATAAACCATAAATGATAAAAAGGTAGAATAAATGATACTATAAGGTCTTTAATAAATTTTCCATTGCCATCTTGGATTTCCATAAATAAAAAGTAACCTATAGTAGCAATGGTCCATGGTAAAATAACTCGAAACAAGTATTTTTTTATTAACTCGATCAAATTTAGGGTTACCATTTTTTTAACATTAAATAAAAAACCACTAATTCCAATGAATAAGGGCATGTGGAAACTATAAATTATTGTTCGCCATAGTTTATCTTCGATGCTTCCTTGAAGAACATGACCAAGAATAACTAAAAGTATTAATAGTCCTTTAAATAAATCGATGTTTTTAAAATTCTTCGTTGTTTTAGTCATCAAACTTTCCTTTTATGAGCTGATTTTTTCATTAAAAAAACGGATACCCAATCACATTTAATACAAAAATAACTTAGTTTTTCTTGATATTCTAGTAAATTAAATTGTTCATTACTTGATAGGCAATAATTTGCACTCTTTATAGGTTAAGAGGCTTTTATAAATGGTTTATGATGAGCACACTCAATGATCAATGTTTAATTAATACCGCACATATTCTATATGAGATGATAAAAATGGACAGCAAGGAATAGTTCCCTAGGTATTCAGTAGATTTTAGATCACGACGGACGCTCTGACCGCACCTCCGGCCAAACAGTCACTAGCAAAAATAGTCCTAGCAATACAGCATTCGACCCGTACAACATTAAAGTACCAGGTCCAAACTTGCCGCGAAATACCAGATTCATCTGATAAATCAACAAGGCCAAGACGATGTAGCCAACAATCTTTAAAATTGGATAAGGTACCGGATAATAACGCTTGCCAATCAGGTAACTCAACAATGTCATTGTAAAATAGCAAGCCAGTGTAGCCCATGCAGATCCAACATATCCAATCCTAGGAATTAACAGTAAATTGAGCACTACCGTTATCACTGCCCCTGCTACAGAAATATATGCCCCGTAAATTGTCTTATCAGTCAGTTTGTACCAGATTGAAAAATTATAATACAGCCCCAAGCACAGATTGGCTAGAAGTAGTATCGGCACCACCTTGATCCCAGCATGGAAATCACTGCCCACTGCCAACTTAGCAAAATCTATGAACAACAAAATACTGAGAAAACCCACACAAGCCACCACCGTAAACCCTTGAGCCACCTTTGCGTATATTTCCTTGGAGTCTTTACGATCCGAATTTCGAAAGAAAAACGGTTCTGCAGCATAATTAAACGCCTGTGTAAATAGTGCCATCAAGACCGCAAACTTATAGCACGCACCATAGATCCCAACCTGCGCACGCCGCTCTATCAAGTCTCCTGGAAGCAAGCGCATCAGCAAGATACGGTCTAGGACTTCATTCGCAATTCCTGCTAAGCCAACCAACAATAGCGGGAAAGTATATTTCATCATGGTTCGCCACAAATCAGCATCCCACTGCAACTTGACTTTCATTAAGCTAGGCAACAAGATTAAAAACGTGACGCCACTCGCAATCAAATTGGCCAAAAAGACATAGCCAATACGGTTTTCAGCATTGTAGATCACGTTTGCCCAGTCATATCCCAAATCAATCAACAGCGGACAGCCTTCCAGAAAAAACACTATCATCAGTGCATTGACAACTACATTCAGTATTTTGATCATAGCAAACTTCAATGCTTTACTCTCTAGTCTCAACCGTGCAAAAGGGATGGCAGTCAAGGCATCAAACCCAATGATCAGTGCGAACCAAATCACATAATCTTGATTGTCTGGATAATTGAGTAATTCAGCAATTGGCTGGGAAAAACCAATGAGAAATGCACAAAACATAAGCGTTGTACAAAGAATGGAAAGACTGGAAATGGCGTAACTCTTTTCTAGATTTGCGTCCTTCTTACTACTAAATCGGAAAAAAGTGGTTTCCATTCGATAGGTAAACATGACCATCAGAAATCCAGCAAAAGCATATAGTTCGGTAACGACTCCGTATTCTTCTCGCAAAAAAACACGCGTCAAATAAGGTGTCATGATGATAAAATTGAGTACTCGACCAAGCACGCTACTTAGACCATAAATCACCGTTTCTCCCGCCAGTTTCTTGAAAATCGACATGACTCAATTGTTTTAAAAACCTATTATGCTTCTGCTTCGTACAATACGATTTTGTATCTATTAAAAATCGAAGAGCGCCGTTGGCATAATTCGCACTAAGAACGCAAAAAAGTTCCTAGAATTATACAATAACCATTAAAAATCAATCTAGTCGATAGATAAACTCCTTGATTTCAGCATTCCGTGCATTTGCAAAATACTGATCTTCCCCGATTTGCTTGAAACCACATTTCTCTAGTACACGATGCGAGCCGAGGTTGTCAAACGCGACTCTTGCAAACTGGGGACGTTCGTCTATTTGTTGTAGAAACAGTTTTACAGTCGTCGTAGCAAATCCCTTGCCCCAGTGCGCTCTGTCAATCCAATAAGAGATATTGGGCTCATCACCAAGTAGCCAAGCAGAAACGGATCCTATGATTTCCGTATTCAGCCAAACTGTTTTACTGATGACTGTTGGCGCTGTTAAGATCTTCTTCCAATGCGCGAGGAAAGCGGATTTGTCTGTTGGGTCTTTTGCTGTAAATGCTGCTTGGCGCACTGATTCAGGATCAGACTGCATAATGAACAGTGCAGCTAAGTCACTTTCTGTTGTTAAGCGAAGTCTGATATGTCGTTGCTTATCTATGATTCTGTTTTTAACTGAAGAACACTAATCAGCCCCTTCCAATCTTTAGATCTAAAGAAGAAGGTCCTTCGAGCAGCGCTACAATTTTTCTTTTGCAATTTCCGTATCTCGATATCGCTCAGGAGGACGTTTTATACCACCACGATATCCCCGCCAGATGATTGGTATCCAACCTAATATGGGAATGAAGTAAAAGATGGTAAAAGGATTATTAAACAGCATGCGAAACATTGCACCAACACCATATTTTATTTTTACTTCCTCCCCAGGTTTGCGTTTATTCCAAAGGCGAATAAACTCATGAAAAGCAAACAGCCAACCATGCGGCAGGTAGAAAGGAAACATGTTCTTGTGCTTCCAAATGTGCTTGAAATGTTCCTTGATTTGATACGGACGCTGACCGTAAGTGCTTACTGCAGTGTTGAGCTCTTCTTGCATTTGCGCCTGTACTCGATCCCGAATGGCTTTGATTTCATCTTCTGTAACTTCCTCATAAGGCTTATCGATCCACTTCCAAGGACTCTGTCGTTTGCCACGAACAAAAATAAGCTTAGCAGGCCATGCATAGTAAAAGATCCAAGGCTGAAGCGGAAGAAGTAGGAGAATAACCCCGATTGGCAGGAACGGGATTCCAATTTTTCGAACGATTCTATTGATGAACTCAAAACTATACGTATTTGGATTGATGTTTTCTCCATTGACCGTTACGTAGGGCACAACGTCTGTTTTGTACTTTAGACTCATCCGGATAAATGAAGTCGCAAATCGTTGCAATTCATACTTTCGATTCCAGCCTTTACCAATACCTGGCACTCCTTCTGGATATACAAGGAGATTTGACACTTTGTAATGCATCATCGTCTCAAAATTGAGAAAAGTGGCGTCTATACCGCCAATTCGCTTCCAGAAATCCTGAATCATATATGGATTCATGAGCGCAGTTTGAGACAACATTGGTGCTACAAGTGCTCGGAACGTTTTACGTTGATCATACCCCATTTTTTTGAAATACCCAGCACCAAACATCATCGCATCCCAAGGAAACGCCATACCTGAATGGTTACTTATAATGATTACTGGATGATCTGGATTGTTGCGTTCTATTGGATCGTCAAAGCCAACAAACTCAGAGCGAAAGAATACTTTGTCTATGACACTTGCCACATTGTTATTCAAACTTTTAGTAAACTCATAGTCAAACACACTGTCAAAGATGACCTTATTGTCTTCGATTTTCTGCCGATGTTCTTCTGGTGAACTATTTTTCATTGAGCCTTGTTGAGAAAGCAATTTACATAAATCGAACAAAGAATATCAAATAACGAAGGCAGAATTTCGAAAAAGGGATTTTTTTATCGTTTTGATATTTTTTATTTCAATGCTTTTCACAATTCGTATAAAATGATGTAGCGATAGCTTTTTGTTGACAAATAGAAATCCATCTGCTAGGCTTATGAGTAATGATTGAAGCTGCGCACAGCCCAGAAAGGTCACCTTTCAACACTAGACATCCTATGGGAAGTTTCAGAACAATTAACAGGCATCAGCTTTTTATAATTGTAAGCCATCTGGAGTCAAATTATTATATTTGTTACATGACACCACAAAAACTGACTATCGTAAGTGATCATTGGCTCTTTAAATGCTTGAAAACACTACCTGCAGATGTACTTGGGTTTGTAGAGGAAAAAACCGAGAAACATGGAGATTTTTTTATCGTAGACATGTTACTGTTTAAGGCTTTTTTGACCTCTAAACCTTCTATTTTCCAACATGTGTTACAAAGCAACCACAGAAACTACATTCGAGATAAGGCCTTCAAAGAATTAGGCTTAGCACTCGGTAACGGCCTATTAGTCAATGATGGTGAATCCTGGAAGAAACAACGTAAACTAGCTCAACCCGCCTTCAATAAAAAAAGACTAGAAGGAATGGTGGATGTGATGGTCGATGAAGGAGTTAAATTTTGTGATAGTCTAGAGCAATACCGCAACAAAGACGAACGGGTCAACCTATTAAGTAAAATGATGGAAATCACTTCTACGATTGCCCTAAAAACATTACTTGGTGGTGCATTGGATGGAGAGCACGCATCTGTAGAAGAAAACATCACGTTTGCTCAACAGCACATCATCAGTCGAATTCGAAAACCGGCATACAAGTTTTTGAGTTATTTTAATGGTAAACACAAGGAGTTTAATCAAAAGATCCATGAGTTTGATGATCTGATTTTGAATGTCATCAATGACCGTCGAAATAGTGCAGATCCACCAGATTCTGATTTGCTAAGCATGCTTATGAGCGCTCGAGACGAAGATGGCGAACCGATGAGCGATAAGCAATTGAGAGATGAGGTGATCACTATTTTTGTAGCAGGACACGAGACCAGTGCAAATTCATTGGCTTGGACATTTTACCTTCTTGGGCAACATCCAGAAATCTATAAAAAACTTAAAGAAGAGGTAAATCAAGTCGTTGGTGACCGGTTGCCAGTATTAGGAGACCTCAGAGCCTTACAGTATACTCGAATGGTGATTGAAGAATCAATGCGAATCTATCCCCCAGCATATCTCCTTTCTAGGGAATGTGCTGAAGGAGATACGATTGAAGGCGTGACAATTCCCAAGGGCAAACCAATCATACTTTCCATATATGCTTTACATAGAAATAAGATGCTCTGGGAAAATCCACTCGAATTCAATCCTGAACGATTCACCCCTGAGCGTGTAAAAGAACGTCCTAAATGGCATTACCTTCCTTTTGGAGCAGGACCACGAATGTGTATCGGAAATCACTTTGCCATGATGGAAATTCAACTCCTAATGGCATTGCTTGTAACCCGATTCGACTTTGTACTGGATAAAAACCACGAAGTAATCCCAGAACCCTTAGTAACACTAAGAGCTAAGACTGGTGTCATGGCTTGGGTGAAATAGAATTCTGAAAAATCAGATTTTTCTCAAAATGGCTTTTCAAAATGGTTAAACCATTAATAATTAAAGTTTAAAAGCCTTCTTCACTTTATCTACCATATCTAACTTCTCCCATCCAAATGTAGTGACTTGCTTTTTCTTCGATTTACCGTTTACGCCAATAGAAACAGTTTTGACCTTACTAGATCGTCCCATGTGTCCGTAAGCTGCAGTTTCAGAGAAAATTGGATTGGTCAAACCAAATCGTTTAACGATTTTAGCAGGACGTAAGTCGAATATTTTAGTGACGATCTTAGCGATATCTCCATCAGACATTTCAATGTTGGAAGAACCGTATGTATCAACAAAAATACCAACTGGTTCTGCAACTCCTATAGCGTACGCCACTTGTACTAAGCACTGATCTGCAACACCTGCAGCGACTAAGTTTTTCGCAATGTGTCTAGTTGCATAAGCAGCAGAACGGTCTACTTTTGATGAATCTTTCCCAGAGAATGCTCCACCACCGTGAGCGCCTTTACCACCATAGGTATCAACGATAATCTTACGACCTGTGAGTCCTGTGTCTCCGTGTGGTCCTCCGATGACGAATTTCCCAGTAGGATTGACATGGAAAATGATTTTTTTATCAAATAATTTCTGAATTCTTGTAGGTAAGCGCTTAACTACTCTTGGTACTAAAATGTTTTTCACGTCACTTTTGATCTTCTTGAGCATTTTTGCTTCAGAAGTAAAATCATCATGTTGTGTAGACACTACGATCGTATTCACTCTTTTCGGTGAGTGATCATCGTTATATTCAATGGTAACTTGCGACTTAGAATCTGGACGCAGGTAGGTCATTTCTTTTCCTTCGTGTCGGATTGCTGCTAGTTCTTGCAATAATTTGTGAGACAAGTCCAGTGCCAGTGGCATGTAGTTATCTGTTTCATTTGTTGCATAACCAAACATCATTCCTTGGTCGCCAGCTCCTTGTTCTTCAGCTTTTTTACCGACGTCTACTCCTTGAGCAATATCTGCTGACTGTTCATGGATGGTGGAGATCACTCCACACGAATCAGCATCAAACTGATACTCTGATTTCGTGTATCCAATTTTTTTGATGACGTTTCTTACGATTTTCTGGATATCGATGTAGGCTTTTGAACGCACCTCTCCAGAGATAACAGCGAGCCCAGTAGTTACGAGCGTTTCACAAGCAACTTTTGATTTTGGATCCTGAGTCAAAAAAGCATCAAGGATAGCATCAGAAATCTGGTCAGCAACTTTATCCGGGTGTCCTTCTGAGACTGATTCGGATGTAAATAGATATGGCATTGACTAAAAGTTTGTATAGCGTATTAAAAAATTCATGCAAAGATAGATTTTATTCGACAACAATAAAACATCATGGCATTAATTTCTAAATGCCTTGCCATCTATTTTTTATTTCACAATGGCATACACTGTTGAAAGGTCTTTTTTCATTAATATCATCACTTCATACTTTTCAATCAAGATCGTTGATACGTCCATTATTCATAGTTAATTATTCATTGTTGAATTTTAAATCCTTACCTTTATTCTCAGGGCGACTTCAGGCTCTAATCTCCCCTATTTTTCCTAACAAAACGCTTCATGAAGAAAATATACAGGAATCTAATAGAGTTCATAAGATTTATAATTCTTACAAAAAGAAGCAATTTCACGTTCAAAGAAAAGTTCGAAGTTTTAAGAATACAATTCGCTAACCATTTTAAAAGCATTGGAAAGCAACACAAGGCAGAAGTTACTCAAAAAATATTCGGTTTTGAAGTAACAGCCTACAGCTACAGCTCCCTAAAATGCTTGTTCAAAGAAATTTTCTTGCTAAATGATTACTTATGTGAATTGGACGGCGATACACCGAAGATCATTGATTGTGGTGCTAACATTGGAATGGCGATCTTTTACTTCAAAAAAAGATACCCGAACTGTCACATCAAGGCCTATGAACCAAACCCAAATGCCTTTCGATTGCTAGAAAAAAATGTGACTCAAAACAATTTAAAAAACGTACAACTTTTTAACATTGGATTGTCAGACCAGAATGGAACGGTAGATTTTTTCTTAAGTAACGATAAGGGAACGCTACTTGGTTCCTTACTTCAGGAACGTGGAGGAGAAAATAAAATTAGTGTCCAAGCAAAAACGTTATCCTCTTTAATTAAAGATGACCAGATCGACTTGATCAAAATCGATATCGAAGGGGCTGAAATACAGGTGATTGATGATTTAGTTCAAGCAAAAAAAATAAAAAATTGTAAAAACTATATCATAGAATACCACCACAAAATCAATGGAGCTAAGTCAAAATTGTCTTCATTCCTAGAACATTTTGAATCAAATGATTTCGATTATAACATTAGAGCCAACTATTTAAAACTAGGTGGATTTCAAGATGTTTTGCTCTATTTTTATAAATCTGAATAATGTTTAAATAACTGAGAAATATTCTTAAATACATGGAGTGGTTATTCAGTAAAAGGGACTGCCGAACTTCATCATTTAAGACAGAAAAGGTTCATTAAACATTCGTAATAAAACATTAATAACTATAGTTAATTGGTTGAACCCAACCGCCCAGAAGGATCTGCACACTATCGTATCCTTTTTGCTGAGCACCTTTAAGATTATAATGAAGTGTTTTTTTAACGATGCTTCTACAATTATCATTATCTGTAAATCCAAGGATGGCTACAACTGACGGGGGTGGCTTTTTATTGATAGTAGTTTGATAGAAAAACTTAAATTCAGCACCTTCACAACCACCACTATAACTTACATCAAGTGAAAGACAATCTCCCTCAAGACTAACTGCGAGCAATCGGAATTGGTCTTTACGGACATCCTGGAGGTCAGATTTATATACTATCTCCTCGCAGTCTGGAGTCCCAGGTTCAACAGGAGGATCAACTGTAGTAGTTTTTGTAGGTGCGCAAGAAATGCAAACAAAAATCAAAAGACTTATGAATAAACTAGATCTCATTTGGAATGTAAATTGTGGGTGAATAATTTTGTAAGATAATGAAACTTATAATTAATTATAAAGAAAATTAACAGTTGTATAACACCAATTTTTATGCCTATAACTACTTCTTCCACTAAAATTGGTTAACTTGGCATAGCAATATTAAATAAACACAGCATGAGATATACGATTTTTCTATCCTTTTTAGCCTTCCTTTTTATTTCAAACGAAAGTTTTGCTCAATGTATTTCTGGAGATTGTAAAAACGGAAAAGGTGTTTTCCAATTTTCTAATGGAGCAACCTATGAAGGTGAATATCTAGACGGAATGCGACATGGGCAAGGCACCTTTCACTATCCAAATGGAAATGTGTATACTGGAAATTGGGCGTACCGATTCCCAGATGGAAAAGGGACGATGACCTACGCAGATAATACCGAAGAGCAAGGCTTCTGGAAAAAAGGCAAGTTTATCGGTAAAACAGAACCAGTGGTAGAAGAAGATATTGTTGTAAAACCAATAGAAAAAGCGAAAAAACCGCTCACTGATGTCACTGCAAAAGGTGGTAATGATAGCGGTATCAAGACGTATGGAGAATCAGTATACGAGGTTGGAAAAAAACTGAACGTTAAAGATGTAGAAGACGTAAACATGTATGCCGTTGTAATTGGTGTTTCTGACTATTCCGTCATGCCACGCCTCAAGTACACAGATGATGACGCCTATCAGATATACGCATTTCTTAAAAGCCCAGAAGGTGGCGCCTTACCGGATGATCAAATCAGAATAATAATTGATGAAAGTGCCACACAAGCAACAATTGAAGCAACCATGCGTGAAGTGTTTGGCAAAGCAGATGAAAATGACGTGATCCTCCTATATTTTTCAGGTCATGGATTGAAAGGTTCTTTCCTACCAATTGATTATAACGGGAAGGAGCACAAAATCAGTCATTCCACTATTCTTTCTATACTTGAAGAGAGTCCAGCAAAACACAAGCTCTGTATTGCTGATGCTTGCCATTCAGGCAGTATCACTGCCATGCGAAGCAAGACAGCAATAGACAGAACCATCAAAACATTTTATGATGCCTTCAAGATTACAGAAGGCGGTACAGCACTTTTCTTGTCATCTAAGTCAGACGAAATCTCCCTAGAATCAAACGGTTTGAGACAAGGAATCTTTAGTCACTTCCTAATCCGTGGAATGAAAGGAGAAGCAGACTCTAACCTTGACAAGATCATTACAATACAAGAACTCTATCGCTTTGTTTCTGACAATGTGACCGACTTTACTGGCGCATTCCAATCTCCAATGCTTAAGGGTGATTATGACAAAAACATGCCCGTCGGTGTGATTAGATACTAGAAAATCAATTCAAATTGTGCTTGTCAGCTACTTATAATCTGTTTTTCCTAAACTCTAGTAGATAAATTTTTATATCTAGGCTTCAATTTAAAATTGAAACTTTTCTTCAGGATAATGGTATAAGATAATACAACATCTTGTTTCACCATTAAAACTGAAATTATGCATACCGTTACGCTTTCTTGTTCTAGTCTAGAAGAATTAGAATCTTGCATCGAAAAATCCATTACAGTAGACTTCTATCCTACAGTTAGCATTTGTTTTTTCTCAAGTCACTTTGATCCACATGAATTAACCAGAATCTTTGATCGGTTTAAGATTGATCTGATGGCCTGTTCCTCTGCTGGAGAGTTTACGAATCACAAAATCACTTCAAATGAGATTGCTGTGGTTATGATGGATGTTGACAAGGCCTTCTATCGTCTTTATATGGCTGATGTAAATGAAACGAATGCCAACCAATTGGGAGAAGAAACTGCAAAGTTTGGCAAACTGCATTTCAGAGATCCTGCTTTCATTTCTTTATTAGACATGAATACTTGTGGTGACGTTTTTATTGAAGGGGTTCAAAAAGTTGCGAGTAACGCAAAAATCTTTGGTGGATTGGCTTCTGTTGAAAATACGTCTACTCCTGTATATCTAATTACAAACAACAAGATTTCAAACAATGCTGTTGTCTCTTTAATTCTGGACACCTCCAAAATCGAAGTTAAGGGTGAAGCTATTTCAGGCTGGGAGGCCATCGGCTCTCTTCAGACGATTACTAAGTGTGATGGCAATAAGATCATGGAAATCAATGGTGAACCTGCCTTGTCTTTTTATAACAAGGTGGTTGGAACGTATCACAATAGCGACGAAAAGCAAGACAATCTAATGCTAGCCAGTTTCCAATATCCCCTGCAAATCATTAAGGAAGGAGAACCCATTTTAAGAGCACCGTTGAGGAGCTTTGTAGAAGAAAACTCAATACTGGTCGGTGGAAAAGTAAGTGAAGGAGATCAATTTAAATTCTCTTATGCTCCTGGTATAAAAGTAGTCGAAGAAACCGTCTCAAAATTTAAGGAATTTGCAGTGAAGAATTTCGACATTGATGCCGTCTTTTTATTCAGTTGTAAAGCAAGAGAGGCAGCATTTGGACCAATAATAGAAGATGAGGTCAATAATCTTCAACAGCTATGGAAAAAACCAATGGTCGGTTTCTTTTGTTTTGGTGAAATTGGACAGAACAGCAAAGAAAAAACGTATTTGTTCAATGAAACTTGTTCAATTGTAACACTTAAAGAGAAATAAATTGAATGCCAGTGACAAATTAAGACATTTTATTAAGGAACTCGACATTCAAAATAAGGAAGAATTGAATGCGTTAGCTGCTTCTATTTTTAAAGATATAGAAGTAAAGGAATTTCAAATTAAACGCCTTGAAATTGACTCCAATCTAATCAATAACATTCTAACCAATACGATTGAAGAGCTCGAAGCTAAAAAGGTGATGCTCGAAAAGCAAAATCGATTGATAGAAGAACAATCTAGATTTAAAGAAACCTTGTTTGCGAATGTAAGTCATGAACTTCGGACACCTCTTCACGGTATTATTGGTATGAGTCGGTTACTGATTAACTCACCGCTTGACACCGATCAGCTCGAGTATGTTGACATCGTCAAGAGTTCTGCAGATAATTTATTGGTTATTATTAATGATATTTTAAATCTTTCTAAAATCAACTCTGGTAAAATAGAGTTGAAAAATGAAATTTTTGAAACGGCAAATCTCTTTAAAGATCTGAAGGGGATTTTACAAGAAAAAGCGAATAGAAAACAATTAGATCTAAGCTTTCTGATTTCCTCATCTTTACCTGCATTTCTCGTTGGCGATTATACCAGAATAACTCAAGTCCTACTCAACTTACTTAATAATGCTGTCAAGTTCACTCATAAAGGGTATGTGTCATTATCAGTTTGCAGTTCATTGTTCGATGATAAAACCGCTGAACTTAGATTTGAAATAAAAGATTCAGGAATTGGTATTCAAAAAGAAAAACTGAGTCAGATATTTGACAGCTTCATTCAAGTGCACGAACAAAAAGGGATCATTTATGAGGGCGCAGGGTTAGGATTAAACATTGTCAGAAATCTACTAAACCTTATGTCTGGTACAATTTCAGTTGAAAGCAACTTAGGCAAAGGAACAACTTTCTTCTTAACTATCCCACTCCAGGTTCCTGAAAAAAGTGTTATTGATGCCTATACGAAGAAGAAAAACGGTGTTACTATTAAAGAAAGTTGGCATTTACAAAAAATGTTAATCATTGAGGACAATAAGGCGAACCTGCTATATGCCAGAAGGCTTTTGAAAGAATATGGCATTGTACCCGACGAGGCAGAGACGATTGCAAAATCAAAAGAATTTATTTCTAAGATTAAATACGACTTTCTTTTAGTTGATGTAAAATTACCTGATGGTAATGGTATCGATTTGATAAAAGAAATACGTCAAAACGAGCATTGCCCAAATCATAAATCAAGTATATTGGTTTTAACTGCAAGTGCAAATGAATTACAAAAAAACGCATTGACGCACTTAAATATTTCTGCGTACCTACCTAAACCATTTCCACCAGAAGTATTACTAGATGAGTTAAAGAAAGGAATAGGACAAACGGTTAGAATTGAAAAGCAAGCACTTCCTTCTCCCAAAAATATTCAGCGACAACAACAAGAACAATTTGCCTCCAACCTAGATAAAAAAGGTGGTTTACAAAGAGAGTTGATCATTGAGCTCCTTCAAATCTATCTGGACGAATTGCCTCTTGTCTTAAGTGAACTTGATATCGCCGTAACTGAACAAGATTATAAAAAAGTAGGCTACCAAGCACACAAATTCAAATCTAATAACCGTTTTCTTGGTCTAGAACAAGCAGCTTCACTGTTAGACAGCCTTGAGAAATCTGCCAATTCAAAAGAAGATTTCAAGATCATTTCCCAACTAGCAGAACAATTTAACCATCAAACCAAGAAGGATCGACAATTGGTGGCTACACAGTTAACTAGACTAAAGACAAAGGTTAACTGACCTCTACACTCCAAATTGCTGAAGATGGTGATCCAGGTGTTTGTTAAATAGATTGCTCCATTCCTTTACCGTTAGTTTTCCAAAAGACAGACTTTCTTTTCCTTCAAAAAAAGAGGGACCATCACTTTCCACCTTTTTTATATTCGCAATAAGATTCGCCATTTCTTTGTCAAAACCACGATCTCCTTCAACGATAAATTCGGGTGCTGTTCTGTTGTTTCTTTTATACGGTTGATCCCCAACAACAATTTTTTTCACAAATAATTTCATCATAAACCGGACAAAGGCACCTGGTCGTTCTCCAGTCTTCCCGTAAGCCATATCATAAGCAACATTAAGATGTGCTAGCATTTGTGATGCATTCATTGTTCCCCACTGAGCAGGTGTATCAGCACTTAATTTTTCCAACCGTTCTAATGAAATCTTTGTAGAAGCGGGGTCAAAAGCATTTAAATAAGCCATAGTTTTCATCAATTTTAGATTCAAATTTAATAAAATAATGATAATTAAAAATTAACAAACATAAAATTTGTATTCTAAGCTCATTACTAAGTACTTAGCACCTAATTCTAGTAAGATAAAATGTAGGTGTTCGACGGAATACCTAGGATCCAATAATTTTAAACATGTAGCGATTCTGTCATCTATTCGTCAAATGAATGAGATCAAAATAAATTGATATTCTGAAGGAAAAGAATTTTTCTATTAGTATTAAAACAAAAAAACAATTCTACTCCACAGATTTTCAAGGAAATAAGCAAAAGTCAATCGTCGTTAACTGACAAAAAATGACAAAAAGACTGATTAAATTTGGTAATCAAAAAGGTTATCGTTTATTTTGCACTCAATTTTTATAATAAACTGATTAGATATGTCTGATATCAAAGAAAGAGTAACCAAAATTATAGTAGATAAATTAGGTGTTGATGGCTCTGAAGTAACAAACGAAGCTAGCTTCACAAATGATTTAGGTGCTGATTCTCTAGACACTGTTGAGTTAATCATGGAATTCGAGAAAGAATTTAGCCTTTCCATTCCTGATGAAAAAGCAGAAAAAATCCAAACCGTAGGTGAGGCTGTTTCTTACTTAGAAGAATCTGTAAAGGCGTAAGCTTTTCCCATTCTTTTAGAAACTTCTAATTCTTAGGTTCAACAAAAGGTTGGACTAAGAAGTCTTGACCAAGGTCCACCGATATTTGCCAGGTCGTTTGTGTACGTGGCATTCTTACCATAATTTAAACAACCGTTATGACACTTAGACGAGTGGTAGTAACCGGGATGGGGGCGGTAACTCCTATCGGAAATACACCAAATGAGTATTGGGAGAACCTTCTTAATGGACAAAGTGGTGCTGCAGCAATCACCCGCTTTGATACCACTCATTTCAAAACCAAATTTGCTTGTGAAGTTAAAGGATTTGATCCCTTAGCATACTTAGATCGTAAAGAAGCCAGAAAAATGGATCTTTACTCTCAATTTGCAATGGCCTCTTCCATACAAGCAGTAGAGGATTCGAAATTGGATATTGAGAAAATAGACCTCGCAAAAGTAGGAGTTATCTTTGCTTCCGGAATAGGAGGTATTAGTACCCTTGAATCAGAAATTAAAGATTTCACAAATGGCAATGGTGTCCCACGGTTCAACCCTTTTTTGATTCCTAAGATGATCGCAGATATTGCTGCAGGACTCATCTCCATAAAATATGGATTTAGAGGGCCAAATTACGCTACTGTCTCTGCCTGTGCATCCTCTTCACACGCCATCTCTAATGCTTATGACTGTATTCGCCTAGGTAGAGCAGACATTATGGTCACAGGAGGCGCTGAAGCAGCAATTACAGTTACTGGCATGGGGGGCTTCAACGCGCTACGCGCACTCTCTACTAGAAATGAGGCACCGCAATCCGCCTCTAGACCTTATGACAAAAACCGAGAAGGATTTGTCCTAGGAGAAGGCGCTGGTACTTTAATCCTTGAAGAATACGAGCACGCTGTAAAACGTGGTGCTATGATATACGCTGAAGTTGCTGGGACAGGAATGACTGGAGATGCTTATCACATCACCGCTCCTCACCCTGAAGGACTTGGAGCTGCTAGTGTGATGATACGTGCGATGGAAGATGCGAATATGCCACTCACTGAAATCGATTATATCAATACCCACGGAACAAGCACACCGCTTGGTGACATTTCAGAAGTAAAAGCCATTCAAAAAGTTTTTGGTGAACATGCACTTAAGCTAAACATCAGTTCAACGAAATCAATGACTGGACATCTCCTAGGTGCAGCTGGTGCAATAGAGTCTATTGCCTCTATCCTAGCATTAAAACATCAAATAGTTCCTCCAACAATCAATCATTCTGAACAAGATCCAGAAATCGACGAACGACTAAACTTCACCTTTAACAAAGCGCAGAAACGCCCCATAAAGGCTGTGCTCAACAACACCTTTGGATTTGGAGGACACAACTCTTCCGTGATCTTTAAGCAGGTTTAGAAAGGAAAATTGAATTTCGAATTCAACAGACTACAAAAGTTTGGGACTGACTGCTACGCGAATGACGGAAGGCAGGCTTTTTCAACACTCTTAAGAAAACATATTTGCGCAAAGACTTCTTCATTCGAAATTCTTTATTCCTTTTCCCTCCGCCAAGGCCCTTCAATAGCAAGTGTCAACCCCATTTGTTGTAGATTAGCAAACAGTATTTTCCCATCGGGAGAAAAAGTGACTCCGGCAAACTCAGATTTTGGGCCTACATTCCTTGCAATTTTATAGTATTCGCCTTTTGTGTTAATCCCAACCAAGTAGGCACTACCATGATCTTCAGCCAATATGACATCACCCCAAGGTGCTACGGTTAGATTATCACAATACTGAAGCAATTTTCTGTCATTCGGTTCTGCAAATAACTCTAGTTTGCCTGGATCAGTAGATTCTTGATCCGTTCCTTCAAATTTACTCGGAATATATCTGAAAATCTGCCCCGTTTTGGTCCGACCGCCATTGGTACAAGCAAAGTAAAACTCTCCTTCGCCAAACCACATGCCCTCGCCTCTTGCAAATCGTGCTGCACCATCCCGATAACCGCGAATACGCAGGTCATCTTTCTTGGATTCAATTCCATCAAGCTCCATCCATTTTACATCAAACTGCTGCTTCACTTCGAGCACATCAGCTGTTTCGCCCCAGTTTCTCATATCCATTGAGGGTTGTCCTTTGATTACTAACGCCTCTAGGGTTCCGCCTTCTTTCAATTTTCCAGGCACCTTTGGCACATATCGGGTAATCAGCCCGTCTCCTCGATCTTCTGTTTGATACACGATTCCAGTTTTAGGATCAACACATACAGCTTCATGATTGAACCGCCCCATCTTTCTCAAGGGTTCAGGTTTTGCCAAACTTGGAGTTTCAGTGACGGGGACTTCAAAATTATATCCGTGATTCTTTTCCCATGATTTGTGTTTTGGCAAGACGGTTTCTTCGCAAGTAATCCAAGAATTCCAAGGCGTTGGTCCTCCAGCACAGTTGCGGATGGTGCCTGCCAAACTCAAAAACTCTTGCTCTACTACATTCGTAGCGGGATTGTAGACGATGGTAGTAGTACCGCCATACCCAGGAGTTTTTCCTTTGCCATAATCGTAGAGTTGGTGGGGTTTTAATCGCTTGAGGAGTTCATCTTCTAGTCCGTATGCAGTATTTCCTTTTTTATATAGCTCATGATTTCTAACTAGCACGATTCGGTTGTCTGATCCAGGGAATGCAGCCATTCCATCTGGCAAGCCTGGGACGTAGAATCCGTCATTCATTTTACTGCCTCTGGTGGAGATGACATTACACGTAAACCCTTTTGGCATTTGAAGAAATCCATTTGGATGAGGAAGTAGGGCTCCGTATCCGCCATTATAGACGTAATCCTTTCTGCTACAGGTTGTAAATAAGCCTAACCCTGCAAACCCAAGGCTAACTGCACCGCAGGTTTTTAAGAAATGTCTTCTTGACTGTTTCATTCATTATTGATTACACTCACAAACGTTACATGCATCGAGTGTTTCGAACGGGACTTGGCCAAAACAGCCACCCCAAACAAACTCTTTACACTTTTTCTCTGTCCAGTCATAGTAGTAGCGTACGAAAGCTGCCTTACATAATCCTGGATCTGGTACGAGTTCGCAATCGGTTTGCACGGGACAAGTTTTCCCACAGCTAGAGAGTAATGAAAAGGAGAGGATTACCGATAACAAATAACGCATCCACAATGATACAAATAAAACCACAATTCGAATTAGTTGTGTTGATGATTTTTTGCGGGTGACCACCATGCTTCTTAGAGTCCACTCCGAAAAGTCGGAACAAAACAGGCTTTAGGGAGTCGACTTACCAACTAAAAAAGCAAACTATGTTTATCTGATCTCGATTTCCATTTGACAAAAACTGATTCATATAACCTAACTCAAACCTCATCTTTGCATTTAGTCTATACCCTAGCCCTCCATATAGTCGATTTCTGTCAAAAACAGTTTGCTTGGTGTTTATAAAAATCTCATCGTAAGCGGAAAGGTATAGCTCCTTAGCCTCCTTCTCTTTTTTCCATAGAGAGAACGTTGCTCCAAGGAAATACCGAAAACGCATTTTATAATTCTCCTCTACAAAACGTTGTTCAAAGCGGTATCTGTGCTGAAGTTTTAAGCGGTCTATCTTTTGTTTTGTAATAAATTGTTGGTAGATCCTGTGCTCGTTGACGACTAATTTTTCTTCCGTCGAAGTGTAATTTTCACTTCTGATAAAACCGTAACCTAACAGCAAATTAGCGTTTTCTGCAACATTTATTCCAATGCCTGTCCGCAAAAGTAGTTGCTCCAGATCTCCTGCGATGTTATAGTTTCTATACTGGACTTCATGGTGCCAATTTAGTTTTTTAGCAAACTTCTTATTCCCAAACAATAGGATCCAATTCCCTAGATTGCTTTCTTGGCTAAAAGAAGTAAATGGCACCATAGTTAATGCCAGAATAATAAAAATGAATGTTCTCATAAAAAGGAAACTTTACCTGTTTTTACTTCATACATTGCTCTCACAACGTTGATTTGATTATACAAACAATAAATGAACAATAAAGTTACAATTAGGCAAGATAAATAAATAAAATATCGACTTGAAAAATTATTATAAAGGTAGAAACAAATACCTAGGCTGAAAAGCGAGCAAGACTGGCTTTGGTAGCATGTAAGTATCAACATTGCCATTTAAATCAATTAAATTTGAGTAAATTAATATCAAAAAAACAACCATTTTTATAATCTCCAAATTTATGCTCAAAAAAATCGGATTCTTCTTAACACTACTTGTTGGCTTGTTTATCTTCTTTTTCTATTTTGCCCTTTACCCAAAACTACCTATTGGTACTGGGTATGCCGCAAAAAAAATGTGTAGTTGTCATTTTATTGCAGGGCGTACTCAAGAAAGTATTCAAAAAGAAGATCTAGCAAATTCTCCACTAGATTTAACAAGTACTAAAATTGATGAAGAAGGAAAAAAAGTCACTACCACTATATTGGGGATGGGTGCAAAAACTGCTATCTATAAAGAAAATTTAGGGTGCGTTTTATTGCAAGGAGAAGATGATTATCAAGTAAAACTAGATTTGCCTAAGGGTAGAAAAAACGGTGCAGCAATATGGCCGCTCGGTGAAAAAGTGACAACTCAAAAGGTAAAAGGAGTAGATTACAATGCTCTAGAAAGGGCAGTGAATAGTATGTTTGATCCTTCTTTAGAGATGGACAGTTTAAAAACTAGGGCAGTTGTAGTAATTTATAAGGATACATTGATTGCAGAAAAATATGCAAAAGGATTTGATAAAGATACCGAAATATTAGGCTGGTCTATGAATAAAAGCATCACGGGCACCTTAGTTGGGATGTTGGTCAAGGATGGCAAAATGGACATTACGGATGATCACTTGTTTGAGGAATGGACCGATGAACGCAGTAAAATTACAATGAATGACTTGCTTCAAATGCAAAGTGGACTACGTTTCGAAGAAAACTATACTAAAATTTCAGATGTAACAAAAATGTTGTTTCTGGAAGAGGATATTGTCGCCGAAGTCGTTAAGAATCCACTAGAAACAGCGATCGGAAAAAAATGGGTTTACTCTAGTGGAACAACAAACTTGATTGCAGGTGTAGTCAGAAATGAATTCGACACCCAAGAAGCGTATTTAAAATTCCCCTACGAACGGCTATTCCGCAAAATCGGTATGCATTCAATGATTTGGGAAACAGATGAATCGGGCAATTATATCGGTTCGTCCTACGGTTACGCTACACCTAGAGATTGGGCAAAATTTGGCTTACTATATTTAAAAGAAGGAAATTGGTATGGTGAACAAATCATTGATACCGCCTGGGTAAATTTTGTTAGACAACCCGCTGAACATAGTGGTGGGATTTATGGAGGTCACTTTTGGCAAAACCACAATCATGCTGCTTATAAAGATGCACCTTCTGACTTATATTCTTGCAATGGTTTTGAAGGGCAATATGTATTTATCATTCCTTCTAAAGACTTGGTCATTGTCCGAATGGGATTGAACCAGAAGATCGATTTCAATAGCTTCTTGAGAGATGTGATTGCTGCAACAGGTGGTTAGCGAGACACATTTTGCAAAATACTAGCACGCTTGCTATCAAGAAACCATTAAAAAAAAGGAAATAAAAAACCTCTGGCTGTCGCTTGCCAGAGGTTAAATACTTAAACAGGGTGCGAATCTGTTTTCGAAATCTTGTATTTGAGGTTTTTTTCATCTACAATTACTAACATAACGCCTGTGATTCCAATTTCGTTGCCTCAGTTTTATTTTTTTGTCAAAAAAACGTTGTTTTCACCATTTATAGGCTATTTCATGACAAAATTTTGACAGTAAGAAATAAAGAACAACAGTTTCTAAGGCATTCAATAAGGAAGTTATCATTTTATCGCCACTAAATCTTATTTTGTGTCGAAATGAACTGCCTCCTCAATTAATTGTTCATAGTTAATAACAGTTATTCATTACAAAAAGTTTAAATGACAGCCAGAATCATTACAATTGGAGATGAGATATTGATTGGCCAGACCCTAGACACCAACTCTTCGTGGATGGCAAAAAACTTAAATGAGCTTGGTGTCGAAATCGTTGAACATCAATCAATCAGCGATGACAAGCCTCAGATCTTAGAAGCCCTCCAGCGTGGAAACTTGGCAGATGTCGTGTTAGTTACTGGTGGCCTAGGCCCCACACGGGATGATATCACTAAATTAGCGTTGATTGATTTCTTCCAGACAACCCTTGAATTTGATCAAGAAACGTATGATCGGATTGTTGCGGCATTCACGAAAAGAGACATTCCGCTTACCCCACTGCACAAGGAACAGTGCTTTTTACCGGCTGCAGCCGAATTATTACCCAATAAAAAAGGAACAGCACCCGGAATGTGGCTAGAGAAAGATGGTACCGCTTATGTTTTTATGCCAGGTGTGCCGTATGAAATGAAATACTTGATGGAGGCTGAAGTCCTACCCAAAATCAGAAAAACACACCAACAAGAAATCGTAGCACACAGAACCATCCAAACGATAGGAAGCGGAGAAACATCCATCGCCCGTCGAATAACAGATTTTGAAGACAATCTGCCGACTCACATGAGTCTTGCCTACCTTCCAAGCCTCGGAACGGTGCGTCTTCGCATTAGCAGCAAAGGAGAACACCCGACAGCACTAAATGAGGAACTAGACGCCAAAGCAACTGAACTGGTAAGCCTCATCCCTGATCTGGTATTTGCAACAGGAGATGAAACAATTGAAGCGATTATCGGTAAACTATTACTAGAAAAAGGGCTGAAACTAGGCACAGCAGAAAGTTGTACTGGAGGTGGTATTGCACAGAAAATGACAAGTATCTCAGGAAGTTCAGGTTATTTTGAAGGAAGTGTCGTGGCCTATTCCAATAGAATAAAAAATGAATTGTTACAAGTAAAACAGACCACCCTCGATCAACATGGAGCCGTTAGTGAGCAAACCGTTCAAGAGATGGTAGCAGGTGCAATTCAACACCTTGGAGTAGACGTAGCAGTGGCAGTTTCAGGGATTGCAGGCCCCACAGGAGGAACTCCAGACAAACCTGTTGGCACAATTTGGGCAGCGGTTGGAACTAAGGATAAAATCATCACAAAAAAATTCAGATTTGGAAGAGATCGTACTAAAAATATTCATTTAACCATCAACTATACATTGAATGTATTGAGAAAATTTTTATTAGCGGGATAATTCCCATAAATTTGCACTCGATTTTTAACCGATAATAAGTTTGATATATGGCTTTAGTTGACATAGTAATGCCGAGAATGGGTGAGAGTATCCATGAAGCAACCATCCTAGAATGGAATAAGCAGCCCGGTGATCATGTGGAGGAAGATGAAACCATATGCCTGACTCAAACAGACAAAGTGGATTCCGAGATCCCATCTCATGTAGAAGGAACACTCAAGGAAATCCTGTTCCCAGAAGGAGAAGTGGTCGCAGTAGGAACCGTGATCGCAAGAATTGATGTCGAAGGAGCCGAAGGGGAACAAGCCACTCCTACAACTGCAAATGTAGCACCCGTAGAGACTAAAGCACCAGCAGTAACATCAACCGCAACGACAACCGCTACTCCTTCAACCGCAGGTTCAAATGGCAATGTAGCAGTCGTGCAACCAGTTGCAGCTGCAGCAGACGTAAGCGTTGCTACACGGTTTTATTCGCCATTAGTAAAAAGTATTGCCAAAACAGAGCAGATCTCAATGACAGAACTCGAAGCACTTGCAGGTTCAGGTGCAAATGGTCGAGTTACAAAAAAAGACATTCTTGGCTACTTACAAAACAGATCATCAGCACCGACTAGCAATGGGAAAACAGCAGTGAGTACCAAACCAGCCAGTAAGCAATCAGCCTCTAGCTTCTCAGGAAGCGGAGATGTTGAAATCATTGAGATGGACCGGATGCGTAAGCTGATTGCTGATCACATGGTACGCTCTAAGCAAACCTCCCCTCACGTTACCTCTTTTGTAGAAGCAGATGTTACGAACCTTGTCAACTGGAGAAACAAAGTCAAAGGAGAATACCAGCAAAAGTATGGTGAGAAAATCACGTTTACGCCCCTTTTCGTTGAAGCAGTTGTTAAAGCGATTAAAGACTTTCCACTCGTCAATGTGTCGGTGGATGGTGACAAAATTATTAAAAAGAACTTCATCAATATTGGAATTGCAACCGCATTGCCTTCAGGTAACTTAATTGTTCCTGTGATTAAGAATGCGGAATTTATGAACTTGCATGGATTAGCCAAATCTGCGAATGATCTAATCGATCGGGCTAGAAAAAACAAATTAAAACCAGATGATATACAGAACGGAACCTTTACGGTAACAAACGTAGGTACTTTTGGCAATCTTTCAGGAACACCAATCATCAATCAACCACAAGTAGCAATATTGGCTACTGGTGCAATCAAAAAGAAACCAGCTGTTTTAGAAACTGAATATGGAGATGTGATTGCAGTAAGGCAAATGATGATGATGTCCTTGTCTTATGACCACAGGGTAGTGGACGGTTTCCTAGGTGGCTCCTTCTTAAGAAAGGTTGCTGATTACCTCGAACAATTTGATGATACCCAAACAATTTAATTGTGGTATAACAATTGAATGTAAAGAATATAAAAACTCCATCATTCCACCAAGTAACGCGTACATGCTACATCGATATTGGACATTAAGTATTATAACGACTCTATTTTGCCTTTTTTCCTTAGGATTAAGCGCGCAATTAAGCGCTGATCAACTTAGAGATAAGGCGGTAGAATTTTATGAGACTTCAAAGTATACGTATGCCATTCCCTTATTACTAGATTACCAGAAGTTCAAGCCAGAGGATATCGATGTAAAATACATGATCGGGTTAAGTTATCTCGCCATTAACCGCCCGCAACGTGCAGAAGACTATCTGAAATATGTAGCAGCAGATAAACGTGCGCCTGATGACATTTACATTTATCTAGGACGCGCCTGCCAACAAAATCATAAGTTTAAGGAAGCCATTCGTTATTATAAGCAACATCTTGGAGACATGCGCATGAAAGATCCTTTGCGAGAAGCTGTAAAGGATGACATAAAACGTTGTGTGAGAGGGATAAAGCTCGGCTATCTGGATGGTATTGCAGATGTAGAAAACATTGAAGTATTAAATACTTATAATGATGAATTTGCACCTATCATACCATCTAAAAATGAGTCACATCTCTACTTTTCAACCATTAGACGAACCAATCGTGGAGGTTTTTTGAATAGTGAAGGACAGCGAGATACTACCTATGGTAAACCACGAAGCGATATTTATTTTACCAAATCATTAGGTAAAGAATGGCAAACCCCTCAGCCAATAGAAGAAAAATACAATACTAGACAGCACGATGTCTTACATGAATTCAGCAAGGATGGTTCAGGCATGATCGTCAGTAAAGGCAATGACCTTTCAACAGATAGCGATCTATATTATCTTGCTATGGATCCAGGAGATGAGCCAATTGTTTCTACAAAACTTAAATCACCAATATCTTCTCCTTATTGGGATGGGAATGCATTTTGCTTCAATGATACCATTCTATTGTTCTCAAGCTCAAGAAAAGGCGGATATGGTGGCCGTGACCTGTACTACAGTATGCAAAACACGCAAACTGGAAGATGGTCTGCTCCTAGGAATCTAGGTGGACAGATCAATACTGAATATGATGAAGATTGTCCCTTTTTAGCCAATAACGGAAGAACGCTTTATTTCAGTTCAAACAATCTAGAAAGTATGGGAGGCTATGATGTCTTCTCAGCTGTGTTTCAAGATAGCTCAAGAACTTGGACAAAACCTACAAATATTGGACTGCCAATCAATTCTGCTGGAGACGATCGGCATTTTAGACTAGCAAATAATGGACTGCGTGCTTTCTTTTCTTCAAAACGTCCTGGTGGTTTTGGTGGGCATGACTTATATTTAGCCTTATTTAGACGCTACATAACAGAGCAAATTGAATATTCTGATCCATTGGTATTTTTTATGGTGGAACCGCCAGAGCCTGTGGTTGCAGTTCAACAAACTGAAGTAACAGAAATGTCAGAACTGCCCATAGAGACAAATCCAACCATTGAACAACCAGTTACAGAACCAGTCGTACAGCAGCCGATTGCAGAACAACCAGTAATTCAACCGGAACCAGTAGAAATTAAAACCTTCCAGTTCTCACCAATTAACTATGAGCCAGAAAAGGACATCATACAATCTGCCACACGTTCTACACTAGACAAGCTGGCCGCCTTGTTAAATCAATACCCTCAACTGAATTTAACATTGCATGCACACACAGATGACAATGGACCTTATATCAACAATCTGTATTATGGTATAAAGCGGTCAAACGCTATTTCCAACTATCTTGTTGAGCAAGGCGTAGATCAAGGAAGTATCACAATCCAGTCTTCTGGCCAAAACTATCCTAGGGCGAAAAACAAAAACGGAGATGGCAAGCCGAACCTACTTGGTCAACGGTTTAATAATAGAATCGATTTACTAGTATCGAATACACTTGGGACGCCAGTACGAGTTGAGTTGATCGATGCAGTAATTAGTCCAGTTATACAAAACAAGGAATACGACAATTATAGAAACCGAGTAAAGGGCGTGACCTACAAGGTGCAAGTACTAGCTTCTCCACAAGAACAGTTTGACGATGTCTTATCCAATTTCCCTGACGCCATGGTAGAAAACAGTAAGGCATTTAATTTGAACAAAATATCGGTTGGACTACATGACAAATTTGTTTCGGCAAATGCATTAAAACAAAAGTTACAAGCAAGTGGATACAGCGAAGCATTTGTAGTTCCATATCTTGGAGGTGTTCGACTGTCCAGATCTTATGCCGAGTATTATCAAGAGGAGTTTCCCGATTTGAAGATCTATTTAGTAGGACAGTAACAGTAGATTCGTGTCAGAGCGTCTTTCACGAACGCAAATTACGTATTACTGATATGTAGGAAAGAAAAAGTGCTGTAAGTGTTAATCTATAGCCTCTGATGACCCTAGGAATCAATAACCCATAACATAAACCCAACATTAAGATAATTGCGGATGCGGAATTAATAACCTACCTTAACCATTACATTTTGAAAAAGCTCCTCCTCTTATTGCTAATCCCCCAAATGATGTGGGGCCAAACCCAATTGAACATGCTCTACAATTGGGATGATCCAACTATGCCAAGTAGTGTTTATAATTCGTTTAATGAGATTTGGGGAATTGTGGCAAACGACCATGAATTTGCCGTACTTGGCTCCACAGCTGGCACTCATTTTTTTGACTTGACGGACATGAGTAATCCACAGGAATTGCAAAATGCTTTTGTCACTCCAGGAAATTCCAGTGCATCAGTGATCCATCGAGATTATCATGATTATCAATGTTATCTATATGCAATTTGTCAACAAGGAAATACACTACAGATCATAGACTATTCCAACCTGCCCAATTCTACTGCTGTAGTTCATGACGACAATACGGTGCTTCAGAGTGCGCACAATATTTTTATTGATACAGCAAATGCAGTACTTTATGCAATTAGAGCAAACAATGCTACGATTTCAACAAAGAACTTAATGGTATTTTCATTAGCGGACCCGATTAACCCTGCTTTTATTGGTTGGTACAATTCGATTCAAGGCCAAACCATTGGTAGTGCGCATGATATTTATGTCAGAGACGGGATTGCCTACATCAACAGCGGTTATAATGGATTTGTCATGGCCGATTTTAACGACCCTTCAAGCCCTGTTTTGTTAGGTTCGCTTACCTCTTATCCTCAACAAGGCTACAACCACTCAGGCTGGCTCTCAGAGGACGGTAGTCACTATTTCTTGGCAGAAGAAACACACAACCGTGATTTAAAAGTAATAGATGTCTCAGATCCTACGGACATGGAGGTTGTTGGCTTCTTTAATGCAGGGAGCAGCTCTGGTACATCCATCCCTCATAATTTGTTGATCCGGGGCGATTTTGCTTATGTTTCTTACTACTATGATGGTTTAAGAGTATATGACATTTCAATACCTTCTACCCCTGTTCAAGTTGCCTATTATGATACGTATCCAGGGGCTGATGCTGCTAGTTTCCGTGGTGCTTGGGGCACCTTTCCATTTTTGCCTTCAGGCAATATCATTGTTTCAGACATGCAAACTGGACTTTACGTGTTTTCTGGGATTGATAGTACGATTACGGCTACTTATCCACCACTCGGCAGTCCTGAGAATTGCCTATCTGTTCCAGCTGATCTGGCTCCAGTATTAACCGTTACCCCTTCAAGCATTCAGGGGATTTCTGCTATGAATGTTGTTGTGAAGGTAGCAGAAGTGGCGATCCAGAATACTGATGGCTCAGCGATTACAATTCGAATTCCTAAGGATCCAAGATTCACGTTTACTTGGGACCCAACGTTGATTAATGTTGGGTTTGATGTTGTTCAAAATAACCAATGGACGTACTCCTCCAATGTTATCTTCCATGAGTTTAAAACCGATCATGTGTTGACTGGCGGCTCTACTATATCCTTTGGTTATGTGGCATCTTACGACCCTCAAAACACGAGTGGTCAATCTACTTTGACAGTAGGTATTGTCTTGAGTTCCGGAGGAGAAATAGAATATAACAACAATAGTGATGCTGAACAAATCACCTACTTTAACTAATCGCTAAATGAGTATCTCGTTATTCGCATATTGGATGTTTTTATTACTAGGACTGGGGATTGAAGACCATGATGTCCCCGTAGCAAATTATCAGTTCACAGTTGAAGAGGAATTGATTGTAATGGAATTGCAATTTGATAAAGAAGACTTCGAAACAGCTATTCAGCTCAACTACAAGCAACAAGTATCAAAAGAAAATACAATTAAATATTTCACCTTCAACACCACCTTTATCATCAATGGCAGCGAAACCGAAAGCACCATCTGTGGTTTCAGAACCGACGCCGAACACTATTATCTGGATGCTGAGTTATCTGTTGATGTTCCTATTAAAGAACTAAAAGTGTTTAGCACCTCCCTTGTCAAGGAAATTGAAAATCACTCTACTATTCTGTTTATTCACGAAGAGGGCAAGGAAATGCGTGGGTTCCGATTGCATAAAAACAGAATACATACGACGGTTGAATTTTAGGATTCATTAAACCCGCATTATGCATTGGGAATTAGCTTTTGGCTTCAAAATACAATAAAATCAAGTGCTCCACGTCTATTTTTCATTGAAAGCGTAGTAACCCCTACGGTGAAATTAAAAATAGGCGGACGTGCTTGATTTTGAAGTAGT
>CALGAW010000050.1 GCA_937959115.1 uncultured Saprospiraceae bacterium
AACATGATTATCTGGTATCAATTCATCAAGACTTGGCGGGAGAAGACTCATCTGATCTGGATCGTAATCCTTAAATGTTGGTTTTCGTCGTCGCTTATTCATATCTAAAAATAATAAATGTTCAGCATTCGACAAAAAAAAAGAGACTGCCTTTTGAGACAGCCTCTTTGAATTCTCTTAGAGATTGTAATCTTATCAATTAGTCACAATCAGGGTCATAAAAACATTCTAACCAGGCAAATACATTTGGAAAATTTCCAGTTGGACCAGTTCCAGTTGTACCACTACCGGTTTCAGTTGGACCAGTACTTCCATTGTTCCCTGTATTTCCAGTGTTCCCAGTGTTTCCGTCATCATCATCATCACTTGGTGGGCAAGGTGAAGGACAAGGAAAGCTTTGAGCTTGAATACCTGGAACACAGGCACAATAATCACCATTGCTTCCATGCGGTGGGGGAACCTGAGCAAACAATGTTGAACATAGCATTAGAAATCCTGAAATCAGAATAAGTCTTGTTAGATTTTTCATACTTGATAATTAAAATGCGTTTTATAAATGTTTTTTACAAATACAAGATAACTGTTAGAACTCCGAAAATCAATTAATTATGTTTAATAAAAAGTTAATTTACATTAATGTGATAAAGGACAATTGGTAATTAAGATAAATCAATAGTACATAGGATCTTAGACATATTTGGTTTAGGAGTAATATTTAAAACTATAATAAAATAAAGATTTACAAGTGGTCGAAACTTTTAATGTAGACAAACGTATACTTAGACTGACCAACCAAAGTAAGCATGAATTACGAATCAACAATAGCTGCGTGGGACTTGTTTAAAGCCTTTTTCTTTCCTAGTAGTAATAAGCAATCAATCCTTAATAGGCAAGAGGGACCAACGCATACAATAACGGAAGATCAGGTAACAGAAATCGCAGCAAGTCCTGAAATGACCCTTCGACCTGCAAGCAATGAGAACGCTCGAACTAGTTTAGCCGCCTCAGCGGAACCAACCTATTACAATACTGCACTCATCGGTAATGTGAAATGTCAGTCAAACTTGATTCTTGACAGGGAATGTCAAGTTAACGGATCCGTTTATGGAGAAGAGATCGTATTGTCTGGTGAGGTATTCGGCGATGTCATTGCAAAAGGCGTTTTAGTTTTAAAGGAATCAGCCATCATTCATGGAAATGTAGAAACTAAACAATTGTTTGTAGATCCTGGAGCAGTTGTCAAGGGGAATTGTAGGGTTTCTCACTTGATGTCACAAGGCAAGAACCGAGGATAAGACACGAAACATTTATGCCAATTCTACGTATAATTTCATCAATCTAAAACATTGCCATGAATACAGATGCGACCAAGTACATGCCTGAATTTCTTCGGTTTTTAAAACCAGAAAAAAACGAGTTGCACCTTGTCAAACAGGAAAAAGATAAGGATGAGTTATTGTTAGAGCAAGTAACAGTAGCTGAAGGAATCATGCCAGGCTGTATCATTGAAGGAGATATTACCTTTAATCAAAAAGCTTTTTTCAATGGTGAAGTCCAAGGAAGTATCATTAGCGATTCTGAATTAATACTAGGAGAGGATTGTGTCGTCAATGGCTCTGTGAGTGGCGGTCGGATTGTTTTAAGAGGGGAAGTACAAGGTGATGTGCACTCCACCGAAATACTAATGTTAAAGAAAACAGCCGTTGTTCATGGCACGATTACAACCAGTAAAATATCAGTTGAAACTGGAGCCCAAATCAATGGGAGTTGTATGATTGATACTAATTTGAGCAAAGCATTGCCTGCTAGATGATCGTTTTTGGCAAATTGGGGTAACACGAGGTTTTTTTTAAGGCACCTCAGAAAACAGCCCATTGTTCACAGACCACAGTAGCTTGTCAGCTGCATTGATATCAGCATCCAGATTAAAATCGTTCACAGAATAGCGGGAGAATAAACCATTTTCTACTGCCCATAGCACCTTGTCTTGTCCGTTTATGTCTCTGTTCCCTGATCCATTTCCAGTAAACAGCCCCCAGACACCAGGTTCCAGTTCACGCTGGCTCGCACTAGAAGTCGTATATCCGTTTTGCGCAGTAAAGTCATAAGTAACCATTAAATTATTAAGAGATAACGGCACATGAGACATGGCAATCAAGTGACTCTTGTGCTGCACTACAACGTAGAAACTAGTAGGCAGAACCGACCCTAGTTCGACTAATGTAATTCCATCTGATTGGACAAGATCACCATCCCGCTGCACCAAGCCTGAAGTAGAGAAGAGGACATTGGTAAAGTCATTCACATCTCTAAGTTCTATTTGCACCCAGTCCACTAGCGCATCATTACCAACGACATTGTAAGCAGTAGGAGGAATGTCTGGACCCAACCCCCATGGATTGGACACTGGAAGCAGGTTTTTAGCGCGAAGGATGTCGCTCATCAAGTCAGTCGAGGTGTCGTAAGCACCTTCAAGCAATAAGCGCAGCGACAACTCATTTCTATTGCCGTACTCGTAAACACCGATATCAGAGCTGTTGCCTAGAACTAGGCCTCCCCCAGGATTAGTGGGGTCACCCGCATCGATGGCAGGAGAGCCAGGAGACAAATGAAAATCATAGCTAGAAAGATCTACGAATTGGGGCATTGTCTCTAGGGAGTTATTATCCATTCCACTCGCATTTTGTAAGGCAGATAAGCTATAGTAGTTTGTACCGTTAAACAAGGCAGTCGGAGCTCCATTTGTTTGGTAATAAAGGTTGTAGTCTAAACCAGTTACTTGTGCGTTATTTACGCGGAGATTGGCTAGGGAATTATTCATGAAAATATTATTCTTTACCACATTATAACCACTTAGTCCAGGATTTCTCCAAGTGTCTAACATGCCTGATTCTCCATTTCCATAGGCAATATTATTGTATAAAGAAGACCCACCGCTCCCGTTCATGTCATAACCGTCTGACGCATTATTATAGCTAATATTATACGCAACAAAATGGCCGCCTGGATCGATTCCTGAGTCTGCGCCTCCTAACTTAAAGCCATTTCCATCTCCTTGTCCTAATCCTCCAGTATTGTAAACAATGTTATGCGTTATTGTATGAGAATTTGAATTCCAAGTATCAATCCCATCGTCCTCATTATCATGAACTAGATTGCGTGATACTAGACAGTTAGAAGTGTAGGCACCATTAAATCCAATACCATCAGAGTGCTCGCCCATACCAAAATTGTTATAGACATGATTGTCGAGATATTCGTTGTAAACGGACTTCTTAGAGGGATCCGAATTGGAACTGACGGTCAAAATTCCAACATAATTATTATCATGTACTTCATTGTTTTGAATTAAGTTATAAGAGCTCCGTGCTATCTCAATTCCTGAAGTCCATGTAAGATTACTCCCTTGTCTATTGTGGTGTACATGATTGTTAAGAAGACGATTATGATCAGAATCATTTAGTCGTAGACTTCCTCCATACAATCCATAGGCATTAATCATTTCAAGCCCATTTATTTCAATGTAAGAACTGTTGATCAATCTAAATGAATGCTCTACAGTCGCAGAATTCGGGTGTGCTGCATCAAACACTGGTTGCTCTCCTGGGTAGTTTATAAAAACGATATAATTACCAGCTGCGCCATTCACATTGTTTATAGAAACAAATGGAAAGGTTCCTGTTCGAAGAAAAATCGTGTCTCCAGGAAATAATTGTCCATTGTTTGCCTTTGATGAGATGGGATCCATGTTGCAAAAAGGTTGAGTCAACGTTCCTGGATTATTGTTGTTACAGTTGCCTCCAAGTGAGGTTTGATCAACATAATAAGTGGTTGCCTGGCAAGTGAAGGCACCAAATAGGAAAATGATTAGAATCAAATTCTTAAAAGAAAAGTTAGTCATGTTAGTTTGCGTTTATAAAGTAATTGCTATCAATATACTCTAAATTGTTGATTTATAATAAGAAGTGAAGAAGTAAGAGTAAAACAACAGCAGACGATCTCAAGCATTGGAGACAACAGCTTTATCATGAGAATATCCCTACTACCAAAGGGGAGTTACTTCCTTCAGTTAAACGATGAGTTTGGGCAAAAAAGACTTTTCTGCGTGAGCTCACCATTAATAATTAAAAATCAGCCCTTACGTAGCAACAATTTCTCCTGCGTAAACTGATACCCTGCATCCAAAAAATCGATCATCAGTGGCCAGTTTTTCACATCTTCCATATTATTTTTGTAATACTTATAATAAGTAAGCTGAACAGTGTTTCCTGTTACTTTTCCTGTGCTGACTAATCCACCAGTGGCATTTTCCACTTTTTTATTGAATTTCTCAATGCCTTCTACAGTATAACCTGCTGGGATTTTGATTTCGATATCATATTTAAAAGAACGAGCAAACGGCATATGAATGTTCTCCGAACGGTCTTTTTCTTCTTCAGAGATTTCAATCTGACCACCTACGAATTTTCCAGCTTCTAGTATATAATTAGGACCAGCTTTTTTCAGTAATCCCTCTTCCACCTCTACATCATAGCGAAGAGATAAGGTTTTTGACTTGTGCCAGTTGCCATTCGACAGCACTTCTGCATCCTTGAACGTTACTTTGTCCGTAGCAAAGTCGTGCTTGGCCATGCCTAGGAACATGTCGTCTCTTGCTTTTAGAAAATCAGCTTGGTGTTGTTCCAATTTTGCTCGTCTCGTTTTATCGAGATTGCTGTCATTTAGATCGCCCCATTGCTTGGTGTTGTAGTATTTGTTTTCTTCGATAATAAAGTCAAAATAATCAAGTACCTCGTCCTTGTAATTAAAAATGCCTCGACCGATAATGTCCATGGTCGTCGACACGCCAACGGGTGATTCTGGCCCCTTGGTTAAGTCGACAAAGATTTTGTGATCCGTCAGATTTTCTTCATGAGAACTAACTGGTAAGTCGAAGTTGGTCAACTTTAAATCATTGTATCTCCCAGTACTCGACGAACCAGCATAAGCGCTAGATCCCTCAACCGTCATTGGTAGCATCCCAAACATAGAGTAGTTGGAAGGCGCATAGAAGTAATAGTCTTGCTCTGCAGTTTCAATGCGCACTACCTGCAGCCAATAATTTGGAATGAGGGCATCTTCAATTTTTCCTTCGTCACGTGCTTGTGCAATGAGGATGTGATAGTCTAGTCCAAGTTTATTCGCGGCTCCAATCATATGATTCAAGAAGTTTTGATCTTGGAGTTCGGTTGTGCCTTGTCGTTGTTCATTATACAGCTTGTAGATCGCATGCATATTGAGAAACTTATGGCGTGTAAAGTAGTAATACCGTTCTAGGAAATCTGAGGCAGATGTTGTTTGGATGCCTTTTTTCTTTAGAAAACGCTCAAACTCTTTGATTTCATTTTTCGTATTTCTGTCTGCGCTATACGTTTCTTTAAGCTGATCTACGATATACTTTTCTTTATATTCAGTAATTAAGTAGTCTTCAGAATCATAAGGTTTCCTTCTCAGATAAAACTCAATGTATGGATTGTCCTGTAGGCGGTAATACCAATTTTCCGCTTTACTTTCCTCTAAGTTTTCAGCGGAAATTTTGTATCTAAAACCATCATCTCCTCGTTCCTTTGTGATTAATTTGGGTGCTCCGTTATTTGATTTAAAACCAAGCTGAAATTGTTTGTCGGTATAGGTTGAAAAGTTGAACTTAACCATTGGATAACCCTTTTGAAGCGACATTTTTTCATAAAAGAAGATGTTTTCATACAGCCCAACGCGCTCCGTCATATACCGATAAACATCCAGAATATCACCTTCTTCAAGATTAGGGATTGCCACTTTATACGTAGTGACTGAATTGTTTTTTTCTTCTACTTGTTCCTGTGCAACGTCAATCTCAGTGCTGGTTCCATTTGCTTTTTCTATCTTAATTCCCCAATAGTGTCTTCCATTGGTTGGGCTAGATCTCAACGGTGTAAAACCGAGTTCTGAATAGTATTCTATGGCGGCCTTGTCTTGCACCTTTATTCTAAAATGTGTCAACGTCGATTTTGTATACGGTGTGGTTTTGTTTTTCTTCGGAACGTACAACGATTCGATATCAATTTGGTTATGAAGAATTACAGCCGACTTCGTTTTCCAAGCATCAGGCACATCTGATTGTTGCGCATCTTTAGCATCCCAAAAATAGGCTTTTACTTCCTCTTCGGTGAGCTCATACAGATTCTTACTTGCCTCTAGTGAATTCCATGTTAGAAATGCAAGTAGAATAAGAAGATTAAATTTCATCATTGTTTTAGTTTTGTTTTAATATAATGGAGTTTTCGTAGCTATCCTTCAATGCCTTTATTGCCTGATTCCATTCCTTTTTGTTGGATTTGGATATTTTGCCATCGTTTATAACAATACGCTTTTGATAGGTCACTTTATCACTGCCTGTTTCATATATTGCAGAAATACTAAACTCATCGTTTTTAATAGAAACAGGATCAGGAAGGGAAGAAACGGTATGACCTGCGGGTACTTCTAATTCCACATTCGTTTCAATATATTCTTTGTAGGGTAAATAATAATCGGTGGTAAATTCTTTTTCTATATCGCCAAATTTATATTCAGTATAAAAGTCAAGATTAACATACAATTCCTTTCCAAAGGAAGAAACAGAATTATTGATTTCCATCTCGTAATCAAAATCAACACTTCCGACTAAATTTTCAAATTTTGAGTGTTTAACATTTGCTACACTGCAATTTTTTAAATCTCTGCTTAAGTAGGATTTTATTGCATCTTCAACATCTTCGTTCTCCGTGCTATTAATCCTGTTTAAAAGATAAGATTTTGCTTCACCATTAAATTTGTAACTTGAATTACCCAGCAACTTTTCTCCTTCGATTTTGAACGATTGTTTGAGGTAAGACGCATTGGTTTTTGCCGCAAGAGAAGGAATTGATTTCAAGAGATAGGATGCTCCATCCTCAATCAATACTTGGCGATTCTGGATACGCTCAGCAATTTCCTGATAATCTGCATACTTTTCAGTAGCATCCAGATAAATAGGCTGCCCATCTTGCATCACCACACAGATCATATGATTGTCAGATGATAAGCTGGGCGTGCTGTAGTCATATACAATTGAATTGGTACCTAGCCAAGCCAATCGAGCATCAAATCCAGCGATTTTTAGCATTTCTTTCGTCAGATTTGCCATTCCCTTACAGTCTCCGTATTTTTTAGAAAAGACATCTTGACAGGTAGCAGGTTTGAACCCCGCAATTCCTTGTTCAAAGGCGATGTATCGAATGTTCTGTTGTACCCATTCAAAAATCGCTCTCATTTTAACTTCATCGTCTTCTATTCCAGCTGTCAATTTTGCAACGGTTGTTTTTAGACCATTGTTGTCATTTTCAACATCCTTTACCAAGGAAGCATACCAACCGTATAGACCATCCAGATTTTCAAAGTAGCTGATCGTATTGCCATTTACATCTGCTTTCTTTGAGGCAAGTAATAGGTGAGGAAACTTGTAAGACACACCTGGTAATCCATATTCGCTTTCTAGGACGGGTACCTGCTTGATTTTATAAATTATTGTTTGAATTCCATTCTTCTTGGTACTAGATTTAGTCACTAGATCTTCAAAATTGAATTCCTTTATCTCAATGTCGAGCCAATCTGGAATGTTTAATTCAATAATCGCCTCTTCTGCTGGATATTCTGATCCAAAATAGAAGGTAGTCATGTATCTTAAATCGGTAAACTTCTTGTAAAAGTTAACCACTTTAACTTCTCCAGCTGAGTTGAAACGAGTCGTTACAGATTTCACTCGAGCATCAGAATGGAATATCCCACTACTTGAGTAGTAATAATCATCAAATGAGCTGGAGCGATTGGCATCTTCTAGCCCTTTCCACTGGACTCTTTTCCGTTTTGAATCAGTAGTCACCTCTGAATTTTCACTATAAAATTCATATAGTCCACTTTTAACGTTTGCTCGCAGTGCTGCAGTCTGTATTGCTGTATGCTGATAGGCGTATACCTTGTCTTTTTCAATCTCAAAATCGATGACAGTGTGCCTTTTTAACTGAACAATTTTTTCATCTGGATATCGTTCTACAAGCTCTGAAAGATCAAAAAAGCTGTTCTTTTGACTGTAGATGTTGAAGGAGAAAAATAGAGAAGCAACTACTAGGAAGAGTGATCGAAATATCATCTATGTTGGTTTGGAGTTTTCAAATTAGAACAAGCGAATCGGGTATTGATACGCTTATTCATATACGTGCAATTTATGGATTTGATGATAAAATTCCAACTGTCTAACTAATTATAACAGTTCATATTTAGTATTTAGCCAGTTGTATTTGATAAACACAATGGAGTAATGAAATGTTTATTATAGTTTCAGATCGCATAGTCACTATTTAGACTTTTAACCAAAATTATGGCATAAGGAGAACCTTTTTTATAAAAAAATGATCGTTTAAACATACCTCTTCAAGAGAATTTTCAGTTAATTCTAAATCTTTTAACAATCCTCTTTCAATATTTTGTACTTTTGTGCCGTTATTCGTAACACATAAAAATCTAAAGCTATGGCTAAGCACTTTGTGTCTAACAAGGACGAGTCGCCCGATATGTTTGAAAATAAGTTCTTAAATGCATTCTCAAGAGTGCATTGGAGCATTCCTTTATTCCTTTATGTCCCTGTGGTCGCCTATTGCCTTTATCTGGCAGTTGGTACTTATGGGATTGGGCTGTTGCCTTTGTTAGGTTGGATGGTAGCTGGTTTTGCTGCTTGGACCTTTGCGGAATATGTATTACATCGCTTCGTCTTTCATTACGAACCTCCTGGGAAACTAGGCAAGCGAATGCATTTTATTTTTCATGGTGTACACCACGATTATCCGATGGATTCATATAGATTAGTCATGCCTCCACCAATGAGTATTCCACTTGCCATCGTTTTTTCATCCTTATATATTTGGCTCTTTGGAATGAGTATAGGACTTGTCTTTTTCTCGGGCTTTGTTGTTGGTTATTTGTGTTACGATATGTCGCACTATGCCTTTCACCATGCAAACATCAAGCACCCACTTTTTAAAAAGCTTAAAGACCACCATATGATTCACCACTTTCACGATCCAGATAACGGATATGGAGTGAGTAGTATTATCTGGGATCATATATTCGGTACTACCTTCAAGCTGGAAAAGAAGGATAAGGTGGTTTCTAAATAATTAAAATCAAATCAACTGAAATTACTAGTTGTTCGGTTCAGTTCTATCGGAGACATTGTATTGACAAGTCCAGTGGTCCGATGTCTTAAGCAACAAACCAACGCTGAAATTCACTTTCTTACCAAAACGATCTACAAGAATCTCCTGGTTGCCAATCCTTACATCGATCAATTGATCACGATAGATAAAGAGATTTCTGAAGTTACTACACAGTTGAAGCAAGAAGGCTACGACGCCATAATCGATTTACATCATAATCTAAGAACCACCCGTCTAGGCATGCTCCTAGGCGTTAAACGCCATTCCTTCCATAAACTAAATGTTGAAAAGTGGCTACTTACCAAATTTAAAATCAACCGATTACCAGATCAACACATTGTGGACCGCTACTTAGATACAGTTAGGTCATTCGGAGTCAGCAATGATGGGAAGGGGCTAGACTTTTTTATCCCTAAAGAGGATACAGTAGACAAGACCGAAGTCGGGTTGCCTAATCAGTATATCGCCATTGCAATAGGAGGCAAGTACTTTACCAAGCGATTGCCAGTGCATAAGCTGATAGCTGTTGTGAAGGAGCTTGAATTACAAGTAGTTTTACTAGGCGGACCAGAGGACAGAGCAGCAGGTCAACGAATTGCAGCAGACTTAGGAGCCAAAGTAACAGATTGCTGTGGGCGGTTTACTGTGAATCAATCTGCCTCGATCATCAGCCACAGCGCTTGTCTGTTGACCAATGATACTGGTATGATGCACATTGGTGCTGCGTTAAAGCGGCCTGTGGTCTCTGTTTGGGGCAATACCGTTCCTGCTTTTGGGATGACGCCGTATTTTCCTGAAAATCAAAAAAACTATACAATAATTGAGGAGGTGGGTGTGCACTGCAGGCCATGCTCTAAATTGGGCTTTGGCGCTTGCCCGAAAGGGCACTTTGATTGCATGGAAAAGATTGATACACAAAGGATTGCGCTTGAAGTAAACCAACTCTTGAAATAGCCAAGTTTTTATATCAATTGATTATTTTTTTTAATAAATTCATCTTTTTTTGAAATATCCTTAGAATTTCTAATTAATTTTAAATGATTTAATAGGATAAATTATTAACTTGCGGAATTGTAGAAAAAACGTGGTATTCAAGTATGTAACGAAAGCGTAGGCCATGTAACTATTCTAGAATACAACTTATCAAAAAGAAAAATAATGAAATTCATTAGAGGACTCACCCTGCTTTTTATCGCATTAATGTTCAGTTGGACTGTAGAAGCCCAAGATATTCACTACAGTCAATACCATCTTTCCCCTTTAACAACTAACCCTGCAATGACAGGTGCTTATGAAGGCACATTCAGAATTGGCGGGCTTTATCGTGAACAATGGGGTAGCATTTTAGAAAACCAATTCCAAACACCATCTTTATATTTGGATGCGCCTATTATAAGAGGATTCGGTAAGAATGATTGGATCGGTATCGGTGTTCACATATTAAATGATAGAGCAGGTACTGCAGCACTAACTAATTTGACAACCATGGCTTCACTAGCCTATCACTTAGGCATTGGCAAGAAAGCAAATACTTACCTTTCTTTAGGAGCTCAGGGGGGATATGTTCAAAAACGACTAGATCAAACAAAACTGATTTTTAAAGACCAGTTTGTTGATGGTGTGTTGGTGAATAATAATAGCCAAGACCTTAGTAATATTACAGCAGAGAACGTTGCTTATCCTGATTTTCAGTTAGGTGCTGTGTTGAATAGTTACCTTACTAGTAAACTCAACCTTTACCTTGGATTTTCTGCATTTCACATCACTGCTCCTGAGGATGCCTTTATGATCGACAATCAACTTGCAACTCGATTACAAGCAAACGGTGGAATGAATATAGATGTATCAAGCAAGGCAACACTGTCTCCTCGAATTCTATATCAAAACCAGGCAGGAGCTTCAGAGATTGTTCCTCAACTAATGTTAGGATATCACTTAAATCCTGAGAAGACAACTACGTTTAACATTGGAGCTGGGTATAGAGTTGGTGATGCTGTGATACCGATGATTGGTTTAGACTTTCAAGGATTCAAAGTTGGCGTTGCTTATGATGTAAACGTTTCGGATCTAAGCAGCTCTACGAATAACAGGGGAGGCTGGGAAATTGCCGCTTCTTATACTGCAAAAGTATACAAAAATCCAGTTGTTAAACCAGTCCTATTCTGCCCACGATTCTAATATTTGAACGCTATTTTATTTTAATGATCACCATTAAACTTAAAACAACATAAAATTATTTATTCTATGAGAACGATTTGTATTGTTTTCCTAATGCTTTTATTCGCTGCTACTACTGCCCTGGCTCAACCAGTCAGAGGTCTTCCTCCTGGCAAAATGCTAAAAATTGCTCAGGAGCAATATGCAGCGGGTAATATTTATAATGCTCTTGAATGGTATGAAAGAGTGTATGAAGAAGAGCAAAAAAACACCGAAGTTATTGAAAAACTGGCTTCCATCCAGTACTCGTTAAGAGATTTTAAACAAGCTGAAAAATGGTATAAGCGATTAGTACGAAGAGATCGTACAATGGTTTATAAAGACGCCGGCCTCCTGTATGGACAAGTCCTGAAAATGAATGGCAACTACAATGAAGCCATTACTCAGTTACAAGACTTCACAAGCAAAACCTCCGATCCTCGACTGACCAAGTGGGCAGAAAATGAGATCAAAGGCGCTCAGATGGCTCTAGGAATGAAACGTTCTTCTGGTTTGGAAGTCGCAAATCTTGGACCTCAAATTAACTCTTCTTATACAGAGTACGCACCAATCATTAAAAATGATGTATTGTATTATTCTTCCATTCGATCCGATTCTGTTATTGTAATGGAAACAGCTGGTCAGGATGTGTTCGCAAGAATTTATTCTGCAACTCGAGTGCCAGGTGGTACTTGGAGCAAAGGTGAACCGATTGACGGAACAATCAACGATGCAACGGCACACTCAGGTCAGCCTACCTTTAGCGCAGATGGAAGTGAGATGATTTACACTCGTTGTATATTAGAAGGTAACTTACTGAAGAAATGTGATCTTTTTAAAAGTTCTAAAACATCTTCAGGTTGGTCTAAACCAGCTATCATTTCTAGCTTAAGTGGTGATTACACAATTAAACAGCCTGCTCTAGGAGAGGTTGCTGGTAAACCAGCTCTTTTCTTCGCTTCTGATATGAGCGGTGGATTTGGCGGTTATGATATCTACTACGCAATGCAAAATAGGAATGGAAGCTTCGATGCACCAATTAACATGGGGGCCGCTATTAATACATTTGCAAACGAAGAAACACCATTTTTCAATAATGCTGACAAAACGCTTTTCTACAGTTCTAACGGACTACCGGGAATTGGTGGATATGATGTATTTGCTTCTACCTGGAATGGAGCAAGTTGGAGTACACCTGAAAATCAGGGAATGGGCGTCAACAGTAGAGTAGATGATTTATATTATTCAGTAAGTGAAGACGGATACAACGGCATGATCGTTTCTAACCGTCCTGGAACCACTTCTCTTAAAAGTGAAACATGCTGTGATGATATCTTCTCTGTTTTCTTTCCTGAAAAAATCCCATTTAAAATTAATACACTTAGTTTTGATAAAGCTTCGAAAGCAGATCTTTCTGGAATTACAGTTAGATTGGTTGATGCTAGTTCAAAGAAACCATTAGATTCTAAGACAAACAGAATTGCGAACTTCGCAAACTTTGATGCACTAAGAAATAAATCTTACTGGTTAATCTCTTCTAAGCAAGGATACTACTCGGATTCACTGAAGGTGACAACGATGAATTTACTAGAGCCCAAAACGTTCGATGTGAAATTATATTTGGAAGCAGTTCCTCCTCCGCCACCACCACCACCGCCACCACCACCACCACCGCCGCCAGTAATTGTAGAACCGGCTTACACTTGGGTTCGCCCTAAGTTGGATACAATTTACTATGATTTTGACAAATCATACATTAGAGCTGATGCTAAGGTGACACTGACAGAGGTAATTGCAGTATTAAATCAATACCCACAACTAGTAGTTGAGGTCGCTTCACATACGGATGCAATGGGTAGTAATGCCTACAATGATCAACTGGCCGCTCGTAGAACAGCTGAAGCCATGAAATATCTGGAAACTGTTGGTGGTATCCCACGTTCTAGACTGATCGCTCGGTCTTATGGTGAGTATCAACCTGTTGCTAATAATGGTGTTAAATTAAGTGATGACCCTAAGGGACGACAGCTTAATAGAAGAACTGAGTTTAGAATAACTGACGGTTTAGATGCAGATGGACGAATCCGTATTAAAATCAATGGTGGAGGTTCTAATAGCCAAGGAAGCAACGGTAGCATTCACTATGGAACAGGACACTCTTCATCCAGTTATGGGACCTCTCATTCAACTGGAGGATCACATTCTCATTCTAGTGGCACTCATTCTCATAGTAGTTCATCTCATTCACATAGTACCCATACCACAACAAGTGGCTCTACTATAATTCAGAAGGCAACAAAAACTGTAAAAGACGGTGCTGGTACTGTGAAAATGGGCGTAAACAAAGTGAAATCAGTCATAAAAAAAAACGGACCCCAATAATGACTTTTGAGAAGTCAGAAGTTGACTTCGGAACAATAAAGCAAGGCGAGAAAAAGTCGCACTTGTTCAAATTTAAAAATACGGGAGATGCAGATCTAATTATCGAGTTTGCTTCTGGTTCTTGTGGATGTACTGTGCCTGCTTGGCCAGAAGACACTATTAAACCAGGGGAAGAAGGAGAGATCCTCGTCGAATTTGATTCAAAAGACAAAGAGGGAGAAGAGCAAACTGAAGTAAATATTGTTTCAAATACAGATCCCATCGTCACCGTTATTAAAGTGAAAGCAACAATAATTGCAGATTAAATCACAACATACAAAGCCGTTTCCTGTTAAAATAGGAAGCGGCTTTTTTATAAAATACAAATAGAATTATGAGTTCAGAGAATCAAAATAAATCAAATCAGTTAAACATCGAACTTCCAGAGGATGTTGCAGAAGGTGTATACTCAAATCTCGCGTTGATTAACCATTCGCAAGCTGAGTTTGTCTTGGATTTTATTAGAATGATGCCCAACGTACCAAAGGCAAAAGTCAAATCGCGCGTCGTACTCACGCCTCAACATGCTAAGCGTTTTCTTCATGCATTGAATGAAAATTTGAAAAAGTATGAAGCAACCTTTGGTAAAATCTCAAGTGATCATCAACCACCCCCAAATTTCCCAATGAATTTTACGCCGAATGCTCAAGCATAATTAAAAATGAATATCGAACTGAAACAAAGAATAACAAAATCGAACTAGGAAGTGCCAACGCTAAAGCTACCGAGTGGATTACGTAAAAGTGTGAAAAATTCGATATTCATTTTAGATATCTAAATATTTGATAATCAAATCAATAATTTGTTACTACCCGAATAGCAAGTACTTCAACATTTGATAAATAAGAAATTGGCTTAATCCTAATTTTTAACGTTAAAAATGGATAAGGTATCAATCCTAAGCCTTATCTTTAATAGAGCTCTGTTTTCAGCAGATAAATAATGAATATCCAATTAAACCTTTATAATATGCAGCGTATTTACAAAAGCTTACTACTTTTTCTAACTCTACTTTTTTCAATCTCATTTACAAGTACCCTCCATGCAACACACGCCTTGGGAGGAGATTTAACTTTTGAGTATATATCTGGGAATGACTACTTGGTTAGACTTAAGTTCTACAGAGATTGCGGTGGAGTATCGGCTCCTACTAGTGGAGGTGTTTCAATAACAGGATGTGGTGTCTCCGCCTCTGCCTCTCTTACACTTGCAAAGGGACCAACAAATGTGTCCCCTCTTTGTCCACCTGATATCCCGAATAGTTCCTGTAATGGAGGTTCATTTCTTGGGGTAGAAGAGTATGTTCTTGAGGGCATGGTAACATTGGCTACTCCTTGTACAGATTATACAGCCTCATGGTCGTTATCTGCTAGAAATGATGTGATTACTACCATCACCAACCCTGGTGGTCAAAATCTTTATCTTGAAGCAAAATTGGACAACACGCAAACCGCAGGAAATAGCTCTCCAGTATTCACGAACATCCCTGCCAGTCTCGTTTGTGTTGGTCAGAATATCGGGTATAACCATGGTGTGACTGATCCAGAGGGCGACAGCTTAGTATTTAGCCTTGTAGATTGCCTTGAAGCTGCAAACAATGCAGTTAATTATGCAACAGGATTCAGTGGTGTGAACCCATTGTTATCTTCAACAGGTGTGACAATTGACGCTGCAACTGGTCAGATCAACTTCGTACCATCTGTCGTGCAGGTAGGAGTCGTTTGTGTCAAAATCGAAGAATACAGAAATGGGGTGAAAATAGGGGAAGTAACAAGAGATATGCAGTTTGCAGTTGCGAATTGCCAGAATAACATCCCTGAAATATCTGACATCTACGTCGATGGTACTAGCACAGGCTCCTACGAATATGATGCTTGTGTAGACCAGAGCTTCTGCTTTGATGTTAATTTTAATGATCAAGATAATGATATCATGAATGTTGCTTGGAATAATGGAATACCAAGTGGATCATTTACAGTAACCTATAATTCAACTAATAATCCAAGTGCCACTTTTTGCTGGACTCCAGCGCTATCTGATATCGGAACACACTTTTTTACCGTTACAACTGAAGATGAAGCTTGTCCAGTATTTGGTATCAATACCGAAGTATTTAAAGTTAACGTAAGTCCTACAGTTGGCACTGTAAGTGCAGGGCCAGATCAAATAATTTGCCAAGGAGAAAGTGCAACGCTTAGTGCAGCAACCCAGATCCCAGGCGCAACGTATTCTTGGACTCCTATGACTGGATTGAGCAATCCAACTGGACAAACAACAATGGCATCGCCTCTTGTGACAACCACCTATGTAGTATCAGCAGCATTGCCAGGCTCCTCTGATTGTCCTGCCGTTGACTCAATAACGGTAACGGTGCGTCCTGCTCCTGTCTTATCGCTTACACCAATGTCTTATTTTGTTTGTGGTGGAGGCAGTGCAATACTAACGGCTATAAGCTCTCCAGGAGCAACGTATGAGTGGTTTGAAGGAACAACGTCACTTGGTGTAGGAACAGTTAGCGGAAACACAACAACGATTACGGTTACCCCTTCGGTAACAACGACCTACTCCATCGTAGCAACAGGCACAAACAATTGCCCCTCAACGTTAACTTCAACGATTGAGGTGAATAACTCACCAGTCGCTGCCTGTAGTAATATCTATGTAACTCCTAATGGATCTGGGGCAGGAACCATCAGTAGCCCTGCTAGATTAAGAGATGCAATTGAAATGGGTGCGTGTAACGGTAGTGTATTGAAAATTGCAGTAGGCTTATACAATACAATAGAACCATTCGTTATACCAAGTAATATCACTTTCGAAGGTGGATTTGATCCTACCAACTGGACGAAATCAAGTGCTGCGGGAGGAACCGTCATTAACAGATTGTCTTCTGGAAATGATGGGATCTATGGAGGCCCTGCCCTAATTACCTTTATTGGAAACTCCTCAACTAACTTTAGATTCCAGGACATCACAATTACAACCGCTGATGGTCCTGACGGAACTGCTACACTCCCAGCGTTCTCTACTTATGGAATGCAGTTGACTGGATGTTCAGATTATGATATCGTTAGAACTCAAATTAAACCTGGTAAAGCTGGAAACGGTACGATTGGTGACGCCTCTAGCCTGATCGCATTGAATGGAGAAAAAGGAGCAAATGGCTCTGGAGGTTATATAGATGACGATAATGCAAACATAAACGGCGCCAGAGGAGGTGGAGGAGCAGGAAGCTCAGGAGGAGACAGAGGATGGGATGGAGTCTGGGGCTGTACCCAACCAGCTGGAAGAGCTGCTGGCTGTAATGGAGTTTCAGGTACCGATGCTGGTGACTACTGGTCTGGTGGCGGTGGTGGAGCTGGTGGTGGTGGCGCTAATGAAGCTAGAGATGGTGGAATTGGCGGAAATGGTGGCGGTGTCCCCGCCATACCTGGAGGAGCTGCGATCGCAACGAATATGAGCTTCGGGCCTCCAAATACACTTGGAAGCTGTAAATCTGATAATAACTGGGGTGGACAAGAGTCTGACTGTAATGGTTCATTAACGCGGCAAAGCGCAGAATCTGGAGCTTGTGGAACGGATGGTGTCCCTGGTGCAAATGGAATCGCTGGAACGCAAGGTTCAGCTGGTGCCTTTGTTTCTTGTTACTGGTTACCTGGAGGACAGGGAACTGCTGGTGCAAGGGGGCAAGGTGGACAGGGAGGAACTGGAGGTGGCGGTGGCGCTGGTGAAGGATCTTTCTTCTGTGTCGATGGTACTGGATCGTCAGGTGGCGGTGGCGGTGGTGGCGGTGAAGGCGGCTACGGTGGTGAAGGTGGTTTCGGTGGTGGAACGGCTGTCGGAATTGTACTGATTGATAATGGAACTGGAGGAAATGTCATAAACAGTGATGTCGCTGTCAATAGCTTACTTGCAGGAATGGGAGGACAAGGAGGAACCGGTACAACTGGTGGCCTCGGAGGTGATGGTGGTTATGGTGGTGATCCGAATGACGGTGATGAAGTAGGTTTTGGTGGACATGGTGGTCACGGTGGAAACGGCGGAGACGGTGGAAACGGTGGTAATGGACAAGACGGAATAACATTAACGGTGCATCTTTGTTCTGGTAGCGCATTAGCAACTTCTGACATTGCATTTGATTTAGCTGCTCAACCAGAAATTCTAGTAGCAAATGTGAATTGTACTGAAACTGATGTTGATTTCACTGGACCAACAAATTCCGCATGGAATTACGGTGTCGGTGCATCTCCAGCAACAGCAACAGGAACCGCCACAGTGACAGAATACTTAAGCACTGGAAGAAAGGATATCACTTTTTCTGGAGAAAATTATATTGGATTTCATAATATTGCCTTTGATGGTAATACAAGACCAGACATTACAACAACTGCGAATCAGGTGGGACTTGATACCTTCCAATTATGTGCAGGTGATACGGCTAGTTTTGCTACAGGTCTAGTTGCTTCTAATTATATCTGGGATTTTAACAATGCAATACCAGGTGTTTTTGTAGGAGGTGGTTTCCAAACGATTTCGCCACAGGTATTTAATAATCCAAGTCCGCAAAATCAGCCATATGCGATTACATTGGCAACCGAAAATGAATGTTGCGGATTGTCGCCCAAAGATACGATCTGGTTATATGTTTCTTCAGGCTTGAATGTCAACATTTCAGGTGGTGGTAGTGCTTGTGGTGGAGGTCCAGCCGATTCACTGAAAGCAATTGTAGTTGGAGGCGTTGGTCCTTATACCTACGAGTGGAACACTGGAGCAAATACACAAACGATTCCTGTGATGGGGCAAGGGACATACACAGTTACTGTATTAGATGTTTCTGGTTGTACGGGAGTTGAATTGGTAGTGACTGGTACGTCAACTCAGATTATTGCAATTATTGATATTGATGATGTTACTTGTAATGGTAATACGGATGGTTCAATCGAAGTAACCGCAACGAATGGTGCACCTCCATATGATTATCAGTGGGATGCAGCTGCCGGCAATGCGACGACCCCAGTTGTTTCTGGTTTAGGTACTGGGATCTATATGGTCACGATCACAGATGCAGCTGGTTGTACTGACATTTCTACCTTGCTGGTAGAACAAGAGTCCTGTGATATTTGTGGGGCTGCTAATAACGATCCTGGTGGTATCTGTGGTGTTATTGCTAGTGATCCTGGTGGACCATTAGGGCCCTTAGATTGCGATGGCGATGGAGTCACCAATGCTACAGAGTGTATGCCAGACAATACCAACCCGAATGATGCCTGTGATTATGTGCAGGGAAGCATCACATTGCCTGTGACAGCGGATCAAAGTGGTTGTGTAACAAGTTGCCCTGATTTATCACCAGTTACAAAGCTTGTTCCTGGTAATATCTCTGGAGTGTCATCAGTTAGTGTGGTGGTTAAAATCACAGAGGTGAATGGCGAGGATACTGACCAGTCTTCAATCTTTGTAAGAATCCCTTCTGATCCTAGATTGATCTTTGTTTGGATTCCTGGATTAACACAGGTTGGATTTGACCCAGTACAGAATTCTGCTTGGAACTACTTAGGAGATAACGGTGTTATACATCGTTGGGAATATAACGGTCCTGGTTTGGTCATTCCTGCTAGTACGTCTTCTAGCTTTGGATTCAACGCTATGTACGATCCACAAGGAACAAATGGACAAACAACGATTACGGCAACCATTGTACCATTTAGTGGAGGAGAGTGTGTGTTTGGAAACAATACAGATTCTGAGCGATTGGTTTACTTTAATTAAAAATTATAATAATGATTAATTAGGAATTTTATTCCGTTAATGATTAATTAATTATTTGATGTGAATATATAGCAGGTTAAGGGAGATGCTCTTGACCTGTTTTTTATTTGGCGGTACTATTTCTTATAAATAGGTTCTAGAACCTCTGGAAGTCAATTGTCATCTCACTTTACTAGTATGCGAGGAATCATTTGTGCAAGATGGAAATGAAGCTGTTGACTAGATCGTCACTGCATCTGGTGGGATATCTAACTGCTTGATTCACTAGAAATCGTATTAAACAGTGCTTTATAGTTGTTATTAGAAATGTACACTTATTGTTTGAAATTATTAAGAGCAGAACCTGAGTTCTGCTCCATTTTCATATTAGCAACATCCAGCTGAGCAGCATGGCAAGTTACAACAAGCCAAAGCAACTGCAGAAAGAATACCTGCTAGTGCAAATAATTTTTTCATTTTCTTATTTTTTTAGAAATGCTACATGTCTCATTTCTATGGTTAAAAAATTTATTTCATCATCGTAATATTACGATAGCTATAGCCAAAAAAATACTAACAGCAGTTTTTGATCTTAGAAAACAAGCCAACAAGTTGTGTTCTTAACTCATTACACGCTTCCATATTGATGCAGTAACATTTGTTAGAGCCATTGATTTCGCCTTTGATAATACCAGCGTCTTTCATGGCTTTTAGGTGTTGGGAAATGGTGGATTGCGCCAATGGCAATTCTTCAACGATATCACCACAAGCACAGGAATTTTTGCTGATCAAATGTTCCAAAATAGCGATTCTAGCTGGGTGACCAAGTGCTTTCGCCATTATTGCCATTCTATTTTGAAAATTTGAAAACAATTCTGTCTTTGTTTTTCCCATATCGTAATATTACGATAAATAAGTTGGAATATCAAGAATTAGCGTTAAATTTCTAGCGAAAACATGAATTTATTAGCGAAATGTAATTGGCCAGTACTTAGGAATAGTTACTTAACAACTAGAGGATCCGTATTGGGTAACCAATCAAGAAGGAAGGAAAGATTCTCTGCGGCAGTGTTGACAAGCATGTAGGAAACAATAGAGGAAAGCACGCTCCAGAACAGGACAGATACAAACATAGTAGCGAAGATTTGCTTTTTATTGGAATACATGGACGAGGCCACAATAGCACCTACAGGAATTGAGAAGATAGGTGGTGTGATGAAGGCAATACCCCAAAGGCCAAATCGCTGACGTACTTTGATAATACGACGATTCATCTTCGTAAATTTCTTTGCTTTTTTTGGAAATAATCGTTTGTATAAACTCTTGACAGGGACAGTAAGATAAGTGAATGCAACAATCCCAATCATGCCTCCAAGGGTACCGATGACCATGATTTCTATAAGAGAATATCCAGCAAACGCCGCTGCAGGAATGCCCATCCAAGTGTGTCGGATGCTGCAAAATCCTAGTAAGGAGAGAATGGCTAGAATTTCTTTCATTATGGTAATTGCTGCTTAATGTTACTAATAAGTTACTTGCTTTTTATATTGGTTACCTGAAATTACTATTAATAACTGGTTATTAGGATAAATGTTCGGAATTTTTCAACTTTAAAGAATGGAATATTCGTTTAGTTTACCCCTAAGAGTGGAACAAGAAAGCCAAAACTATTACTAGAAAGAGTAGGGGCGCTTACAAGCTTTTTCCATCGGTTTAAATGGGACTAATCAGCGTTTTGAGATGACGATTTTAGCTGTGTTTTTTTCAAATTCATTTATGCTAATAATGTCTTCGTCTGTTTTTTTAGAAGTTGACTTTTTTTGATCTCTGGGTTTGATCTTCATTGATTTTTTAGGTGCTTTAGGAGTGGCTTTCTCTTGTTTTTTAGAAGAGGTCACTATTGCCTTGCTCTTTGCAATCGGTTTTTGAAGTAGCGATGGTTTGCTTTTAACTGATGGATTGGGGTGAGTGGTTGGCTTGGTAACGGTTTTAGCGGGCAGTTTTGGGCAGGAACCATCTTGCTGGTGGGTATCGAACTCGATTTTTGATGGTAAAGTCTTCCCACAGATACAGGTGAACTGAATGCCCGGTTTTTTTGCGTTTGATTCTTTTTGAGCATTATTATATCGTAGCCACCATATTGCCATTGGTATACCTGTAATGATACAGATAAACAAGGCGAACAGTATAGGATGGTCTGCAATCAGGTTGAGCATAGGTTATGGGACTACTCAGCTTATTGTAAAATAAGTACTTACTGATGTAAATTTATTAAAAATAAATGTATTTGAAGATTGTATAGTTGATAAATTTGGAATTAACGCAATAGCTTGAATAAGCTAGGTGGTTGATATGAAAGAGTCGATGAAGCTTAAACCCTCATTATGCATTAAGAATCAACTTTTGTCCTCAAACTACTTCAAAATCAATGAAGACGTAGGTTGCTCGAACGTCCGCCTATTTTTAATTTCACCATAGGGGTTCGGAACTAACGTTCCTCTATTTTTAACGAACT
>CALGAW010000051.1 GCA_937959115.1 uncultured Saprospiraceae bacterium
AATGCGCAGCATGAATCCCAGAAATTACATAAATAAAGGATGCTGACGGGTTGGTATTTAAGTAAATTTCCATCCCAGTTAATGTGATCCATCCTTTGTATTGTAATACTAAAAATAGTATCCCTAATACAAAAGTAGACAGCATTAATCCTTTGTAAAGCAATGCATTTCCCTTGAGGAAGGACTTGTAACTAAAGTGTAGGGTTAGGCTACTGAGCAAAATGACAGCAGTGTTGACCCAAAATATTGAAGGCAATTGGAATTCCAGCCAGTTCCCTGCTGATTTTCTTACGATGTAAGCACTTGTCAAGGCAGCAAACATCATAATCATACCAGCGATCGCACACCAAAGTAAAAACTTGTGTGGATGAACGCCTGTGTACTCCTTATTGTGAATAGATATATTCATATTTATAGTTTATCTGCGCAAATTGCAATTAAAACAATTGGCAAATAGAAAAAGGAGGTAAACATTAACTGTAATGCCGACTTCCGATCACATTTTATATATAATTGGATGGATGCTAATAAGTACACCAATCCGGTTATTCCTATGATAATAGCAGCGACCAATCCAGTAATTCCCATAAAGTAAAGCAATAGGCTGGTTGGGATCAAAATTAAACTGTAAATGACACATTGCAATGCAGAGGCCTTATCTCTCTTTCTAGAAGGTAACAGGTTAAAACCACCCTTCTTGTAATCTTCAAAAGACACCCAAGCGATTGCCCAAAAATGAGGAAACTGCCACATGAACTGAATTCCAAACAAAATCAAAGCTTCAATCCCTAAGTAACCACTCGCTGCTACCCAACCGATCATTGGTGGAAAAGCACCGGGAAATGCACCTACAATCACTGCAATAGGCGAAACCCGCTTCAGTGGTGTGTAAACAAATGCATAACTCAATAAGGACAGTGCTCCAAGTAACGTCACAATTGGATTAAACGTTGCAAGGATCAATAATCCAGAAACACTTAACACACCTGCAATCAGTACGCCTTCAGAAACGGACATCCGACCAGTTGCAAGGGGTCTGTCTTCTGTTCGAGGCATCAGCTTATCAAAATCTTTTTCGATAACTTGATTTAATGCATTTGAAGCTCCAGTAACAAGAAAACCGCCTAAGCATAATAACATAAACTCCGTCCAAATAACCTCAACTCCCGATCCTAGGATAAACCCAGCACCAGCAGAGAAGACAACCATCATGGATAGTCTGAATTTGGTCAACATCTTTAAGTCACTAATCTTTTGAGAGATTTGTGCCCCAAGGTTCTGTTGAATTGATAGGTTATCTACTCTTTTTTTCACGGTTTACTATTCTACTTTATTTATTCTTTTGGTTTAAAGGACATATCGTCCCAAATCCTCAAGCGTTATTCGTTATTCTTAATTCCCTAGTGTTCTCCCATGTCTTTTTCTCCTTCTTTTAAAGGAACTGTTTGAGGGATAAACTCAATTCCGTCTTTTGCATAGTCATAAGACCATCTGTGCACATGTGGGATTGCTCCTGACCAGTTACCATGTCCAGCGTTGACTGGTGCAGTCCACTCAAGTGTATTCGCTCCCCAAGGATTCATTTCTTTCTGAACTTTCCCCTTGAAAATACTATAGAAAAAGTTGATCACAAAGACAACTTGCAAGCCAAATACAACAAACGCAGCAATGGTGATAAACTGGTTCATTCCAGCAAATTGATTAAATGCATCAAAAGAAGCAAAAGAATAATACCTTCTTGGTACACCTGCCATTCCGAGGTAGTGCATTGGCCAGAAAATAGCGTAAGCACCAACTAAAGTCCCCCAGAAATGAAGTCTACCTAATGTTTCATTCATAAAACGCCCATACATTCTTGGGAACCAGTGATAAATACCAGCAAACATACCAAAGAATGCAGCAACCCCCATTACAATATGGAAGTGAGCTACTACGAAATAAGTATCGTGCAATTGGATATCAATCGCAGAGTTACCAAGGAAAATACCAGTCAATCCACCAGAGATAAACATGGATACAAAGCCTATACTAAACAAACTAGCCGAATTAAAGCGGATATTTCCACCATACAACGTTGCAATCCAGTTAAACACCTTGACGGCAGACGGGACGGCAATAATCAAAGTAAAGACTACAAAAATATTGGCTATGAATGGATTAATCCCAGACATAAACATGTGATGCGCCCATACGATAAATGCTAAAAAGGCAATCGCCAATATAGAAAGTACCATAGCCTTATATCCAAAAATTGGTTTTCTTGAATGAACGGACAGTACTTCTGAAACAATACCGAAGGCTGGTACAATAATGATATATACCTCAGGGTGTCCAAGGAACCAGAATAAATGTTGATATAATATTGGACTACCACCTACATTTTCAAGCGGTGCATTATTTATATAAATCTCACTTAAATAGAAAGATGTACCAAAACTTCTGTCAAAAATCATTAGGAAAAAAGCAGATGCTAATACGGGGAACGATAAAAGTCCAAGTATTGCAGTTACCATGAATGCCCATACTGTAAGCGGTAAACGCCACATTGTCATTCCTTTAGTTCTCATGTTGATTACCGTGGTTATATAGTTCATACCACCAAGTAAAACTGACACGACAAATAAGACTAAACTCACCGTCCATAGCGTCATTCCTGCACCAGAACCTGACATTGCGGTTTGCACGGCACTCAAGGGGGGATAGGCTGTCCATCCACCGGCAAATGGTCCGGTACTTAAGAATAGTGAAGCAAACATTACTACTCCTGCTAAGAAGAAGAACCAGTAAGAAAACATATTCAACATAGGAGATGCCATGTCTCTTGCTCCAATTTGCAACGGAATTAATAAGTTACTAAACGTTCCACTCAGCCCTGCTGTTAATACAAAGAATACAAGTATGGTTCCGTGCATTGTTACAAGCGCGTAATAGAAATCTTGATCAAGTGTACCGATGCCTTCAGCGTCTACTACGATCCACTTACCTAGGATTGGTTTTAACCATGCCATACTTTCTTCTGGAAAGCCTAATTGAAGTCTGAACACTAATGACATAGCAGCTCCAATCAATGCCCAGATAATACCGGTAATTAAGAACTGCTTAGCAATAGTCTTATGATCCATGCTAAATACGTAACGAGAGAAGAAGCCTGATTGATACTTATCACCATGGTGATCGTCATGATCGTCATGTCCGTGATGTAAATCTTCTTGAGTAACTATATCAATGTTTGCCATTTCAATATATTTATATAGTTTAGCCGAATATACGACTGAGTATTATTAGTTAATTTCAGAAATGTTTGTCTCTCTGATCGTTATTGTTAAATCTTTTGTATTCTTTGTTTCTCTATCACCTAGCTGAAGCGTTTTTTCCTTGCCTTTTACATTTGCTTCATAAAAGGAATTTTGCGTTCCCAACCAAGTTTGGTACTCTTCTGGAGTAACAATTTCTACTATCTTTTGCATACTGAAGTGTCCGTTTCCACATAACTCCGCACAGGCAAGTTCATAGTTAAATGCTTCATAACGCTTTAGCTTATTTTCAGGATCACTTGGATCTGCTGGTGTATGCCACTCAGGATATAAAGGATTACCCTTTTTATCCACTTCTCCTAACCGTTTTCTAAAATCTACGGTGGTTATTGTAGGCGTAAACACAAAGTGTGTAGGCATTCCAGGTACTGCGTCCATTTTCACACGTTGAAATGGAAGATAGAAATTATGCAATACATCTCTTGAAGTAATTCTTACTCGAACTTTCATTCCAACAGGAAGAACTATTTTACTAGGGTGAAAATCATCATGATTTTTCTTGTCATCCCAAAGCTGACCAAATGGATTACTAGCTGAAATTTCTTTAAAATAATTACCGCCTAGTAAACCATCATTTCCAGGATACCGTAGATTCCAACCAAACTGTTGTCCATTCGCTTCAATTTCTATGAAGTCTTTATTAGGAACAGCTCCAACAGGAATATCTGCCATTACCTTGTTCCAGACAATTAATCCGCCGACTACAAGGAAAGCCATTACGATAGAAGGAATGACCATCCAGATGATCTCCAATCTATTGTCATGAGGGATAAACTGTGCCTTATGACCTTTTCGTCCTCTATACTTGTATGCAAACCAGAATAACGCTAGGTGAGTAATGACGAATACAATCAATGTGATATACATCGTCACATCAAAAATCCAATCAATGTCTCCACCATGCGCAGAGGCCGCTTGTAAAGGGCCATATCCAAGCATACTATTCTTATAATAGAAGAAGCTAGCAAATACGAATACCATAAATCCAGCAACAAATAGCAAACCATACAAGGCATGGCTAGTGTTCCCTCTGTATTCTGTTTCTTCTTCACCTCTGATTGCAGAGGACAATTCGTTCACTTTACCTATTTGAACCAAAACGATTCCAAGTAAAATTAAACTCAATATGATTACTAAACTTCCCATTTGATAAGGATTTGTTTTATTTCGTTACTAATAATTAAGAGTGGTGGTGCAAGCTTTCTTCATAATATGGATCGTTCTTCGTGTACAAACCTGCTCTTGACAATGCAGTTAATACAACAAACAAGAATAATCCTAAGAAACCGAGCATCGTGCCAATTTCGAGTAAACCAGGTAGTTGCCAACCTAATTCTATCATTGGAGCTGCATGATGTCCTGCTTCAGATATCAATTCGCCATGACCATGATCACCATGTCCGTGACCGTGTACATCCATTGTGGTATAAATACCTGGTTTTATCATCATAAAGAAATCAAGCCAGTGTCCAAAGAATACCATGATTGCTACAAAGCCGAGAGAACCAATCTTCCATTTTGTTGAGTTTCTCATAAGAATGAAAAACGGAAGTAAGAAGTTAATTCCAAGGTTTAAAAAGAAAAGAATTTTAAACGTATTCAGCCTTGTGTTAAAGTAAATTGTTTCTTCTCCAACGTTTGCGTACCAAATCAACATGAATTGATCAAACCAAACATACGTCCAGAAAACACTAAAAGCAAATATATACTTACCAAGATCGTGACGGTGCGTTTGATTCAATTCTTTTAAATAACCCTGTCCATTCAAATAAATAACAAACAAGGCTAATAATGCACAAGCAGATACTAACCAACTAGCTGAAGTGTACCAAGCAAACATTGTACTGTACCAGTGTGCATCGATTGACATAACTGATAACCAAATAAAAAATGCACTGGTAAAAGCACCTACTGGCATAAATATCGCCATCCAAAATTTGGTGCTCTTGTAAGTTGCTAAATCATTGTCTCCTCTGTCAGCCGCTTTTGATAAGCTCCTAATTTTCATTACGAACAGTGACCAAAACAGAATAAGTCCAACAGTAAGAATTAAGTACATTGACTTATTCAACAATGGAGATTTTCCTGCAATAATTCGATCATAGTTTTCGTGTCCTAGGGTTGCAATTCCTTCTTGTGCCCAGTGATATAGGTGATGCCATTCACTGATGGTACCAAACCAAAGGATCAAAAAGAAGATCGCACCTACTGGCAAGAACATTCCGAATGACTCGATTAGTCGTTTCATAAGGGTATGCCAACCAGAATAAGCCAGTGTATGTGCACAAAGCAAGTAAAAACTGATAAATGCAATACCTGTGAAAAATACACTGTTGTGTAGGAAATTCGTCCAGAATCTTGCGTGGTGTCCTCCATCATATGCGATGTAAGTATATGCCATACATAGTACACCAATTACCATCAATACTATGGAGAATGTTTTCTGTTTACCTGTAAAGGTGAATTGTTCCATTTTAATATCTATTAAGGTGTTCTATTTAAGTATTCTAAATTCGGTTCTACGATTTTGTTTTCTAGCAGCTGATGTTTTCGCTGTATTCTTTGGTTTTGCAGATCCAAAGCCAACTGCTGTAAGATTACCAGCATTAGCGCCCTTCGAAACAAGATAATCTTTAACTGCCTTAGCTCTTCGTTCAGACAACTTCTGGTTTACATCCTTGTTCCCTCTAGAATCTGTATGTCCGCTAAGTTCTCCTTTTATAGCAGTATTGGCTTTTAAGTATGTCGCTATTTTGTCCAATTCAACTAAGGAAGCAGGAGTTAGTTTTGCTGAACCTAATGCAAAATTTACATTCTTCAATGTAATTGATTGTCCCGCCTTTAAGTTAGACAACTCACCACTAGCTTTTGTTTCAATTTTTTCAACTTTTTGAACAGTTTCTGAAACTTCCGTCACTGTTTCTGCTACTTGAACAGCCTGAACCGCTTCTCCTACGGGATTAATAGCTGCTGTAGATGTTCCATAGTCAAGGCCTTTTCCTTTTGCTTGCAAAGATCGGATGTAATGAATAACATTCCATCGTTCTTCATAAGATAGCTTATCAGAATAACCTCCCATTACATTCTTACCGTGCATGATAGCGTGATAGTATTGTCCGTCTGTGGTATTTACAAAATTATCAGCTAATAGATTTGCAGGCTGTGCTGGGTATTTGCCTCCGTTATCTCTTACAAGGTAACCATTGCCATCTGCTTTGTCTCCATGGCAGATACCACAGTAGATGACGTACAGTTCTTTTCCTGACTTCAATCTTGCATCTGTTGCTGGAAATGGGTTAGAAGTGATTTCAGCAGTCGCGCGTAATCGTTCTTCATCCGTGTTCCCATAGTAATAAGGAACAAATCCGTTCACCGGAATTGGAACTGTCTCATTCGCGAATCTGGCCATTGCAGCCTGACGTTCAGCAGCAGATCCTGCAGTAGCAACACTCGAATACCCTCTAGGGATGGTGCCAGTAACTGGATTTCTTGGTTGAGACAACTCATATCTTGTTTGTCCTTCGTACTTGTCATCCCAGGTATGGGCAAAATAGTCATTTACGACATTCGCCTCATAGGCAAGGGAGTGTCCCATATCAGGCATGTACTCTACTCCCGGGTGATCTGCATTTGCTTGTCGACAACTACTGAAAAACAATAGTGTTCCGAATGCAAGTGCGATGATTATGTGGTGTAAGTGTTTCATTAAAAATGAATTACTATTTAAATTAATTGCTTATTGATTTTGTATGTACTTCCGCTGCTGCAGTTGTATTAAAAAAGCGTTTCAAATTATCAACTTCTGACGTATTCAACCCATCTGTTTCAAATGCAAGACAGAACTTATCATCTGTAATTCTGGTATCCAATATAGGATTAACGACTCCTGGTCCTAATCCGCAAATGGTATAAAACGTAACTACCATCCCAATTGAGGCAAATAATACCGTCAACTCAAAGGTGATCGGAATAAACGCTGGTAATGAGAAATAAGGCTTCCCTCCAAAAATGATCGGCCAATCTCTGGTAAACACCCAAGACATCACACCTAGTGCAGTCAAGGTTCCCAAAGCTCCAAAGATAAAACCAGCAATGTGAAGTCTAGATTCTGACAACCCCATCACATCGTCCAGTCCGTGAACTGGAAATGGAGTATACACGTCCATGATTTCTAAGTGATCATCCTTGGCTACCTTGATGGCCTTCATCAAGTCAACCTCATCGTTGTATAACCCAAATAAAACCTCTTTTTCTGTTTTCATTATATCTTAGTTAAGAACGTTTTTCAATTAATGATTTGCTTCTACTGATTCTGATTGTCCATGATCATCATGGTGATGAACAGTCGCATTAGGACCTGTGTACTGATCTCCAGCAGTTTTAAGTATGTGCTTGATCTCAGCAATCGCAATTACAGGTGCAACTCTTGCAAAAATTAAAAACAGTGTGAAGAACAAACCAAATGTTCCTATATAAATTCCTATTTCAACCCAAGTTGGCGAGTAGTAACTCCAACTAGAAGGTAGATAATCTCTATGTAATGAAATAACAATAATTACAAATCGCTCAAACCACATACCGATGTTAATGAATATTGAAAGCCAAAAGGTAAAAACAACACTTCTTCTCAACTTCTTTGACCAGAAAAACTGTGGTGATAATACGTTACAAGCCATCATTCCGAAATATGCCCACCAATATGGTCCAAGTGCTCTATTGTAGAAGGCAAATTGTTCATAAACATAACCTGAATACCAAGCAATGAATAGCTCTGTTAAATAGGCGACACCTACGATAGAACCAGTCAATAAGATAATTTTGTTCATCGATTCAACATGCGCAAGCGTAATATATTCTTGTAAATTGAATAGTTTTCTTGTAACGATCATCAAGGTCAATACCATTGCAAATCCAGAGAAGATTGCCCCAGCTACAAAATAAGGTGGGAAAATCGTGGTATGCCATCCTGGTATTACTGAAGTGGCGAAATCAAAACTTACAATTGTGTGTACAGATAGTACCAAGGGAGTTGCTAGACCAGCTAATACTAGAGATAAAGACTCCCACCGTTGCCAGTGCTTTGCAGATCCTGTCCAACCAAAGGCTACAAATGAGTAAATCTTTTTACGTAAGCCAGTTGCACGATCTCTTAATGTTGCAAGGTCAGGTACTAAACCAGTATACCAGAATAATAAAGATACTGTGAAGTAAGTACTAATTGCAAATACATCCCAAAGCAATGGAGAGTTAAAGTTCACCCATAATGGTCCCCGTGTGTTTGGGTAAGGAAGGATAAACATGGCTAACCAGACTCGTCCCATATGAATGATCGGGAAAAGACCTGCACACATTACTGCGAATATTGTCATTGCCTCTGCCGCACGGTTTACACCTGTACGCCACTTTTGACGAAACAGTAACAGAATCGCTGAAATCAAGGTTCCTGCGTGTCCGATTCCGATCCACCAAACGAAGTTGGTAATATCATATCCCCATCCAATTGTTCTATTTAGGTTCCAAGTCCCAATTCCCCACCAGATGGTGATAAATATACAGGCTAATCCAAATCCCAATGTAATAAGGGACAAGACAAACCCAACGATCCAGAGAAGGTTTGGAGCTCTTTCCGCTGGAGAACATATATCTTCCGTGATCTGGTGATAGGTTTTTGCTCCTTCCACTAATGGTTCACGAATTGGCGAAATTACCGTATGATGCATATTCTAATTATTTAACTATAAATTTTTAATAGTATTCTCAAGTACTTTGTCTAATTATTATTCTTGCCTTTCCCAATCTTTGGTTTCAGCTTGCTGCCAGCGTCCTTAATTTTGCCTCCAGCATCTTTTATCTTGCCACCAGCATCCTTAATCACTTTTTTAATTTTGCCTCCAGCTTTTTTCACATCACCCTCTACTTTGCCTCCAGCACTCTTAACTTTGCCTTCTGCATTTTTAATGATGCCAGTTCCATCTCCTTTTATTGTTCCACTCGTGCTGTGCGTGCTAGAACTATGAGTACCAGAGCCCGAACTATGTGATTCATGACCTGAGCTAGAACCATGTGATTCGTGACTGCCAGAACCAGAACCATGTGATTTGTGCGTTCCTGAACCAGAGCCGTGGCTTGCTCCATTGTGATCATTGCCACCGTGTCCCTGACCTTCATGTCCGTGACCTTCATGTCCTTTGCCGTGATCTCCACCTTTGTGTCCGTGGTTTTCATGTCCATGCCCACCATGATTAGCATCTTTTCCATGACCATGAGCGTCATGCTTCTTCTTCTTAAAGTATTTTGGCGCACTACCAACTAGGTCATCTCTATTGACTACTTTCATTTTGTACCCTACAGAAGCTCTAGTATTCACTTCTTCTAGGACAAAGTAGTTCAGATCTGATTCCCAAGCTTTCGTGATCTTAGCTTTCTTATCATTTGTATCTCCAAAAACGATGGCTCCAGTAGGACAAGCAGATTGACAAGCAACTTTTACATCACCATCTCTAAGCTTTCTTCCTTCGTTCTTCGCTCTTAGCTTACCTTCTTGTAGTCGTTGAACACAGAAGCTACATTTCTCAATTACACCTCTAGTTCTGATGGTTACATCTGGGTTCAACACCATACGCAACAAGTTGTCAGACATATAGGTGTATTCTTCTTTAGAGGCATCATCACTGTTTAGATTCGACTCATTGTAAGGGAATACATCCGCTGAATTATAGTCTAACCAGTTAAAACGTCTTACTTTATAAGGACAGTTGTTTGCACAATATCTTGTACCAATACATCTGTTATAAGTCATTTGATTCAAGCCTTCTGAACTGTGGTTGGTCGCAGCTACTGGACACACGTTTTCACAAGGAGCGTTATCACAATGCTGACACATCATTGGTTGAAAGATCACGTTTGGTGAGTCCTCATCTCCATAGAAATATCTGTCAATTCTGATCCAACTCATTTCGTGAACTCGGCGAACTTCTTTCTTACCGACTACAGGAACGTTGTTCTCTGCCATACAAGCGACTGTACAAGCTCCACAACCAATACAAGCATTCATATCTACAGACATACCCCAGTGGTGTCCTTGCTTGTAGAAGTCCTTGCTGTATTCGTCATAAGGATATAATGTCTCCTGATTCAAATGTTCAGCATGCCATCTTCTATCCTTTAACCAATCAATATTTTTCTGTAAATCCTTTGTATTTGAATAATAAACAACGGAGCGTTCAGTAATAGAACCTTGATATCCTGCAGGTACAACCTCCGCCTCATCCACATTATATGGACGTCCTGTTCCTCTTGGGCTATCATCAATTTTAATTTTACCATCATCACCTCTAGTATTCAAACCATAGGTGTGGTGCATTTGAACACAGGCAAAATTCTTATCCTTTCCAACCTTTTGACTAATTTTTGCCCCAGTTGCAAAATATTGAGTCAATCCACCTTTGCTTTTTAGAGCAGGGTAAAGGTTTGTTCCCACATTTGTTCCAGTTGGTCCTGCTGCTGCTCTACCATAACCTAAAGCCACGGTTGCAGTTCCAGGCATTTGACCAAATTGACGGACAACTGAAAGTTGGTAAGTTTGTCCATTTACTTCTAGATCAACTAAATCACCATCCTCCAAATTATTAAGTGCTTTGTAGGAATTTGATTCAAATTCATATTTAACTGGAATACACAAGACGTTGTCCCAAACTGTTCTAGTAACAGGGTCAGGCATTTCTTGTAACCAAGGATTGTCAGCATATCTTCCATCTCCTACAGCTACTGTTTCTACAAAGTTTACTTCAAAGTTTTCTTCACCTCCAACTGGTTTCTGAATTGCTGCAGCCGCAGCACTAACATCACCGTTAAAAGCACCTGTCGCTGCTCTTCGTAATGGTACTTCAAAAACACCATCATGTAAAGCATTATCCCAGAAGGACTGAAAACGAGCAAATTTTTGTTGCTGACCGAAGAAGTTATCTTGCCAAGATTGCTTAACAAATTCCATATATGGCTGTTCCTTCGTCGCATCGTACTTAGCGCTACCTGCAAGGCTTAGGAAAGTTGCTCCTGCCGCTCTTGTCTTAAATAAAGGTGCAATCGTTGGTTGGATAAGAGAGTATCGGTCAATCTTTGGAGCTACGTCGCCCCAAGATTCCAAAACGTGATGATCTGGTGCTACGTATTGGCAGCAAGCAGATGTTTCATCCAATTTTTGATTCAATGAAATCGACAAGGCCGCGCCTTTCAGTGCTTCCCCAAATTGAGCACCATTTGGTAAATCATACACGGGGTTTGCTCCACCCATAATGATTACTGTTGCTCCTCTCAATCCTTTGGCAAGTGCCTGTATATCTTTATCGTTTCCTTTACGCTGATTACTATAGTTTGCAAGGTCAATGGTAGTTCCATAGTTGCCTAATTGGCTATTGATGGCATTGACTAAAATTTGTTCGTTAACATCATTCGAGCCGCTGACAACGATAGATCTGCCTGCAAATTTCTTAAGGTCTGCAGCCACTCTAGTCATTTCAGCTTTTGCTTTCGCATTTAATCCGGATGGCACACTTACTCCTCCGCCCAATGCACTTAGTAACGCAGCGACTGCTGCACTTTGCTCTGATGGCTTGATTCGAATACGCTCATCTGCATTAGAACCAGTAAGAGACATCCCCGTTTCAATCTGGTAATGCTTAGAAATTACAGAATCTGCTGAATCCACTTTTCTGTTTTGAACATAACCTTGAGCGTACTCAACTGGAGAAATCCAAGTTCCTAGAAAATCAGCTCCAAAGCTAACAATACACATTGCTTGCTCAAAACGGTAAGACGGTACTACCCGTGTTCCGAATGATGCTTCATTGGCATCCAACAGTCCAGAAACTGAAATGGGATCATATTGGATGTGTTGTGTATTAGGATATTTCAATTTGAACTCTTCAATAGCAGCGCTAGTAGAAGGACTCATCATTGTATTCGATACAATCTTAATATTAGAACTAGCATTCAGCTTCCCTTTGATCGTTTCATCGAATTTAGCCCAATCCATTGCAGTAACCTTTCCGTTAGAAACGGTTCCTGGTGATTTGGTTCGATTATTATCATAAAGACTTAACACTGCTGCTTGACTTCGCGCACTTGTTCCACCTTTAGTCACTTGAGAAAGATGATTCCCTTCTATTTTGATAGGTCTTCCTTCTCTAGTTTTTACTAGGACAGAGCAGTAGTCACCACCATCTACAATACTAGAAGCATAGTAGTTTGCGATACCTGGTACAATTGTATCCGGCTTCACAACATAAGGGATGGCTTTTCTGACAGGTATATCACAACTACTAGCAATAGTGGCTGCACCGAGTCCGAAACCGAGGAATTTGAGAAAGTCTCTTCTGCTTCCTGTTGTTTCTTTTAGTCCTTGTTCATCAGCCAATCCTTCTGTGATCGGTAATTCGTAGAACTCTAGTTCGCCGGATTTTAAAAATTGGGGGTCGTTGTTTTTTTCTTCAACATTGACCCATATTTTTTTGTTATTTTCCATAATTCCAAAGGAGGTATGTGGAGTAAAGTATTCTCAATTAAATTAATAGTGGCATTTTTGACATTCCAAACCACCGATATCTTCAACAGTGACGTTTTCTTTCTTGTCTTTGTGGTACTGATCCCAAACTTCGTAGTACTCATTACCTTCAAAGTCAACTTTCGTTTCTCTGTGGCAGTTAACACACCATCCCATTGAAAGTGGAGCATATTGTTCAAGGACTTCCATCTCTTCAACTTGTCCGTGACAGGTTTGGCATTCTACCTTACCTGCTACTACGTGTTGCGAGTGGTTGAAATATACATGATCAGGTAAGTTGTGAATTTTCACCCACTCTAACTTACCAGAACCGTCTTCTTTCATATTGAGTGCAGTCTCAATGTTTTTCCACTGTGAATCCACCAAGTCAACAACTGCATCCGTTTTTGCTGAATATCGCTCATCATTTTCGATGGTGCTTTCTACCATCCAGTCTGTGAACAACTTCTTCTTTTGAGCGAGATTCATGTTCTCATAATCATCTATGTATTGACCACTCTTAGGATCAAACCCTGCCGAAGCATAAATCTTAGCCAATTCGTCATGCCCTTCATTTGAGCCATACTTGATAGCAGAGTGACAATTTACACATGTATTAGCTGCAGGAATTGAAGCATGCTTAGATTTTCTAGCACTATCGTGGCAATACTGGCAATCGATTTTGTGGGTACCTGCATGGATTTTATGAGAGAAATTAATTGGTTGCTTGGGCTGGTATCCTTGTTGCCGTCCTAGAGCAATCGCATTGTTAACAGTAGTGTACCCTCCTAGAACAACAAGTGCGAAGATCGCGAAACTAACAACACCTCTGGAAGTAAGGACATCCATCATAGTACTACGTTGCACATCTGTTTGACCTTCCTTTACTTTGGCCATATAGTTTAGGTTGGACACAATCCTTGTCAAAACTAAAGCTAATAGGGCTAGTACGCCGAGCAGCAATCCAAATAACCATCCACTCATTCCTGAATCGGAAGTATTGGTAGCACCAGTATCTTCAACTACTGCTGTTGCACATGGAGGATTTGCACATCCAGAAACGTACATATTGTTAACATACAATAACATATCATCAATGTCTTGATCCGATAAATTTGGAAACAAGTTCATTGCTGTAGGTTTGTACTCAGCCCAAAGTTCTTTTGCTCTTGGGTGACCATCTTCGATCATCTTTGGTGCGTTCCTTACCCAGTCGTATAAATCTTGTCTGGGATATTCGGCCCATCGTTCTTCTGTACCCCCTAGGGCTGGTCCAGTTAATTTGGACTTCATGTTTTTGGCGTGGCAAGTAGCACAATTGGCTTTAAAAAGTGCTTTACCTTTATTTGCATCTCCTTGAGCAGAAAGCTGAAAAGAGAAGAAAAATAGTAAGCCGAAATATAGTAACCTAGTAGTCAGGCGGTTATAAATCATTTAAATAGACTTTAACGGTGTCCTAAAAAATGTTTTGTAAAATTCAGGTCAAAAATACGATTTGGGTTGATGTTTACCAATAATAATAGTAGGCAAAAAGTATTTAGACATTTTCTAAATAGTGGAAAACTATTTAGACCAAAACAATATTTTACGCTAGAATTTTTTAACAGTTCAATTAAAAACTAGCTTCTGACCGCAATAATACAAAATGCTTATTGAGTTACCATCAAGCTTTGAAATTATTTACATAAAAATTTAAAAAAGAAGAATAGTTAATTTTATAACCGACACTAAGAAGATCAAGAACTATGTAAACTGCAACAATTAACTATGAATAGATTGTCATATAGAATATTGATATTAAACAGTTAGCAACTAAATAATTAAAATCTATTCTTAATTAACTTCAATTGGACCTTTTAAAACTGGATGAACTTCTAACAAAATTCGAGCGTTTTGTTTTTTAAAATACTGAAAATGTGACCATTAACAAATTAGACCATAATTCGATTGACCAAGAAAACTAAAAAAGTCTGATGAATATTCATAAACACCTCAATAAATACTCGTTATAAAGAACTTAGCCAGCCTATAAGTGATAATCTTGCTTCCAAATCAAAAATATCTTATAAATGTTAATAAATACGTAACTTGAATTTAAATAATACGTCTATATAAATATAAACTTAAACATTTCTTGTTATGGATAACAAAAACAATAAAAAACCTAAAAAGGGCAAACGGAACGCACCAGCAATAAAGAAAATGTTGCTTAACTCTTCTTCAATCGTAAATAGCAATCCAGATAATCCGGAAAACACCTCTAACATAACGCCGGACCCAGAAAACCCTAAACCGAAACGCAGAAGCCCCGGTGTCAGCTCCACATGGAAATCCAGCAAACCAGCAAAATCGAATCCAGAAAACCCCAAAACCCCAGGCGTAAAGAAGATCGCACTCAATTCGTCTACAGTAGAAAACCAACCCATAAATGATAAAAACACAACTGAGATAACACCTAAGTCAGTGATCAAAAAAACAAAACAGCAATCAAAAATGACTAAAAAGACAAAACAACCGAAAAACAAAAAAATAACGGTGCGAAAACCAGTTAAGCCTGTAATTATCAACGATGCGGAAGATAGAATTGAACCCATCTCTAAACAGGAAATCGCAGAAATAGACGAGCGTAAAGCAAGAAAAGCAAAAAGCAAATTGGAAGGCGACTCTAGACGAGAAAAAACAAAAGCGGACCGCAACAGACAAAAGGAAAAACAACGAATTGATAAAAAAACGAAAAACAAGAAAAAGGAGAAGGAAAAAGCCAATCGCATCTCTAAACGAGAAGAGGAACGAGCAAAGAAGAAAGCTGAAAAAGAACAAAAAGCCTTAAACAAAAAGAAACTTAGAGCTGCGGAGAAAGATGCTAGAAAAAAAGAACGTGCAGACAAAAAGAAACAGCGATCTGCCGAAAAAGAGAAGGCAAAAATGAAAAAAATGCAAGAAAAAGCACGTATAAAAGCACAAAAGCAAAACAAAAAAGGAAAAGACAAAAAGGATATGAGAAAAATCTTCTAATTTTATTCCTTCAAAAACGACTCATCATGAAAAATTGGCCCCTCCTAGTTCTTTCTTTCCTTGTTTTAAACATTTTATCGGGGCAAGTCTGCACTAGCGAACGGTACCAAAAACAAGTCTTTCAAAACATTAAAGTCACAACCAATCTTAAGTATGCTGAATATCCTTCAGGATTTCCAGGGATCAATATCGACCTTGAACTCGATTTCTATGAACCAGCTCCTAACGATGAATACCTTGGAAAACGCCCCTTGGTAATTATGCTATACGGTGGTGCATATGTACTAGGTGATAAGGGAGATGCAGATGTTACCGCTTGGTGCGACAGTCTTGCCCACTATGGATATGCCTGTGCTTCTGTAAACTACCGATTGACCAATACAACCGCGATTTCAGTGCCTGGAGCGTTTACCAGAGCAGCGTATGCTGCTGTGCAAGATGCCCGTGCTTCCATCCGCTTTTTGCTAGAAGATCCAAACAATTTTGGCTTCAACATTGATCCAAATTTCATTTACACAGGTGGAGAAAGTGCAGGTGCAATTACAGCCATTCATACGGCTTATTTAGAAGAAAGTGAACGGCCAATTGAAACCTACCAATATCTCCTTGCTCCTGATATGGGTTGCATTGATTGTCATGGAAACAACTATGTTCAACCATTTAAGGTGAAGGGAATCATTGATTTGTGGGGAGCAACAACGAGTATTGACATTCTTGATCAACATGAAAATATTCCAATGGTAATCATCCATGGCACAGATGATATTGTTGTGCCTTTTACTAGTGGTAGACCATTTACAGATATCGCATTGACGCTCCCTTTCATGTATGGAGCACAACCAATGCACGATCACTTGGACTCTCTTGGTACCTACAATGAATTCTATCCTTATCAAGGTCTTCCCCACGTTTTTTACGGAACTCCTACGGTTGTCATCACTTTTCCAAATCAGTATTGGGAACCAGTATTCAATCAAGGACACAATTTCTTGTATAACACAATGCAGTATGACTCCCCCACTCCTTCAGGCAATCTCGCACCCTGTTATAATGATACTGAACTGTATACCGTTTCTACTACACCTGGCTCTTCCTATTGCTGGGAAGTCGTTGGAGGAACCATCATTACGAACAGTGATTCGTCCATAGTAGTCCTTTGGGATGATCCCATTACACCAGCATCTATAAGCGTTACAGAGCAAAACTGTATTGAAGTAATTGGCTCACCTGTTTCCTTGCCGATCAATGTCTCAGTCGGTTGTTTAGTCTTTCAGGCATCGCTTTGGCTGGAAGGCCCGTACAATCAAGTAACAGGATTAATGGATGACGACCTCAGAGTGCAAGGCTTGATCCCGACTACAGAACCGTTTACAAACCTAGGGTATTTCCATGTATTAAACGGAGGAGGAGAATCGATAGCCCCTAGTGTATTGGCGGTTAGTGGGAACAATGCAATTGTCGACTGGTTATTTGTTGAATTGCGTGATCCAGTCAACTTAACTCAAGTAATGGCAACGAAATGTGTACTACTGCAAGCAGATGGCGATGTCGTTGACTTAGATGGCATTTCCGCAGTGACCATAAAAGGATTGACGCCCTCCAATTACTATATTACGATTAAGCAGAGAAACCATTTGAGTGTGATGACACCTGGATCCCTTAACCTGTCTTCCTCCTTGACACCTTTTGATTTTAAGACGGGTGCTGCTTATGGCAACTTAACCGGAATTGCCCAAAAACAATTATCAACTGGTGTCTATGGACTGTTTGCTGGAGATGTGAACAACTCGACTGTTATTGAAGCTGCTGACAGAAGCACAACATGGAACAATAGAAATCAAACTGGATATATCTTATCAGATGCAAACATGGATGGGATCTGCAATGCTGGAGATCGAAGTAAAATCTGGAATAATAGAAACTTTCTTTCCCTAGTACCCTAATGTCGGAAGATAGATTTTTGCCCAGCTGACAAATGACTCATGTATAGTTCTTAACTCACAATTATAGACCTGTCAATTAACAAATTTCTTACATTATTAAGAATAAATACCAGAGCAAATGACAAAACTCTATGGTCTAACAACAATGGAGATTACGCTTCTATTTCCAGATAAGAACGAAAGATGTAAATTAATTATCCAGGGTCCGTCGCCAAAATAGCGTTTACACCGAGTTTCATTGCCATATCCATGATGAATACGACATGCTCGATTGCCACTCCCTTTTCCGCATTAATTGTAAGGGTAACATCTTTCTGGTTTTTCTCTTTCCTAACTTTCTGTCTCACTGCACTATACATGCTTCCTTTCTTCACTCTATCTTTTCCAATGTAAAATTTTCCTCCCTTCTGAATAGAAACAGAGATGGATGCAGGAGCAACAGTCTTCGAGCTACTGCTTGGTAGCTTAAGATTCAACGCATTAGGACTTACCATATTGGAGGTAAGCATGAAGAAAATAAGAAGGAGAAAAATAATGTCTGTTAAAGAAGACATATTAAACTCAGCACTAATTTTTGTTTTTTTCTTGAGTCCCATATTAATGTGCTGGTTCTTGAAGTAAATCCATGAAATCTAATGAAGTGGTTTCCATGTTAAAAATAACTTTCTGTACTTTAGCAACTAGGAAGTTATACCCCATAAATGCGCCAATCCCTACCATTAGTCCAAAGGCTGTGGTCAAAAGTGCTTGATAAATACCTCCTGCCAATACCTGAGGGGTTACGTTATTCTGAGATGCCATTTCATAAAATGCCATAATCATACCCGTTACGGTTCCAAAGAATCCGATCATGGGCGCTGCTCCTGATATGGTTGCAAGTGTGGCTAGCCGATTTTCCAACCTAGAGACTTCCAAGTTACCAACATTCTCGATGGCTACACTAATGTCTTTTAACGGTTTACCAATTCTTGACAATCCTTTCTCTACCATACTAGCAATTGGCGTATCTGCATTCTTACATAAGTTTTTGGCTCCGTCAATATTTCCAGACTGGACATGATTCCTAATATTGATCATAAAATTCTCATCAATCTTAGAAGCCTGACTTATAGTCAAGTAACGTTCAAAGAAAATATAAAAAGCAACTATTGACAAAATAATCAACAGTAAAAAAATTGCGATCCCTAGAGGTCCACCCTGTATTATTAAACTAAATAGGTTCATGGATTTCGTAGAGGCGTCTGCCTGAAATAATAGTGTTCCAAAAAACATTTATGCTGTAATTTTAGTGAATTATACTTTTAGTAAATAAGTTTATTAACGACTATCTAAATAGTCTTAGTATCTACGTTGAGTAGATTTCTAAAAGTTCTTTTTGAAAAGTTGAATTCGAAAAACGATGCAAAATATAAATAGAATATTAAAAAACGAAGCTTTTGCCTAAATATCATTAGGAATAATGCCATATTATCAATATCTACCTACCAGTTTGTGCTTCTTGCTATCCTTGAGAATATCACCCCTAATAAAATTTTGAATAGTTGACCCGCTTTATTCATTGGATTCGTGTGTTTGGGTCTTCATAGCTTTTGAGTTCAATATGCCATATTCGTGTCAGTTCGGTTTTAATCAAGTGCTCCCAAGGATATTTTCTTTGAAATCATTCGGGTAGTAAGGTAAAAAGAGGAATCTTAGTTCCGAACGCTTACGGTGTTCGAGTCTTAATGTCTTATAAAAATCTTCGGACGTTCGAGAATCATACTTGAAAAAATGAAAACACACGAATCCTTAAGCTTGCAGTTCGGTAACATCAGTCTTCTTTGAGCTCAAAAGTTAATTCTTAATGCTTAATGCAAGTTTAACTACCTTTTGGAGGGTATCAAACCATTTTTTCATCAAAAAACAGCTCAAACATATAATTTTACTCTAATTTAGTTTCGAATAATTACTTAGTTATAAGTAATATTAGATCAACATCTTAAACACATGATTTTATATAATTTTCATTTTTTCATTTTTTTTTCAGTAAAATGTTAAAAATATTAACCCTAATCTAGTAACTTAAAGTTTTGGTATATAATTGGGAAGTATGCCGAGACGACAAAATTAACTTACTAACCTTGTAGTATTATCAAATGAATATTGTTTTTGCAACCATTATGCAAAAATGATATTTGACTTATTGATTACCTCTAAAAGCCTTAAAAATGTCCAAGTTTTACGCTTACATTTTAACACCATTATTGTTTTTCTGTTTTTCATTAGTAACTACGTCCGATGTTCAGGCATCTCATGGAATGGGAGCTGATCTAACTTTCGAATGCATTGGCAACAATGAATACAAAGTGAGACTCAAGTTTTACAGAGATTGTCTAGGAATTAGTTACCTAAGTAGCCAAACAGTTACCATTACTGGTTGCGGAGTTACAACCTCCATGACTTTAAGTATGGTTGGTGTACCGATTGAAGTTTCTCCTCTATGTCCTAGTCAAGCTTCAAATAGCTCTTGTCAAGGTGGTAGTTTACCAGGAGTACAAGAGGCTACTTATGAAGGAACCGTAACGTTAAACAATCCCTGTGCTAATTATACGCTTGGTTGGACCCAATGTTGCAGAAACGGAGCAATAACCACACTTAACAATCCGAGTACCCAAAACATTTATATCAGTACTACTTTAAATAATATTGAACAACCCTGTAACAACTCACCTGTTTTTAATAATATACCAACTCCTTATGTCTGTGTTAATCAACTCGTAGGATATAATCATGGCGTTACTGACCCCGATGGAGACAGTCTTGTCTTTAGTCTAGTAAATTGCAGAGAGTCTGCAGGTGGAGTTGTTTCATATGGCGGTGGCTATAGTGGTACGGTTCCTCTTTCTACAGTTAGTGGCGTCTCGATTAACTCGACAAATGGACAAATCAGCTTTACGCCTGATATTGTTCAGATTGGTGTTCTCTGTGTTTTAGTAGAAGAATACAGAAACGGTGTAAAAATCGGAGAAACCGTTAGAGATATGCAATTCGTTGTGCTTAACTGTACAAATACGATTCCCGTTTCTTCAGAAATTTACGAAAACGGAACAAATACAGGTAGCTATATTTATGAAGCATGTCCTGGCCAATCCTTTTGTATCGATATTTTAATAAGTGATTTAGATGGTGACATCATCAATACAATTTGGAATCAAGGTATACCAAATGGTACATTTACAGTCACAAACAACAACTCGACTTCACCATCTGCTACCTTTTGCTGGGCACCCACAGCTTCAGACATTGGAACACACTTTTTCACAGTAACAACAAACGATGACTCCTGTCCAATTTCAGGATTTAATACCTTAACCTATACCATTGAAGTTAGGCCATCAACAGAACAAGTTGACGCAGGACCAGATCAATTGATCTGCTTAGGTGAATCTGCTACCCTATCCGCCTCCTCTACAATACCCGGTGCTACCTATACATGGACACCAACCACAGGTCTTAGTAATCCGAATGGACAAGTAACTCAAGCTTCTCCTACAACGACTACAACTTATACCGTTACTGCAAGCCTTCCTGGTTCTACACTTTGTCCTACTTCGGATGCCGTAACTGTGGTAGTGGAACAACCTCCCCTTCTTAACGTTACTCCACAAACGATCAGTGTTTGTGCAGGTGGTAGTGTCATCCTTACTGCGACAAGTGTTCCTGGTGCTACCTTTGAGTGGTTTAATGGACCAACATCGCTTGGAACAGGGACTGTTGTAGGCAATGTTTCTACCTATGTTGCTACTTCTGCCACAACAACTACCTATACTGTTGTAGCAACCTCACCTACAAACTGTGAATCTTCTGAGGACGTTACCGTAACCATCGGTACACCTCCTATAATAACTGATTGCTCAAATATTTATGTAACTACTACTGGTAATGGAGCTGGAACACAAACAGATCCAGCCAGTTTACTAGATGCAGTAAGTCTAGCAGGTTGTAGTGGAAGCGTTCTGAAAATTGCTCAGGGAGTATATAACATTAACAGCCCAATTCAAATCCCTAGTTATATTACCTTTGAAGGTGGATTTGATCCTACTACTTGGGTTAAATTTAGTACTGGTGGACTTACAAGAATTCATCGTACTGCACTTGGTGATGATGGAATCCCGACTGGGCCTTCCCTTATTGCCTTTACAGGAAACTCTGCAACAGGGTTCCTATTTCAAGATATCACAATCACAACCGCAAACGGTCCAGATGGAACAGCCGCAAGACCAGCCTTTTCAACATATGGAGTGCACCTTCTAGGTTGCTCTAACTTTGATTTTGTTCGTACACAAATTATTCCTGGTAAAGCTGGAGACGGTCTTGATGGCTCAACACCTACTACCAACGTAGCAAATGGAGAATCCGCAGCTGCTGGCCTTAACGGAAGAGATGATACAGACACTGGAACACAGCACGGTGCACGAGGTGGCGCTGGTGGCGGTGCCGGTGGTGGAACTAGAGGATGGAACGGAACATGGGGATGCACCATGCCAAACGGCAGTAACTCTGCTGGTTGTAATGGTTTTGCAGGAGGTAATTCAACAGCTGGTATCGCCGGTGGCGGTGGCGGTGGTGGCGGTGGCGGTGGCCAAGAAGGTAGAGACGGTGGACGAGGTGGAAATGGTGGTTCTGTACCAGCAATTCCCGGTGGAGGTGCTATTGCTGCAAACACTACGTATGGTGGCCCAAACGCTCTTGGTAGTTGTAAAACAGATCCAAACTGGGGTGGCCAAGAATCTGGTTGTAATGGAGCATCACTTACTCGTTTCAGCGCAGAATCAGGACGCTGTGGTAGAGATGGTGTTGATGGATCGAATGGTATGAATGGTAACGTCGGTACCGCAGGAACTTTTTCTACGTGCTTCTTTGTCCCAGGTGGTCAAGGTATAACAGGTGATCGTGGTCAAGGTGGTCAAGGTGGTTCTGGAGGTGGTGGTGGTGCAGGTGAAGGTGGTACCTTCTGTACAGATGGAAGTGGCTCCGCTGGTGGCGGTGGTGGTGGTGGAGGAGAAGGTGGCTATGGAGGAACTGGTGGACGTGGTGGAGGAATTGCCTGTGGTATACTCCTAGCTTCTAATGGTACTGGTGGAAATGTAATTCAAAGTAGAATCCCCGTAACAGCCGCACTAAGAGGTCTTGGAGGAACTGGAGGAACTGGTTCTTTAGGTGGAAATGGTGGTAACGGTGGTCTCGGTGGTATCCCCGTTTCAGATCCTGAAGTAGGATTCGGAGGCCATGGTGGACGAGGAGGAGACGGTGGACGAGGTGGAAATGGTGGTAATGGCCAAAATGGTAATTTTTATGCAGTAAGACTTTGTTCTGGTAATCCTTTAAGTTCTATAACAACAACGTTCCCATTGCATACTCAACCAACAATCACTGTTGAAAATATAAATTGTACCTTCTCTGATGTTGGATTTACGGCTCTATCAGGTTCAAATACATGGAATCTAGGCGCTGGTGCGGTACCACTAACTCCTACTGGTGCTTCTGTTGTAACGCAATACGCTACACTTAGTAGAAAAAATATTTTACATGGAACCAATTCTTATCTTGGATTCCACAACATTAGTTTTGACGCAGGCATTAGACCTGAAATCACAACGAATGCACCACAAATTGCTCCTGACACATTTGAACTCTGTGTTGGTGATGCTGCTAGCTTCCAGACAAATCTTACTGGAACAAATTATATTTGGGATTTTGATGGCGCTATACCTGGTATTTTTACTGGTCCTAACTTTCAAAATATCCCACCACAAGTTTTTAATAATCCAAATCCGCCAGGGGTTCCTTATGCGATTACACTAGCACTGGAAACAGACTGTTGTGGGCTTTCTCCTATGGATACAATCTGGTTATATGTTGATCCTGTACCTCAACCTACCATTACTGGAAACAATCTTTTCTGTGAAGGCGGTTCGACTATCTTAACAGTAAACGGGGCAAACATAGATAGCATAATTTGGGCACCATCTAATATTATAACGGTTCTGTCTCCTACAACTGCAGAAGTTGTGGTTACTACAGGTCCAGTAACTGTTACAGTAACTACATTCTACGAATCTGATCGTCCAGGATCTAGTGTTACTCCAAAATATACTTGTCCTCAAACAGCAACTTATACAATTAATACAGCACCTCCTGCAACGGTCACTGTCACTCCAATTCAAATCGGAGCATGTGATTTTGGAGCAATTGCTACGGTAACTCCTGCAGCACCTCCAAATGGAGGATCATATACTTACGTATGGAATACAGGCGGTACTTCTCCTAATATTGGACCAATTCCAGCAGGCTATTATACTGTTACAGTAACTGACACTGGCTCAGGATGCGTTTCAACTGCCGGAGTATCAGTACCTTCTGGTCCAAACCCGAATCCATATATTGTTTCTAGTTCAAATATTACTTGTAATGGTGATGCCGATGGTTCTGCTACTGCAGCTGATGCGAACAATGTTTCAGGAACGTTCAACTGGTCTGGTCCTGGTGGTTACACTGGATCAGGAACTACAATTAACAACTTAGCTCCTGGTACTTATTGTGTCACAGTGACTAGTAACTCAGGCTGTGCAGCTGCGGCTGTATGTGTAGACATCTATGAACCAACAGCCATAGACATCGTAGTCGAAGAGGCGATTAATCCTACCTGCCAAAATACAAGAGATGGATATATTGAAATAAATGCATCAGGTGGAGTTGGTACTTATACTTATGAATGGAGCCCGATAAACAGTGGTGCTGATACCCTTCAGAATATCCCTCCTGGAACTTATACGATTACTGTAACAGACGGAAATGGTTGTTCAGCCATGGCAATGGATTTGGTCATCTCAGATGAGTGTAATGATTGTGAAGAACCA